>NZ_JBFQGI010000004.1:0-617330 GCF_040932295.1 Streptomyces sp. C36 | reverse complement strand
TTGGCTGCCGTTGAGCCGTACCGGCCCCGCGACAACTCGGAGAACATTACGGATCCGGTAGACCCGTGTCAACTCGCCTCTGACCGGGTCTCAGTCCAGGTCGGTGAGGCGTCCGCCGGCGTCCGGCTGGGCCTCTTCCACTCGGCGGAGGAGCCGGGTCAGCATCGCGCCGAGCTGGGTGCGTTCGTCGCCGGAGAGGTCCTGGAGCAGTTCCTCCTCGAAGACCGTGGCCATCCGGAGGCCCTCGAGCCACTTGGCTCGCCCCTCCTCTGTAATGCCCACGATGACGCGCACGCGGTTGCTCTCGTCGCGCTCCCGCGTGACGAGGCCTTCCGCGACCATGCGGTCGATGCGGTGGGTCATGGCGGCCGGGGTGAGGCCGAGGCGCCTGGCGAGGTCGCCGGGGCCGAGGCGGTAGGGCTCGCCGGCGAGGACGAGGGCCTTGAGGACCTCCCACTCCGCGTTGCTGATGCCGAGCTCGGCGGTCTGGCGGCCGTACGCGACGTTCATGCGCCGGTTGAGACGGCTGAGGGCGGAGACGACCCGCTCCACCTGGGGATCGAGGCCCTGAAATTCGCGCTGGTAGGCGGCGATCTGCTCTTCGAGGCTCGGCTCGGCGGGCCCGGGGGTGTCAGCCATGAGCGGCAGTATGGCAGAAACCATTCGACATAAAGACCTTCGCGATGTACTGTTTAGCTTCGAAGTTTAGGTCTGAAGTCTTCAAGTTCAAGGGGTGAGTGTGACCACCGCGATGGGCGCGGCACTGCGCCGGATCCAGTTGGGCAACGCGCTGAGCGCGTTCGGCAACGGCTTCACGGTTCCGTATCTCTACGTCTATGTGGCGAAGGTGCGGGGCCTGGGAGCGGGGACAGCGGGTTTGACGCTGTTCACGCTGGCCGTGGCGGCGCTGATCGTGCTGCCTTTCACCGGTCGGGCGATCGACCGGCGGGGTCCGCTGCCCGTGGCCATCGTGGGTACGGTCTCGGCGGCGATCGGTTCGCTGGGGATGGGGCTGTCCGGCAGCACTCCGCTGGTGATCGCCTCCGCCGCCGCGCTCGGTGCGGGTATAGCGGTGATCCAGCCGGCGCTCGCGACGATGATCGTGTGGTGCTCGACGCCGCTGACCCGCTCGCGCTCGTTCGCCACGCAGTTCTTCCTCAACAACCTGGGCCTCGGCGTCGGTGGGCTCATCGGCGGCCTCATGGTCGACGAGCACGCCGCGTCGAGCTTCATCCGGCTGTTCGGGATCGAATCGGTGATGTTCCTGGTGCTGGGTGCGACCGTGGCGACCGTACGGCTGCCCGCCGCCCCCAAGGTCGAGGACGCGATGCCGACCGGCGAGCGGCCCGAGGGTGCGTGGCGCGCCCTGATGCGGGATCGCTCGATGGTGTGGCTGTGCGCGCTGGGCTTCGTGATGTTCTTCGCCTGCTACGGACAGTTCGAGGCGGGTCTGGCGGCATACGCCACCGAGGTCACTCGGGTCTCCCCCGCCACGCTGGGCATCGCGCTGTTCGCCAACACGGCCGCCATCGTGGTGACGCAGTTCGTCGTCCTGAAGCTGGTGGAGCGGCGCCGGCGCAGCCGGGTCATGGCGCTGGTCGGGCTGATCTGGACCGTGGCGTGGGTCGCGGCGGCGCTGTCCGGCCTGGTGCACGGGGCCCAGGCGGTGGCGACGGGGCTGCTGATCTCGACGTACGTGCTGTTCGGCGTCGGCGAGTCGATGCTGTCCCCGACCGTGGCACCGCTGGTGGCCGACCTGGCGCCGGCGTCGCTGATCGGTCAGTACAACTCGGCCTTCGCCCTGGTGAAGCAGCTGGCGATGGCCTCGGGGCCGCTGCTGGGCGCGCTGCTGGTGGGGCTCGGCCTGCACGTCGCGTACGTGTCGCTGCTGATCATGTTCTCGCTCGGCATCACCGTTCTGGCGCTGCGGCTGGGCCGTCGGCTCACCGCCGCTCAGGACAACCCGTTCGTCGGCAGGGCCCAGCGGGCGGAGGCCCGGGCGGCTGCCGGATCCGTGGATCCGGTCGAGTCGGCGGACTCGGTCGGGCCGGCTGAGTCGGCCGATCGCGTGGCCGTAGCCGCCTGATCCGTAGCTACCTGGTCTGTATATAGCTGCGCGCGCCGATATATAGCTGCGCGCCGATGCGCGAGCGCCGGGGGCGGGAAGTCGTTACTTCCCGCCCCCGGCGCTTTCGTATGTCTTCATCTGCCGTCATCCGTGCCCCGCCGGCAGTGCGAACTCGCACCACACCGCCTTTCCGCCGCCCGGTGTGCGGCGGGAGCCCCAGGACGAGGCGATCGTGGCGATGATCGAGATGCCCCGGCCGGCCTCGTCCGCGGGCTCGGCGCGGCGTCGGCGCGGGAGGTGGTCGTCGCCGTCGGTGACCTCGATGATCAGGCGGCGGTCGGTGCGGCGCAGGCGGAGGCGCATGGGGGGTGTGCCGTGCTGGAGCGAGTTGGCGACGAGCTCGCTCGCCGCCAGGACGCCCAGGTCACGGAGGTCGGTGGGGAAGCGCCAGCTGGCCAGGACGCCGGAGGCGAACGCGCGGGCGCGGGGTGCGGCCTCGACTCCGCCGAGGAGCTCGAGCGCGGCGTTGTGGAAGAGCTCGGCGTCGTGTCCCGTGCGGGCGGGGTGCTGGAGTACGAGGACGGCGACGTCGTCGTCGTGTTCCTGGGTGACGCCGAGGGCGCGGATGAGGCGGTCGCACATGACCTGCGGGGAGCCGGTGGCTCCGGCGAAGGCGCGTTCGAGGGCGGCGACGCCTTCGTCGATGTCCTCGTCGCGGCGTTCGACGAGTCCGTCCGTATAGAGGACGGCGCTGGAGCCGGGGCACAGGGCCACCGTGCCGGAGGTGTGCAGCCAGCCGCCGGTGCCGAGCGGGGGGCCGGTGGGTTCGGCGGCACGGCGGACGGTGCCGTCGGGGTCGCGGACGAGGATGGGCAGGTGTCCGGCGGAGGCGTAGACGAGGCGTCCCTCGTTGGGATCGTGGACGGCGTAGACGCAGGTGGCGATCTGGGTGGCGTCGATCTCGGCGGCGAGGCCGTCGAGGAGCTGCAGGACCTCGTGGGGCGGGAGGTCGAGGCGGGCGTAGGCCCGTACGGCCGTGCGCAGCTGGCCCATGACGGCGGCGGCGCGCACACCGCGGCCCATGACGTCGCCGATGACGAGGGCGGTGCGGCCGGCGCCGAGGGTGATCACGTCGTACCAGTCACCGCCTACGGCGGTGTCCTTGCCGCCGGGCTGGTACGTGGCGGCGACGCGGAGGTCGTCGGGCTGTTCCAGTTCCTGGGGGAGCAGGCTGCGCTGGAGGGTGACGGCCGCCTCGCGCTGGCGGCGTTCGCTGACGCGCAGGCGTTCTGCCGCTTCCACCTGGTCGGTGACGTCGGCGGCGAAGACGAGGACGCCGCGCTGGGCATCCTTGCCTTCTCCCACCGCGATCGGGGAGCAGGTGAAGGTGTAGTAGCCGTGCCGGGGGCGGGGGCCACGGTCGATGGTGGCCGGCTGGGTGGTGGTTCCGTCCGGTGGTGCGGGGACGGTCACGCGGCGGGACTTGACGGTGCGGGGCTTGCCGCTGCGCAGGACCTGGTCCATGAGGGGGAGCAGGCCGAGTTCCTCGAGCTCGGGGAGGGTGTCGCGGGCGCGGGTGCCAGTGGGGCGGGGGCCGAAGAGGGCGGCGTAGGCGTCGTTGACGTAGGCGATGCGGTGGTCGGGGCCGTAGACGACGGTGGCGAGGGCGGGGACCTTGCCGAGGATGTCGTGGACGGAGAGGCCGTCGAGAGTGACGGGCTCGGCGTCCTTGGCCGGGGCGGCCTCGGCCCGGGCGGCGGGCACGGATCCGGTGCCGGTGCCGGTCCCGGGCCCGGATCCGGCGGCGGTGGACGCGGCGGAGGCCTGTGGGGCCGCGGCGGGTGTGCGGTCGGCGCGGGCCGCTGCTCGGCGCTGTGTGCCGGGGAGCCGGGCGCTCCAGCGGGTGAAGTTCACTGAGGATTACCTCGCGGAGTCGTTCCGGATCAGCTCGGCGACGCGGGATGCCACATGGGGTGCCGTGTGAAGTGCTGCCCCAGGGGATGCCGCGTGGTGTGCCGCGCGGGGCACGTGGGGTGGCTCAGCCGCGGGCCCGGTGTGGGGCCGCCGCCGGCGGTGCGGGGAACGGCCCCCGAAGGAATGCAGCAAACGTCCGAATCCTCATGATTGTTACTCTTCGCTGATACCAGCCCACCCATGGTCACACGACCAGTGTGGCC
This sequence comes from Streptomyces sp. C36, assembly GCF_040932295.1. Lineage (NCBI taxonomy): Bacteria > Bacillati > Actinomycetota > Actinomycetes > Kitasatosporales > Streptomycetaceae > Streptomyces > Streptomyces sp. C36. Next base: position 613,085 of record NZ_JBFQGI010000004.1, on the reverse strand, counting down.
GACAGGACTGACATCCGTCAGGCGCCGTGTCGGGTGAACGCGCCGCGTGTTCCCGTCCCCGCCCGCGACCTGCCGCGATGCCCCGCCGACGGACCGTGCTTCAACTCGCTTCCGGGTGACGGCCGGTGCCTGCGGCCAGTTCGAACTCGGCCCGGGGGTTCTCCAGCGAGCCGAGCGAGACGATCTCACGTTTGAAGAGTCCCGCGAGGGTCCATTCGGCGAGGACGCGCATTTTGCGGTTGAAGGTCGGCACCCGGCTGAGGTGGTAGGCACGGTGCATGAACCATGCGGGGTAGCCCTTGAGCTTCTTCCCGTACACATGGGCGACGCCTTTGTGGAGGCCGAGCGAGGCGACCGAGCCGACGTACTTGTGGCGGTAGTCCTGGAGGTCCTTGCCGCGCAGCGACGACAGGATGTTCTCGGCGAGGACCTTGGCCTGGCGCACGGCGTGCTGGGCGTTGGGGGCGCAGATCGTGCCGCCGTTCTCGGCCGTGAGGTCGGGGACGGACGCGGCGTCCCCCGCCGCCCACGCGTGCTCGACGCCCTCGATCCGCAGGGCCGGGGTGCACTTGAGCCGGCCGCGCTCGTCGAGGGGGAGGTCGGCGGCGGCGAGGATCGGGTGCGGCTTGACGCCCGCCGTCCATACGAGCGTGCGCGTGGGAAAGCGCGAGCCGTCGCTGAGGACGGCCACACGGTTCTCGCAGGAGTCCAGTCGGGTGTCGAGGCGTACGTCGATGTTGCGGCCGCGCAGCTCCCGGACGGCGTACCGGCCCATGTCCTCGCCCACCTCGGGGAGGATCCGGCCGGTGGCCTCGACCAGGATGAACTTCAGATCGTCGGGCTCGATGTTGTGGTAGTAGCGCGTGGCGTAGCGGGCCATGTCCTCCAGCTCGCCGAGCGCTTCGACGCCCGCGTAGCCGCCGCCGACGAACACGAAGGTCAGCGCCGCGTCGCGCACCTCGGGATCGCGGGTGGAGGAGGCGATGTCCAGCTGTTCGAGGACGTGGTTGCGCAGGCCGATGGCCTCCTCGACCGTCTTGAAGCCGATGCCGTAGTCGGCGAGGCCCGGGATGGGGAGGGTGCGGGAGATGGAGCCGGGGGCCAGGACCAGTTCCTCGTAGTGGATGTCGATGGGGCCGGTGCCCTCGTCCTCGGTGGCGAGGGTCTTGATGCTGGCCGTGCGCTTGGCGTGGTCGATGGCGACCGCCTCACCGGTGACGAACTGGCACTTGCCGAGGGCCCGGCGCAGCGGGACGACGACGTGGCGGGGCGAGATGGAGCCGGCGGCGGCCTCGGGGAGGAAGGGCTGGTAGGTCATGTACGGCTCGGGGTCGATGACCAGGATCTCCGCCTCGCCGCGCCTGAGCTTCCGCTGGAGGTGGAGGGCGGTGTACATCCCGACGTAGCCGCCGCCGATGACGAGGATGCGGGTCGGGATGGGGGGCTGCTCGTTTCCTTCGGGGGGCGTGGGTTGTGCCTGTGCCTGCCGCGTGGGTTGTTCCCGCCGCTCCCGCTGTTGCTGCTGTTCCTGCCGGTCCTGCTGTTCCTGCCGGTCCTGCTTTTCCCGCTCTTCCGGCGCTGTCCGGCCTGCTTCCTCCGTCTGCCCCTCGTGTCCTGCCCGCCCCTCCCGCGCCGGTTCGTTCACCAAGGCCTCTTCCTCCTCGCGTCGTCGCGTCGTCCTCGGCAGTTGTCGGCTGTACTCGGCTCTACTCGGGTACCCGTCGTGCTCGCTCGTACTCGGTCGTTCTCGCGTTGTGGCACAACTCCTCCTCATGACGCATCGACGTCGGTGGTTTGTCCACAGGACTCGCGAAATGTATGACCGGTGCCGGAGCTGATCCGTCCGTCTCGAGAAAGCCGCTCTGCGGGAAAGGCTCGCAGGTCAGGGGGGATGCGGCGGGGTGGTGCGGTGGTGCAGAATCAAGGGGGAGCAGGTCCGTACTCCAATCGGGGACGGCCTGTGCGGAGCTACCCCCTTCTTTCTTGACCTGGGCTCAACTATGTTCGTACTCCGTCGGGGTGTCGAGACGTGCCCCGGCAGTCAGGGCGGGGAGTCTCCGGGGGGAGACGTCATAACCGGGGGAACGTATGCACATTCAGAGCTCTCATTGGTCTGCTGCTGTCGCGACGGCTGACGGCACGGGTGGCCGTAATACGCCGTTGCGCGTGGACGCACAGCGCAATCTGGAACATGTGCTGCGGGCGGCTCGCGAGGTCTTCGGCGAGCTGGGGTACGGGGCGCCGATGGAGGACGTGGCACGCCGGGCCCGGGTCGGAGTGGGGACGGTCTACCGCCGCTTCCCGAGCAAGGACGTGCTGGTCCGGCGCATAGCCGAGGAAGAGACGGCCCGGCTCACCGAGCAGGCGCGGACGGCGCTGGGGCAGGAGGACGAGCCGTGGTCGGCGCTGTCCCGGTTCCTGCGCACGTCGGTGGCGTCCGGCGCAGGCCGGCTGCTGCCGCCGCAGGTCCTGCGGGTCGGCGTCGACGTGGAGTCCGAGGAGCAGCGCCTGCAGGCCGCGGTGCCGGACCGGGCCCGTGTGCCGCAGCAGCGGCAGCCGGGGATCGGTGGCGGTCAGCTGCACGAGCTGCGTCTGGTCGAGCAGCGGCCGACAGCGGTCGACGAGCGGGACGACGCGGGTGCCGCGGCGCTGCTCGACGTCGTGGGCCGGCTGGTCGAGCGGGCGCGGGCGGCCGGTGAGCTGCGCGCCGACGTGACGGTCGCCGATGTACTGCTGGTGATCGCGACGGCGGCTCCGTCGCTTCCGGACGCGGCACAGCAGGCGGCGGCGTCCTCGCGGCTGCTGGACATCCTGCTGGAAGGCCTCCGTTCGCGGCCCGTGCAGTAACCGCGGCGATCGCGGTCACCACAGCAGTCATCACGGTCGGCGCGGTACTTCCGTGGGCCTCCTTCTCCGGAGAGCCCACGGAGGAGCAGGCCGGCAGAAGGGGGCTGGTGTTCAACAATCCTCATCTGTTCGAGTGACATCCCGTGCCCGAGCACGCGAACAGAACCCGGATGAGTGGTTGCCGTTCGCGAAATGATTTCTGGGCACTCCCGTGTGCGACGCTGCTCGGTATTCGTGTGTGACGGCGTGTACGGGGAGCATCCGCTATGGGTGTTGACGGGCGAGAAGAGCCGCGCAGAAGCGAGGAGTCGGACGACCCACCGGCGCCGCACAAGGTGCCCGGCCAGGGTGGTCCGTTCGCTTCCGCTTCCTTGGATCTGTGGAGCGACAGCCCTGATCCCGAGGTTCCGCAGCAGCGGACGCCTGCGCGGTCGGGGCTTCCGGCTCTTCCTGCCAAGGCAGGTCGTGAGCCTGGTGCCGGTACCGATGTCAGTGCTGGTACCGATGTCAGTGCTGGTGCCAGGACCGACGCCAGTAGTGATGCCGGCTCCAAGGGCGGTGCCGAGGTCGTCGCCGAGGTCGGTGCCGACGACGCGGACGTGCCTCCGTCGGATCTCGAGCTGGTCGCCCAGCTGCGTGGCAGCGGCGAGGGCGGTGAGGCGTACGAGGAGCTGTATCGACGGCATGCCGATGCGGTCCGCCGGTACGCCCGTAGTTGCTGCCGCGACGAGCACACCGCCGAGGACCTCACCAACGAGGTCTTCACCAGCACCCTGCAGGCGGTGCGCGGCGGTTCGGGCCCGGACTCGGCGGTACGGGCGTATCTGCTGACCACCGTGCGAAGGATCGCGGCGGCCTGGGCGAGGACGGCCAGGCGCGAGCAGCTGGTCGAGGACTTCGCGGTGTTCGCCACGTCGGCGGCGTCCTCATCGGTGACGGCCGACGAGGACACGCTCAACCTGGGCGCGGACGTGCGGGCCATGCAGGAGGCCGAGGAGTCCCTGGCCGTGCAGGCCTTCCGGAGCCTGCCCGAGCGATGGCAGACGGTGCTGTGGCACACGACGGTGGAGGAGGAGTCGCCGGGCGATGTCGGCCCGCTGCTCGGGCTGAGCGCCAACGCGACGGCGGTGCTGGCCCACCGGGCACGGGAGGGGTTGAAGCAGGCCTATCTGCAGGCGCATGTGAATACGCAGCTGATGGCGGGCGGCGACTGCGCCCAGTACGCCGACCGGCTCGGCGCGTATGCCCGGGGCAGGCTGCGGACGCGGGCCGAGCGGGGGATGCGCAGGCATCTCGAGGGCTGCGCGAAGTGCCGTACGGCGGCGCTGGAGGTCGCGGACGTCAACGAACGGCTGCGCGCGCTGCTGCCCGTCGCGGTCATCGGATGGTTCGCCGCCGGCTGGTCGGTCAAGGCCGCCGCGGGACTCGCGGCGGGTACGGCGGCTGGTGCGGTCGGGGCGGGTGCGGCGGCCGGGGTCGCTGGTGCGGGAGCCGCTGCAGGTGCTGCCGGGTCGGTTGGCGCCGGGTCGGCCGGTGCCACGGGGGCGGGCGGTGCGGCGAGTGGGGCTGGGGCGGCTTCCGCCGGTGCGGGCTCTGGTGCCGGGGCTGCTGCCGGGGCAGGCGCCGGTGCCGGGGCCGGTGGTGGTTCGGTCGGGGGGTCCGGGGTCGGGGCCGTGGTGGGTGAGGGGCTGGGGCTGCCGGTGAAGGTGGCGCTGGGGGCGGGGGTGCTGGCCGCTACCGGGGCCGTCATCGCGTACGCCGTCGCCGGGCACTCCCCCGCGCCGCCGGACAGACCGCAGGCGAGAGCCACGGCGGCTCCGGTCGTACCGGCGCCGCCGCACAAGCCGGGGCCGCGGCCGAGCCTGACGGCCTCGCCCGCGCCCAGTGCGCCTCCCGCGCTGGTGGCGAAGTCCGCCCCGAAGCCGTCCGTATCCCCGGCACTGTCACCGTCACCATCGGCGTCGGTGTCCGCTTCCGTCGGCCCCTCCGCTTCCGTATCTCCCACACCACCTGCCTCGCCCACACCGCGGCCGTCGCCGAGCCTGCCGAAGGCGAAACCGTCCACGCCGGTCACGCCCCATCGGCCGACGCCCGTTCCCCCGCCGCCTCCCTCGCACGTCTACGCGCTCAATGAGCTGCGGTACAGCGGCATCGGTGACGGTGACGGCGGCGAGCCGGAGGTGCGGCTCGGCGGGAGCTGGCTGTGGCAGCGGTACGGGCTGCGAGTGGGCGGTACGACGTACCGCGCCGGGGCGAGCGTCCACGCGGCGTCGTCGGTGACCATCGAACTGAACCGTTCCTGCACGTCCTACGACGCGCTGGCGGGCGTGGACGACATGACGCTGGGCCTGGGCGCCGTCACCTTCTCCGTCTACGCGGACGGCGAGCGCCTGTGGAGCTCGGGCCTGGTGCGGGGCGGCCGTCCGGCCGTCCCCGTCCACGCGCCGCTGGCGGGCCGCAGGACGCTGCGCCTGGTCGTCGAGCCGAGGTCCGCGGCGGATCGCGTCGCGGTCGCGGACTGGGCCGACGCGCGGATCAGCTGCGGGTCGCGACGGTCGCCGACGGCGCCCAGTGCGGGGGACGGGTCAGCGCGGGCGGCAGTTTGGTGGCGGCATCGCCCTTGGCGGCGTTGATCTGGGGCTGGGTGAGGAAGATGCTCCCGGTCAGGTCGGCGCCCGAGAGGTCGGCGTCGCGGAAGTCGGCGCCGATGAGGTCGGCCATTCTCAGGTCCGCGCCCGAGAGGTCGGCGGCGATGAGGTAGGCGCCGCGCAGGTTGGCGCCGCGGAGGTCGGCCCGCTTGAGCCGGGCGCCCATGAGGTCCGCGCCCCGGTGGTTCTTCGTCTTGCGCCCGGCCTTGGCACGGACGAGTTCGCTCGTACGCAGCAGCAGGACGTTGACCTTCTGCCGGTGGGCCGACACGTCGACCTCCAGGAGGGAGGCGGAGTCGCGGCGGGTGAGGGCTTCGGTCTCGTCGAGGAGGCGGCGCACGTCTGCGTGGACGGGGCGGGCGGCGGGGAGGGTGAGCGCCTCGTTCAGGTACCAGAGCAGCTCGTGGAGCTGCCGCATGACCGGGAACACGTCGAACATCTGCTGAGCGGTGTCCGGGGCCTGCCGCCAGTCCTGTCCGCCGAAGGTGACCTGGGAGACCTTCTGGCCCGCGCCGAAGCAGTCGTAGACGGTGCAGCCGGGGAAGCCCTGCTTCCTGAGGCGGGTGTGGATGCCGCAGCGGAAGTCCGTCCGCAGGTTGGTGCACGGCTTTCCGGCGGGCTTGTTGACCGCGAAGTCCGCCGAGGCGGCGAACGGCAGGGCGACGCAGCACAGCCCGAAGCAGCTCTCGCAGTCTCCGCGCAGGGCGGGACCGCCCTCGCCGGTCTCCGTGTCTTCGGGAATTCCTGCCACCGTGCCCACCGTGGTTCCTTTTGCCTGGTCGGGGCCCGAGTAGAGCCCGGCGCACTCGCGCCCGTCCAGTCATTTTACGGAGCGCGTGTCCCCTGCGGTCCGCTGAGCAACCGGACCTCAGGCCCCGGCGGACGTCTCACGGGCCGGGCCGGGGCGCACCGCCGCCCACGACCGGGCGCCTGCCGGACGCGGGGGCCGTGCCCGTCCAGCAGGAGCCGCGCCGGGAGAGGAGGCGGCGCAGCCAGACCTCGGTGGAGACGATCTCCGCCAGCCCGTCGAGCGGCAGCGGCTCTCCGGCGGCCGCCGCGCGCAGCGCGTCCCGGACGACCGCGGCCTCGATCAGGCCCGCCTCGGCCAGCAGGGGCGCGTCGAAGAGGTCGAGGAGCGGGCCGGCGGCGGCAGCGAGGCCGGCCCGTAGCGCCGACGCGTGCGAGGCGTGGGACGTCGCTCCCCAGCCGGGCGGCAGGTCGCGGATGCCGGCACCGGCCAGGGCGGCGCGCAGTACGGATGCGCGCGCCCCGGGGCGTACCCGGAGCGACTCGGGGAGGGCGCGGCAGGCGCGTACGACCTGGTTGTCGAGAAAGGGGGCGTGCAGTCGCTGGCCGCGCACCTCCGCGGCCTGCTCGAAGACGCGGTGGTCGGCGGCGTGGCGGGTGAGAGCGGCGGCGGCGCGGCGTTCGCCGGGGCGCTGGTGCTGGCCCGCCGGGCGGACGGCCGCGCGCTGAAGGCGAACCGATACTTCAGCGAGCGCCTCACCCGTCAGCCAGCGCGCGGCGGGCCCCGGCCGGCACCAGGCCAGCGCCGCGAGCGAGGCGTCCACCGCCCCGGCCCCGCCCGTGCGGAAGCCGGGCGCCAGCAGCCGGGCCGCGGCCTCCTCCACGCCCTCCCGGTAGGTCGTACGGGCCAGCCGACGCGCCGCCCGGTAGACGGTGAACGGGACGGCCAGCGAGTGCGTCGAGGACCCGTCCGCGCGGGCCAGCGCCGAGACCGGACGCAGGAGATAGCGGCGCCGACGATCCATCAGAAGGTCGGCCAGCCGGGCCGGATGGGCGTCCAGGACCTGTCGGGCGCCGTGTCCGACGAAGTGGTCGACGCTGCCGGCGGCCAGCCGCCGCAGGTGCCGTCCGGCGGTGGCGAGGGCGGGTCCGGGTTCGTCCGTCAGCGGGCCGCCGGCCAGGCCGGCGTACGGCAGCGCCTCCGCTCCGGCCGCGACGATCACGTGCCGCAGGCGGGGGTTGGCGGCGATGGCGCGGGCGCGCTCCAGCTCGGACTCGCGGGCGGGGCCGCCGCCCGCCGCGAGGTCGTTGAAGGTGACGGCGAGCAGCCGTTCCCCGGCTCCCGTGCCGCGCCCGGGCCCGTGGGACGGGCCCGGCATGCCCGGCAGCCCGGCGGCCAGCAGCGCCAGCGTGCTGGAGGCGACGCCTCCGGAGAGGTCGGCGCCGACGCCGGGCACCGGTCCGTGCAGCGCCTGGCGGCGCCGGTGGGCGCTCGCACCGGGGGCGGGGCCGGGGGCGCCGGGTGCGGACCCGAAGCCTTCGGGCGCGGGGCCGGGGGCGCGGTGGCCCGGACCGTCGCCGTTGTGGCCCGGCCCGTCGTAGCCCGGCCCGTCATGGGCCGTGGTGATGTGGGGTGCGGCGAGGCGGGTGCGTACCGCCTCGACCAGCGCGTCCCGTACGTCCTCGACGGCCTGGCGCACGTCGAGTTGGGGTGCGGCGACGGCGAGGGAGGCGGTGGGCTCGTAGCCGGTGATGTCGCGGGCGCCGTCGCGCAGGATCAGCGCGTGGCCGGGCGGGACGCGCCGTACGCCGAGGTAGGGAGTGCCGTCGCCCAGGGCCTCCGGCGAGTCGGGGCAGGCGAGCAGGGCCGCGAGGTGGCCGATGTCGAGCTGGGCCTCGACGAGGTCGGCCAGAGGCAGCGCGGCCGTGGCGTAGGCGGTGCCACCGGAGAAGGCGGTGTGGAAGACGGGCCGGGCGCCGGCGAGGTCCCCGGCGACGGTGACGCGCCGGCCGACCTGGGCGACGGCGGTGTAGCTGCCCGGCCAGGCGGTGAGGTGGCGCACCGCGCCGCCGCGGGCGGCGAGCAGGGCGGTGCGCAGGGTCTCGTCGCTCGCGCCGCAGCGGCCGAGGACGGCGAGACGGGTGGCATGATCGGCTTGGACGACGCGGATCTCGTCGGGACGCCAGTCGCCGACGGCCCACAGGGGTGCCGGGCCGCCCCACAGGAGCCGCCCGCCGACGGGACGAACGACGGGGTCGCCGGGGCCGGTGGGGTCACCGGAACCGTGTCCGGGGCCTGGACCGGAACCGAGTCCGGTTCCTGCGGCGGTGCGGCTCCAGCCCACCAACCAGCGCATCGCCGCCTCCACAGGCTGTGGACAACCAACAGGTAGCAGTCATCATGCACAGCGATGCGGCGGTTGCGACATCCGGCGTGCAACACATTGATTGCGACGACGTGTCGGGCACTCGCGCCACCAACTGGCCCGGCGTCGGGGGCGGGTGGCGCACGATGAGAGTGCGGGTTGCTGCGGGCGGCCGGATCCGGCCAAATTCGATTCGTCCGCACGCGCGGGGTTGAATCCGGACCTTTCGCCAACTGTCGCGGCCTCGCGGCGCACTTGGCGCACCGTCCGGAGCGCCCGCCGGTGCGCTCGCGCGGGCGCGGCCGGGGCGCAGGGCACGGCCGGTGTCGGCCGGGCCGCCCCCGGGCGGATTCCGGGCGGCCTTCCGCTTCCGTCGGCGCGGCCTGCGGCATCACGGTCCGGGAGGCGCGAGCCACCTCCCGGACCGTTCCGCCGCCCGCGGGGAATGAGGCGGCGGCTTTCCCCCAGCCCACTGAATCCAGTGCAGCGGGCCAACCCACGCTCCTCCATGGAACCTCCGTCCGCGTTGGCGCGGACAGAGCGCACGATGGGCGCACGGCCACACACAACCGGAGCACGTGCCCCTCAATGCACGCACATACGGACCAGAATCTCGCCATCCGGGACATCGCCTCTTAACGGTCGGGATGCGGCGAACTACGCTGGGTTTACGAATGCCTCCTGCCTATGCCGGGGCGGGCCGTCGTGTCGTCGAGGGGTGCGCATGTCCAGGGAGCCACGCGGGCCGAATGAGAAGCTGGGCACTGTCCTCGCCCTCGCAGGGATCAGCAACGCCGGTCTCGCGCGCAGGGTCAACGACCTGGGCGCGCAGCGCGGACTGACCCTTCGCTACGACAAGACCTCCGTCGCCCGCTGGGTGTCCAAGGGCATGGTCCCCCAGGGCGCGGCCCCTCACCTGATCGCCGCGGCCATAGCGGCCAAGCTCGGCCGCCCCGTGCCGCTGCACGAGATCGGGCTCGCGGACGCGGATCCGGCGCCGGAGGTGGGGCTTTCCTTTCCGCGCGATGTCGGCCAGGCCGTGCGCTCCGCGACCGAGCTCTACCGGCTTGATCTCGCCGGTCGGCGCGGTGGCGGGGGCATCTGGCAGAGCCTGGCCGGATCCTTCTCCGTCAGCGCCTACTCGACCCCCGCCTCGCGCTGGCTGATAACGCCGGCCGACAGTTCGGTGGCCCGCGAGCCGCAGCAGGCGGCCAGGGAGGCCGAGAGCATCCGGGCGGACGGTGCCGGCGGCGCCCACGGCGCCGGCCCGGACTCCGCTTTAGCGCAGCGTGTCGGCCACAGCGACGTGACCAAGCTGCGGGAGGCCGCCGACGACGCCCGCCGCTGGGACTCCAAGTACGGCGGCGGCGACTGGCGTTCGTCGATGGTCCCCGAGTGCCTGCGCGTCGACGCGGCTCCCCTGCTGCTGGGTTCGTACAGCGACGACGTGGGGCGCGCGCTGTTCGGCGCGACGGCCGAACTGACCCGGCTGGCGGGCTGGATGGCCTTCGACACCGGCCAGCAGGAGGCGGCCCAGCGCTACTACATCCAGGCGCTGCGACTGGCCCGCGCGGCGGCGGACGTCCCCCTGGGCGGCTACGTCCTGGCGTCGATGAGCCTGCAGGCCACCTACCGCGGCTACGGCGACGAGGGCGTCGATCTCGCGCAGGCGGCCCTCGAGCGCAACCGCGGCCTGGCCACCGCCCGCACGATGAGCTTCTTCCGGCTCGTCGAGGCGCGCGCCCAGGCGAGGACGGGCGACGCGCCGGCCTGCGGCGCCGCGCTCAAGGCCGCCGAAGGCTGGCTGGAACGGGCCCGTCCGGGCGACGCCGACCCATCCTGGCTGGACTTCTACTCCCCGGAACGGTTCGCCGCCGACGCCGCGGAGTGCTACCGCGATCTGCGGATGCCGCGGCAGGTGCAGCGCTTCACGGAACAGGCGCTGGCCCGTCCGACGGAGGAGTTCGTACGCTCGCACGGCCTGCGGCTGGTGGTCTCGGCGGTCGCCGAGCTGGAGTCGGGGAACCTGGACGCGGCATGCGCGGCGGGCACGCGGGCGGTGGAGGTCGCCGGACGGATCTCTTCGGCGCGTACGACGGAGTACGTACGCGATCTGCTGCACCGGCTGGAGCCGTACGGCGACGAGCCGCGGGTGGCGGAGCTGCGCGAGCGGGCCCGGCCGCTGCTCTTCGCCCCGGCGTAGTCGGAGCTCCGTCCGATCACCGTCGGCATGCCGTCCGGCTGCCCAAAAGTGATCTTCAGTGTTCCCATCAGGCGCGTCGATGTCAGTGGTACAGGTCATCATGGGTGCGTGGGTGAGGCGCTGAGGGGCATGCACGGCGGCGAGCGCGGGGAGGTGACGTGAGGGTGGCGTACGACTGCGACGTGCTGGTGATCGGCGGCGGGATCGTGGGCCTGTCGACGGCCTACGCGATCACACGCGCCGCGCCGGGCACACGCGTGGTGGTGCTGGAGAAGGAGAGCGGCCCGGCGCGCCACCAGACCGGGCGGAACAGCGGCGTGATCCACAGCGGGATCTATTACCGCCCCGGTTCCTACAAGGCCCGCTTCGCGGTGGGTGGCGCGGCGGAGATGGTCGAGTTCTGCGCCGAGCACGACCTGCCGCACGAGGTGACGGGCAAGCTGATCGTCGCCACCGAGCGGGACGAGCTGCCACGACTGCACGCCCTGGTCCAGCGTGGCCGGGAGAACGGCATTCCGGTGCGCGAGCTGGGCCCGGCGCAGATAGCGGAGTACGAACCGGCGGTGCGGGGTCTGGCCGCCATCCACGTCGGCACGACGGGCGTGTGCGACTACGGCGCCGTGGCGCGGCAGCTGGCGCGCCTGGCGGAGGACGCCGGCGGCTCGGTGCGCTACGGGGCGGACGTGCGCACCGTGGGGCGGCGGGGCGCGACCGTCGCGGTGCGCACGGCGGACGGCGAGGTGCTGCGGGCCCGGGCGCTGGTCAACTGCGCGGGGCTGCACAGCGACCGGATCGCCCGGCTGGCGGGCGACGACCCGGGCATGCGGATCGTCCCTTTCCGCGGTGAGTACTTCGAGCTGGCCGCCGACCGTACGGACCTGGTGCGCGGCCTCGTCTACCCGGTGCCCGACCCCGCCTTCCCCTTCCTGGGCGTCCATCTCACCCGGGGTGTCGACGGCACGGTGCACGTGGGGCCGAACGCCGTGCCGGCGCTGGCGCGCGAGGGGTACGACTGGGCGACGGTGCGGCCGGGCGAGCTGGCGGAGACGGTGACGTACCCGGGCGCGTGGCGGATAGCCCGGCGCCACTGGCGGTACGGCGCGGGCGAGGTGCGGCGCTCGCTGTCCAGGAGCGCCTTCACGACGGCGGTGCGGCGGTTGCTGCCGGCGGTGCGGGCGGAGGACCTGATACCGGCACCTTCGGGCGTAAGGGCACAGGCGGTGCTGCGCGACGGGACGCTGGTCGACGACTTCCTCTTCGCCCAGTCCCCGGGCATGGTGCACGTCCTCAACGCCCCCTCGCCCGCGGCGACGGCGTCGCTGCCGATCGGGCGGGAGGTGGCGCGGAGGGTGCTGGCGGGGCTTGAGTGAAGGGGGCGGGAGTCGGCGTGGCAGGTGGTGGCCAGGCCGCGGACCCCGCGGGTCAGCGCCGGGGCTCGTACGCCCGTACGTAGTCGACGAGCATCCGGGCGGGGAAGGGCGTGGAGCGGTCGGGCGGTCCGGGCCAGTCGCCGCCGACCGCGAGGTTGAGCAGCAGGTAGTGCGGGTGGTCGAAGACCCACCTCTGGCCGCGCCGCAGCTGGTTCTTGCTCGCGTTCCCGTAGGTCGCGCCGTCGAGGTACCAGGTGACCTTGTCCGGGGTCCAGTCGACGCGGTACGTGTGGAAGCCGTCGGCCAGGCTGGCTCCCCTGGGCAGCTCGGTGTGCCGTTCGAGGCCCTGGACGACGTAGCCGGGGCCGTGGATGGCGCCGTGGGCCGTACCGGGCTCCCTGCCGAGCGCCTCCATGACGTCGATCTCGCCGTTGGCGGGCCAGGCGACCTTGTCGGCGTTCGCACCGAGCATCCAGAAGGCGGGCCACAGCCCCTGCCCCCTGGGGATCTTGATGCGGGCCTCGAAGCGGCCGTAGGCGCGGGCGAACCTCCCCTTGGTCGTCAGCCGCGCGGAGGTGATGTCGCAGGGCCCGACGCCGCATCTCATGCCGCGCAGCCGTTCGTGGCGGGCGGTGATGGCGAGGTTGCCGCGGCCGTCGAGCGAGGCGTTGGAGGGGCGGTCGGTGTAGTACTGCCACTCGTGGTTGCCCCACTTGGGCTCCCCGCCCAGTTCGAAGCCCCATTTGGTGCGGTCCGGGCCGCGGCGGGCGGGGCCGTGGAACTCGTCGGACCAGACGAGCTTCCACCTGTCCTGGTCGCTCCGGTCGTCGCGGGCTTCGTGGGCGGCGCGAGCGACGGAGGCCGCGCGCTTGCGCGGCGCGGCGTCGTCGTCGCGGACGTCGTCAGCGGAGTGGGTCGGGCCGCAGCCCGTGCCGGCGAGCGTGAGGACGGCGATGGCTGCGGTGATCGCCACGGTCAGGGAGGGGAGGCGCAGTCGCATGAGGGGTTCCGGGGGTTCCGTCGGAGGAAGAGGGGGAGGGTTCTCCGCCCTGGTGGGCCGGGCCACGAGGAGCGTAAGAGGGGCTGCGGCCGAGGCAGGGACGTCGCCACGCCACCGGCACGATTGATCACACGATCGGCTGAGCGCATGATCGGCTGTCCAGGCCGGCGTCATGCGGCGTCACGAGGGGCGAAACGGTGTGACGGCCGCCGCTTCCCTCAGCCCTCCGGGGACGGCCCGGGCGCCCGTAGACTTGGGGAACTGTGTCCGAGAACCACACCTCCCCCGCCCCCGCCGCTCCCGCCGCAGGCCCGGCCATGCCCCGCGCCCGGCGGGAACCGATGTTCCCCGACGGCCCGGCCCCGGACCCCGCGGGTTCGCACCACGAGCGCCGCATCCGCTCGTTCCAGCCGCGCCGCAGCCGCGTCACGACCGGGCAGGGCGAAGCTCTGCGCCGCCTGTGGCCGAAGTGGGGCCTGGACATCGACGGACTGAGCAAGCTGGACCTCGGCGAGCTCTTCGGCGACCCCGAGCTGCCCGTCGTCCTGGAGATCGGCTTCGGCATGGGCGAGGCGACGGCCAAGATGGCGGCCGCCGACCCCGGCACCGGCATCCTCGGCTGCGACGTGCACACCCCCGGCCAGGGCAACCTGCTCAACCTCGCCGAGCAGAACGGCCTGAGCAACGTCCGGGTGGCCAACGGCGACGCGATCATCCTGCTGCGCGAGATGCTCACCCCCGACTCCCTCGCCGGCCTCCGCGTCTACTTCCCGGACCCCTGGCCCAAGAAGCGCCACCACAAGCGCCGCCTGATCCAGCCGGAGTTCCTGGCGCTCGCCGCCACCCGCCTGGCGCCCGGCGCCCTGCTGCACTGCGCGACGGACTGGGAGCCGTACGCCGAGCAGATGCTCGAGGTGCTCTCGGCCAGCCCGGACTTCGAGAACACCCAGGCCGACGGCGGCTACGCCCCGCGCCCGGAGTTCCGCCCGCTGACCCGGTTCGAGGGTCAGGGCCTGGACAAGGGGCACGTGGTGCACGACCTGCTGTTCCGTCGCCGCGCGCACCAGTAGGAACCCGGCGGGAGCACGCCGGCGGCCCCACCCCGCCCGGGCCGGAAAACGGTCACTGCACCGGGCGGGGCTTGGTTAGGGTCGACGCGTGCATGAGTCCGCCACCGCGCCCCACCAGCAGCCCCCGCCCCCTCCGGCGTTCGCCCACTACAAGCCGCGCCGCGCGCTGTGGGACACGCTCTGGGACAACAAGGCAGTACGCGTCGGCGGACTGTTCCTGCTGCTCGCCCTCTGCGGTCTGATCATCCTCGCGCTCGTGCGCGAGCAGACCGGCACCGAGGGCTTCCTGGTCGGGCTGGGGCTGGCCGTACTGCCCGTACCGCTGCTCATAGCCGCGTTCCGCTGGATGGACCGGGTCGACCCGAAGCCCTGGCGGAACCTGATCTTCGCCTTCGCCTGGGGCGCCTGCGCGGCCACGCTCGTGGCCCTGCTGGCCAACGGCATCGCCACGAAGTGGCTCGTCACCACGATCGACTTCTCCGAGCGCGGCGACGCCTCGAGCGTCGGCGCCACCTTCGTCGCGCCGGTGGTCGAGGAGAGCGGCAAGGCCGCGGCCGTCCTCCTGCTCTACCTCTTCCGCAGGCGGGACTTCAACGGCATCGTCGACGGCGTGGTCGTCGCCGGCGTCACGGCGACCGGCTTCGCCTTCACGGAGAACATCCTCTACCTCGGCAACGCCTTCGCCTCCGACCAGAGCTTCGGCTACTCGGGCCTGCACTCCACGACGGCGGCCACCTTCTTCATCCGCGTGCTGATGTCGCCCTTCGCGCACCCGCTCTTCACCGCGATGACCGGCCTCGGCTTCGGCCTGGCCGCGACGCTGGCACCGCGGCGCCGCGTCCTGCGCGTGCTCGTACCCGTCATCGCCCTCCTGACCGCCATGCTCCTGCACGGCCTGTGGAACGGCTCGGCGAGCCTGGGCGGCCTCGGCTTCCTGGCCGTCTACGCCCTCTTCATGGTCCCGGTCTTCGCCCTCCTGACCTGGCTGACCATCTGGTCCCGCCAGAACGAGCTCCGCATCATCCAGGCCCACCTCCCCGCCTACCAGGCCGCCGGCTGGCTCACCCCGCCCGAGCCCCTCGCCCTCTCCTCCATGCGCGCCCGCGGCATAGCCCGCGACGTGGCCCGCCGCACCGGCGGCCCGGCCGCGGCCCGCACCGTCGCCGAGTACATCTCCTTCGCCACCTCCCTGGCCTTCCTCCGCCACCGCGCCCACCGCGGCACCCCCGACCCCAACTTCACCGCCCGGGAGCAGGAGCTCCTGCACCACCTGTGGCAGCGCAAGACGACGGCCCAGCCGGCCCTGGCCCAGGCCACGGCGGTCGTGCCCCAGCCGTTCGGGGGGCCGATGGTGGGGGCGACGCCGTTCGGGGGGCCGATGCCCATGCCGATGCCGATGCCGATCCCGGCACAGGGCTGGGGCGCACCCCCGGCGATGCCGCAGGGGCCGGGGCCGGGGCCGTGGCCCCAGGCACCGGGGCAGCAGCGCTGAGGAAGGCACGCAGGCCTTCTTCGTTTCTGTCAGTCGACCAGGCCCCAGGAAGCGGCCGACGGCGACCCCGCCCAGCCCTCAGGGGTGCTCCAGACAGACGCAATGCCCAGTCCTTCCAGGTAAGGGACAAAGGCCTTGATGTCCTCAGTGAACAGCGCAAGGAGATGGGGCTTCGACGTCTGCTCGTACAAGAAGTGGCTGTACTCGAAGAGCTGCCCCACGGCCTCGCGTACAGCCGAGGCGGCGCTGTGCTTCTTGATGGTTTTGGCCTCCACCAGCCACTCCACGCCATCCTGCCGAAGCACAAGGTCCTTGGGGTGCTGCTTCTTCGTGATGGGCACGAACCCACGCGCTTCGACGTAGGGCCCAAACTGCTCAATCAGAACCTCATGGCTGCGTGACTTAGCGATCGTCCGCTCAGCGATATGGGCGATGTAGTCGCTACCGTCCTTGGGCTTGAAGCCCTCAAGGCCCTTGTGGCCCGTGTGCTTGGTTGGCACATAGTTCGCCACGAACCCTTCAGGGGCCTGTTCAACCGAAACGCCCTTTTCGACATCCGCAGCCAGCTGCAAGATCTCCACGAGGTACCAAAGGTCCTCGCGCAATTCGGCCTCGGTCGGCAGGGCGCTCAACTCGTAACGTCGCGCGACAACGCTGCCCGCTTCGTACGCCCGCGGTCGATCCACCTTGCAGTTGAAGGCCGGGCTCACGGACCAGTCGGCTACGAGCTCCGCCGGGAGGCCACCAAGCAGCTTCTCCGCTCGGAAGCTGAGGTAGTCGCGGAGCTTCTGGCCGTCCCCATAGGAACCTGCGAGCTTCGTTACGCCCTGCTGCAGCGTGAGGGTCACGGACTTGAGGTCTGCGGCGAAGATATAGGCCAGGTAGAGGCCTTCCTTGGGGTCTTTGGTGATCCCTGGATCAAACACTCCGATCCAGGGCGTGTGCGCGGCCCCACCCTTCCCTCCATAGCCCCGCGCCTCAAAGCCGCCCGGGACGGCTTGGGCAACCAACGAGGGCACTTGCCGTAGGAGGTCCTGGGCGTAGACCCCGCCCCCGGTCCCTAGATGCTGTTTATAGGTCGCGGCTATCTCTTCGAGCAGGTCACGGATGTCCATAAGCAGACATTACTGAGAAGTGATCAATATGCGGCACACCTCGATCATTTTCAGACAGGCCTGTGCGTGCATGCCTGCGTGCCCGAAGTACCGTCCGGCCTGCTGTCACACCCCGCTGGTAGAACATCACCATCGGTTGGGGCGATGAGGGGGCACACCATGAGCCAGCACTTCACAGACCATGCAACTCCCGTACCGGGCCTGTACGAGCGGCTGATCACCTCCCGCCTTGAGGGGCATTTGCAGCACTTGCACGCCAACGGTTGGACAGCCATCGACCAGCAGATCGGCGAGCAGTCCACCTCGCGCGTGCTCGCACGCCACATCGCCCATACGGTCCAGCAGATCCTTGCCGGGTTGCCCTCAACTGATCAGGTCCCGGCGGCGAACCACGTTCTCGAGTCCATGAGCACTCTTGACGGAGCCAAGCAGTGGGTTGAGATGATCGCGGACGGGCCGCGTCACCTGCTGGCCATCGTCAAGCAGGAGGCCCCTGGCGCGTACGCCATACGTCCCGCGACGCCACTCTCAGATACGGCGCTCCTCACCAACTCACCAGAAGACCCCAACCTCGGCTTCGAGCTGCGCGCCGAGCTGGCCACTGCCGACCGCGTTGACCTGCTCTGCGCATTCGTGAAGTGGCACGGCCTGCGCGTACTCGAAGAATCGCTCAAGGGCGCTGCCGCTCGCGGAGTCCCCATCCGCGTCATCACGACTACGTACATCGGAGCCACGGAACGCAAGGCTCTGGACCGGTTGGTCAGGGAGTTCAACGCCGAGGTCAAGGTCAACTACGAACTGCGGTCCACCCGGCTCCACGCAAAGGCCTGGCTCTTCCGGAGAAACAGCGAGTACGACACCGCTTACGTCGGTAGCTCCAATCTCTCCCGGGCAGCCCTCCTGGACGGTCTGGAGTGGAACGTCAGGCTGTCTTCTGTGGCCACCCCCGCTGTTCTCCGCAAGTTCGAGGCGACCTTCGACTCCTACTGGAGTGAGCCCGCCTTTGAGACTTACGACCCCGACGTGGATGCCGGCCGGTTGGACGCCGCGCTCGAGCAAGCTGGAGGGAAACACAGGGGCGACACCCGAACCATCAGCCTGTCGGGGCTTGAAGTGCGGCCATACGCCCATCAGAGGGACATGCTGGAGCAGCTCCAGATCGAGCGTGACGTCCACGACCGGCACCGGAACCTCCTTGTCGCGGCGACTGGTACCGGCAAGACGGTGATGGCCGCACTCGACTACCGGGAGCTCAAAAGGAAATACCAGGATCGCGAACTCAAGCTCCTCTTCGTTGCTCACCGACAGGAGATCCTGAAACAGTCGCTGCGTACCTACCAGGACGTGCTGAATGACGCGAACTTCGGAGAGCTGTTTGTCGGGGGCGAGGTGCCGGATTACTGGACCCATGTCTTCGCCAGCGTTCAGTCCCTCAATGCTCGGTCGCTCGCCAGCCTTGCCCCAGATCACTTTGATGTGATTGTCATCGATGAGTTTCACCATGGCGTGTCACCCACGTACCGGCGCATCATCGACCACTTCAAGCCGACTGAGCTCCTCGGTCTTACCGCAACCCCGGAGCGCATGGACGGACGCAACGTTCAAGAAGAGTTTTTCGATGGCCATATTGCGGCCGAGATGCGGCTCTGGGAAGCTTTGGAGAACGACCTGCTCAGCCCCTTCCACTACTTCGGCATTGCCGACAACGTGGACTTGGAAGGCCTCACATGGAAGCGCGGCACTTACGACAGTGGGGAACTAGACAAACTCTTCACCGGGAACCACGCCCGCGCTCGACTGATAGTCAAGGCCATCCAGGAAAAGATCGCTGACCCGGGCTCAATGCGTGCCCTGGGCTTCTGTGTATCGGTGGCTCATGCCCGATTCATGGCCGAGTTCTTCCGACAGGCTGGGTTGAACACCAAGGCCCTGGACGGGACCACCCCCACCGTCGAGCGCGCGCAGGCACTGGCTGACCTGCGGGACGGGAAGATCCAGGTCCTCTTCTCCGTCGATCTCTTCAACGAGGGGCTCGACATCCCGGACGTGGACACGCTGCTCCTACTACGGCCCACCTCCAGCGCTACGGTCTTCCTTCAGCAACTCGGCCGCGGCCTCCGGCGTACCGCCGACAAGGCCGTACTGACCGTGCTCGACTTCATCGGTCAGCACCGCAAGGAGTTTCGCTTCGAAGAGCAGTTTCGGGCACTCACCAATCTCACTCGGAAGCGTCTGCTCGACAGCGTGGAGCAGGACTTCCCTTTGCTTCCCTCCGGCTGCCAGATCGTGCTGGACCGGAAGTCGAAGGAGCGCATCCTCGACAACATCAAGTGCCAGCTCAACGTTAACGTCACACAGCTGGCTCGGGAGGTTGCCTCCTACGCGGAACCGAAGCTGGCGGACTACCTGCGGGAGAGCCAACGTGAGCTCAAGGAGCTGTACCGCTCCAACAACTCATGGACACGCCTGCTGCGTAGGACTGGCCTCCTTCCGCAAACCGGCCCGGAAGGTGAAGAGGCGCTGCTGAAGCGAGTCTCCGCCTTCCTTCACGTCGATGATCCGTCTCGGGTAGCGGCCTACAGCCGGATGCTGGAAGATCAGGCCCCAACGTACGAGGCCCTCGACGAGCACGAACAGGCGTACGCCCGCATGCTGTTCTTCAGCCTGTGGCCCCTCGGCGGCGGGTTTGATTCATATGCCCAGGGCTTCAACAGCTTGGCCGAACAAACCGCGTTCCGGAGCGAGCTGCGGCAGGTGCTCAGCTACAACTTGGAGCACACCGAGCACCTACCCATAGCGCTGCTGGGGCCTCATGCCGGCATCCCTCTCACTGTCCACGCTTCCTACAGCCGAGAGGAGATTCTCCCTGCATTGGGGCAAGCCAGCGTGGGCGGCTCCCTCCCCGGACACTTCCGTGAAGGCGTTAAGTGGTGCGAGAGCACAAAGATCGACGCGCTGCTGATCACCCTCGAGAAGGACGCAAAAGACTTCTCTCCTGAAACGCGCTACAGGGACTATGCGATGAGCTCTGAGCTCTTCCACTGGGAGTCCCAAAACCAGACCTCCAGCACCTCACCTACGGGTGTGCGCTACCAGACTCATCAGGCGACTGGCTCTGACGTCTTCTTGTTCGTGCGCCGGTACAAGAAGAACGACATTGGTGGAGCTCAGCCGTGGATGCTGCTCGGCCCGGCCGAGTACGTGTCGCACAAGGGAAGCAATCCCATGGGCATCGTCTGGAAGCTCAAGCACGAGATGCCGGCTGATGTATGGACCTACTCGACCATTGCTGCGGGGTGAGGCGGGACTACCCACAGCGGCGGAGTGAGCGGCAAGCCCAGCCTGCCTGATGCGACCTCGCTGCGTCCGGTTTGGCCCGCACGCGGCAGCGGGAAGGGGCGCGTTAGCCTCGGGAAGGATCAGGTTTCTACGGGGAGGTTGCAGCAGTGGCAGCAGCGATGAAGGTTCCTACGTCCGTGGTCGCCGCCGCCGGGCTCGTCGGGGGTTATGGCGTGGCGCGGTGGACCAAGAAGCGGCCGCTCGGTGGGGTGGTGCTGGCCGCCGCCGGGGCGGTGGCGGCTCGGCAGTGGAAGGACTCGGCCGGGAATGGTGCCGCCGCCGCGTTGACCGGGGCGTACGTCGCCGCCTTCGCCGGGTCGCACCCGCTGGCGAAGAAGGTGGGGGCCTGGCCGTCCGTGTTCGGGGTGGCCGGGGCCGTCGCGCTTGCCTCGTGGGCCGTGGAGCGGCGCGCCTGAGCAGCGCCGCTCCCACGCCTTACGCCGAGGCGTCGGTGAGCTTGGTCAGGTCGGACTCCGTCAGCTTCAGGTCCGCGACCGCCAGCAGGGGCGGGAGCTGGTCCACCGTGCGGGCGCTGGCCAGGGGGGTGGAGACCGTCGGCTGGGCGGCGAGCCAGGCCAGGGCGACCGTGGCGGGCTCGGCGCCGTGGGCCGCCGCGACCTCGTCCAGGGCGGCGAGGACGCGGGGGCCCCGCTCCGACTCCAGGTACTTCTGGGCGCCGCCCGCGCGGGCGCTGTCGACCGTGGTGCCGGGGCGGTACTTGCCGGTGAGGAAGCCCGAGGCCAGGGCGAAGTACGGGACGGCGGCCAGGCCGTGCTCGGCGGCGACGGCGGCCAGGTCGCCCTCGTAGGTGTCGCGGGAGACCAGGTTGTAGTGGGGCTGGATCGCGACGTACTTCGCCAGGCCGGAGGCGGCCGAGAAGTCAAGGGAGGCCCGCAGACGCTCGGCCGTGATGTTGGAGGCGCCGATCTCGCGGACCTTGCCCTCCTTCACCAGGCCGTCCAGCGTCGTGATGATGTCCTCGACCGGCACCGAGGTGTCGTCGACGTGGGTGTAGTAGAGGTCGATGTAGTCCGTGCGCAGGCGGCGCAGGGAGGCCTCGACGTCCGCCCTGATCACGGCCGGCTTCAGGCCGCGGTGTGCCGGGACGCCGTGGCCGACCTTGGTGGCCACGACGACGGCGTCGCGGTTGCGGCGGGCGGCGATCCAGTCGCCGATGACGGTCTCGGATTCACCGCCCTGGTTTCCGGGCGCCCAGGCCGAATAGACGTCTGCCGTGTCGATGAAATCACCGCCCGCTTCCGCGTACGCGTCGAGGACGGCGAAGGACTGCTTCTCGTCGGCGGTCCAGCCGAAGACGTTGCCGCCGAGGGCCAGGGGGTGGACGGAAAGACTGCCGATCTTACGGGGAGTGTTGTCAGCCATGCGATGCGTCAACTCCCCTGCGCAGGTAGTTATTCCGCGGGTGCGGGCGCCGGCAGGGGCTCGGGAGGGTGGACGGAAAGGGGTGCCGCGATGTCCTCGAGGGAGCGGCCCTCGGCGCGTACGGCCAGGATGGCGGCCACCACTCCACCCACGCACATCAGCGCCGCGCCGATCGAGAAGGCCAGGACCGTGTCGCCGACGACTCCGCTCTGGGTCAGGGCGGAGAAGAGCAGGGGGCCGCTGATGCCGCCCGCCGCCGTGCCCACCGCGTAGAAGAAGGCGATGGCCATGGCCCGGGTCTCCATCGGGAAGATCTCGGAGACCGTCAGGTACGCGCTGCTCGCGCCCGCCGAGGCGAAGAAGAGCACGACGGCCCAGCAGGCGGTGAGGGTGACGGCGTTCAGCAGGCCGGCGCCGAAGAGCCAGGCCGTGCCGAAGAGCAGGACCCCGGCCAGCAGATAGGTCGACGAGATCATGATGCGCCGGCCGACGGTGTCGAACAGCTTGCCGAGGAGCAGCGGGCCGAGGAAGTTGCCCACCGCTATGACGGCGAAGTAATAGCCGGTGCGGGAGGTCGAGACGCCGAAGAAACGGGTGAGGATGGCGCCGAAACCGAAGGTGATGGCGTTGTAGAGGAACGACTGCCCGACGAAGAGGGCGAGTCCCAGGGCGGCCCGGCGCCGGTAGTCGGAGAAGACCGTGAGCGCGATGTCCCGGAAGCCGAAGCTCTCGCGCTGGCGGATGGTGATGCTGCCCTTGGGGGGTGGCAGCTCGGTGCCCTTCTCCTTGGCGACGCGCTTCTCGATCGACGTCACCAGTTCTTCGGCTTCCTTGGCGCGGCCGTGGATGAACAGCCAGCGCGGACTTTCCGGCACATGGCGCCGTACGAGCAGGATCACCAGCCCCAGGATGACGCCCAGCCCGAAGGTCAGCCGCCAGCCCAGGCCCTTGGGGAAGATGCTCGTGTCGAGCATGAGGATCGACAGCAACGAGCCCGCGATGGCGCCGAGCCAGAAGCTGCCGTTGATGATCAGGTCGACCCGGCCCCGGTAGACGGCCGGGATCAGCTCGTCGATGGCGGAGTTGATGGCCGCGTACTCGCCGCCGATGCCGAAGCCCGTCATGAAGCGGAACGCGAAGAACCACCAGGACGAGTACGAGAGCGCGGTCATCGCCGTGGCGCCCAGATAGACGGCGAGCGTGACCATGAAGAGCCTCTTGCGGCCGAAGAGGTCCGTCAGCCGGCCGAAGAAGAGCGCGCCGGAACACGCTCCCGCCACATAGAGGGCCGCGGCCAGGCCCGTCACCCCGCCCGAGGTGATCGGCAGGCCGCTGCCCTGCTCGGAGAGCCGGCCGGCGATGTTCCCGACGACCGTCACCTCCAGGCCGTCCAGGATCCATACCGTGCCGAGACCGATCACCACAGTCCAGTGCCACCGGGACCAGGGAAGGCGGTCCAGGCGCCCAGGCACCGACGTGGTGATCGTTGTCGCGGTCGTCGTCACATGCTCTGATTTCCCGATCAGCAGCAGAACATTCCCACCAAATGGGATATTCGACGGCTGTAACCCAGGTGCCCCGCTACGGTTGCGGACCGCCGCGATCGCGGCGGTCCGCACGGCCGCCTACGGAGCGTCCCCCGGCTCCCTATGACCGCGCCCCTAATGACCGCGCCCCCTATGACCGCGTCCCCCTACGGCCGCAGGCCCCTGCCCCGCAGCCACGACAGCGGGTCGATGGGCGAACCGCCGCCCGGCCGCACCTCGAGATGCAGATGCGCACCGGTCACATTGCCGGTCGCCCCCACCCGCCCGATGACCGTGCCGGCGCCGACCTTGCCCGACGTCACGACCATCGACGACAGGTGGCAGTACCAGATCTGGGTGCCGTCATCGAGGGTCAGGACGATCCGGTAGCCGTACGGCCCCGCCCAGCCGGCCTGGGTGACCGTGCCGCCGCCGACCGCCTTCACCGGCGTACCGGTCGGAGCGGCGAAGTCCTCGCCGGTGTGGTTGGCGGACCACATGTCGCCGGCCTGGCCGAAGCCGGCGGTGAGGGTGTACGAGCTGACGGGGAGGACGTACGAACGGACGGGCGTCGTTCGGGTGGTGCCCCGGGCGGCCCGCCGGGCGCTCTCCTGGCCCCCGGCCGCCGCGCCGACGGCCTCCTGGCCCGCCTCGGCGCGTCCCGAGCCGGCCTTCGGCGTCCCGGGCCGCACCGCCTGAGCGGCCTGTGCCGCCTTCTCGGCCTTCCCGGCCTGCTCCGCCTCTTGCGCTTCTTGTGTCACGTGGGCCTCGTGGGCCTCCACCTTCTCCGCGGCCACCTTGCGCGTCGACTCGGCCGCCGCCCGCTCCTCGCTCTCGCGCGCCGCGTCGTCCGCGAGGCCCTGTTGACGCTCGGCCTGCTGGAGGATGCGGGCCCGCAGCACCTCGCCCGCGTCGGCGGCGCTGTGCGCGGGCTCCGGCGCGACCTCGGCGGACCCCCCGGACGTCGAGGCCGTCGAGGCCGTCGAAGCCACCGCGGCCGACGTCATGTCCTCGGCCGTGCCGCCCTCGGCCTTCTCGCCATCGGTCATCAGCGTGCCGACGCCCGGGATCTTCTGGGCCAGTTCCGGCACGGATATCGGCGCCGCCGGCCGGTCCTGGGCGCTCGCCATGCCGCCCGCCCCCACCGCCGCGATCATGCCCACGCCCAGCACCGCGCCGCTGCGGGCCATCGTGCCGCCGCGCTGCTTGACGACCCGGTGTCTGCCGCGGGCCGGGGGCACCGGCGAGTCCTCGGAGGGGTTCCACTCGCTCACCGGCTCGCCGGCGTCGGCGTCTGCGTAGGACTGCGGACCGGCGTCGTATCCGTCGTAGCCGCCGTATCCGTCATGGCCGTCGTACGTTTGATAGGCGGCGGCCGCGCCGCCAGTCGTGCCGTACGTACCTGACGCGTCGTACGTACCCGACGCGTCGTACGTGTCGTACGCGCCGTACCCGTCGTGCGAAGTTCCGTCCGGCTCAGGCCTGTTGGACGCCACGAGGCGCACTCCTTTCCTTCCGACTCGCCTACCGGGTTAGCTGACGGGTTCGGAGCAGGAAGGTCTCCTACGGGCCGGTTCGACGGCCCGATTCACCCCAAAGGTTGATGGTTCCCCGGTTCCATCCACGGGATTCGGCGAAGGGCGCGGTGCCGCCTCTTGCGGCGGTTGCAACGTCCGCGCTGCGTTATCGAACGTTAATAGACATGGCGGCCGGAAACCAAGCCGAAAGCGTGAATCCGCCCGCCTCTTGGGGTGAGTTCGGGATACGCCGGACGTGACCGTTCGTCAGCCGTTATCCGGCTGGACGCGGATCGTACGCGCCGTGCCCGGGCTGATCGCGTGGGTGACCGTGGCGGGGCGGTGGCGGCCGTCGCCGCGCCGGATGGCGAGCAGGGCCATGTCGTCGTCGGTCCGGCCGCCGACGTGCCGGGCGACGTCCGCGACGAGGGTGTCCAGGAGCGAGTCGGGGTTCTTGAACTGCCTTCCGGTCAGGCGTCCCCGCGGGTCGTAGAAGGTGCCGCCCGCGTCCCGCGCCTCGCTCACCCCGTCGGTGAACAGCAGCAGGGTCGCGCCCACGGGGAACTCCCACTCCTCCACCCGGTCCGGCCACTCGCCCAGCTCCCCCATGCCGAGCGGCAGCGCGGGCACGGCGGGGCGGGCCTCGCCGATCATGCCGTCGGGGTAGACGAGGAGCGGCGGCGGATGGCCGCGGTTGACCAGGCGCAGCGCGCCGCCGCCGTGCGGGACCTCGGCGAGCACGGCGGTGGTGAAACCCTCCGTCCGATCGATGTTTGCCCGGCGCGCGCCTTCTCTCTGCAAAGCGCGCTCCAGTCGTGCTGCGAGCCCCTCCAGCGTGCGCTCCTGCTCCGCCGCCTCGCGGAACGCACCGATCACCACCGCGACCGCCTCCACCGCGCCGAGCCCCTTGCCCCGTACGTCCCCGACGATGACGCGTACGCCGTGCGGCGTGTCCTGCACGGCGTACAGATCGCCCCCGATGCGGGCGTCGGCCTGGGCCGCCACATAGCGGGCGGCGACGCGCAGGCCGGCGATCCGGGCCGGGGGCGCGGGAAGCACGGCGCGCTGCGCGGCCTCCGCGATGCCGCGTACGGAGGCCAGCTTCCGGTCGCCGCTGTGGACGATGTGGTTGATGCCGAGGGCGAGGGCGCCGACGGTCAGCACGGTGACCACCTCGGTCACGGATTCGCCGGTCTCGGGCGCCTGATGGCCGATGCTGAGCCCCACCATCGCGGCCAGGGCCGTGAGCGCGACGAGAAGAGTGCCGCGCGGGGACAGCAGGGACGCCGCGATGAGCGGGGCCGACGCGAAGAAGGGGGCCGAGGAGTACTTGGGGGGCGTCAGAACGTCGAAGAGGACGCCGGCGGCGATGACCACGAGCGGCAGCCGGCGTGCCCGGGAGGCCTGGTGCCCCCGCGCGGAGGGCCGGTCCGCTTCGGTGCCTTCCCGCCGCCACCGCTTTCGCACCGTGCGCTCTCCTGCCCGACTCGCCGACTCACCGCTCACCGACACGCCGCTCACCGACACGACGTACGCGCGGCATGTCGCGCGGCATGTCGCGCAGTACGTCGCGCAGCACGCGCGCGTACCGAGCGATTCATGCGTCCCGGTCCACCCTCGCGGGTGTCGGGCGCTCCTGCGAGCGGGGTGCGCCGATCGAGGGGCCGATCGAGGGTGCGCCTGTCGAGGGTGCGACGCAGTGAAGCCGACGAGGGCGCGGCGCCGTGAAAGCGCCGCGCCCTCGTCGGCTTCAGGTCCGGCCGGCTTCAGGCCGGGTGCCGGGTTTCAAACCCTGCCGGTGTCAGCGGGAGGCGCGGCCGCCGCCGGCGCCGCCGCCGCTGCGGCGCGGACGGCCGCCGACCGCGTTGCCGGGGCGGGTGCCGCCGGCGCGCCGGGAGCCGCCCTCGGAGTTGCCGCCGCCGAGGCCGCGGAAGCCGCCGCCGGAGGTGGTGCCGGAGCCGCCGCCCTCCGTGCGGGTACGGCCGCGGCCGCCACGGCTGCCGCGCGAGCGGGACGGCTTGGAGGAGGCCTGCGGCTGGGCGGCGACCGGCGGCGCGATGACCACCGCGACGCCGCTGGGCTCACGGGCGCCGGTGATGCGGGCGAGCTCCGGGTCGGAGGGGTAGGTCTTGATGACGTTCGGGGTGATCTTCGCCGTGACCATCATGCGGCTCATCTCGCGCCGCTGCTCGGGCAGGACGAAGGTGACGACCGTGCCGGACTCGCCCGCGCGGGCGGTGCGGCCGCCTCGGTGCAGGTAGTCCTTGTGGTCGGTCGGCGGGTCGATGTTCACGACGAGGTCGAGACCGTCGATGTGGATGCCGCGCGCGGCGACGTTCGTCGCGATCAGGGCCGTGACCTGCTCGGTGCGGAACTGGTCGAGCACGCGGTTGCGCTGCGGCTGGCTCTTGCCGCCGTGCAGCGCGGCGGCGCGTACGCCCTCGGACAGCAGCTTCTTCACCAGGCGGTCGGCGTCGCGCTTGGTGTCCACGAACATGATCACGCGGCCGGCGCGGGCGGCGACGCGGGTGACGGAGTCCTTCTTGTCCTGGTCCGTGACGTGGAACAGGTGGTGGTCCATCGTGACGACCGCGCCGACGGAGGCGTCGACGGAGTGCGTGACCGGGTCGGAGAGGAACCGGCGCACGAGCCGGTCGACGTTGCGGTCCAGCGTCGCGCTGAACAGCATCCGCTGTCCCTGCGGGGCGACCTGGTCGAGCAGCCGGGTGACCTGCGGCAGGAAGCCCATGTCGGCCATCTGGTCGGCCTCGTCGAGGACCGTGATCGCCACGTCGCCGAGCTTGCAGTCACCGCGCTGGATGAGGTCCGCGAGGCGTCCGGGCGTCGCGACCAGCACCTCGGCGCCACGGGCCAGCGTCTGGGCCTGACGGCCGATGGACATGCCGCCGACGACGGTGGCCATCCGGAGGTTGACGGCGGTGGCGTACGGGCTGAGCGAGTCGGTGACCTGCTGGGCCAGCTCGCGGGTGGGGACGAGGACGAGCGCGAGCGGACGGCCCGACTCGGCACGTCGTCCGGCGGTACGGGCGAGCAGCGCGAGGCCGAAGGCCAGGGTCTTGCCGGAGCCGGTGCGGCCACGGCCGAGGACGTCCCGGCCGGCCAGCGAGTTCGGCAGGGTCGCGGCCTGGATCGGGAAGGGCTCGGTGACGCCCTCGCGGGTCAGGGTGGCGAGGAGGCCGGCGGGCATCTCGAGCTCGGCGAAGGAGTCGACCGGCGGCAGGGCCGGGGTCGTGCTGACCGGCGTCTCGAACTCGCCGCCCTGCGGCTCGACGGTCCGGCCGCGGCCGGAGGACTGGCGTCCACCACCGTCGCCGCCGCGGGTGCGGGCGGGGCGGGACGTGCGCGGGGAGCGCTCGGAACGGTCGGAGCGCGGAGAGCGCTCGGAACGCTCGGGCCGCGAGGAGCGCTCGGAACGGTCGGGGCGCTCGGAACGAGCGGGGCGTGCGGCGGAGCGAGTCATGCGGGGGGACCTTCCCTCAATGGGGTGCCAAACCCCCTGTTCGGACGGACGCGACGATGGGGCCCGCACCCAGTGGTGCGGGCCCCATCAAAAGCGTCGGCGCGCTGCGGCGCGCTACGGCGCTGCGGGTGATCGTCAGATGTTGACGATGTTCTCCGCCTGCAGGCCCTTCTGGCCCTGCGTGACGTCGAAGGACACCTTCTGGCCCTCGAACAGCTCACGGAAGCCGTTGGAGGCGATGTTCGAGTAGTGGGCGAAGACGTCGGGGCCGCCGCCGTCCTGCTCGATGAAGCCGAAGCCCTTTTCCGAGTTGAACCACTTCACGGTGCCGGTCGCCATGTCTATCTCCTTAGTGATGGGATGGGCCCCAAACCGGAAAAAGACCGGCGAAACCAAAAATGCGCCTTCGGCTACATGGCCGAGGCGCACACGAGTTCATGGGTACCACAACTGCAACTCGAACAATCGTAGCACGAGGAAACCGCAGGGATGGCACGTACATGACTATCACGCCACCCCAAGCCCTCGCTCCCCACCCCCGCCCGGCCCTATAACTCGACGCCCTGCGCCCGGGCATGCCGGTCGGCCGCCACCTCCGCCTCCGCCTCGTCGAGATACACCTCACACACGAGCCGGCCGTCCGTCGTCATGTTGTGCTCCAGCTCCCAGAGGCTGACCTCGCCGCCGCCCTCCAGCAGGAACGCGTGCTCGTAGAACCGGCACCAGGTGGTGTCCCGCCCGGCTCCCCGGCGCCTGGGCTTGGTGATCAGCGCGATGTGATGGCCGAGCGCCCCCCGCAGCAGGTCGCGGACCACCTCACCGGGGCCGTCCGTGTTCTCCGCACGCCGCAGCAGCCTGCGGGCATGGTCGGGCGAGGCCTCGGAGACGTACTCCCTCCGGGGCCGCGTCGGCCCCATGGCCAGCAGGAGCTCCTCCGCCAGCCAGGCCGGCAGCTCCTCGGCCTCGCTGCCCGGCCCGATGCCCCCGCCGCCGATCCGGTCGTGCACCCGGCGCTCGGCGGCGTCGAGGGCGTCCTCGTCGCCGTACAGCTCGTACAGGAAGCACTCCTGCGGCCCGGTGTCGTGCTCCAGCTCGTACAGCAGCAGGCTGCTGCCGTCCGCCAGCAGGAAGATGTGCCGGTAGGTGTTGCACCGCAGTGGGCGGCTCTCGTCGTTGCGCTGGCGGTACGAGCGCAGTTCGGCCTGGTGCATGAGCGCCGTGCCCAGCCGCTCCAGCACCCGCTCGGCGATCTCGAAGCCGTTCTGGGCCCGTTTCAGCAGTTCCTCGACCTGCTCGGCGGGCGTCGGCTCGGACGCGCCGCCCCGCGGACCGCGTCCGGGGCCGCCCGGCTCACCGCAGCCGCCCCTGCTCTCGCCCTCGCCCCCGCCCGCTCGCGTCTGCGCCATGCCTGCCGACCTCCCGACCTCGCCACACCGAACCCCACCCCGCGCACTTACCGTAGCGGCGCGAACACGGCACCGGGGCGGGGTTTTCACCAACTGGCGGGAGGCCTGCGGCGGCGGGGTGAACCACCCCGGCCGCCCGATGACGCCACCGGGACGTCACGCGGACGCCACTCGCAGGCGCGTCCCCCGAACGCCCGGCGCAACGGGCGGAGCACCCCGGCCGCGGTCCAGGTGACCTAACACGGACCCCGGCCGTCCGTACGCCCGCCGAGCCACCACCCCAGCAGGGCCGCCGCCGACAGCAGCAGGCCCGCACCGACGAAGGCGGTCGCCGGGGCCGCGTCCACGGCGAACGGCAGCAGCAGGAGACCCGCCGTACCGGCCGTACGGATCGCGGTCTGATCGACCGTGAGCAGCCGCAGCCGCTCGGCCGTGCCGAAGGACAGGAGGCGGGCGCGCAACGTCACGGCCGTCACGGGGAAGAGCAGCCCGGAGGTCACGCAGAGCGCGATCACCGTCGTCATGGAGCCGGCGACGCCCAGCCCGGCCAGGGCCAGCCCGGACGCCGTCCAGGCGAGGCAGTACGTGGCCAGCCAGGGCCGTCGGGGCGGCAGGTGCCCGGTGAGGAGGTTGCCGCCGAGGCCGCCCGCCGCCGTGGCGGCGAGGGAGAGCCCGTAGCCGGCGGCGCCCTGGCCGAAGCGGGTGACGAGCAGCGGGGGCAGGCCGACGGTGGAGACGGCGGCGGTGAACAGGGCCACGCCGTGCACGGCGATGGCCACGCCCACGCCCCGGTGCGCGCGCAGCAGGCCCCAGGCGCGTACGACCGGCGCGCGCCCGACACCGGCCGCTCCACCCATGCCCGTCGCGCCCTTCTCCGTCACGGCAACCTCCGTCACCGGCACTTCCGGCACGGGCATCGCCGTCATGCCGGCCGACGCCAGCGCGCTGCGCCGGCCGAGCCAGCCGAGCGCGGCGGCCGACACGGCGAAGGTGAAGCCGTCGATGGCGAAGAGGTGGATCTCGGGTACGAGCACGAGCAGCGCCCCGACGCTCCCCTGGCCGACGACCGCCGCGACCCGCGAGGTCAGGTCGAACAGGCAACTCACCTGCTCCACCTCGTCCGGATCCACGAGCTGAGGAATCAACGCGCCGAGATTCGGCTCGAAAACGGCGCTGAGGGAGCCGAGCAGCAGCACCAGGACGAGCAACACCAGGAAGCCGGGCAGGTCCGGCGACCACAGCACCGGCACCGCCACGGCGACCAGCGCGCGTCCGGCGTCGACCCTGGCCAGCGAGTGCCAGCAGGTGAACCGCGCCACCAGCGAACCCGCCGCGCCCAGCACGATGTACGGCAGCGACTCGACGACGCCCACCAGCCCCATCAGCGAGGACGAGCCGGTCGACTCGTACACCACCCACATCGCGGCCAGTCCGTAGAGCCGGTCGCCCAGGACGGACAACGCCATCGACAGCCACAGCACCCGAACGGGCCTGGAGCGCAGCAGCTGCATATGCCTCATGGCGTGTTACCTCCGGCAATTCCGGTCCGGGGCCCGTCACCCTAGAGCGGCCCGCACCGGCCCATCACCGGCAAACCCTCACGAAAGCGGACCGGAATCCCCCCACGACCACCCGCGCGGGTGGCGTGGCCGCGTATGACCGCCACCCACCCCCGGCCGTTGTCCCCGCGTTCGCCGCCCGTTCCGGCGCGGGCCCTCCCCCGGGCCGGCGAACGCCGCCCGAAACGCCAAAGAGGCCCAGGCCGGAATGGATCCGACCTGGGCCTCCGCGGTAG
Source organism: Streptomyces sp. C36 (assembly GCF_040932295.1). Lineage (NCBI taxonomy): Bacteria > Bacillati > Actinomycetota > Actinomycetes > Kitasatosporales > Streptomycetaceae > Streptomyces > Streptomyces sp. C36. Next base: position 581,780 of record NZ_JBFQGI010000004.1, on the reverse strand, counting down.
GCCGTGTGGGACTCGAACCCACAACCAATGGATTAAAAGTCCACTGCTCTGCCAATTGAGCTAACGGCCCGCACACCGCAGCATAGCCCGGCCGACCGCCGGAGCCCGAGTCCTTATGGCGGGTTCCTGAACGGCCGAGGGCCCGTACGGCGACGAACGCGCCGTACGGGCCCTCAGTTCAGCTGTGCGGATCAGCCGTTGCGCTTCCAGCGCGGCTTGTCGTCGCGGCGGAAGCCACCCGACGGACGGTCGTCACGACGGAAACCACCGGAGGGACGGTCGCCGCCACCGGAGCGGTAGCCACCGGACGGGCGGTTGTCGTCACGACGGTCGCGGTTGAACGGACGGTCGCCGCCACCGGAGCGGTAGCCACCGGACGGACGGTCGTCGCGGCGGAAGCCACCGGAGGGGCGGTCGTCACGACGGAAACCGCCGGTGGGGCGGTCGTCACGACGGTCGTCGCGGCGGAAGCCGCCACGGTCGCCACCGCGGTCGTCACGGCGGTCGGTGCCACGGTCGTCACGACGGAAGCCACCGGAGGGGCGGTCGTCGCGGCGGAAGCCACCGGTGGGGCGGTCGTCGCGGCGGAAGCCGCCACGGTCGCCACCGCGGTCGTCACGACGGTCGTCACGACGGTCATCGCGGCGGAAGCCACCCGACGGGCGGTCGTCACGACGGAAACCACCGCGGTCGCCGCCACGGTCGTCGCGGCGGAAGCCGCCACGGTCGCCACCGCGGTCGTCACGACGGTCGTCGCGGCGGAAACCGCCGCGCTCGCTGCTGCCACGGCGCTCGTAGTTGCCCCGCTCGTCGCGGCGCTCGTACGCGGGCGCGGTCTGCTGCGCCGGCACGGACGCGGCGACAGCCGCCTCCTGCTCCTGCGCGGCGGCCTCTGCCTGGGCCTCCTCGGCGGCGGCGGCCACCGCGGCCTCCGGGTCCTCGCCGCGCTCGCGGGCGGCGCGCGCCAGCAGGCGGTCGGCCTCCTCGCGGAGCTCGGTCGCGCGGCGCTGGGCGCGCTCGACCTGGCGGTTGAGGTCGGCCAGCTCGCGCTCGGCCTGCTTGGCGGCGTTGGCCGCGGAGTCGGCCTGGACCTCGGTGAGGGAGCGAGCGCCGGTGATCTTGGCGACGTCCTCGTCGAAGGCGCCGGCACCGCCGACGATGTGGCGCGAGGCGTCGACGCCCGCGTCCTCCATCAGACGGAAGATCTGCTTGCGCTGGTGCGGCAGGGCCAGGGAGACGACCGTGCCGGACTGGCCGGCGCGGGCCGTACGGCCGGAGCGGTGCAGGTAGTCCTTGTGGTCGCCGGCGGGGTCGACGTTGAGGACCAGGTCGATGCCGTCGACGTGGATACCGCGGGCGGCGACGTCGGTGGCGACCAGGCAGTTCACGTAGCCGGCCTTGAAGTCCTCAAGGACGCGGGTACGGGCGCCCTGGGTCATGCCGCCGTGCAGCGCGTCCGCGCGGACACCGGAGTCGAGCAGCTGCTCGGCCACGCGGTCGGCGCCCATCTGGGTGCGGACGAAGATGATCGTGCGGCCCTTGCGGGCGGCGATGGCGGCCGTGACCGGGGCCTTGTCCTTCGGCTTCACGACGAGGACGTGGTGGGTCATGGTCGACACGGCACCGGCCGAGGGGTCGACCTCGTGCGTGATCGGGCTGACCAGGTAGCGCTTGACGAGGGTGTCGATCTCGTTCTCCAGCGTGGCGGAGAACAGCAGGCGCTGGCCACCGGCCGGCACCAGGTCGAGGATCTCGGTGACCTCGGGCAGGAAGCCCATGTCGGCCATCTGGTCGGCCTCGTCGAGGACGGCGACCTGGACCTTGTCGAGGGACGCGGCACCGCGGTTGATGATGTCGCGCAGACGGCCCGGGGTGGCGACGAGGATGTCGACGCCGCGCTCGAGGGCGTAGATCTGGTTGCCCATGGACGTACCGCCGCAGACGACCTTCATCTTCAGGCCGAGCACGTCACCGTACGGCTGAAGGGCGTCGGCGACCTGCATCGCCAGCTCGCGGGTCGGGGTGAGGATCAGGCCGCGGGGGCGCTTCTTCTCGGTGTGACCGCCGGCCAGCGTCGACAGCAGCGGCAGACCGAAGGAGAGCGTCTTGCCGGAGCCGGTGCGGCCACGGCCGAGGATGTCCTTGCCGGCCAGGGCGTCCGGGATGGTCGCGGCCTGGATCGGGAAGGGGGTGGTCACGCCGTTCTGGGCGAGCTTGCGGACGATCGCGTCGTCCAGGCCCAGGTCGCCGAAGGTGATCTGCGGCTCGGCGGGCTCGGCGGCCTCGGCGGCGGCCTCGACGACCTCCGCGGCGGCCTCGACGATCATCTCGTCGGCCTCGGGCATGGTGGTGGTGTCAGTGGAAATGGACATGCGAAATGCGAAACCTTCCGGAGTTTCGGCACGCGCCCAAGCTCCGTGTCGGCTTCACAAATGACCGCCTCGATGCGGTCAGCCACGGCAAGGTAAGGAACGCGCCACACGGCGCGCTTCTGTCAGGCGCCGGGCAAATGGGATCAAACGATCTACCACCATACGCACCCAAGGCCATGCTGCGCAAGCCGCCGTCCGATGGCCTGCGCCACACCGCGCCCGACGGCGGCCGCCCGACAGGGCACGAGGCCGCCGACCGTACGCACCGGGACGCCACTGTCCGTGACGTCCCGCCCTACGACGGCCCGGCCTGCGGCCCCGGCTGCGGGGCCGGCGGGGAGGACGACGGCGGCTGGGACGGCGGCGAGGGCGGCGCCTGGGTGCTCGGGGGTTGCGTGGGCGGCTGCGGCGGGGCCGACGGCTTGCCCGGCGGCTGAGAAGTGCCCTGACCCGGGCCGGCCGGGGGCTTCTGCGTCCCCGGCTTGCCCGGCCGCTCGGCGGGCGGCGACGACCCAGGGGCGGTCGACGGCGCCGCCGAGGCGGAACCCGAGCGCCCGCCCTTGGCCGCCGGGCTTCCGCTCGCCCCGTTCCTGCCCGCCTTCGCGTCCGCACGGCCCGGCCGCCCGCCCGGGAGCTGGATCCCGCCGTCCAGCTGCGCCCCGGTCTCGCGCTGCTTGCCCGTCCCGCCGGGCGCGTGGTGCCCGGGGTCGCTCACGCTCATGCACCCACCCAGGGCCAGTGTGGCCACGGCCACGGCCGCGAGACGGGTGAGCGCTGACGCGGGCGCCGACGATGCGCGCATGGAAGAGACCGCCTTCGGGTGCAGGGGACAGGCTTCCTGCCCAACTGGCCCCGCCCCGCCCAGGACACGCCGGGCGGTCGGCCGTCAGCCATCGATCATCCGTAGCCCAGCGCGTGCAGCCTCGCGTCGTCGATCCCGAAGTGGTGGGCGACCTCGTGAACGACCGTCACCTCCACCTCGGCCACCGCTTCGTCGCGGCTCTCGCACATCCGCAGCGTCGGCCCCCGGTAGATCGTGATCCGGTCGGGCAGCACTCCGGCGTACCACTCGCCGCGCTCGGTCAGCGGCGTGCCCTCGTACAGCCCGAGCAGGTCCGGCGCGTCCGCCGGCGGCTCGTCCTCGACGAACACGGCGACGTTGTCCATCAGCCGTGTCAGCTCCGGCGGGATCCGGTCCAGGCCCTCGGCGACCAGTTCCTCGAACTCCTCGCGCGTCATCTCCAGCACCCCGCCATTGTCCGGCACGAACGCCCATCGGGACGGTCCGGCGGAGCGCCTCGGCAAACCGTTTTGGCGATCGGTCCTCCCATCCCATATGCTTCTCACGTCCCCGAGGCGCTGCGAAGCGCCCAGGTGGGCCATCAGCCCTCATCGTCTAGTGGCCCAGGACGCCGCCCTTTCAAGGCGGTAGCACGGGTTCGAATCCCGTTGGGGGCACGCTGTACCGTGTGCGAGACTAGTGCTCGCACATAGCATGGTCCTGTGGAGCAGTTTGGAGTGCTCGCCACCCTGTCAAGGTGGAGGCCGCGGGTTCAAATCCCGTCAGGACCGCTGTGACCGTCTTCGGACGGTTACGTGGCTGGGTAGCTCAGTTGGTACGAGCGTCCGCCTGAAAAGCGGAAGGTCGCCGGTTCGACCCCGGCCCCAGCCACCATGAGACCCCCATCTCCGGATGGGGGTCTCGGTGTTTTCCGGGCTGGTCGCCGGTTCGGCCCCGGCCCCGCCCCGATGAGCCCCGCCCCCGGATGGGGGTCTCCGTGCTTTTCCCCCGCTAAATGCGTTCGCCGCTTCGCGGCGCGTGGTGCGATCCTGGGGTTCGTATGTCTACGCAGCCTGCCCCCGCCACCTTCGACGGCCTCGCCGCCCGCCTCCCCGAGCTGATGCTGCGCGACGCGCAGCGACTGGGGCGGCGGCTGGACGGGGCACGCCGTATCCGTAAGCCCGAGGCCCGTGCGGCCGTCCTGGCCGAGATCGCGGCGGAGGCCGACACGGCCGAGCTGCGGGTCCTGGGCCGCCGCGCCGCCGTCCCCGAGATCAGTTATCCCGAGCAGCTTCCGGTCAGCCAGAAGAAGGACGTCATCCTCGAGGCGATACGCGACCACCAGGTCGTGATCGTCGCGGGTGAGACCGGCTCCGGAAAGACCACCCAGATCCCCAAGATCTGTCTGGAGCTCGGCCGCGGCATCAAGGGCCTGATCGGCCACACCCAGCCCCGCCGGATCGCCGCCCGCACGGTCGCGGAGCGCGTGGCCGAGGAGATGCGCACGCCGCTGGGCGAGGCGGTCGGCTGGAAGGTCCGCTTCACCGACCAGGTCGGCGGCGAGACCATGGTCAAGCTGATGACCGACGGCATCCTGCTCGCGGAGATCCAGACGGACCGCGAGCTGCGCCAGTACGACACGATCATCATCGACGAGGCGCACGAGCGCAGCCTCAACATCGACTTCCTGCTCGGCTATCTCGCCCAGCTGCTGCCCCGTCGCCCCGACCTCAAGGTCGTGATCACCTCCGCGACGATCGACCCCGAGCGCTTCTCCCGCCACTTCGGCGACGCGCCCATCGTCGAGGTCTCGGGCCGTACGTATCCGGTGGAGGTCCGCTACCGGCCCCTGCTCGAGGAGGACTCGGGCGACGCGGACCGCGACCAGGTCACCGCGATCTGCGACGCGGTGGAGGAGCTGCAGAAGGAGGGGCCCGGCGACATCCTGGTCTTCCTCTCGGGCGAGCGGGAGATCCGGGACACGGCGGACGCGCTCGAGAAAAAGCTCCCCCGCGCCGGAGGCGCCATCGGACACAGCACCGAGATCCTTCCGCTGTACGCGCGGCTGTCGCACGCCGAGCAGCACCGCGTCTTCCAGCGGCACACCGGCCGCCGCGTCGTCCTCGCCACCAACGTGGCCGAGACGTCGCTGACGGTCCCCGGCATCAAGTACGTCATCGACCCCGGCTTCGCCCGTATCTCGCGCTACAGCCACCGCACCAAGGTGCAGCGGCTGCCGATCGAGCCGGTCTCGCAGGCCAGCGCCAATCAGCGCAAGGGCCGCTGCGGCCGTACGAGCGACGGCGTCTGCATCCGGCTGTACTCGGAGGACGACTTCCTCTCCCGTCCGGAGTTCACGGACGCGGAGATCCTGCGGACGAACCTGGCGTCCGTCATCCTGCAGATGACCGCGGCCGGCCTGGGCGACATCGAGAAGTTCCCCTTCATCGACCCGCCGGACCGGCGCAACATCAAGGACGGCGTCGATCTGCTGCAGGAGCTCGGGGCGATCGACCCGCAGCAGAAGGATCCGAAGAAGAGACTCACCCAGCTGGGCCGCAAGCTCTCCCAGCTGCCCGTCGACCCTCGCCTGGCCCGGATGGTGCTGGAGGCCGACCGCAACGGCTGCGCCCGCGAGGTCATGGTCATCGCCGCCGCCCTGTCCATCCAGGACCCGCGCGAGCGGCCGTCGGAGAAGCAGGCGCAGGCCGATCAGCAGCACGCCCGGTTCAAGGACGAGACGAGCGACTTCCTCGCCTTCCTCAACCTGTGGCGGTACGTGCGCGAGCAGCAGAAGACGCTGTCGTCGTCCGCCTTCCGCCGCATGTGCAAGTCGGAGTACCTGAACTATCTGCGCATACGCGAGTGGCAGGACATCTACTACCAGCTGCGTACGGTCGCCAGGACGATGGACATCCACCTCGCCGAGGAGGACGCGGCGCCGGAGCGCGTGCACCAGTCGCTGCTGGCCGGCCTGCTGTCGCACATCGGCCTCAAGGACACCGAGAAGAACAACGAGTACGTCGGTGCCCGCAGCGCGAAGTTCGCGGTCTTCCCCGGATCGGCGCTGTTCAAGAAGCCACCGCGCTGGGTGATGTCGGCGGAGCTGGTGGAGACCTCCCGGCTCTGGGCGCGGGTGAACGCGAAGATCGAGCCGGAGTGGGTCGAGCCGCTCGCCCAGCACCTGGTGAAGCGCACCTACAGCGAGCCGCACTGGGAGCAGAAGCAGGCCGCGGTGATGGCGTACGAGCGGGTGACGCTCTACGGCGTGCCGATCGTGGCGCAGCGGAAGGTCAACTACGGCAGGATCGATCCGGAGACCAGCCGGGAGCTGTTCATCCGCAACGCCCTGGTCGAGGGCGACTGGCGGACGCATCATCAGTTCTTCCACGACAACCGCAAACTCCTCGGCGAGGTCGAGGAGCTGGAGCACCGTGCCCGTCGGCGCGACATCCTGGTGGACGACGAAACGCTGTTCGACTTCTACGACCAGCGGCTGCCCGAACATGTCGTGTCCGGGGCGCATTTCGACTCGTGGTGGAAGCACAAGCGGCGTGACGAGCCCGAGTTGCTCAATTTCGAGCACTCGATGCTCATCAACGAGAACGCCGAGGCGGTCACCAAGGACGACTATCCGGACTCCTGGCGCCAGGGCCGGCTGAAGTTCAGGGTGACGTACCAGTTCGAGCCGGGAGCGGACGCGGACGGCGTGACGGTCCACATCCCGCTGCAGGTGCTCAACCAGGTCTCGGCCGAGGGCTTCGACTGGCAGATCCCGGGGCTGCGCGAGGACCTGGTGACGGAGCTGATCCGCTCGCTGCCCAAGCCGATCCGCCGCAACTGCGTCCCGGCGCCGAACTTCGCCCAGCGGTTCCTGGACGGCACCGTCCCGCTGCAGGAGCCGCTCCCGACGGCGCTGGCCCGGGGGCTGCACCGGATGACGGCCGTGCGCATGGAGGCGGAGGACTTCGACCTCGCGAAGGTCCCGGACCACCTGAAGATCACTTTCCGGGTGATCGACGAGCGCAAGCGCAAGATCGCGGAGGACAAGGACCTGGAGGCGCTGCGGCTGAAGCTCAAGCCGAAGACGCAGGCCGCGATCACCAAGGCCTTCGAGAAGGCCGCGGAGACCTCCGGCGGTGGCGGCCTCGAGCAGCGCTCGGGCCTGACCCGGTGGACGATCGGCGCGCTGCCGCGCACCTTCGAGACCCGCCGCGCCGGCCAGCCGGTCAAGGCGTACCCCGCGCTCGTCGACGAGGGCGCGTCGGTGGCCGTACGGCTCTTCGACACCGAGCCGGAGCAGCGCGAGGCCATGTGGGGCGGCACCCGCCGTCTCATCCTGCTCAACCTGCCCTCGAACCCCGCGAAATTCGCCCAGGACAAGCTCGGCAACCAGCAGAAGCTCGCCCTGTCGCGGAATCCGCACGGCTCGATCCAGGCCCTCTTCGACGACTGCGTCTCCGGCGCGGCCGACCGGCTGATGGCGGCCCACGGCGGCCCCGCCTGGGACGAGGAGTCCTTCCGCAAGCTCTTCGACGCCGTGCGCGCCGACATCGTGGACGCGACGCTGGACACGATCCGCAAGGTCCAGGAGGTGCTGGCCGCCTGGCAGGCCTGTGAGCGCCGCCTGAAGGCCACCGCCAGCCCGGTGCTGCTGCCGTCCCTCACGGACGTCAGGGAGCAGCTGGCGGATCTGATCCGCCCCGGCTTCGTGACCGCCCACGGCGTCCGCCGGCTGCCGGACCTGCTGCGCTACCTGGTGGCCGCCGACCGGCGGCTGACGCAGCTGCCGTCCAACGCCGAGCGGGACCGCGTCCGGATGGCGAAGGTGACGGAGATGCGGGACGAGTACGCGTGGCTGCTGGAGCAGTTCCCCAAGGGGCGGCCGGTGCCCCAGGAGGCCCGCGAGATCCGCTGGATGATCGAGGAGCTGCGGGTGAGCTACTTCGCCCATGCGCTCGGCACCGCCCATCCCGTCTCGGACAAGCGGATCGTCAAGGCGATCGACCAGCTGGCGCCCTGAGCGCACATGTCGCCGGCGCCGCCACGCGCGGCGTCGGCGACGTGTGCTCCACGCCTCACCGAGGGAGTTCGACCGCACCCCCTGACCTGCTGTAGAGTCTTGTTTCGCAGCCCCGGGGAACCGGGAAAGCAAGCAAGGTCCTGTGGAGCAGTTTGGAGTGCTCGCCACCCTGTCAAGGTGGAGGCCGCGGGTTCAAATCCCGTCAGGACCGCATCATCGCAAGGCCCGCGCCATAGACTTGGCGCGGGCCTTGCTGCTGTTCGGAGCCCTTTGAGGGCGCGTCGGCGGAAGGCCCGGATCCACTCCCCTGGTTCCGGGCTTCGTGCGTTCGACCTTGACTGCGACACGTGCCAGGGGTACCCAGTCAGTGGGAGGTGCTGCGCCCCATGACGACGACCCGGCCCGACAAGCGGACGGAGAGCATCCGGCATGAGACCCGTGCGCTGCTGCGCGCCCACCTCTCCGCCGCCGTCGGCTACCGCCACCTGACGAGACACTGCCCGGTCTGCCACCGGCTGCTGCGGCTGGCCCAGGAGGCCGCGGGCGAGACGCAGGAGCCCTGGGGCCCGGATGCCCCGGCCCGGTGACCCGTGCGGCATCGACGCTCAAGTCCTTTACCCCACAAGGGTGGTGGGCGACAAGCATGCCGCACTGTGACGGGAGTCACCGAAAGAGTTACGGAAGGGGGGGACCTTAACCCCTCCCTACACCCGGTCAATTTAATATGTGCAATTGCACCTACCCCGGGGCCGTCCGGTCAGTCCTTCCGGATCGGGCCCCCGACGCGGCGGACGGCCGGCGTCAGGGCATAAAAAAGATCGCGCTGGACCCGGCGGAGTCCAGCGCGATCGACGACTCACCCAAGTCGGTGGGCACGATGCCTGTTGGGGCAGGCACCGGGTCGCTTGTTGCGCAGGTGGAGCTTCAGTGGGCGGCTGCCGGGTTGGGGGCCCCGGAAATCACCCGTTCTTCAGTTGTTCAGGCCTCGCTGCGCTGCTGCGGGATGCCCGCCAGCAGGGCGCGGACCTCCGCTTCGCGGTAGCGCCGGTGTCCTCCGAGCGTGCGGATGGACGTGAGCTTGCCAGCCTTGGCCCAGCGGGTGACCGTCTTCGGGTCCACGCGGAACATCGTGGCAACCTCAGCCGGGGTCAGCAGCGGCTCGGCATCAGGGGTGCGAGCGGTCATGAGCGGCCTCCTCGGGAGAACCGAACCATCACGTCGGTTCTTTCCTCTAAATTCTGCACCTTGACCCGCGTTGCCCGAAATGGCGGACGCGGGCCGAGTCGGTTATAGGACGAACGGCTTGTCCTCGGCACTACAACTACACCATCTGTCCAGCCACGTCGGCCAAACCGATGGAATTGCCCTCTCAGGTGTTCAACCTCGACGGAAGCCGATGGACCATGCCATAGCGGACAGTCACGCCACCGTGACGATCAGTCACAGCGGGATCAATCAGATCAGGGGTCACCAGACCCGCCAAGGAGTGCAATACCGATCTATCCGCCCTTACTTGGGCGGAAGGAGCCCTTCCCGGACTCCTTGTCCTATTTTGCCACGAGGATGGGCGATGGGCGCAAGACCTGAAGTAAGTGCTATAGGTCACGGTTGTGGCAATGGCCCGGATCGGGACCTAGGTCCCGCCCCCACCGCCGACCGTCCCGCCGCGCCCCGGATCAGTTCGCGAACTGGCGGTCGCGCACGGCCCGCCAACGTTCCGTCAGCCGTTCGTACGCGGCACCGGCCCGCGCTCCGTCACCCGCCCGCAGCGCGGCCAGACCTTCCGCCGTGTCGGCAGCGGAATGGTCCTCTTCCAGTTGTGCCTCGGGAACCATATGCACAAGTCCGCCGTAGTCCAGCTCCACCAGGGACCTCGGATGGAACTCTTCCAGCCACCGCCCCACGTCCACGAGGCCGTCGATCAGCGGCCCCTCCTCGATCGCGTCCCGGAGCGTCCGCAGCCCCCGGGCCACCCGCCGCCGGGCCTGCACCATGGGCGTGCGGTAGCGCAGCATCAGCGGCTCGGCCGTGTCACAGCCCGGCTCCCCCTTGCCGTACTCGCGCTCCTCGGCCGAGAAGAGCACGAACCAGCGCAGCGGCACCTGCCAGGTGGCCGTCCTGATCCACGGGCGGGCGTCGGGATTGCGCTCGAGCCAGCGCTCGTAGTCCGCCTCCGCCTGCCGGCGCACGACGGGCGGCAGCACCGCGTCCAGGACGGGCGCCGGAAACCGCTCGGCGAGCCCCTCCAGCGCCAGCCAGCCGCGCAGCCGGGTCCGCCAGGGGCAGACGCACACCACGCCGTCCACGACCGCGACGAACGCGTCCCCGCTCTCGTGCACCGGAACGGGCACCGGCGGGGTGGGCAGCAAGTCGGCGAGCGACCGGCGCAGTTCGTCCTGGACGCCGGGGAAGCTCTCGCGGCGCGCGTAGCGGGCCCAGTGGGCCCGTTCGGGCTCGGGGAAGGCGGCCAGGGGCTCGTAGACCCGCAGATATGCCGCGTACGGGACGGTCACCGACGACGCCAGGCCCACGCTCGCTCCCTCAAGCCGTAGGACACCCCCAGGGAGTTGCGGGCGCCCCTCCCCATACTGTCCAAATCGTCCCATGGCGCCGGAGCACGGGAGAGTGATCCTCGGCACGGGACCGGCTCTGCGGGCCGGCAGGTCTTACCCTCTTGGGCAACCGGCCCTCCACCACCCCTCGGAGGGCGACCTCCGCGACATATGGAGTCACCACCGTGACTGACGTACGTCCCACCGCCGGCGCCGAAAGCGGCGTGCTGCACACCCTGTTCCGGACCGATCAGGGCGGCCACGAGCAGGTCGTTCTGTGCCAGGACCGCGAGAGCGGCCTGAAGGCCGTCATCGCCCTCCACTCCACCGCCCTGGGCCCCGCCCTGGGCGGCACGCGCTTCCACGCCTACGCCTCCGACGAGGAGGCGGTGCGCGACGCGCTCAACCTCTCGCGCGGCATGTCGTACAAGAACGCCCTGGCGGGACTCGATCACGGCGGCGGGAAGGCAGTGATCATCGGTGACCCCGATCTGATCAAGACCGAAGAACTGCTGCTGGCCTACGGACGGTTCGTGGCCTCCCTCGGCGGCCGCTATGTCACCGCGTGCGACGTCGGCACGTACGTGCGGGACATGGACGTGATCGCCCGGGAGAACCGCTGGACCACCGGCCGCTCCCCCGAGAACGGCGGCGCCGGCGACTCCTCCGTGCTCACCGCCTTCGGCGTCTTCCAGGGCATGCGCGCCGCCGCGCGCACCCAGTGGGGCGAGCCGACGCTGCGCGGCCGCCGGGTCGGCGTCGCGGGCGTCGGAAAGGTCGGCCACCACCTGGTGGAGCACCTGGTCGAGGACGGCGCGGAGGTCGTGATCACGGACGTCCGGGCCGAGGCCGTCGAGCGGATCACCGCCCGGCACCCGCAGGTCACGGCCGTCACGGACGCCGACGTGCTCATCCGCACCCCGCTCGACGTCTACGCCCCCTGCGCCCTCGGCGGCGCGCTGAACGACGAGACCGTGGCCGCCCTCACCGCGACCGTGGTCTGCGGCGCGGCCAACAACCAGCTCGCCCACCCCGGCGTCGAGAAGAACCTCGCCGACCGCGGCATCCTGTACGCGCCCGACTACGTGGTGAACGCGGGTGGCGTCATCCAGGTCGCCGATGAGCTGCACGGTTTCGATTTCGACCGGGCGAAGGCCAAGGCCACCAAGATCTATGACACGACTTTGGCCATATTCGATCGGGCGAAATCGGACGGCATCCCGCCGGCCGCCGCGGCCGACCGACTCGCCGAGCAGCGCATGGCGGAGGCCCGCGCGGTCCGGTAACACTCCGCATCGCCATCACTCGACCGGGTGAACTTGCGGTCCGAGTGAGTGATCGGTACCCGCACACCGGTCCCGACAGAAACACGCCGTCGAGGGGGGGTGAAGGAGAGATCTCTCACCACCCCTCGGCGGGTCGGCGCCCAGGACACGTTAAAATCGCAGCTGACCAGCGAGTACGGAGCTTCTCGCCGGTTCTGCTGCGTGGCACGTCATGCGGGCGACGTACCGTATGGCCGCGGAAGCAGGTACCGTTGAAGCTCTACAGGTCGGACACCTTTCAGAGGGGTCCGCTCTGACTCATGAACGTGAACGCGTGTCAAGACTCTGGGGCCGTCGAGCCCCGTCAATGAGGGGGTCGAGCCATGGGGCGCGGCCGGGCCAAGGCCAAGCAGACAAAGGTCGCCCGCCAGCTGAAGTACAGCAGCGGCGGGACCGACCTCTCACGTCTGGCCAATGAGCTAGGCGCAACGCAGCCGTCGATCAAGCAGCCGCCGGAGAGCGAGCCGCTTGAGGAAGACGAGCTGGACGACGACCCGTACGCTCAGTACGCGGCGCGTTACAACGACGATGAGGACGAGGACGAGCAGTCGTCCGACCCGTCCGTCTATCGTCGCCGCGCTTGACGCGACGACTTCCACAAACCCGGTCCGGGGCCTCGCCCCGGACCGGGTTCTGTGCTGCCCGCGGCCGGACGACCGGACCGGGCCATGACCGTCCCGCCCGGAGCCCTCGGCCCCGGGCGGTCGTGTTCCGCTGATCAGGCGGAGTAGTCACCGGTGAGGGCCACCGCTTCGGTGTGGGCGCCGCGCTCGGTGATCCCGCCCGCGACCCAGGCCTCCACGCCCCGGTCGGCGAAGGTCGCCAGCGCCACGTCCACGGACTCCTGCGGCACGACGGCGATCATGCCGACGCCCATGTTCAGGGTCTTCTCCAGCTCGAGCCGCTCGACCCCGCCCAGCCTGCCGACCAGGTCGAACACCGCGCCCGGCGCCCAGGTGGAGCGGTCCACCGTGGCGTGCAGGCCGTCCGGGATCACCCGGGCCAGGTTGTTGGCCAGGCCGCCGCCGGTGATGTGCGAGAAGGCGTGCACCTCGGCCGTACGGGTGAGGGCCAGGCAGTCCAGCGAGTAGATCTTCGTGGGCTCCAGCAGCTCCTCGCCCAGGGTGCGGCCGAACTCCGGAACCTCGCGGTCCAGCTCCCAGCCGGCCCGGTCGAAGAGCACATGGCGGACCAGTGAGTACCCGTTCGAGTGAAGTCCCGAGGACGCCATCGCGATGACGACGTCACCCGCGCGGATGCGGTCGGCACCCAGCAGACGGTCCGCCTCGACCACGCCCGTACCGGCGCCGGCCACGTCGAACTCGTCCACGCCCAGCAGGCCCGGGTGCTCGGCGGTCTCGCCGCCGACCAGGGCGCAGCCGGCCAGGACGCAGCCCTCGGCGATGCCCTTGACGATCGCGGCGACACGCTCGGGGAAGACCTTGCCGACGCAGATGTAGTCGGTCATGAACAGCGGCTCGGCGCCGCAGACGACCAGGTCGTCCACGACCATGCCCACGAGGTCGTGGCCGATGGTGTCGTAGACGCCCATGCGGCGGGCGATGTCGACCTTGGTGCCGACGCCGTCCGTGGCGGACGCCAGCAGCGGGCGCTCGTAGCGCTTGAGGGCGCTGGCGTCGAAGAGGCCGGCGAAGCCGCCGAGGCCGCCGACGGCCTCGGGACGGGTGGCCTTCTTCACCCACTCCTTCATCAGCTCGACGGCGCGGTCGCCCGCCTCGATGTCGACGCCCGCGCTCGCGTAGCTGGCACCGGTGGTCTCAGAAGACATGGTCTTGAGATCTTTCGTGTCGTTCGTAAGTACGGTCGTTCGTCACTACGGGCGGGCGAGCGCTACGGACGGCGCAGCGCGTCGGCCGCGTCCGAGCCACCGGCCAGCTCGGTCTCCAGGAGCTGCTTGCCCAGGAGCTCGGGGTCGGGCAGCTCCATCGGGTACTCGCCGTCGAAGCAGGCCCGGCACAGGTTCGGCTTGGCGATGGTGGTCGCCTCGACCATGGCGTCGAGGGAGATGTACGCGAGGGAGTCCGCGCCCAGCGACTTGCCGATCTCGTCGACCGTCATGCCGTTGGCGATCAGCTCGGCGCGGGTGGCGAAGTCGATGCCGAAGAAGCACGGCCACTTCACCGGCGGCGACGAGATCCGCACGTGGACCTCGGCGGCCCCCGCCTCGCGGAGCATCCGCACCAGGGCGCGCTGGGTGTTGCCGCGGACGATGGAGTCGTCGACGACCACCAGGCGCTTGCCCCTGATGACTTCCTTGAGCGGATTGAGCTTGAGCCGGATGCCGAGCTGGCGGATGGTCTGGCTCGGCTGGATGAAGGTCCGGCCGACGTAGGAGTTCTTGACCAGGCCGGTGCCGTACGGAATGCCGCTGGCCTCCGCGTAACCCACGGCGGCGGGGGTGCCGGACTCCGGGGTCGGTATCACCAGGTCGGCGTCGACCGGGGCCTCGGCGGCGAGCCTGCGGCCCATCTCCACACGGGAGAGGTAGACGTTGCGGCCGGCGATCTCGGTGTCCGGGCGGGCCAGGTACACGTACTCGAAGACGCAGCCGCGCGGCTTTGTCTCGGCGAACCGGGAGGTCCGCAGGCCGTTCTCGTCGATGGCGATCATCTCGCCGGGCTCGATCTCGCGCACGAAGGTGGCGCCGCAGATGTCCAGGGCGGCCGTTTCGGAGGCCACCACCCAGCCGCGCTCGAGGCGGCCGAGCACCAGCGGGCGGATGCCCTGCGGGTCACGGGCGGCGTAGAGCGTGTGCTCGTCCATGAAGACGAGACAGAACGCGCCCTTGACGCCGGGCAGCACCTTGGCGGCCGCTTCCTCGACCGTCAGCGGCTTGCCGTCGTCATCGGTCTGGCCGGCCAGCAGGGCCGTCACCAGATCGGTGTCGTTGGTGGCCGCGACCTGGGTGGCACGGCCGTTCTCCTTGGGGAGCGCCGCGACCATCTCCGCCAGCTCGGCGGTGTTGACCAGGTTGCCGTTGTGGCCCAGGGCGATGGAGCCGTTGGCAGTCGCCCTGAACGTCGGCTGAGCGTTCTCCCACACCGAGGCTCCGGTGGTGGAGTAGCGGGCGTGACCGACCGCGATATGGCCCGTAAGAGAGCCGAGAGAGGTTTCGTCGAAGACCTGGGAAACCAGTCCCATGTCCTTGAAAACGAGGATCTGGGAGCCGTTGCTCACCGCGATGCCCGCGGACTCCTGTCCACGGTGCTGCAGCGCATACAGCCCGAAATAGGTGAGTTTTGCGACCTCTTCTCCCGGAGCCCAGACACCGAAGACGCCGCAAGCGTCCTGGGGGCCCTTTTCGCCCGGAAGCAGGTCGTGGTTGAGTCGTCCGTCACCACGAGGCACACCTTGAGTCTATGGCAGGGACGAGGTTCATCCGAACCGGGGACCACCGGTTATGGCTCACACCACGGACAGCCACTCGACAGGCACAGCGAATCACCCTTTCGTGGCCGAAAGAAATCACTCGCACGCGCTGCGAACACTCTTCGCTCAACTGAGCAGCGGTAGTTGATCGGAAATGTCGGCACGTTCGCCGCTCGCGCTCACGGCGGCGTCTTCGAGCGCGACGGCCCAGCTCGAACGGCCCGTGGCAAGCCGAATCCACGTCAATGGATCGGTCTCCACCACGTTCGGCGGGGTACCGCGGGTATGCCTGGGGCCCGCCACGCACTGGACCACGGCGAATGGCGGGATACGGACCTCCACGGAGCCCCCCGGGGCCTTGGCCGCGAGGGTGTCGGCGAGCAGGCGCGTGACGGCCGCCAAGGCCTGCCGGTCGTGCCGCGCGACCGTACCGGTGGCGTCCGCCAAGTCGTCGGCGAGGACGACCGTCTCGAGCAGTCGGGTCATCAGAAAATCGGTGACCGTCATGGCCCCGGCGACCGTCGGAACAACCGTCGCCGGATCCGCGCCGGCGGCGTCCGCCAGTTTCCGGGCAGCCTCGCGCAGCCGGCCGGCGAGTGCCGGCGGCTCCGCCGAGGCGAGCGCCGCGGCATCGGCCGGTGCCGCCGCCGCGAGCTCCTCGGCCCGTGAACTCGGGCCGCTCACATAGTCGATGAGGGTGATCCCGGCGCGCGCGGAAGCGCCCGCCGCGGTCGCCTCGGCGAGGCGGCGCGGCAGTGATTCCAGCACTCCGGCGAGACGCACGACCAGGTCGCGCGCCGTCCGATCCCCTTGCCACGTGGGCGAGTCGAGCACCGCCCGGGCGTCAGGACCCGCGCACAGCGCGTCCACCGCCTCGCATACGACCCGAACCTGCCCGTCCAGGGCAGCGCGCACCTTGGCGGGGTCGTAACGACGAGGACGTGGCGTGCGCGGAGCGGGAGACATGACGCCGAGCCTAGGACGGCCCTGTGACATCGGCCAGGACCGGCGGGCGAACCCGCCGGCCCGGCCGCCGCATGTCGGCTCCGGGACGCTCCCCGCTAGGCGAGCAGCGCCGGGATCGTCGCCTCGTGCGCCGTCCGGAGCTCCGCCAGCGGAAGCTCGAACTGACCCTGGACGTCGATCGTTTCGCCGTCGACGACGCCGATGCGCGCCGCCGGCAGACCCCGGGCGCCGCACATGTCGGTGAAGCGCAGCTCCTCGCTGCGCGGCACGGCGACGACCGCGCGGCCCGCGGACTCCGAGAACAGGAAGACGAACGGGTCCAGGCCGTCGGGAACGACGATCCGGGCGCCCTTGCCGCCGCGCAGGCACGACTCGGCCAGGGCCTGGATCAGACCGCCGTCGGAGAGGTCGTGCGCGGCGTCGATCATGCCGTCGCGGGAGGCCGAGATGAGGATCTCGCCGAGCAGCTTCTCCCGGTCGAGGTCCACGGCCGGCGGCAGCCCGCCGAGGTGGTCGTGGACGACCTGCGACCAGGCCGAACCGCCCAGCTCCTCCTTGGTGTCACCCAGGAGGTAGAGCAGGTGCCCCTCGTCCGAGAACGCCATCGGCGTACGGCGGTTGACGTCGTCGATGACGCCCAGCACCGCGACCACGGGGGTCGGGTGGATGGCCGTCTCGCCGGTCTGGTTGTACAGCGAGACGTTGCCGCCGGTCACCGGGGTGCCCAGCGCCAGGCAGCCGTCCGCCAGGCCGCGGGTGGCCTCGGCGAACTGCCACATGACGGCCGGGTCCTCGGGCGAACCGAAGTTCAGGCAGTTGGAGATGGCCAGCGGCCGGGCGCCGGTCGCGGCCACGTTGCGGTACGACTCGGCGAGCGCGAGCTGCGCGCCCGCGTACGGGTCGAGCTTGGCGTAGCGGCCGTTGCCGTCCGTGGAGACCGCGACGCCGAGGTCGGTGTCCTCGTCGACGCGGACCATGCCCGAGTCCTCGGGCTGGGCGAGCACGGTGTTGCCCTGCACGAACCGGTCGTACTGGTCGGTGATCCAGGACTTGGACGCCTGGTTCGGGGAGGAGATCACCTTCAGGACCTGCGCGCGCAGCTCCTCGGGGCTCTGCGGGCGGGCGAGCTTGTTCGCGTCGTCGGCCTGCAGGGCGTCCTGCCAGTCCGGACGGGCGTACGGGCGCTCGTAGACCGGGCCCTCGTGGGCGACCGTGCGCGGCGGGACGTCCACGATCTGCTCGCCGTGCCAGAAGATCTCCAGCCGCTCGCCGTCGGTGACTTCACCGATGACGGTGGCGATGACGTCCCACTTCTCGCAGATCTCGAGGAAGCGGGCGACCTTGCCCGGCTCGACGATCGCGCACATGCGCTCCTGCGACTCGCTCATGAGGATCTCCTCGGGCGAGAGCGTCGCGTCGCGCAGCGGTACGCGGTCCAGCTCGACACGCATGCCGCCGGAGCCGGCGCTGGCCAGCTCGCTGGTGGCGCAGGACAGGCCGGCGCCGCCGAGGTCCTGGATGCCGTCGACGAGGTCCTCGCGGAAGATCTCCAGGGTGCACTCGATGAGGAGCTTCTCCTGGAAGGGGTCGCCGACCTGGACCGCCGGGCGCTTGGCGGGGCCGGTGGAGTCGAAGGTCTCGGAGGCGAGCACGGACACGCCGCCGATGCCGTCGCCGCCGGTGCGGGCACCGTAGAGGATGACCTTGTTGCCGGCGCCGGACGCCTTCGCGAGGTGGATGTCCTCGTGCTTCATCACACCGATGCACAGGGCGTTGACCAGCGGATTGCCCTGGTAGCAGGAGTCGAAGACGACCTCGCCGCCGATGTTGGGCAGGCCCAGGCAGTTGCCGTAGCCGCCGATGCCCGCGACGACGCCCGGCAGGACGCGCTTGGTGTCGGGGTGGTCCGCGGCGCCGAAGCGCAGCGGGTCCATGACGGCGACGGGACGGGCGCCCATGGCGAGGATGTCGCGGACGATGCCGCCGACGCCGGTGGCCGCGCCCTGGTAGGGCTCGATGTACGACGGGTGGTTGTGCGACTCGACCTTGAAGGTGACCGCGTAGCCCTGGCCGACGTCGACGACGCCGGCGTTCTCGCCGATGCCGACGAGCAGGGCGTCGTTCTCGGGGGCCTTCTCGCCGAACTGGCGCAGGTGCACCTTGCTGGACTTGTACGAGCAGTGCTCGGACCACATGACCGAGTACATGGCCAGCTCGGCGCCGGTGGGACGGCGGCCGAGGATGGCACGGACGCGCTCGTACTCGTCCTGCTTCAGGCCGAGTTCGGCCCAGGGCTGGTCGACGTCGGGGGTCTCGTTGGCGTGCTTGACGGTGTCGAGAGTCATGCGTTGACCAGCTTCTTCAGGATCGAGGTGAAGAATCCGAGCCCGTCGGTCCGACCGGTGCCGACGAGGGGCTCGACGGCGTGCTCGGGGTGCGGCATCAGGCCGACGACGTTGCCGGCGGCGTTGGTGATGCCGGCGATGTCGCGGAGCGAACCGTTGGGGTTGACGTCCAGGTACCGGAAGACGACGCGGCCCTCGGCCTCGAGCTCGTCGAGGGTGCGCTCGTCGGCCACGTAGCGGCCGTCGATGTTCTTCAGCGGGACGGAGATCTCCTGGCCCGCCTCGTAGTCGGCCGTCCAGGCGGTGTCCGCGTTCTCGACGCGGAGCTTCTGGTCGCGGCAGATGAAGTGCAGGTGGTTGTTGCGCAGCATCGCGCCGGGGAGGAGGTGCGTCTCGGTGAGCACCTGGAAGCCGTTGCAGATGCCGAGGACGGGCATGCCGCCCTTGGCCTGCTCGATGACGGTCTCCATGACCGGCGAGAAGCGGGAGATGGCGCCCGCCCGCAGGTAGTCACCGTAGGAGAAACCGCCGGGCAGGACCACGGCGTCGACCTGCTTGAGGTCCTTGTCGCGGTGCCAGAGCGGCACGGGCTCGAGGCCGGCGATCCGGACGGCGCGCTGGGTGTCGCGGTCGTCCAGGGTGCCGGGGAACGTGACGACTCCTACGCGTGCGGTCACGATTCGACTCGCACGGTGAAGTCCTCGATCACGGTGTTGGCGAGAAACGTTTCCGCCATCTCGTGGATTCGGGCGAGGGCGGCGTCGTCGACCGGACCCTCCACCTCGAGTTCAAAGCGCTTGCCCTGACGGACGTCGGCGATCCCCTCGAAACCCAGGCGTGGCAGCGCGCGCTGCACCGCCTGGCCCTGCGGGTCGAGGATCTCCGGCTTGAGCATGACGTCGACTACGACGCGTGCCACTGGCACTCCCGGTGTGTGGTGCGTGAGCTGAAGCGGTGATGTCAGAGTACAGTCCCGAAAAATCTACGCGCATAGATATGTCTGGCTTATCCCTCGCGTTTACGCGGGGCCGCACGGGAACGCACGGAAAAAATTCCGGAAAAACACGGGGAGATCGCACCGTCGCGATTGCGACGGGGCACGCGGACGGAATTAACTGGGCTTCACCACGCATTGCCTTTTGTTGTACAAGTGAATATGTATTGACCGAGAACAACCGCAACCCTCATGTCACCGCAGGTCAACGCGGTGATACCGGCCGAAAGGACCCATTTCCGTGGCGCAGCGCGTAGTGGTCACACTCTCCGACGACATCGACGGCGGGGAAGCCGCGGAGACCGTCATGTTCGGGATCGACGGCAAGTCGTACGAGATCGACCTGAACACTGCCAATGCGAAGAAACTGCGAACCGTCCTCGCCCCTTACGTGGAGGCCGGCCGCAAGCACTCCCGCTCGGGCAAGACGTACCGCCGCACGGCCGTGGCGCCCGACCCCGCCGCGGTGCGGGCCTGGGCCCGCTCGCACGGCATGGAGGTCCCGCCGCGCGGCCGGATCCCCAAGAAGGTCTACGAGGCGTTCAACGAGGCGGCCTGAGGCCGGGGCGCCCGGGGCCCGGCAGGGGCCGCGGGAGGCCGGGGAGGCCGCCGGGCGGAACGTCGAGGTCCGTCCGGGCGGCCTGTCGGCCGAACGGGTGGAACAGCTTCCTCCGGTCCGACTTGCCAAGCACCCCGGATGATCAGCTAGAGTCTGGATCACGCCGAGGGGCAAGGCCGGGAAACCAGCCGGAACTTCGGGGTCATGCGGGTGTAGCTCAGTAGTAGAGCGCCCCCTTTCCAAGGGGGAGGCGCAGTGTGCGATTCCTGTCACCCGCTCTGACCGTCCAACCGTCCACGTATGTGGCCGGGTGGATGGACGCGCGGGTGTAGCTCAGTAGTAGAGCGCCCTCTTTCCAAGAGGGAGGCGCAGTGTGCGATTCCTGTCACCCGCTCTGAACGTCCAACCAAGTCACGTACGTGGCTCGGACGGATGGTCATGCGGGTGTAGCTCAGTAGTAGAGCGCCCCCTTTCCAAGGGGGAGGCGCAGTGTGCGATTCCTGTCACCCGCTCTCATCGCTTACCGACCACTCCGGTGGATCAGGTACAGTGGTGCACGCACCGCACGGCGGCCCTCTCTTCGAGAAGCTGTCGAGCGGAAGTATGCGGACGTAGCTCAGTTGGTAGAGCACCACCTTGCCAAGGTGGATGTCGCGAGTTCGAGTCTCGTCGTCCGCTCAGAGAACGAAGGCCCCGGTCGGGAACGACCGGGGCCTTCGGCGTTCCCCGGTACCCGCGGACATCCGCCGGGCCGGCCCGATGACATTCGTCATCCGAAGTCATGACAGGCCGCACTGATCCGGAGCCGGGCGGGCCGGGAGCCTTGAAGCATGGACTTCGGCGAGAGCGTGATCGAGGTCTCAGGGCTGCGGCGTAGGTACGGGCAGTCAGGGGACGGTGGTTTCGAAGCGGTGCGGGGCGTCTCCTTCACCGTGCGGCGGGGCGAGTTGTTCGCCCTGCTGGGGACGAACGGCGCGGGGAAGACCTCCACGGTCGAGCTGCTGGAGGGCCTCGCGCGGCCCACGGAGGGCCGGGTGCGGGTGCTGGGCCACGATCCGTACGAGGAACGGCGCGTGGTGCGCCCGCGGATCGGGGTGATGCTCCAGGAGGGCGGCTTCCCCTCCGAGCTGACCGTCGCGGAGACGGTCACGATGTGGGCGGGGTGCACGACGGGTGCGCGGCCCGTCGACGAGGCGCTCGCCCTCGTACGGCTCACGGGCCGCCGGGACGTCCGTATCAAGCAGCTCTCGGGCGGCGAGCGGCGGCGGCTGGACCTCGCGCTGGCCCTGCTCGGGCGTCCCGAGGTGCTCTTCCTCGACGAACCCACGACCGGCCTCGACCCCGAGGCGCGGCACATGACGTGGGAGTTGGTGCGCGCACTCCGCGACGAGGGCACGACGGTGCTGCTGACCACCCACTACCTGGAAGAGGCCGAGGCGCTGGCCGACCGGCTGGCGATCATGCGCGAGGGGCGGATCGTGGCGGCCGGGACGCCCGCGGAGGTGATCGGCGGGTATCCGGCGCGGATCCGCTTCGCGATGCCGGACGGATGGTTCGTCGGGGACCTGCCGCCGCTGGCCGAGATGGGCGTCCTGCGGCACGAGGAGGGCGCCGGGCGGATCGAGCTGCAGACGAAGGAGCTGCAGCGGACCCTCACCGGACTGCTGGTCTGGGCACGGGAGAAGGACATCGAGCTGGAGGGGCTCGACGCGCGGACCGCCTCGCTGGAGGAGGCGTTCCTCGCGATAGCGGGCGCGACGGCGGGGAGGGGCGAGTGATGGCGGGCAACGGAATGCGGCCGGCGGGCACGACGGGTACGGGGGTCCCGACGAGCTCGACGACGGTCGCGGGACGGGCACTGGCGCTGGGGCGGGCCGAGCTGACCCTCCTCCTCCGCAACAAGACGGCCCTGTACATCACCCTGTTGATGCCCCTCTTCATGGTCTACGCGATGCGCGCGGGCACGAAGAACCTGGACCTGGAGGGCACCGGACTGTCACTGAAGGAAGTGACCATGACCGGCGCCTTCGGATACGTCCTGCTCTTCGTCGTCTACTACCACCTCATGAGCGCCTACACCGCCCGCCGCGAGGAACTGGTGCTCAAGCGGCTGCGCACCGGGGAGACGGGCGACGCGGAGATCCTCGCGGGCGCCGCGCTGCCCTCCGCGGCGATCGCCCTGGCGCAGTGCGTGCTGCTGGTCGTGGCGGGCTCGGTCTGGCTGGACATGCCCGCCCCCGCGCGCCCCGATCTGCTGCTCGCGGGCGTGCTGCTGGGCATCGTCCTGCTCGCCGCGCTGGCCGCCGCGTCCACGGCCCTCGCCCGGACCTCGGAGAGCGCGCAGCTCGCGGCGATGCCGCTGGCGATGGTCTCGATGCTGGGCTCGGGGATGTTCTGGCCGCTGGCGGCGATGCCCGAGGGCCTGGCGCGGTTCTGCGAGGTGCTGCCCATGACACCGGTCGTCGAGCTGATGCGCACCGGCTGGCTGGGCGGGGCGAGCACGGCCGAGATCCTGGGCCGGCTGGGGGCCGCCTTGGTCTGGGTGATCGTCGGGGTGTTTGCTGTACGGCGGTGGTTCCGCTGGGAACCACGGCGCTGAGCTGGGGAAACATCGGGGGTGGCGGCGCGTGATCCGTCGAATGCGCATCTTTCGGAGCCGGAGCAGGCTCGAGCAGGTCGATCTCTATACGCGCAGTGCGCTGTACGTCGTCCCGTGGTTCTTCCTCCTGATCGAGGCGGGGGGCCTGGTGTCTCTCGCGGGGCCCGAGCCCCTGCCTCGGGCGCTCGCCGTCTCCCTGATCGTCGTGGGTGCCCTGCAGGCCACGTTCGGCATCGGTCTGATCCGGCGGGCCCTCGACCGCTACCTGCGCAAGGAGACGACCGGCCTGAGGGGGCGGCTGGTCTTCTCGTTCGTCCTGCTGGTGCTGGCGCTGTGCCTCTTCGCGCGACTGCTGGCCGTCAGCGCCGGGAACCTCGGTCAGCTCGGGTCCACGATGTTCATGGGCCTGACGGTGGCGCCGCTGGGGGCTCTGTGCCTGGTGGTGCGCAAGCGAACCTACTGGGGGCTGTGCACGGCCGGTTCGTTCGTCGCGACCGTGCCGTTCGCCGTGGTGGGAGCGGGCGCTCCGGCGCTGACGGGGGTGGTCTTCGGCGCGCTCTTCGTCAGCGGCTGGGTCGCGCTGATGGCCCGGGTCTCGGGATGGATGCTCTCCATCATCTGGGAGCTCGACGCGGCCCGCGCGGTACAGGCGCGGCTCGCCGTCGCGGAGGAGCGGCTGCGGTTCTCCCGCGACATGCACGACATCCTGGGCCGCAACCTCGCCGCGATCGCGCTCAAGAGCGAGCTCGCCGAGCAACTTTCGCAGCGGGGCTCGGACACGGCCTCGGCGCAGATGGCGGAGGTGCAGCGGATCGCCCAGGACTCCCAGCGCGAGCTGCGCGAGGTCGTCCGCGGCTACCGCGAGGCCGACCTGCACACGGAACTGGTCGGGGCCCGCGGCATCCTGGCCGCCGCCGGCATCGAGTGCCGCATGGACGACACCGCCGCCGACGAGCTGCCGCGGCAGGTCCAGTCGGCGCTGGCATGGGTGGTGCGCGAGGCCACGACGAACGTGCTGCGGCACTCGGACGCGGCGCGCTGCGCCGTGCGACTGCGACAGAGGGAGGGCCTGGCCGTGCTGACGGTGGAGAACAACGGTGTGCGGCCGGCCGCTCCGGACGGTGGCGGCTCGGGCCTCGCCGGCCTGCGGGAGCGTCTGACGGCGCTCGGGGGGACGGTGTCGTACGAGTACGGCTCGAACGAGACGTTCCGGCTGACGGCGAAGGTGCCGGCCGGACTCACGGCGGACAGGGCGGGCGCATGACGATTCGCGTGCTGCTCGCCGACGACGAGCACCTGATCCGGGGGGCGCTGGCCGCCCTCCTCGGGCTCGAGGACGATCTCCAGGTGGTGGCGGAGGCCGCGTCCGGACCGGAGGCGCTGGCGATGGCCCGGTGCCACCGGCCGGACGTAGCCGTACTGGATCTCCAGATGCCAGGGGCGGACGGTGTGACGGTCGCCACATCACTGCGGTCCGAACTCCCCTCCTGCCGCGCCATGATCGTGACCGGCCACGGCCGCCCCGGGCATCTGAAGCGGGCCCTCGAGGCGGGGGTGCGGGGGTTCGTGCCCAAGACCGTCTCGGCCCAGCGGCTCGCCGAGATCATCCGTACCGTGCACGGCGGAAGCCGCTACGTGGACCCGGAGTTGGCGGCCGACGCGATCAGCGCCGGGGACTCCCCGCTGTCCGCGCGCGAGGCGGAACTGCTCGAGCTGGCCGAGGACGGCGCGCCCATCGCGGAGATCGCGCGGAAGGCTTCGCTGACACCCGGGACGGTCCGCAATTACCTCTCCTCGGCGGCCGCGAAGCTGGGCGCGGAGAACCGTCATGCGGCGGCGCGCATCGCACGCGCTCAGGGTTGGCTATAGTGGTACCCGCACCGCACGAGAGCGCGGGGCGAATGCGGACGTAGCTCAGTTGGTAGAGCACCACCTTGCCAAGGTGGATGTCGCGAGTTCGAGTCTCGTCGTCCGCTCAGAGAACGAAGGCCCCGGTCGGGAACGACCGGGGCCTTCGGCGTTCCCCAGTCTTTCCCCGGGTCTTTCCCCGGTCCTTCCCCGGTCCTTCCCGGCGTCAGCGAGGTTCGGAGGCGGGGAAGCTCAGGCGGAAGAGGGCGCCGCCCGTGCCGGCCTGTTCCGCCGTGAGCTCGGCGCCGTGGGCGCGGGCGATCTGGCGGGCCATGGCCAGGCCGAGGCCGGAGCCCGGCAGGGCGCGGGCCTGACGGGAGCGGTAGAAGCGGTCGAAGACATGCGGCAGGTCCTCGTCCGAGATGCCGGGGCCGTGGTCGCGGACGGTGAGATCGAGGGTGCCGTCCGTGCGGGCGAGGCGCACCTCGACCATGGCGCCGGCCGGGCTGAACTTGGCCGCGTTGTCCAGCAGGTTGGACAGCAGCCGGGCGAGCCGGGCGGGCACGCCGGGGACGGTGGCCGCGGCCAGGTCGGCCGTGAAGAGCGTGGCCGGCCAGTGGCCGCGGGCGTCGGCCACGCAGCGCTCGGTCAGCCGGTCCAGCCGCACCTGTTCGACCAGCTGCTGGGGTTCCTCGTCGCGGGCCAGCTCGATGAGGTCGTTGACCATGCCGGTCACCTCGCGCAGCTGGCGGCCCAGGGCGTCCGAGGCCCGCTCGCGCTGGGCGGTGGAGAGCCGGTCGGCGCGGGCGAGCAGCTCGGCGTTGGTGCGCAGCGCGGTGAGCGGGGTGCGCAGCTCGTGGGAGGCGTCGGCGACGAGTCGGCGCTGGGCGGCGACGGCCTCCTCCAGCTCGCCGAGCATGGTGTTGAAGCTGGTGGCGAGGCGGGTGATCTCGTCCTGGCGGCGTGCCTCATAGGGCGGCAGCTCGATGCGGTGGGCGGGGTCGCGGGTGGCGGCGATGCGCTCGGCGGTGGCGGTCAGGCGGGTGACGGGCCGCAGCGAGGTGCGCGCGGCGAGGTGGCCCAGCGCCGCCGCGAGGAGGACCCCGACGGCGCCGACCCCGCCGAGGTAGAGACCGGCCTGTTCCACGCTCTGGTCGACGCTGTCGGAGCGGGCCGCCACCTGCAGGGCGCGCCCGTCCCGGCCCGGGACCGGGGTGGTCAGCATCCTCATGGGACGGCCGTGGTGGGTGATGTCGCTGTAGTACGCGCCGAGGGTGCCGGCCGCGACCCGGCGGGTCGCTCCGGTGACGGGCAGCACCAGGCCGTTCTGGCCGGGGGCCGCCGGGTCGGCGCGGACGATCTGGGCGCAGGCGGGGGCGGCCCGCCAGGCGCACTGGTCGTAGAGCACGCCCTGGTCGGCGCCGCCGCGGCTCTGCTGGGCGACGAGCCCGGCCTGCTGCTTGAGCTGGAGGTCCAGCTGGCGCACGAGTTCGTAGCGGATGACCACATAGGCGCCGGCCAGCACGCCCAGGGCGACGAGCGCCACGGCCGCGGAGGTGACGAGCGTCAGGCGGGTGCGCAGCGGCCTGCGGCCGAGGGGGCCGGTGCGGCGGCTCACCGCTGGGCCAGCTGGTAGCCGACGCCGTGGACGGTGTGCACGAGGCGGGGCGCGCCGGACGCCTCGAGCTTGCGCCGGAGGTAGCCGACGTAGACGGCGAGGGAGTTGGACTCGGGGCCGAAGTCCGCGCCCCAGACGCGCTCCTGGATCACCTCGCGCGGCAGCACCTGCCCCGGGTGCCGCAGCAGCACCTCCAGCAGCGCGAACTCGGTCCGGGTGAACTCCAGGGCGAGCCCCGCGCGCTCGCCGGTCCGGGTGACGGGGTCGACGCGCAGGTCCGCGAAGGTCAACTCCTGCTCCTCCCCCATCGGTTCGGCATGGGCCGCGCGGCGCAGCAGGGCCCGCAGGCGGGCGAGCAGCTCGTCCAGCGCGAAGGGCTTGACCAGATAGTCGTCGGCCCCGGCGTCCAGGCCCGCGACACGGTCGGAGACGGCGTCGCGGGCGGTCAGGACGAGGACCGGCGTCCGGTCGCCGAGCTCGCGCAGGCGGCGGCAGACGGCGAGGCCGTCGAGCACGGGCATGGCGAGGTCGAGCACGATGGCTCCCGGCGGTGCGCTCGCGACGGCGGAGAGGGCCTCCAGCCCGTCGGCGGCCGAGCGCACGGCGTAGCCCTCGACGGTCAGGCTGTCGACGACGGCTGCCCGTACGTCGGGGTCGTCGTCCACGACCAGTACGGACGTCGGCGTCTCGGCCATCGCGCCTCCGGCGGGGGTACGGGATCTTGTGCGTGCCCCACGATGGCATGCGCTGTCTGAGAGAGCTCTTAGAGAGGGCCCCTACCGCCGCGAGGGCCCTCCCAGCCGCCCGGTCGGTGCCGCTACGCCCACTTCGAGCCGGTCAGGCGCTCGTAGGCCTCGACGTACTTCGCGCGGGTGCGCTCGACGATCTCCGCCGGCAGCTCCGGCGGCGGGAGCTGGCCGTTGCGGTCCCAGCCCGAGGCCGGCGAGGACAGCCAGTCGCGGACGAACTGCTTGTCGAAGGAGGGCTGGGCGCGGCCCGGCTCCCAGGAGTCGGCGGGCCAGAAGCGGGAGGAGTCGGGGGTGAGCACCTCGTCCGCGAGGACCAGGTCGCCGTCCGCCCAACCGAACTCGAACTTGGTGTCCGCCAGGATGATGCCCCGGTCGCGGGCGATGTCGCGGGCGCGGCTGTAGACGGCCAGGGTCGTCTGGCGGAGCATCGCGGCGGTCTCGGCGCCGACGCGGCGGGCGGTCTCCTCGTAGGAGACGTTCTCGTCGTGCTCGCCGACCTCGGCCTTGGTCGCCGGGGTGAAGATCGGCTGGGGCAGTTCGGAGCCGTTGACCAGGCCCTCGGGGAGGGCGAGTCCGCAGACGGTGCGGGTCTGCTCGTACTCCACGAGGCCGGAGCCGGTGAGGTAGCCGCGGGCGACGCACTCGACCGGGATCATCTCCAGCGAGCGGCAGACCAGGGTGCGCCCGGCCCAGTCGGCGGGGGCGCCGGCGGGCAGCTCGTCGGAGAGCACGTGGTGCGGGATGAGGTCGCGCAGCCGGTCGAACCACCACAGGGACAGCTGGGTGAGGACGCGCCCCTTGTCGGGGATCTCCGTGGGCAGCACCCAGTCGTAGGCGGACATGCGGTCGCTGGCGACCATCACCAGCCGGCCGGCCTCGTCGCGGTAGAGGTCGCGGACCTTGCCGGTGTGCAGGTGCGTCAGGCCCGGGACCTCGACGGGCTTGGGCTTCTCGACGAATCCGGACACGCGTCCTCCTGGTGGTTTGTCCAAACACCCCGATTCTGCCGTACGGCGGCGCGCGGCTCCGCCGGGGGTCAGGCGCGTTTGCAGATGCGGTCCAGGAGATTGGCCGTGGCCCGCTGGATCCGGGGGTCCACATGGCCGGGGCGGTCCAGGGCCGGGGACCAGGCGAAGGTGCCGGAGGCGAAGACCAGGGCGCCGCTGGGGGCGCGGTACAGGGAGGTCTCCTGGTGGCGTCTGGTGCCCTCGCCGTCCTCGTACGGGGAGTGGGCCAGCAGGATGCGACGGGTGTGCTCGGGCAGGGCCGTACGGGGGAAATAGCGGTCGGCCTCGCCCGCGACGAGGCCGGCCAGCTCGTCGCCCTCGCCGGCGCCCGTGGCCTCCCACAGCCAGTGGTCGGCGTTGCGGACGACCAGCGGGGCGGGTTCGGGGACGCGGCCGGCGTACTGGATGCCGAGCAGCTGCTGCTCGGGGGGCGACATCTCGCGCCACAGCGCCGAGCGGCCGGGGCCCCGGCGCTTGCGGCAGGTCAGCAGGTGGTCGGGGCCGGCCGGCGAGGGGGCGAGCTCGACCTGCCAGTACATGGTGTTGGAGGAGAGGAAGACCAGCGAGGTGCCGCAGTCGCGGGCGTTCTCGACGGCGTGGCGCATGGCGGGCGACCAGTACTCGTCGTGGCCGGGGAAGACGAGGCCCCGGTAGCGTGCCGGATCGATTCGCCCTGCGTGGAGGTCGCGGGTCTCGGCATAGGCGAGGCCGTAGCCGTAGCGCTCGGCCCAGCGGATGAAGTCGTAGGCGTGGCCCACGTGCAGCGGCAGCCCGGCGCCGGCGTAGGGGCGGTCGAAGGAGACGGTGGTGGCCGCGCCCTCCTCGCCGAGCAGCCGGCCGTCCTCGCCCCAGGCGTGGTAGAGGCTGGCGCCGGTCCGGCCGTCCTCGGGGTAGAGGTTGTAGGCCTGCCAGGTGATGTCGGGGAGAACGAGCAGCAGGTCGGCGGGGGTGCTGTCGCGGACGGTGAAGGGGATGTGGCTGCGGTAGCCGTCGGCGGTGGTGAGGACGGCGACATAGGCGCCGGTGCTCCAGAAGCTGGGGATCTGCAGCCGCCAGGACAGCCACCAGTGGTGACAGGAGACCGTGCGGTCCGCGGTGAGCGGCGGCGGCTGGACGATGCCCGACAGCCGGGGGCTCGTCGTGATCTTCGCGGCGCCGACGCCCCCGTAGTGGCCGATGCGGTAGATGTCGACGGAGAACTGCTGCGGGGGATCCACGGTGATCCGGAAGTCCACGGCCTCTCCGGGGGCCACCGCGCTGTCGGTGGCGAAGCCCTTGATCTGGCAGTGGACGTCGTCGGCGGTGCGCGGCCCGGGTCTGCGCGGCGGCGGGACGCGCGCGCCGGCCGGGGCGACGACCGGGTCGACGTACCAGGGGATGATCTGGCCGGTGCCGTCGAAGTAGTACTCGCCACCGCGCAGCCAGGGCAGTGGCCCTTGTCCGAAGGGATCGGAGACGGCGTGCGCGAGTGCCCCGGATTCCCAGCGCCGGACCTGCTCCGTCCCCATGTGCGCTCTCCCTCCCCTGGATCACCGCATACCCATTCGGTTTCCCAGCAGATCACAGGACACACCCGGCTCGTCACTGTTCGTCGGCAAATTCCCCGGAAGTGATGGCTCGGCCTCTACGCAGCGTCACCGCTTCACCGTCCGTGACGGCGGGGCGGAGGCGCTGCCGGAGCCCTCAGCCCAGCCGGACGGGCTTCTCCGGCCGCACCCCGATCTCCCCCAGCCAGGCACGCAGGGGCTCGCCGTCGCCGTCCTCGATCAGGCTCAGGACCGTACGGGCCAGATCGGCGCGGCGGGCGCCGCCGATCATCAGGGCGGGCCCGTCCAGCCAGTCCAGGCCGGGCACGGCCCCGGCGGTGTCGACGGCGGCGCAGCACACCATGGCCGTCACATGGTCGGCGAGCAGCTCGCGGCCGCTGCGCGGCGGCTGCAGCGGGAACAGGGGGGCCAGGCCGTCGATCCAGGAGCCGGCCGAGGCGCCGAGCCCGCCCCGCTCGGCCACCCGCTCCTCCCGGGCCGCCTCGCGGGCGACCTCCGCGCTCAGCCGCACCCCCAGCTCCTCGCCCACCCCGCCGCCGGCCGGGCCGGTGAGACGCTCGAGGACCCGGGCGACCGTGGGCGCCGCGGGCGTGGGGTCCGGCACGAGGGGGGTCCGCCCGGCGTCCGGGAGGCCGGGCAGCGCGCGGGGCGCGATGTCGTCCAGGACGCGGTGCAGCCGGGCGGCCTCCAGCCGCCATTTGCGGTCCACGACCTCCTCCGGATACTGGCTCCAGCTGACGGGCGACCAGTCGGGGCCGGGCTCGGGCGGGCCGCCGTGGAAGAGGCGGGCGGCCAGCAGGGACGCGGCCTCGTCG
Source organism: Streptomyces sp. C36 (assembly GCF_040932295.1). NCBI lineage: Bacteria > Bacillati > Actinomycetota > Actinomycetes > Kitasatosporales > Streptomycetaceae > Streptomyces > Streptomyces sp. C36. The sequence goes on along the minus strand of NZ_JBFQGI010000004.1, from coordinate 551,290 downwards.
ATGAGGCCGGGCTCCTCGAGCAGGTCGCACGCGGGCCGCTCGCCCAGCCGGGAGGCGAAGCCCTCCGCCAGCCGGTCGCGCCGGGAGAGCTCGGTCAGCGCGGAGACGACGCCCGCGTCCAGGCGCGAGGGCCAGCGACCCATGCGCCAGGCGGGCAGCGCGACGCGGTTCAGCAGCCGGTCCCAGCCGGCGTAGGCCAGGCCGACCTGTTCCTGGGCGACGATCCGCAGGCCGTAGTCGACCGCCTGGGCGCGCTCGGAGGCGGCCGCCGCCACCCCCCGCTCCATCTCGGCGGCGTGGTCGCGGCACGAGCGCAGCAGCAGCCGGGCGGCCCAGCCCACGAACGCGAGCAGCGGCCGCCCGGCCGCCACCGCCACGGCGGCGTCCAGGCCGCGGACGAAGCGGCGGGCGGCCGCTATGTCGGGGTGGGCGGCCGGGCCCGTGCCCGCCACCACGGGGGCGAGCAGGGCGCGCAGCTCGGCGACGCGCATCCACCACAGGAACGGCGAGCCGATCACCAGCACCGGCGCGTCCCCGGCCCGGCGGCGCGCCGGCGGCCGCTCGCGCGAAGGGCCGTGCGCGGGATGCGTACGGTCCTCCAGCCAGCTGTCGCAGTCGGGGGTGAGGGCTATGGCGGAGGGGGCGGGGACGTCCAGCCGCTCGGCGAGGTCACGGACCAGGCGGTAGAGGTCGGGGGCCGTCGACTCGGGGATCGGGACGGTGGGGCTGAGGGCCGGCCGGGCCCGCGCGACCACGGCGGCCACGCCGGCGGCCAGCACCAGCGCCAGCACCGCGAGGGCGCTCACGACGGGCCGGAGAACGTCCCAGACGGAATCGTCCGGAATACGACCCATGGCCGAGCCCGCGGCCAGCACGACCGCGGCCGCCGCGGGCAGCAGGGCGACCGCCAGCGCCGTGCTGCGCACCCGCAGCACGGCGAGGGCACGGGCGCGCGCGGTCAGCACGCCTGCTTCGGGACCTGCCACGAGACCGATCACCCCCAGTCGCCTGTAGTGCTCTGCCCGGGTGCTTACCACCCCCACTGTGGCACCGGCCTCTGACATCGCAATGCCGGTGGGCCAGTTGCCGGACGCGCAGCAGGCCTTCGCCGCACCCTAGTTGGGGTCGGGGCACCCGTCAGCCGGTTGGCGGATCGGTCACTCGATGGAATGGCTTTGGGCAAGGCCCATGCGCACACTGCCCCCACCCACTCCGCCAGTACTGGCGTTCGACGAACGGGTGGGGGGCGGGTCGCGGCGGGATCAGGCGGACGCGGCGGCCTTCGCCGCGATGTCCGTCCGGTGGTGCGAGCCGTCCAGGCGGACGCGGGAGACGGCCTCGTACGCGCGCGTGCGGGCCTGCTCCAGGCCGGCGCCGGTCGCGGTGACGGACAGCACCCGGCCGCCCGCGCTGACCACGCGGCCCTCGGCGTCGTGCGCGGTGCCGGCGTGCAGGACGTAGGCCTGCTCCACCTCGGCCGCGCCGTCCAGGCCCTCGATCACGTCGCCGGTGCGCGGGGTGCCGGGGTAGTTGTGCGAGGCGATGACGACCGTCACGGCGGCGTCGTCGCTCCAGCGCAGCGGCGGCTCGGCGGCGAGGTTGCCCGTGGCCGCGTTGAACAGGACGCTCGCCAGCGGGGTGCGCAGGCGGGCCAGCACGACCTGGGTCTCCGGGTCGCCGAAGCGGGCGTTGAACTCGATGACCCGCATCCCGCGCGAGGTGATCGCCAGGCCCGCGTAGAGCAGCCCGGAGAACGGCGTGCCGCGCCGGCGCAGCTCGTCGACGGTGGGCTGGAGCACGGTCCGGAGCACCTCGTCGACCAGCTTGGGGCCGGCCCACGGCAGCGGGGAGTAGGCGCCCATGCCACCGGTGTTGGGGCCCTCGTCGGCGTCCAGGGCGCGCTTGAAGTCCTGGGCGGGCTGCAGGGGAAGGACCGTTTCGCCGTCGGTGATCGCGAAGAGCGAGACCTCGGGGCCGTCCAGGAACTCCTCGATCACCACGCGCTCGCACGCCAGCGCGTGCTCCCGGGCGGCCGCGACGTCCGAGGTGACGACGACGCCCTTGCCGGCGGCCAGGCCGTCGTCCTTGACGACGTACGGCGCGCCGAACGCGTCGAGGGCCGCGTCGATCTCCTCGGCCGTGGTGCACACGTAGCTGCGGGCGGTGGGGACGTTCGCGGAGGCCATGACGTCCTTGGCGAACGCCTTGGAGCCCTCCAGCAGGGCCGCCTCGGCCGAGGGCCCGAAGACGGGGACGCCGCGCTCGCGCAGGACGTCGGCGACGCCGGCGACCAGCGGCGCCTCCGGGCCGACCACCACGAGGTCCGCGCGCAGCGACGCGGCCAGCTCCGCGACGGCGACGCCGTCCAGCGCGTCCACGGGATGCACCTCGGCCACCTCGGCGATCCCGGCGTTGCCGGGGGCGCAGTGGAGCGCGGTGACGTCGGGGTCGAGGGACAGAGAGCGGCACAGGGCGTGTTCGCGGGCGCCGCCGCCGATGACGAGGACCTTCACAGGGGCCACCCTATTGCCTGCCTTGTGGATCACCACGACTCGGGTGCCGCCCGCTCTTCGTAGGAACCTCTTGATCGGCTCTTGACCGGCCTCGTGACGCGCCTCCTGGGCGCCCGCGGGCGTCCACGCCCCGGCCGGGGCGAACTCTTTCGAGTGAGGCCGAGGGCCTCCTATACCTGATTGCGCCGCACTTACGGACGGAAAAGGCTGGATCTTGCGCCCAACGCCAACCGTTCGGCGGTAGGAAGGAGGCTGCCAGCACGGTTGAGGTGCGTGGACGCGCACACGGCGGAGAGGGAGTGCAGGCGTGAGCCAGCCTGAGATGCAGCCCGAGGGGCTCCCTCGGGAGCAGGACGGGAAGCACCGGGGCGACCTGCGCGGCCGGACCTTCCCGCTCGGGGACTGGGGAGAGCCCGCCGAGCGGCTGGACGAGCTGTACAGATGGGTCGAGGGCGGCGCCCTCAATCTCGCCGACTGGTACCTGACCGACCGCGCCTGGAAGCGCCGCTGGGCGCGCGGGCTGCGCCTGGCGGCGGCCTCCTGCGCCCTGGTGGGGGCCGCGCTGCCGCTGCTGGAGCTGACGAAGGTGCTGCGCACGGGCTCGGCCTGGGCGTTCCTGGCGCTGCTGGGCGCGGTGGCCTGCGTGGCCTGCGACCGCTACTTCGGCCTGACGTCCGGCTGGATGCGGGCGGTGGCCACGGCGCAGGCGGTGCAGCGGCGGCTGGAGGTGCTGCAGTTCGACTGGGCGTCGGAGTGCGTGCGCGAGGTGCTCGGCCCGACCGAGGGCACGGCCAGCGAGGCCGCCGAGCGCTGCCTGACCGTGCTGCGGCGCTTCTCGGAGGACGTCTCCGAGCTCGTACGGGCCGAGACGGCGGACTGGATGGTGGAGTTCCGGGCGGGCCCGGCGCCGCTTCTGACGCAGTCGCTCGTGGCGTGGGGCCCGCGGGGCGAGGGAAACGGCCCCGTGGGGCGGTTCCCGATGCCGCCGCACACGCGGCCGAACATGCCCCGGCAGCGGCCGCCGGAGTCGCCGCGCTAGGCCGTGTTGTCCCAGGACCTGCCCGGGAGCTCCCGGTGCCGTACGGCCGTGGCCGCCGTCCGGCGCCGGGGGCGCCCGTCGGCCGTAGGCGCCCGTCAGCTGAAGACGATCATCGATCCCTGACCCAGGCTGCGCGTCGCCGCCGCGTGCAGGCCCAGCCACACATGGCGCTCCCGGGCGAAGGGGCTGTCGTCGTGCGGGCCGGGGGCCGCGCGCTCCTCGAGGGTGGTCGGGTGGTCCGGAGCGGCGGGCGCGGCGGGCGGGTTGGCCGGGTCGATGCCCAGGACGGGCGCCACGGCGAGGAGTTCGCGCAGCAGCCCGTGGCTGGAGCCCAAGGGGCCGCCGCCCTCGAGGAGTTCGTCGTTGTACAGCGGATGCGCGAAGTCCACGGGGACGTACGCCCCGGCGTGGTCGTAGTGCCACACGAGGTGCGACTGCTGGGCCGTGCTCTCGAACATCTCCAGCAACTGCTCGTAGTCGCCGCCGAGTTCATCCACGGGGGTGACGGCCAGACCGCACAGGTTGAGCAGGTGGGCGCGGCGCAGGAAGTGCAGCGCGTCGTAGTCGAAGCCCGCGACCGGGGCCACGTCGCCGGAGAGGCCCGGCATGTAGCCGAAGACGGGCACGGGAGGCAGTCCGGCCTCGCCGAGGGCCTTGTCGTACGCGGCGATCTCCTCGGCGAAGGGGTTGTCGGGGCTGTGGCACAGCACGTCGACAAGGGGCACTAGCCAGAGGTCACAGGCCACGTGAACTCACTCTCGTTTTCGCGTTCGTGCGATGGTCGGGGCATGCGATGGTCGGGCCAGAGTAGTGCCGCTCAGCCGGTTGTCACACAGGGCCGACGCAGATGGAATCGCGCACTCCGCACGGCCGTGGACGCCTCCCGCCACCGCCCGCGTCAGCGGCCCGCCCGCACGTCCCACACCCACACGTCGCCCGCCCGCTTCGGCTGCCGGCCCGCGAGGGCGGTGACCGCCGTGCGCAGCGCCTCGTCGTTGTCCTGACCCGCCAGGACGAGCACGTCGGCGCGCCAGAAGTCGAGGTCCCAGCCGAACTCGCGGCGCTGCTGGGGGCCGATCACCGGCACCCTGCCCGTCTCGCGGACCTTGCGCAGCAGCTCGGACGTGGGGCGCGGCTGCGGCCCGTAGATGCCGATGCGCTCCGGGCCCCAGGGTCCGTTGAAGTAGCCGCCGGGGATGCGGAAGCCGAGGCCGGCGTCGATCTGCCAGCCCAGTGCGGTGGTGTCGGCCGGGGACGGGACCGGTACGGGCACCAGGGAGCGGCCGGGGCGTACGTACTCCCGCCAGGTGCCGTCGGAGACGAAGGCGGGCACGGGGGCGCGCTCGACGGTGCGGTACGGCGTGGGGAACAGCGGCAGCACGGCCACGACGAGCGCGGCCGCGCCGAGGATCCGGCGGGAGCTCTCGCGCTCGCTGCGGACGCGCCGCAGGACCAGCCGGTCGCAGCCGAGGGCCAGGAGGATGCCGAGGGCCGGGACGCAGACCATGGCCATCCGCGACTCGATGACCGACTCGAAGACGGGCAGCGGCGCCACCACCCGCCACGGTCCCGGCAGGGTCTTGCCGGTGCCGGGCAGCGGGATGTTCTGGCCCAGGGAGAGCACGGCGGCGGCCAGCGCGGTGAAGCCCAGGGCGCGCACGCGCGGCTGGTCGCGCAGGTGGACGACGAGCGCGACGGCGAGGACGACGAGGGGCCAGCCGAAGAAGGCGTTCTCCTCGGTCCGGTTGAGCGACAGCGAGGCCGCGACGTGCTCGTCGCCGGCCAGCGAGCGGGTGGCGAACTCCAGCAGCGCCATGGGGTGGTTGCCGACCTGCCCGTGCAGCACGCTGCGGTAGCTCTGCGGGCCGAAGAACTGCCAGGCCAGCGGCACCATCACCAGCGGCACGGCCACCAGCGCCGCGATGCCCAGGCCGCGCAGCAGGGGCGGGGCGACGGCCTTGGCCACGTCCGGGGAGGCGACCGCGTAGCCGAAGGCGAACAGGAGCATGCCCGTGACGGCCAGCAGCAGCGCCTCCTCGCCGAGGAAGACCTGGTAGGCGAGGAAGAGACCGAGGACGACGGCGTCGCGGGTGGGCCGCCTGCCCTCGCACAGCCGCAGCGCCCGGTCGATGATCAGCGGCATCATGAAGAGCACCGCGAAGTTGGGGTGCGCGGTGCCGTGGGAGATCATCGGCGGCGCGAAGGCGCAGAACCCGCCGCCCAGCGCGGCCGCCCAGCGGGAGCGCACGAAACGCCGGGCGATGAGCCAGTACCAGGAGCAGGCGGTCGCGGTCAGCCCGCCGGTGAGCACGACGGCCCAGGTGACGTGGGCGCCGAGGGCGAGGGTGAGGGGCGCCAGCGGTACGGACAGGCCCAGCATGGCGGTGTTCGCCATGAGGTTCACCCCGAGCGGGGCGTTCTGCAGGTCGGTGAAGAGCGGGTTCCGCAGGTGGGCGACGTTGTCGGCGGTGACCGCGAAGAACCATTCCCACTGCTGCTGGTCGGAGCCCGAGTCGGCGAGGTAGGCGCCGCCGAGGCCGCCCCACAGGCCCCCGTAGAGGAAGAAGGCGAGGACCAGGAAGATCGCGGGTATGGCTATCCGCTCCGGCCGCACCGCGCGCCAGCGCAGCCGCACGAGGTCCGCGAGGACGGTGGGATAGGCGAACGGACGGACCTTGGAACCGGGCTGATGGGCCCATCGGACGGGCACTTCGGCGACCTCCCAGGCCATCTGGTGGAAGAAGCGCAGGATTTCGACGTCGTAGCTCCAGCCGTCGAGCCGGGAGCCCTCGAAGGCCGTGCGGACCTTGTCGCCGTCGAAGAGTTTGAAGCCGCACTGGGTGTCCCGTATGCCCGGCACGGCGGCCGCGCGTATCAGCCCGGAGCCGAGCCGCCCCATGATCTCCCGCACGGGGTTCTGGCGTACGGCGATCCGTGATTCCGGCAGCGCCCGGGAGCCGACGGCGGCGGCCACGCCCTCGTCCAGCCGTCTTTGGAGCGGGGTCAGCTCCTCGATGGGGGTGGCCAGGTCGGCGTCGGTGACCAGGACCCGGCGGCCGCGCGAGGCGAGCACTCCGGTGCGTACGGCGTGCCCCTTGCCGCGGTTGGCCGGGGTGCGCAGCAGCCGGACGCGGGGCTCCTCGGCGGCGGCGGCCTCGGTGACGGCGGCCGTGCCGTCGGCCGAGCCGTCGTCGACGACGATCAGCTCCCAGCTCAGGGGTTCGAGGCTCTCGAGGTGGGCGCGCACCGCGGTGAGCGTCGGGGCGAGCCGGTTCTCCTCGTTGTACGCGGGGATGACCACCGTCAGATCGACGGCTGCCTCAGCGGCCGTTCCGGAGGGATCCGACGGCTGGGCCGGTGCCGGCTTCATGGCGAATCACATTCCGTTTGTCGACGACGGCGAGCGACATCGACCTTATGCGGTCGGATTCCGATCGGGTCGAGGGGCCAAGCCGTCGATCAACGCCAGCGAGTGGTGGTTGTACGCCACGACGATCCGCTGCGCGCGGACCACGTCCTGGCACGCCACCGCCTCCACCAGGTCGGCGTGGCCGTGCCACAGCCGCCCCCGCAGGTCCCCCAGGCCCCGCAGCAGGGGCACCGTGAAGATCCAGCTCTGCACCCGGACCCGGTCCAGGAAGTCCGATATGTAGGGGTTGCCCACCAGCCCGGCCATCTCCCGCCAGAAGCGCAGGTCGTAGCCGATGAGGATGTCGAGATCGCCCGCCAGCGCGGCCCGTCCGGCCTCCTCCGCGCGCCGCCGCACCGAGGCCAGCGCCTGCGGCGTCGCGGCCTGCAGCGCGCGCTCGGCGGAGCGGCGGAACATGCCCTCGACGATCAGCGTGCGGGCCTCGATCATGTCGCGGAAGTCGGCGTAGGAGAACTCCCGCACCCGGTAACCGCGGTGCAGCTCCACGTCGAGCAGCCCCTGCGAGCACAGGTCGAGCAGCGCCTCGCGGACGGGCGTGGCCGAGACGCCGTACTGCTCGGCGATCTCCTTGACGGTGAACTGCCGGCCCGCCGGGAGCCGCCCGGCGATCACCTCGTCGCGCAACGCCTCGGCGATCTGTGAGCGCAGCGTCGTGCGCTTGACAGTCTCGCTGCCGGGCATGGGTCTCCGTCTCCGCTTTTTTCCGATGTCCCCTGGCCGCCGCGCTTGACATGCGAACGGCCCCCGCCACGATATGCGAGGGCCGTCACGGGCGATATGGCCGTGAGCACGGGAAGGGCGAACGCTACCGGATCGCCGGGCTGGGCGGTACGGGTGGGTACGGGCGATTCGGTCACCCGGGCCGTGCCGCCGGGGCGGCGGGGGCCGTCAGACCGTGTACCGGTCCGCCACCGTCAGCGCCTCGTCCAGGGCCGCCAGACCCTCCTTGGCCTCCGACACGGTGACGGTGCACGGCGGAACGGCGTGGGTGCGGTTCATGTTCACGAACGGCCACAGGCCGGCCGCCCTGCACGCCGCGGTGAAGGCGGCCATGGGGGCGTTCGCCTCGCCCGTCGCCGCGTACGGCACCAGCGGCTCGCGGGTGGCGCGGTCGCGGACGAGCTCCACCGCCCAGAACGCGCCGAGGCCGCGGACCTCGCCCACCGAGGGATGGCGCTCGGCCAGTTCGCGCAGGCCGGGACCGAGGACGTCCTCGCCGATGCGCGCGGCGTTCTCCACGATGCCCTCCTCGGCCATCGCGTCGATCGTCGCCACGGCGGAGGCGCAGGCGAGCGGGTGCCCGGAGTAGGTGAGCCCGCCCGGGTAGGGCCGCGTCTCGAAGGTGGCGGCGATCTCGGCGGAGATGGCGACGCCGCCGAGCGGCACATAGCCGGAGTTGACCCCCTTGGCGAAGGTCAGCAGGTCGGGGGTGACGCCGAAGTGGTCGGCGGCGAACCACCGGCCCGTACGCCCGAAGCCGGCCATGACCTCGTCGAGGACGAGGACGATGCCGTACCGGTCGCAGAGCGCGCGGACGCCCGGCAGGTAGCCGGGCGGCGGGACCATGATCCCGGCGGTTCCCGGGACGGTCTCCAGGAGGATCGCGGCGATCGTCGCCGGGCCCTCGAAGACGATGGTGTCCTCGAGGTGCCGCAGGGCGCGCTCGCACTCCTGCTCCTCGCTCTCCGCGTGGAAGGGCGAGCGGTAGAGGAAGGGCGCCCAGAAGTGGATCACACCGGCCGAGCCGGTGTCGGAGGCCCAACGGCGCGGATCCCCGGTGAGGTTGATCGCGGCGGCCGTCGCGCCGTGGTACGAGCGGTAGGCGCTCAGCACCTTGGGCCGGCCGGTGTGCAGCCGGGCCATCCGGACGGCGTTCTCCACCGCCTCGGCGCCGCCGTTGGTGAAGAAGATCTTGTCCAGGTCGCCGGGCGTCCGCTCGGCGACCAGCCGCGCGGCCTCGGACCGCACGTCGACGGCGAAGCCGGGCGCGATGGTGCACAGCCGGGCGGCCTGCTCCTGGATCGCGGCGACGACCTTGGGGTGCTGGTGGCCGATGTTGGTGTTGACCAATTGCGAGGAGAAGTCGAGATAGCGGTTGCCGTCGTAGTCCCAGAAGTACGAGCCCTCGGCGCCGGCCACGGCCAGCGGGTCGATGAGCCCCTGGGCGGACCAGGAGTGGAAGACGTGCGCGCGGTCGGTCGCCTTCACGGCGGCGCCACGGGCGGGATCGGGCTGCGTGCTCACGGGCGTGACCTCTGATCGGGAGTGCGGGAGGAAAGAGGCGTGGGCTGTGCGGCCCCGAGCCTACGAAAGCCCCGCCCGGGCCGGTACCGGCACTGTGTCGCACCGCTCGCCGCGCACGCGGACACAATGCCGGGCGCGGACGGTGGGCACGGGATGGGCACGGGATCACGCAAATCGCCGTACGAGAAATCCCAATTCGATGGCAATTCGCCTGCTACGGTCCTTTGCGGTTGCAGTTTGGTACCCATTTGTCTTGTGCGCCTGAGGTCCGCGACCTCGGGCGCACTCGCGTTTTTCACCCCCGGGCGCGCGAAATTCCTCCGCACGCCCCCTCATAAGGAGATCGTCTTGGCTACCGGCATCGTGAAGTGGTTCAACTCGGAAAAGGGCTTCGGCTTCATCCAGCAGGACGGCGGCGGCGCCGACGTGTTCGCCCACTACTCCAACATCGTCAGTCAGGGCTATCGGGAACTCCAGCAGGGCCAGAAGGTCACGTTCGACATCAGCCAGGGCCAGAAAGGCCCCCAGGCGGAGAACATCCTTCCGGCCTGACGCCGGGGCCCGGGGCCGCCTCGGCGGCCGCCCGGAGCCGGGGGCCGGGGGCCGGGACCGCACTTTCGCCGGTGCGGATACCCGGCCCTTTGCCGTGCCGCTATTCTCCCCGCGACGAAACATGGGGGAAGGAGGGCACCGGCATGGAAGAGCTGTCGCCGGAAGACCCGCGAGAACTCGGTGCCTATCGCCTGCTGGGCAGGCTGGGGGCGGGAGGCATGGGCCGGGTCTACCTCGCCCGGTCCGACCGGGGACGCACGGTCGCGGTCAAGCTGGTCCAGCCGGAGCTGGCGGGCCAGGAGGAGTTCCGCCGACGCTTCCGCCAGGAGGTACGGGCCGCCCGGCGGGTCGGCGGCGAGTGGACCGCGCCCGTGCTCGACGCGGACACCGAGGCGGAGATCCCCTGGGTCGCCACCGGCTACATCGCCGGCCCCTCGCTGCGCCAGGTCGTCGACACCGACCACGGCCCGCTGCCCGAGCGGTCCGTGCGCATCCTCGGCGCCGGGCTCGCGCGCGCCCTGCAGGCGATCCACGCCGCCGGGATCGTCCACCGCGATCTCAAGCCCTCCAACGTCCTGATCACCCTCGACGGCCCCCGCGTCATCGACTTCGGCATCGCCCGGGCCCTGGAGACCGTCACCGACGGCGGCCTGACCCGCACCGGCGCGGCCGTCGGCTCGCCCGGCTTCATGTCGCCCGAGCAGGTGCGCGGCGCGCAGGTCACCCCGGCCAGCGACGTCTTCTGCCTCGGCTCGGTGCTGGCCTACGCGGCCACCGGCACGATGCCGTTCGGCACGGCGGACAGCGGCGTGCACGCGCTCATGTACCGCATCGCCGAGGAGGAGCCGGACCTCACCGGCGTTCCGGCCACACTGCGGCCGCTGATCTCCGCGTTCCTGGTCAAGGACCCCGCGCAACGGCCCACTCCGGAAGAGGTCCTCGAGCGCACCGGCGTGGAGGACCTGCTCCCCGACCTGCGGGCCGCGGAACCCTGGCTGCCCGGCGGCCTCGTCGCCCAGCTCGGCCGGCACGCCGTCCAGCTGCTCGACGTCGAGAACCCGGCCCGCCCGGCCGCCGCACCGATACCCCCGGTCGCCTCCGAGGCGCCCACCCGCGTCGAGACGCGGGCCGAGCCGCGGGACGCGCGCCCCACCGAGCCGCCGACCGTCACCGCGGCGCCCGGCGCGGGACCGCTGCCGCCGCCCGCGCCCGCCGGCTACGGCTACCCCGGCCCGTACGGCCCCTCGCCCTACGGCCTTCCCGCACCGCCGCCGCCCCGCTCGAAGGCGCCCTACGTGCTGGCCGCCGTCGTCGCCGTCTGCCTGCTCGCGGGCGGCGGCACGGTCTTCCTGCTCAACCGCCACACCCAGGACGACGCCCGCTCCCCGGACCCCGCGCCGACGCCCTCCGCCCGCTCGGCGTCCGGCGCGCCGCAGCCGCCCACGGCCGGGCCGACGACGCCGTCCGCCGGGCCGAGCGCCACGCCGGACTCCGGACCCGCCGCGTTCATCGGCACCTGGCAGTCGAGCTTCGGCGGCGGCACGCGCGTCAACACCCGGACCATCACCATCACGCGGGGCTCGGTCGTCGACGTCACCATCGACGGCAGCGGCACCCTCGACGACGGCACCTCGTACGTCTGCGCCTGGCACACGACCGCCACCGGCGGCGGCACCGGTGGGGCGCCGCTGCACGTCGGTCCCTCCAGCGTCAGCCGGGCCATGCCCACGTCGGCCTGCCAGCCGGGCTCGTCGTCCGACCTGGTCCTGCTCCCGGACGGCAGGATGCGACGCGACTTCACCGACTCCGGCACCAAGGACGCGTCGCTCGTCTACCGGAAGATCTCCTGATCCCGGCCGGGACCGCCCGGACATGACGGCGCCCCGGTGGCCTTGAGCCACCGGGGCGCCGTGCACGCGTGCGTGCCGCTCGCGTCGTACCGCTCACGCGGCGGTACCGCCTACGAGAGGAACGAGTTGATCTCGATCGTCTCGGTGCGGCCCGGGCCGACGCCGATCGCGGAGATCGGCGCGCCGGACATCTCCTCCAGCGCCTTCACGTACGCCTGCGCGTTCTTCGGCAGGTCGGAGAAGGTCTTGGCCTTGGTGATGTCCTCGGACCAGCCCGGCAGCATCTCGTAGATCGGCTTCGCGTGGTGGAAGTCGCTCTGGCTGTAGGGCAGCTCCTCGACGCGCTTGCCGTCGATCTCGTAGGCGACGCAGACCGGGATCTGCTCCCAGCCGGTGAGGACGTCGAGCTTGGTGAGGAAGAAGTCCGTCAGGCCGTTGACGCGGGTGGCGTAGCGGGCGATGACCGCGTCGAACCAGCCGCAGCGGCGGTCACGGCCGGTGGTCACACCGCGCTCGCCGCCGATGGTGCGCAGCGCCTCGCCGTCCTTGTCGAACAGCTCGGTCGGGAACGGACCGGCGCCGACGCGGGTGGTGTACGCCTTGAGGATGCCGATCACGCGGTTGATCTTCGTCGGGCCCACGCCCGCACCCGTGCAGGCGCCGCCCGCGGTCGGGTTGGAGGAGGTGACGAAGGGGTACGTGCCGTGGTCGACGTCCAGGAGCGTGCCCTGGCCGCCCTCGAAGAGGACGACCTTGCCCTCGTCGATGGCGTTGTTGAGGATCAGCGTGGTGTCGGCGACGTACGGCTTGATCTGCTCGGCGTACGCCAGCAGCTCCTCGACGATCTTGCCCGACTCGATGGCGCGGCGGTTGTAGAGCTTCGCCAGGATCTGGTTCTTGAAGTCGAGAGCGGCCTCGACCTTCTGCTCCAGGATCGACTCGTCGTACAGGTCCTGGACCCGGATGCCCACGCGGTTGATCTTGTCCGCGTAGGTCGGGCCGATGCCGCGGCCGGTGGTGCCGATCTTCCGCTTGCCGAGGAAGCGTTCCGTCACCTTGTCGACCGTGGTGTGGTACGGCGTGATCAGGTGAGCGTTACCGCTGAGCAGCAGCTTGGACGTGTCGACACCACGGTCGTTCAGCCCGCTCAGCTCGGAGAGCAGGACCGCGGGGTCGACGACGACACCGTTGCCGATGACCGGGGTACACCCCGGCGAGAGGATTCCGGAAGGGAGGAGATGCAGCGCGTATTTCTGGTCACCCACGACGACCGTGTGGCCGGCGTTGTTGCCACCTTGGTAGCGCACCACGTAGTCGACGGATCCACCGAGCAGGTCGGTGGCCTTTCCCTTGCCCTCGTCACCCCACTGAGCACCGAGCAGCACAAGTGCGGGCACAGGCGTACACCCCTTCCGGGCGGGGCATGTCCAACGTGCACAGGTGGCGGAAGCCCGCGTGAATCGGGCGTTCACCACTGCTAGAGCCGTCGAACCGGTGCCCCGGATAGACGAAGCCCCTGGCGCAACAGCGACAGGGGCTCTTGCACCGAGAGATTACCTGAGGAAGGACGAAGGTGTCGGCTGCAGACCCGACAGGAGCGCAGCTGCTCGTCGTCATCGACCCGGCCGCCCGGCGCGTGGACGGCGAGTCCACGCGGATCGCGCGGGACGTGTTGTGCGCGGGAGCGGTGGCCAAAATCTGCCTCCCGAACGGCCCGGAGGAGGTCGCCCGCGCCGTCGCCCGACGCGGGCGCCGCCGGACCGTCGTCATCGGGGACGACCGCGCCCTGCTGCGCGTCGTCGGCCTGCTGCACCGGCGACGGGAACTGGCCGTGGCGCCGCTGGCCTGGGTGCCGGTCGGCGCGCTCCCGGCGGTGTCGGTGGCCCGGGTGCTCGGTGTGCCGCTGAGCGCCGTCGCGGCCGCACGCGCCGTTCTGGACGGCGCGGAGCGGCGGCTGGGGCTCCTGGCCGACGACAGCGACGGCGTCGTCCTGGGGGGCCTGTGGGTGCCCGCGGGGGCCACCCACCGGAACACGCCGGGCCCTCCCGCCGCCGGCGCGCGGCGCGGCCGGGCCCCCGCCGGCGCGGAGGCCGGGCCGGCCGGGAGCGGCGGCGGGGACGGCGGGGGCGGCGCGGGCCACCAGTCGTGGTGGTCGCCGGCCGCGCGGACCGCCCGTACGGCCCTGACCATGCTCTCCGGGCCCGGCGGGCGGCATCCGCTGCCCTCCTGCACCCGGCTGCGGGTCGAGGCGGACGGGGTGCTGCTGGCGGACCTGGACCGGCCCGTCGGGCGTGTCGCGGTCTCGGCGGTGGAGGGGCTGGCCGAGGTCGTCGTGCAGCAGCGTTCGGGGGACGAGCCGGTACGCGCCCGCGCCCGCGCGGTCACCGTCTCGGGCCCGGACTTCCGCTACCGCGCGGACAACCGCATCCGCGGGCCGGTGCGTACCCGCACCTGGACCGCCCACCCGGAGGCCTGGCGGCTGACCCTGCCGCGCGCCCAGGGGGTGCTCTAGCCGCCGGGGGTGACCAGCCCGGCCTCGTAGGCGAAGACCGCGGCCTGGGTGCGGTCGCGCAGGCCCAGCTTCACCAGGATGCGGCTGACGTGCGTCTTGACCGTGGACTCGGCGACCACCAGCCCCTCGGCGATCTCGGAGTTCGAGCGGCCCTGGGCGACCAGCACCAGCACCTCGGTCTCCCGCTCGGTGAGGTCGCCGACGCGCTCCTGGGTGGGCGCCCTGGGCGCGCCCAGCCGGGAGAACTCCTGGATCAGGCGCTTGGTGACCGTGGGCGCCAGCAGGGCCTCGCCGGCGGCCACGACGCGCACCCCGTCGGCCAGTTGCCGGGCGGAGGCGTCCTTGAGCAGGAAGCCGCTCGCCCCGGCCCGCAGCGCCTGGTAGACGTACTCGTCCAGGTCGAAGGTGGTCAGCACCAGCACCTTGGCGTCCGCGTCGGCCGCGACGATCTCGCGGGTCGCGTCCAGGCCGTTGAGCTCCGGCATGCGGATGTCCATCAGGACGACGTCGGGGCGCAGGGCGGCGACCTGCGCGAGCGCCTGGCGGCCGTCCACGGCCTCGCCGACGACCTCGATGTCCGGCTGGGCGCCCAGCAGCACCGAGAAGCCCTCGCGGACCATCATCTGGTCGTCCACGATCAGGACGCGGATGGGGGCGCTCACGCGGCGGCCTCGGCCGGGTTCGCGACGGGCAGGAACGCCACGACCTCGTAGCCGCCGTCGCCGGTGGCCTCGGCCGTCATGTCGCCGCCGAGCATGGCGACCCGCTCGCGCATGCCGAGGACGCCGTGCCCGGCGCCCGGCGAGGGCTTGGCCAGCCGGTCCGGGCGGCCGTTGACCACCCGCAGGCCGAGCCCGCCGAGGACGTACGAGACCTCGACGCGGGCCTGGGAGCCCGGCGCGTGCCGCAGCACGTTGCTGAGCGCCTCCTGGACGATCCGGTAGGCCGACAGCTCCACGCCCTGCGGCAGCGGGCGCACCGCGCCGGTGGTGACGTGCTCGACGGCCAATCCGGCCGCGCGGACGTTGTCGATCAGCGAGGGGAGCGCGTCGAGGGTGGGCTGCGGGGCCTCCGGGCCGGCGAAGGCGTCGGGGTTCTCCGACCGTACGACGCCCAGGACGCGGCGCAGCTCGGTCAGGGCGGCGACGGCGTTCTCCCGGATGGTCTGGAACGCGGCGGCGAGCTCCGGCGGGGTGTCCTGCACGCGGTAGGGCGCGGCCTCGGCCTGGATGGCGACGACGGACATGTGATGGGCGACCACGTCGTGCAGCTCGCGGGCGATGGTCGTGCGCTCCTCGAGGACGGTGCGCCGGGAGCGCTCCACCTCGGTGACGGCGGCCTGCGCGGCGACCTCACGCTTGGAGTCGCTCAGCCCCCGCACGGCCGCGACGCCGAAGAGCACGACGGCGGACAGCAGGGTCATCG
Source organism: Streptomyces sp. C36 (assembly GCF_040932295.1). Classification (NCBI taxonomy): domain Bacteria; kingdom Bacillati; phylum Actinomycetota; class Actinomycetes; order Kitasatosporales; family Streptomycetaceae; genus Streptomyces; species Streptomyces sp. C36. The sequence continues at coordinate 535,725 of NZ_JBFQGI010000004.1, read as the reverse complement.
CGTACACGGCGGAGTCGTACTCGTGGCCGCGCAACGCGTCGAGGAACACCCCCGCGGCGGCCGTCAGCAGCCACATCCACGCGGCCGTGCGCGGCCGGGTGCGGATCGTGACGATCACCATCACCGCGAGGTGCGAGACGAACCCGGACGGCGTCCACGGGGCGGGGACGAACAGCACGCCGGAGGCGAACACCAAGCCCAGCGACAGCCACCACGCGCCGACCGGCCGGAAGAGCGTCGTCAGCAGCGGCGCGCCCGCGAGCAGCGCGAGCAGCACGCCACCCCTGCTGGGTTCGTAGGCCATCGCCGCGAGCATGACCATGCCGGTGAACGCGATGACGGCGGCGTGCGGCAGCCACCGGACGTACCGCCCGCGCCCGCCGCCGAGCGGTGGCAGCGGCCGGAAGGCGAACGGGTCGGTGAAAAGGTCCTGGCGTATGCCCTCGAGGGCGCTCTTGGCGATGCGCATCTCGCTGCGCAGCCCGTTCGTCTCATACGTGTCCATCACAGCGTCAACGGTAGGCACGCGCGCGTGCTCCCGGCGTCCGCACCGATGAGGATCTACGGGGGTCCGTCTCAAGTACTACGCGAACCCCCGCAGGCCCTCCCGGCGCTACCCGCCGATCGCCGCCAGCAGCGCCCCGTACGCGGGCGTGCCCGGCGTGACCGGGGCGTAGTGGCCGGTGCCGGCCAGCGGGCGGAAGGCGACGGCCGGGGCGTACGCGGCGTAGGACGCCGAGAAGGCCACCGGCACCTCGCGGTCGTCGTCGCCGTGCAGCAGCGTGACCGGTACGGCCGGCGGCGGCAGCCGCATGGGGTCGGCCCGCGCCTCGTCGGCGGGCCCGACGAGGCCGGCGACCGCGCCGTCGCTCAGCCGCAGGGCCCGGGCGCGCGCGAGGTCGGCGACGGGGGCGAGCGCCACCACACCGTCCAGCCGCGCCGCCACCGGCCCGGAGGCCAGCCACAGCGCGAGGTGGCCGCCCGCGGAGTGACCGGCCACGACGTGCCGCGCCGGGGCCGGGCCCGTGCCGACGGCCCGGGCGGCGTCGTCGAAGGTCGCCGGCCAGCCGCCCCCGCCGCCCACGCGCCGGTACTCCGCCAGGGCGACCCGCAGCCCCTCCCCCGCCAGCGCGGCGGCCAGCGGCGCGAGGTGACGGCGGTCGTACGCCTCGCGCCAGAAGCCGCCGTGCAGCAGCGTGACCCGGGTCGTGGCGCCGGGCGGGCCGTAGAAGTCGACGACCTGGCTCGGATGCGGGCCGTAGGCCACCGTCTCGTCCGGCGGCACGTACGGCAGGCCGAACAGCGCCTCCTCCTCCCGTTCGGAGGTCACGCTCCCAGCACCTCTCCCAGCACCCGGGCCGCGCGCTCGGCGTCGGCGAAGCCGGTGTAGAGCGGGGTGAACCCGAAGCGCAGCACGTCCGGGGGGCGGAAGTCGCCGACCACGCCCCGGCGGATCAGCTCGGCCATGACCTCCTCCGCGCCGGTGCAGCGCAGGGAGACCTGGCTGCCGCGTTCGGCGTGCGCGAGCGGCGTGACGGGCTCGGCCCGCCCCGCCGGCACGTACGCCGCGACGCAGCGCAGGAAGAAGTCGGTCAGGGCCAGGCTCTTGGCCCGTACGGCCGTGACGTCGACGTCGTCCCAGACGTCGAGCGCGGCCTCCAGCGCGAGCAGGGAGAGGATGTCGGGCGTGCCGACCCGCCCGCGCGGGGCGCCGTCGGCGGGCTCGTAGACGGCCGACATGCCGAAGGGGTCGGCGTGGGAGTTCCAGCCGGGCAGCGGCGAGTCGAAGCGGGGCTGCAGCTCGCGGCGGACGTAGAGGTAGGCGGGCGAACCCGGGCCGCCGTTGAGGTACTTGTACGTGCAGCCGACCGCGAAGTCCACGCCGTCCTCGTCGAGCGCCACGGGCAGCGCGCCGGCGCTGTGGCACAGGTCCCACACCACGCGCGCCCCGGCGGCGTGCACGGCGGCGGTCGTGCCGGGCAGGTCGTGCAGCCGGCCGGTGCGGTAGTCGACGTGGTTGACGAGCGCGACGGCCGTGCTCGGCCCGGCCGCGGCGGCCATGTCCGCGGCGTCGACGGCCCGCACACGGCAGCCGGTCATGCGGGCGGCGGAGGCGGCGATGTAGCCGTCGGTGGGGAAGGTGGCGGCGTCGACGAGGATCTCGTCACGGCCCTCGGCGGCCAGGCGGACGGCGGCGACAACGGCCTTGAAGACGTTGACGCTTGTCGAGTCGCCGACCACGACCTGACCCGGCGCGGCGCCGACGAGCCGGGCGATCCGGTCGCCCACCCGCTCGGGCGCCGTCCACCACCCGGACTCCGTCCAGGACCGGATGCGCAGGCGCCCCCACTCCCGCTCGACGACGTCGGCGAGGCGGCCGGCGACGGCGCCCGGCAGGGCGCCCAGGGAGTTGCCGTCGAGGTAGACGGTGTCGTCGTCCAGGACGAACTCGGCGCGCTTGGCGCGCAGTCCGTCCGCGGCGTCCAGCGCGAGGGCCTCGTGCGTGAGGTCAGACATTGCTGCGCGCCGTCCACAGCTCGGGGAAGACGTGCTTGCCGGCGCGCTTCTCCAGCCAGGCGACGCCGGCCGAGCCGCCGCTGCCCACCTTGGCCCCCATCGCCCGCCGGGTCGCGACGAGATGGTCGTTGCGCCAGCGCCAGACGAGCTCGGCGACCTCCGTCAGGGCCTCGCCCAGCCGGCACTCCTCGCTGCCCTGGTCGCCCGCGTAGACGGCCTGCCACACGTCCTCGACCTCCTGGACGGGGGCGTACCGCTCGGACGGGTCGCGCTCCAGGACGGCCGCGGGTATCGCGTGCCCGCGCCGGGCGAGCCAGCCCAGCGCCTCGTCGTACAGGCTCGGCGCCTTCAGGGCCGTCTCGAGCCGCGCGTGGACGCCGGGGGCGTTGCGATAGGGAACGAGCATGGCGGCGGACTTCTCGCCCAGCAGGAACTCCAGCCGGCGGTACGTCGCCGACTGGAAGCCGGACGCCTCGCCGAGCGCGGAGCGGAAGGCGTTGAACTGCGCGGGCGTCAGGTGCGCGAGCGGCTCCCAGGAGGCGTTGAGGGAGGTGAGCTCGTACGTCGAGCGCTTGAGCGCGGCCAGCGCGACCGGCAGGTCGTCCTCGCGCAGGGCGCGCGCGGCGGTCTCCCACTCGTGGACGATGACGGTGAACCACAGCTCCATCACCTGGGTGGTGACGAGGAAGACCATCTCGCCGGGGTCGTCGGAGAGCGGCTTCTGGAGGTTGGTGAGGATCTCGGCCCGTACGTAGTCCTCGTACGGGGTGGTGCCCTCGAAGGCGAGGTTCGGGGACGCCCCGGTCTCCGGTCCGGAGTCCCTGAGGGCAGGGGGGAAGGCGGGCTGCGCGTGCGGCATGGCGGGCTCCTCGGCACGTCGTGCTTCCGGGTAGCGGTCCGCCCCTTCCTGTCGGCATCGGAGCCCCGGTCCCCTGCGCGCATCATGCGTCGCCCGCTTCGCTCGCGCAAGAGCTGACCGGCGGGAACGCCCCGCGGCGGCGGGGCGTTCCGGCCGTGCCGAAGGCTCAGCCCAGGGTGTTGGCGGCCGTCGGGGAGCTGTCGCGCAGGAACGTCGAGCAGCGCTCGTACTCCTCGTTCTCGCCGATGGCCTGCGCGGCCCGGGCGAGGGCGTGCAGGGCGCGCAGGAAGCCCCGGTTGGGCTCGTGCTCGAACGGCACCGGGCCGTGGCCCTTCCAGCCGCTGCGGCGCAGCGCGTCGAGGCCACGGTGGTAGCCGGTGCGGGCGTACGCGTAGGACTCGACGACGCGGCCGGCCTCGAACGCCTCGTCGGCGAGCTGGGCCCAGGCGAGGGAGGACGCCGGGTACTTCGCGGCGACCTCGGAGGGGGCCGCTCCGGAGGCGAGCAGCTCGCGCGGCTCGGGGTCGTCGGGCAGGTGCGTCGGGGCCGGGCCCCCGAGAAGGTTCTCGTGAATGGACATGAGCTCCAGTCTGCCCCAGCAGCGGACGGCGGCCACGGTCCGTGCCGGGACATCGGACACGCCCCAGGCCCCCCTAGGCCTCCCTAGGCCTCCCCGGGGTCGAGCGGCGGCGCGGTGACCCCGCAGTGGTATTCGCACTCGGGATGACACACGCCCCGCTCGGGCGCCCGGACCGTGCCCCAGGCCAGCGCCGCCCCCACCAGCAGCGCGCCCGCGCACAGCAGCATCGCGCGGTCGAAGGCGGCCGAGAACGCCGCCGGGTCGCGGTACACGTCGGGGCCCATCCCGGCCGCCAGCGGCAGCGCCGCCACCGCGATCAGGCCGGCCGCGCGCGCGGCGGCGTTGTTGATGCCGCTGGCCAGCCCGGCGCGGGCGACGTCGACGGAGGCCAGGACCGTGGCGGTCAGCGGGGCCACCAGCACCACCATGCCCATACCCAGCACGACGAGGGCCGGCAGCACGTCGGTCCAGTACCGCGCGCCCGCGCCCACCCGCGTCATCAGCAGCAGGCCCGCCGCGCACAGCAGCGGCCCGACGGTCAGCGGCAGGCGCGCGCCCACACGCTGGGCGACCCGTCCCGAACGGGCGGACAGCATCAGCATGAGCACGGTCGTGGGCAGCAGGGCCGTACCCGCCTCGAGGGCCGACCAGCCGAGCACCACCTGCAACTGGAGGACGGAGAGGAAGAAGAACCCGCTGAAGGCGGCGTAGACGAAGACCGTGACGACGTTGATCGCCGAGAACTGCCGTACGCGGAAGATCTCCAGCGGCAGCATCGGGTTCGCCCGCCGCCCCTCGACGTACACGAACGCAACGCCCAGCAGCACTCCGGCGACCCCCGGGACGATCACCCAGGGCGAGGCGCCCTTGTCCGGGGCCGCGATGAGCGCGTACGTCACCGCGGCGAGGGCCAGCGCCCCCAGCGCCGCGCCGAGGACGTCGAAGCGGCCGTGGGCGGACGGGTCGCGGGTCTCGGGCACGTGTTTGAGGGCCACCGGCACGCAGACGGCGGCCAGCGGCAGGTTGATCAGGAAGACCCAGCGCCAGCCCGGCCCGTCCACCAGCCAGCCCCCCACGAACGGGCCGACGGCCGACGCCACGCCGCCCAGGCCCGACCAGGCGCCCACCGCGCCCGCCCGGTCGTCGGGGTGGAACACCGCCTGGATCAGCGCCAGCGAGCCGGGGGTCAGCAGCGCCCCGCCGACGCCCTGCAGCGCGCGGGCGGCGATCAGGATCCCGGCGTCCGGTGCCAGCCCGCACAGCAGCGAGGCCAGCGCGAACCACACCGTGCCGGTCACGAACACCCGCCGGCGCCCGTACCGGTCGCCCAGCGAGCCGCCCAGCAGGATCAGGCCCGCGAGGGTGAGCATGTAGGCGTTGACCGTCCACTGCAGGGCGCCCAGATCCGCGTCGAGGTCCTTGCCGATGTGCGGCAGGGCGACGTTGACGACCGTGCTGTCCAGCATCGCCATGCCCGACCCGAGCACGGCCGTGAGCACGACCCAGCGCCCCACGGGGGTGCCGAGGCGGACGGCGCCGGCGTCCGCTGCCGAGTCGCTCATACCTGGATGATCCCCGCGCCGGGCGTCCACGGCCAGTGCGGGCCGGGTGGTCCGGACGGCCTGTGCGAACGCGAAGGGCCCGGCACGGTGATCCGTGCCGGGCCCTCGACGTCGCCTACTCGACGCTCACGCGCCTACTTGAGCTTGGTGCCCGTGGAGCGCAGGTCGGCGCAGGCCTTGGTCACGCGCTCGGCCATGCTCGCCTCGGCCAGCTTGCCCCAGGTGCGCGGGTCGTAGGTCTTCTTGTCGCCGACCTCGCCGTCGACCTTCAGGACGCCGTCGTAGTTCTTGAACATGTGCGCCGCCACCGGACGGGTGAAGGCGTACTGGGTGTCGGTGTCGAGGTTCATCTTCACGACGCCGTTCTCCAGCGCGGTGCGGATCTCCTCCTCGGTGGAGCCGGAGCCGCCGTGGAAGACGAAGTCGAACGGGTCGGCCTTGCCGTGCTTGGCGGCGATGCCGTCCTGCAGCTCACGCAGCAGCTCCGGCTTGAGGACGACGTTGCCCGGCTTGTAGACGCCGTGGACGTTGCCGAAGGAGGCGGCCAGCAGGTAGCGGCCCTTCTCGCCCAGGCCGAGGGCCTCGGCGGTGCGCTCCACGTCCGCGACGGTGGTGTAGAGGTCGTCGTTGATCTCGTGGGAGACGCCGTCCTCCTCGCCGCCGGTCGGGGTGATCTCGACCTCGAGGATGATCTTCGCCTTCACGGCCTCGGCGAGCAGCTCCTTGGCGATGGCCAGGTTCTCGTCGAGCTTCTCGGCGGAGCCGTCCCACATGTGGGACTGGAAGAGCGGGTTCAGGCCGGCGGCGACGCGCTCCTGCGAGATGGCCAGCAGCGGACGGACGTAGCCGTCCAGCTTGTCCTTCGGGCAGTGGTCGGTGTGCAGCGCGATGTTCACCGGGTACTTCTTGGCGACGACGTGCGCGAACTCGGCGAGCGCGACGGCGCCCGAGACCATGTCCTTGCTGTACTGGCCGCCCAGGAACTCCGCGCCACCCGTGGAGATCTGGATGATGCCGTCGCTCTCCGCCTCGGCGAAGCCGCGCAGCGCGGCGTGGAGCGTCTGCGTCGAGGTGACGTTGATGGCCGGGTAGGCGAACTTGCCTGCCTTCGCCCGGTCGAGCATCTCGTTGTAGATCTCGGGGGTTGCGATGGGCATCTGTCCGCTCCTTGTGATGTGCGGGTACGGGCGAAATACGGGCCCTGACCTAGGGGGCGACGGTCATCGTCGGACCCATCTTCCCAGACTCCTCGAATTGCTCCACATGAGGTCCACCACGCTCATATGCGAGGGGCGTATACACATATGCGAAGGGCATATACGGACGAAGGGCGCGTGGTTTCACGTGAAACCACGCGCCCTTCGGCGACGCTTTTCCGGAAAAGCCCGCACCCGACCCGAATCCGGACCGAGTCCGGACCGGAGGTCGCGGCCGGGGTCAGCCCAGGTCCAGGTCACCCAGGGCGTAGCCGGTGATGTAGCGCAGGCCCGCGCCCTCGATGGCCGACTGGGCGCCGCGGTCGACGATCGTGGCCACGGCCACGACCTCGGCGCCGGCCTCCCGGGCCGCCTCGACGGCGGTCAGCGGGGAGCCGCCGGTGGTGGAGGTGTCCTCGACGACGAGCACGCGACGGCCCTTGATGTCCGGGCCCTCGATGCGACGCTGCATGCCGTGCGCCTTCTGCGCCTTGCGGACGACGAACGCGTCCAGCTTGCGGCCGCGCGCGGCGGCCGCGTGCAGCATCGAGGTGGCGACCGGGTCGGCACCCAGGGTGAGGCCGCCGACGGCGTCGAAGTCCAGGTCCGCCGTGGCGTCCAGCATCACCTGGCCGACCAGGGGCGCGGCCTCGGCGTCCAGGGTGATCCGGCGCAGGTCGATGTAGTAGTCGGCCTCCTTGCCGGAGGAGAGGGTCACCTTGCCGTGCACCACGGCCTTGTCCTTGATCTGCTGCAGCAGGGCGTCACGCGCATCGCTCATGGCCATGAGCTTAGGCCAGCGACCGCCAGGTCCACGTCGTGGAGATCTCCAGGGGGTCGATCGGCGTGACGAGGCGCGGGTGGGTGTTCAGCCCGTTGGGCGGGCCGGACTGCGGCTCGACGCAGACCGCCTCGGTCTGCTCGTCGTAGACCACGACCCACTCGGCACGGCTGGTGATCTTCAGCTCCAGGGCTCCGGGCCAGGTGAGGGTGACGTCCACGCCGTCGGGCATCCCGAAGCAGTCGTCCCACGGGCCGGGCCGGGGGGTGATGCGGCGGCCGGTGGGGAGGTGGTCGTCGCCGCGCTCCTCCTGCCAGGCGGCCTGGAAGCCGATCTCCACGTCCTTGCCGGTGCCCAGGTTCCGCAGGAACCAGGGGTGCCAGCCGGCCTGCGCCGGGAAGGAGTCGTCGTAGGTCTCGACGCCCATGGTGAGGGTGAGGGAATTCTCCGTCAGCTCGGCCAGCTGGGTGACGCGTCCGGTGTACGGCCAGGGGTCGGCGAGGTCGTAGGTGAACGCCGCCGAGCGCTCGTCCGCACGGGCGGTGCGCCAGGCGGTGTCCCGCCCGGTTCCGTGAATGGCGTGCGGGGGGTGGTTGACCGGCATCTGGTGGGTGTCGCCGCCGTTGCGGAAGCGGCCGAGCTCGATGCGGCCGCACCACGGGACCATGGGGAAGGCGCCGTAGTGGTCTCCCTGGCGCAGGAGTTCGGTGTCGTCGATCTTGAGGCTGCTCAGGCGGCAGCCGTTGCCGGGATCCAGGGTCACCGCGGCGTTCGCGGCCTTCAGGCGTACGTCATCGCTCACTCTTCGAGCCTATGTCCTGACGCCCGGACACACCCACCGATTCCGGTGGGAGACGCATGGTTTGGAGACGCACGGTTTGGAGACGGTCAGGACGTTCAGCGCTTGCGCCGCAGGGCCCGGGTCACGACCACCGCGCCCGCCAGGGCGATGGCCGCCGCCGGGGCGGCCCAGCGCAGGACCGCCGTGCCGGAGGCCGTCTCCGGTGCCGGGACGGGGGCGTAACGGCCCCTCGGCGGCGCGTGGTCGACCTCCTCCGCGCTGCGGCCGATCATCGTGCGGCGGGCGTGCGCGGCCTCGGCCGGGGGCTCCTCGTCGTCGAGGACCTCGTCCTCGAACTCGGGGACTTCCTCCGCCTCCACGACGACCGGCGGCACCGCCTCCACGGCCGTCGCGGCGTCGTCGCGCAGCTCCTCGGCCAGTGCCGCGGCGAACCGGTCGAGCAGCCGCCGCGCCGCCGACTCCGCGGTCTTGGTGTCGAACTCCGTGAGCCGCCCGGCGCCGCCCACCGTTCCGGTGCAGGTCAACCGGGTGCCGCCGGGCATCTCCTCCGGCATGACGCTCAGCATGAGGGTGACCGTGCCGGAGCCCCGTGCCTCCGTGCCCTCGCCGGACAGTTCGTACGAGCCGTCCCGCTCGGTGAGCCGGAGCGCTCCCCGGTAGGTGATCGTCGAGCCGCCGATGCGCAGCCGCAGGCGCCCCGTGAGCGCGGCGCCGGCCGAGGCGTCCTGCTGCAGGCCGGGCACGCAGCGCGCGACGCGCGCGGGGTCGGAAAGAACTCGCCGCACCGCTTCCACGGGAAACGGAACGAACACCTCATGCTCCATAGCTAGCGAGCCTACCCACCGGGCCCCGTACCGGTACCGCCCCGGTCGAATCCGATCGAACTTTCCGTCAGAAGACGGTCAGTCTCCGACAGTGAAGCGCTCTCCGACGTGCTTCGGCGTCTCGATCTCGTCGATGAGCGCCACCGCGTAGTCCTCGGCGGAGATCCGGCTCTTGCCGTCCGCGTCCACCACGAGGTCGTCCAGCGCCGTGCGGTAGGTGCCGGTGCGCTCGCCGGGCTCGATGAGGCCCGCGGGGCTGATGTTGGTCCAGCGGACGTCGGAGACCGTGCGGTAGAAGTCCAGCGCGTCACCGTGCGCGTGCATGATCTGCAGCAGGAACTCCGGCAGCCCCTCGGCGTCCCACACCTGCTTGCCGTCCGGCGTGCGCAGCGAGCCCGCGCCGCCCACCGCCACCAGCCGCGGGGCCGCGTCGCCGAGCGCGCGCAGGCCCGCCACCAGCGACTTGGCCGCGGGCTCGATGGTCGCCAGGTGGCCGGGGCCGTCGCCGCCGCCCACCGCGCTGACCACGACGTCCCGGCCCCGGGCGGCCTCGGTGACCGACGCGGGGTCGAGGACGTCACCGGTGGTGACGGTGAGGTTGGGGTGCTGCTCGGTGACCTTCGCCGGGTCGCGGACGACCGCGGTGACCTGGTGGCCGCGGTCCAGCGCCTCGCGCAGGACGCGGCTGCCGATCGTGCCGGTGGCGCCGAAGAGAGCGATCTTGGCCATGGGGGTTTCTCCTCTGGAACTGCGGAAACGGCGGTCAGTGCCGAACACCCACGCTAGGCAGACCGGTGCCCCGCGGCGAGGTAGGCTCGCGCCTGCTCATGGTGAGAAAACGACACGACGACCCGGACGGCGAGCCCGGCGAGATCCTCGACCTCGCCTACGACCCCCCGCCCGGCAGCCCCGCCGGCCTCGAGGTGATGACGCTCGCCGAGCTCCGCGAGCGCGCCTTGGACGGCCTGCTGACCAGGCCCCAGCGGCTGGACTTCCACCAGATCATCACCGTCGACTCCGGCGCCGCCTCGCACATCGTGGACTTCACCGCCCACTCCCTCGCCGCCGGCCGCGTGCTGTGGGTGCGCCCCGGCCAGGTGCAGCAGTTCGGCGACGACGTCACCGGCGTCGAGGGCACCGTCGTCCTCGTCGAGCCCGGCTTCCTGCCGCCCGGCAGCAGCGTCGCGGCCACGGCGGACGACCCGTTCCGACCGGTGCTGTGGCGGCCCGAGGGCGGCGACCGGGAGGCCGTCTTCTGCGCCGTACGCCACCTGGCCACCGACTACCGCACCGGCGCCGGGCTCCCCGCGGGCGTGCACACGGACGTCCTGCGGCACCTGTTCTCCGTGCTGGTGCTGCGCCTGGCGCACACCGCGGCCGTGGCGGGGCCGCCGCCCGCCGCCGGCGACGCGTTCTCGCGCTTCCGGGCCGCGGTCGAGCGTGACTTCGCCACCCACCGCCGGGTCGCCGACTACGCCCGCGCGCTCGGCTACTCCTCCCGCACCCTCTCCCGGGCCACGCTGGCGGCGACCGGGGCGGGGGCCAAGGAGTTCGTCGACCAGCGCGTGATGCTGGAGGCCAAGCGGCTCCTCGCGCACAGCGAGCTGTCCGCCGCCCGGATCGCCGCCCGCCTGGGTTTCGACGACGCGGCGAACTTCTCCAAGTTCTTCCAGCACCGCGCGGGCCTCGCCCCGGGGGCCTTCCGCGCGTCCCTGCGGCCGGCGCCGCCCGGTGGGCCTCACTGCGCGTAGCGCGGGTGCATCAACGTGGACGGCAGCAGCCCCGTCTCCCTGCGCCGCGCGGCCTCGTGGGCCTCCTCGCCCAGCTTCTCGGGCGTCAGGGAGGGCAGATACGGGTGGGCGTCGGGCAGCCGCAGCCGTACGGGCGAGCGGGCGGCGAGCAGAAAGCCCCAGCCCGGGCGGCGCTCGTCCCGCGCGGCCGGCGCCCGGACCTCGTAGGGCGCGGTCCGCAGCCCCACGGAACGGACCGTGGCGTCCACGGTCCAGAAGGTGCGCGGACGCGCGTCGAGGTCGCCCCCGTGCACGGCTAATCGGCCGCCGGGCGCGAGCACCCGCGTCACCAGCCCGTAGAACTCCTGGGAGTACAGCTTGGCGCTGGGCGTCACGCCGGGATCGGGCAGGTCGGAGATCACCACGTCGTACGGACCTTCGGCGGCCCCGCGCGGCGCGCGCAGCCACTCGAACGCGTCGGCGGCCACGACCCTGACGCGCGGATCGCGGTAGGCGCCGCGGTTGAGCGCCACGAGGCCGGCGTCCGTGCGGGCCAGCCGCAGCACGGCGGAGTCGAGCTCGACGACGGTCACCGAGCCGACGTCCGGATAACGCAGCAGCTCGCGCACCGCGAGGCCGTCGCCGCCGCCGAGGACGAGGACGTCGCGGTGGGGGCCCGCCATCGCGGGGTGCACCAGGGCCTCGTGGTAGCGGTATTCGTCGTCGCCGCTGACCCGCAGCCGCCCGTCCAGGAAGAGGGACAGCGGCTGACCGTCGGCGCCGCCGCCGGTCAGGACGACCTCCTGCACCTCCGACTGCACGGCCACCCGGACGTCGGCCCCGTACACGGCGTTGCGCGCGGCCCGCTCGAAGGGCCCGGTGAGCGCGGAGCAGACGGCCAGCAGCACCAGCACCAGCGCGTTCGCGGTGACCAGCACCCAGCGTGCCCGCGCGCTCAGGTCGCCCCGGAAGAGCCAGAGCACCAGCGCCCCGCCGGCGACCGCGTTCACCGCGCCGGTCAGCAGGGCGCCCGTCAACTGGCCCAGCACGGGCAGCAGAAGGAACGGGAAGGCGAGCCCTCCGACCAGGGCGCCCACGTAGTCGGCGGCGAAGAGGTCGGCGACCGCGCCGCCCGCGTCCTGCCGGCGGATGCGCTGGATGAGGGTCATCAGCAGCGGCACCTCGGCGCCGATCAGCACCCCGATGGCGAGCGAGAAGCCCACCAGCGCGGGCCGGGCCTGTCCGTACCAGGCGAAGCAGGCGTACAGCGCCATGGCCGACAGCCCGCCGGTCAGCGCCAGCCCCGCCTCGACCGCCGCGAAACCGACGGCCGCGCGGTCGCGCAACCGTTTGGCGAGCAGGGAGCCGACGCCCATGGCGAAGACCATCACCGACAGGACGACGGAGGCCTGGGTGACGGAGTCACCGATCAAGTACGAGGCCAGGGCGACCAGTTCCAGCTCGTACACCAGCCCGCAGGCCGCGCAGACGAAGACCGTGGTCAGAACGAGGAGGCGGCCGAGCCCTGCCGGTACGGGCAGCCTCGCTGGTACCGGGGGGTGGTGGACCATGCGGGAACGCTACGTCACGAACCGGCATACCCTTTGTCACCCACACGGGTTTAATCGTCACACGCTGGGGTGACCTCAGATGGGGGCCGCCATGCGCACGCCCACGCGGGTGCGGGTGGCGACCAGCCTCCCCTCCTGGGGGTAGGCGTGCCAGGTGCGCCAGCTGATCTGGCCGTCGTGGCGCTGGGCCAGCAGCGCGGTGAAGGCGTGGGGGCTGCCGGGAAAGGTGCCGGCCAGGCCCTGCGGGTGCTCGGCGACCAGGGCCAGCAGCTCCTGGGCGCGCCCTGCGAACGAGCATCTGGAGAGGGTCTCGACGCGGGCGGCGAATTCGTACTCCCATGCGCCGACGCGCCGGGCGACTCCCAGCGGGAGCGGGGTACTGCTGCCGGCTATGCAAGCGACCGTCTCCGAGCAGATGCCGTCCTCCTCTTCGAGTATGACCTGGTGGGAGGCGCCCAGCAGGCGCAGTTGGACGGCCGCGCCGTCGAGGTGGAGGTCGAGCACCGCCAGCGCGGGAAGGGGCTCCTTGCCCAGACACCAGGCGAGATCGGCGGCGCGGGTATCGGTGTAGGTGGTCTTGAGGGTGGTGAGCATGGGTCGGCTCCGCGAGCGAGCAGTGGAGGGTGGGCCGGCCCGCCCCGAGGAGGACCAGATTCCTTTCGGGTGCGCCGGCTCATGCCCACATTCGAGGCCCCTGGTTCCGCTCCGGCGGGTGGGATTCCGGATTCCGGCGATTCCGAGGAGTTGTCTCTCAACGTGGCTCTGAATGAGAGGGAATCACGAATGAGCCGCGTGCACAGCAGTTTTACCCATCATCTGCAACTTTCCATCCACGCGAGGGCCGTGCAGCTCAAATGTTCAACACACCGGCGTCCGACGGATGTCGAAATCCGCCGGACGCATATGCGAATGGCCTTGGGCCGCTTGCAATCCCACTGATCACATAGCGGCTACCAGCTTCTCCACCGCCTCGACCACCGACTTCTCGCGTCTGCAGAAGGAGAATCGCACCAGATAGGACGGGGCGTCCGGGCGCATTTGGAAGGCGGACGTGGGAATGGCCACCACCCCGGCGTGCAAAGGGAGTTCACGGCAGAATCGCACGCCGTCCGCGTGCCCCCACGCGCGGATGTCCGCCTGCACGAAATAGCCGGCGTCCGCGCGAAGGGGGCGCAGCCCCGCCCGCGCGAGCCCCTCGCTCAGCAGGTCGCGATTGCGGCGCAGCGACGCCCTGAGCTCGGCCGCCCACTCCTCCACGCCCCCCAGCGCCCGCGCGAGCGCCTCCTGGTAGGGCGTGCCCGAGGCGTAGGTGAGGAACTGCTTCGCCGCCGCCACGGCCGCCACCAGACGGGCCGGGCCGCACACCCAGCCGACCTTCCAGCCGGTGACGTTGAAGGTCTTGCCGGCCGATGAGATCGTCAGCGTCCGCTCGCGCATCCCCGGCAGTGCGGCGATCGTCCGGTGCCCGGCCCCGTCGTAGACCAGGTGCTCGTAGACCTCGTCCGTCACCACCGTCAGGTCGTGCTCCCGGCAGACCTCCGCCACCGCGGCCAGTTCCCCGTCGGTGAACACCTTGCCGGTGGGGTTGTGCGGAGTGTTGAGCAGCAGGACGCGGGTGCGCCGGGTGACCGCGGCGCGCAGCGCGTCCGCGTCGAGCACGAAACCGTCGCCGTCCTCCGCCAGGGGTACGGGCACCAGCCGGGCGCCCGCGAAGCGCGCCCCCGCCGGGTAGGCGTCGTAGCAGGGGTCGAAGGCGATGACCTCGTCGCCCGGGTCGCACAGCCCCAGCAGCGCCGCCGCCAGGGCCTCCGTCGCGCCCGTGGTGACCAGCACCTCGTCCCGCGGGTCGTACGAAAGCCCGTACCGCCGGAGCTGATGCGCGGCGACGGCCTCCCGCAGCGCGGGGAAGCCGTGGGCGGGCGGGTACTGGTTGCCGCCCGCGAGCACCGTCTCGGCGACGTCCCGCAGCAGGGCCGCGGGAGCGTCCAGCTCGGGCACCCCCTGGCCCAGGTTGACCGCTCCCGTGCTGCGGGCCAGCTCGGTCATCTCCGTGAAGACGGACGTCCCCAGGCCGCGCACCCGCGCCGCCGGACTCCAGTCCGCCCCCCGCGCACCCATCGTGATCTCGACGTTCTCGGCCATCCCCGATCCCGCTCCCCTCGGTCCTCATCGGCTCCGCTGATCGTCCTCACCCTAGGCAGAACGCCCCGGGCGGCACAGCACATGACGCGGCACACGACGCGGGATCGTCCGGACGCAGACACTCCGGTTGTGCGGCCGAGCGGGTGGAAGGTGCACCGCTTACGGGCGCTGCAGGTCGCGCGCGCGAGGCACGGGCCGCATGGTCGGTATGCCGCCGGAATGCCGAACGGGCTGCCGTCGGTATGCCTCCGTATACCTCCACTTTCCCGCAGCACCGCACCGGAGGTGCCCCCGTGTCCGCCGCCGGCCCCACCGTCCACCGCGTCGCGGCGCCCGCCCGCACGCCCGGTCAGCGCCGCACCGCCCGCGACCGCCGCCGCGCCGACCGCGCGGACCGGGTGCGCGAGGCGCTGCGCCGGGCGCTGCCCGCGCTCTGGCTGTACGCGTCCGTCCGGCTGACCGGCATGACGGTGATGGCGGCGTGGGCGTGGTGGGTGGGCAAGCATCCGCGCACGCTGCTCGGCCACCTCTGGGACGGCATCTGGTACGCCGGCATCGCGCGCGACGGCTACGGACTGATCGTTCCCTCCCCCACCTCGCCCGACGTCTTCTACAACGACCTCGCCTTCTTCCCGCTCTACCCCGGGCTGGTGCGCGCCGTGGCGACCGTCCTGCCGCTGACGATCGTCAGCGCCGGGCTGCTCGTGGCCTGGGCGGCGGCCGGAGCGGCGGCCTGGGGCATCTACGCGGTCGGCGAGCGGCTGCACGGGCCGCGGGTGGGGACCCTGCTGGTGCTGCTGTGGGCGCTGCTGCCGCACGCGATCGTGCAGACCATGGCCTACACCGAGTCCCTGATGACGGCGCTCGCGGCGTGGGCGCTGTACGCGGCGATCTCCGAGCGGTGGCTGTCGGCGGGGGCGCTGGCCCTGCTGGCCGGGCTCTCCCGGCCCAACGCCGTCGCCGTGGCCGCGGCCATCGCCTGCGCGGCCGGCCTCGCGCTGTGGCGCGACGGGCGCTCGCGCGGGAACTGGCGGGTGTGGGGGTGCGCGGCCATGGCGCCGCTGGGCTGGGCCGGTTACGTGCTGTGGGCCGGGCTGCGCTCCGGTGGCGGGCCGCTCGGCTACTTCGAGGTCCAGCGGCTGTGGGGCTCGCGCTTCGACTTCGGGCGGGACGCGTTCCTCTTCGCCCGGCATCTGATCGTCGCGCGGGACTACATGGCGTACTACGTCACGCTGGCGATCCTGGGCGCCGCCCTCGTCGCGCTGCTCTTCCTCGCCCTGGACCGCCCGCCGGCGGCCCTGCTGGTGTACGTGCTCGTGCTGACCGTCATCGCGGTCGGCGGCTCCAGCTACTTCGCGTCCAAGCCGCGCTTCCTGCTGCCGGCCTTCCCGCTGCTGCTGCCGGCCGCCGTGGCCATGGCCAGAGCCCGGCCGCGCACCGTCGCCATGACGGCGGGCGCGCTGGCCGGGCTGTCGTTCTTCTACGGGACCTACCTGCTGGCGGTCGCCAGAGTCCCGATGTGACACGCAGCCCCGGGGGCCCGCGGCCGGGTCCTACTCCTCGTCGTCCGGCTTCTGGTCGCCGGACTCCGCGTCGGCCTCCAGGCCGAGCTGCTCGACGAGCCACTTGTCGAACTCGATCGAGGCGCGCACCCAGCTGACGGTGCTGGAGACGAAGTGCTCCAGCGCGACGCCGACGCCGATCAGCATCTGCGCCTCACCGATCATGCGAACGGTGCCGTCGTCGTGGGTGTGGGTGTAGACCTTCGGCCACAGCGTGCGACGGTTCCAGTCGTCGATGACCTCGAGGAGCTTGGACTTCTCCTCGATGCCGTGCGGACGGTCGTAGAACGTGCGCACGGAGAAGACCTGCTGCTCCTCCTCGCCGCGGAACATGAAGTACGTCCGGAACTGCTCCCACGGCGCGGCGAGGTCACCCTCGTCGTCCACGACGTACTTCAGCTCCATCTGCTCGAGGAGCTGCTTGACCAGGTCCTGGTCGGGGATGACGGGGCCTGTCGGGCCCGCCTCAGGCTGCGGTTCGGGCTGGCCCCCGAAATTCGGAATCGAGGACGGGTCGATGCTCACCGTGTTATTCCCTTCGTACGGTCTGACGCCATCCTCCCCCATCCCGGGCGGGAGCTGGCAACCCCCGCCCGGCCTGTTGTCCCACCTATTTCCCGATGACACCCTCGCGAGCAGGCGAAACGGTGAGCGACCCGTGTCCCTCGGCGACACCGACACGGACCGTGTCCCCGTCCCGGACGTCGCCCGCCAGGATGGCCCGGGCGAGCTGATCGCCGATGGCGGTCTGGACCAGGCGGCGCAGCGGGCGGGCGCCGTAGGTGAGGTCCGGCGCCTCGCCACCCTCCGCCCGCGGCGCGTGGCCCAGCGTGGCCAGCCAGCGCAGCGCGTCGTCGTCCACCTCCAGGGTGAGCCTGCGGTCGGCCAGACGGCGCTGCAGATGGCCGAGCTGGATCTGGGCGATCCGCTCCAGCTGGCCGGTGCCGAGCGGGTGGAAGACCACGATGTCGTCGAGGCGGTTGAGGAACTCGGGGCGGAAGGAGGCCCGTACCGTCTCCAGCACCCTCTCCTTCTTCTGCTCCTCCTTCAGCAGCGGGTCCACCAGGAACGTCGAGCCGAGGTTGGAGGTGAGGATGAGGATGGTGTTGCGGAAGTCCACCGTCCGGCCCTGGCCGTCCGTGAGCCGGCCGTCGTCGAGCACCTGCAGCAGGATGTCGAAGACCTCGTGGTGGGCCTTCTCCACCTCGTCCAGCAGCACCACGCTGTACGGGCGCCGACGCACGGCCTCGGTCAGCTGACCGCCCTCCTCGTAGCCGACGTAGCCGGGCGGCGCGCCGACCAGCCGGGCGACGGAGTGCTTCTCGCCGTACTCGCTCATGTCGATGCGGACCATCGCCCGCTCGTCGTCGAAGAGGAAGTCGGCGAGCGCCTTGGCCAGCTCGGTCTTGCCGACGCCGGTCGGGCCGAGGAAGAGGAAGGAGCCGGTGGGACGGTCGGGGTCGGCGATGCCGGCCCGGGAGCGCCGCACGGCGTCCGAGACGGCCCGCACGGCCTCGCTCTGGCCGATCAGCCGCTTGCCGAGCTCGTCCTCCATGCGCAGCAGCTTCTGCGTCTCGCCCTCCAGCAGGCGCCCCGCCGGGATGCCGGTCCAGGAGGCGACGACGTCGGCGATGTCGTCCGGGCCGACCTCCTCCTTGACCATGAGGTCCTTGGCCGCGGCCTCCTGCTCGGCCTCGGCCTCCTCCTCCGCGGCCTCCGCCAGCTCACGCTCCACGGCCGGGATCTCGCCGTAGAGCAGCTTGGAGGCGGTGTCGAAGTCGCCGTCGCGCTGGGCGCGCTCGGCCTGCACCCGCAGGTCGTCGAGGCGCTCCTTGAGCTCGCCGACGCGGTTGAGGGACTGCTTCTCCTTCTCCCAGCGGGCGGTCAGGCCGCGCAGCTCCTCCTCCTTGTCGGCGAGGTCGCGGCGCAGCTTGGCGAGCCGCTCCTTGCTGGCCTCGTCGGACTCGTTGTTGAGCGCGAGCTCCTCCATCTTCAGCCGGTCGACGGCGCGCTGCAGCTCGTCGATCTCGACGGGCGAGGAGTCGATCTCCATGCGCAGCCGGGAGGCGGCCTCGTCGACGAGGTCGATGGCCTTGTCGGGCAGGAAGCGGGAGGTGATGTACCGGTCGGACAGCGTGGCGGCCGCGACCAGCGCGGAGTCGGCGATCTGCACCTTGTGGTGGGCCTCGTAGCGGCCCTTGAGACCGCGCAGGATGGCGATCGAGTCCTCCACGGACGGCTCGGCGACCAGCACCTGCTGGAAGCGGCGCTCCAACGCGGCGTCCTTCTCGATCCGCTCGCGGTACTCGTCGAGGGTGGTCGCGCCGACCATGCGCAGCTCGCCGCGCGCCAGCATGGGCTTGAGCATGTTCCCCGCGTCCATGGCGGAGTCCCCGCCGGCGCCGGCCCCGACGACGGTGTGCAGCTCGTCGATGAACGTGATGATCTGCCCGTCGCTGGCCTTGATCTCGGCCAGCACGGTCTTCAGCCGCTCCTCGAACTCGCCCCGGTACTTCGCGCCCGCGACCATCGCCCCCAGGTCCAGTGCGACCAGGCGCTTGTTCCTCAGGGACTCGGGGACGTCGCCCTTCACTATCCGCTGCGCGAGCCCCTCGACGACGGCGGTCTTGCCGACGCCCGGCTCGCCGATGAGCACGGGGTTGTTCTTCGTGCGCCGCGAGAGGACCTGCACGACGCGGCGGATCTCGTGGTCCCGCCCGATGACGGGGTCGAGCCTGCCCTCCCGGGCGGCGGCGGTGAAGTCCGTACCGAACTTCTCCAGCGCCTTGTACGTGCCCTCCGGGTCCGGCGAGGTCACGCGCTGCCCGGCCCGGGCGGTCTCGAAGCCCTGCAGCAGCTTCCGGGCCGAGGCCCCCTGGTCGGCCAGCAGCTCACCGGTCCGGCCACCCTTGGCCGCGAGGCCGATGAGCAGGTGCTCGGTGGAGACGTACTCGTCGCCCAGGTCGCGCGCCCGCTCCGAGGCGTCCGCCAGGGCGGCCAGCAGCTCGCGGTTGGGCTGCGGCGGGGCCACGGTGGACCCCTGGACGCTGGGCAGCGAGGCGAGAATCCGCTCGGCGCCCGAGCGCAGGGCGGCGGCGTCGGCCTCCACCGCGGCCAGCAGGTCCATCACGTTCTCGTTGTCCCGGCCGGCCAGCAGTGCCAGCAGCAGGTGCGCGGGTGTCAGGTCGGCGTGGCCCGCCGACACGGCGCGGTCGTTCGCGGCGCTGAGCGCCTCACGGCTCTTGTTGGTCAGCTCGGCATCCACGGCTTCGCGCTCCTCCTTGTGGCTCGTGCTGGCCTGCGGTGTCACAGGCCCGGGTGTCGTATGCCCAGATCTCGCAGTCCTGCTTGGATCAGCGTGCGATAAGTTGAGTCTATTCCACTCAACCTTGTCTTCGGTAGACGGTCGCGGCGAAATGCCCCACTTGTGAGTGAAGCCGCCGTGCCCCGAACCCGCGAGCGCGACCGCCCCCGGCCCGGCCCCCCGGCCGCCTAGGCTTCCTTCCATGGCTCTGGACCTCCTCGATCTCGACCCCGCCTACCTCGCCTTCTGGCGCGAGCGGCACATCTGCACCCTCACCACCCCCCGCCCGGACGGCTCGCCGCACGTCGTCCCCGTCGGCGTCACCTTCGACCCCGGGGCCCGGATCGCCCGTGTCATCACCGGCAAGAACAGCCGCAAGGCCCTCAACGTCCTGGCCGCGGGCCCCGACGGCGCCCGCGTGGCCGTCTGCCAGCTCGAGGGCCGGCGCTGGGCCACCCTCGAGGGCCGCGCCGTCGTCCGCACCGAGGCCGACGCCGTCGCCGACGCCGTCACCCGCTACGCCGAGCGCTACGAGCGCGTCCCGCGGCCCAACCCCGAGCGCGTGGTCATCGAGATCACGGTCACCCGGGCGCTGGGCCGGGGCTGAGCCGCGGGCCGTCAGGCCAGCGCGGCGCGGATGTCGCGGATCATCAGGGCCGGGCGGTCACGGACGTCGGCCGTGGTGAACCGCAGGATGCGGCGCACCTCCGGGCAGGCCGCGAGGGCGTTGAACCGTATGACGTCCCGCTGGTGCTGCGCCCTGCTGCCGTGCCAGGCGTACCCCTCGGTCTCCACGACCAGGCCCTGCCGCCGGAAGAGGAAGTCGGGATAGACGCGCCGGCCCGTGGCCGGGACCACCAGCACGGCCTGCGTCTCGGGATGGAGCCCCGCGTCGTGCATCCGCAGGCGGGCGAGGGTCTCGGCGGGTGAGCCCGCCCTGGGGTCGGCCAGCGCCAGCCACCAGGCGGCGCCCCGGGCGCCACGCAGCGCCGGGGCGCTCGTCAGGGCACGGCCGATCGCGTCGAGCGTGGTCAGCGGGGGTCTTCGCGCGCCCCGCGCACCCGGCGCCGCGACATGCCGCCAGGCGAGGGCCGAGTCGACCGCCAGCAGCGCCTCGTCCCGGGGCCCGGCCCGCAGCAGGTCCGCCATGGTCCGCGCGACGGTGGTCGCCCGCAGGCCCCCGACGGCCGTCACCTCGCCGGGCTCCAGCGGCAGCCGGTGCAGCCTCACGCCCTTCACCGCCGCCCGGGCGGCGCAGACGAACTCGGGCCGGGCCGGCGGCCCGCCCTCCACGCCGTGCAGCGCGGCGGCCGACCAGTGGCTCACCACGAACTCCGGCCGCAGCAGCTGATGCGCCCACAGCAGCTCCCCCGGCCCCGCCTCGCGGCCCGGCGCGAGCCAGGCGCCGCCGCGGATCCTCGCCCATCCGTCCGATGCCAGGAAGCGGCCGAGCCGCCCCCGCGTCCAGCCCCCGGCCAGCGCCTGGGCCGTGAGCACCACCCCGCCCTGGGCATCGGCCAGGGCCCGCAGAGAAGTCGTGTCCCCCGTCATGCCCCGAGTGTCCCGGTCACCCACCGTCACCCGCCAGGCCTGTGGATAACTCTCTGTGGATGACTCTGTGTGGATGACTCTGTGTGGACAAGCCGCCGTGGACAAGTCGCAGCGCGGACACGTCGCCAGGGAAAAACGAAGGGGCCGGAAGAGCCTCTGGCTCTCCCGGCCCCTTCCGGGTCCTCGGCGTCAGCGTTCCCGCTGGTCCCGTCGTGGACGCCACACGACCAGCGCGCCGGCCTGCTGGACGTCCTGGTACGGCACCAGGTCGCGGCGGTACGAGGCGTGGACCTGGGCCTCGCGCTGCTGCATGGCGGCCGCCGCGCCGTCGACGACGGCCTGGAGCTCGGCGACGCGCGCGGCGAGCGCGGCCACCTGGTTCTCCAGCTCGATGATGCGCTTGATGCCGGCCAGGTTGATGCCCTCGTCCTGGCTCAGCTGCTGGACCTGCCGCAGCAGCTCGATGTCGCGCGCGGAATAGCGTCGGCCCCGCCCGGCCGTACGGTCGGGGGAGACCAGGCCGAGACGGTCGTACTGCCGCAGGGTCTGCGGATGCAGCCCCGAGAGCTGAGCGGCGACCGAGATCACGTAGACCGGCGACTCGTCGGTCAGCTCATAGGGGTTTCGTCGGCGGCCGACACCTTCCATGGGTTCACGCTCCCTTCGAAGCCTCGAACAACTCCGCTCGCGGATCCTCGCCCGCGGTGGCCTCGCGGTAGGACTCCAGGGCTTCCCTGGCCTTGTCGTCGAGGTCCGTGGGCACGGCGACCTCGACGGTGACCAGGAGGTCGCCGCGGGTGCCGTCCTTGCGCACCGCGCCCTTGCCACGGGCGCGCATCGTGCGGCCGTTGGGCGTACCCGCGGGCAGCTTCAGGGTGACCGGGGGGCCGCCGAGCGTAGGGACCTTGACCTCGCCGCCCAGCGCCGCCTCCACGAAGGTGACGGGCACGGTGACGGTGAGGTTGTCGTCCTTGCGCCCGAAGACCGGGTGGGTGCCGACGTGGACGACGACGTAGAGGTCGCCGTTCGGGCCGCCGCGCTCGCCCGGAGCGCCCTTGCCCCGCAGCCGGATCCGCTGGCCGTCGGACACGCCGGCGGGGATGCGGACCTGCATCGTGCGGGAGGACTTGGCGCGCCCGCTGCCGTGGCAGACGTCGCAGGGGTTCTCGGGGGTCAGCCCGCGGCCCTTGCAGTCCGGGCAGGGGTCGGTCAGCGAGAAGCCGCCGCCCGAGCCGCGCGACACCTGGCCGGTGCCGACACAGGTCGGGCAGACCCTGGGCGTGCCGTTCTTGTCACCGGTGCCGGAGCAGGCCTTGCACGCCGCGGCGGAGGACATCCGCAGCGGGACCGTGGCCCCCTCCACCGCCTCGGTGAAGTTGAGCGTCACCTCGGACTCGATGTCCTGGCCGCGACGCGGCTGGCTGCGGGTGCTCGTACCGCCCCGGTTGAAGAGGCCGCCGAACACGTCGCCCAGCCCGCCGCCGAAGCCGCCGGCACCGCCCGCACCGCCGCCGCCCTGGGCGCCCCCGAAGAGGTCGCCCAGGTCGAAGTTGAACGAGCCGCCGCCGCCCGGCCCGGCGCGGAAGCCGCCGTTGGCGAACAGGGCGCGCGCCTCGTCGTACTCCTTGCGGCGCTTGGCGTCGGCGAGGACGTCGTTCGCCTCGGAGATCTCCTTGAAGCGCTCCTCGGCCGAGGAGTCACCCTTGTTGGCGTCCGGGTGGTACTCGCGGGCGAGCTTCCGGTACGCCTTCTTGATCTCCGATTCGGTGGCGTCCTTGGGGACGCCGAGGACCTTGTAGAGGTCCTTCTCCAGCAAGTCCCTGCTCAGGCTCATCCCCGACGTCCCTCCTTCCCGTCACCCAGGGCGTCAGCCCTCTTCCGGGCCACCGTTCTCCTCGTCCGACGCCTCGTCGCCCTTGGGGCCGGCGCCCGGCTGCGGCTCGGCGACCGCGACCCGCGCGGGGCGGATCGTGCGCTCGCCGATCCGGTACCCCGGCTGCAGGATCTGCACGCAGGTGGTCTCGGTGACGTCGGGCGCGTAGCTGTGCATCAGGGCCTCGTGCACCAGCGGGTCGAAGGGCTCGCCCTCCTTGCCGAACTGCTGCAGGCCCATCTTGGACACGACCGTCTCCAGCGACTCGGCGACGGACTTGAAGCCGCCGACGAGCTCGCCGTGGTCACGGGCGCGACCGATGTCGTCGAGCGTGGGCAGGAGCTCGGACAGGAGGTTCGCGACGGCGATCTCCTTGACCGTGACGCGGTCCCGCTCCACACGGCGACGGTAGTTCTGGTACTCGGCCTGGAGCCGCTGGAGGTCCGCGGTGCGCTCGGTGAGCGCGGCCTGGGCCTGGTCCAGCTGTGCCTGGAGGCCTACCTCGACGAGCTCTTCGCCGGGCGCGGCCGGGCCGGCCGGACCCGCCTTGTCGGCGGATCCGGCGGCCTTCGCCGCGTCATCGGGGGTCGTGGCGTCGGAGGGGCCTTCAGGCTTCTCGTTCTCGTTGAAGCCCGGGGTCTCCTCCGTCACGCCGACGCACCGCCCTTCGGCTTCTCGTCGTCCACGATCTCGGCGTCGACGACGTCGTCCTCGGCCTTGGCCTGGCCGGCACCGGCGTCGGCACCGCCCGCGGCCTGACCGGCCTGGGCGTCGGCGTACATGGCCTGACCGAGCTTCTGGCTGACCGCGGCGACCTTCTCGGTCGCCGTGCGGATCTCGGCCGCGTCCTCGCCCTTGAGCTTCTCCTTCAGCTCGGCGACCGCGGTCTCGACCTCGGTCTTCACCTCGGCCGGGACCTTGTCCTCGTTGTCCTTGAGGAACTTCTCGGTCTGGTAGACGAGCTGCTCGCCCTGGTTGCGGGTCTCGGCGGCCTCGCGGCGGCGGTGGTCCTCCTCCGCGTACTGCTCGGCCTCCTGGCGCATGCGGTCGACCTCGTCCTTGGCGAGCGAGGAGCCGCCGGTGACGGTCATCTTCTGCTCCTTGCCCGTGCCCAGGTCCTTCGCGGTCACGTGCATGATGCCGTTGGCGTCGATGTCGAAGGAGACCTCGATCTGCGGGACGCCACGCGGGGCCGGCGGCAGGCCGGTCAGCTCGAACATGCCGAGCTTCTTGTTGTACGCCGCGATCTCGCGCTCGCCCTGGTAGACCTGGATCTGCACGGACGGCTGGTTGTCCTCGGCCGTCGTGAAGATCTCGGAGCGCTTGGTCGGGATCGTGGTGTTGCGCTCGATCAGCTTGGTCATGATGCCGCCCTTGGTCTCGATGCCGAGGGACAGCGGGGTCACGTCGAGGAGCAGGACGTCCTTGACCTCACCCTTGAGGACACCGGCCTGGAGCGAGGCGCCGATGGCGACGACCTCGTCCGGGTTCACACCCTTGTTGGCCTCCTTGCCGCCGGTCAGCTCCTTGACGAGCTCGGCGACGGCGGGCATACGGGTGGAACCGCCGACCAGGACCACGTGGTCGATCTCGGACAGGCTGATGCCGGCGTCCTTGATGACGTTGTGGAACGGGGTCTTGCAGCGGTCGAGCAGGTCCGCGGTCAGCTGCTGGAACTGCGCGCGGGTGAGCTTCTCGTCCAGGTGCAGCGGGCCCTCGGCGGACGCCGTGATGTAGGGCAGGTTGATCGAGGTCTCGGTGGACGAGGACAGCTCGATCTTCGCCTTCTCGGCGGCCTCGCGCAGACGCTGCAGCGCCATCTTGTCCTTGGACAGGTCGACGCCGTGGCCGTTGGCGAACTGCTTGACCAGGTAGTCGACGACGCGCTGGTCCCAGTCGTCACCACCGAGGTGGTTGTCGCCGTTGGTGGCCTTGACCTCGACGACGCCGTCGCCGATCTCGAGCAGCGAGACGTCGAAGGTGCCGCCACCGAGGTCGAAGACCAGAATGGTCTGGTCGTCCTTGTCGAGGCCGTAGGCCAGGGCGGCCGCGGTGGGCTCGTTGACGATGCGCAGGACGTTCAGACCCGCGATCTCACCGGCCTCCTTGGTGGCCTGACGCTCGGAGTCGTTGAAGTACGCCGGGACGGTGATGACCGCGTCGACGACCTTCTCGCCCAGGTAGGCCTCGGCGTCCCGCTTGAGCTTCTGCAGGATGAAGGCGCTCATCTGCTGCGGGTTGAAGTCCTTGCCATCGATGTTGATCTTCCAGTCAGTGCCCATGTGGCGCTTGACCGAGCGGATCGTCCGATCGACGTTGGTGACGGCCTGGCGCTTGGCGACCTCGCCGACCAGCACCTCACCGTTCTTCGCGAAGGCGACGACGGACGGCGTGGTCCTGGCGCCCTCGGCGTTGGTGATGACGGTGGGCTCACCGCCCTCGAGAACACTGACGACGGAGTTCGTCGTACCCAGGTCGATGCCGACCGCACGTGCCATGTCGATTCCTCCAGCTGACTTGAGTGGAACAGACTCAAGGGTGCAACAGCCCCCGCAAACCTGTCAACAGACCTGAGTCGGGCCCACTCAACTTTTATGTAGGTCTTACTGGCAGTCGTGATCGCACAGCAGGGAGCGAGGAGGGGAGCAAGGCTTGCCTTGGCGACACAGATCACCGGCGGTGCGGGTATATCGCGCACGCGGGAGTGAGTAGTCTCGTACGGACTGGATAAGTTACCGATTAGTAATCCCGCTCTCGCAGGTTCGAGGAGCCCTTCCCATGCAACTCGCCGCGATCATTGTGTCGCTGGTCCTTATCGCGGTCGGCGTCGCGCTGTTCGGCCGTGCCCTCCTGCAGATCTACCGCTTCGTACGGCTGGGTCAGCCCGTACCGGCCGGCACCCGCACCGACGACCCCACGCAGCGGACCGTCACCGTCGCCAAGGAGTTCCTCGGCCACACGCGGATGAACCGCTGGGGCGTGGTCGGCGTGGCGCACTGGTTCGTGGCGGTGGGTTTCTTCTCCCTGCTGCTGACGATCGTCAACGCCATCGGTCAGCTCTTCCAGGCCGACTGGCTCCTGCCGATCATCGGTGAGTGGGCGCCGTACAACGTCTTCGTCGAGTTCCTCGGCACGATGACCGCGCTCGGCATCCTGACCCTCATCGTCATCCGGCAGCTGAACCGGCCGGACAAGCCGGGCCGCAAGTCCCGCTTCGCCGGCTCCAACACCGGCCAGGCGTACTTCGTCGAGGCCGTCATCCTCATCGTCGGCGTCTGCATCTTCATGCTGCACGCGCTCGAGGGCGCCCAGCACCATGTGGACGGCTACGAGGCCTCGTTCTTCGTCTCGTACCCGGTGGTCTCGTGGCTGGAGGGGATGGACGTCTCCACGCTCCAGAACCTCACCTACTTCTTCGCGGGCCTGAAGATCGCGACCTCCTTCATCTGGATGATCACGGTCTCGCTCAAGACGGACATGGGTGTCGCCTGGCACCGCTTCCTGGCCTTCCCCAACATCTGGTTCAAGCGCGAGGCCGACGGCGACGTCGCTCTCGGCGCGCTGCAGCCGATGGTCAGCGCCGGCAAGCCGATCGACTTCGAGGACCCGGGCGAGGACGACGTCTTCGGCGTCTCCAAGGTCGAGGAGTTCTCCTGGAAGGGCATCCTCGACTTCTCCACCTGCACCGAGTGCGGACGCTGCCAGTCGCAGTGCCCGGCCTGGAACACCGGCAAGCCGCTGTCGCCGAAGCTGCTCATCATGGCGCTGCGCGACCACGCGCACGCCAAGGCCCCCTACCTGCTCGCCGGCGGCGGCAAGGACGCGGAGGGCAACGAGAAGGCGACCGAGGAGCAGCTGAAGGACGTCCCGGCGGCGGCCCTGGCCGAGGCCGAGCGCCCCCTGATCGGCACGCTCGAGGAGAACGGCGTCATCGACCCCGACGTGCTGTGGTCCTGCACCACGTGCGGCGCGTGCGTCGAGCAGTGCCCGGTCGACATCGAGCACGTCGACCACATCGTCGACATGCGCCGCTACCAGGTGATGATCGAGAGCTCCTTCCCGTCCGAGGCGGGCACGATGCTCAAGAACCTGGAGAAGAAGGGCAACCCCTGGGGCCTGGCGAAGAAGCAGCGCCTGCAGTGGACCAAGGAGGTCGACTTCGAGGTCCCGGTCGTCGGCAAGGACATCGAGGACCTCACCGAGGTCGACTACCTCTACTGGGTCGGCTGCGCCGGCGCCCTGGAGGACCGCGCCAAGAAGACCACCAAGGCCTTCGCCGAGCTGCTCCACATGGCGGGCGTGAAGTTCGCCATCATGGGCGGCGAGGAGAACTGCACCGGTGACTCCCCGCGCCGCCTGGGCAACGAGTTCCTGTTCCAGCAGCTCGGCCAGCAGAACGTCGAGATGCTGAACATGGCCTTCGGCGAGGACGCGGAGGAGGGCGTCAAGGTCGAGAAGGCGAAGAAGAAGATCGTCGCGACCTGCCCCCACTGCTTCAACACCATCGCCAACGAGTACCCGCAGCTCGGCGGCGAGTACGAGGTCATCCACCACACCCAGCTGCTGCAGCACCTCATCGACGAGGGCAAGCTGGTCCCCGTCACCCCGGTCGAGGGTCTGATCACCTACCACGACCCCTGCTACCTGGGCCGCCACAACAAGGTCTACACCCCGCCGCGCGAGATCATCGCCAAGGTGCCGGGCCTGCGCAACGAGGAGATGCACCGTCACAAGGAGCGCGGCTTCTGCTGTGGCGCCGGCGGTGCGCGCATGTGGATGGAGGAGCGCATCGGCAAGCGCATCAACAACGAGCGCGTCGACGAGGCCCTGTCCCTCAACCCGGACATCGTCTCCACCGCCTGCCCCTTCTGCCTCGTCATGCTGACCGACTCGGTCAACGGCAAGAAGAACGACGGCAAGGCCAAGGAGTCCATCCAGGTCGTCGACGTCGCCCAGCTGCTGCTGGAGTCGGTGAAGACCCCGGCCGCCCCGGAGGGCGACGGCGAAACGGCGGACACGCCGGAGCCTGAGCCGGTGAAGTAGCCGGTGAAGTAGGCGTCCCGCACGCGTGCGTACGGCCGGTCCCCGCGATCTCTCGCGGGGACCGGCCGTCGTCGTAGGGGCGTGGGACGATGAAGGCGTACGCGCTCGTAGCTCGCACCCAGGAGCCCTGTCATGGACTACGCCCGCATGCGTGCCGTCGCCGAAGAACTTGCCGCGCTGCCGAATGCGGGGAAGGTCGAGATTTCCGACGGCACGATCGTCATGATGATGAGCCCGTCGGGCACTCATGAACTCGCGGCCTGGAGGCTGCGCCGTCAGCTGGACCGCCAGGTGGCAGACGATCTCGCAGCGCATACGGGCGGGGACGTGGAGGATCCTTCGCTCGGAATCCTGCGCCGTCCGGACCTCATCGTCATCCCGATCGACGTGATGGACACGCCAGGAGCCTTCCATCCCCAGGACCTCAAGCTGGCGGCTGAGGTCGTCTCCCCGTCCAACCATGCCAACGACTACGCGCAGAAGACGCGCGACTACCCCCGCATGGGCATCCCTCTGTACCTGCTCGTCGACCCGCGCAAGGGATCCATCGCGGTCATGTCCGACCCGGGCATCGGTTCGGACGGGCAGCACTGCTACCGAGCCCGCCACGACTACGTCTTCGGCGACAAGGTCTCCGTCGGTCCTTGGACGATCGACAGTTCCGAGTTCCCCCGCTACCACCCGTGACCCCCAACACACTTGATCTCAAGTGAGCTTGAGGTTCTATCGTCGTTCGCATGACCACGACGAAGCCGGAAATCCCGAACCCCGACACGGCCAACCTCGCCGGCCAGCCCATCGGCTACTGGAGCTGGGTCGCCAACAAGGCCGTGATCCGGCACATCCGCGCGGCCATGGCCCAGGTGGACATCACCCAGCCGCAGTGGTGGATCCTCAACCGCGTCGAAGCCGCCACGGACGGGCTGACGCGCGAGGAGCTGCACGGGCTGCTGACCACGTTCCTCGACGAGGGGCGCGATTCGATCGACCTGGCGCTCGACTCCCTCGTCGCCCGCTCCTGGGTGACGGGCCCGGACGACGCCGGCCGCTTCCTGCTGACCGACGCCGGCCGGGCGGCCAAGAAGCGGACCAAGGAGGTCGTCGTGCGGGTGCGCGGGGAGATCCACGACGGCGTCAGCGACGAGGAGTACGCGACCGTGGTCAGGGTGCTGCAGCGGATGGTCGAGAACACCGGGGGCATCGAGGCGCTCTCTTCCTGAACGCGCGCTGAGCACGCGCTGACCGCGCCCTGACCACGCCCTGACCGCGCGCCTCTTGGCCGCGATCGCGCCTCCAAACGTACTTTCGGCCGCACCGGTCCCGGACCTTTCCCCTAAGGGATGTCACAGGTCGGCCGCAATGCCGGGCTTGTTGCCCCGGGCCCGGCTCCCGGACGCTCCGGGACCGGGTACGTTCAAAGCGTGGCTGGATTCAGGATGGGACGCGGACGGGACTCGCACGACCCCGGACCCGCGCGGCAAGGACAGCAGGCTCCCTACGGCGGCCAGGGCGCGCCGGGGCAGCCCGGCATACCCGGTTACGGCGGCGGCGGCCAGCAGCAGTGGCAGCAGCAGCCCGGCGGGTACGACGAGCCGGAGTACTTCGGCAACGGCGGGCACCAGGCGCCGCCGCAGTCCGGGTACGGGCAGCAGTACGGCGGGCCGGCGGCCCACGACCCGTACTACGGCCGGACCCCCGACGACGCGGGCCGCACGCAGCAGTTCAGCCTCGGCGAGGCGCCGGACGCGTACGGCGGGTACGGCGGCGACGCCCCGTACGGCGACGCCGGGGTGCCCGCCCCGCCCCCCGGGCCGCGGCTGCACTGGAAGGACCTGCTGAGCGGCATCGTGCTGCGCCCGCAGGCGACGTTCTGGCAGATGCGCGACCACGCCATGTGGGGCCCGGCGCTGATCGTCACGTTCGTCTACGGCCTGCTCGCCGTCTTCGGCTTCGACAAGGCCCGCCAGGACGTCCTGAACGCCTCGCTCGCCAACAGCCTGCCGGCGGTGCTGATCACCGGCGTCGTGGTGGTGATCGCCGGGCTGATCCTGGGCGCGGTCACCCACACCCTCGCCCGGCAGCTCGGCGGCGACGGCCTCTGGCAGCCGACGGTCGGCCTGTCGATGCTGATCATGTCGATCTCGGACGCGCCCCGGCTGCTCTTCGCGATGTTCCTGGGCGGCGACAGCACGCTCGTACAGGTGCTGGGCTGGGCCACCTGGGTGGCCGGCGGCGCGCTGCTGACCTCGATGGTCGCCAAGTCGCACGACCTGCCCTGGCCGCGGGCGCTGGGCGCCTCGGCGATCCAGCTGGTCGCGCTGCTGTCGCTGATGAAGCTGGGCACGCTGTAGCCGTAGCCGTACGGCAGCCACGGGGAAGGGCCCGTCGCGATCTCGTCTCCGAGATCACGACGGGCCCTTCCCCGTCGGCGTTCAGCGCGCTCAGGCGTCGAGGATCTGGCCCTCGCGGCGCACCACCGGCGGCTCGACGGACCACGGGAAGTTGATCCACTCGTCCGTCTTCTTCCAGACGTACTCGCACTTCACGAGGGAGTGGCTCTTCTCGTAGATGACCGCGCTGCGCACCTCGGCGACGTGGTCGAGGCAGAAGTCGTGCACGAGCTTGAGCGTCTTGCCGGTGTCGGCGACGTCGTCGGCGATCAGGACCTTCTTGTTGGAGAAGTCGATCGCGTTCGGGACGGGGGAGAGCATGACCGGCATCTCCAGCGTCGTACCGACGCCCGTGTAGAACTCGACGTTCACCAGGTGGATGTTCTTGCAGTCCAGCGCGTAGGCGAGGCCGCCCGCGACGAAGACGCCGCCGCGCGCGATGGACAGGATGATGTCCGGCTCGTAGCCGTCGTCCGCGATGGTCTGCGCCAGCTCACGGACGGCCTGCCCGAAGATCGGGTAGGTCAGGTTCTCGCGGATATCGCTCACTGTTGCTCTTCGCCTTGTTCCCTGGTCGCTCAGACCTGCGTGCGGTGGAAATTCTGGAAGGACCGCGAGGGCGTCGGCCCGCGCTGGCCCTGGTACCGGGAACCGTGCTTCGCGGACCCGTAGGGATGTTCGACGGGCGACGTCAGCCGGAACATGCACAGCTGCCCGATCTTCATCCCGGGCCACAGCTTGATCGGCAGCGTGGCCATGTTCGACAGCTCCAGCGTCACGTGCCCGGAGAAGCCCGGGTCGATGAAGCCGGCCGTGGAGTGCGTCAGCAGGCCGAGCCGGCCGAGGCTGGACTTGCCCTCCAGGCGCGAGGCGACGTCGTCCGGGAGCGTGATCACCTCGTAGGTGGAGGCCAGCACGAACTCGCCGGGGTGCAGGATGAACGCCTCGTCGCCCTCCGGCACCACCTCGCGCGTGAGGTCCGCCTGCTCGACCGCGGGGTCGATGTGCGGGTACCGGTGGTTCTCGAACACCCGGAAGTAGCGGTCGAGCCGCACATCGATGCTCGACGGCTGCACCATCGATTCGTCGAACGGGTCGATCCGCACTCGGCCGGCGTCGATCTCGGCCCGGATGTCCTTGTCTGAGAGAAGCACGCCTCGAGGATACGCAAAGAAGACGGACAACCTGACAACGCGGGCCCGGGCCGCCCCGGCCCGGGCCCGCGCCCGATCACCTCTTCTCGCTCCCCACCGGCACGGACCGGCGCAGTCGCGCGCAGCGTGGGCAGCGCAGGAGCCGCCCGGGGCCGATCCGGCCGGTACCGAGGTTCTGCATCGGGAACGAAGCGGTGCTGAACACGTGCCCTTCGGCACAACGAACGACGGTGCGCTCCATCGAGCTCCCTTTCCCCATGGCGTTACTGAATGCGCGCCTCCGGCACGACATGAAAGACAAAAGCCACATTAGGGGATCTATCCAGCCGACCTTAAGGCGGCACCCCGTCGCCCCCCGCGCCTCTTGCCGTGCCCCACGGTACGCCCCAACTCCCGCGCCCCACGCCCTCATCCCCACCCCCGCCACACCCCCCACACACGACGAGAAGGCCACCACGGCAAGTGCGCCGGGGGCCTTCGATGGGGTACAGTGTGCGACGATGCGACGCCCCGATGGGCGCCTCGCGCGGGCGTAGTTTAATGGTAGAACATGAGCTTCCCAAGCTCAGAGCGCGAGTTCGATTCTCGTCGCCCGCTCTTCATGAAGAACCCCCAGGTCACCGACCTGGGGGTTCTTTGCTGCGCCCAGCGGTCCGGCTGCTCCCCCCGCCCTTCCCCTTA
The DNA here is from genome assembly GCF_040932295.1 of Streptomyces sp. C36. NCBI lineage: Bacteria > Bacillati > Actinomycetota > Actinomycetes > Kitasatosporales > Streptomycetaceae > Streptomyces > Streptomyces sp. C36. The sequence continues at coordinate 503,603 of NZ_JBFQGI010000004.1, read as the reverse complement.
CTCTTGGGCCGCCCATACGAACGACGAACGGTGACGGGACGGAGCGTGCGGTGACCTCGGGGGAAGCGAACGGCGAAGAACTGGCGGGCAAGCTGCTCGGAGGGCGTTACCGGGTCACGTCGACGATCGGGCGCGGCGGCATGGGAGTGGTCGCCCGGGCGGTCGACGAACTGCTGAACCGCGAGGTCGCCGTCAAGCTCCTGCGCGCCTTCACCGACGCCTCCGCACCCGAACTGGCCGACCTGCGGGCCCGGATGCAGCGGGAGGCGCAGGCCGCCGCCCGCATCCGGCACGGCGGCGTGGTCACCGTGCACGACGTGACCGAGGAGCAGGGCCTGCCGGTCATCGTGATGGAGCTCGTCGACGGGCCCTCGCTCGACGACGTGCTGGCGGAGCGCGGCACGCTGGAGCCCCACGAGGCCGCGGCCATCGGCGCCAAGCTGATGGACGCGCTCGACGCCGCGCACCGCGTCGGCGTACTGCACCGCGACGTCAAGCCGGCGAACGTGCTCCTGGAGCGCGGCGGCAGGGTGGTGCTGACCGACTTCGGCATCGCCACCATGGACGCCGACGACGACGCCGTGACCAAGCTGACCCAGAGCGGCCAGATCATCGGCTCCATCGACTACCTGCCGCCGGAGCGGGCGCAGGGCAAGGAGCCCGGGCCCGCGTCCGACATCTGGTCGCTCGGCATGACGCTGTACGCGGCCGTGGAGGGCGCCGCACCGTTCCGCCGCACGTCCGTGTGGTCCACGATGACGGCCATCGTCAACGAGCCGCTGCCGGAGCCCCGCCGGGCCGGGCCGCTCACGCCCGTACTGCGGGCACTGATGGCGAAGGAGCCGGAGAGCCGGCCGACCGCCGACCAGGCGCGCGAGATGCTGGAGCGGGTGGCCGCGGGCGGGACGACGCACCCCGCGCCGCCCATACCCACGCCCACTCCGGCCCCCGCGCCCACTCCGGGCCCCGCGCCCATGCCCGTACCGGCGCCCATGCCCGCGCCCGCGCCGGCCGTCGCCCCGCCGCCGCCCGGGTTCGGCCCGGCGGCGCCGTTCCCCCCGCCGTCCCCCCGGCCTCCGCACACCGGCTACCCGCCGCCCGGGCCGCCGCACGCGCTCGGGCAGGCCGGAGGACCGGTCGCGGGCCACGTTCCCGGCGCCGGGAGCTCCACGGCCGACCGGGGACGGCGCCGCAGTCGCACCCTCATCGCGGCGGGCGTCGCCGCCGTCCTGCTCGCCGGGGGCGGCGTCACGTACGCCCTGACCGGCAAGGGCGGCGGGGCCCAGGCGGCGCCCGGGAGCGCCTCCCCGGCGGCCGGCGGCGGCCCGGGCGGGGGCGGAACATCCGCCGCTCCGAACCCCTCGTCGTCCACGCACCCCCCGGCGAAGCCGTCCGGCGCGGCCTCGCGCCCGGCCTCTCCCACGGCCAAGGCCGGCACGCCGACGGCCAAGCCCAGTTCGGTGTCGAAGAGCTGCGGCGGCTGGACCCACAAGGACCCCAAGCCCGGCTCGTACGGCTACCTGTCCGGCGACTATCACGTGGTGACGGGGCCGTACCAGACATGCCCCTCCGTGTCCCGGGCCAAGAGCGGCACGAAGCTCTTGTACCAGTGCTCCGTCGTCAACGCCTATGGCAACAAATGGATTTACGTCCGTGTGGACGGCACGAGCACCTCGGGCTGGATGTCCGGCGACAATCTGACCCGCCAGAGCGGCCAGCCTCCTCGCTGTTGATGGACGCTCCTGACCGGCCGGCCGACCGGATGGGCGCAATCCAGGACGGAGTCTGAGCTTCCGCAGTAGCGTGCTCTGGCGGAACACGGGCCACAGGAGGGCACGATGGGCTCTGGAGCAGCTTCGGCCGGCGAGCACTTCTTGACGGAAGGGACCAGGGTGCGCGACGTGGTCCGTGATGTCGTGGCCCGGGTCGCGCCCGAGGAACTGCCTCTGGTGGAGGCACTGGCCCGGTTCGACGACGCCACGGTCGTGCGACGGCTGGGCCGGCGGGGCGGACGGCGTGAGCCCCTGGGGTTCGGGCTGGGAGAGATCGCGGCGATGGCGGCTCCCGTGGTGTGGCTGGTGGTGGACGAGACGGCACGCCAGATCGCGGCCGCCGTCGCGACCAGCGCCACCACCGGGACGAGGACCGTCATACGCAGACTCCTGCGCCGGCCGGACGCGCCCGTCACCGTCCCCGAGCTGACCCGGGAGCAGCTCGCCGAGATCCACCGGCGCGTGGTCGAGTCGGCCGTACAGCGGGGGCTGGGCGACGAACGCGCCGCGACGATCGCCGACGCGGTGGTGGCCAGACTCGCGCTGGCCGGGCCCGGCGAGGAGGCCCAGGGGCCTCCGGGCCCCGAGAGCGCGGCGGGAAGCGGAACTCCGGCCCAGGGCTAGCACGGGATGACCACGACGCTGCCCCGGACACGGGTCGTCGACGAGCGGTCGATGGGCGCGGGCACCACGGTGCGTTTCGCGCTGCTGGTGGTCCTGCTGCTGGTGAGCTGCGGCTATGTGATGGGAGGCATCACCCGGGCGTTCTCCCACCCGGCCGGCTTCGGCCGCATGGGCTGTCTCCTCGCCTCCGGGGGAGACCCCTTCCACGGCACCGCCCTGGACAGCCTGCTCAGCGCGTCCAGCCAGAGCAAGGCCTACGACGCCTGCAGGGCTCGCTACGAACCGCAGCTGCCCTGGTGGGTGAGCCTCGCCTGGCCGGCCCTGCTGCTGGCCGTGGCCTGTCTGCTGTTCTGGGGCCTGCCCGCCTGGAAGGCGCGGCGCGGCCGGGTCGTGCCGCTGGCGGCGATCGACCACGACGGCGCGATCGGCCGTCTGCTGGAGGAGTTCGCGGCGGTGGCGGGGCTGGCCCGCGTACCGCGTGTCGTCGTCGATCCGGCGGCGGCCTCGACCGGCGCCGTGGTGTTCGGCAGCAACCGCCGCCCGACCGTGTGCCTGCACGGTGGCCTGCTCGCCCGCCGGCGCACCGCCCCGGAGGGCTTCCGGGCGGTGCTGCTGCACGAGATGGCCCACATCCGCCATGGCGACGTGACCGTCACCTACGTCACCGTCGCGGTGTGGCGGGCGTTCGTCGTCGTGGTGCTCGTGCCCGCCGTGGCGTACTTCGTCCGGTCCGCCGTGCGGATGTCGCCCATGCTCCGCCCCGCCGAGCTCCCGGCCCTGACCCGTGGCGTCGCGCTCATGGCGTTCATGGTCGTGCTGGTCCACCTGGCGCGCGCGGACGTGCTGCGCCACCGGGAGATCTACGCGGACCGCGCCGCCATGCGCTGGGGCGCGGACCCCCGTGGCTGGGCCGTCGCGACGCCCCCGCCGCCGCGGGGCGCGGCGCGGCGGGCGCTCGCGGCCTTCGCCGAGCTCTGGCGCACGCACCCGCGGTGGGACCTGCGCCGGGACTCCCTCACCGACTCGGCGGCGCTGTTCGGCATACGGGCGCTGCCGCTGTTCCTCACCGGAGCCGCCGCCACACTGATCAACTACCAGGCCCAGAGCGCGACATCCCGGTGGAACGGCCTGTGGGCGGAGCATGTGAGGGTGCTCCTCTCGGCCGGTCTGATCACCGCGGTGGTCGGGATCGCCCTGTGGCGGAGCGTGGCCCACGCCGTGCTCACCGCCCGCCGCGTGCCCTCCGGCGTGCGCGCGGGGCTGTGGCTGGGGGCCGGGATGGCCGTCGGCGAACTGGTCGTGGACGACGTCACCCTCTTCCGCTGGCTGCCCGCCCGGCCCGAGGTGCTCGCCCTGGTGGTGCTCGCCGGAGGGGTGATCGTCTGGTGGACCACGCAGTGCGCCCACCTGTGGGTCCGGGTGTGGCGGGGGCGGACGATCCGCCCGGCGATGCTGCTCGGCCTGGCCGCCATGTGCCTGGTGCTGTCGGCGTGGTTCGCGTGGTGGCAGCGCAGCGGCACGTTCTTCGCCATGGGAACGCCCCTCGACCTCACCAGGCTGTACGAGGCCTCGGCACTGGAGTCCATCCCCGAGGCGTACCGGACCACACCCGTCGCGGCCATGGTGAACCTGGGCCAGGTGGCCGGCGGCCCCCTCACCCTCCCGGCGGTCGCGGCCCTGTGGATCGTCCCGCTGCTCGCCTGGGTGATCCGCCCCGCCGCCACCACGCCCGCCTGGGTACGCGGCGCCGTGCAGGGCGGCGACGAGGAGGCGCCGGACCGGCCGGAGGACGCGGTGCCGTCGCTGCGCGGGGTACTGCTCGCCGGCGTCCTCGGCGGCGCCTCGGGCTGGTCCGCCCTCGTCGCCGTGATGGCCGTCCTGCACACCCGGCAGCCGGCGCCCGGGCAGCTGACGCGGCACTTCGCGGTCGGCTACTACGCGTGGGCGCTGGTGGCCCTGGGCGCGGCGGCGGCCACGGCCGCCCTCGTCGCGAGCGCGCGGGCGCGCCGCTTCCGGCTGCTCACGGCGCTCATCGCGGCCCAGGCCGCGACGGCGGTGGCCTTCGCCGGGACGTTCGTCCTCGCCTCCTCCGACGGATGCGTCCAGCCGCTGAACACGCTCGTACGGACCTGCGGCTGGCGACCCGACATGTCCTGGCCGGTCTTCCACTACCTCCTGGGCCCGGCCCTCCTGCTCGGCGCGCTCACCGCCGTCGTCGCGGCCATGGCGGTGGCGGCCGTGGCGGCGGTACGGAGCGCACGGTGGCCGTCGGCGTGGAGCGCGGCCCCCGCGCGGCCGCCCGGTGGGCGGGGGCGCGGGACCGCCGCCCGCCGCGTCTGGGTGGGTGCGTTGTGCGCCGCCGCGCTGGGCGTCACCGCGACGGCGATGGCGGACACGCCGCGGCAGACCTCACGGCCGGGCACGACCTCGCTCGCACGAACGCCGGACGTGCCCGTGTCCGACCGGACCCGGCAGATCCAGGTGATCATCTGGTACGCCTACGGCGGAGAGGACCTGGTCGGCCGCTTCATGACCACCTCCCGCGCGTTCACGGCGCTTCTCGTCCAGGGGAAGGGCACGATCGAGGAATCCCGGGTCCGCCCCTACTGCGCCTCGTTCCTCCGGATCTCACGGGACGCCGGGGACTACTTCCGGGTGCCCGATCCGCAGGCCCAGTCGCACTGGAAGAGGTTCACCACCCAGCTGGAGGGCGTCGGCCACACCTGCGAACAGGCCACGGCCCGGTCGGACGGCGAGCTCCTCATGGCCTCGGTGCGGCAACTCGTCGGGGCGGCCGCCTCCGCCGGCGCGACGACCGCGCGCATGGACGCGGTGACGAGCAAACTGCCGCTGCCGGGGCCGAGGTCACCGCGCTGAGGCGCCCGGTCCCCCGCGCGAGCCGGTCCCGGCTCGCTCGACAGGGGGATTCCGGGTTCCCTCCGCGCAGCGATGTGCCGGGGTGGCGCCGGCTGAGAGCGTTGACGGGACGCAAACGACTCACGTAACGCACGTGGCTCAAGTCGGCGGCCCTGAAAGGCACATCGTGAAACCGAGACCCGCGCCGCGCTCCGGCGACCTCGTCCCACCGGCAGCGAAGGCCGGTGCGGTCGTATGGATCGTCGCCATCGCGCAGTTCTTCGTCGTCCAGCTCGTCGTGGAGGCCGGCTGGCGCACGCCCTACAGCTGGGCGGCCAACAACATCAGCGACCTGGGCAACATCCACTGCGGGACCTGGGACGCGTCCCGGCCCCGGTACGTCTGCTCACCCTGGCACGACGCCATGAACGCCTCGTTCGTGCTGCACGGCGTCCTGCTGCTCGCCGGCACCCTGCTGGCCGGCGCCTGCTGGGGACGCGGCGGGGCGGCGGTGACCGCCCGAATACTCATGGCCGTCAACGCCGGGGGCTGGGTCCTGGTCGGCCTGGTGCCCGCGGACGCCGACGAGAACGTCCACGTGCTGGGGGCGCTGCTCATCATGGGCCTGGGGAACCTCGGGCTCCTCTGCACGGGGCTCGTCCCCGGCCGGTCCCTGTTCGGCAGGCTGCGCGGCGTCTCGCTCGCCCTGGCCGCCGTCGCGGTGGCCGCGGCGGGGATGTTCTTCGCCCAGGCCGACCCGGGGACCGGGCTGGGCGGCCTGGAACGCGTCGCCGCCTTCGCGGTGGACGCGTGGGCCCTGGTCATGGCGGTCGCGATGCTCCGTGCCGCTCGCGGGGCGGACGCCGTGACGCCCGGGGCCGTCAGAAGTCGGTGACGGGGCCCAGCCGGCCGGCGACGGGAGCGGTGACACAGGTGAACCCCAGACGGCTCAGCGCCCGGGTGAGCTCGAGCGCCGTGAAGTCCCGCCGGTCCAGGCCGGTGATCACCTGGCCGACCTGCTTGACGGGATAGGTGCGGTCGTCGATGACGGCGCAGGGGCCGGTGGCGTCCTCGGGCTCGACGCCGGACATCAGCGTCTGCACCTCACTCTTGATGAAGTCGAAGGGAAAACGAGCGATCACGCATCGCATGGTGCCTCATCAGGATGGGAGGAAGAGTCGGCGTCACGGGAAATTCCCCGCTACAGGCCGTGCAGGAAATCACACGAACGGGTCGAATTAAAATATCGAGCGCATTCGGCCGTCGCGACGTCCCGACACGCGTACGCCGAGGAATTTCTGTACAAACAGCAAACGCCGGGGACCGCACCCAAGATGCGGGCCCCGGCGTTGCAACGCCTGAAGGGATCAGGCGGGGACGATGTTCTCCGCCTGCGGGCCCTTCTGGCCCTGCGTGACGTCGAAGCTCACCTTCTGGCCCTCCTGCAGCTCACGGAAGCCCTGGGTGGCGATGTTCGAGTAGTGGGCGAACACGTCGGCGCCGCCGCCGTCCTGCTCGATGAAGCCGAAGCCCTTTTCCGCGTTGAACCACTTCACGGTACCGGTGGCCATGTTTTTCTCCTTCGGGGAAATGCCTTGGACTCACACCTCGTGAGCCTCGCGTCGCCGCGATCGCCCCATCCGGAGAACTCCGGGGTACTAGAAGCCGCCACCGACAAAAAGACGGCAGACAGACATCCGAGGCTATGGGAACCACAACTGCAACTGAAATCGACAGTAGCACGCGCCATCCGCCGCCGTATAGAGATTTCCCGGACCGGCGGGTTCGCGCCGGAAATACCGGCGCCGGCGAACACGTAATTTCTGTCGCCGCCGCAAGAGATATTCATCGCTCGAAAATCCTTCGCCCCCGCCCCGCCCGACGGCGCGGCCGCACCCGTCCGGGGACGGGGACCACGCGGCACAAGGCCCTCACCGGCCCAAACCTGCAACGGCCGCGATAGACATCGTTCTCCGCCAGCCGATAGGGTCCCCGCATGGCTCCAGAGGCCCGAAAGAACGCCGCGGGCAATCTCGACGACGACGATTACCCCGCCTACACCATGGGCCGCGCCGCCGAGATGATCGGTACCACGCCCGCCTTCCTGCGGGCCCTGGGCGAGGCCCGGCTCATCACCCCGCTGAGATCCGGCGGCGGCCACCGCCGCTACTCCCGCTACCAGCTGCGCATCGCCGCACGCGCCCGCGAGCTCGTCGACCAGGGCACCCCGGTCGAGGCCGCCTGCCGCATCATCATCCTCGAGGACCAGCTCGAGGAGGCCCTGCGGCTCAACGAGGAACTGCGCCGCCGCGAGAACCGCCCGGATCGCCCTGAGCGGCCCGCCGGCCCCTGAGCGGGCCGCCGGTCAGCCGTTTCCGCGGTCGTCCCCGCCGTCGTCCCCGTCTCCGCTGCCGTCCTCGTCCTCGTCCTCGTACGGCGTCTCCTCGGCGATCCGCTCCGCGATCTCGGTGGCCCAGCCGTGGGCCCAGCGGCGCAGCCCCTCGGTGGCGGCGGCGTCCAGACCGTAGGCGGCGAACTCGCCGTCGTCGATCCAGTCGGCCGCCTCCAGGCGGGCCTGGAGATCGGCCGGATCGAACGTGTCGGAGGCGTGCCGGCGGCCGAACTCCTCCAGCTCGGGGAGGGACCAGCGGGCCGAGGCGGCCCGGACGTCGACGAGGTCCGGGGCCAGGCCCCGGTCGGCCAGGGCGCGCACACGGGTGCCGACGACGTCCTCGGCGGCGAGGACGAGCCCGTACTCCGTACGGACGGGCGGCCGCCACACCGTCTCCTTGAGGAGGACCACCGTGTGCTCCTCCCCGGTCGTGGCGTCGGTCAGCAGGAGCCGGGCCCCGAGCGGGGCGGTGTCGGCCCCGCTCACCCGCCAGCCGCGCTCGGTCAGCCCGGAGCGGACGACCGCCGCGATGTCCTCCATCGGCACCGGGCTGTCGGTGGCCAGCTCCACCTCCCGGCACGGGCGGTCCACCAGGTCGTGCGCCCCCATGGCGTGGCCGCCGGACAGGGCGAGCGGGTACGACGCCCCGACGGCGGCCAGATCGGCGAGCAGCCGCTGGTGCGACCCGGTGAGCCTCATGATCGGGATTATCGCGCAGGCGGGGCCCGCGTGCCGTCAGCGGCCGGGCCAGCCGTCCAGCTGGCGGTGGACCTTGACGGTGGGCCGGGCCGAGCGGTCGGCGGTCGTCGAGGACGGGGCGGCGAGGACGGAGGCGACCTCGGCGGCCAGGGCGTCGGTCTTCTTCCTGAGGTCGGCCGCCGGGAGGCGGGAGGCGCCCAGGGCGTCCAGGCGGCGGTGGATGTCGGCGAGGCGGCGCTGGGCGGCCGGGGTGAGGCGGGTGGCCTTCGGGGTGGAGAGGACGAACTGGTAGGCGCCCGCGAGGGTCTGGCAGCCCGTGCAGTGGTCGTTGACGGCGCGGCCGTTGTTCACGGCGGCGAGCCGGACGTGCTCGCCCGAGAGCGTGACGATCTGGAAGGACAGGGCCACCGACCGGCAGGCGTCGTCGGCGGTGCAGCCCGCCGAGCGGGCGACGGCCCGGTTGTCCACGCGGGCGGCGGCCACCGTGCCGAGCTGGCGGACGGAGAAGCTGTCGCGGAACTGCGTGTGGTGGCGGTGGTCGGCGGTGGTGCGGACGCCGTCGTGCGCGATGGCGACCGCCTCGGCGGCCTGGGCCGGGCCCGCGGTGGCGACCGCGGCGAGGCCGGCGGCCAGCAGGCCGAGGCGCAGGAAGTGACGGGAGGTACGGGACTTCGCAGGCTTCACGGTCTTCTCCTGGAACGGTTCACGGTGACTCACCGCGGTTCACGGTGACGATGGCGGCGACGTGGCCGGCGCGGGTGGCGCCGGGGTGGTGGCCGCCGCGGACGGGCTCGCCGACGGCTCCGGGGCCGGGGCGGGCGTCGGGGACGCGGCCGGGGAGGGCGCGGCCGTGGCAGTGGGCGCCGGTGCGGGCTTGGGCGGGGCGCTCGGCGGCAGGGCGGGCGGGAGCGCGGGGGGCATGGTGGGCGGGAGGACGACGGGCACGGGGGCCTGCGTGGGCTGTGCGGCCGGGGCGGGTGCGGCGGCCGGGGCGCCCGGCGGGGCGGGGACCGCGGCGGGCACCGGCGTCGGCAGTCCGGGGGCGGCCGGCGGGGTGCGCCAGGGCAGCGGCGTCACGACCGGGGCCGCGCCGTCCGGCGCCCAGACACCCGGCTCGTTCTCCTTGGACGGGTCGTGACCCGGCAGGGTGGGGCTCGGGGAGGCCGGGGCGGTGGGCACGTGGGGCTGCAGGATCGGGGCGATCGGCGGCGCGGGCGGCAGCGGCTTGGGCGTGACGCCGCTGGTCCAGGCGTAGGCGAGGGTCGTGGCGACGGCCCCCACGCCCAGGACGAGCCCGACCCTCAGGCGGGGGCGGTCGGCCGTGTAGCGCAGGGCGTTGCGGCCCAGCCGTCCCGAGAGGCGGATGGACAGGTACGTCATGCCGGCCAGCGGAACGATCAGCATGAGGCTGCCGAGCACTCCGGCCAGCCCGGCCGGCAGCTCGCCGGCCGCGAACGCCTCGTAGGTGCCGGTGAGTTGCTGGGTGAGCGAGCGGATGCCGGTGGCGACCAGGCGGGGCAGGTTCCACAGGGCGTAGCAGAGCTCGCCGAGCAGGAAGGGCACCATGGTGAACACCCAGGTGGTGACGATGACGCGCGTCTTGCGTTTGAGGTCGGCGACGGCGGGATCGGGCTTGCGGCCCGGGATCATGCTGAGCAGGATCGGCTTGATCTTGCCGTAGAGGTCCGGGACGCCGGCGAGGTCGCCGAGGATGAAGTAGCCGTCGAGCCGTACGGCCGGCATCAGTTGTTCGAGCACCTCGAAGTGCCCGAGGTAGACGGCGCAGAGCAGGAACGGCTGGCCGGTGACGAAGTACGCCCCGGTCAGCAGCAGCATGAAGACGACGTTGAAGTAGACGCCGCCGAGGTCGGTACGGATCCGCCCGGCGCGCCCGATGCGGTAGACGTCGGTGACGTCGGTGTACATGGACGGCCAGATCAGGAAGATGCCGCAGCCGATGCAGCCGGGATGCGCGCCGTCGTATCTGCACGCCGAGGCGTGCCCGAACTCATGGAACACGAGCGAGGCGACGGTGAGCACGAAGACCACGAGCAGCAGCAACGGCTGGTCGAGGACGCTGAGTACGGGTTCCATCGCGCCGTGGAAGCCGAAGAGCCACACGTCCATGGCGACGGCCAGGGACAGCACGGTCGCGACGACGGGCGGGCGGTGCAGCCAGGCGAGCGAGCGGGCGATGACGGCGACCCGCTTCTCGTTGAAGATCACCCGATGGCCCTTGAGGCTCAGCAGCAGGTCCGAGCGGGGGCCGTGGACCTCGTCGCTCTCCTGGCCCTGCGGCACGGTGATGCCGAGCGGCTCGAGCTTCTTCTCCACCAGGTAGGCGATGTTCTCGCCGCTGACCTCGCGTCCGTATCCGGCGCTGACCTCGGCCGCGACCGCCCGCATGTCGCGCACGCCGTCGATGGCCGACGCGACCAGGTGCAGCAGCCTGGAGAGCTGTACGACCTGGCCGTCGCCGCGCCGGGCGATGTACTTGGGTTCGTTGAAGCCCGAGCCCTGGTATTCGCCGTGCAGCCGCAGCCCGGCGCCGAGCCGCGGGACGACGGCTTCGGCCTCGGACCGCGGCTCGGGCTCCGGCGGCCGCGCGAGCGGCAGCCGGCGGGTGACGTCCTCGGGCTCCCCGGCCCCGTACGCCTCCGGGGCGGCGGTGTACGGAAAGCCGCCGGGCCCCGGCACCGGGGCTCCGGCGTCCCCTGTCCGGACGCCGGACATCCCGGTGTCGATCTGGAGCGTCGCGGTCTCGCCGATGGCGTGATGGCGACTGCGGCCGGCCTCGTGGTCCCCGACCACCGTCATCCACGTCCTCCCCCTCGGCGAAACCGCCTGTTGTCCCCCCTGTCGACGGACCGCGCCTTCCCCTGGACGCGGCCCGCCGAGTGCGTGGGCCGGGCTACTGCTTGATCGAGATGGCCTGGCTCGCCTCGGACTGCGCGACCGCCCAGGGCGAGCTGTCGTTCACGGCCAGGGACTCGTTGTGCGCGTGGACGGTGGCCACGTGCTTGGTGACGTTCGTGGTGCGGGTGAAGCTGAACTTCAGCTTGCCCAGGGCCTCACGGCCCGGCAGCAGCTCGGCGGACTCGGCTTCGAGCTCGATCGGGTTCATGCTCATGGCTGTGCCTTTCTGTACCAACGACGTGTGCAACGACGTGCCGTGCGACCGGTGCGGCCCGCGGACACCTCTGATGACGTTCTGTTGCACGCCTGTCGCCTACGACGGCGTGCGGCCGCGGTGTACTACCGCCGCGGGGTGCTACTGCTGGATGGCGATCGACTGACCGGCCGCGGACTGGGCCACGGCGTCCGGCGAGCAGACGTTGAGCGCCGTCGAGGAGTTGTGCGCCGAGACATTGGCGACGTGCTTGGTGACGTTCGTGGTGCGGGTGAAGCTGAACTTCAGCTTGCCCAGGGCCTCACGGCCCGGCAGCAGCTCAGCGGACTCGGCCTCGAGCTCATGCGCGTCGAGCATGGTCGTCCCCCTCCGGGATGGTGTGTCACGTACTGCGCTCTCGGGCACGGGCAGGACCCCCCGGCCTCGCGTCCGATGCGGTCGGACGGCTTGTCCAACGAGATTGGACACTAGCGGCGGGCGTCCGCCCCGCGCAAGCGGTTCGTCTGGACGCCGCCCGTAGAATCGGTTCCACCCGAGGGACGGGCCAGCCGAGAGCCGAACCGCCGAGAGCAGGAAGCGACCGTCAGTGGCCAACGCACTGCAGCAGTTGATGAGACAGCGCCTGGACCGGCAGGGGTGGTCCTACGGAGAGGTCGCCCGCAGGGGCGGCATCCCCCGCTCGACCGTGCACCATCTGGCCACCGCCGAACGCCTGGTGCGCATGCCGCAGCCCGCCACGCTCGAGGGGCTGTCGCGGGGGCTCGACCTGCCCCTGGACACCGTGCGCCGGGCCGCCGCCGAGGCCTGCGGCATCCACCTCTACCCCGCGAGCCAGGACGCCCCGCAGTCCCCGCCGGACCCCGAGGTCGACCTGCTGATCGCGAGTGTCCAGCGGCTGTCCTCCGACGACCGCCGGCATGTGGCGGCGCTGGTCGAGTCGTTGCTCGAACGCGCGCCCAAGGAGTCACCCTCACAGGACTGAACCGGCCGTTTCCCCGGCATCCCGGCGTCACGGACGCCGCCCTCAACTCCCCCGGTTCCCGGGATGGTTGAATCCAGCGAATATTCCCGTCCGGCCGAGGATCATGCCCGCTCCCGGCTATCGTCTCGATCTGCCGAGGCCAGGGGGAATGCGTGCTCGTTGTCAGTGGTGGCTCGACGTCCAATGCCGTCGTCCGGGGACGCACCGGGGAATCCGTCGTCCTGCTCTCCGGCGACCTGCCCGAAGTGCTCACCGACCGGAGCGTCGACGAACTCCTCGACCTGGCGGCCGCGGTGCTGACCGACGAGGAGATGGGCATGTTCCGCACATGCCTGGGAGCGCTGCGCCGCGGCGAACGGCTGGGCCGGCGACGGGTGGACGTGGGCGGCGCCGTGCTCACGGTCTACTACGAGGGCTGACCGCCTACTACGAGGGCTGACCGCGCCGCCGCCGTCCGCGACGGACGCGCCGGCCGCCGGTGACACGGAGAGCCGCCCCCCGGGATCGCCGGGGGGCGGCTCTCGTGTGCGGGGCGCGCCCCGGTCAGTGGCGGCGGTGCTTGCCGTGCCCGCCGAGCCGGCCGAACAGTCCGCCCGCGTTGCCGGAACCGTTGCCGGAGATGATCGCGACGTCGTCCAGGATGTGCGAGAGCGGGTCGTCGCCGTCGTTGATGACGGAGTTCTCTGTGCACTGCTGCTGCTGCTGCGAGGACAGGATCGGAATGTCCTGGAGGCTGACCGCCCCGAGGACCCCTTGGAGACCCACCTTGCCGATGGCGATGCAGGGCTTGTTGAACGAGCCGTTGATCAGGCCCATCTGAGGGCTCATATAGCCGCCGGTCCAGGTGTTGCCGTACATCTGGGTGGCGCCGTTGGCGTTGTAGGTGTCATTGGAGTCACCGCCTCCGCCGGCCGCCATGGCCGGAGCGGCGGCCCCACCGACGGCGGAGACGGCGAGCGCGGCCGCGGCCATTACCTTTTTGATCACAGTTGTTCCTTCGCTCCGAGCCGACCGGGCCGACGAATGACAGAGAACACCATGTCTAACCCGAAGCGGTCCGCAAAGGTTATCGGGCTTCATTCATTCGGCCCACGGTAATACCCGGCCCTATTCTTTTTTCCACACCATAGGGAAACCCCCTGCGGCGGGTCCCGCACACCCGCCGCAGGGGGAATTCCCAGTGGTCCGGACTCCGGTCAGTGACCGTGACCGTACTCGCCGAAGAGCGGGCCGGCGTTACCCGAGCCGTTGCCCGAGATGATCGGGATCTCGTCCAGGATGTGCGACAGCGGGTCGTCGCCGTCGTTGATCGTGGAGTTGTCGGTGCACTGCTGCTGCTGCTGGGACGTCAGGATCGGGATGTCCTGGAGGTTGATCGGAACCGCACCGAGCAGGCCCTGCGCGTTGATCTTCCCGATGCCCAGGCACGGCTTGTTCAGCGTGCCCTGGATCAGGCTCATCTGCGGACTTTCCTTGCCGCCGGTGTGCGTGTTGCCGTAGCCGGTCTTCGCACCGTTGGCGTTGAAGACATCCTGGTCGTTGCCGATGGCCATCGCGGGGGAGGCGATGGCGCCGACCGCGGAAGCCGTCAGGGCGGTCGTCGCGAGTACCTTCTTGAGCACGTCAATTGCCTTTCGATCGAGTAGCGCCCCCACTGAGAAAGCGTTCTGAATAACTCCGGCCCATTCGGGAAGTTCCGGGCATTACTCAGGCTTTCACTCATTCGAGCCAGTGGGCGCCGCTACCGCGAAATCGGAATCAACGGGCAAGCCTTCGATAGGAAAAAATGCTGGTCAGCGTGACGTAGCGATACTGCCCGCCACGTTCGCTGCGCAATTCGCCGCGTTCTATGAGGTGGGCGACGGTCCACGGCGTCAGCCCGAGCAACGAGGCCGCGGTCCGCACCGGGACGCTCAGCCCCTCGAAGACCGCGGGGACGGGCTCCTCGGCCGCACCGCCGTCCACCTCGTGGCCCACCGCGTCGTAGTCGTGTACGGCGTAGTAGTCGATCGCGGCAGCAATGACTCGTGCCATCCCGACGCCACCATCCCCTCGGTCCAGTCGCGTTTTTCGTACTTGCCGCCAGGCCAGCCAGCTCCGCCGGAAGAGTATGCAGCCCCTAACCGGGCGTCAAGTATGCTTTTTACTTACTTGTCGACAGGTAAGAGACCGCTCAACGAAAAATCCCGGCCACAAGGAACCGGCCAGCGGCGGCCGGGTGACGCCGCATCACGTCGATCGGTTGACCGCGAACACGGTGACCAGCGGAGAGTTTTGTTCACGCCCGTCCGGCGCCGCCGCGGGGGCGGCATCGCCCCGAGTGCCCGGCAGGAGGACGGCGGGCGCCGCGACCACCGCCCCTACGCCCCCTGGAGTACCGGTGTCGGGCGGTAACCCCGTGCCGATCAGGTCCTGGAGGACGATCTTTCTCCCCTAACGTGTGCGGGAGGCCCACCTGTACTTACTTGCCAGCGGGTTAGTTGAGTACATGTGCGACGGACGACGGACAGCAGGAGAGTGAGCCCATGGGCAGCACGCCACAGCCCCGCAAGAGCGACACCCGCGAGCGCATCCAGAAGACGGCACTGGACCTGTTCGTGTCACGGGGCTACGAGAAGACGTCGCTGCGCGAGATCGCCGAGGAGCTCGGGGTCACCAAGGCCGCGCTGTACTACCACTTCAAGACCAAGGAGGACATCCTCGGCGCCCTCTCCGAGCAGCTCGGGCGGCCCGTCGACGAGCTCATCGCCTGGGGCGAGGCCCAGCCCCCCACCCTGGAGACCAAGCGCGAACTACTGCGCCGCTACAGCGCGGCCCTGCGGGACGCCGCCCCGATCTACCGCATCCTGCAGGAGAACCAGGCGACGCTGCGCGAGCTGACCATCGGCGAGACGCTGCGCCGGCGGGTGACCGCCGTCTCCACGCTCATCCAGTCGGGTGACGGGGCGTTGGAGAGCTCCGTACGGTCCTCCAGCGCCCTGCTGACGGTCCATTTCGGAACCTTCGCCCTGGACGGCGTGAAGGGCGACCCCGAGGACAAGCGTGCCGCCCTCCTGCGGGTCGCCCTGGAGATCCTGGACTCGGCCGGCCGCGCGGAGGCGGAGCCGGCCGCGGTCCGGTGACCCCGCACGGCCCCCGCGAGCACTCCATACCGTCGAGTCGGTTTGATGGCTCGCCGCAGGGCCGCCGGCGGGTCCGGGCCGCTTCCCGGAACGGATCCGCCCCGTCAGCCGGCGGCGATCAGCTGCCCGTCCTCCGCCCGGCCCGCGGTTCGCTCGGCCTCGGCCAGCGCCAGCGCGCGGGGACCGCGGCCGGGGCTCATGTCGAGCCGGGCCAGCACCGAGGGCACCGCCACGCTGGGCATCAGGTGCTCATAGAGCACGATGGCCCGGCGCTCGAGGTCGGCGCGGTTGGTGACCGCCTGGGACATGGTGTTGATGCCCGCGTACGCGCCGACGATCAGCTCGGCGGTGTCGCCCGGCACCACATGGGGCAGCACCTCGCCGCGCTCCTTGCCCTCCACCAGGACCCGGGTGTGCACCTCGGTCCAGCCGTTGAAGGGGCTGGCGCGGTTGAGGTTCGACGAGCCGTGCTCGAGCGTCAGCCGGACGCTGCCGCGCAGCAGCGGGTCCTCGACCATTCGACAGGCGAAGATCATTCCCATGTCGACCAGCTGCTGCATCTTGCAGGTGCCGGCCAGGTCGGACGGATCGGGGACGGTCGACATCTGGGCGTCTATCACCGCGAGCGCCAGTTCCTCCTTGGAGGCGAAGTGGAAATACAACGCCCCCTTGGTCACCTCGGCCCGCGCCAGGATCTCCGTAATGGTGGCGGCGTCGTAGCCCCGCTCGTCGAACACCACCGCGGCCGCTTCCAGAATGGACTGGCGAGTCCTGATCGCACGGTCCTGCTTTGCCACGGTTGCCTCCGGATCAATTGGGTCTCTTCGCCGCAAGTCGGCGGCGAGGACGACGGGTGCACCCCCCTGGTGCGGTTGTCGCCCCCGAAATCAAACCGGCGAGTCCGTATCCTATCAAGCCCGGCCTCGCAATCTGGCGCAATTCTCACCCTGGGGAATGTCTTCCGCCAGGTCGAATCACAGTGGCCGAATCACACCATGGTGAATCCGCCGTCCACCGGCACGGTGGCGCCGGTGACAAAGGACGCCCGGTCGCTGAGCAGCCAGGCGGCGGCCTCGGCGATCTCCTCGGGCTCCGCCGTGCGGGGCTGCGGCGTCGCCGCGTGCAGCGCCTCCTCGATGCCCGGGTTCTGGGCGAACCAGTCCGCGACGACCTCGCTGCGGGTGGTGCCCGGGGCCACGGCGTTGACCCGGATCCCCTGGGCGGCGTACTCCGCGGCGGCCGCCTTAGTGAAGCCGATGACCGCGTGCTTGGCCGCCACGTACGGGGCCGCGACCGGCGTCGCCAACAGGCCGCCGACGCTGCTGTTGTTGACGATCGTGCCGCCGCCGTTGGCCAGCATCGCGGCGATCTCGTCGCGCAGGCAGTTCCACACGCCGCGGGCGTTGACGTCCATGATGCTGTCGTACGCGGCGTCGTCCATCAGGTGCAGCGGGGTGCGCCCCATGCCCCAGCCGGCGTTGTTGAACGCCGAGTCCAGCCGTCCGTACCGCTCGAGGACGAAGCCCACGGCGCGCCGGGTGTCCTCGCGCCGGGAGACGTCCGTGACCACGTACGCGGCCTCGGCGCCCGTGCCCCGCAGCTCCTCCACCAGCTCGCGCAGCCGGTCCTCGCGCCGGGCGGCCAGCACCACCGTGGCCCCCTCGCGCGCGAACACCCGCGCGGACGCGGCGCCGATGCCGCTGCTGGCTCCCGTGATCAGTGCGACCCTGCCCCGGAGCAGCCCGTGCTCACCGGCCATCATGCGTACCCTTTTTCTTCCTCGTCTGCGCCGGACCCCGACCACAGGGTTCCGGCCTCGGCCTCCGCGTCGACCGCGCGCAGCAGCGGCTCGTCGATCGCGGACAGTGAACCGACCACGTGCCGCACGCCCGCCGCGCGCATCAGCTCGCCCTGGAAGCCGTGCGGGAAACCGGAGGGGTGGCCGATGAAGGCGGTGCCGAGGGTGCGCGCCGTCTCCGCGACGCGGGCGACGTCGTCGATGAACAGCGCCTCGTCGGGGCGCAGTCCGAAGACGCCCTCGGCGATCTCGGTGATGCCTGGCCGGAAATCGTTGGTGCACACATACCCCGGGCCGTCGAAGAGCGCGGCGTGCGCTCCGAGGTACCGGGTGAAGTGGGAGGCGTCGAGTCCGCCGTAACAGACCGTGCGCAGCCCGAGGGCGCGCAGCCGGTGCAGCAGGTCCAGGGCTCCGTCGAGGAGGCGGATCGGGTCGCCGGCGAGGTAGTCGGCGCGCTCCTCGAAATAGGCCTCGAGAACGCGTTCGGGGGCCCAGTCCAGGCCGGCCGCCTCGCCCATGGCGCGGGCGGCCACCAGCTGCGGCTGGGAGAAGACGGCCCGCTCGACATCGGCGGTGTAGCGCCCGCCGCGACGGGTGACGAAGCGGTGGATCATCGGACTGAACGTGTCATTGAGAAGCACGCCGTCGATATTGACGGCGGCCAGTCGTATCCGGCTCAGCGGAGCGGCCACAATCAACCTCCATTGTTGGGGGAAGAGCCTCGAAATTAAACCGTCCCGTCCGGATGTTCCGCACGCGAGAGGTAACTCACATCGGGGCTGATCGGCCGTCAACCGCCTTGTATCTTGGCCCCCCGGAGGGCGTTGGCCGGGGAAACCGTAGCACTTTAAAAGAAAACCCGATGGCGCGCACCTTGACATTGGCGGCCATCCGGCCCGCTCTTCTTATCCACTGAGGGGGAAACATGTACCCGTCCACGACCGTGCCGGGGTCCTTCGCGCCCGATCTGCCCCGGCTGACGACGACGGTGCCCCGCGAGTTCGTCCATCGCGCGGCCGTGGCCGAGGTGCTGCTCACCGGGTGGAGCCGAGTGGACGACGAGCGCTTTCGCGTCCGCGCCCAATGGCCACGCGGGCACAGCTTCTTCACGCCGGTGAGCGGCGGGTGGCACGACCCCATGATGGTCGCCGAGACGGTCCGCCAGGTCGGCTCGCTCCTGGCCCACGCGGAGTTCGACGTGCCCCTCGGCTACCAGTTCCTGATGTGGCACCTGGACTACACGGTCCACACCGAGCATCTGGCGATCGGGGCGGCGCCCGCCGAGCTGGTGCTGGACGTCCGCTGCTCGGAGGTACGGCGGCGGGGGCGGGTCCTGACCGGCATGCGCTACGACGTCGTCGTCCACCGCGACGGCGCGGTCGCCGCGACCGGCAGCGCGTCCTTCACCTGCACCTCACCGGAGGTCTACCGCAGGATCCGCGGCCCCCGACTGCCGGGCACCCCCACCGAGGCGGGCTCACCGCCCGTGGCGCCCGAACACGTGGGGCGCGCATCGGTCTTCGACGTGGTCCTGGGCGGCGACGACCGGGACCGCCCGGGGCGCTGGCTGCTGCGGGCCGACGGCCGGCACCCCATACTCTTCGACCACCCCGTCGACCACATCCCCGGCATGGTGCTGCTGGAGGCCGCCCGGCAGGCCGCCACCGCCCTGGCCCCGCACCCGGTGGTCTTCCCCGCGTCCCTGACCGGCGCCTTCCACCGCTACGCGGAGCTGGACAGCCCCGTACGGATAGCCGCCGACCGCGACGACCCGGACGCGTCGGGGTCCTTCGTCACCCGCGTCAGCGGGCATCAGGACGACGAGCTGCTCTTCTCCTGCACGATCTCGGCGGCACCCCCGCCCGCCGGTCCCGCGGCGGTGTGAGACCGCCGGGTCGGCCGGGTCAGCCGGGTCGGCCGGGTCATTCGCCGACCGGCCGGTCGCCGTCCTGCTCCGCCTCGTCCTTGGACGCCCCGTCCTCGGCGCTCTTCTTCTTCTCCTCCTCCGCGCGCTTCTTCTCCTCCTCCTTCTTCTGCTCTTCCTTCTTCTTTTCCTCTTCGCGTCGCTTGTCGCCCGGCTTCTGCTTGTCCGCCGTGTCCTGCGGGAAGGTGAGCTGCTTTCCCATCCATTCCAGCGTCGGGGAGATCTCCCGCCGCCATGTGGTGAAGTTGTGGCTGCCCGACGGAAGGATGATCTTCGCGGCCGTCATGGGTTCCTTGACCGCGGCGAGGAACTTCTTCGTCTCCTCGTAGTTCTTCTCGCCCTTTTCGCTGCTGGTGACGAGCACCGACACATGCGGGACAGGGAGATTCTTCAGCCGCCAGATCAGGTCGTGCTCGCGCTGCCGCTTGCGGCCCGCCTCGTCGTCGCCGAAGAGCTTTCCGGTGGTGAGATCATTCTTGATCTTGTAATCGGCGGACAGGGCGCCCGCGACGGGATAGATCCCAGGCTGTCGCATGGCCAGTTCGAGGGCGCAGGTGCCGCCCGAGGAATAGCCCATGACGCCCCAGGCGCTCGCCTCGTGGCCGACCCGGTAGGCGCTCCTGAGGGCTTCGGGAAGGTCCTTGGTGAAATACGTTTCGGCCTGCGGGCCGTCGGGGACGTCCACGCATTCGGTGTCGCGCGGCGGGGCGATGGTCGGCCGGACCATCACCACGATGGTGGGCTGCATCCGGCGCTCGGAGATGAGGGCGCTCGCGGTCTTCGGAACCTGCAGATACTGGGAAAGGTTGTTGATGCCGCCCGGATAGCCGCTGATGGCCACGATGACGGGGAAGCGGGCCCGCTCGTACTGCTTCTGGAAATACTGCGGCGGAAGATAGACGAAGGCGGGCTCGATCACGTTGGCCCGGCGGGCGACCAGGCGCACCGACTCCAGCGCGCCGACCCGGTCCCGGGGGCCCTTGGGCAGCGCGGCCCGGTCGAGGCCCTCCGAGCCCGCCGGGCGCACCAGGCCGCCCTTGCCCGCGTCGACCCGGGCGTTGCCGCCGGCCTCGGCGGCACCCTGGGTGACCTGTCCCTGCGACCGGTCGTACCTGCCGATCAGCTCGCCCCAGGTGCCGAAGAAGCTGTTGGCGGAATTCACCGCGAGCAGCACCGTGGACATGATCGTCAACTGGGTCACCAGGATCGCGCCGAGGCGTCCCAGGACGGGCAGCGGACCCCGCCCGGCGAGCCTCGGCCAGAGCCATATCGTGAGCCCCACACACACGATGGCGACGAACGCCACCGTGTACAAGAGTGACCGGCTGGTCAGGCCCATGCGCCCCTCAACTCCCTGCCCCCGTGGTGGGTACTCATGTTCGGTCCCGGCAATAGTCACCGATAAAGAGGCGGGAACGGGCGGACAGGGTTGCCCTATGACCGTTTATTGCCCCGCTCTTGTCCTGCCGGTGTCCTGTTCTTCTCCCGGCGTTCCCGGCAACGAATCCCGGCTCGGGCCGGTTACCCGCGGTGGATGACGGCGAGCCGACGCGCAGATGGAGGCTGGCCGAACCCTGCCTTCCGCTGGATGGTGAAAAGACGGCTCCGCGGTGGGGGCACCGCCCGGTGACAGCCGGGGAAGGGCCGGTGGAGGTGGGCGAGATGACCGGCACGACACACGGCCCCGGGCACGGCGCGGCCAATCCCTATCTGAGCGGCCTCTACGCGCCGGTGCGGGACGAGACGACGGCGGTCGACCTGCCGGTGACCGGCACGCTTCCCGAGTCCCTGCGCGGCCGTTACCTGCGCAACGGCCCCAACCCGCTGCACGTGGACGACCCGGCCGGCTACCACTGGTTCGGCGGCGAGGGAATGATCCACGGCGTGCGGCTGCGCGACGGCCGCGCCGAGTGGTACCGCAACCGCTGGGTGCGCTCGGACGCGGTGGCCGGGCGGCTCGGCGAGAAGCTGCTGCACGGCCCGCGCCACCTGGACATGGACTTCGCGCCCAACACCCATGTGCAGTTCTTCGCCGGGCACTGCCTGGCGCTGGTCGAGGGCGGCACCCTGCCCTACGAGCTCGACCCGGAGCTCTACACGATCGGGCCGTTCGACTTCCACGGCACGCTGCCGGGCGGGCTGTCCGCGCACCCCGTCGTCGACCCGCGCGACGGCGAGCTGCACGCGGTGTCCTACTGCCTGGCCTGGCCGTATGTGCAGTACGTCGTCGCCGGCGTCGACGGACGGATCCGCCGGCACGTGGAGATCCCCGTCCCGGGGCATCCGATGATGCACGCCTTCTCGCTCACCGAGCGGTACGTGCTGCTGTACGACCTCCCGGTCGTCTTCGCCGGGAACGGCCGCGCGGACGGCCCGCATCCGGTCTGGGTGCCCGGGCGGCCGGCCCGCCTGGGGGTGCTGCCGCGCGAGGGGGCCGCGCACGAGGTGCGCTGGCTGGAGACGGACCCCTGCTTCGTCTTCCACCCCATGAACGCCTTCGAGCACGACGGCCACTTCATCACCGTGCACCTCGTCCGCTACGACCGTTTCTTCGACACCGGCCGCCCCCGGCCCGGCGAGCGGACGGCGCACCTGGAGCGCTGGACCGTCGACCTGGCCGCGGGGACCGTGCGCCGGCAGCGGGTGGACGACCGCCCGGTGGAGTACCCCCGTGTCGACCCGCGCCGGCTGAGCCGGCGGCACCGCTACGGCTACGCCATGCGCGAGCGGACGGCGGAGGCGGACACCGCCCTGCTCAAGTACGACCTGGAGCGCGGCGGCTGCGTGGAGTTCGAGGTTCCGGCGGGCGGCGACGTGGGCGAGGGGGTGTTCGTCCCCGCGGCGCCGCACGCGGCCGAGGACGACGGCTGGGTGCTGGCGTACGCCTACGCGCCGGAGCGCGCCGCCACGGACCTGGTGGTGCTGGCCGCCCAGGACTTCGCCGCCGGGCCCGTGGCGCGCGTCCATCTGCCGGTGCGGGTGCCGCTGGGCTTTCACGGCAACTGGATTCCCGATCACGAATGACCGGATACGCACCGCTGAAGACCGCAATGCCCCGGGATGACACGTACTGACGGCGTGTCGGGCGTGAAGGGACGGGACCGGACTTGACGGCTAGCCTTACGTAGTCGCCAGCCAGGGGATTTATCCCCGCACTACGGACAATTCACTCGCACCCGAGACACATGAAGGACATCTCCCCATGGGCATTCGGAGTCTGCTGCGGAACGCGTTCGGCCGGTCCAGAACAGCCGGGCGCGACGAACCGAGCCTGCCTCAGCAGAGTGCGGGGCCCGACGACAGCGCCGCCGCCGCCGTGTCCGTCCCGGCCCAGCCGACCGCCGAGACCGCCGACCGCACCCGCCCCACCGTCCCCGACCCCGGCCCGCTCGGCCCGATCCCCACGCCCGGCCCGCCCCGGCCCCAGCCGGTCCCCGAGCCGGTCCCCGAGCCCGAGCCCCAGCCGCACCCCATGCCGTCCCCGAAGCCCGTCCCCGAGCCGGAGCCGGCCCCGAGGCCCGCACCGGGCCCCTTCCCCGACCCCACCCCCGGCCCGGACCCCGAGCCCTCCCCCGCGATGACGGCCGCCGGTGACGGCGCCCCGGCCGTCAGCCTGGAGAAGGTCCGGCAGACCGCGCCCGGCCTGGTGAGCCTCTACAAGTCCGCCGGCGTCTCGCTGCGCAAGCAGGGCCTGGCCGGACAGCGCGCGGCCGTCTACCTGGTCCTCGACCGGTCGGGCTCCATGCGCGGCTACTACAAGGACGGCACCGTCCAGCACCTCGCCGAGCAGGCGCTGGGGCTCGCGGCCAACCTGGACGACGACGGCGTCGTGCCGGTCGTCTTCTTCTCCACCGACGTCGACGGCACCGCCGAGCTCGACCTGAGCGACTACGACGGCCGGATCCAGGAGCTGCACGAGTCCTACGGGCACATGGGCCGCACCAACTACCACTGGGCCATCGAGGCCGTCGTCGACCACTACACGAAGTCGGGCGCGACCGACCCGGCCTTCGTCATCTTCCAGACCGACGGCGCCCCGTACAGCAAGCCGGCCGCCGAGCGGGCGCTGTGCGAGGCGGCGAAGCTGCCGATCTTCTGGCAGTTCGTGGGCTTCGGCGACCCCGAGGGCAAGGGCTTCGACTTCCTGCGCAAGCTGGACGACCTGCCGGTGCCGGACAAGCGCGTGGTCGACAACGCCGGCTTCTTCCACGCGGGCCGCGACCCGCGGCTGGTGTCGGACGACGAGCTCTACCGGGAACTGATGGTCGAGTTCCCCGAGTGGTTGTCCGAGGCGCGAGCCGCCGGGATCGTGCGCTAGCGAGCGCTCCGGGCCGTACGAGGGCCGCCCGCCATGGCCGGCGGGCGGCCCTCGTCGTACGGAGCGACCGCCGAAATATCACTCTCCGTGGCGACCCTCCGGCTGATCAGGTTCCGCCCCAGTGGGCATGCATAAGGCGTGAGCAAAGAAATTCCCGCCGGCGCCTATGCCGTCGATACCAGGACCGGCCGGCTCGGACAGGTCATGGACCACCACGCCGGTTACGTACAGCTACGGCCGCCGCGCGGCGGGCTCGAGTGGAACTGCCCGCCCGAGCACGCGCGTCCCGTGGCCGAGGAGGAGACGGGCGACGGCGAGCGGAGGTGGCGCCCGTGACCGCACGAACGGTTTTCCTCTTCGGGACCTGGACACTGCAGCCCGACCAGGAGCCGGACGCGGAGCCGCTCACCTACGCCATGGAGTGCGCGGTGTGCGGTGCCGCCTCGGAGCCGAGCGAGGACGCGGCGGTGGCCCAGAGCTGGACGTTCAAGCACGCCGGGCGCAACCCCGCGCACCACACGTACAGAGAGCTGATCACCCGGCCCTGGCGGGCCTGGATGCGTTGACACAGCCGTCACAAACACCGCCCGTCGCCCCACCGGCCCTCGGATACGCTAAAGGTGCACCTCAACCTGAACACACACCGACCAGGGAGCAGCCGCAATGGCTCGACACCTCATCACCAGCGCCCTTCCGTACATCAACGGGATCAAGCACCTGGGCAACATGGTGGGGTCCATGCTCCCGGCGGACGTCTACACCCGCTTCCTGCGCCAGACCGGCCGCGAGGCGCTGTACATCTGCGCGACCGACGAGCACGGCACGCCTGCCGAGCTGGCCGCCAAGGAAGCCGCGCTGCCCGTCGCCGAGTTCTGCGCCCAGCAGCACGAGGCGCAGAAGGCGATCTACGACGGCTTCGCGCTGTCCTTCGACTACTTCGGCCGCAGCTCCTCGCCGGAGAACCGCGAGATCACCCAGCACTTCGCCCGTCAGCTGCAGAAGAACGGGTTCATCGAGGAGCGCTCGATCCGCCAGGTGTACTCCCTGGCCGACGGCCGCTTCCTGCCCGACCGCTACATCGTCGGCACCTGCCCGCACTGCGGCTACGACAAGGCCCGCGGCGACCAGTGCGAGAACTGCACCCGCGTCCTGGACCCGACCGACCTGATCGACGCCCGTTCGGCGATCAGCGGCAGCGGCGAGCTGGAGGTCCGCGAGACCAAGCACCTCTTCCTCCTGCAGTCGAAGCTGCAGGGCGAGGTCGAGGCCTGGATCGACGAGCACGGCAAGGACTGGCCCATCCTGGCCTCCTCGATCGCCCGCAAGTGGCTGACCGAGGGTCTGAACGACCGCGCCATCACCCGCGACCTGGACTGGGGCGTGCCCGTCCCGGCCGACACCTGGCCGGAGCTGGCGGCCGAGGGCAAGGTCTTCTACGTCTGGTTCGACGCGCCGATCGAGTACATCGGTGCCACCAAGGAGTGGGCGGGCCAGGACGAGGCGAACCGCGACTGGAAGTCGTGGTGGTACGAGGCCGACGACGTGCGCTACACGCAGTTCATGGCCAAGGACAACGTCCCCTTCCACACGGTGATGTTCCCGGCCACCGAGCTCGGCACCCGTGAGCCCTGGAAGAAGGTCGACTACGTCAAGGCCTTCAACTGGCTGACGTACTACGGCGGCAAATTCTCCACCTCGCAGAAGCGCGGCATCTTCACCGACGCCGCCCTGGAGATCCTGCCGGCCGACTACTGGCGCTACTTCCTCATCGCCAACGCGCCGGAGTCGGACGACACCTCCTTCACCTGGGAGCACTTCGCCGCCTCGGTGAACAAGGACCTCGCCGACACCCTCGGCAACTTCGTCAACCGCGTGCTGTCGTTCTCGCGCAAGCGCTTCGGCGACAACGTCCCCGCGGGCAACGAGGAGGGCGAGGCCGAGGCGCAGCTGGGCCACCAGATCGCGGAGCTGCTCGCGGAGTACGAGCGGCACATGGAGGAGCTGCAGTTCCGCAAGGCCGCGCAGGCTCTGCGCGCCCTGTGGAGCGCGGGCAACTCCTACCTGGAGACCAAGGCCCCCTGGCTGGAGATCAAGACCGACCCCGAGGGCGCCGCGCTCACGCTGCGCACGGCGATGAACCTCATCCACCTCTACGCGGTCGTCTCCGAGCCCTTCATCCCGGCCTCGGCCGCGGCCATGCGCTCGGCCTTCCAGCTCGAGGGCGACACCGCGACCTGGGTGACCCAGGACGAGGCCCGCTCCCTGACGTTCGTCCCGGCGGGTACGCCCTTCACCGTGCCGCCGGTGCTCTTCGCGAAGATCACCGAGGACGACCTGGCCTCGTACGTCGAGCGCTTCGGCGGCGGTGACGGCGAGGCGTAGGCGCCGCCTTCCACACGGACGAAGGGCCCGGAACCGACGCGGTTCCGGGCCCTTCGCGCACCCGTTGATCGTTCGGCAATCGATCGTTCAGCCCGCCCGGTGACCATGAGGGAGTCGATACTCGGGGGAAGACGAGGAAGAGCAGTGTTCGAGAAACGCATCACCGTGAACGTCCGGGCCGCCGACGAACTGGGCCGTCATCGCATCATCAGGCAGCTGCGGACCCTGCCCGGGGTCGGCGTCGTCCGGGGGGACGAGGACGCCACCGTGGACATCCTGATCATGGGACGGCACGACGACGCCGCCCCCGGCGAGCTGCGCCGGCTGGCGCGCGCGGGCCGCGCGCCGCTGGTGGTGGTCGCCGAGGAGCTGGGCGAGACGGAGCTGATGGCCGTGGCGGAGTACGGCGTGCGGTCCGTGCTGTGGGGCGAGAGGCTGACGCCGGGCCGGCTGTCGCGGGCGGTCCACCAGGCGGCGGGCTGCTGCCCGAGAGTGCCCATGACCGCCGCCCTGGTCTGACCGCCCCCGAACGTGCGAACGCCGCCGGGCGGGCTCGGTGTCGAGCCCGCCCGGCGGCGTTCACGCGGTACGGGTGTTACTTCGCCTGCGGCTTGCGGAGCGAGAGGTGGAGCTCCTTCAGGCGGGCCTCGTCGACCTCGCTCGGGGCGCCCATCAGCAGGTCCTGCGCGTTGCCGTTGAGCGGGAACGCGATGGTCTCGCGGATGTTCGGCTCGTCGGCCAGCAGCATCACGATGCGGTCGACACCCGGGGCGATGCCGCCGTGCGGCGGGGCGCCGAACTTGAAGGCGCGCAGCATGCCGCCGAACTCCTTCTCGACCTCCTCCTTCGAGTAACCGGCGATCTCGAAGGCCTTGTACATGACCTCGGGCTCGTGGTTACGGATGGCGCCGGAGGACAGCTCGGTGCCGTTGCAGACGATGTCGTACTGCCAGGCCAGGATGTCCAGCGGGTCCATCGTCTCCAGGGCCGTCAGGCCGCCCTGGGGCATGGAGAAGGGGTTGTGGGAGAACTCGATCTTGCCGGTCTCCTCGTCCTTCTCGAACATCGGGAAGTCGACGATCCAGCAGAAGCGGAAGACGTTCTCCTCGAACTGGCCGGCGCGCTTGGCGGCCTCGACGCGCACGGCGCCCATGATCTTGGAGACCTCGTCGAACTCGCCGGCGCCGAAGAAGATCGCGTGGCCGGGCTCGAGGCCCAGGCGCTCGGCGAGGGCCTTGACGTTCTCCTCGGTGAGGAACTTGGCGATCGGGCCGGTCAGGGCGTTGCCCTCACCGACGCGGACCCACGCCAGGCCCTTGGCACCGTGCTCGACGGCGAACTCGCCGAGGCCGTCGAAGAACTTGCGCGACTGGTCCTGGAGGTCCGGCACGGCCAGCGCACGGACGTGCTTGCCGGCGAAGGCCTTGAACTCCGAGCCGGCGAAGACGTCGGTGACGTCGACGAGCTCCAGCTTGGCGCGCAGGTCCGGCTTGTCGGAGCCGTACTTGAGCATCGCCTCGCGGAAGGGGATCCGCGGGAACGGCGAGGTGACGTGGCGGCCGTTGCCGAACTCCTCGAAGAGGTCGGTCATGACCTTCTCGATGACCTGGAAGACGTCCTCCTGCTCGACGAAGGACATCTCCATGTCGAGCTGGTAGAACTCGCCCGGCGAGCGGTCGGCGCGCGCGTCCTCGTCGCGGAAGCAGGGCGCGATCTGGAAGTAGCGGTCGAAGCCCGCGATCATCAGCAGCTGCTTGAACTGCTGCGGGGCCTGCGGCAGCGCGTAGAACTTGCCGGCGTGCAGACGCGAGGGCACCAGGAAGTCGCGCGCGCCCTCGGGGGAGGTGGCGGACAGGATCGGGGTGGCCAGCTCGTTGAAGCCGAGGTTGGTCATCTTCTCGCGGATGGAGGCGATGACGGCGGAGCGCAGCATGATGTTGCTGTGCATGCGCTCGCGGCGCAGGTCGAGGAAGCGGTACTCCAGGCGGCGCTCCTCGTTCACCCCGTCCTCGGCGTTGATCGTGAAGGGGATCTGCTCGGCCGCGCCGAGCACCTCCACCTCCGTGACCTCGATCTCGATCTCGCCGGTGGGCAGCTCGGGGTTGACGTTCTCGGCGCCACGGCTCATGACCTTGCCGTCGACGCGGACGACGGTCTCCTTGGTCAGGTGGCTGAGGGCCTCGTTGGCGGCGGTGCCGGGGCGGGCCACGAGCTGGACCAGACCGTGGTGGTCCCGCAGGTCGATGAAGAGGATGCCGCCCAGGTCGCGCCGATTGTGCAGCCAGCCACTCAGACGGACGTCGGTGTCGACGTCAGCCGCACGGAGCTCGCCGCAGTTGTGGGACCGGTACCGATGCATCGTTCATCCAAGTCGGGTCGAGGGCGTTGGTCGTATAGCGCGCCGTGCCGAGCTGCACAGGGCGCCCGCACCGGGTTACCGTGCGGGCAGTGTGCATACAGCACCCAGCAAGGGTATCGCCCCACCCGGCATCGGTGGTCTCTGCTGCGCATACCTGCATAAAGTGGGGCAATGCGCACCGAGGACGTACTGGCCGCCGTCGCGACCGGACTGTGGCACTGGGACAACGCCTCGCGCAGGGTCACCTTCGACGCCGAGGCCGCGCGGCTGCTGGGCATGCCCCCCACCCGCGTGGAGCTGACCGAATCCGCCGCCCGCGCCCGCTTCCACGCGGTGGACTGGGTGGAGGTCCAGGGCATCATCAACCTCGCCGTGGCCGAGGGCACCCTCGCCGAGGCCCGGATCCGGGTCGTCGACGAGGAGGGCCGGGTGCTGCGGACCGTACGGAGCCGCACCAGGCCCGTCGGGCGCGACGGCGACTACACCCTCGTCGGCACCATCGAGGAGGTCCCCGAGCCGCAGCCGGGCACCACCGCCGCCCGCACCCCGGTCACGGGCGACTGGCGGCGCAACCGCGAGGCCTTCCTGCTGGACGCCGGCCGGGCGCTGGCCGAGGCGCGCTCGACGGCCGAGGTGCTGCGGGTGGCGGCGACGCTGTCGATGCCCGGCTTCGAGCCGTCGGGGCTGGCCGTCTTCGTCGGCGAGGGCGGCCGGGTCAAGCTCATCGGGCACCACGGCTACGCGCCGGGCGACATGGAGGAGTTCCTCGACCAGCCCATGGACACCGGCGACCCGGCCGCCGAGGTGATCCGCACCGGGCGCGCCGTCTATCTGCCCTCCCCCGAGGACTACAACCGCCGCTTCCCGGCCATCTACCCCCTCGTGGAGCGCTTCGGCCGGCGGTCCTGGGCCTTTCTGCCGCTGATCAACGCGGGCCGCACCATCGGCGCCTGGATGGCCGGCTTCAGCGTCCCGGTCTCCTTCACCCCCGACGAGCGCTCGGTGCTCACCACCGTCGCCCGGATGCTCGCCCAGGCGCTCGGCCGGGCCAGCGTCCACGAGTCCGAGCGCGAGCTGACCGTCGGCCTGCAGCGCTCGATGATGCCCACGCTGCGGCCCGACGTCCCCGGCATGTCCGTCGCCGCGCGCTACGTGCCCACCGGCGGCGGCCTGGAGGTCGGCGGCGACTGGTACGACATGATCCCGCTGCCCAACGGGAAGATCGCCCTGGTCATCGGGGACGTCCAGGGACACGACGTGCGCGCCGCCGGGCTCATGGGGCAGCTGCGGATCGCCCTGCGCGCGTACGCCTCCGAGGGCCACCACCCCGACGCCGTGCTCTCGCGCGCCTCCCGCTTCCTGGCCGGCATCAACGACGACGTGGACTCCGGCGAGCCGTCCGCCGACCAGCGCTTCGCCACCTGCCTCTACATCGAGGCCTGCCCCAACAGCGGACTGCTGGTCATCGCCCGCGCCGGCCACCCGGACCCCGCGATCCGGCTCAGCGACGGCACCATGCTCGTACGCCCCACGGCGGGCGGGCTGCCGCTGGGCATCGTGCCCGACACCGACTACCCCATCACCCGGATCGCCCTCGAGCCCGGCGAGACGATGCTGGTCTGCACCGACGGCCTGATCGAGACGGGCGGCCACGACCTGGAGACCGGCTGGAACCGGCTGCGGGAGGTCGTCGAGGGACATCCGGTGGACGGCGACGGCGGCAATCTCGAGAAGCTCGCCGACGCCCTCGTCCAGGCCGTCCACGGGCCGCCCTCGCACTACACCACCGGACCGCTCATCGACCGCCGCGAGGACGACATCGCCCTGCTGCTCCTGCGCCGCGAGCTCCCGGCGCCCACCGAGGTGGGCGCGCCGCCCGTCGTGCCCCGGCCGCCCCGGCGCACGGTGGTGACCATCGCCCAGGCCGAGCCCGAGCGGATCGCCGAGGCCCGCCGGCACATCCGCGACCTCATGCACGACTGGCCCGACCCGGACCAGACCGACTCGGCGGTGCTGATGGTCTCCGAGATGGTCACCAACGTGCTGGTCCACACGGACGGGGACGCGCTGCTGATCGCCGAGATATCGGGGCGGCCGGGCGAGCGGCGGATACGGGTCGACGTCGAGGACTCCAGCGACGAGCTGCCGCACCGCCGGCAGCCGGGGGAGATGGCCTCCTCCGGCCGCGGGCTGGTGCTGATGGAGCTGCTCGCCGAGGCGTGGGGCGTCGATCCCCGGGGCGAGGGCAAGAACATCTGGTTCGAGCTCTTCGAACCCGCCCGGGAGACGGACTTCGACGCGATCACCTGACCCGTCCCCCGGGCTGCCGCCCGGCGGGCGCGGCTGGTTGCGGCGGTCCTCCGCCGGGGTGAGCCTGGAGTCAGAGGGCTCCGAGTTCATCACGCGGACGAGGAGGGCTCATGAGCCAGAACCCGTGGCAGGACCGCCAACCCCCTCCGGAGGACCGGCCCCCTTCCCGGCCTCCGCCCGGCAGCGAGGAACCCACCCGTGCCGACGGCGTTTCCGGATATCCGCCGCCCCCGCCGCAGGGCCGGCCCTCCGGAGCCCCGCAACCCGGCGCGGCGCCCCCGCCCGGCTCCTGGCCCCCTCCGCCGGGCGCCCGGCAGCAGCCGGGCCCGTACACCCCGCCGGGCACGTACCCTCCCGGCTACGGCGCTCCCCAGCAGCAGCCGTACTACGGCGTGCCGCCCCCGCGACCGGCCAGCCATCTGGTCTGGGCGATCATCTCGATCATCCTCTTCTGGCCGCTCGGCATCGCGGCGGTGATCTTCGCCGCGCAGGTGAACAGCAAGTACGAGATGGGCGACTACGCGGGAGCGGCGGACTCGTCGTCGAAGGCACGGCTGTTCTCGCTGATCGCGACGATCATCGCGGCGATCGGCATCGTGCTCTTCATCGTCTTCGCCGCGCTGACGGCTTCCTGGTGGAGCGATTACAACCCGGGCAACGGCTATTGACCGCCGTCACTCCTCGCCCACCGGGATCGTGCCGAGCCGTCCGGCCTGGAAGTCCTCGAAGGCCTGCTTGAGCTCGGCGTCGGTGTTCATCACGAACGGTCCGTAGTGCCGCATGGGCTCGCGGATCGGCAGCCCGCCCAGCAGGACGAACTCGAAGTTCGGGCTGCGGGACTCCTGTGTGGCGTCGGCCGTGACGGTGAGGGAGCCGCCGTCGCCGAAGACCACGGTGCGTCCCGTGCCGAACGGGCGCCGCTCGGTGCCCGCGGTGCCGCGCCCGGCGAGGCCGTAGGCGAGGGCGTTGAAGTCGGGGCGCCAGGGGAGGGTGAGCTCGGCGCCCGGGCTCAGGGACACGTGCGCCATCGTGATGGGCGTGTGGGTGATGCCGGGGCCCTGGTGGCCGCCGTCCTCTCCCTGGAGCTCGCCCGCGATGAGGCGGATGAGCGCGCCGCCGTCCGGGGACGTGAGCAGCGCGACCTTCCCGCCGCCGATGTCCTGGTAGCGGGGCGGCATCATCTTGTCCTTCTTCGGCAGGTTCACCCACAGCTGGAGGCCGTGGAACAGTCCGCCGCTGACGACGAGCTCCTCCGGCGGGGCCTCGATGTGCAGCAGCCCGGAGCCGGCGGTCATCCACTGGGTGTCGCCGCCGTTGATCGTGCCGCCGCCCCCGTGGGAGTCGCGGTGCACGAAGGTGCCGTCGATCAGATAGGTGACGGTCTCGAAGCCGCGGTGGGGGTGCCAGGGGGTGCCCTTGGGCTCACCGGGCGCGTACTCCACCTCGCCCATCTGGTCCATCATGATGAACGGGTCGAGGTAGGCGTGGTTGATCCCCGCGAACGCCCTGCGCACGGGGAAGCCCTCGCCCTCGAACCCTCCCGGCGCGGTGCCCACGTGCAGCACGGGGCGCTGCGGCGCCGTCCGCGCGGGTGCGGCGACACGGGGCAGGACCAGCAGATTCTCTACGGTCACGGCGGGCATTTCGGCCTCCTCGGGTGGTTGCGCTTCCAAGTTAGTTGAATAGTGAACCATCGGCAAGGGTGCCTTCATTCCCGGCGAGGAAGACAGTCGGCTTCCCGGCGAGGGACACGTGCGTTCCCGCGAGGGACACTTGATCAATGCGCCTGAGACAGCTCGCCCTCCTCGCCGCCGTCGTCGCGGCCCTGGCCGCCGTCGGCCTGCTCGTGGCCGGCCGCGTCCCCGCGACGGGCGGACCCACGGCCGAGGGGGACTCCACCGGGCACTTCGAGCAGCCCCGGGACCAGGCGGACGCGGCGGCCCGGGCCATGAAGGCCGCCGTGCGCGACCAGGCGCCCGCACCGCTGAGCGCCCCCGCCGCCCGGGGCGCGGCCGGCCGCAAGGACCCGCTGCCGGCCTCGAGCCCCCTGGCCGCCGCCGAGGCCGAGCCGTCGCCCGCGATCGGCCCGCTGTTCTACACCACCGGAGGCGTGCCCGCCCACGGCTGCACGGCGAGCGTCGTCCACAGCCCCGGGGGCGACCTGATCGCGACCGCCGCGCACTGCGTGCACACCGGCGGCTTCCGCACCGACATCGCCTTCGTGCCGGGCTACCGGGACGGGGCGGCGCCCTACGGGGTGTGGGTGCCCGTCTCCGTCGACGTCGCCCCCGAGTGGGCCGACGACCGCGACCCCGACCACGACGTGGCGTTCCTGCGCATGCGACCGGTGGAGGGGAGCGCGCGCCTCGAGCGCGTCACCGGCGCCGAGCGCGTCCGCTTCGATCCGCCCCGCGAGCGGCCCACCCGCGTTCTCGGCTACCCCAACGAGGCGGAGCGACCCGTCTCCTGCCAGAACGCCACGGCCGCCGAGAGCGGGACACAGCAGCGCTTCGACTGCGAACGGCTGCCGAACGGCACGAGCGGCAGCCCCTTCCTCACCGACGTCGACGCCTCGACGGGCCTGGGCACCCTCGTCGGCGTCCTGGGCGGCAAGGACGAGGGCGGCGACGAGGAGACGTCGTACAGCCCCTACCTCGGCCAGGCGGCCAGGAAGCTCTACGAGCGCGCCGCGCGGTAGCCGCCCGGGCGCCGCGCCCTCGGGCCGATCAGCCGTACATCCGCCGCATGGCGAAGTCGACCATCTGCTCCACCGACTTCGCGTCGAAGACGATGCGGTGGTCGCCCTCCATGTCCAGGACGAAGCCGTAGCCCGTCGGCAGGAGGTCCAGGACCTCGGCGCCGGTGATCACGAAGTACTTGGACTCCTTGCCCGCGTACCGGCGCAGTTCCTTGAGCGAGGTGAACATCGGGATCACCGGCTGCTGGGTGTTGTGCAGCGCGAGGAAACCGGGGTTGTCGCCGCGCGGGCAGTAGACCTTGGAGTTGGAGAAGATCGTCTGGAAGTCCTCGGCGGACATCTGACCCGTGGTGAAGGCCCGTACCGCGTCAGCGAGCGACGGGGGCGACGGCTCGGGGTAGAGCGGCTGTTCGCCGTAGCCGCCGGGCTGCTGCGGAGGCGCGTAGCCCTGCTGTGCCGCGTTCTGGTCGTAGCCGTACATGGACCGAAGCGTAACGAGTCACAGTTGGGCGATCAGGCCTTGCGTCTTGTTACCGCTGGGTAGCATCATGCTTCTTACTGACCGGTACGCACAGAGGATCGCCCTCCCGTCACCTTACGGAGCCGTCTGTCATGGGCCACTACAAGTCGAATCTCCGCGACATCGAGTTCAACCTCTTCGAGGTTCTCGGTCGCGACAAGCTGTACGGCACCGGCCCGTTCGGTGAAATGGACGTCGAGACGGCGAAGAGCGTGCTGTCGGAGATCGCCCGCCTCTCGGAGAACGAGCTGGCCGCCTCCTACGTCGACGCCGACCGCAACCCGCCGGTCTTCGACCCGGAGACCAACACCGCTCCGGTCCCGGAGTCCTTCAAGAAGAGCTACCAGGCCTACATGGACGCCGAGTGGTGGCGCCTGGGCATCCCGGAGGGCATCGGCGGCACGACCACGCCGCGCTCGCTGCTGTGGGGCTTCGCCGAGACGATCCTGGGCGCCAACCCGGCGATCTGGATGTACTCCTCCGGCCCGGCCTTCGCCGGCGTGCTCTACGCCGAGGGCACCGAGGAGCAGAAGAAGATCGCCAAGCTCTCGGTGGACAAGCAGTGGGGCTCCACCATGGTGCTGACCGAGCCGGACGCCGGCTCGGACGTGGGCGCCGGCCGCACCAAGGCCGTCAAGCAGGAGGACGGCACCTGGCACATCGAGGGTGTCAAGCGCTTCATCACCTCCGGTGAGCACGACATGGCGGAGAACATCTTCCACTACGTCCTCGCCCGCCCCGAGGGCCACGGCCCGGGCACCAAGGGCCTGTCGCTCTTCCTCGTCCCGAAGTACGAGTTCGACTTCGAGACCGGCGAGCTGGGCGCCCGCAACGGCGTCTACGCCACCAACGTCGAGCACAAGATGGGCCTCAAGGCCTCCAACACGTGCGAGATGACCTTCGGCGACAAGCACCCCGCCAAGGGCTGGCTCATCGGCGAGAAGCACGACGGCATCCGCCAGATGTTCATGATCATCGAGTTCGCCCGCATGATGGTCGGCACGAAGGCGATCGCCACCCTCTCCACCGGCTACCTCAACGCGCTGGAGTACGCCAAGGAGCGCGTGCAGGGCCCGGACCTGGCCAACTTCATGGACAAGGCCGCGCCCAAGGTCACCATCACCCACCACCCCGACGTCCGCCGCTCGCTGATGACGCAGAAGGCGTACGCGGAGGGCATGCGCGCCCTGGTGCTCTACACCGCCTCGGTCCAGGACGAGATCCTGGTCAAGGAGGCCGCGGGCGAGGACGCCAAGGCCCTGCACGGCCTGAACGACCTGCTCCTGCCGATCGTCAAGGGCTACGGCTCGGAGAAGTCCTACGAGCAGCTCGCGCAGTCCCTGCAGACCTTCGGCGGCTCCGGGTACCTGCAGGAGTACCCGATCGAGCAGTACATCCGCGACTCGAAGATCGACACCCTCTACGAGGGCACCACGGCCATCCAGGGCCAGGACTTCTTCTTCCGGAAGATCGTCCGTGACCAGGGCCAGGCCCTGACCACGCTCTCCGAGGAGATCAAGAAGTTCCTCGCCGAGGCCGCCGGCGGCGAGGACCTCGCCGACGCCCGCGAGAAGCTCGCCAAGGCCGCCGTGGACCTCGAGGGCATCGTCGGCGCCATGCTGACCGACCTCGCCGCCACCGAGAAGGACGTCAAGTCCATCTACAAGGTGGGCCTGAACACCACCCGCCTGCTGATGGCCTCCGGTGACGTCGTCGTCGGCTACCTGCTCCTCAAGGGCGCGGCCGTGGCCGCCGAGAAGCTGCCGACCGCCTCCTCCAAGGACAAGGCCTTCTACGAGGGCAAGATCGCGGCGGCGAAGTTCTTCGCCCACACGGTCCTGCCGGCCGTGGCCGTCGAGCGCTCGCTCGCCGAGGCCGTCGACCAGTCGCTGATGGAGCTGGACGAGGCCGCCTTCTAAGGCGGTTGCCGACCACCGGAATCCCGTGACGAAGGGCAAGGGCCGGGCGCCTCAAAAGGAGCGCCCGGCCCTTGCCCTGATCCCTATCCTGAGGCCATGAGCTCTGCGCACCGCTTCGACCGCGGCCACACCGACGACCTGATGACCTTCCTCGCGGCCAGCCCGTCGCCGTACCACGCGGTGGCCAACACCGCCGAGCGGCTGGAGAAGGCCGGTTTCCGCCAGGTCGCGGAGACCGACGCCTGGGACGCACAGGCCGGCGGCAAGTACGTGACACGCGGCGGCGCCATCATCGCCTGGTACGTCCCCGAAGGGGCCACCGCCGCCACCCCGTTCCGCATCATCGGAGCCCACACCGACTCCCCCAACCTGCGCGTCAAGCCGCTGCCGGACACCGGCACCCACGGCTGGCGACAGGTCGCCGTCGAGCTCTACGGCGGCACGCTGCTCAACACCTGGCTCGACCGCGACCTCGGCCTCTCCGGCCGCGTCACACTGCGCGACGGCAGCGACCACCTCGTCAACATCGACCGGCCCCTGCTGCGCGTCCCCCAGCTCGCCGTGCACCTGGACCGCACCGTCAACCAGGACGGCGTCAAGCTCGACAAGCAGCGCCACATGACGCCCATCTGGGGCCTGGGCCACGTCACCGAGGGCGACCTCATCCGCTTCGTCGCCGAGGAAGCCGGCCTGGAGGCCGGGCAGATCAGCGGCTGGGACCTGATGACGCACAGCGTCGAGGCGCCCGCCTACCTCGGCCGCGACCACGAGCTGCTGGCCGGCCCCCGCATGGACAACCTCCTGTCCGTGCACGCCGGCCTGGCCGCGCTCACCACCGCCATCGGCTCCGAAGGACTGCCGTACATCCCGGTGCTGGCCGCGTTCGACCACGAGGAGAACGGCAGCCAGTCCGACACCGGCGCCGAAGGCCCCCTGCTCGGCAACGTCCTGGAGCGCTCGGTCTTCGCCCGCGGCGGCAGCTACGAGGACAAGGCCCGCGCCTTCGCCGGCACCATCTGCCTGTCCTCCGACACCGGCCACGCCGTCCACCCCAACTACGCCGAGCGCCACGAGCCGGGCCACCACCCCATGCCCAACGGCGGCCCCCTGCTGAAGGTCAACGTCAACCAGCGCTACGCCACCGACGGCAGCGGCCGGGCCGTCTTCGCCGCCGCCTGCGAGCGGGCCGGCGTGCCGATGCAGCACTTCGTGTCGAACAACTCCGTCCCCTGCGGCACCACCATCGGCCCCATCACGGCCGCCCGCCACGGCATCTCCACGGTCGACATCGGCGTGGCCATCCTGTCGATGCACTCCGCGCGCGAGCTGTGCGGTGCCGACGACCCGTACCTCCTCGCCGCCGCGCTCACCGCCTTCCTCGAGGGCTGACGCACGAGGGCTGATATACACAGCCCGACGACTCGAACAGCCCACCGGGGGAAGCATGACCACTCGCACCCTGCGGATCGCCGCCGCCGCGCTCACGGCCGCGGCCGCCCTCACCCTCACCGCCTGCGGCGGCTCGTCCGCCAAGGAGGACAAGGCCCAGGGCGAGGAGCAGGCCTCCATGGCCCCGGGAGACGGGGCCGAGGGCAGCGACGGCGGCGACGACGGCTCGGGCGACGAATCGGCCAAGCCCCAGGACAAGGGCGACGCCTGCGCCGCCGGTGCCGTCAAGCTCGAGGTCAAGGCGGTGAAGTCGCCCGTCAACCACGTGCTGCTGGTGGTGACGAACACCTCCAAGTCGCCCTGCTCCGCCTACGGCTTCCCGTTCCTGCGCTTCGACCAGGACCAGGCCACGGCCGGAGTCGTCGAGGAGAGCAAGCCGAAGACCCCGCTCCGCCTCGCCCCCGGCGCATCCGCCTACGCCGGGGTCCGCGCCTCGGCGGCCGACGGCTCGGGCGGCAAGGGCCGCGACGCCCAGCAGATCTCCGTCACCTTCCAGACGCCGAAGGGCGACCCCGTCGAGGGCACCCCGTCCCAGGCGTCCCTGCCGGGCGGAAAGCTGCACATCGACGACTCCGCCAGTACCTCGTACTGGCTGTCCGACGAGGCCACCGCCCTGAAGTGGTAGCCCCGGCGACGGCCGCCCCGGCGTGACCGGGACGTGGTTCGCGCCGCCGGGCCGGGGTACCCGCCCTGTGCCCGGCCGGCGACGCCGGTAGGGGCCGACCACGTCTGGAGGCGTTTCCCATGGGAATGGGATGGTGCATTGGTCTGATCGCGGCGGGCGGCATCCTCACCTTCGCGGTCGACTGGCAGATCGACGGCATGAACATCACGCTGGTGGGCCTGATCCTCATGGCCGCCGGCCTGCTGGGGCTGAGCGCCTACGTGAGCGTGTTCAAGCGCCGCAGGATGCAGCCGCCGCCCCCGGCCGCCCGCGTCATCGAGGAGGACCACCGGATCACGCGCTGAGCCCGCCGAACGACCCGGCGGGCCACCCGGCGGGCCGGGCGGCTCAGGCGGCTCAGGCGGCTCAGGCGGCTCAGCCGTCCATACCCGCCAGCACCAGCGGCAGACGCGCGGCACCGCCCTCGACGACCCGCACCGGAACTCCCCAGTCCTGCTGGTGCACATGGCAGGCCGGATACTCGTTGGCCGGGTCGTCGTCGCACGACGCCGCCATCGCGGAGACGTGCAGCACCCCTTCACCCACCCCGTCCGCGAGCACCAGCTCCCGGCTCAGGTCCGTGCCCTGGCCCGCACCCTCCGCCAGCAGACCGGGCGGGGTCGAACTGACCAGCAGACGCGTCGACGGACCGTAGCGGGTGTCGAGCTTCTGCCCGGCCGGCGCCTGGAACACCACGTCCAGCGCCAGCCTCCCGGGAGCGACCTCCGTCGCCTCCCGCCGCGTCCGGTGCGCCACGGACTCCACCCGCACCGCCTCCTCCGGCAGCCGCAGCCGCGTCAGCCGGTGCCGCGCCGACTCCACGACCACGATGTCCTCCCCGACGAGGACCGCGTCCGAGGGCTCCCGCAGATCGGTGGCGAGCGTCGTCACCTCGCCCGTCGCCGGGTCGTAGCGGCGCAGCGCGTGGTTGTAGGTGTCGCTGACGGCGACGGAGCCGTCGGGCAGCGCGGTCACCCCGAGCGGGTGCTGGAGCAGCGCCTGCCCGGCGTCCCCGTCGCGGTGCCCGAAGTCGAACAGGCCCGCGCCCACGGCCGTACGGACCGCGAAGCCCTCGCCGTCCGCCTCCACATAGCGCAGCGCCGACGTCTCGGAGTCGGCGAGCCACAGCCGCTCCCCGGCCGCCGCGAGGCCGGAGGGCTGGGCGAACCACGCCTCGGCGGCCGGGCCGTCGACCAGGCCCTCGTTGGTCGTGCCGGCCGCGACCTCGACGGTCCCCTTCTCCGGGTCGTACGTCCACAGCTGGTGCACGCCCGCCATGGCGATCCACACCCGGTCCGCGAACCAGGCCACGTCCCACGGCGACGACAGGTCCACCTCGCGGGCCGCACCCGAGGCGGCCGAACCCTGCCACCACTGCCGCCCGGTGCCCGCCACGGTCGTGACGGCCTGCGTCCCGGGATCGTAGGTGCGCAGCGCGTGGTTGACGGTGTCCGCGACGATCACCGTGCCGTCGGGGAGCAGGGCGAGGCCCTGGGGCTCGCTGAAGCTCGGGGGGCTGTCGGTGAAGCCGCGCTCGCCGGTGCCGACGCGCCGCACGACGCCCTCGCCGTCGGCCTCCAGCTCCACCAGCTGGTGCCGGGTGGAGTCGGACACGAGGAAGTTGCCGCTCGGCAGCAGCACGGCCTTGCCGGGAAAGCGCAGGTCGGTGGCGACGGCCTCGGGCGCGACGTACGGCCCGTCGCCGCGCCGCAGCGTGCCCTTGGCCTCGTGGGCGGCCTCCAGCTCGCCGACCAGCTTCGCGAGCGCGTGGGCATGGCCCTCGCCCGCGTGCTGGGCCACGATGTAGCCCTCGGGGTCGATGACGACCAGCGTGGGCCAGGCGCGGACGGCGTACTGCTTCCAGGTGGCGAGCTCGGGATCGTCGAGGACGGGGTGGTGGACCTCGTAGCGCTCGACGGCGTCGACGACGGCCTGGTGCTCGGCCTCGTGGACGAACTTCGGCGAGTGCACGCCGATGATCACCACGGTGTCGCGGTGCGCCTCCTCGAGCTCGCGCAGCTCGTCGAGGACGTGCAGGCAGTTCACGCAGCAGAACGTCCAGAAATCCAAGATCACGATCTTCCCGCGCAGCTCGGCGAGGGAGAGTTCGGTGTCACCGGTGTTGAGCCAGCCGCCCTTGCCGATGAGCTCGGGGGCGCGGACGCGTGCGCGATGTGCCATGCGGACATCCAACCTCATGCGAGGTGTCCGCATTCCCACCGGCCGGGCGCGGGCCCGGAACGACATACGGACTTAACGTCCGAGCACCCGGTCCTTCAGTGCCGGGAACTCCTCGCGGATCTTCGCCACCCGGCCGGTGTCGAGGTCGGCGGTGAGCACCTCCTCGTCGTGGCCCGCCTCGGCGAGGACCTCGCCCCAGGGGTCGACGACGACGCTGTGGCCCGCCTGTCGTACGCCCGCGTGGGTGCCGGCGGTGCCGCAGGCCAGGACGTAGGCCTGGTTCTCCACGGCGCGGGCGCGGGCGAGCAGGCTCCAGTGCTCGCGGCGGCGTTCGGGCCAGCCGGCGGGGATGACGAAGGTCTGGGCGCCGGCGTCGGTCAGGGCCCGGAAGAGTTCGGGGAAGCGCAGGTCGTAGCAGGTGGCCAGGCCGACGACGGTCTCGGGGAGGCGGGCGGTGACGGGGCGGTCGCCGGCGCCCATGAGGACGGCCTCGCCCTGGTCGAAGCCGAAGCGATGGATCTTGCGGTAGGTGCGGACGAGGGCGCCGGTGGGGGAGAAGACGAGCGAGGTGTTGTACATCGGCCCGTCGGCGGTCCGCTCGACGATCGAGCCGGCGTGCAGCCACACCCGCGCGTCGCGCGCGGCCCGCGACATGGCCTCGGCCGTGGGGCCGTCCAGGGGCTCGGCCCCGTCGGCGAAGGACGTGTAGGCGAAGGCGCCGACCGGCCAGAGCTCGGGGAGGACCACCAGGTCGCTGCCGCTCTGCGCCCGGACGAGGCCGGCGGCGCGCTCGCGGCGGGCGGCGACGGGCTCGTCGTCATCGACACCGAGCTGGATCAAAGAAGCGCGCACAGTACCACCACTCTCCGCATGCGTCACACGAAACCTCTGCCGGGGCGACCGTCCGCAGCGTAACTTAACTGGGTAGAACCCAGACCGCACTTGCCACCCGCGCGCACGCAGCCATCGCCGAGCACCGCCCGAGGGATCCGCCCGTGACAGTCCATCCCAGTCTTCAGCCCGCGATCGACGCCTGGACCCACTCCGTCGAAGCCGTCAACGAGTTGGTGAGACCGCTCGCCGAGAGCGACTGGAACCGGGCCACGGAGTGCCCGGGGTGGTCGGTGCGCGATGTCGTCTCGCACGTCATCGGGGTCGAGTGCGAAATGCTGGGCGAGCCGCGGCCGATCCATACGCTGCCGCGCGATCTGCGCCATGTCACCGACGAGTTCTCGCGCTACATCGAGGTGCAGGTCGACGTGCGGCGCTGTCACACGGCGCTGGAGATGACCTCCGAGCTGGAGTACACGATCATCCGGCGCTCGCGGCAGCTGCGCAACGAGTCGCGCTCCCCGCAGACGATGATCCGCTGGCCGCTGGGCGGCGGCGACGAGCGCACGCTCGAACGCACCCTGCACGTGCGGGCCTTCGACGTATGGGCCCATGAGCAGGACCTGCGCCGGGCGCTGGGCGTGCCGGGCAACCTGGACTCGCCGGCCGCGCAGCTCGCCCGGGACATGCTGCTGCGGGCGCTGCCGGACGTGGTCGCCCGGAAGGCGGGGGCGCGGCCGGGGGTGACGGCGGCGTTCGACGTGCACGGGCCGCTGGAGTTCCTGCGGACGGTGCGGGTGGGGCCGCAGGGCAAGGGGACGATCGACGGCAGCGTCTCGCTGGGGCCGACGGTGTCGTTCTCGCTGGACTGGGAGACGTACGTCCGGCTGGCGTGCGGGCGGGTGCGGCTGGAAGCGGTGGCCGACCGCATCGGGGTCGAGGGGGACCGGCGGCTGGCCGG
Organism: Streptomyces sp. C36; assembly: GCF_040932295.1. Lineage (NCBI taxonomy): Bacteria > Bacillati > Actinomycetota > Actinomycetes > Kitasatosporales > Streptomycetaceae > Streptomyces > Streptomyces sp. C36. The sequence goes on along the minus strand of NZ_JBFQGI010000004.1, from coordinate 461,712 downwards.
GGCAATCCTGCGGGAGTTCGCGGTGACCCCCTGACATGGGTCACCCCCTGACGGGTCACGCCCTGACACAGGTCCCCCCGACAGGTCACCCCCTGACGTCGCCGTCCGCCCATACGGGCACGTGGACGGTCGTCACGCGCGAGGCCACGATCCGCTCCCGTTCGCGCCGACGGACTCTGCCCCGCAGCCGCAGGATCTGGGAGAGCCCCAGGGCCTGGAGGACGAACACGGAGGCGAAGGCCACGCGGTAGCTCCCGCCGGTGGCGTCCAGCAGGACGCCCACGGCCAGCAGCGTGGTCATGCAGGCGACGAAGCCGCCCATGTTGACGATGCCGGAGGCGGTGCCCTGGCGCTCGGGCGGGTTGGCGGGGCGGGCGAAGTCGAAGCCGATCATGGAGGCGGGGCCGCAGGCGCCGAGCACGGCGCACAGCGTGATCAGCAACCACATCGGGGCGCGCTCCCCCGGCCAGCCGACGACGGCCGCCCAGAGCAGGGCGGTGGCGGCCAGGGTGCCCAGCACCAGCGGCAGGCGGGCCGCGTGGTGGCGGCCGATGATCTGGCCGTAGACGAGCCCGACCGCCATGTTCACCAGCACGATCAGCGTGAGCAGCGAGCCGGCCGTGCCCCGGTCCAGGCCCTGGGCCTCGATGAGGAACGGCATGCCCCACAGCAGCAGGAAGACCATCGCGGGGAACTGGGCGCTGAAGTGCACCCACAGGCCCAGCCGGGTGCCGGGTTCGCGCCAGGCGCGCAGGATCTGCCGGCGTACGTAGCCCTTGGCGGGGCGGGGGCCGGGGGCGGGTTCGTGGCCCTCGGGGTGGTCCTTGAGGAAGGCGAGCATCAGCACGAGGACGACGACGCCCGCGGCGGCGCTGCCGGCGAAGGTCTCCGTCCAGCCGGCGGTGTGCAGCAGCCGGGCCAGCAGGAGCGTGGAGACGAGGTTGCCCGCCATCCCGAAGAGGGCCGCGACCTGCGCGATCATCGGGCCGTTGCGGGCGGGGAACCAGCGGGCGCCCAGGCGCAGCACGCTGATGAACGTCATGGCGTCGCCGCAGCCCAGCAGCGCCCGGCAGGCCAGGGCCGCCGGGTAGGAGTGGGCGAGGGCGAAGCCGAGCTGTCCGGCGGTGAACAGGACGATGCCCAGGGCGAGCACCTTGCGGGTGCCCAGCCGGTCGACCATGAGGCCGACGGGTATCTGCATGCCGGCGTAGACGAGGAGTTGGAGGATGGAGAAGGTCGACAGGGCGGAGGCGCTGATGTGGAAGCGTTCGGCGGCGTCGAGGCCGGCGACGCCCAGGCTGGTGCGGAAGATGATCGCGACGAAGTAGACGGCGACGCCGATGCCCCATACGGCCACGGCCCGGCGGCCGCCGGGTGGGTCGCCGGGCAGTGCTATCGGGCCTGAGCTCATCGGGTCTCCCCCCGGGCGAGATTGCGGACCCAGCTGATGTGCCGGTCGACGACGGCCGTCGCCGCGGCGGCGTCCCCGGAGCGCAGGGCCTCCAGGATCTCGGTGTGCTCGGCGATGTTCTTGGCGATCCGGTCGGGGTGGGCGTGCATCACGGCCACGCCCATGCGCAACTGCCGGTCGCGGAGCTGTTCGTAGAGCCCGGAGAGAATGCGGTTGCCGCCGCTGCGGACGATCTCGGCGTGGAAGGCGCGGTCGCTGAGCGAGACGGCGGCCAGGTCGCCCTCGGCCGCCTGCCGGCGCATGGCGTCGACGAGCTCCTCGAGCCGGTGGAGGAGCGCGGGCGGGGCGGGTACGGCCTTGCCGACGGCGTGCTTCTCCACCAGCAGCCGGGTCTCCACCACGTCCGCGATCTCCTGGGCGGACACCGCGAGCACGAGCGCCCCCTTCTTGGGGTAGAGCTTCAGCAGCCCTTCCCCCTCCAGCCGCAGCAGCGCCTCGCGGACGGGCGTGCGGGAGACCCCCACGGCCTCGGCCAGATCGCCTTCGGTGAGCAGCGTGCCGCCCTCGTAGCGCCGTTGCAGTACCGCCTCCTTGACGTGCGCGTACACCCGCTCGGCGGCGGGGGGCTGTCTGTCCTGGACGGTGGGCGCGGGAGACATGCGCACAGCATAGATACAACAAGGACGCCCGGTGAGGGGGCGTCCGCGATCCGGACGATCGACGGATCGTCAGAAGGGCCTGGGCGTACGGGCCGTGGCGCGCCCGCTAGACGCCCGCCCAGCCGTCGACGGGGGTGATGAAGACGAACCGCAGGTCGGTGCGCTGTATGGGCAGCAGGACATGGCTCGTCACCCGGATCTCGGCGTTGCCGTGGTACGGCAGGCGCAGCCGGAAGACATGGCCGTCGCGGTGCTCGACCACGTCGTACTCCTGTGCCCAGATGCGGCGGCAGTCGGCGTCGGCGTCGAGGATCTCGTGGACGAGGCCGCGCAGTTCCTCGTTGCCGGGGTCGCTGTTGGCGGCGACGCGGAGCATGGCGAGGTAGACGCGGGCGCAGCTGTCCTCCCAGTCGAGCATCTGTTCGCGTGCCTCGGGGTGCAGCAGGGCCCAGCGCATGAGGTTGGGGCGGGGGCGGTGGACCCAGGGGAACCACTCGCCCATCAGGGCGTTGGACGCGACGATGTTCCAGGCCACGTCGGAGAGGTAGGCCGGATAGCTGACCTGCTGCTCGAGCAGGGACTTCACGCCGCGCGGCAAGTCCTCCTCGGCATGGCCGCGTTCGGGGGGCCGTCGGCCGCAGACCGCGAGGAAGAGCGTGAGCGTCTCCGCCTCGCTCAGCCGCAGCGCCTCGGCGACCCTCAGCAGAAAGCTTTCGGAGAAGTCCTGGCGGCGGCCCGCCTCCAGGGCCCGGTACCAGCCCTCGCTGACGCCCGTCATCCGGGCGACATGCTTCTGGGAGAGCCGCCGGCCGGGACGCGGCAGGACTCCGCGCAGCTCGCGGACGGTCCTGGGGTCGATCCGGCCGCGCCAGGCCCGGAGCAGGCGGCTGATGGATTCGCCGTCCTCGCGGTCCTCGCGGTCCACCGCAGCCTCCAATTCCGACACTGCAAGTGTCGGTCAATCTTAAGTAAATTGCCCAGCACGGGCCATTCCACCCGGTTGCCGGGGGATGCCATTCCACCCGGTTGCCGACGGATGGCCCGAGGCCGCTCCGTACGCAGACAGAGGGCCCGGACGCACAGCTCTCTCCTCGCTGGAGGGGGGTGAGGAGCGAGAGTCCGGGCCCTGTGTCCTTTTCCGCCGTCCGTCAGCCCCAGGTGATCAGACGCTGGGGGTTCTCCAGGACGCCGGCGATGTCCGCGAGGAAGCGGGAGCCCAGCTCACCGTCGACGAGGCGGTGGTCGAAGGACAGCGCCAGGGTGGTGACGTGGCGCGGCTTGACCTTGCCCTTGTGGACCCACGGCTGCAGCTTGATCGCGCCGAACGCCAGGATCGCGGACTCGCCCGGGTTGATGATGGGCGTGCCGGTGTCGACGCCGAAGACGCCCACGTTGGTGATCGTGACGGTGCCGCCGGACATGTCGGCGGGGCTGGTCCTGCCCTCGCGCGCGGTGGCGACCAGCTCGCCCAGGGCCCGGGACAGCTCGGGGAGCGTCTTGGCCTGGGCCTCCTTGATGTTCGGGACGATCAGGCCGCGCGGGGTGGCGGCGGCGATGCCCAGGTTCACGTAGTCCTTGCGGACGATCTCCTGGTTCTCCTCGTCCCAGGCTGCGTTGACGTCCGGGTTGCGCCGGATCGCCACCAGCAGCGCCTTGGCGACGAGCAGCAGCGGGTTGACCCGCAGGCCCGCCATGTCCGGGTCGTCCTTGAGCTTCTGCACCAGCTTCATCGTGCGGGTGACGTCGACGGTGACGAACTCCGTGACGTGCGGCGCGGTGAAGGCGCTGGCCACCATGGCCTGGGCGGTGGCCTTGCGGACGCCCTTGACGGGGATCCGCGTCTCGCGGGCGGCGAGGGCGGCCACGCCCTCGGGCGCGGGCGCGGGGGCGACGGCCTGCTCGGGAACCTCGGGGGTCGCGGCCAGGGCGGCGGCGCTCGCCGCCGCGTGCACGTCCTCACGGGTGACGACGCCGTCGCGCCCGGTCGGGACGACCACGGTCAGGTCGATGCCGAGGTCCTTGGCGAGCTTGCGCACCGGGGGCTTGGCCAGCGGCCGGGAGCCGACGGGCACGGCCGGGGCGGCGGCCACGGCCGGCACCGGCGCGACCGGAGCCGGGGCGACCGGAGCCGGGGCGACCGGAGCCGGGGCCGGGGCGGGTACGGCCGCGTGGCCGTTGAGCTCCGCCTGGACGGCGGCGGCGACCGGCGGCCGCGCCGGGGCGCCGGGGCGCGCCTTGCGGGGGCGGCGCTTGGTGGACGACGGGGCGGCACCGTAGCCGACCAGCACGGCCTGGCGGCGCGGCTGCTCCGGCTCGGCCTCCAGGCTCTCCGCGGCGCTCTGCTCCGCGTGGGCGGCGGTCGAGGCCGGGGCCTCCTCCGCGGGCCCCGCGTCGGGCGTGGTGTCCACCGAGATGATCACCTGGCCGACGTCCACCGTCGTGCCCTCGCCGAAGCGCAGCTCGTGCACCACGCCGTCGAAGGGGATCGGCAGCTCGACGGCCGCCTTGGCGGTCTCGACCTCGCAGACGACCTGCCCGTCGGTGACGGTGTCGCCGACGGCGACGTACCACTTGAGAATCTCGGCCTCGGTGAGTCCCTCACCGACGTCCGGCATCTTGAACTCACGGAAACGCTGGCTGTTCGCAGTCATGGTCACGGCCCTCCCTCAGCCCTGGTACGCGAGCGCGCGGTCGACGGAATCGAGAACCCGGTCCAGGCCGGGCAGGTACTCGTCCTCGAGCCGGGACGGCGGATAGGGCGCGTGGTAACCGCCGACCCGCAGGACCGGGGCCTCGAGGTGGTAGAAGCAGCGCTCGGTGATCCGGGCGGCGATCTCGGCGCCCGAGCCGAAGAAGACGGGCGCCTCGTGGACGACGACCAGCCGGCCGGTCTTCTCCACGGACTTCTGGATGGCGTCGAAGTCGATGGGCGAGATCGACCGCAGGTCCAGGACCTCCAGCGACTTGCCCTCCTCGGCGGCCGCCGCCGCGGCCTCCAGACAGGTCTTGACCATCGGGCCGTACGCGGCGAGCGTCAGGTCCGTGCCCTCGCGGACCGTGCGGGCGGCGTGCAGCGGGCCCGGGATCGCGGTCGTGTCGACCTCGGAGCGGTCGTGGTAGCGGCGCTTGGGCTCGAAGTAGATGACCGGGTCGTCGCTCTGGATGGCCTGCTGCAGCATCCAGTAGGCGTCGGCCGCGTTCGACGGCGAGACCACCTTCAGGCCCGCGACGTGCGCGAACAGCGACTCCGGCGACTCGCTGTGGTGCTCGACCGCGCCGATGGCGCCGCCGTAGGGGATGCGGATGACGACCGGCAGCTTGATCTTGCCGAGCGCGCGGGCGTGCATCTTCGCCAGCTGGGTGACGATCTGGTCGTACGCGGGGAAGACGAACCCGTCGAACTGGATCTCCACCACCGGCCGGTAGCCGCGCAGCGCCAGGCCGATGGCGGTGCCGACGATGCCGGACTCGGCGAGCGGGGTGTCGATGACACGGTCCTCGCCGAAGTCCTTCTGCAGGCCGTCGGTGACACGGAAGACGCCGCCCAGCTTGCCGACGTCCTCGCCCATGACGAGGACCTTGGGGTCGGTCTCCAGGGCGGTGCGCAGGGAGGCGTTGATCGCCTTGGCGATCGTGAGCTTCTCGGTGCTCATGGTCACTTGCTCTCCTCGGCGAACGAAGCCTGGTACGCGGCGAACTGCGCGCGCTCCTCGTCGACGAGGGTGTGCCCGTCGGCATAGGTGTGCTCGAACATCGCCAGGTGGTCGGGGTCGGGCATGGAGCGCACGGTCTCCCGTACCCGCTTGGCGAGCGCGTCGCTCTCCGTCTCCAGCCCGGCGAAGAACGCCTCGTCCGCCAGCCCCTGCTTCTCCAGGTAGGCCCGCAGGCGAAGGATCGGGTCCTTCGCCTCCCACAGCTCCCGCTCCTCGTCGCGGCGGTAGCGGGTGGGGTCGTCGGAGGTGGTGTGGGCGCCCATGCGGTAGGTGAACGCCTCGACCAGCATCGGGCCCTCGCCGGTGCGGGCGCGGTCCAGGGCGGCCTTGGTCACGGCCAGCACGGCCAGCACGTCGTTGCCGTCCACCCGGACGCCGGGGAAGCCGTAGCCCTGGGCGCGCTGGTAGAGGGGGACGCGGGTCTGCCGCTCGGTGGGCTCGGAGATCGCCCACTGGTTGTTCTGGCAGAAGAACACGACGGGGGCGTTGTAGACGGCGGCGAAGGTGAAGGCCTCGGCCACGTCGCCCTGGCTGGAGGCGCCGTCGCCGAAGTAGGCGACGACGGCCGAGTCGGCGCCGTCCTTGGCCACGCCCATGGCGTAGCCGGTGGCGTGCAGCGCCTGGGAGCCGATGACGATCGTGTAGAGGTGGAAGTTGTTCTCGTTGGGGTCCCAGCCGCCGTGGTTCACGCCGCGGAACATGCCCAGCAGGTTCGTGGGGTCGACCCCGCGGCACCAGGCCACGCCGTGCTCGCGGTAGGTCGGGAAGACGTAGTCGTCGTCGCGCGTCGCCCGGCCGGAGCCGATCTGCGCGGCCTCCTGGCCGAGCAGCGAGGCCCACAGACCCAGTTCGCCCTGGCGCTGGAGTGTCGTCGCCTCGCCGTCGAAGCGGCGGGTCAGAACCATGTCGCGGTACAGACCCCGCAGTTCCTCGGGCGACAGGTCGATGGAGTAGTCCGGGTGCTCGACCCGTTCGCCTTCCGGCGTCAGCAGCTGGACGAGTTCGGGCTCGCCGGCCGCCTTCTTGGCGCCGGCGCGCTTGCTGCTGCGTCGCGGCTTGCGCGCGGCAGTGCTGTCCACGGTCACGTGTGCTCCTCCGTCTGTCCGGCCCCCGGGGTCGCCGGCGGCCAGAGGGGGTCCCTCCGCCGCGAGGCGGAGAGAGGCTCGCCCGATCCCCGACGGCACACGGGGTGGGTGTGCCGAGGCCGGAACCGGGCGTGACAGGTCGCCCCGGCCAATGGCCTGCAATAAGCACGTTACCCAGTGTGTGGCATTCCTGCGAAACCCCACCTGACCTGCGATTTTGCTTGGATTTCCAAGTAAATCGAGAAAGCCGGGCCAAAGCGGAGGTCAATCCACTGGTCAGCGCCTTGCGAGCCGCCGGAACGGGGGCACGTTATCCCGGAGGACAAGAGCAGGGGAAGAGTCGATGTGTGAGACTGGCAGCGTGCCCGAACAAGGAAAAATCACGGTATTTCTGCTTGACGACCATGAGGTCGTACGCCGTGGCGTCCACGAGATGCTCTCCGGTGAAGAGGACATCGAAGTGGTGGGAGAGGCCGGTACCGCGGCCGACGCCCTGGTCCGCATTCCCGCCACGCGGCCCGACGTGGCCGTACTGGACGTTCGCCTTCCGGATGGCAGCGGAGTGGAAGTTTGTCGTGAGATCCGTTCGCAGGACGAAAACATCAAATGCCTGATGCTCACCTCGTACGCCGATGACGAAGCGCTCTTCGATGCCATCGTGGCGGGCGCGTCCGGCTATGTCCTCAAGGCCATTCGGGGCAATGAACTGCTCTCGGCCGTACGCGACGTGGCCGCCGGGAAATCCCTGCTCGACCCGGTGGCGACCGCACGGGTCCTGGAGCGGCTCCGGGACGGAAAGACCTCGCGGGGCGACGAGAGACTCGCCTCCCTCACCGAGCAGGAACGCCGCATCCTGGACCTGATCGGCGAGGGCCTAACCAACCGCGTCATCGGCGAGCGGCTGCACCTCGCCGAGAAGACCATCAAGAACTACGTCTCCAGCCTGCTCTCCAAGCTGGGCATGGAGCGCCGCTCCCAGGCGGCGGCCTACGTCGCCCGGCTGCAGGCGGAGAAGCGCTAGGGCTGAGCACCGGGGCGGCTCCGTCGGGTCGGCACGGGTCCTGGGCGGATTTCCGTGTCCTGGGCGGATTTCCGGGACCAACGTCCCTCCCGGGCAGGGGCGGGTGGCTCTAGGTGACCGAGTGGCGGCAGTGCACAGTGGTGCCCATGGTTGCAGCGCCTTCCAGGCCTTCCGACGACTACCGGGCACTCGAGCTGCTCGCCCGCACCCCCTACGGCAGGGTGTCGGTCAGCATGCGCGCACTGCCCTTCGTGACCGTCGCCCGGCACGTCGTCGTCGACGAGCAGGTGTTGCTGCGGCTGCACGGCGGCTTCGGCTACGCGCAGGCCTGCGACGGCAGCGTGGTGGCCTACGGCGCCGACAACCTTGCCGGCCGCGAGGAGGGCGACGAGTCCGTCTGGACCGTGCAGTTCGTCGGAACCGCCCGGATCTTCACCCCGGGCCCCACGGAGCTCGGGCTCTTCGGCCGCGCCCCCCGCTCGGCGGACGACGCCCCCTTCATCCCCGAATACCTGTGCATAGAACCCCAGTTCATCTCCCTGCACCACCTCGAAGGTGTACCCGCGCGACGAGTCGAGCACTCAGCGTGAACTAACATTTGGGGCGTGCCGCGCTCACTTGTTACCGATGCCCCACCCGCCACCGGCCCCGACACCGGCACCCTGCGCACGCTCCTGCGCCGCTACGACGGCGCCGGCGAGCCCGTGGCCTGCGAGACCCTCACCGAGGGCCTGCTGAACCGCGGCTACCGCCTCTCCACCACCCGTGGGCGCTTCTTCCTCAAACACCACCTGGACGGGGACCGCGAGGCCATCGCCCGCCAGCACGCGGTGACCCGCCGCCTGGACGCCCTGGGCCTGCCCGTCGCCCCGCCCGTCGCGGACGACGACGGCAACACCGTCACCGTTCTGGGCGGCCGCTGCTACGCCCTGCATCCCTGGATCGAGGGACGCCACCGCGACGGCGGCGAGCTCACCGCCGCCCAGTCCCGCCGCCTGGGCGCGCTGCTGGGTCATGTGCACACCTGCCTGGAACAGGTCATGAACGGCCCCGAGGAGGCCGCTGCGGGCCCCTCAGGGGCCTCGGACACCGCGGCCCGGCCGGAGGAGACCTTCACCCTCATCGAGGAGCTCCTGGGGCTGATCCGCGTCCGCCCCCGCGACTCCTTCGACGAACTGGCCGAACACCGCCTCGTCGAGCGCCGCGCCCTGCTGGAGCGGCACGCCCACCGCAGGCCGCCCGCCGCCGCCACACCGGCCCGCGGCTGGGTGCACGGCGACTTCCACCCGCTGAACCTGCTCTACCGCGGCGGCGAGCCCGCCGCGATCGTCGACTGGGACCGGCTCGGGGTCCAGCCCCGCGCCGAGGAGGCCGTACGGGCCGCGGTGATCTTCTTCCTGAAGCCCGACGGCACGCTGGACCTGGCGAAGATACGGCCGTACGCGCGCGCCTACCGCCGGGCGACGGGCGCGGACGCGGCCGAGCTGGCCGCGGCCGTGCACCGGGTGTGGTGGGAGCGGCTGAACGACTTCTGGATGCTGCGCTGGCGCTACCAGCTCGGCGACCACCGCGCCGACCCCGGCTTCCCGGCGTCGGCCGCGCTGTCGGTGTGGTGGACGCGCGCGTACGAGTCCGTACGCGACGCGTTCACCGACTGAGCCGGGCCCCTACGGCCCGGCCCGGGGTCAGCCCGTCGGGCCCTGGGCGGCGTTGCCCTGGGTGGCCGGGTCGGGGGTCGGCGGGTTCGCGCTCGGCTTGTTGTCGCCACCGCCGCCCGTCGGGCCGGTGGACGGCTGGGTCGAGGGCTGCGGGTTCGTCGTCGGCCCGGTCGTGACCTGGTTCGACGGCTCCGGGCTCTGCGGGCTGCGGCTGTGCCAGGTGTTCGTGTCGTCTTCCGAGTCGGAACCGTTGTCGCGCTCACCGGTGTTGCCGGTGGTGCCACCCTGGTCCTTGGGCGTGTTGCTCGGCTTCTTCGGGCCCTTGCTGGCCTCGGGGGTCGGCGAGGTGGACGTGGTGGTCTGCTTGTCCTTGTGCGTCTTCTCGCTGTTGCTGCCGCCGAGGCCGCCGGTCTTGACCATGAAGGCGATGCCCGCCACGACCGCGACGATCGCCAGCGCGGCGACCAGCCACATCTTGCCCTTGCCGGCACCACCCGGCCCGCGGCCGCCGTTGTAGCCGTCGAAGCCGCCGTCGTCGCCGCCCGGGCGCCGCGGCATGACCGGCTGCTGCGAGGTGTCGCCGTGCTGCGGGTGCGGCATGGCCGTGGTGGCGCCCATGCCGACGCCGCCGATCACCTGGGTGGCGGCGGTGGCGTGGTCGACCGGACCGGTGTTCCACACGCCCGTGTGGCTGCCGGCGTCGTGCAGCATCTGCAGGCCGTACTGGACCAGGCCGCGCATCTCCTCGGCGCTCTGGAACCGGTCGTCCGGGTCCTTGGCGAGGGAGCGCATGACCAGGCCGTCGAGCTCCGGCGGCACCGTGTCCGTCACCTGGGACGGCGGCACGGGGGTGTCCTGGACGTGCTGGTAGACCACCGACAGGGGGGTCTCGCCGGTGAACGGCGGGCGCAGGGCCAGCAGTTCGTAGAGCAGACAGCCGGTGGCGTAGAGGTCCGAGCGGGCGTCGACGGTCTTGCCGAGGGCCTGCTCGGGGGAGAGGTACTGCGGGGTGCCCATGACCATGCCGGTCTGGGTCATGGTCGACGCCGCGCCGTGCAGGGCGCGGGCGATGCCGAAGTCCATGACCTTGACGGCGCCCGTGTTGGTGATGATCACGTTGGCGGGCTTGATGTCGCGGTGCACGATGCCGTGCTGGTGGCTGTAGGCCAGCGCCTCGAGCACACCCGAGACGATGATCAGCGCCTGCTCCGGCGGCGGCGCCTCGGCGTTGAGCAACAGGTCGCGGATGGTGCGGCCTTCGACCAGCTCCATGACGATGTACGGCACGACGTTGCGGCCGACGGTGTCCTCGCCCGAGTCGTACACGGCGACCACGGAGTGGTGGTTCAGGCCGGCGACGGACTGTGCCTCGCGGGTGAAGCGGGCCTTGGAGACCGGGTCCTCGGCGAGATCGGCGCGCAGGAGCTTCACGGCGACCGTGCGGCCCAGGCGGACGTCCTCGGCGGCGAAGACCTCCGCCATGCCGCCGCGGCCCAGCCGGTGGGTCAGGCGGTAGCGGCCGTCCCCGACCAGTCCGCCGTTACCCCACATTTCAGGCACATCGGGCATTCCGCCCCCGTTGGCGTCAGGGTCGGATGGACCCTGGGCGCTCTGCGTCTGTGCCATCAGTCCTCGCCGTCGTGTCTGGTCCGCTTCGCACTGAGAGGCGAATGCGCGGGGAAACTCTTTGAAGCTGCCTTCCGCTAAGGCACGCTACAGCCTCCGGGGCATGCACCGGTCCGGGATGGACCGGTTATCAAACCCGTACCGGTATGAGCAAGGCAAATCCCGTGACACCTTGTCGCGCATCCGGTCACGGAACGGGCACGCGGCTTGACGTGCCCGTGGCCTGGGGCAGACTTGGCCGGGATACGACGAAGATTCAACGAGGAACAGCTGGATCAGACCTTTGAACAGGCACTCAGAAGAGTCCGAAATGGCCTGTTCACTAGCCTGTTCGATGATCTGTTCGACGCGAGGCAGTGCGCCGAGGGGGAAGTAACACCATGAGCCAGGACGGCGCACAGGGCCGTTACGCGGGCCGGACGGTCGGCGGCGGCCGCTACCAGCTGCGCGATCTGCTCGGCGAGGGCGGCATGGCGTCCGTACACCTGGCCTACGACTCGGTCCTCGACCGCCAGGTCGCGATCAAGACGCTGCACACCGAGCTGGGCCGCGAGGCCTCCTTCCGCGAGCGCTTCCGCCGCGAGGCGCAGTCGGTGGCCAAGCTCACCCACACCAACATCGTCTCGGTGTTCGACACCGGCGAGGACGACCTCGACGGCTCGACCATGCCGTACATCGTCATGGAGTACGTCGAGGGCCAGCCGCTGCGCTCGGTGCTGGACGCGGACGTGGCGCAGTACGGCGCGATGCCCACCGAGAAGGCGCTCAAGATCACAGCCGATGTGCTGGCGGCGCTCGAGGTCAGCCACGAGATGGGCCTGGTCCACCGCGACATCAAGCCCGGCAACGTGATGATGACCAAGCGCAACGTGGTCAAGGTCATGGACTTCGGCATCGCCCGCGCCATGCAGTCGGGCGTCACCTCGATGACCCAGACCGGCATGGTCGTCGGCACCCCGCAGTACCTCTCGCCCGAGCAGGCGCTGGGGCGCGGCGTCGACGCCCGTTCCGACCTGTATTCGGTCGGCATCATGCTCTTCGAGCTGCTGACGGGCCGGCTGCCGTTCGACGCGGACTCCCCGCTGGCCATCGCCTACGCGCACGTCCAGGAGGAGCCGGTCGCGCCCTCCACGATCAACCGGTCGATCCCGCCGGCCGTGGACGCGCTGGTCATGCGCGCGCTGAAGAAGAACCCGAACGAGCGCTTCCCCAGCGCCGAGGCGATGCGCGACGAGTGCGCCCGGGTGGCCGGCACGGCCATGTCCGCGCCCTCGCCGATCATCATCGCGGGCGGTCCGCCGGCTCGCAGCGGCGCCGGCGTCGGCTCGGCGGTCTTCCCGCCCGTGGACGGCCAGGCGGTCGCTCCCGGCCCGCACAGCGTCCAGACCCCGTACCAGCCCCAGACGGCCCCCCAGAGCCCGTACAGCGGCGGTTACGGCCCTTCCACGCCGCCTCCCGGCCCGCAGGGCTACCCGACCGTCACGCAGCCCTACCAGAGCGGCCCGAGCACCCCGCCGCCCTACGCGAACCCCTCGGCCTCCGGCCCGGGCGGTTCCGGCGGCAAGAGCAACAAGCCGGTCCTCATCGGCTCGGGCGTGGTGGCGGTACTGGCCGTCATCGGCGTCATCGCGGCCATCGCGCTGAACCGCGGCGGCGGAACCGACGAGGCGAAGGACAGCCCGACCCCGTCGGCGTCCGCGGGCTCCACGGGCGGCGGCGGAGGCGTCACCGGCGGCACCACCGGCGGCGGCACCCAGGCGAAGGTCAAGGAAGGCGACAAGTCCAAGACCATCGACTCCGAGCGGTGCACGAAGGCCTACGACAGCTACCGCGACAAGACGAAGAAGAGCGCGCCGGACTTCAAGTACATCTACATCGACTCGGTGAAGGAGTGCCTCGTCGCCGCCGGGTGGAAGTACCGGATCGACACGGTGGACGAGAACACCTGGGGCAAGGGCACCGTCATGACCCAGCTCCCGGACTCGAGCGACCCGTTCGACCCCAAGACCGGTCAGTTCGTGCTCACCGTGTCGTCGGGCCAGGCGCCCTCCTAGGAGCTCCTTCCAGGGGGCTCCTTCCAGGGGGCTCCTTCCAGGGGGCTCCTTCCAGGGGGCTCCTTCCAGGGGGCTGTCGCCGGCCGGGAGCCGGCGGGACCTTACGGCGAAGGCCGGTCACCGGGTGCTCCCCGGTGACCGGCCTTCGGCGTGTCGCGGCGTGTCGGCCGTATCCGGCGTATCCGGCGTGCCTGCCGCGTCCGGCGTCTCTACAGGTACGGGCCCGAGCGGGCGCCGCCGTGCTGCAGGTCCTCGTGGTCGTCGTCGCCCGACATCCCGGGCGGCAGGGCCCGGCGCATCTGCTCCAACTGGGCCCGGGCGGCCATCTGCTGGGCGAAGAGCGCGGTCTGGATGCCGTGGAAGAGACCCTCGAGCCAGCCGACCAACTGGGCCTGCGCGATGCGCAGTTCCGCCTCGGTCGGAATCGTCTCGTCCGTGAAGGGCAGCGACAGGCGCTCCAGCTCCTCCACCAGCTCGGGAGCCAGTCCGTCCTCCAGCTCCTTGACGGAGCTGTGGTGGATCTCCTTGAGCCGGACGCGGCTCGCCTCGTCCAGAGGTGCCGCGCGCACCTCCTCCAGCAGCTGCTTGATCATGCTGCCGATGCGCATGACCTTGGCGGGCTGTTCCACCATCTCCGTCACCGGGACCTCGCGCGACTCGTTGTCGCCCTCCCCGCCGCCGGGGCTGGCGCTGCCGAGAGCCATGCCGTCCGGTCCCACGACCAGGACGTGCGGGCTCTCCTGCGACCGTTCATTCCTCGGCATATCCATGCCGCCATTCTCTCGCACAAGTGATTTCCCCCTGGTGATGCCCCCGTACACACCTGATCCAACGCGGGGGCGCACAGGGGCGCACAGATTTTCGGCGCACGCCCGTACCGCCGCCCGCGCAACGGGCCTTCACCGCTCCCGCGACGGCCTTGCCGGGGGCCTGCCCAGGCCTGTCCGGGGCCTGTCAGGGGTCCTGTCCGGCCCTGTCAGGGGTCCTGTCCAGGGCCCTATCTGCGGCGCAGGCGCAGGGCGATGAAGCCCAGGCCCAGGCCCGTGAGGGCCATCCCGGTGCCCAGCGGCAGGACCCGCATCACCCGCTCCCGGTCGGCGCCGGAGGCTTCGCGCCGGGCCCGCTCGGGCGCGGCGCGCCGGGCCGGGGCGCGAGGCGGCGCCGGCTTCGGGGCCGGCTCCTCGGCGGCCTTCCGGCCCTCGGCCTCCGCCGAGGTGGCCGGGGACGGCTCGGCGGCGCGGCCGGGGTGTCTGCGGCCGGCGCCCGCCGCCGTGCCGGCCAGGTCCCCGGCCCCGGGCGACGGCGGCGCGGACGGGAAGACGGTGGTCGACGTCGTGGAGGCGACGGGTATCGAGGGCGGCGGGGCCGACGGCTCGGGGTCGTCCGCCCGCGCGGCCTCCGGGGCTATCAGGGAGGCCGACACCGCCAGCCCGAAGAGGATCGCCGCCCTCGCTCCACCGCTCATGTCGCCGTCCTCCGTACGAGTCACCCCCCTACGGACACCCCAACCCTCACACGCGCGCCGCCGGGAGGCGCGCTGAGCGGCCGGTCGGGTGAACGCGGCCACGGACGGCCACCCTCCTCACATCACGCTGTCTCGCTCCTCACGTAGTGAGGAGCACCTTGCCGACGTGCGAGCTCTCCTCCAGCACCCGGTGGGCCGTCACGGCGTCCCGCAGCGGCAGCGTGCGGTCGACCACGGGCCGCACCCGCCCGCCCGCGATCATCGGCCACACGTGCTCGCGCACGGCCGCCACGATGGCCGTCTTCTCCGCGAGCGGCCGCCCGCGCAGCGAGGTGCCGGCGACGGCCGCCCGCTTGGTGAGCAGCTTGGCCAGGTCCAGCTCGGCCTTGCGGCCTCCCTGGAGGCCGATGATGGCCAGCCTGCCGTTGACGGCGAGGGCGTCGATGTTCCGGTCGAGGTACTTCGCGCCGATGATGTCGAGGATGACGTCCGCGCCGACGCCGCCCGTCACCTTGTGCAGCTCCTCGACGAAGTCCTGGGTGCTGTAGTCGATGAGGATGTCGGCGCCCAGTTCGCGGCAGCGCTCGAGCTTGTCCTGGCCGCCGGCCGTGACCGCCACCCGGGCGCCGACCGCCTTCGCCAGCTGCACGGCCATCGTGCCGATGCCGCTGCCGCCGCCGTGCACCAGGAACGTCTCGCCGGGCCGCAGCCCGGCCACCATGAACACGTTCGACCAGACCGTGGCGGTCACTTCGGGCAGGGACGCCGCCGAGACGAGGTCCATGCCGGCCGGCACGGGCAGCAACTGCCCCGCCGGCACGCAGACCTTCTCGGCGTAGCCGCCGCCGGCCAGCAGCGCGCACACCTCGTCGCCGACGGCCCAGCCGCTCACGCCCGGCCCCACCGCCGAGATCCGGCCGGAGACCTCCAGCCCCGGGTAGGGGGAGGCGCCGGGCGGCGGGTCGTAGAAGCCCTGCCGCTGCACCACGTCGGCGCGGTTGACGCCACTGGCCACCACGTCGACCAGCACTTCGCCCTCGCCGGGCACGGGGTCGGGGACCTCGGCCCACACCAGGGCCTCGGGTCCGCCGGGAACGGGAATGGTGATCGCATGCATGCCAGCGAAACTACTCCCGGTGCCGTCCTGATTCCCGTGGCGCGCGCTATGCGCCGGATCCGTCCGGGCGCGCCCGGACGATCATGATCAGACGGTCCGTCGCCTTGAGCGGGCTCGCCTCCGGGTCGTCGTACGCCAGCAGCCGGTGGCCGCGGAGCACGGACACCACGAGGTCGTCGGTGTCCCGCACCCCGCGTCCCACCTCCGCCTTGACGACGGGCCGTTCGACGAGGTCGAGGCCGCTGCCCTTCTGGATCAGGTCCTCCATGACGGTGCCCGCGCTGGGGCTGAGCACAGACATGCCCAGCAGCCTGCCCGCGGCGCTGGCGCTCGTGATGACCGCGTTCGCGCCCGACTGCCGCAGCAGCGGGGCGTTCTCCTCCTCCCGCACCGCCGCCACGATCTTCGCGGCGCGGTTGAGCTGCCGGGCGGTGAGCGTGACGAGCACGGCCGTGTCGTCGCGCTGGGTGGCGACGATGATCTGACGGGCCTTCTGGACCTCAGCGCGCAGCAGCACGTCGCTGCGGGTGGCGTCCCCGATGACGCCCGCGTAGCCGTGGGCGGTGGCCGACTCGACGACCTTGGGGTTGGGGTCGACCACGACGATCCGCTCCTTCTCCCGGGGGGAGGCGGACGGGCCGCAGATGGTCTGCACGGCGGAGCGCCCCTTGGTGCCGAAGCCGACGACGACGGTGTGATCGCGCAAGGCGGACCTCCAGCGGGTCAGACGCCATTGCTCGCGGGTGCGCTCGGTGAGGACCTCGAGGGTGGTGCCGACCAGGATGATCAGGAACAGGACACGCAGAGGCGTCACCAGCAGCACGTTGCTCAGCCGGGCGCTGTCGCTGTACGGGACGATGTCGCCGTATCCGGTGGTGGACAGGGTGACGGTGGAGTAGTAGACGGCGTCGAGGAAGTCCACGCTCCCGTCGGCGTTGTCGTGGTAGCCGGTACGGTCGGAGTAGACGATGAAGATCGTGGCGACCATGACCAGCAAGGCCATGAGCAGCCGCCGGCCGACCTGACGTATCGGCGCCACGCTGTAGCGGGGCAGCAGGACGCGGAAGTCGGTGTCGTGGTGGGCCTCGCGGGCGGCGGCGTCCTGGCGCGGGAGGATCACGGGGCGCCGCCCCCGGCGGCCTCGTGCCACTCGTCGTGACGCTCGGCGTACCACTCGGCGTGCCGGGCGAAGGTCAGCAGGAGGGCCTCGCCGCCCCGGACCGTGCCGCCCGGCGGGATGACCGCCAGCGCGTCGGCCGCGGCCAGGCCGCGCAGCATGGCGGGCCCGTGGAAGCTCAGCGGGCGGGCCGTGCCGTCGCCACGGCGAACGACGGGGACGAGGCGGGTGTCGGTGGGGTGACCGGCCACGGGCTCGGTGAGCCGGTCCGCCACCGGCCGCGCGGGCGGCCGGCCGGCGAGCGCCCGCAGCAGGGGCTCGGCGAGCGTCAGCAGGCCGGCGACGGCGGCGAGCGGGTTGCCGGGCAGGCCCACCAGGTGGCGGCCGGACGCGAGGCGGGCGAGCAGCATCGGGTGACCCGGACGCACCTCGACGCCGTCCACCAGCAGCTCCGCGCCCAGCCGGCGCAGCGTGGGGTGCACATGGTCGACGGGGCCGGCGGCGGTGCCGCCGGTGGTCAGGACGACGTCGGCGTCGGACGCCTCCAGGGCGGCGCGCAGCGCCGTCTCGTCGTCGCCGAGGCAGCGGGTCTGGGCCACTTCGGCCCCCAGGGCGCGCAGCCACGGGGCGAGCATCGGCCCGAGGGCGTCGCGGATCAGGCCGTCGTGCGGCAGCCCCTCGCGCAGCAGCTCGTCGCCCAGCACGAGCACCTCCACGCGGGGGCGGGGGACGACGCGCAGCTGGTCGTAGCCCGCGGCGGCCGCCAGGCCGAGAACGGCGGGGGTGACGAGCGTGCCGGCGGACAGCAGCACGTCGCCCGCCTGGCACTCCTGGCCCTTGGGCCGGATGTCCTGGCCCTGCGTCAGGTGCCGGCTCGCGTAGAGCTCCTCGTCCATGCGTACGGTGCCGTGCTCGCTGCGCAGGACGGCGGTGGCACCGGGCGGCACGCGCGCGCCCGTGGCGATGGGGACGGCCTCGCCGTCGGCCAGCGGGCCGGCGTCGCCGTGGCCGGCGAGCACGCCGCCGCCGTCCTTGGGCAGCCGCCACGGCCCGGGCCCCGCGACGGCCCAGCCGTCCATGGCGGAGGTGTCGAACGACGGCAGGTCGGTGAGCGCGGTCAGCCGTGCGGCGAGCAGGTGCCCGAGGGCGTCGCCGAGAGGCCGTACCGTCGGCTCGAGCGGCCGGGCGGCCCGGGAGGCCGCGGCGCGGGCGGCGGCCCAGGAGAGGTGTGTCTCTGCCATGGCGTGAGGGGCGTCCAGGAGGTGGGCCGGGCTGTCGGGGGCGGGGCCGGCCGGGTCGCCCTCGAGGGGCGAGGGGCCGGCGGGGCTCCCGGCCCGGGGGGACGGCGGGGTGGAGGCGGTGCCTTCCCGCGGCCGCATCGTGTCGTAGAACCGGACCCCGGCGAAGGGCACGTCGAGCTCGTCGTCGGCGGCGCGGGCGGTCGCGCCGGCCGGTGTGCTGTCGGTCGTGCCGGTGGTCGTGGGGGTGGTCGTGCCGATGGTTGTGCGGGGTGTCCTTCCGGCGGGCGTTCCGGCCGGCCCGCCGGGGGGCGCCGACGATGCCTCGTCGGCGAACGGGTCTTCGACGAAGTCGAAGAAGAAGCGGCCGCCGCCCGGGTGCGCCGAGCCGGCGCGCGGCCCCGGGCCGGGGGCCGCGCGGCGCTCGTCGGCGAGCAGGGACAGCGCCTCGTCGGTGGCCCGGTCGAGCCCCGAGTCACCCTCCAGGTCCCTCATGACGAGCCGTCCGGCGTCCCGGGCTCCTCGGCCGCCCGGGCCTCCTCGGCCCACCGTGCCGCCAGCGCCTCGGCCTCGCGGATCGCCGTCGCCACCGCCTCCGGTCCGCCGCCGCGCAAGGCGGCGACGTAGCCGACGAGGAAGGTCGTCAGGGGCGCCGCGGGCCGCGCCACGCCGTGCGCGGCGTCGCGCGCGAGATCGAGGAGACCGGTCTTGTCGACGTCGAGATCGATGCCCAGCTCCGCCTTGACCGCGGAGATCCATTCATCCAGCACGCTCCTATCGTCCCTGATGCGCCCACGGGCGGTGCTGATGTCCTCCCAGGTGTCGCAGTCGAAGGAGGCGGTGGGGTGGTGGACCCGGGCGAGCGAGAGGTCGGCGGTGACCAGCCGCAGCGGCAGCCCGGCGAGCGTGCCGTGCTCGGCCGCGAGCAGGGCGAGCTCGCGGCGCAGCGACTCCGTGCGGTAGGCGGCCACCAGCGGCTGTTCCCGGCCGCCGGGGTCGGTGAGCACGGCGCCGTCTGCGGCCGGGGTGCCGTCCAGCGCCTCGAGCAGCGCCCGTACGGCCGCCGGGGTCAGGAACGGCAGGTCCGCCGAGAGGACGAGCACCCGCTCGGCCGCGACCCGGCGCAGCCCGGCGTCCAGCCCGGCCAGGGGGCCGCCGCCCGGGGGCTCCTCGCGGGCCCAGGTCACCGGCCGGGCCGTGGCACGCCGCGGTCCGACCACCACCGTGCGCCCGGCGTCGTCGCAGGCGCCCAGGACCCGGTCCAGGAGCGTCCGGCCCCCGACCCGCAGCCCGGGCTTGTCCGCCCCGCCCAGACGCCGTGCGGCGCCTCCGGCGAGCACTACCGCGTCGTAAACCGTCATCCGTCGAGTATGGCCAGGCCTACGGGCACGGTGGACGGCGGCGGGCCCCCTGCTCGGACGGCCCGCGTCGGACCGCCCACCTCAGACGGACCGCGTCAGACGGACCGCGTCAGACGGACCGCAGCAGCACCGCCGGCTGCTCCACGCAGTCGGCCACGTACCGCAGGAAGCCTCCCGCCGTTCCGCCGTCGCACACCCGGTGGTCGAAGGTGAACGACAGCTGGACCACCTGCCGTATCGCCAACTCCCCGTCGTGCACCCACGGCTTGGGGGCTATCCGGCCGACGCCGAGCATGGCCGCTTCCGGGTGGTTGATGATGGGCGTGGAGCCGTCGACGCCGAACACCCCGTAGTTGTTCAGGGTGAACGTACCGCCGGTCAGCTCGGCCGGGCTGAGCTTGCCCGCCCGCGCGGCCTCGGTGAGCCGGGCCATCTCGACCGACAGCTCGACGGCGTTGCGCGCGTGGGCGTCCCGGACGACCGGCACGACCAGGCCGCGGTCGGTCTGCGCCGCGAACCCCAGATGGACGTCGGGCAGCCGGACGATCTCCTGGGCGTCGACGTCGACGGTCGCGTTGAGCTCGGGGTACTTCGCGAGGGCCGCCGTGCAGATCCGCGCCAGGAGGGCCAGCAGGGACACCTTGGCCCCTCCGGAGGCGTTCATCGCGTGGCGGGCCGCCATCAGCTCCGTGGCGTCCGCGTCCACCCAGCACGTCGCGTCGGGGATCTCCCGGCGGCTGCGGCTCAGCTTCTCCGCGGCCACGCCGCGCGCTCCGCGCAGCGGCACGCGCAGCCCGTCGGCCGTCCGGCGGCCCGCCGCGACACGGCGGCCGGAACGCGCCGCCGGGCGGGCCGCGTGGCCGGCCTGCGTCTCGCGCGACGCCGGGGCGGCGGGCACCGTCTGTGCCGCGTGCGCCGCCCGATCGACGTCGGCGCGCAGTATCAGCCCGTCCGGGCCGGTGCCGCGCACCTGGGCGAGGTCGACGCCGCGTTCGCGGGCGAGGCGCCGTACGAGCGGGGAGATGACCGCGACGGCCGTGGGCGCGGGGTCCGGCTCGGCCGGGCGCGCGCCGTCCTGGCCGGTCGGCCGGACCCGGCGGCGACGTGCCGCGGGGGCCTGCGTGCCGTAGCCGACCAGCACATTGCCCGAGCCCTCGTCCTGGCCGCCGTCGCCGTCCCGGGCGGCGGCCGCGTCCCCGGCGGGCGGCCGGGGCGACGGCTCGCCCACCGCGACCGTCAGCAGCGGTGCGCCGACGGGCAGTTCCGTCCCCTCGTCGCCGAAGCGGGCGGTGACCACTCCCCCGTAGGGGCAGGGGACCTCCACCATCGCCTTCGCCGTCTCGACCTCGACCACGGGCTGGTCGACGGCGACGACGTCGCCGACGTTCACCAGCCAGCGGACGACCTGTGCCTCCGTGAGTCCTTCACCCAGGTCGGGCAGCGTGAACTCGCGCACCACGGCCATCAGCGCGCACCACTCTCATATTCGTCGACGGTCCATTCCGATTCCCACTGCAGGCGCGCCACCGCGTCCAGCACCCTGTCGACGCCGGGGAGATGGTGCTTCTCCAGCATGGGCGGCGGATACGGGATGTCCAGCCCCGCGACGCGCAGCACCGGCGCCTCCAGGTGGTGGAAGCAGCGCTCGGTGATGCGGGCCGCGATCTCGCCGCCCGGGCCGGCGAAGCCGGGCGACTCGTGGACGACCACGGCCCGGCCGGTGCGGCGTACGGAGGCGCAGACGGTCTCCTCGTCGAAGGGCACCAGCGACCTGAGGTCGACGACCTCCAGGTCCCAGCCCTCGGCGGTGGCCGCCTGGGCGGCCTCCATGCAGACCGGCACCGACGGCCCGTAGGTGATGAGCGTCGCGGAGGTGCCCGGCCGGCGGACGACCGCGCGGCCGATGCCGGGGACCGGCTCGGGGTGGTCGGGGTCCCAGTCGGCCTTGGACCAGTAGAGCCGCTTGGGCTCCAGGAAGATCACCGGGTCGTCCGAGGCGATCGCGGCGCGCAGCAGGCCGTAGGCGTCGGCGACGGTCGCCGGAGCCACCACGTGGAGGCCGGGCGTGGCCATGTAGTAGGCCTCGGAGGAGTCGCTGTGGTGCTCGACGCCGCCGATGCCGCCGCCGTAGGGGACGCGGACGGTGATCGGCATGGGCAGGGCGCCACGCGTGCGGTTGCGCATGCGGGAGACGTGGCTGACGAGCTGCTCGAGCGCGGGGTACGCGAAGGCGTCGAACTGCATCTCCACGACGGGCCGCAGCCCGTACATGGCCATGCCGACCGCCGTGCCGAGGATGCCGGCCTCGGCCAGCGGGGTGTCCGTGCAGCGCTCCTCGCCGAACTCCTTGGCCAGCCCGTCGGTGACCCGGAAGACGCCGCCCAGGGTGCCGACGTCCTCGCCGAGGACGTGGACGGCCGGGTCGTCGGCCATGGCGTCGCGCAGGGCGCGGCCGAGGGCCTGCGCCATGGTGGCGGGCTTACGGCCGGCGTCGACAGGCGCGGTGGTCATCGCTGCCTTCCTTCCTGGGGGCCGCCTCCGTGGGCGTCCGGGAACTCCCCCGCCGCGGACAGCTCGGCTCGCAATTGTGCTTGCTGCTCGCGCAGTTGGGCAGTCTGCTCGGCGTAAACATGCGCGAACAATTCCATCGGGTCGAGCACGGGGTCCTGGTGCATCCGCTCGCGCAGATCGGCGGCCATGCGCTCGGCCGCGTCCCGTTCGGCCTGTATGACGCTGTCGTCGAGCAGCCCGCGACGGGTCATCTCGCGCTCCATCAGCGCGATCGGGTCGTGCGCGCGCCAGGCCTCGACCTCGGCGTCGCTGCGGTAGCGGGTGGCGTCGTCGGCGTTGGTGTGCGCGTCGACGCGGTAGGTGACGGCCTCGACCAGCGTGGGCCCCCCGCCGGCGCGGGCTCGCCGCACGGCCTCGGAGAGGACCTCGTGGACGGCCGGGGCGTCGTTGCCGTCGACCAGCCGGCCGGGCATGCCGTAGCCGACCGCCTTGTGGGCGAGCGACGGCGCGGCGGTCTGTTTGGCGAGCGGCACGGAGATGGCGAAGCCGTTGTTCTGCACGAGGAAGACGACCGGGGCCCGCCAGACGGCGGCGAAATTGAGCGCCTCGTGGAAGTCGCCCTCGCTCGTTCCCCCGTCGCCCACCATGGCCAGCGCCACGACGTCGTCGCCCTTGAGCCGCGCGGCGTGCGCGAGGCCGACCGCGTGGGGGAGCTGGGTGGCCAGCGGGGTGCACAGCGGGGCGACGCGGTGTTCGTGCGGGTCGTAGCCGGTGTGCCAGTCGCCGCGCAGCAGCGTCAGGGCCTCGACGGGGTCCAGCCCCCGCGCCACGGCGGCCAGCGTGTCGCGATAGCTGGGGAAGAGCCAGTCGCGCTCCTCCAGGGCCAGGGCGGCGGCGACCTCGCAGGCCTCCTGGCCGGTGGAGGACGGATAGACGGCCAGCCTGCCCTGTCGGGTCAGGGCGGTGGCCTGGGTGTTGTAGCGCCTGCCGCGCACAAGTTGGCCGTACAGCCGCTTCAGCAGCTCCGGGTCCAGCCTGTCGGCGGCCTCGGTGCCCAGCAGACGGTAGGGCTCCGCGTCGGGCAACAGCGGCGCGGGGTCGGTACGGGGTTGCCAGGCCGGGGGCGGGGTGGGCCGGTACGAGCCGGGCTGCTCCAGAACCGTCATGGCGAGCACCTCCTCTTGGGACGAGCTTGACCGGAAAGCGACCTGCGCTCTCCCTACCGATTGTTCGGTTGACGGCACTTTTTGGCTACAGGCGGCCCAAGCCTGTGGACAAACGGTTCTCCACAGCCTGAGATATGGGCAGGGCGTCCATGAAGGGGAGGCATGGCGGTATGCCGGACGAACAGATGGCCACTTCGGGCGGCAGGCAGGCCGCCCGTCCGCTCGACGACATCGACCGCTCGATTCTGCGCATGCTCCAGAGCAACGGCCGGGCCTCGATACGGTCCGTGGCCGAGCGTGTACACGTCTCGCGGGCGAACGCCTACGCGCGGATCAACCGGCTCATCGACGACGGGGTCATCCGGGGCTTCGGCGCCCGCGTCGACCAGGAGCGGGCCGGTCACGGCGCGTCGGCGTACATCACCATGAAGATCGTCCAGAACTCCTGGCGGACGGTCCGCGAACAGCTCAGAGAGCTGCCGGGGGTGGCGCACATCGCCCTGGTCAGCGGGGATTTCGACGTCCTGCTGCTGGTGCACACCAAGGACAACCGCGCCCTGCGCGAGCTGGTCCTGACCCGCATCCAGGCCATCGAGGACGTGCTGAGCACCCGGACGTTACTGGTCTTCGAGGAGACGGACCTGAAGGAGGACCGGCACTCCGGCCAGGACCGCCCCCTCGAGGAGGGCCGCTAGCGGTACGTGCGCCGCTAGCGGTACGTGCGCAGGCCGGCGAAGGCGGTGCGGACGACGGCGTCGGCGACCTCGTCGCTGGTGGCCGCCCCGCCACGCTCCGGGCGGTACCACTCCACGACGGAATTGATCATTCCGAAGAGCAGCCTGGTCGCCAGCCGGACGTCCACGTCCTCGCGCAGGTCGCCGTCCGCGGCGGCCTCCTTCAGGAGCTCGGCGACCTGGTGGTCGAACTCGCGGCGGCGCTCCATCGCCCAGCGCTCGGTGCCGGTGTTGCCCCGCACCCGCAGCAGCAGCGTCACGTACGGCAGCTCGGCCATGAGCACCTCCACCGTGCGCCGGGTGACGTACTCCAGCCGGTCGATGGCCCGCCCGCCGGTGGCCCCCGGCTCGTCCAGGACGGCGAAGAGCTCGTCGAGCGCGCGGCTTATCGCCAGCCGCAGGAGCTCCTCCTTGCCCTTGACGTGGTGGTAGATGGAGGACTTGGAGATTCCGGCCGCCTTGGAGAGGTGCTCCATGGACGTGCCGTCGTAGCCCCGCTCGTTGAACACCGTGACGGCGACCGCGAGCAGCGATTCGGGCGTGTAGGTGTCGCGCTTGGCCATGGTCATGATTACAGCAGGCTCTCTTCGACGGCCGCACGGCGGCGCAGGGGCTGGCAGGCGGCGTAGCGGCCGCCTGGGTATTCGTCGTCCAGGTTCCGCAGTACGCCGCGGACCCAGCCGTAGCCGATCGACCGGCCCCACTCCAGGGGGCCCATCGGGTAGTTCACGCCCAGACGCATGGCGGTGTCGGTGTCCTCGCGGCTCGCGACGCCACGGCCCGCGGCGTCCTCGGCGAAGTCGACGAGCATCGCGACCGTCCGGGCGACGATCATCCCGGGGACGTCGCCGATGACGCTGACGTTCTTGCCCAGGGCCTGGAACAGGCCGGTCGCCGCCGTCAGGTCCGCTGCGGGCACGGTCTCGGCGGCCGCGAGCGCCACACGTGAGCAGTCGCGGTAGTCGAGGGCGAGGTCGAAGGTGATGCGCGGGCTCCGGTGCGCCCTGTCCGTGGCGCCCGAGCCGTCGGCCAGGGTGAGCTCCGTGCCGCCGGGGAGTGCGATGAACCCGTCCTGACCTGCGACTGCGCGGTCGTGGACGACCTTGATACCCGCCTCTTCGATCATCGAGTGCAGGACGTCGGCGTTGGCGGGCAGCCGGCCGTGCAGGCCGACCGTGCCGGGGGCCGCGCACGGCTCGGCGGTGTGCGGGCGAGGGTGCGCCGCGCCCTCGGCGTGGTCGAACCAGCCCCGGCCCGACTTCCGGCCCAGCAGGCCGGCCTCGACCAGGCGCTGCTGGGAGAGCGCGGGCCGGAATCTCGGGTCATGGAAGAAGGCTTCGTAGACCGAACGGGTGACGGCGTTGTTCACATCCTGGCCGATGAGGTCGGTCAGTTCGAAGGGCCCCATGGCGAAGCCGCCGCTCTCGCGCAGCACCGCGTCGATGGTGGCAGGGTCCGCCGCGCCCTCCTCGTGGACGCGGAAGGCCTCGGCGTAGAAGGGCCGCGCGACGCGGTTGACGATGAAGCCGGGGGTGTCGGCGCAGCTCACCGGCGTCTTGCCCCACGCGGCCACGGTGGCCCGGGCGCGGTCGGCGGCCGCCCGGTCCGTGGCGTGACCGCGGACGACCTCCACCAGCGGCAGCAGCGGTGCGGGGTTGAAGAAGTGCAGGCCGACGAGGCGTCCGGGCAGGCGCAGCGCGCCGCCGACGGCGGTGACGGAGAGGGAGGAGGTGTTGGTGGCGAGCAGGCAGTCGTCCCGGACGACCGATTCCAGGCGGACGAACAGCTTCTGTTTGGCGTCGAGTTGCTCGAGAATCGCCTCGATGACGAGCGCCGAGTCGGCGAGTTCGGCCGGGTCCTCGGCGGGGCGCAGGCCCTCGAGGGCCGCATCCCGGCGGGCCGCGTCGAGCCTGCCCTTGTCCACGAGG
The DNA here is from genome assembly GCF_040932295.1 of Streptomyces sp. C36. NCBI lineage: Bacteria > Bacillati > Actinomycetota > Actinomycetes > Kitasatosporales > Streptomycetaceae > Streptomyces > Streptomyces sp. C36. The sequence goes on along the minus strand of NZ_JBFQGI010000004.1, from coordinate 435,848 downwards.
CGGTCGAGGCGGGCGGCGATGGCGCGTCCGGCCTCCGCCGCGCGGCCCGGTGCGGCGTCGTACAGCCGCACGGGGTGCCCGGCGAGCAGGGCGACCTGGGCGATGCCCTGGCCCATGGTCCCGGTACCGACGACCGAGACGGTGCGGGCCGGGTCGATTGCGGTCATGGCAGTGATCCTCCCCGATGAGTTGTCCACAGGTTCGCCGGGCCCTCTTGTCCCGACCGATCGTTCGGTTACTGTATCCATCGGGGGTGCTGCCGGTCCCCCGTATCTGTCGGTCCCCCGTATCGGAGCCCCGCTCGACGAGGAGTTGGTCAGACGTGACCGCCGCACTCACCACCGCCCAGTTGACCGAGAAGCACCTCCCGACCCTCGACCAGGCGCTGGACGCCATCCGCACGCGCGCGTACTGGTCCCCGTACCCCGAGCACCCCAAGGCCTACGGCCCCGAGGGCATCGCCGGGAGCCTGGACGCCGCCGCGGGCCAGGCCGCCTTCGACGCCCTGCGCGGCAAGCGCTTCGAGCTGGACCAGCCGGGCACGGACGGCTGGACGGCCACGGAGGTCTCGCCCTTCGGCCTGGAGCTGGGCGTGGAGTATCCGCACGCCGACATCGATGTCCTGCTGCCGGCCCTGCGCGCGGCCATGCCCGCCTGGCGGGACGCCGGGCCGCGGGCCCGGGCGGCGGTCTGCCTGGAGATCCTCGCCCGCGTCAACGCCCGCACCCACGAGTTCGCGCACGCGGTCATGCACACCAGCGGCCAGGCGTTCATGATGGCCTTCCAGGCCGGCGGCCCGCACGCCCAGGACCGCGCCCTGGAGGCCGTCGCCTACGCCTACGAGGCCCAGACCGCCGCTCCCGCGTCCGCCCAGTGGGTCAAGCCGCAGGGCAAGCGTGATCCCCTGGAGATGAACAAGCAGTTCACGGCCGTGCCGCGGGGCGTCGCGCTGCTCATCGGCTGCAACACCTTCCCCACATGGAACGGCTTCCCCGGGCTGTTCGCCTCCCTGGCCACCGGCAACGCCGTGCTGGTCAAGCCGCACCCGCGCGCGGTGCTGCCGCTCGCGCTGACCGTGCGCATCGCCCGCGAGGTGCTGAGGGAGGCCGGCTTCTCCCCCGACCTGGTGGCGCTGGCCGCCGAGCGGGACGGCGAGGGCATCGCCAAGTCCCTGGCGCTGCGCCCGGAGATCCGCATCATCGACTACACCGGCTCCACCGCCTTCGGCGACTGGCTGGAGGAGAACGCCCGCCAGGCCCAGGTCTTCACGGAGAAGGCCGGGGTCAACACCGTGGTCATCCACTCCACGGACGACTACAAGGGCATGCTCTCCAACCTGGCCTTCTCCCTGTCGCTCTACAGCGGCCAGATGTGCACCACCCCGCAGAACCTCCTCATCCCGCGCGAGGGCATCGGCACCGACGCCGGCCACAAGACCTACGACGAGGTCGTGGCCGACCTGGCGACCGCCGTGGACAAGCTGCTGGGCGACGACGCCCGGGCCAACGCCCTGCTGGGCGCCATCGTCAACGACGGAGTGAAGTCCCGCCTCGAGGCGGCCGCGCAGCTCGGCGAGGTGGCGCTGGCCTCCCGGTCCGTGGCCAACCCCGACTTCCCCGGCGCCACGGTCCGCACGCCCGTGATCGTCAAGCTGGACGGGGCGAAGCCGGACAGCGAGGCGGTCTACCGCTCGGAGTGCTTCGGCCCGGTCTCGTTCGCGGTCGCCGTCGACTCGGCGGCGGACGCCGTGGAGCTGCTGCGCGGCACGGTGCGCGACAAGGGCGCGATGACGGTCGGCGCGTACACCACGGCGGCGGACGTCGAGCGGCTGGTGGAGGAGGCCTGTCTGGAGGAGTGCGCCCAGCTCTCCCTCAACCTCACCGGCGGCGTGTACCTCAACCAGACGGCCGCCTTCTCCGACTTCCACGGCTCCGGCGGCAACCCGGCGGCCAACGCCGCGCTGTGCGACAGCGCGTTCGTGGCGACGCGCTTCCGGACGGTGGAGGTGCGCCGGCCGGCCTGATCCGGTCAGAGCGGCGCCGGGCCGCCCCAGTGGAAGAGCGCCATGGCGACGCTGGTGGCGAGGTTGTAGCTGGAGACCTGGGGGCGCATGGGCAGGGCGACCAGCCGGGTCGCCCTCTCCCGCAGGTCCGGCGAGATGCCGTGCCGTTCGGAGCCGAAGGCGATCAGAGCGTCGTCGGGGAGGGGGACGGACCGGATGTCGTCGCCCTCCGGGTCCAGGACGTACAGCGGCCCGGGCGGCAGTTCCTCCAGGGGCAGCCGCTCGACGGCCGTGGCGTAGTGCAGGCCGGCGCCCGAGCGCACGGCGTTGGGGTGCCAGGGGTCGAGGTCTCCGGTGGTGACCACGCCCGCGGCCCCGAACCCGGCAGCCAGGCGCACGACCGCGCCGACGTTGCCGAGGTTGCGGGGGTTGTCCAGGACGACTACGGGCGACCGCCGGGGCAGTCGCGACATGGCGTCGAGGTTGGCCGTGCGGTTCCGGCGTTCGGCCAGGGCGGCCACGCCCGTCGGGTGGACCCTGGGCACGAGCTCGCGCAGCGTGCCCGCGGGCACCTCCACCAAGAGCCGGTCGAGAGTGTCCGTCAGGTCGTCGGCGAGATCGGCCGCGAGCGCGAGTGCGGCCGTCTTGTCACTGGTGACGGCCGCCCGCACGGGGGCTTCGAAGCGCAGGGCGTGCTTGAGCGCGTGGAAGCCGTCGAGCAGTACGGCGTCGGGGGCGGTGGCCTCCCAGAGCCGCAACGCGGCGGCGGCCCTGGCGTCGTCCTCGGTCATGCGCCTCAGCCTACGGGGCGGATTTCTCCGTCTCCGGCGGCGCCTCCCGGCGGATGCCGGGAACGACCGCCCCGGGTCCGGCGGGGAGCTCCGGCCGCGCCGCGGGACGGGCGCCGAGCACCAGCGTCCGTACGGCGTCCCCGACCCGCCGCAGGAAGGAGGTGGGCAGGAAGACGGCGTCCGCCACGATCATCGCCAGGGAGAAGAACGGCAGCCCGAGCAGCACGGCGATCCCCACGTGCTCGGCCATCATCACCGCCAGCAGGACGTTCTTGACCCGCCGGTTCAGCAGCGTGAAGGGGAACGCCACCTGCACGGCCACCGTGCCGTAGCTCAGCAGCAGCACGATGACCCCGCTGCCCGCGAGCAGGTGGGAGAGCCCCGGCCAGGGCGAGAAGTAGTCGAGGTGCATCGGGTAGTACAGCGCGGTGCCGTCCTGCCAGCGCGAGCCCTGCACCTTGTACCAGCCGGCCGTGGCGTAGATCAGGCAGACCTCGGCCATGATCACCAACAGCGCGGCGTTGTGCGCCAGATGGGCCAGCGTGTCGAGCACGGCCCGGGGCTCACCGGGGGCGTGCTTGCAGGCGAGCCACCACAGGCCGTGCACCAGCCACAGGCCCCACAGGGCGGTCGCCCAGCCGATCCCCGGCAGCGGGCCGCGCGCGGTCCACGACAGCCCGGTCCCGCCCAGGGCCTGCGCGGCGACGAGCGCGAGACCGCACGCCGCCCACAGCACGATGCCGGGCACGTCCCGGTCCGCACCGAGCTCCGCGGCGTCGCGTCCGGCGCGGCGCGCGGCGCGCCGGGCGTCGAGCGACCAGACCTGGCCGCAGCGGGTGAACACCGTGTACAGCGCCATCAGATGGATGACGTTGTCGCCGCCGTCGCCGATGAAGACGCTGCGGTTCTGCAACGCCAGCACACCGAGCATGTACAGCACCGACATGGTGCGCGTGCGCCACCCGAGCATCAGCAGTGCGCTGGAGACGATCGCCAGCGCGTAGACCGTCTCGAACCACAGGCTTCCCCGGGACCACATCAGCGTGGTGAAGGCGTGGTTGTCGGCGATCAGCTGCCGGGCCAGGTCCCAGCTCCAGGGCGAGTCTGGTCCGTAGAGCTCATGGCGGTTGGGCCATTCGCGCAGCAGGTAGCACAGCCAGGTGAAGGACAGCCCGATGCGGACGACGGCCGTCTGGTACGGGCCCAGGGAGGAGCCGGTGACGCGGGCGAGCCCGCGCTGGAGGGCGGAGGCGTTCATCGGTTCTTCGCCTCCGGGAGGTCCGCGGTGGTGACCGGCCACCAGGGCAGCACCCGGTGGACCGGCCTGGTGTCGGCCTTCTCCTCGCTCCACGGCGGCGGTGCGACGGGCACGGTCACGGACCGCACCTGCACGCGGTCGACCGGCCGGCCGTCCCGCTCGGCGCCCAGCCGGGAGACGACGAGGCGGCGGACGTACTGCTCGGAGAGGCGACCGCGCAGGCCGCTCGGCTGCTCGCGGGCGTCATGGGTGCCGGAGTAGAAGTCCCAGGCGCGGCGGAGCTCGTTCTGCCGGGTGTGGCTGGGCAGGGGGTGGTGGAGGATGGCCGCGCCGTCCTGGGCGGACAGGTCGGTCCAGGGGGTGACGACCGGGCGGCCGTCGGGTCCGCGCAGCTCGGCGCGCGCCTGGACGGCGATGTTCTGCTGCAGCGGGTTGGGGGCGAAGAACTTCCAGTTCTGTTCGAACTCCGGGAGGACGTAGTCGTCGATCTCCGCCGCGTGCTGCTTGCTGACGGTGTTCGCGGGCGCCACGTGCAGGAACACCATCGTCAGGTGCACGGCCGCGGCCACCGCCACCACAGCGGCCCCGGCCGCGACGACGACGCGTGAGAGCAGGGACAGCCCCTCCAGTCCGGCGTCGCCGCCGGGCCGCTCGTGTCCGTCGTCCGTTTCCATACCCGCCCCGTTTCGCTGTGCCGCGCCTGGTGCCGCGCCCTGCTGCCATGTGCACGCCGTCTCGGCGCGCACCCGAACCGTACCGACGACGCCCCACGAGGCACAGCGCCCACGGGTTATCCACAGGGTTGACACGGTCCTGGGCTCCCCTCACCATTGAACCGAACGATCGGTCGGTAGGGAGATTCGGCACCAACGAGCACGAGGGGGCACGGCATGACCACGACTGCGCCGGAGGCAGGAGCGCTCGAGGCGGTGTTCGACGCCGCCGTCGCCGCCGACGAGCGCATCGAGCCACGCGACTGGATGCCCGACGCCTACCGCGCCGGCCTCGTCCGGCAGATCGCCCAGCACGCCCACTCCGAGATCATCGGCATGCAGCCCGAGGCCAACTGGATCACTCGGGCGCCCTCGCTGCGGCGCAAGGCGATCCTGATGGCCAAGGTCCAGGACGAGGCGGGCCACGGCCTGTATCTCTACAGCGCCGCGGAGACCCTGGGCACCAGCCGCGAGGAGCTGCTCGACAAGCTGCACAGCGGCCGCCAGCGCTACTCCTCGATCTTCAACTACCCCACCCTGACCTGGGCGGACGTCGGCGCCATCGGCTGGCTCGTCGACGGCGCGGCCATCACCAACCAGGTCCCCCTGTGCCGCTGCTCCTACGGGCCCTACGCCCGCGCCATGATCCGCGTCTGCAAGGAGGAGTCCTTCCACCAGCGCCAGGGCTACGAACTCCTCCTCGCCCTGAGCCGGGGCACCGAGGCCCAGCACGCCATGGCCCAGGACGCGGTGGACCGCTGGTGGTGGCCCTCCCTGATGATGTTCGGCCCGCCGGACGACGAGTCGGCGCACTCCGCCCAGTCCATGGCCTGGAAGATCAAGCGTCACTCCAACGACGAGCTGCGCCAGCGATTCGTCGACATCTGCGTGCCGCAGGCCCAGTCGCTGGGGCTGACGCTCCCCGACCCGGACCTGCGGTGGAACGAGGAGCGCGGGCACCACGACTTCGGCCCCATCGACTGGGACGAGTTCCACGAGGTGCTCCGGGGCAACGGCCCCTGCAACGACCAGCGGCTCGCCCAGCGTCGGCGGGCCCATGAGGAAGGCGCCTGGGTGCGCGAGGCTGCCGCGGCGTACGCGGCCAGGCATGGGGAGGCAAGCGCATGACCGGCACCGACTGGCCACTGTGGGAGGTGTTCGTGCGCAGCAGGCGCGGCCTGTCGCACACCCACGCCGGCAGCCTGCACGCGCCCGACGCGGAGATGGCCCTGCGCAACGCCCGCGACCTGTACACCCGGCGCGGCGAGGGCGTCTCGATCTGGGTGGTGCCGTCCACGGCGATCACCGCCTCCTCGCCCGACGAGAAGGACCCCTTCTTCGAGCCCTCCGCCGACAAGCCCTACCGCCACCCGACCTTCTACGACATCCCCGAGGGGGTGCAGCACCTGTGACCGCCGCACTCGCTCTGGGCGACGACGCCCTCGTGCTCTCCCACCGCCTGGGGGAGTGGGCCGGGCACGCTCCCGTGCTCGAGGAGGAGGTCGCCCTCGCCAACATCGCCCTCGACCTGCTCGGACAGGCCCGTGTGCTGCTCTCGCTCGAGGGGGACGAGGACGAACTCGCCTACCTCCGCGAGGAACGTGCCTTCCGCAACGTCCAGCTCGTCGAACAGCCCAACGGCGACTTCGCGCACACCATCGCCCGCCAGCTCTACTTCTCCTCCTACCAGGAGCTGCTGTACGGACAGCTGGCGAGCGAGGGACGGTCGGCCTTCGCGCCGGTCGCGGCGAAGGCGGTCAAGGAGGTCGCCTACCACCGCGACCACGCGGAGCACTGGACGCTCCGCCTCGGCGACGGAACGCCCGAGAGCCACGAGCGCATGCAGCGTGCCCTGGACTCCCTGTGGCGGTACACGGGCGAGCTCTTCGAGCCGGTGGAAGCCCTGCCCGTCGACTGGGCCGCGCTGCGCGACGGCTGGCTGACCACCGTGACCGACGTCGTGGCCCGCGCCACGCTCACCCTGCCCGGCGGCCCCCAGGTCGGCGCCTGGACGGCCGGCGCCGGACGGCAGGGCATCCACACCGAACCGTTCGGCAGGATGCTCGCGGAGATGCAGCACCTGCACCGCAGCCACCCGGGGGCGACATGGTGACCACGCACACGCCCATCGGCCCCACGCCCATCGGCCCCGCTCCTCTCGGCCCCACGCCCCTCGAGGAGGAACTCCGCGCGCTGGCCGGGGCCGTCCCCGACCCCGAGCTGCCGGTGCTCACCCTGGCCGAGCTCGGCGTGCTGCGCGGCCTGCACGTCACCGGCCCCGGCCGGGTGGAGGTGGAGCTCACCCCCACCTACACCGGCTGCCCCGCCGTCGAGGCGATGTCCGCGGACATCGAGCGCGTGCTGCGTGATCGGGGACAGGAGGATGTGACCGTCCGTACGGTCCTCTCCCCGGCCTGGTCCACGGACGACATCACCGCCGAAGGACGGCGCAAACTCGCCGAGTTCGGCATAGCCCCGCCCAGGACGACGGGCCCGGTGAGCGGCCCTGTGCCGGTCGACCTCGCCATCCGCTGCCCGCACTGCGGATCCACCGACACCACGCTGCTCAGCCGCTTCTCCTCCACCGCCTGCAAGGCCCTGCGCCGCTGCGAGGCATGTCGCGAACCGTTCGACCACTTCAAGGAGTTGTAGATGGCAGCGGCCCGCCATGGCGCCTTCCACTCCCTGCGAGTGGCGGCCGTCGACCCGCTCACCGACGACGCGGTCGCCGTCACCCTCGCCGTGCCCCCGGCGCTGCGCGAGGACTTCCGCCACGTCCCCGGCCAGCACCTGGCCCTGCGCCGGACCGTGGACGGCCGGGAGATCCGCCGCACGTACTCCCTCTGCGGCCAGGCGCCCGGCGCCGACGGGCCGCGCACGCTGCGGGTGGCGGTGCGGCTGGTGGACGGCGGCGCGTTCTCCACCTACGCGCTCAAGGAGCTGGCCCCCGGGGACACGGTCGAGGTGATGGCCCCCGCCGGGCGGTTCGTGCTCGAGCCACGCCCCGGTCACTTCGCCGCGATCGTCGGCGGCAGCGGCATCACGCCCGTGCTCTCCATCGTCTCCACGCTGCTGGCCCGCGAGCCCGAGGCCCGGTTCTGCCTGATACGCAGCGACCGCACGACGGCGTCGACGATGTTCCTGGACGAGGTCGCCGACCTCAAGGACCGCTATCCCGGCCGCCTCCAGCTCGTCCAGACGCTCTCCCGCGAGGAGCAGCAGGCCGGTCCGGCGTCCGGGCGGCTCGACGAGGAGCGGCTGACCCGGCTGCTGCCCGCGCTGCTGCCGGTGGACACGGTCGACGGCTGGTTCCTGTGCGGCCCCCATGGCCTGGTGCTGGGCGCGGAGGCGGCGCTGCGTGCCCTGGGAGTGGCCCGCGAGCGCATCCACGAGGAGATCTTCCATGTGGAGGACGCGCCCTCCGGGCCGCGCGCCGGGGCCGGGGCGCCGCCCGGTCCGGAGCACAGCGCGGTGACCGCGACGCTGGACGGGCGCAGCGGTAGCTGGCCGGTACGGGACGGGGAGTCGCTGCTGGAGACGGTGCTGCGCAACCGCCCCGACGCCCCGTACGCCTGCAAGGGCGGGGTGTGCGGGACGTGCCGGGCGTATCTGGTGTCGGGCGAGGTGCGAATGGACCGGAACTTCGCTCTGGAACGGGAGGAGCTGGACGCGGGGTACGTACTGGCCTGCCAGTCGCACCCGGCCACGGAGAAGGTGGAGCTGGACTTCGACCGCTGACGTTCCCAATTCCCTCCCACTGCCCTAACTTGACGATCCGTCAGGTAATCCGACGCCCTGGGGTGGGCGCGAGCGGAGGGGCCGGGCAGTGGACTTCACCTTCACCGAGGAACAGCAGGCCGCCGCCGAGGCGGCGCGGGCCGTCCTGTCCGGGGTCGCCCCCGACGCCGTGCCCAGCCCGGCGCTGGTGCCGGGCGCCGTCGCCGAGGACTTCGACCGCTCCCTGTGGCGCCGGCTGGCCGGTTCCGGCCTGCTGAGCCTGATGGTTCCGGAGGAGCACGGCGGCGCGGAGCTCGGGCCGATCGCCCTGTGCCTGGTGCTGCGCGAGGCCGGGAAGGTGCTGGCGCGTGTTCCGCTGCTGGAGACGAGCGCGGCAGCCCTGGTCCTGCGGACGTACGGCACCGCCGGCCCGGGCCGCCTGCTGCCCGCGATCGGCCGCGGCGAGCTCGTCGTGACCGTCGCCGCCAGCGGCCGGACCGGCCACGACGGCGCCGAGCTGGCCGTCACCGCCCGCCCCGACGGACGGGCCCACTGGCTCCTCGACGGGCTGCAGACGGCCGTTCCCTGGGCTCAGGGCGCCGACCGCGTCCTGCTGCCCGCCCACACCGCCGAAGGCCGCGCCGTCCTCACCCTCGTCCCACCGGACCGCCCCGGAGTGACCCTCGCCGACCAGGTCTCCACCAGCGGCGAGCGGTACGCACAGGTGGCGCTGGAGTCCGTACGCGTCCGGGAGGACGAGTTGATCACCGCGGACGGCGCGTGGGAGTGGCTGCGCGGTCTGCTGGCCACCGGCACCTGCGCCCTCGCCCTCGGCCTGGGCGAGGCCGCGGCGGCGATGACAGGGGCGTACGCGAGCAAGCGCGAGCAGTTCGGCTTCCCCATCGCCACGTTCCAGGCGGTGGCCGTCCAGGCGGCCGACCGCTACATCGACCTGCGCTCGATGGAGGCGACGCTCTGGCAGGCGGCCTGGCGCCTGGAATCGGGAGCGTCGGGCCCGCTGCCCGTGGCGGCCGACATCGCCGTCGCCAAGGTCTGGGCCGCGGAGGGCGTACGCCGCGTCGTCCAGACCGCACAGCATCTGCACGGCGGCTTCGGCGCGGACACCGACTACGCCCTGCACCGCTATCACGCGTGGGCCAAGCAGCTCGAGCTCTCGCTCGGCCCGGCCGCCGCCCACGAGGAGGCCCTGGGCGACCTCCTGGCCGCCCACCCGCCGAACGGCTAGATCACCGATCGGCCAGGACACCGACCGGCTAGGACACCGACCGGCTAGATCACCGTGCCGGGAGTGCCGTCGGCGGACACGACCGGGCGGCCGGCGGCCTCCCAGACCTGCATCCCGCCGTCGACGTTCGCCGCGTCCATGCCCTGCTGCACCAGGTAGGCGGTGACCTGCGCGGAACGGCCGCCGGCGCGGCAGATGACGTTGATGCGGCCGCCCTCGGGCGCCTTCTCGGTCAGCTCACCGAAGCGCGCCACGAAGTCGCTCATGGGAATGTGCAGGGCGCCCTCGGCGTGCCCCGCCTGCCACTCGTCGTCCTCGCGCACGTCCAGCAGGAAGTCGTCCGACGAGAGGGCGTCGACGCCGACGGTGGGAATCCCGGAACCAAAAACCATGAGCCCGACGCTACCCGACCAGCGACGCCAGATGGGCCTCGCGCTCGGCGATCTGGACCACCAGGCCGTCGGCGATCTCCACCAGCAGCCCGTCCGGGTCGTCCGGCGCCATCTTGATCATCGCGCCGATCGCGGAGGACTCCAGGTCGGCGGCCACCACCGACAGCAGTTCCTTGCGCTCGGCCAGCCACTCCAGCCGGGCGTACAGCTCCTCGGCGAGGCTGGGCCGCCGCTGCGCGGGCACCGGCCCGGCCGCCCACTCCTCGGCCAGTTCGCGCAGCAGCGCCTCGTTGCCCTCGCCGTAGGCGGCGTTGACCCGCACGATGAAGGCCTCGCGGCGCACCCGGTCCGCCTCGTCCGGCGCCAGGTCCGGGTGGGCCTTGCGGACGAGCTCGCGGTAGGCGCGGCGGGCCTCGTCGCTGGGGCGCACCCGCTTGGGGGGCTGCACCGGCTTCTCGGTGAGCATCGCCGTCGCCTCCGGCGAGAGTCCCTCGCCGTCCATCCAGCCGCCGAACAGCTCGTCGACCCCCGGCATGGGCTGCGCCAGCCCGCGCATCTCGCGCGCCCGCCGCTGGTCCTCGGCGTCGCCCGTGCGCGCGGCGACCGCCTCGGCGATCAGCGCGTCCAGCTCGTCGAGGCGGGCGTACATCGGGCCGAGGCGCTGGTGGTGCAGGCGGGAGAAGTTCTCCACCTCCACGCGGAAGGTCTCCACCGCGATCTCGAACTCGATCAGCGCCTGCTCGGCGGCCCGTACGGCCCGCTCCAGCCGCGTGGTGTCCTCGGCGGGCCCGGGACCGGCGGCTCCGGGGCTCGCGGATCCGGGGTCGGCGCTCTGCTCAGCTTCCGGGTTCATCACCCGCCCAGCGTACGAGGTGCCCGCGGGCCCCGGGCACGGCTTCCCGCCACGCGGCCCGGAACCGGCCCCGGAACCGGCCCCGGACCCTCCTCACACCCCCGTCTCGGCCGGCAGCCGGCCGGAGCGCACCGCGGCCAGCAGCTCCGCGTGGTCCGCCTCCGTACGGTCGGCGTAGGCCACGGCGAATGTCGCGATCGCGTCGTCGAGCTCCTCGCTCTTGCCGCAGTAGCCGGCTATCAGGCGGGGGTCCGCGCTGTGGGCGTGCGCCCGGGCCAGCAGGGCGCCGGTCATGCGCCCGTAGTCGTCGAGCTCGTCGCTCGCCAGGGCCGCCGGGTCGACGCTTCCCTTGCGGTTGCGGAACTGCCGTACCTGGTACGGCCGTCCCTCGACCGTCGTCCATCCCAGCAGCACGTCGCTGACCACCTGCATCGACTTCTGTCCCAGCACCACGCGCCGCCCCTCGTGCCCGTCGTCGGGCGACGCGAAGCCCGCCGCGCGGGCGTACGGCAGCAGCACCGAGGGCCGGGCCTCCTTCACCTGGAGCACCAGCGGCTCGCCGCGGTGGTCGAGCAGCAGCACCACATACGAGCGCAGCCCGACGCTGCCCGTGCCCACCACGCGGAACGCCACGTCCTGCACCGCGTACCGCGCGAGCAGCGGCAGCAGGTCCGGCGGCAGCGTCCGGGTGTACGGGCCCAGCGCGGCGGCGACGGCCGCCGCCTCCCGGTCCGGCACGCGGCGCAGCACCGGCGGCGCGTCCACGAAGCGCCGCCCGCCCGTGCCGTCCTTCTCCGTGGCCTTGGCCGCGAAGCGCGCGCTCGTGTTGCGCCGGGCCTTCTCCCCGACCCGCTCCAGCGTGCCGGCCAGCTGATGGGCGTCCGCGTGGGAGACGAGCGCCTCGTCGGCGATGGCGTTCCACGCCTCGATGGCCGGCATTCGGGCCAGCAGCCGCATCGTGTGCCGGTAGGCCCCGACGGCGTCGCGCGCCGCCGCCCGGCAGGTGAGCTCGTCGGCCCCCGCCTCCCGGCCGGCCAGCACCAGCGACGCGGCGAGCCGCTTGACGTCCCACTCCCACGGCCCGTGCAGGGTCTCGTCGAAGTCGTTCAGGTCGATGGTCAGCTCGCCCCGGGCGTCCCCGTAGAGGCCGAAGTTGGCGGCGTGGGCGTCGCCGCACAGCTGCGCGCCCACGCCGGTGACGGCCGTGTCCGCGAGGTCGTGGCCCATCAGGGCCGCGGAGCCCCGCAGGAAGGCGAAGGGCGAGGCGGCCATGCGGCCCACGCGTATCGGCGTCAGCTCCGTCAGCCGCCCGGCGTTGCCCGCCTCGACCGACTCCACCGCGCCGGGCCGGGAGCCGTCCGGCTTCCAGTCGGCGTGCGCGCCCCGGGGGACCCGCTCCCGCAGCGCCTTCCCGGCGGCCTTCCCCTGGCCCTTGCCGCCCTTGCGCGCGGCCCCTTCGGCCGCAGGACCAGCGAACCCAGGTATGTACGGCAGTCGCGTCATCGCGGCGCCACCTCCCCCTTCACCACGGCACGGCGGCTTCCCCCCGCGCGGCGTCACCGGCGTCGACTCCCCACGACGGTACCCCTCGCCACCGACAACGCTCCGACGGTCCGGATACCGGGGCACGCTCGAAGCCGGGACGGCAACTGCTCCTGGGGGAAGACGACTTCACTCCGGTCCGCCCGGACGCGGCGGACGGAACGCAGCGGACGGGACGTAGCGGACGGCCCGTGTCCGCCGGCCACCCGAGGCGGTCCGGCACGTCCTGTGCTGATGTTCGTCCGATGTTCGTCGGCGGCATCGTGGTAATCGTCACTGTTGATGGCCGATGGGCGCGACCGTGCTCGTCGTCCGGCTCGTGGGCCGCCGTCGCGGATTCCGGTTCGTGCTCCGGCGACGACCGGAGGAGGCCGCGCCCCCGTCCCGCGACGGGCCGGAGCCCGCCGGGTGCGGACATGACGAAACGGCCCCTCCGGGTGACTCTCGTCACTCGGAGGGGCCGTTTCGCATTGTGCGCGAGGGGGGAGTTGAACCCCCACGCCCTTTCGGGCACTGGAACCTGAATCCAGCGCGTCTGCCTATTCCGCCACCCGCGCATGGGTGTGTCTTCTGCTTTCCGACCGTTCCCCCGGCGTTTCCGCCCGGTTCGTGTCCGTCCGCCTTCCGACATGCAGAACATTAGCACGGCCCGGACGGCACCTTCACACCCATTGCCGCCGCCCCGTGCTCAGGGGGGCCGCGAGGAGGGCTCCGGTTGCGGGACACTGGCCTCAAGGCGGCTCTACGATCCCCCGTGGGCGACGTGCGCGGCCGAACAAGGCGACACTCGTCACTCATGGCGTCGAAGGGGAACCAGCTGTTTTCCCGACGCGTGGATACGATCAGTAAGCAGTATCAGGAACGACACTGAGCATCAGAGACGTCACTGAGGGAAGGAGGTGCCCCGTGGGAGTACTGAAGCGCTTCGAGCAGCGACTCGAGGGTCTCGTGAACGGCACCTTCGCCAAGGTGTTCAAGTCCGAGGTGCAGCCGGTCGAGATCGCGGGCGCACTCCAGCGGGAGTGCGACAACAACGCGACCATCTGGAACCGCGACCGCACCGTCGTCCCGAACGACTTCATCGTGGAGCTGAGCGCACCGGACTTCGAGCGGCTCAGCCCGTACTCCGGCCAGCTCGGCGACGAGCTGTCCGGCATGGTCCGCGACTACGCCAAGCAGCAGCGGTACACCTTCATGGGGACCATCAAGGTCCACCTGGAGAAGGCCGACGACCTCGACACCGGTCTGTACCGGGTCCGCAGCCGCACCCTCGCCTCCAGCGAGTCGCAGGACCCGCAGCCCCGGCAGCAGGCCGCCCCGCGCGGCAGCGGCGCCGTCACCAGCGGAGCCGGCTACGCCTCCCCCGCGGGCGCGCCGCCCATGCCCACCTCGCCGCCGCCCGGCGCCCGCCCCCTGCCGCGCACCGGCGGTCCGGGGCCGGGAGCCGTGCCGGGCACCCAGACGCGCCGCTGGATCGAGATCAACGGCACCCGTCACCAAATCTCGCGGCCCACCCTCGTACTGGGCCGCAGCACCGAAGCGGACGTACGCATCGACGACCCCGGGGTCTCGCGCCGGCACTGCGAAATCCGGGTCGGCACCCCCGCTACGGTCCAGGACCTGGGGTCGACCAACGGCATCGTGGTGGACGGGCAGCACACCACGCGCGCTACGCTCCGCGACGGCTCACGCATCGTCGTGGGCAGCACCACCATCGTTTACAGGCAAGCCGAAGGGTGAAGCGGGGGCAATGTCAGAGCTGACCCTCACGGTCATGCGGTTGGGTTTCCTCGCCGTACTGTGGCTGTTCGTCATCGTGGCCGTACAGGTCATTCGCAGTGATCTTTTCGGCACCCGCGTGACCCAGCGCGGCTCGCGCCGGGGCGGCGCCGGGGCCGCGGGCGCCCAGCGCGCCCAGGCCGCGCCGCCGCAGCAGCGCCAGCAGCAGCCGCCGGCCGGCGGTCGCCGCGCGGACCGCGGCCGACGCGGCGCGCCCACCAAGCTGGTGGTCTCCGAAGGCACCCTCACCGGCACCACGGTGGCCCTGCAGGGCCAGACCATCTCCCTCGGCCGCGCGCACGACTCGACGATCGTCCTCGACGACGACTACGCCTCCAGCCGGCATGCCAGGATCTACCCCGACCGCGACGGCCAGTGGATCGTCGAGGACCTCGGATCGACCAACGGCACCTATCTCGACCGGACCCGGCTGACCACTCCGACCCCGATCCCGCTCGGCGCGCCGATCCGCATCGGCAAGACCGTCATCGAGCTGCGGAAGTAGTAGGACCATGACGAGCGGAGGGTGGGCAGCGTGGCTGGGAAGGGGCTGTACCCGGAGCCGACGGGCGAGGTGCGCATGAGTCTGTCACTGCGCTTCGCCGCCGGATCGCACAAGGGCATGATCCGGGAGGGCAACGAGGATTCCGGTTATGCCGGCCCCCGCCTGCTCGCCATCGCCGACGGCATGGGCGGCCAGGCCGCCGGCGAGGTCGCCTCCTCCGAGGTGATCTCCACTCTGGTCACGCTCGACGACGACGTCCCGGGCTCCGACCTCCTCACCTCCCTCGGCACCGCCGTGCAGCGCGCCAACGACCAGCTGCGGGTCATGGTCGAGGAGGACCCCCAGCTCGAGGGCATGGGCACCACCCTGACCGCGCTGCTGTGGACGGGTCAGCGCCTGGGCCTGGTGCACGTCGGCGACTCCCGCGCGTACCTGCTGCGCGACGGCGTGCTGACGCAGATCACCCAGGACCACACCTGGGTGCAGCGCCTGGTCGACGAGGGCCGCATCACCGAGGAAGAGGCCACCACCCACCCGCAGCGCTCCCTGCTGATGCGCGCGCTGGGCAGCGGCGACCACGTGGAGCCGGACCTCTCCATCCGCGAGGTGCGGGCCGGCGACCGCTATCTGATCTGCTCCGACGGGCTCTCCGGCGTGGTCAGCCATCAGACGATGGAGGAGACCCTCGCCAGCTACCAGGGTCCGCACGAGACGATCCAGGAGCTGATCCAGCTCGCCCTGCGCGGCGGCGGCCCCGACAACATCACCTGCATCGTCGCCGACGTCCTCGACGCCGACGGCGGTGACACCATGGCCGGCCAGCTCAACGACACTCCCGTGATCGTCGGCGCGGTGGCCGAGAACCAGATGCAGCTCGGCGACAACGGCGCCATGCAGACCCCGGCCGGCCGGGCCGCCGAGCACGCCCGCGCCCACCGGCCCGTACCGCAGCAGGACGCCTCGGGCGGCTTCGGGCCACCCGGCAGCGGCGACCCGGGGATGGGCGGCGCGCCGGACGGTTCCTTCGGCCCGTTCACGGACGAGGACTTCGTCAAGCCGCAGCGCAAGGGCCGGTGGCTCAAGCGGTCGCTGATCATCGCGCTGGCGCTCGGTCTCGTCGGCGGCGGCCTCTACGGCGGCTACCAGTGGACCCAGACGCAGTACTACGTGGGCGCCAAGGACAACGACCACGTGGCCGTCTACCAGGGCATCAACCAGGACCTGGCGTGGGTGAGCCTGAGCAGGCTCTACCAGGACCACCCCGAGATCGAACTCAAGTACCTCCCGGTCGACCAGCGCAGCCGCGTGGTGGACACGATCACGGTCGGCAGCCGCGAACAGGCCCTGCAGAAGGCCAAGGAGCTCGGCACGCTCGCGGGCGCCTGCAAGAAGGACGACGAGCGCCGCAAGGCCGAGGCGCAGCAGCGGGAGAGCGAGAAGCAGAACAGCGACCGCACCGGTGGCGCCACCAAGGAACCCGGCGCCCCCGAGACCCGCAACAACGCCGTCCAGGCCACCCCGGCACCGTCCCCGGGCCCCACCCTCAGCGAGGAAGAGCAGAAGTTGGTCCCGCAGTGCAGCAGCGCATCGCAGTGAAGCCGTAGGGGGCCATCAAGTCATGTCACCTATTTCACCCATGCCGAACATGCCCAACACCACCAACACCACGACGATCAGCACCGAGGGCGCGCCGAGCCGGCGCAACACCGAGCTCGCGCTGCTGGCCTTCGCGGTGCTGATCCCGTGCTTCGCCTACGCCAACGTGGGCCTCGCCATGGACGGCGAGATGCCCTCCGGTCTGCTCGGCTACGGCATGGGCCTCGGCCTGATGGCCGGCGTCGGGCACCTGGTGGTGCGCAAGTTCGCCAAGTACGCCGACCCCCTGCTGCTGCCGCTGGCCACGTTCCTCAACGGCATCGGCCTGGTCATCATCTGGCGGCTCGACCAGTCGCCGCGACTGCAGGCCCGTAAGTTCTTCACGGCCAGCGCCACCAACCAGCTGATGTTCTCGGCGCTGGGCATCGCCCTGTTCGTCGCCGTGCTGGTCCTCCTGAAGGACCACCGCATCCTCCAGCGCTACACCTACATCTCCATGGTGGCCGCGCTGATCCTGCTGGTCGCCCCGATGTTCTTCCCCGCGAAGTTCGGCGCGCGCATCTGGATCACCATCCCCGGCCTGGGCTCGATCCAGCCGGGCGAGTTCGCGAAGATCGTCCTGGCGATCTTCTTCGCCGGCTATCTGATGGTGAAACGCGACGCCCTGGCCCTGGCCAGCCGCCGCTTCATGGGCCTGTACCTGCCCCGCGGCCGTGACCTCGGCCCGATCCTGGCGGTCTGGGCGTTCTCCATCCTGATCCTGGTCTTCGAGACCGACCTCGGTACGTCGCTGCTGTTCTTCGGCATGTTCGTCGTGATGCTCTACGTCGCGACCGAGCGCACCAGCTGGATCGTCTTCGGTCTGCTGATGTCCGCCGTCGGCGCGGTGGCCGTGTCCACCTTCGAGCACCACGTCCAGGAGCGCGTCACCGCCTGGCTGCACCCCTTCGACGCGTTCAAGGACGGCAGCTCCGACCAGATCGCCCAGGCCCTGATGGCGTTCGGCTCCGGCGGCGTCTTCGGCACGGGCTGGGGTCAGGGTCACTCGGACCTCATCGGCTTCGCCGCCAACTCCGACTTCATCCTGGCCACGGTCGGCGAGGAGCTGGGCCTGGCGGGCGTCATGGCCATACTCCTGGTCTACGGCCTGATCGTGGAGCGCGGCGTGCGCACCGCGCTGGCCGCCCGCGACCCCTTCGGCAAGCTGCTCGCCACGGGCCTGTCCGGCGCATTCGCCATCCAGGTCTTCGTGGTCGCCGGCGGTGTCATGGGCCTCATCCCGCTGACCGGTATGACCATGCCGTTCATGGCGCAGGGTGGTTCGTCGGTCATCGCCAACTGGGCCCTGATCGCCGTCCTCATCAAGATCAGCGACACCGCTCGGCGTCCCGCTCCCGCCCCTGCCCCGTCCCCCGACGCCGAGATGACCCAGGTGGTCCGCCCGTGAACAAGCCCGTGCGCCGGATCGCCATCTTCTGCGGTCTCCTCGTCCTCGCGCTGATGATCCGGGACAACTGGATCCAGTTCGTCCAGGCGGACGAGCTCAAGTCGAACAAGCACAACCGCCGGGTGACCATCGCCCGCTACGGCCAGCCCCGCGGCAACATCATCGTCGACGGGCAGGCCGTCACCGGCTCCCAGGAGACCGGCGGCATCGACTACAAGTACAAGCGCACCTACAAGAACGGCGAGATGTGGGCCCCGGTCACGGGCTACAGCTCGCAGGTGTTCGACGCCAACCAGATCGAGAAGCTCGAGGACAAGGTCCTCACGGGCGACGACGACCGGCTGTTCTTCAACCGCACCGTCGACATGATCACCGGCAAGGGCAAGAAGGGCGGTGACGTGATCACCACCCTCAACAGCAAGGCCCAGGAGGCCGCCTTCAAGGGCCTCGGCGACAAGAAGGGCGCGGTCGCCGCCCTCGACCCGCGCACGGGCAGGATCCTCGCCCTCGCCTCCACCCCGTCGTACGACCCCTCGAAGATCGCCGGGGCGCAGGACGACAAGGCGTGGAAGAGCCTGCAGGACGACAAGAACCAGCCCATGCTCAACCGGGCGCTGCGCCAGACCTACCCGCCGGGCTCGACCTTCAAGGTCGTCACGGCCGCCGCGGCGCTGGAGAACGGCCTGTACAAGGACGTGGACTCCAAGACCGACTCGCCGCTGCCGTGGATCCTGCCGGACACCCGCGTGGCGCTGGAGAACGAGGGCAACATCCCCTGCAAGGAGGCCTCGCTGCGCGTGGCCCTGCAGTACTCGTGCAACACCGTCTTCGGCAAGGTCAGCGCCGACCTCGGCAACAAGAAGATGATGGAGACGGCGGAGAAGTTCGGCTTCAACAAGCCGGTCGACACGCCCGTGCGCGCCGCTCCCAGCGTCTACCCCAAGGACAACCGCCCGCAGAACGCCATGGCGGGCATCGGCCAGGCGTCCAACCGCGCCACCCCGCTGCAGATGGCCATGGTGGCCGCGGCCGTCGCCAACAACGGCAAGCTCATGGAGCCGTACATGGTCGACAAGCTGCGCGCCCCGAACCTCAACGTCATCGAGCACCACCAGCCCAAGCAGATGAACCAGCCGCTCAGCGCCGAGAACGCGCAGAAGCTGCAGAGCATCATGGAGACGGTCGTCGAGAAGGGCACCGGAACCGCGGCCCAGATCAACAACGGCAACGTCAAGGTGGGTGGCAAGACCGGTACCGCCCAGCACGGTGTCGACAACAGCGGCAACCCCTACGCGTGGTTCATCTCCTACGCGAAGACCGGCGACGGCTCGCCGGTCGCCGTCGCCGTCGTCATCGAGGGCTCGGAGACGGTCCGCGACGACATCGCGGGTGGCAAGCTCGCCGCCCCCATCGCGAAGAGCGTCATGGAGGCGGTCCTCGCCACGGAGAAGTGATCCGGCTCACCCGCCGCTTCCGCTGAGCGCCACCGTCTGTACCGGTCGTATATCGGGTGACGGTGGCGCCCGGAAGGCGCCCATCGCGCCGGGTACGGTATGCCGGACAGCACACCGCCGGACCCACGCCGGTGAGGTCAGGAACACGGAAGGGCTGGAGCTATGGAAGAGCCGCGTCGCCTCGGCGGCCGGTACGAGCTGGGCTCGGTGCTCGGCCGCGGTGGCATGGCCGAGGTCTACCTCGCGCACGACACCCGGCTCGGTCGCACCGTCGCCGTGAAGACGCTGCGGGTCGACCTGGCCCGCGATCCGTCCTTCCAGGCCCGGTTCCGCCGCGAGGCCCAGTCGGCCGCCTCCCTCAACCACCCGTCCATCGTCGCTGTGTACGACACCGGCGAGGACTACGTGGACGGCGTCTCGATCCCGTACATCGTCATGGAGTACGTGGACGGGTCGACGCTGAGGGAACTGCTGCACTCCGGGCGCAAGCTGCTGCCCGAGCGGTCGCTGGAGATGACCATCGGCGTGCTGCAGGCGCTGGAGTACTCCCACCGCGCCGGCATCGTCCACCGCGACATCAAGCCCGCCAACGTCATGCTGACCCGCACCGGACAGGTGAAGGTCATGGACTTCGGCATCGCCCGTGCGATGGGCGACTCCGGCATGACGATGACCCAGACCGCGGCCGTCATCGGCACCGCCCAGTACCTCTCGCCCGAGCAGGCCAAGGGCGAGCAGGTCGACGCGCGTTCCGACCTCTACTCCACCGGCTGCCTGCTCTACGAGCTGCTGGCGGTCCGGCCCCCGTTCGTGGGCGACTCGCCGGTGGCCGTCGCCTACCAGCACGTGCGGGAGGAGCCGAACCCGCCGAGCATCCACGACCCCGAGGTCACGCCGGAGATCGACGCCATCGTCCTCAAGGCGCTGGCCAAGGACCCGGACTACCGCTACCAGTCCGCCGACGAGATGCGCGCCGACATCGAGGCGGCCCTCGAGGGCCAGCCCGTGGCCGCCACGGCCTCCATGGGCGTCGTCGGCTACGGCGACGACCAGCCGACCACCATGCTGCGGTCCCAGGACCACGCGGGCGCGGCCGGCCAGACGTCGATGATGCCGCCCGTCTCCGACGGCGGCGGCTACGGCGGCTACGACGACCACTCCGGCGGGCACCGGGGCGGAAACGGCGGCAAGAAGAGCAACCTCTCGACGATCCTGCTGGTCGTCGCGGGCATCCTGGTGCTCGTCGGCGCCATCTTCATCGGCCGCTCGCTCTTCAGCGGTGGCGGCAACAACGACGAGGTCTCGGTCCCCAAGCTGATCGGCGAATCGCTGGCGGACGCCCAGAAGCTGGGCGAGAACGGCGACTTCAAGGTCGTCGAGGCCGAGAAGAAGCCCTGCGACCAGGACAAGGGCAAGATCTGCTCGCAGGACCCGGGCGTCGGCTCCAAGGTCAAGCGTGGCGGTGACGTGAAGGTCGTGGTCTCGACGGGCGCGGAGCAGATCGCCGTCCCGGATGTGACCGGCCAGCAGTTCGACGTCGCACGCAAGGAGCTCGAGGCCAAGGGCTTCTCGGTCACCAAGAAGGACGAGGAGTCCGAGCGGACCCCCGGCATCGTCACCGCGCAGGACCCCAAGGACGGCAAGGCCGCGAAGGGCACGGAGATCACGCTCACCGTCGCCACGCCGGCCGCGACCAAGACGATCCCGTCCGTGGTCAACCAGCCCTTCGACGCGGCCAAGAAGCAGCTCACCGACCTCGGCTTCAAGGTGGTCAGGGAGGACGAGGACTCCGCGACCGTCCCGGCCGGTTCCGTGTCCCGCCAGAGCCCCGACGGCAACACCTCGGCCAGGGCGAACTCCACGGTCACCCTGTACGTCTCCAAGGGCGGCGCGAAGGTCACCGTGCCGAGCGTCCTCCAGCAGAAGCTGAAGGACGCCAAGAAGACGCTGACGGACGCGGGCCTGAAGGTCGGCAGCATCAACGGCCCGCAGGACGACAACGCCGTGGTCGTCACCGCCGACCCGGGCGCGGGTGCCCAGGTCGCCAAGGACACCCCGGTCAACCTCATGACGCTGGCCGGTCCGCCCAACCCCGGCACCGGCGGCCAGACCGGCGGTCAGACGGGCGGCAACCAGGACATCGGCGGCCTCTTCGGCGGCTTCACCGGCGGCCGACGCAGCTGATCGCCCCGTAGGACACGCGAAAGCCCCGGCGCCATCCCGATGGCCGCCGGGGCTTCTTCGTGCCGTGTGGGCGCCGCTAGCGCAGTTCCTTGGGCGGTGTGCGCTTGGCGTCGACCTTCTCCGTGCGCTGCAGTTCCGCCCAGACGATGTAGCGGTAGTCGGAGGTGTAGACGGGCGTGCAGGTCGTCAGGGTCAGGAAGCGGCCGGGGCGATCAACCCCCGCAAGTTCACTTGGCGGCGATGACTTGGCGAGCAATGTGCTCAGCGTGCCCCTCCCACAGGTGACGGGCGGCGCCCCCTCACGTAGCACCTTCATCACAGCAGACTTTGCCGACCCCTGAGCGAGAGCTCACCGACCGGCCCGACAGAAAACAGACCGTCGAAAGCCGCCCCAGACAGTTCCAAATCCGGCCCGTCCTTACCTCACGGCCTTCCCTCAAGGTCGATCAAACTACCTCCTCACACGCCACCTAACTTGCACCATGAGTGGCACCTGTCAAGACCGTGGGCTGCCTACAGAAAGGCTTGAAATGCGCCATTAAACGGAGAGAGGCATTCCATGCGATTACCTCCAATAGAAACTAGGGTAAGATCCATTCCGCTTTACACGCAGAAAGCGCCATCCTCGACGACAGCGAGCAGAAATGAAGAAACTCTCGAAGACCATTGGAACGCTGGCCATAGCCGCCGCCATAACATTGACATCCCCAGGAACTGGGCACGCATCCGAGGGCACTCACCTAGGAAACCAAGGCAGCAACAAGTGCCTGGAGGTCGAAAACTCGAGCACTCGGGACGGTGCGAGAGTCCAACAATGGAGCTGCACCAGCTCGGCTGCCGGACAGTACTGGCGCACAGCCACTGCTGGCCAATCCGGCGGTCCATCATGGGCTTTCTATATCATAAACAGCAACAGCGACAAGTGTTTGGAAATCGCAGACTCCCGAACCGACAACGGCGCACCTGCCCAACAGTGGCTCTGCGACCCAGGAAATAAAACCCAGATGTGGTACTTCAACAACGGAGCAATCGTAAACCTAAACAGCGGAAAGGTTCTGGAAATAGCAGATTCAAGCACTAGCAATGGAGCACGGGCTCAGCAGTGGCTGTTCTCCCCAGGGGCGCCCGGACAGCTGTGGAACTACTAAACCGACAGAACAACCGTCCTGACGCTGACAACCTCAAAACCGGCGGCTTTGCGGCCAGCCGCTAGCGCAGTTCCTTGGGCGGTGTGCGCTTGGCGTCGACCTTCTCCGTGCGCTGCAGTTCCGCCCAGACGATGTAGCGGTAGTCGGAGGTGTAGACGGGGGTGCAGGTCGTCAGGGTCAGGAAGCGGCCCGGCGCGGTCCTGCCGGACTCCTTGGGGACGGGGTTGATCACGTCCGTGTTGAAGCGGGAGGTCTCCTTGAGCTCGGCGAAGACCTTGTAGACGTACCAGACGTCGCGCGTCTCGAAGACGACCGGGTCACCGGTGCTGATCTTGTCGATGTTG
Organism: Streptomyces sp. C36; assembly: GCF_040932295.1. Classification (NCBI taxonomy): domain Bacteria; kingdom Bacillati; phylum Actinomycetota; class Actinomycetes; order Kitasatosporales; family Streptomycetaceae; genus Streptomyces; species Streptomyces sp. C36. The sequence continues at coordinate 412,877 of NZ_JBFQGI010000004.1, read as the reverse complement.
TGGAACTTCGCGCCGTGTCCGTCGCGGTGCGCGGCCAGGGTGAAGTTGCCGCTCTTGTCCCAGGGCATGGCGGCCTTCACCGGCTCGCGGTAGAAGCCGGCGACGCCCTCGTTGAGGACCTTGCCGCCGGTGCCGGGCTTGACCAGCACCTCGCCGTTCTTCATGGCGGGTACGTGCAGGAAGCCGATGCCGTCCTTGGTGTCCAGGGCGCCGGGGCCGGACGGGGCGTTGGCCCAGTGGTCGCGCACCTGGTTGCCCTGCTTCTTCGCCTCGCGGTCGGCCAGGACGTTCGTCCACCACAGGGAGTACACGACGAAGAGGGCCATGATCACGCCTGCTGTGATCAGCAGCTCGCCTATGACGCTGACGGTGGCGGCGATGCGCCCCCGTACGCGGTCTGTCCGTGCCACAGACGTTCGTACCCCGCTTCGCTGTTCTCGTGCGTCTCACGCGTGTCTCACGCTGTCTCACGCGTGTCTCAGTTGACGAGCGCGTCCGGCTTTCCCTTGCTCCGGGGCCGCTCGTCGACCATCTTGCCCCACACGATCATGCGGTAGGTACTGGTGAACTCGGGGGTGCAGGTGGTCAGCGTGATGTACCGGCCGGGCCCGGTGAAGCGGGAGCCGACGGGCACGGGCTCGATGACCCGCACGTTCGCGGGAGACGTCTGATCCAGGCGGCTCGTCATCTCATAGGTGTAGAAGGCGCTCCTGGTCTCGACGACGATCTTGTCGCCGGGCTTCAGCCGGTTGACGTAGCGGAACGGTTCGCCGTGGGTGTTGCGGTGGGCCGCGAGGGCGAAGTTGCCCGTCCGGTCCCAGGGCATGGCGGTCCTGAGCGGACCGTCGGCGTAGTGGCCGACCATGCCGCGGTCGAGCACCTTCTGCTTGCCGATGCCCTGGGCGATCGGGGCCTTCACGTCCAGCGTGGGGATGTAGAGGATGGCGAAGCCCTGGCCGGGCGAGAACTCCCCCGCGTCGCGGTCGGCCCCGGCGTCGTCGCCGGCCCAGCTGTGCTGCAGGTCCTTGGTGGCGCCGCCCGCCTGGCGCTGGGCGATGACGTTGGTCCACCACAGCTGGTAGGCGACGAACAGCAGCATCACGACGCCGAGGGTGATGAACAGCTCGCCCACGGACCGGCTCACGATCACGCCGAGGCTGTCCCTGTGGGCGCGCGCGGCGCGCTGGGCGGCCCGGCGGCGCTCCGCGCGCCCTCCGGTGGCGGACGGCGGCGCGGGCTCGAGGCGGCGCAACGTCATCGTCGGGACGTCCTCGGGCGGCAGCGGCTGCGAGAGGGAGCCCGTGCCGTACGCGTGGTGCGTGGCGCCCTGCGGCGGCCGTGCGGCCGCCGCCGTACTCCGGGGTTCCTGCTCGGGCCGGAGCGTGGTCACGCTCCGGCCTTGCCCACCACCGGGGCCAGGCCGGCCGAGCGTTCCACCGCCCCGGTGTCACCGCAGGCGGCGAGCCAGTTCGCGAGCATCCGGTGGCCCCATTCGGTGAGCACCGATTCGGGGTGGAACTGCACGCCCTCGACCGGCAGGTCGCGGTGGCGCAGTCCCATGGCGATGCCCGTGTCCGTCCAGGCGGTGATCTCCAGCTCGTCCGGCCAGCTGTCCCTCTCCACGGCCAGCGAGTGGTAGCGGGTGGCCGTGAAGGGCGAGGGGAGGCCCTGGAAGACGCCCTTGCCCTCGTGGGTGACCGGCGAGGTCTTGCCGTGCAGCAGTTCGGGGGCGCGGTCGACGACGCCGCCATAGGCGACGGCCATCGACTGCATGCCCAGGCAGACGCCGAAGACCGGCACGCCGGTGTTCGCGCAGTGCCGCACCATGTCGATGCAGACGCCGGCCTGTTCGGGCGCGCCGGGGCCGGGGGACAGCAGGACGCCGTCGAAGCCGTCCTGGGCGTGGCCGGGCTCGACCTCGTCGTTGCGGCGCACCTCGCACTCGGCGCCGAGCTGGTAGAGGTACTGCACGAGGTTGAAGACGAAGCTGTCGTAGTTGTCCACGACGAGGATGCGCGCGCTCACCGCGTTACCGCCATTCCGTCATTGCGCCGCCGGCGGGCATGCCGTTGTCGACCGTCACATCGTTGAACGGCAGCAGCGGTTCCGCCCAGGGGAAGACGTACTGGAAGAGGACGTAGACCGTCCCCAGCACGAGCAGCAGCGAGACCAGCGCCTTCACCCACGCGTTGCCCGGCAGATGACGCCAGATCCAGACGTACATGCTCTACCCACTCGCCGATGGTCGGTTCAGTAATGTGCGGCACCAGCCTAAGGGGCGACACGCCGTGAGCGGGGGGTCAGCCGGACAAAGCCGCGGGCCTTCCCGCGGCGACCGGGCGGGTCTCCTCCAGATGCGCCCAGACGATCAGCCGGTGGCTGTGTCCCCACTCCGGATCGCAGGTGGTGAGCGTCAGATAGCGGCCGGGCGACCGGTAGCCGGCGGCCGCCGGCACGGGGTCGAGGACGGCGGTGTCGCCGGGCAGGGTGCGGTACGGGCGCGTGTCCACGCGGTACGTGAACCAGCTGGTGCCGTCGCCGAGCACCACGGCGTCGCCGGGCCGCAGCTCGTCGAGGTCCTTGAAGGGGTCGCCGTAGGTGCGGCGGTGGCCGGCGACCGCGAAGTTGCCCGTCTCCCCCAGGCGGGCGGTGCGTTCGTAGTGGCCCAGGCCCTTCTTGAGCAGCTCGGTGCCGGTGCCCTGGAGGACGGGCTTGACCCAGCCGGGGCCGAAGCGGGGGATGCGCATCACGGCGAAGGACGCGCCGGGGCGGTAGTCCGTACGGGGAGCGGAAACGGTCGGGCGTCGCGTTCCGCTGCCCGGTGGCGGGGGGACGGCGGCATCGTCCGGCTGCCCGCCCGCGAGGGGCGGAGGGGCCGACGGGCCGGCCTCACCGGCGTCCGGGGCGGGTTCGGTGCCGGTGCCGGTGCCGGGCCCCGAGTCCGGCTCGGCGGGCTCGGCCGGTGCGGCCGCCCACCGTTGCTCGAGGCGGTCGAGTTCGTGCGCCATCGCGCCGTCCGCGCGGACCGAGGTCCAGTACAGGACGTACACCACGAAAAGGACGATCAACGTACCGATGGTCAGGCACAGTTCGCTGAGCGTGCGGACGACGAGCCGTAACCCCATCGCCGGCTCCCTCCCGGGTCACCCCACGGGCTTGGCGTAGTGGAGATCCACTGTGCCCGAGTATCCGGGCAGCGTCACCGCGTCGTGCTGGTCGATTTTCCAGCCGAGGCCGTAGGCGTTGACGTACTGGAGGTAGTTCTGGATCGCGGGGGACTGGTCGAGGGCCTTGCGCAGCATGCCGCGGTCGCCGACGGCGGTGACCTTGTAGGGCGGTGAGTAGACGCGGCCCTGGAGGATGAGGGTGTTGCCGACGCAGCGGACGGCGCTGGTGGAGATCAGCCGCTGGTCCATGACCTGGATGCCCTTGGCGCCGCCCTTCCACAGGGCGTTGACGACGGCCTGGAGGTCCTGCTGATGGATGACCAGGTCGTTGGGCTGGGGCTGCGGGACGCCGGGGATCCTGGCGGTGGCGTTGGGCGGGGCGTCCATGAGGGTGACGGTCAGTCCGGGGCCGTCGAGCCTGCGGGTGCCGGCGGCGGTCTCCAGCGCGGTGAGCTTGCGGTCCTGCGCGGTGTTGCCGGTGTCGCGCCGGGCGAGGGCGTCGACCTGGGCCCGGGCGCCGGCGGCGCTGTCCTCGAGGTCGCCGTTCTTCCGGCTGCGCTCCTGGATGAGGTCGGACAGCCGCAGCATCGAGGCGTCGGTACGGATGTTGGTGCCCTGGGCGGTGTTGAAGCTCATCCAGAAGATGAGCCCGGCCAGCGCGAAGACGCCGCCGGTCAACAGTCGTACCGGACGGAACCGCCGGACGGGCGCACCGGTGGAGTCGGCAGAATTGCTCAACGTACCCTTATCCTCTCCGACGCCGCGGAAGCACTACGCTAACGGACGCCCGGGGGAAGGCGGCGTTCCCGTCGTTCCGGCCCCGGCGGACAGGCCCGTTTCATCCCAGCGTTCATCCCAGCGCGGTCACGCAGCGCATCGACAGGAGAGTTCCCTCGTGCCGAAGTCACGGATCCGCAAGAAAGAAGACTTCACGCCCCCGCCGGCGAAGCAGCAGCAGAACCTCAAGCTGAGCACCGGGCGTGGCTGGGTGGCGCCCCTGATGCTGGCGATGTTCCTGATCGGGCTGGCCTGGATCGTGGTCTTCTACGTGACGAGCGGCGACATGCCGATCCACTCCCTGCGCAACTGGAACATCGTGGTCGGCTTCGGCTTCATCGCCGCGGGATTCGTCGTCTCCACACAGTGGAAGTAGCGCATCCACACAGTGGCGGTAGCGCACGTCCCGAGGGAGGCGGCGGGCGCCCGGACCATGGCCGGGCGCCGCACCCGTAAAACCCTGCCCTGAACTTGCCGTGGAGTTATCCACACCCTCGTCCACAGTGGGGAAAAACTCAGACTGTCTGTGGATAACTTCCCAGAAGTTGACGCCGGTGTGACTGATCGCGAGCGCTGCGTATCGATGGCGGCCCCGGTATCCGGGGGCAGAAACCCAGCTCAGGGGCGTGACGGCGGCCACGAACACATGTTCCCCACGTCGTGCACAAGATTCCCCACTCGTTGTGGACAACCTGTGCGTCCACCGGTGTGGGTGAGGGGCGACGGGGCCCGGAAACGGGCCCGTTCAGCGGGTCACGACCGCCTCATGGCGTCAGTTGCAGCGTCCGCACGCCCACCACGACGATGATCGCCAGCAGCGCCGCCGCGCAGGTGAGTCGCTGGACGAGCACCCGCTTCTCGCGGGGCGCGTGCACCATCCCGTACGCCACCACCGTGCCCACCACCAGGCCGCCGACGTGGGCCTCCCAGGCGATGTTGCTCCAGGTGAACGTGAAGATCAGGTTGAGCACCAGCAGGATGATGACCGGGCGCATGTCGTAGTTCAGCCGGCGCAGCAGCACGGCCGTGGCGCCCAGCAGCCCGAAGATCGCACCGGAGGCGCCCAGGGAGGGCTGGTTCTCGGGGGCGACCAGATAGGTCAGCGCGCTGCCGCCGAGGCCCGACAGCAGGTAGAGCGCCAGGAAGCGGGCGCGGCCGAGGGCCATCTCGAGCGGGGGGCCGAGCCACCACAGCGAGAGCATGTTGAAGGCGATGTGCATCGGCGTCTGGTGCAGGAAGGTCGCCGTCAGCAGGCGGTACCACTGTCCTTCGGCGACGCCCTCCAGCGGGCCGCCCTCCGTCAGCGCCGCCCGCCCGAACAGCTCGAGGCTGTCGAGCAGGATGCCGTCCGTGACCATCACGGCGATCCACACGGCGACGTTGATCCCCAGGAGGACCTTGGTCACCAGGCGCGGGTCGTCCACATGGGCGCCGCCCGCGACCGTGCGCGGGGCGTTCGCGCGGGGGGCGTGACCCGTACCGGAACCGCTGCTCACACACTCCGGGCACTGGAAGCCGACCGAGGCGCTGACCATGCACTCGGGGCAGATCGGACGTTCGCAGCGGGTGCAGCGAATGCCCGTCTCCCGGTCCGGGTGCCGGTAGCAGCGGACGGCCTGGTCGCTCATGCTCTCCCCTTGCCCCTGTCGCGGGCCGGTCGGCCCTGGGCCGGTGTGCCCTGTCCGCACCGCGCGGCCCCGCCCGTCATACGCACGGGCGGGGCGGCAGGTTCCCGTGGGACCGTACGGCCTCGGGGTCAGCGCGTCTCGACGACGACCGACTCGATGACGACGTCGTTGACCGGGCGGTCGGTGCGCGGGTTGGTCTGCGTGGTCGCGATGGCGTCCACGACCTTCTTCGAGGCGTCGTTGACGACCTCGCCGAAGATCGTGTGCTTGCCCGTCAGCCACGCGGTGGGCGACACGGTGATGAAGAACTGCGAGCCGTTGGTGCCCGGGCCGGCGTTGGCCATGGCGAGCAGGTAGGGCTTGGTGAAGGCGAGGTCGGGGTGGAACTCGTCCTTGAACTTGTAGCCGGGGCCGCCCGTGCCGTTGCCCAGCGGGTCACCGCCCTGGATCATGAAGCCCTCGATGACGCGGTGGAAGACCGTGCCGTCGTACAGCTTGTCCGTGGTCTTCTCCCCGGTCTCGGGGTTCACCCACTCACGCTCGCCCTTCGCGAGCTCCACGAAGTTCGCGACCGTCTTGGGCGCGTGATTCGGGAGAAGCCGGATCTCGATGTCGCCCTGGTTGGTCTTCAGGGTGGCGTAGAGCTGCTCAGCCACGATCTACCTTCCATAGTCTTCGCTGACGACTGACGATCCTCGCACGGCGCCTTCGCGGCGAGTAACCATCAAAGCCCCGCGCGCGGCGGCGAAGCATGGCATTGTCGACCGAAGCCCCCCTTTGACCCGGATGCCCGCTCGCACATGCCGCACCGCCCATCGGCAGGCATGATTTTTCAATGGGTGGAAAGGCGACAAACCATACGCCACCGAGGAGGAGGTTCTCGTGACCCGCAAGGACAGCGTGCGCGCCGCGACCAACACTGCCAAGGACAGCGTGCGCCACGCCGCGGAAGTGGTGGCGCCCTACGCCGGCACCGCGAAGGACACGGCCGTGCACTACGCGCATGAGGCCCGCACCCGGCTCGCCCCCAAGGTGGCCGAGGCGGCGCACCAGGCCCGCTCGCAGTACGACGCGCACCTCCATCCCCGCCTCGAACACGCCCGGGACGCGTTGCCGCCCAGGATCGACCACGCCGCCGTGCGGGCCCGCGCCGTCGCCGAGCCGGTGCGGGACGAGGCGCTCTCCCGTGGCACGGCCGCGCTCGCCGCACTGCGCGGGGAGGTCTCGGCGGAGGACGTGCGCAAGCTCGGCAAGCGCCGGTGCCGCCGCGGCCGGGCGGGGCGGGCGGCCAAGCGCCTGGTGGTGCTGGGCGTCCTCGTCGGCGCGGCCGTCGCCGTGTGGAAGTGGTGGGACAAGCAGGCCAACCCCGACTGGCTGGTCGAGCCCCCGGAGGCCACCGAGCCCGGCGAACGGTCCTCTCTGACCTCCGTCGACGGCAGTTCCGCCGGCCTCGACCCGGAGGTCCAGGCCAAGCAGGACCGGGCGGACACGGAGGCGTCGTCCCCGGACGACAACGGCCCGCCGCGCTGACCGGCACGAAGACGGGCGGACGACCGGGAGCGGGCCCGGAGACCCACGGGGTCTCCGGGCCCGTCGTCGTTCCTCCAGGTTTCCGTCGTCCGCGCGGCCGTCACTCGTCCGGAGGTACCCGGCTTCCCGTCCGCCGGTGATCGGGCGCACGGTGGAAGGCGTCCCTTCAGCGACCCGGTACGGCAGTAAGGCCCCGCTCATGAACGACGACCTGTCCGGCGCCCTCGACCCCACCACGGTTCGGGTGACGCGCGGCCGCCCCGACCCCGACGAGCTCGCCGCGCTGGTCATCGGCCTCGCCCTGTGCTCGGGCGAGGCGGAGGACGACTCCCCGGCGGGTGGCGCGGCGCTGCCCACGCCCCATTGGACGACGCTCGCCGCGTTCCGGCCACCGGCCTGTTGGACGAGCCCCCGGCTGCGGAACACCGTTTTCTGACCCACGGATCACATGGATCCCAGCGGTCGCAGCCGTTGCGCAAGAGTTCGCGCCGGCGCCCTACAGCAAAACCCCCCGACCCGCATGTGCGCAGGTCAGGGGGTTTTTCTTGTGGAGCCTAGGGGAGTCGAACCCCTGACATCTGCCATGCAAAGACAGCGCTCTACCAACTGAGCTAAGGCCCCGTCGGGGACCAGACTACCCGGTGCCTGGAGTGTTTCCCGACCGGGTATCGCCGCGACCCACCACTCTCCGTAGGATGCACCGCAAGATTCGCTGCAGCGAAGCGAAGGGGAGAGCGAATGGACGCAGCACAGCAGGAAGCCACCGCCCGCGCACGGGAGCTGCAGCGCAGCTGGTACGGGGAGCCTCTGGGGGCGCTCTTCCGTCGCCTCATCGACGATCTGGGCCTCAACCAGGCCCGGCTCGCGTCCGTCCTGGGCCTGTCGGCGCCCATGCTGTCCCAGCTGATGAGCGGTCAGCGAGCCAAGATCGGCAACCCCGCCGTCGTCCAGCGGGTCCAGGCCCTGCAGGAGCTCTCCAGCCAGGTCGCCGACGGCAGCGTGAGCGCCGCCGAGGCCGCCGAGCGGATGGAGGAGGTCAAGAAGAGCTCGGGCGGCTCCGTCCTCAACTCCACGCAGACCACCGCCAGCAGCGGGGCGCCGACCGTGCGCCGGGTGGTGCGCGAGATCCAGTCGCTGCTGCGGTCGGTGGCGGGCGCGGGGGACATCATCGACGCCGCCGGAACGCTCGCCCCCACCCATCCCGAACTGGCCGAGTTCCTCCGGGTGTACGGCGCCGGACGGACGGCCGAGGCCGTCGCGCACTACGAGGCGCATCAGAGCTGACCGTGCCGGGGCGGGACCGGTGCCGGGGGAAGCGGGGGCGACGCGTCGGACATGGGTGAGGTCTTCGCTGGGCGGTACGAGCTGGTGGACCCGATCGGGCGGGGCGGGGTGGGAGCCGTCTGGCGGGCCTGGGACCAGCGACGGCGGCGCTATGTGGCGGCGAAGGTGCTGCAGCAGAGCGACGCCCACACGCTGCTGAGGTTCGTCCGCGAGCAGGCGCTGCGCATCGACCACCCGCATGTGCTGGCGCCGATGAGCTGGGCGGCGGACGACGACAAGGTGCTGTTCACCATGGAGATGGTGGGCGGCGGTTCGCTGGCCCATCTCATCGGTGACTATGGGCCGTTACCACCGCATTTCGTGTGTGTTCTCCTGGATCAGCTGCTGTCCGGGCTCACGGCGGTGCACGCGGAAGGCGTGGTGCACCGGGACATCAAGCCCGCCAATCTCCTTTTGGAGGCGACCGGTACGGGCCGGCCGCATTTACGGCTCTCCGATTTCGGGATCGCCATGCGCAAGGGCGAGCCACGGCTGACCGACACCAACTTTGTGATGGGCACGCCCGGTTACTTCGCGCCGGAGCAAATGCTGGGCGAGGAGCCCGACTTCCCCGCCGATCTCTTCGCCGTCGGCCTGGTGGCGCTCTATCTGCTCACGGGCCGGAAACCGGACGCCGAGGCACTGGTGGAGCACTTTCGGGAACAAGGGGTGCCGAATGCCCCCGAGGAGGTGCCCGCGCCCCTGTGGGAGGTGATCTCGAGCCTGCTGCACCCGGACCCGTACGCCCGATTCCGTACGGCCGCCGGGGCGCGGAAGGCCCTCGCGGCGGCCGTCGAGCTGCTGGGCGAACGGCCCGCCGACGAGGAGGAGATCGAGGTCTTCGACCAGCTGGGCCCGCTGCCGCCGGGATTCGGCCCGGAGGGGCCGGAGCGCCACCCGATGCCGCCACCCGGGCCTCCCCAGGTCCCGCCGCGCCCGAACTACCCGCCCACACGCCCCTACACGGCCCCGCAGCCCGTCCCCCGGGCCGTGCCGCCACCCTCGGCCCGCCAGGCCCCGGCGGTGCCCGTACGGGCCGCGCGCGGGCACTCGGGGCCGCCGGCGAAGGTGGCCGTCCCCGTGCTGATCGTGGCGCTGCTCTGCATCGCCGTGGGGGTGTGGGCGCTCACGGCGGGCTGACCGGCCCGGACGGGACATTCCAGACGGGACATTCTTCACTTTCGCAATCATTTTATTTGCGAACGCAACAAAATCGTTCCGCCCGGTGGGGCGCCCGGCCGCGCCCGCCCCCGGCGGGCGCTGGCCGGCACCGGCGGAAACGAGACAGGGCCCCGACCGCCGAAGCGGTCAGGGCCCTGCATCAGGCTTGTTGTGGCTCACACACCCGAACCTGCGGGCACGGAGTCGGTCGCCTCCGTCCACAGGTCCTGCTCGGCGCGATCCGCCTGGATCTGCCGGTACACGAGGAGCCCGCCGATGGCGGCCAGTGCGACCAGGAGCAGCTTCTTCACCGCGCGACCTCGTCTTTCCTTGACGTGAGGGGACCTCTGGGGGCCGATGATACACACCGGCCGATACCGATCGGTGACCTGCGTCCGGTCCGCCCACGGCCGGCGAACTCCCAAAAGCGATCGGCCCGGACGGAGAATTCCGTCCGGGCCGATCGTGCGAGTGGGGCTAACAGGACTTGAACCTGTGGCCTCTTCCTTATCAGGGAAGCGCTCTAACCGTCTGAGCTATAGCCCCTCGCGACACCGAAAGATTAGCGCACGTGGGGCCCAGTCCCAAAATCGTGTCCGGGCCCCGTGCGCACGAGTGCTACTCGTCCTCGGCGAGAGTGAGCTCGACGCCGCCCACGAAGCCCGCCGAGAGGTTGTAGACGAAGGCGCCCAGCGTCGCCAGAGCCGTCGCCAGCACCACGTCGATCACCGCGATGATCGAGGTGAAGAGCAGGACGTGCGGCAGCGACAGGAACGACTCCAGGTCGAAGCCGCCGCCCTCACCGGAGGCCGTGGCGTCGCTGACCGTGCCGCCGACGGCGGAGAAGACGCCCATGGTGTCCATGACCAGCCACAGCACCGTCGCGGCCACGATGGTGCAGACGCCCAGCGCGACGGACAGCAGGAAGCTGACCTTCATCACCGACCACGGATCGGCCTTGGCCACCCGCAGCCGGGCCTTGCGCGTACGAGGGGCGGTGACGTCCGCCGGGGCCGTACGGGCCGCCGGGCGCGCCGCGGGGGCCTCGGCCCGGTCGGCGGCCCGCTCGGGCGCCTGCCGGGCGGCGGGGACGGTCTTCCCCGCGTTCTTGGCGGCCTTGGCACCCTTGGCGCCCTTGCCGTCGGCCGCGGCCTTGGCGGGCTGCGCCGCGGCACCGGAAGCGGAACCGGAAGCGGAACCCGAAGCAGAAGCGGCACCGGAAGCGGAACGCTCGGCCGGAGGCTCGTAGGCCTTCGGCGGGTGGTACGGCTGCGGACCTCGGGTCTCCGTCACAGTCTTCCCCCTGCCTGCGGGCCCGGCCCCGCCGTCCCCGGAGCCGGCGCCGTCCGCGCCGGCCTTCTTGTCACCGGCCTTGTCGGCGGCGACCTTCTTCATGGCGACCGTCTCGTCGCCGGTCTTCCCGGCCTCGCCCTTGGCGACCGCGGCCCGGGGGTCGGCCTTGACGTCGGCCGCCTTGGCCTCGGTCTTGGCGTCAGCTGCCTTGATCTCGGCCTTGGCCTCGGCCTTGGCGTCCGGCTTGGTCCCGGCCGCCTTGTCGGCCGCCTGGGCGGCCGGCTTCTCCGTCGGCTCGGCGGACGGCTTCCCGGCCGGCTTCCCGTCGGCGTCGACGGGCTTGGCCGTATCCGTATCCGTATCCGAGCCACGGGCACCGGTCTTGCCGGTGGCGGGCCGGGCAGGGTCCCGCCGCTTGGTACCCGCACCGCCGTCGGCGGTGCCCGTGGCTCGACTCACGAATTACTCCTCGGTGTCCTCGACCGGGGGCGCGACACCCTCGGCCGCCTCGGACCCGTCGCCGCCGGCTGCGTCGGTCAAGTCCTCGACACCCTCAGCCTCGCGACCGGCCTCGGCGTTCCGGGCGATGCCCACGACGGCATCGCGCTTGCCCAGGTTGATCAGTTGGACGCCCATGGTGTCACGGCCCGTCTCCCTGACTTCGTTGACCCGTGTACGGATCACGCCGCCGCTCAGCGTGATGGCGAGGATCTCGTCAGTCTCCTCCACCACCAGAGCACCGACGAGCGATCCGCGGTCCTCCACGATCTTGGCGGCCTTGATGCCGAGGCCGCCGCGGCCCTGGACGCGGTACTCGTCGACGTTCGTCCGCTTCGCGTAGCCACCGTCGGTGGCGGTGAAGACGAACGTACCGGGACGGACCACATTCATCGAGAGGAGCTCGTCCCCTTCGCGGAAGCTCATGCCCTTGACGCCGGACGTGGCCCGGCCCATGGGGCGCAGCGCCTCGTCCGTCGCGGTGAAGCGGATGGACTGGGCCTTCTTGCTGACGAGCAGCAGGTCGTCCTCGGCGGAGACCAGCTCGGCGCCGATGAGCTCGTCCTCCACGCCACTGTCCGTCTCGCGGAGGTTGATGGCGATGACACCGCCGGAGCGCGGCGAGTCGTAGTCCTTGAGCGGGGTCTTCTTCACCAGGCCGGACTTGGTGGCGAGCACCAGGTAGGGCGCCGCCTCGTAGTCGCGGACGGCGAGGATCTGGGCGATCTTCTCGTCCGGCTGGAAGGCCAGCAGGTTGGCCACGTGCTGGCCGCGCGCGTCCCGGCCGGCGTCCGGCAGCTCGTAGGCCTTGGCGCGGTAGACCCGGCCCTTGTTGGTGAAGAACAGCAGCCAGTGGTGCGTGGTGGAGACGAAGAAGTGGTCGACGATGTCGTCCTGCTTGAGCTTCGTGCCCCGTACGCCCTTGCCGCCGCGCTTCTGCGAGCGGTAGTCCTCGGTCTTGGTGCGCTTGACGTAGCCACCGTTGGTGATGGTGACGACGATGTCCTCTTCGGCGATGAGGTCCTCGATGGACATGTCGCCGTCGAAGGGGATCAGCTCGGAGCGCCGGTCGTCGCCGAACTTGTCGACGATGGCGGCGAGCTCCTCGCTGATGATCATCCGCTGCCGCTCGGGCGAGGCGAGGATCGCGTTGTACTCGTTGATCTTCGCCTGGAGCTCGTCGTGCTCCGCGGTGATCTTCTGGTGCTCCAGGGCCGCCAGGCGGCGCAGCTGCATCTCCAGGATCGCGTTGGCCTGGATCTCGTCGATCTGCAGCAGGCCCATCAGGCCCCCGCGGGCGACGTCGACGGTGTCGCTGCGCCGGATCAGCGCGATGACCTCGTCGATGGCGTCCAGAGCCTTGAGCAGGCCGCGCAGGATGTGGGCGCGCTCCTCGGCCTTGCGCAGCCGGAAGCGGGTGCGCCGGACGATGACCTCTACCTGGTGGGTGACCCAGTTGCGGATGAAGGCGTCCAGCGACAGGGTGCGCGGCACGCCGTCCACCAGCGCCAGCATGTTGGCGCCGAAGTTCGTCTGCAGGTCGGTGTGCTTGTAGAGGTTGTTGAGGACGACCTTGGCGACCGCGTCCCGCTTGAGGACGATCACCAGGCGCTGGCCCGTGCGGGAGGACGTCTCGTCACGGACGTCGGCGATGCCGCCGACCCTGCCGTCCTTGACCAGGTCGGCGATCTTCTGCGCGAGGTTGTCCGGGTTGACCTGGTAGGGCAGCTCGGTGACCACCAGGCACTGGCGGTTCTGGATCTCCTCGACCTGGACCACCGCACGCATGGTGATCGAGCCACGGCCGGTGCGGTAGGCCTCCTCGATGCCCTTGCGGCCCACCACGAGGGCGCCGGTCGGGAAGTCGGGGCCCTTGATGCGCTCCATGAGCGCCTCGAGGAGCTCCTCGGACGTCGCCTCGGGGTTCGCCAGGAACCACTGGGCGCCCTCGGCCACCTCGCGCAGGTTGTGCGGCGGGATGTTGGTGGCCATGCCGACCGCGATGCCCGCCGAGCCGTTGATCAGCAGGTTGGGGATGCGGGCCGGCAGGACCGTCGGCTCCTGGTTACGGCCGTCGTAGTTGTCCTGGAAGTCGACGGTCTCCTCGTCGATGTCCCGGAGCATCTCCATGGACAGCGGCATCATCTTGCACTCGGTGTACCGCATGGCGGCGGCCGGGTCGTTGCCCGGGGAACCGAAGTTGCCGTTGGAGTCCACCAGCGGCATGCGCATCGACCAGGACTGCGCCAGGCGCACCAGGGCGTCGTAGATGGAGGCGTCGCCGTGCGGGTGGTACGTACCCATGACGTCGCCGACGACGCGGGCGCACTTGTAGAAGCCCTTCTCGGGGCGGTAGCCGCCGTCGTACATCGCGTAGAGCACGCGGCGGTGCACCGGCTTGAGGCCGTCCCGCACGTCGGGCAGCGCACGCGAGACGATGACGCTCATCGCGTAGTCGAGGTACGAGCGCTGCATCTCCGTCTCGAGCCCGACGGGCTCGACACGCATCCCCACGCCCTCCAGAGGCGCGGGCGCGCCCTCGGGCGTCACCTCGGGCACGGGAGCGGTGGGAGTCTCAGGGGTCTCGTCGGCCATTGGTGTTCAAAGTCCTTTCGCGCTGCGGCTGTTTCTCGTGGGCCGACAGGCTCAGATGTCGAGGAAGCGGACGTCCTTGGCGTTGCGCTGGATGAAGGAGCGTCGTGCCTCGACGTCCTCACCCATGAGCACCGAGAACAGGTCGTCCGCCTGCGCGGCGTCGTCCAGGGTGACCTGGCCGAGCACGCGGTGGTCGACGTCCATCGTGGTGACGCGCAGCTCCTCGGCGTTCATCTCACCGAGACCCTTGAAGCGCTGGACCGAGTCGTCCTTGATCCGCTTGCCGTTCTCCCGGCCGAGCTGGATCAGGGCGTCGCGCTCGCGGTCGGAGTAGGCGTACTCGATCTCGTCGCGACCCCACTTGATCTTGTACAGCGGGGGGCGGGAGAGGTAGACGTGCCCGGCCTCGACCAGCGGCCGCATGAAGCGGAACAGGAAGGTGAGCAGCAGGGTGTTGATGTGCTGACCGTCGACGTCGGCGTCCGCCATCAGGATGATCTTGTGATAGCGGAGCTTCGCGATGTCGAAGTCCTCGTGCACACCGGTGCCGAAGGCGGAGATCAGCGCCTGGACCTCGGTGTTCTGCAGGATCTTGTCGACGCGCGCCTTCTCGACGTTGAGGATCTTGCCTCGGATCGGGAGGATCGCCTGGTACTGCGGGTTCCGGCCGGACTTGGCCGAGCCGCCGGCGGAGTCACCCTCGACGATGAAGATCTCGCACTTGGTCGGGTCGTTCGACTGGCAGTCGCTCAGCTTGCCCGGCAGGGAGGCGGTCTCCAGCAGGCCCTTGCGGCGGGTCAGGTCGCGCGCCTTGCGGGCGGCGACGCGGGCCGTCGCGGCCTGGATGCCCTTGCGGATGATGTCCGCGGCCTCGTTGGGGTTGCGGTCCAGCCAGTCCGTGAGGTGCTCGTGGACGACCTTCTGGACGAACGTCTTGGCCTCGGTGTTGCCCAGCTTCGTCTTCGTCTGGCCCTCGAACTGCGGCTCGCCGAGCTTGACGGAGATGATCGCGGTCAGACCCTCGCGGATGTCCTCGCCCGTGAGGTTGTCGTCCTTCTCGCGGAGCAGCTTCTTGTCGCGGGCGTAACGGTTGATCAGACCCGTCAGCGCGGCGCGGAAGCCCTCCTCGTGGGTACCGCCCTCGTGGGTGTGGATGGTGTTGGCGAAGCTGTAGACACCTTCGCTGTACTGGCTGTTCCACTGCATCGCGACCTCGAGGGAGAGCATGCGCTCCTTGTCCTCGGCGTCGATGTCGATGACGGTCGGGTGGATCAGCTCGCCCTTGCGCGAGTTGAGGTACTTCACGAAGTCGACGATGCCGCCCTCGTAGTGGTACTCGACCGCGAGCGCCTTGCCCTCCTCGTCGACGTGGTCGACGCGGAGGTCGGTCAGCGAGATGCGCAGGCCCTTGTTGAGGAAGGCCATCTCCTGGAAGCGCCGCGAGAGCGTCTCGAAGGAGTACTCGGTGGTCTCGAAGATGTCGCCGTCGGCCCAGAACGTGACGGAGGTGCCCGTCTCGTCGGTCGCCTCGTTCTTCTGCAGCGGGGCGGTCGGGACGCCGAGCTTGTAGTCCTGGGTCCAGCGGAAGCCGTCGGTCTTGACCTCGACCGCGACGCGCGTCGACAGCGCGTTGACGACCGAGACGCCGACGCCGTGCAGACCACCGGAGACGGCGTAGCCGCCGCCGCCGAACTTGCCGCCCGCGTGCAGCACGGTCAGGACGACCTCGACGGCGGGCTTGCCCTCGGAGGGCACGATGCCGACCGGGATGCCGCGGCCGTTGTCCACGACCCGCACGCCGCCGTCGGAGAGGAGCGTGACGTCGATGGTGTCCGCGTGACCGGCCAGGGCCTCGTCGACGGAGTTGTCGACGACCTCGTACACAAGGTGGTGCAGACCGCGCTCACCGGTGGAGCCGATGTACATACCGGGGCGCTTGCGGACCGCGTCCAGTCCCTCCAGCACCGTGATCGCGCTGGCGTCGTACGACGACGCCTCGCCTCCGGGCACGGTGCCCGGGGTCTCGGAGGGGTTGGTGTTCTCGTTGGGGTTGCCGGAATCGGCCACGAAGCGCCCTTTCTGGCACAGCACAGGCCTTCCCTGCTGCGGCGGGGGTGTCCGGGGCAGGCAGGAGCGGCTGCGTCGTTCAGCGTGTATCGACGAGTCCCGCGATTCCGGCGGGATTACTACACAGTGTACCGGTGGCACTGACATGAATGGGGGTTTGGCGGTGCCTGGGTCCTCATGTGCCGCCCTGAACCGGCATCAGCCGACTCCCTATATGGGGACCGGGGCTCCAAGAGGCTCACAGCGGCACTCAGCGCTTCGAGCTGTCAACCGCCCGCTACCGTGAGCGGAGTCTCAGCCGTCGGCGGGCGTCACTCCGTTCACCGCCGCGACGCCCGAAGGTCAATCCAGGGCACTGGATCACCCGTAGGTGTCGCCCGGTCCCGTGCTCCCGGGGGCGCGCAGCGGCCCGTACCGGCGCCCGGGGCCGCCGGGCCCCAGCACCTTGATCATCTTCACGGTTCCCTGGCCCAGGTCGTCGTTCAGCCGGGCCACCAGCGTCGGCGCCAGCAGCCGCAGCTGCGTCGCCCACGCCGTCGAGTCGCACTGCACCGTCAGCACCCGGGCGTCCTCGTCGTAACGCTGCGGCTCGCAGTGCAGCGCCACCTCCGGGCCCACCATCTGCGGCCAGCGGCCCATCACCCCGCCGACCGCGGCGGGCGTCTCCCAGCCGCGCTCGGTGATCAGCCGGTTGATGGCCGCGCCCAGGGGCAGCGGATCGCGCCCGTCGGCGCGCGCGCCGGAGCGCAGGCCGCCGCCACGGCGCACCTGCTTCTTCTGCTGCGCGGCGTTGCCCTTGGCCCGCGCCTGCTCCTTGGCCGCCCGCAGCGCCACCCGCGCCAGGTCCACGCCCGAGGGCTCGGGGGTTCTGGGTGCCGCCGGCTTCTCGCCGTGTCCGTTCATGACCGGTGTCCGTTCACGCGCGCTCGACCCTGCCCTCGGCGACCGCGTACCGCGTGCCCGCCAGGACGCCCGGGACGTCGTCGTCCACAGCCGCCGTCACCAGCACCTGCTCGCCGGGGGCCACCATCTCCGCCAGCCGCTCGCGGCGGCGGGCGTCCAGCTCGGCGAAGACGTCGTCCAGCACCAGCACCGGCTCGTTGCCCTCCGAGCGCAGCAGCTCGTACGACGCCAGGCGCAGCGCCAGCGCGTACGACCAGGACTCGCCGTGGCTGGCGTAGCCCTTCGCCGGCAGCTGCCCGAGCTTGAGCAGCAGTTCGTCGCGGTGCGGCCCGACGAGCGTCACGCCGCGCTCGATCTCCTGCTTGCGCGTCTCGCCGAGAGCGGCCAGCAGGACCTCGTACAGCTCCTCACGGGTCCGGGCACCCTCCACGCCGGCCGGACCGCGGTAGTCGAAGGAGACCGGACCGCCGCCGGGCGCGAGCTCCTCGTACGCCTTGTCGGCCAGCGGCCGCAGCGTGGTGATCAGGTCCAGCCGCTGCGCCAGCAGCTCCGCGCCGGAGCGGGCCAGGTGCTGGTCCCAGATGTCGAGGGTGGACAGGTCCATGCCGCGGCCGCCGTGGCGGCGGGCCATCGCGGCCGACTTCAGCAGGGTGTTGCGCTGCTTGAGGACGCGCTCGTAGTCCGAGCGCACGCCCGCCATGCGCGGGGCGCGCGCGGTGATCAGCTCGTCCAGGAAGCGGCGGCGCTCCCCGGGGTCGCCCTTGACCAGAGCGAGGTCCTCCGGGGCGAACAGCACGGTGCGCACGATCCCCAGCACGTCGCGCGGCTTGACCTGGGAGGAACGATTTATCCGGGCCCGGTTGGCCCGGCCCGGGTTGAGCTCCAGCTCGATCAGCTGCTGCCGCTCCCCCTGGACCACGGCGGCGCGGACGATCGCGCGGTCGGCGCCCATGCGCACCAGGGGCGCGTCGGAGGAGACCCGGTGGCTGCCGAGGGTGGCCAGATAGCCGACGGCCTCGACGAGATTGGTCTTGCCCTGGCCGTTGGGGCCCACGAAGGCCGTGACGCCCGGGTCGAGGGCCACCTCGGCCCGGGCGTACGAGCGGAAGTCGGCGAGCGACAGATGCGAGACATGCATGGTTGCGCGCCGACCTCCCCCGGCTGTGCTGGGTTCTACTTCTTGGTCTCGACCGCGTGGCCACCGAACTGGTTGCGCAGCGCGGCGATCATCTTCATCTGCGGGGAGTCCTCCTGGCGCGAGGCGAAGCGCGCGAAGAGGGAGGCCGTGATCGCGGGGAGCGGCACGGCGTTGTCGATGGCGGCCTCGACCGTCCAGCGGCCCTCGCCGGAGTCGGCGGCGAAGCCGCGCAGGCCGTCCAGGTGCTCGTCCTCGTCCAGGGCGTTGACGGCCAGGTCGAGCAGCCAGGAGCGGATGACCGTGCCCTCCTGCCAGGAGCGGAAGACCTCGCGCACGTCGGTGACGGAGTCGACCTTCTCCAGCAGCTCCCAGCCCTCGGCGTAGGCCTGCATCATCGCGTACTCGATGCCGTTGTGGACCATCTTGGCGAAGTGGCCGGCGCCGACCTTGCCCGCGTGGACCGAGCCGAAGTCGCCCTCCGGCTTGAGCGCGTCGAAGATCGGCTGGACCTTCGCCACGTCCTCGGCGTCGCCGCCGTACATCAGGGCGTAGCCGTTCTCCAGGCCCCAGACGCCACCGGAGACGCCGCAGTCGACGAAGCCGATGCCCTTGGCCTTCAGCTCCTCGGCGTGCTTCTCGTCGTCGGTCCAGCGGGAGTTGCCGCCGTCGACGACGATGTCGCCGGGCGACAGCAGCTCGGCGAGCTCGTCGATGGTGGACTGGGTCGCGGCACCGGCCGGGACCATGACCCAGACGACGCGCGGACCCTGCAGGCCGTCCACAAGCTCCTTGAGGCTGTGGACGTCCGCCAGGTCGCGGTTGCGGTCGTATCCGATGACGGTGTGGCCTGCGCGGCGGATGCGCTCGCGCATGTTGCCGCCCATCTTGCCGAGGCCGACGAGACCGAGCTCCATCAGTGATCCTTCATGCCGTAGTCGTCCGATGCGTACCGGAGGTACGTGCTCCCGAGCCTACGCCCGAGGGTCCGTGCACAGCTGTGGGCTGGGGCGCTCATCGGGTGAGAGCGCCCCGGTCCACAGGCGGTCGCGGCCCTGTGGACCGCGACCTTCCCCGGACGTCAGCCCGAGAGGCGCACCGGCATGATCAGGTACTTGTACGCCTCGTCGGCCTCGGCGTCGACGGCGGGCTTGCCGCTGAGCAGGGCCGGCTTGGTGGACGTGGTGAAGGACAGCTGGGCGACCGGCGAATCGATCGCGGACAGGCCCTCGAGCAGGAAGCCGGGGTTGAAGGCGATCGAGATGTCGTCGCCGTCGAGCTGGGCGTCGACCCTTTCCACAGCCTGTGCGTCGTCGCTGGAACCGGCCTCCAGGATCAGCACGCCCTGCTCGAAGCTGAGACGGACCGGGGTGTTGCGCTCGGCGACGAGCGCCACGCGCTTGACGGCCTCGACGAACGGGGCGGTCTCGATCACGGCGACGGAGTTGAACTCGGTCGGGAAGAGCGTGCGGTACTTCGGCAGGTCGCCCTCGAGGAGGCGGGTGGTCGTACGCCGGCCGGCGCCCTCGAAGCCGATCAGGCCCTCGCCGGCACCGGAGCCGGACAGGGCGATCGAGACGGTGTCGCCGCCGCTGAGCGACTTGGCGGTCTCCAGCAGCGTCTTGGCGGGCACCAGGGCGACGGCGGAGATGTCCGGGGTCTCCGGCTTCCACATGAACTCGCGGACCGCGAAGCGGTAGCGGTCGGTGGAGGCCAGGGTGACGGTGTCGCCCTCGATCTCGATCCGCACGCCGGTGAGCACCGGGAGCGTGTCGTCGCGGCCGGCGGCGATGGCCACCTGGGCGGCGGCCGAGGCGAAGACCTCGCCCGGGACGGTGCCCGTGGCGGTCGGCATCTGGGGCAGGGCCGGGTATTCCTCCACAGGCAGTGTGTGGAGTGTGAATCGCGAGGAGCCGCAGACCACGGTGACCCGCACGCCGTCGGTGGAGATCTCCACAGGCCTGTTGGGAAGTGCGCGGCAGATGTCGGCGAGCAGGCGGCCGGAGACGAGGACGGTGCCGTCCTCCTCCACATCCGCCTCGACGGAGACGCGGGCGGAGACCTCGTAGTCGAAGCCGGACAGGCTCAGCGAGCCGTCCTCGGCCTTCAGCAGCAGCCCCGCGAGGACCGGCACCGGCGGACGGGCCGGGAGGCTGCGGGCCGCCCAGGCCACTGCCTCCGCGAGTACATCGCGCTCCACCCGGATCTTCACCGGAACCGCCTCCTGCTTGTTGCTGGCTCGCCCTGCTGGCTTCTTCGTCGGCTTCAGTCGCCGGAGACCAGTCTGACGCACGCCGCTGACAGTCGGTGCGGGTGGCGGTCAAGTCGAGGTCCGGGGCGTGGCGCGGCGTGCAGCCGCTTCATCCACAGCACCCACTTCGAAACGAGTTCTCCGCTACATCTCAGTGGTCGTAGTAGTAGGGCCTGTGGAAACCGTGGAAAACTTCCTTTTCCCAGGTCAGGCCGGATTTTTTGTCCACCGGCCCTGTGGGTGACGGCAGTGGATAACCGGGGGGTTCTGTGGACCACGGAAAGTTCTGCACACCCGGTGCACAGGCAGGCCCCACTTCTCCCCAGGTGCGTCCCCAGGTTTACCCACGTTGCCCACAGGCCAACCCGGCAGCTTGGTGTGACGCCTTTCACTCGGTGCGGTGAGCTTGGGTGTTTCGTTGCCGAACAGTGGACAGTCGTGTGGAAAGACTGTGTATAACACCGGTCCTCCTGTGGGCGGCCGGTGGACAACCTCCGGGGCCGCTGTGCACAGATCGTCTGTCCACAGGCTGTGGAACCCCGTCGACCACAAATCCACACCCCTCTGACCTCGCCTGATGGCATATCAACAGCCTGGTCTGTGGACATCATCTGGATAACTTCCCGGTCCCCAGGGTGTGGACGGGGACTTGGGGCCGAATCTGTGGAGAACCGCCAGGTCAGGACCCCAATTCGAACAGGCGCGAGGCCGCGGGCGACGGGCTGGGGACGCTCCGGGGACGGCGCGGGGGTGCTCCAGGGGCTGTCTTGGGGTCGTTCGGAGGCTGTTCGGAGGCCGTCCGGGTGCCGTCCGAGGGTCGTCCGAGCGGCCTCCGGAAGGCTCCACAGGCGCCCGGGAACGGCGAAGGGCGCCCCGGGAAAACGTCCCGAAGCGCCCTCGCGCAGGCCCTCGTAAGGCTCTGTCAGCCGTTCTTGATGCGGTTCGTCAGCTCGGTCACCTGGTTGTAGATGGAGCGCCGCTCGGCCATCAGCGCACGGATCTTGCGGTCCGCGTGCATCACGGTCGTGTGGTCGCGGCCGCCGAACTGCGCGCCGATCTTCGGCAGCGACAGGTCGGTGAGCTCGCGGCACAGGTACATGGCGATCTGCCGGGCCGTCACCAGCACCCGGCTGCGCGAGGCGCCGCACAGGTCCTCGACGGTGTGCCCGAAGTAGTCCGCGGTCGCCGCCATGATGGCCGGCGCGGTGATCTCCGGGGAGGCGTCCTCGCCGCCGGGGATCAGGTCCTTCAGCACGATCTCGGTCAGGCCCAGGTCGACCGGCTGCCGGTTGAGGCTGGCGAAGGCCGTGACCCGGATCAGCGCGCCCTCGAGCTCACGGATGTTGCGCGAGATACGGGACGCGATGAACTCCAGGACCTCCGGCGGAGCGTTGAGCTGCTCCTGGACCGCCTTCTTCCGCAGGATCGCGATCCGGGTCTCGAGCTCCGGCGGCTGCACGTCGGTGATCAGGCCCCACTCGAAGCGGTTGCGGAGCCGGTCCTCCAGGGTCACCAGCTGCTTGGGCGGCCGGTCCGACGAGAGCACGATCTGCTTGTTGGCGTTGTGCAGGGTGTTGAAGGTGTGGAAGAACTCCTCCTGCGTCGACTCCTTGCTCGCCAGGAACTGGATGTCGTCGACCAGCAGGATGTCCATGTCGCGGTAGCGCTTGCGGAACGCGTCCGCCTTGCCGTCGCGGATGGAGTTGATGAACTCGTTCGTGAACTCCTCGGAGCTCACGTAGCGCACCCGCGTGCCCGGATAGAGGCTGCGCGCGTAGTGCCCGATGGCGTGCAGCAGGTGGGTCTTGCCCAGCCCCGACTCGCCGTAGATGAACAGCGGGTTGTACGCCTTGGCCGGCGCCTCGGCGACCGCGACCGCCGCCGCGTGGGCGAAGCGGTTGGACGCGCCGATGACGAAGGTGTCGAAGAGGTACTTCGGGTTCAGCCGGGCCGTCGGCTCCGCGGCGCCACCGGTCGAGGACGTGCCGGAGCCGGAGGACGAGGAGGAGCGGTCCGTGTGCGGGCCGGGGCCGGACGCGGAGCCGCCGCGGGCGGGGACGTCGGGCAGCTCCCGGCGCTGCTGCTCGTAGGACATGCGCTCGGGCCGTTCCGGCGAGCGGTAGTCCGGCTGCTGCTCGTAGGACTGCTGCTCGTACTGCGACGGGGAGGCGTAGGGATCACGCTCGCCCTCGCCGTAGGAGCCGAGCCGCGGCTGCTGCCAGCCGTAGTCGCCGCGGTCGCCGCCGGACGGGCCGGCGGACGCCGAGCCGCGCGGCCAGGCGCCGGGCTCGGGACGGGACTGCTGGTAGTCGGGGTAGGCGGGCCGTACGGACGGCAGGTCGTCGCCGCCGGGCCGGGTGCCGTAGGCGTCACGGCCCTCGTAGCCGCCGCGGTCCCCGTATCCCTCGTACGTGTCCCGGCCGCCCTGGCCGGAGCCGTGCGGAGGCTGCTGGCGGGGTTCCGGGGCCTGCGGGGCCGGGGGCTCGCCCGCGGAGTCGTCGACGGTGATCGCGATCCGGATGGGGCGGCCGCACTCACGGCTGAGGGTCTCGCTGACGATCGGGGCCAGCCGGCCCTCGAGGACGCCCTTGGCGAACTCGTTCGGCACGGCCAGCAGCGCGGTGTCGGCCACCAGCGCCAGCGGCTGGCACCGCTTGATCCAGTGCTCGTCCTTGCTCTCCACGCCCTGGCCCCGCCCCTCACCGAGGAGCTGTTCGAGCACGCGCGGCCACACTGCGGCAAGATCGGCGGGCAGGTCAGCCACAGGGCACGCTCTCTCAGTCACTGGTCACGGGGGGTGTCCGGGAGTCCCACGAATGTGTGGTTCTCGGGACGGGCGGGAAGGATTCGGAGTTCAGTCACGGTAGTCAGGGCGAGTGGTGCGGTTCAAGTCGTTGTCCACAGGGTGTGTACAAATGTGCCATGCCGTGGCGCGTGGCGCCGTTCCGGCCCTGAAGAAGCTACGGTGTATGCCTGGTGCACTGCCGGTTTGACCGGATGGCGTAACCGCGCGTACCGTGACCAGGTCGAGTTGTCGATGGCTGCTGCCGCCTGCCTCCGATGGGCAAAGATCATGATCCTAACCGGTCATGGTTATGAAGCGGTGCACTTGGGCGTATTGCGAGCTCCTCGCGGGCGCACGGTGACAGCCAGGCGATGTCCCGCCATCAATTCATTTCTGGAGTCCCCGAGTGAGCAAGCGCACCTTCCAGCCGAACAACCGCCGCCGCGCGAAGACCCACGGCTTCCGCCTGCGCATGCGCACCCGTGCCGGCCGCGCGATCCTCGCGTCCCGCCGTGGCAAGGGTCGCGCCCGCCTGTCGGCCTGACCAGTCTGACGTCGAGGTCCTGACGTGCTGCCTTCCGAGTCTCGGCTGAGGCGGCGCGAGGACTTCGCGACCGCGGTTCGTCGAGGACGCAGGGCCGGCCGCCCGCTCCTCGTCGTTCACCTAAGCAGCGGTAACACGGACCCGCACACACCGGGGGGGATCGCCCCTCCGGTGCGTGCGGGTTTCGTCGTGAGCAAGGCCGTCGGCGGTGCCGTCGTCCGCAACTCCGTCAAGCGGCGTCTTCGCCACCTCATGCGTGACCGGCTGGATCAGCTGCCCGCCGGTAGCCTGGTGGTGGTGCGAGCCCTGCCGGGCGCGGGCGAGGCGGACCACACACAGCTGGGCCGTGATCTCGATACCGCACTGCAGCGGCTGCTGGGAGGGGCGCCGCGAAGCAATCCCCCGGGGGGTGCCCCCCGGAACCCCGGTCACCCGGGAGGGAGTGCACAGTGAAGTACCCGCTGCTCTGGTTGATCAAGCTCTACCAGTGGACCATCAGCCCTTTGTTGGGCCCGGTCTGCAAGTACTACCCCTCGTGCTCGCACTACGGCTACACGGCCATCAATGTGCACGGCGCGGTCAAAGGGACGGTGCTGACGGCCTGGCGCATCCTGCGCTGCAACCCGTGGTCGCTCGGTGGCGTCGACCACGTCCCTCCCCGGAAGCGTCCGGTCTGGCACCAGCGGCTGAGGAGCCGCATGGGCGGAAACCCCCCTGCGGGGACCGCCGCGCAGCCCGAGACTCAGCCCAACGCCCAAGGAGCCTGATTCGTGGACACGATCCTGAATCCTCTCTACTACGCCGTTTCCTGGATCATCGTCCAGTTCCACTCGTTCTTCAGCCTGATCTTCAACAAGGACAGTGGCGCGGCGTGGGGTCTGTCCATCGTCTCGCTGGTGGTGCTGATCCGTATCTGCCTGATCCCGCTCTTCGTGAAGCAGATCAAGGCCACGCGGAACATGCAGGCGCTCCAGCCGAAGATGAAGGCGATCCAGGAGCGCTACAAGAGCGACAAGCAGCGCCAGTCCGAAGAGATGATGAAGCTCTACAAGGAGTCGGGCACCAACCCGCTCTCGAGCTGCCTCCCGATTCTGGCCCAGTCGCCGTTCTTCATCTCGCTGTACCAGGTGCTGAACAAGATCGCCGGTGGCCACGAGGTCGGCTTCCTGGACCAGGAGCTGGTCGACAGCGCCCGTAAGGCGCACATCTTCGGTGCCCCGATCGCGTCGAAGTTCATGGACAGCGCGGCCAAGGTCGAGTCGCTCGGCGCCACGCTGACCGATGTCCGCGTGGTCACGGTCATCATGATCATCCTGATGTCGCTGTCGCAGTTCTACACGCAGCGCCAGCTGATGACGAAGAACGTCGACCTCACGGTGAAGACGCCGTTCATGCAGCAGCAGAAGATGCTGATGTACGTCTTCCCGATCATGTTCGCCGTCTTCGGCATCAACTTCCCGGTCGGTGTCCTGGTCTACTGGCTGACCACCAACGTGTGGACCCTGGGTCAGCAGATGTTCGTCATCCGCCGTAACCCCACCCCGGGCAGCCTCGCCTTCCAGCAGCGCCAGGAGCGCCTGAAGGCCAAGGGCAAGCTCAAGGAGGACCCGGCGGAGGTCGAGGCCAGGAAGGCCGTCGAGGCCGCCCGTGCCGCTCGCCAGCAGCCCAAGCGTCAGACGAAGTCCAAGCGTCAGGTCACCGGCACCACGCAGCCGACCGCGGGCTCCGAGAAGAAGACCACCCTGGAGAAGGGCCAGTCCGGGCAGGCCGGCGACGAGACGCCCCAGCAGGGCGGCGGCTCCTCCCGCAGTGCCAAGTCCGGACAGCGCAAGGGCGGCCCGCAGCGGCCCAAGCACCCCTCGAAGAAGTGATGAAGGAGTCCACCGTGACGGAGACGCAGCGCCAGAACGCCGCTGAGGGCACCGACACCCTGTCCCGCCTGGAGCAGGAGGGCGAGATCGCGGCCGACTACCTCGAGGGGCTGCTGGACATCGCCGACCTCGACGGCGACATCGACATGGACGTCGAGGCCGACCGCGCCTCGGTGTCGATCATCAGCGACTCCACCAGCCGTGACCTGCAGAAGCTGGTGGGCCGCGACGGTGAGGTGCTGGAGGCGCTCCAGGAGCTGACCCGGCTCGCGGTGAACCGGGAGACCGGCGACCGCAGCCGTCTGATGCTGGACATCGCGGGCTTCCGCGCGCGCAAGCGCGAGCAGCTGGCCGGCCTGGGCGCCGAGGCGGCCGAGGAGGCCAAGAGCACCGGTCAGCCGGTCAAGCTCGACCCGATGACCCCCTTCGAGCGCAAGGTCGTCCACGACGCGGTGGCCGCCGCGGGCCTGCGCAGCGAGTCCGAGGGCGAGGAGCCCCAGCGTCGAGTGGTCGTCCTCCCCGCCTGACCAGCTCCACTTCCAGGTGTGTACGGCCCCGTCTGCTCGCAGGCGGGGCCGATCCTTGTCAGCCTGATATTCAGACCCTTTTTGTATGGAAGGACGGTTTCCCGTGGAAGAGGCAGCGGAGCTCCCTCCGGCGCCCGAGGCGGCTCGGGCGGTATTCGGTGACCGCTTTCCGGAGGCCGTCCGCTATGCCGAGCTCCTCGCGGACGCGGGCGTCAAGCGCGGGCTGATCGGCCCCCGCGAGGTCCCGAGGCTGTGGGAGCGGCACCTGCTGAACTGCGCGGTGCTCTCCGAGGCCGTGCCGGACGGCGTCTCGGTGTGCGACGTGGGCTCCGGTGCCGGACTGCCCGGCATTCCGCTGGCCCTGGTCCGCCCCGATCTGCAGATCACCCTCCTCGAGCCGCTGCTGCGCCGCACCAACTTCCTCCAGGAGGTCGTGGAGCTGCTGGGGCTGGACCATGTCACCGTCGTCCGCGGCCGGGCCGAGGAGATGCTGGGCAAGGTCGAGCCGGTGCATGTGGTCACCGCGCGGGCCGTGGCGCCGCTGGACCGGCTGGCCGGGTGGGGAGTGCCGCTGCTGCGCCCCTACGGCGAGATGCTGGCCCTCAAGGGTGACACCGCGGAGGAGGAGCTCCAGGGCGCCCGTGCCGCGCTGAGCAAGCTCGGTGTGGTGCGTACCTCGGTGCTGCACGTGGGTGAGGGCGTGGTCGACCCGCTGTCCACCGTGGTCCGGGTCGAGGTCGGGGAGAGCCCCGGCGGTGTGCGTTTCGCGGCCAAGCGGGCGAAGGCCGCCAGGGTGAGCCGGTCCCGCCGCCGTCGCTGAGGTGAGCGGCCCCCTGCCGGGGGCCGTGCTCCTACAAGCTGGCAAAACTACGCATTACGGAGTGTCGCGACGGGGTAGCGGCGCGTGCCATGCATCGTGTTTCACGTGAAACATCGCTCCCTGCTGCATGGAATCATCGGTCGCACCCGTGCGGCCGCCGCGCCGCGTGACCGTCGACCGGTCGAGGAAGTGGGTTCATCCACAGGCCCACGGGATTCATCCACAGGAGAACAGGCCTCGCTGGTTCACGACCCCGAAAGCATGGCAGGCTCTGTCCATCGCGAGCCTGATGTCGAGGAGAGTGAATCCTTGCGGTCCGACGCCAATATCGCGGGGCCGATGACCGACCCGGTCCCCGGCCCCCGCCCCGCCGACTCCGAATCCATGGCTGCTCCCGTTCCGCCGCCCGGTGGCGAGGCCGTTTCACGTGAAACGTCACCGCCCCCGATGCCCCGGCCGGAGCAGACCCGGGTAATGGTGGTCGCCAACCAGAAGGGCGGGGTCGGCAAGACCACGACCACCGTGAACCTGGCGGCCTCGCTGGCGCTGCACGGCAATCGTGTGCTGGTCATCGACCTCGATCCGCAGGGCAACGCCTCGACGGCTCTGGGCATCGACCACCATGCCGATGTCCCGTCGATCTACGACGTCCTCGTGGACAACAGGCAGCTCTCCGACGTGGTGCAGCCGGTGGTGGATGTGGAGGGCCTCTTCTGCGCCCCCGCCACGATCGACCTGGCCGGTGCGGAGATCGAGCTGGTCTCGCTCGTGGCCCGGGAGAGCCGGCTGGACCGGGCGATCAAGGCCTATCAGCAGCCCCTGGACTACATCCTCATCGACTGTCCGCCGTCGCTCGGCCTGCTGACGGTCAACGCCCTCGTCGCGGGTGCCGAGGTGCTGATCCCCATCCAGTGCGAGTACTACGCGCTGGAGGGCCTGGGCCAGCTGCTGCGCAACGTCGAGCTGGTGAGGGGCCACCTGAACCCCGAGCTCCATGTGTCGACGATTCTGCTGACGATGTACGACGGGCGGACGCGGCTCGCCTCCCAGGTGGCCGAGGAGGTGCGCACCCACTTCGGCAAGGAGGTGCTGCGGACCAGCATTCCCCGCTCGGTCCGTATCTCCGAGGCGCCCAGCTATGGGCAGACGGTTCTGACGTACGACCCGGGATCCAGTGGCGCTCTGTCCTATCTGGAGGCCGCCCGGGAAATCGCACTACGGGGGGTCGGTGTGCACTACGACGGCAGCAGGGCTCACACGGTGGGCCGCCAGCAACAGCAAGACCAGCACAGCATGTCGGAGGGGCTTCAGTGAGTGAGCGACGCAGAGGACTGGGCCGGGGGCTCGGTGCGCTGATCCCGCCGGCGCCGAAGGGAGCGGAGCAGAGCGGACCGGCAGTCGGGCCCGGCGTCATGTCTCCGACCGCGGTGCCGGTGCTGACGGCGGAGCGGGGGGTGGCCGCCGCGAAGGTGACCGCGCTTCCGCTGGACGAGATCACCGTTTCCCGTGAAACCGTCTCGCGGGAGGGGGGCTCTCCCGCTTCCGTTCCGGTGGACGGCGTTTCACGTGAAACAGAGGGCGCTTCGCAGGGTGTGCCCGAGCAGTCCCCGGGCACGGAGGCCGGTGCGTACTTCGCCGAACTGCCCCTGGACTCCATCACGCCCAACCCCCGGCAGCCGCGGGAGGTGTTCGACGAGGACGCCCTCGCGGAGCTGGTCACCTCCATCCGCGAGGTCGGCCTGCTGCAGCCCGTGGTGGTCCGGCAGCTGGCTCCCGAGCGCTATGAGCTCATCATGGGCGAGCGGCGCTGGCGGGCCTGCCGTGAGGCCGGACTGGAGAGGATTCCCTCCATCGTCCGGGCGACCGACGACGAGAAGCTTCTGCTGGACGCGCTGCTGGAGAACCTGCACCGGGCTCAGCTGAATCCTCTGGAAGAGGCCGCCGCCTACGACCAGCTGCTGAAGGACTTCAGCTGCACCCATGACCAGCTGGCCGACCGCATCGGGCGCTCGCGTCCGCAGGTCTCCAACACGCTGCGGCTGCTGAAGCTGTCGCCCGCCGTGCAGAAGCGGGTCGCCGCCGGGGTGCTCTCCGCCGGACACGCCCGGGCTCTGCTCTCCGTCGACGACTCGGAGGAGCAGGACCAGCTCGCCCGGCGCATCGTGGCCGAGGGCCTCTCGGTCCGTTCGGTCGAGGAGATCGTGACCCTGATGGGGTCGCGGTCGAAGGGTTCCGGCAAGGCCAAGGGGCCCCGGGCCGGCGGGCGGGTCTCGCCGGCGCTGACCGACCTTGCCTCCCGGCTGTCGGACCGCTTCGAGACCCGGGTGAAGGTGGACCTGGGTCAGAAGAAGGGAAAGATCGTCGTCGAGTTCGCCTCGATGGACGACCTGGAGCGGATCCTCGGCACGCTCGCCCCGGGTGAGGGCCGGGTCCTGGAGCAGAAGCTCTCCGGCGCCGGCGAGGAGAGTTCCGAGGGTTAGCTCTTCGTCGACGCTCGCGCTGAGGGCGGGTTGTGTTTCACGTGGAACCGTTGGGGGTTCCCGGAACACAACCCGCCCTTTGCCTTGTCGCGCTGTCGACTCAAACAGCCTCCGGATACGATGCGTTGAGGTATGGCACATCCACGTTGGACGCGGTTCACGGAGGGGCGGGGCCATGCGAACGGTGAGCCGGACCGGACTGGTGGCAGCAGGCCTGGGCCTGGGGGCGGTCGGCGGATTCGTCGGCGGTCTCCTCAGGGAGCGCAGGGCGCTGAGCGCCGCCCGGAGCGTGGCACGCGACGGAAGTGAGGAACTGACTGCATGGGGCGTCGGCTCGTACCGCTCACTCTGGACAACCTCCCTGACCTCCCCAAGCGCTGCCGGGCCTGCGTCTTCTGGGAACTGGACCCTGTCAGCGGCGAAGCCGCGCTGAGGGCCGGCCGCCCCGAGCTGGAGAAGGAGGCCTGGATCTCCGCCGTGCTCCTGGAGTGGGGCTCCTGCGGCCGGGTGGTCTATGTCGACGAGGTGCCCGTGGGCTTTGTGCTCTACGCGCCTCCAGCCTATGTGCCCCGGTCGACCGCCTTCCCCACCAGCCCGGTCGCCGCCGATGCCGTCCAGCTGATGACCGCCTGGCTGACGCCCTCCCACCAGGGGCAGGGGCTGGGCAGGACCATGGTGCAGACGGTGGCCAAGGACGTGCTCCGGAGGGGCTTCAAGGCGATCGAGGCCTTCGGCGACGCCCGCTGGAAGGAACCGGCGTGTGTGCTGCCCGCCGACCATCTGCTGGCGGTCGGCTTCAAGACCGTACGGCCGCACCCGCGCCATCCGCGCATGCGGCTGGAACTGCGCACGGCGCTCTCCTGGAAGGAGGACGTCGAGCTGGCGCTGGACCGGCTCCTCGGGGCGGTCCAGAAGGAGCCGGCGCTCAGGCCGCTCTAGCGGCGCGACGCGCTGACAGCCGCCGACAGGGTCACGAAAACGGGGTGGCCGGGTGCTGTTTCACGTGAAACAGCACCCGGCCACCCCGGAGCGTATGTGGCTCAGGCGTGGATGAAGTTGCCCAGCTCGCGCTCGAGCATCGCCTTCGGCTTGGCACCGACGATGGTCTGGACGACCTCGCCGCCCTGGTAGACGTTGAGCGTCGGAATCGACATCACGCCGTACTTGGCCGCGGTGGTCGGGTTCTGGTCGATGTTGAGCTTGACGATCTCGATCTTGTCGCCGTACTCCTTGGCGATCGCCTCCAGGGAGGGAGCGATCTGGCGGCACGGACCGCACCACTCGGCCCAGAAGTCCACCAGGACGGGCTTGTCGCTCTTCAGCACGTCATCGTCGAAGGACGCGTCGGTCACGGCCTTGAGAGCCATTGAGGTCTCCTTGAATCTTCTCTACGTCGGGTGGGGGGGAAGAGGCGGGGGTCAGACGGTCTGCTCGGGCTCGCGGACGTTCTCGCCGTCCCCGAGGGACGCGAGGAAGCGCTCGGCGTCGAGGGCGGCGGAGCAGCCCGTACCGGCGGCGGTGATCGCCTGGCGGTAGGTGTGGTCCACGACGTCGCCGGCGGCGAACACACCGGAGAGGTTGGTGCGGGTCGAGGGGGCGTTCACCTTGAGGTAGCCCTCGTCGTCCAGGTCCAGCTGGCCCTTGAACAGCTCGGTGCGCGGGTCGTGGCCGATCGCGATGAAGAGGCCGGTCACCGGGAGCTCGGACGTCTCACCGGACTTGAGGTTGCGCAGCGTCAGCCCGGAGAGCTTGGTGTCTCCGTGGATCGCGGCGACCTCGCTGTCCCACACGAAGGAGATCTTCGGGTCGGCGAAGGCGCGCTCCTGCATCGCCTTGCTCGCCCGCAGGGCGTCGCGGCGGTGGACCACGGTGACGGACTTGGCGAACCGGGAGAGGAAGGTGGCCTCCTCCATCGCGGTGTCGCCACCGCCGATGACGGCGATGTCCTGGTCCTTGAAGAAGAACCCGTCGCAGGTGGCGCACCAGGAGACACCGCGACCGGAGAGCTCGTCCTCGCGCGGCAGGCCCAGCTTGCGGTGCTGGGAGCCGGTGGTGACGATCACGGCCTTGGCGCGGTGGACGGTGCCGGCGGAGTCCGTGACGGTCTTGATCTCGTCGCTGAGGTCGACGGCGACGATGTCGTCCGGGATCAGCTCGGCGCCGAAGCGTTCGGCCTGGGCCCGCATGTTGTCCATCAGGTCCGGGCCCATGATGCCCTCACGGAACCCGGGGAAGTTCTCCACCTCGGTGGTGTTCATCAGCGCACCACCGGCCGTCACGGCGCCTTCGAAGACCAGCGGCTTCAGGGACGCGCGGGCGGTGTAGAGCGCGGCCGTATAGCCCGCGGGCCCGGAGCCGATGATGATCACGTTGCGGACGTCGCTCACGGGTGTCTTCCTTGTCTTAGCCGACAGCTGTTCTGGGTCCTTGCTGGGTCTCACCCCACCCAACGGATCCTACGGGGCGAGCATTCCCGACGCGGACGACAGCACGGAGCGCGAGGGCTCAGTCGCGCGGGAAGGTCCGGTTCGCCAGGACCTTCCCAGGAGCGGACGGCGAGGAGCCCTCGCAGGTGGAGGACACCAGGTAGGCGTCGACGAGCGTGTCGTCGCCGGGGTGCGGCAGGACGACGAGATAGGCGTCCTGCCCGTTGTACTTCTCTTGGCGGGAGGCCAGCGCCGACTCGGGACGCCCGATGCCCTGCTGCACACAGACCGGGGCCGTGAGGCCGGAATCACGCAGGGTCTCGGGTGAGGTCTTCATCCCCCGAGTCTCGGTGCCCTTGGCGGTCTCGCTGCTCTTGGTGGTCTGGAGCAGATCGCGCACATGGGTCCCGAGGTCGTCGAAGCCGAGGGTGGTCGGCCCCGACGCCTGGTTGCCCGTGGGGCGGGGAGGTGCCGCCTGGTGGTCGCCGACGCTTCCGGAGGTCAGGAAGAAGCTCCCGACGCCGATGACGGCCGCGGCACAGGCGGTGCCGAGCAGGGCCGTACGCCAGCGCCGTCCGCGCCGGGACCGGGGGCCGGCGGTACCCGTCCGCTGCCGGCCCGGGCCGGTGGAGACGCGGGGGCGACCGTCGGGGCGGTCGGGCGCTTCCCGGCCGGTTTCACGGCTTTCCCGGCCGGTTTCCCGGCTGGTTTTACGGCTGGTTTTACGGCTGGTTTCACGTGAAACATGCGGGGTGGCGGCAGCGACGGGTGCCGTCGCCGCCGTCTCCGTTTCACGTGAAACATCGGCACTCGGGTCGGGATCGGGGCCGGTCGCGCTCAGCAGCGCCTCGGCCGCGAGAGCGGCGTCGATGCGCTCGGCGACGTCGGCCGGCATCCGGGCCGGCCCGGGAAGCGTGCCGAGCAGATCCCGGATCTCGGTCAGTGAGGTCCGTACGTCGTCGCACAGCTCGCACGCCGCGAGATGCTCCCGAAGATCCGCGGTACGGGCAGGGGGCAGCACTCCCTCGGTGAGCGCGGAGATCTCCTCGACCTCCGGGTGCTCATCCGTGCCGGTCGTAGAAGTCACGCTCGCCCACCTCCGCCCTTCACTGGATCCGCGTCGTTCTGTCCTGCCGGTGGTGGGACGGACGCCCCCTGCGACCGGTTCCTTTCCCTGTCAAGAGGGGGGCTACCCCTGCCATCAGGGCGCAGATGGGTGAGCAATGGCAGCAGCCGCGCCCGTCCGCGCGCGCATCTGCTCTTCACCGTGCCGGCTGGGACGTCGAGAACCCTGGCCGCCTCGGCGACCGGATAGCCCTGCATGTCGACCAGGACCAGGGCCGCCCGCTGCTCCGGCGGCAGCTTGGCGAGGGCCCGCACCAGCTCCCGCTGCAGATCCCCGCGCTCGGCGGGCGCGGCGGCGGACTCATGGGGCTCGAGAAGCTGCTCGAGCCGCTCGGTCTCGACGAGCGGCGCGGTGCGCCGGGAGGCCGCCTTGCGGGCCCGGTCCAGACAGGCGTTGACGGTGATGCGGTGCAGCCATGTGGTGACGGCGGACTGCCCCCGGAAGGTGTGAGCGGCCCGGTAGGCCGAGACCAGCGCGTCCTGGACGGCGTCGGCGGCCTCCTCCCGGTCCCCGAGCGTGCGCAGCGCCACCGCCCAGAGCCGGTCGCGGTGGCGCCGCACTATCTCCCCGAAGGCGTCGGGATCGCCGTCGACATGCCGCGCCAGGAGCTCGGCGTCGCTCGCGCCGCCACGTGTGACGTCGTCCAACGTCGAGCCCTCCCCCTGAGTGGCCTTACGACTAGCTGGTCACCTGGATCTCGGAGATCCGGCCTCGGTATTCGCCCGCTTCGGTCTGCGTCAGCTTGGTCAGCCAGATCAGGACGTAGCGCGTCTCCTGTGGCTTCTTCGGCTTGAGCGAGACCTCGCCGGTGGCCCTCGTTTCGGTGACCTTCTTGAAGCCCGAGAGTTTCGTCGGCATCGAGGAGCTGTCCTTGGCCGTCATCAGCTGGACGGACACCTCATTGAGGAAGGTGACCTTCACCTCGCCGACCTGCTGCTTCTTGCCCAGGTCCAGGATGACGCCGACGCCGTCCTTGAGGCCTCCGAAGTTGGCGTTGGTGTAGTGGTTCGTCGACCAGTACGTGTCGGGATTGCCGTCGTGGGAAAAGCGGACGGCGTGGAAGCCGTCCTGCTTTTCCTCGCCGTCGCCGTTCGGGGGCGGGTCGAAGTCCTTGACGTTCTCGATCTGAACCGGCTTACCGTCGGCCCGTCGTGCCTGATCGTCACTCGACGACTGCGTCCGCGGCTTGTCCGGCTGGCCGTCCTCGAGGAGCGTGTCCGCGAGCTGCCAGCTGCCGAGGCCGAGCGCGGCGATCAGCAGGGCCGACACGCTCCACTTCAGGGCCCGGCCCGTGCGGCTCTGGAGCGGGGGCGGCGGAGCCGTCGGCAGGGGCTGGGCCGGACCGCCGCCTCGGGGCGAGGTCTGGGCGCGCGGATAGGCCGGCAGCGTGGCGAAGTCCGGCTCCGGGGGCCGGATGCGCGGCATCGCGGCGACCGCCTTGGAGAGTTCTTCCGGCGTGGTGCAGGGCTGCTCCTGCCGGGAGGCCGTGGCGCCGTCGTTGACGAGGGCGCGCATGGCCAGCTCGGAGAGGCCGCGGTGGACCCCGGCGCGCACCTGGTCGGGCGCGATGAGGCCGAGGCCCTTGGGCAGCCCGGACAGGCCGTGGGCGTCGTTCTCGTAGGGCCAGCGCTGGGTGAGCGCGGCGTACAGGAGCGCGCCGATGGCCTCGGTGTCGGTCCGCTGGGGGTGTTCGGAGGTGATGCCGCGGAGTGCGGCCATGACGGCGAGGCCGCGGATGCGGTACTGGCCGGTCCCGGTGCGCAGGACGGAGCCGGGGTTCAGGCGCAGGTGCGCGAGGCCCTCGCGGTGGGCTGCGGCCATGGCCTGGGAGACCTGGCTGACGAGCTGGTAGGCCTCGTGCGGCTCCATCGGGCCGGCGGCCAGGACGGGCGTGAGCTCGGTGGCGTCGGGCAGCCACTCGTGGACGACGTAGACCAGGTCGTTCTCCTCGACGGCGTCGAGGACCTGGACGAACCGCGGATCGCCGAGCAGCGCGGCGGAACGGGCCGCGGCGAGCACCGGACGGGCGCGCGGGTGGTCGGCGGGCAGCAGGTGCACTCCGACCGCGCGACGGAGCTTCTCGTCCACGGCGCGCCAGCTGCTGAATCCCTCCAGACGGGTGACGCACTCCTCCAGGCGGTACCTTCTGGCGAGTTTGTGTCCGCTGTGCAACTCGGGCGGTTGTGCGTCGCGCGCGGGGCTTTCGTGCCCCGCGCGCTGGGTGTCCTTGTGCGTGCTGACCTTCTTGTCGGCCGCCGTCCCGTCGGTCGTGGCCTTGCCCGCCGCGGCGGTCAGTGGCTGCTCGCCGCTGTTGTCGGCCACGTCGACGGCAGCCGTGCTCCGTTCCGCCACCGTCGTTCCTGCCTCCCCATCCGTTGCACGCTGTCCACAGCCAAGACCAATTGTGCCCACAGTCCGGCGTAATGCACGACACACTCCGGCGGGCGATGGTTGTGCTCGGTCAGCGACCGAGCCGACCGCGAACCATACCGACCATGGCGGTCAGCTCCTCGATCCGCATCCGCTTTGCGGCGATGTAGAAGACCGCGATCAGGGTCAGACCACCGCCTGCCAGGGAGGCGAGCGATCCGAGGACACCGCTGCCCAGAACCTGACCGATTCCGTAAGAGACGGCTCCACCGATCAGGGCGGCGGGGACGCACGCGCCGATCAGGCGGGTGTAGGTGCGGATGACGCGCGCGCCGTCCAGATCGCCGCCGAGCCGGCTGCGCAGACGGCGCCAGGCGACGCCGACGCCGACGACGTAGCCCAGCCCGTAGGAGGCGGCCATGCCGGCGACGGCCCAGCGGGCGGGGAGCACCACGTAGCTGAGGACGGAGGCCGCCGCGAAGACGGCCGCGACGATCAGGGTGTTGTAGAAGGGGGTGCGGGTGTCCTCGTAGGCGTAGAAGCCTCGCAGGATCACGTACTGCGCGGAGTACGGGATCAGGCCGAGACCGAAGGCCATGAGGATGAAGCCGATGCTGGTGGCGCCCCCCGTGCCCGAGCCGCTGGAGAACATCAGCGTCGCCATGGGGACGCCGAGGGCGAGGAAGGCGAAGGCGCAGGGCACGATCGCGACGGCCGAGGTCCGCAGTCCGTGCGAGAGGTCGTCACGGACGGCCGAGACGTCCCCGTCGTGGGCGGCGCGCGAGATGCGGGGCAGGACGGCGGTCATCACCGAGACGGTGATGATGGCCTGCGGCATCTGCCAGAGCTGCAGCGCGAAGTTGTAGGCGGCGATGCCGGTACCCGGGTGGCCGCCCTTTTCGGCGAGCGCGCCCGCCTTGGTGGCGAGCTGGGTGACGACGACCATGCTGAGCTGGTTGGCGAGGACGAAGAAGAACGTCCACTTGGCGAGCCCGGCGGCCTTGCCGAGGCCCTGGCCGCGCCAGTCGAAGCGGGGACGGATCCGGAAGCCGGCGTCGCGCAGGTAGGGCAGCATCGCCAGGGCCTGGACGGTCAGACCCAGCAGCGTGCCGAGGCCGAGCAGGCGCACGCCCTCGGGAGTGATGCTCGAGGCGTTGACCTGGCTGCTGGAGTAGGGACCGAAGGCCCAGATGAAGGAGCCGAAGGTGGCGATGATGACGATGTTGTTGAGGACCGGGGTCCACATCATCGCGCCGAACTTGCCGCGCGCGTTGAGGATCTGACCCAGGACGACATGGACGCCCATGAAGAACATCGTGGGCAGGCAGTAGCGCGCGAACGCCACCGCCACGTCCATCCGGTCGGGGTCGGAGGCGATGGTCGGCGACATCGCCTGGATGAAGAACGGGGCTCCCAGGACACAGACGGTGGTGACACCCGCCAGCAGGACGACGACGAGCGTGAGGAGCCGGTTGGCGTACGCCTCGCCGCCGTCCTCGTCGTTCTTCATCGAACGCACCAGCTGGGGGATGAACACGGCGTTGAGCGCGCCGCCTCCCACCAGGATGTAGATCATCGTCGGCAGGACGTTGGCGACCTGGTAGTCGTCGTTGAGCGCGCCGACGCCCACCGCCGCCGCCATGACGAGGTTCCGGCCGAAGCCGAGGATGCGGGACACCATCGTGCCCGCCGCCATCAGCGCGCTCGACTTCATCAGGCTCGCGGCACGTCCGCCGCCCTTGGCCGGAGCCGGCGCGGGCTCCGGCTCGGGGCCGGGCTCGGCGGCCGGCGGCTGCATCGGCGGGGGAACCATCTGGCCCGGAGGCGGCGGCACCATCTGGCCGGGGGGCGGCGGCACCATCTGACCCGGAGGCGGCGGCACCTGCCGGCCGGACGGGCGCTGGGGCTCGTACGGCTGCTGCTGGTCGCGGTAGAGGTGTGTGAAGGCGTCGCGCTGCTGGGGACCGTCGGTGGGCGTGCCCTGGCCCACGAGGCCGCCCCGGCCCATGACCTGGGTCGCCGCGGCGTCGTCGGCGTACGGGCGTCCCGGAGCCGGGGGCTGCGGGGCCTGTGGCCGATCCCACATCCGGCCGTCGGAGGCGTAGGGAGGCGCGGAGGGCTGCTGGTAGCCGCCCGGGGGCGGCGGGGGCGTGGCCCGGTCGTACAGGGCCTCGGTCACCGGATCCTGTGCGGCCGGGTCGTGGCCGGGGTACGGGTCCGACGCGTAGGCGTCCCGGAGGTAGGGATCACGGGCGTACGGGCCCTGGTGCGCCGGGCCTCCCGGGTGGCCGGGGGCCGGCGCGGGAGGGACCGGGGCAGGCGGAGCCGGCGGGTACTGATCCCGCTGGTCACCGCCCATGCCCTGACCGCGGTCACCGTCGTACGGCGCGCTCATCGCTACCCCACCTCATCGTCCGCGGCCGCTTGGCCCCACTACACGTCAACGTTCCACTTTCTCACCTGAGCCGGACGGGTCACCGTTTCGCGCTCCGGTTCCCGCCTCGGGATCACCCGGCTGCTCGGGCTCGCCGTCGCCGGATCCGCCGTCGTCGCCCGAGTCTCCCCCGTTTTCGCCGCCCGGCTCGCCACCTGCGGCTTTACGGGCCGCGGCCCGCTTGCGCTGGAGGTAGATACGAAGCCCCGCGAGGACCAGGAGGAGGACGCCACCGGCGATGACCAGCAGCACCATAGGGGTGATGGACGTGACATGCACAGTGAAGGTGATCGGCTCGCCGTACGGCTGGCCGTCGTCGGCGTAGAGCCGGGCCTTCACCTGGACCGGACCGTTGGCGTTGGCCCGTGTCTCGAACTTCACCGACTGGCTGCGGCCGCCCTCGACGTGGATCTGCTGCGACTCGTCGTCGATCTTGAGACGGTTCGGCTGGCTGGAGGTGAGGACGAGCCTGAGCCCCCGTACGCCCTGGAGCAGGCCGTTCTGCACGGTCACCGGGATCGTCGCGCTGCGTCCGGAGAGCGTCGCGTCGGACTTCTTGATCAGGTGCACCTGGCGCGTGAGCTGGTCCAGGTAGGACTGGACGGCGTCGCGGAACTCCGCGGCGCCCCGGGGGTTGCCGCGCCATGAGGTGGACATTGCCCGCATGATCGCGCTGCCGAAGGGGGTGACCACCCGGTCCTGGGAGGTGAGGATCACCTTGAAGCTGTCCAGGGTGTTCTGCGTCCGCTGGATCGCCTCGAAGGCCTCGGTCGACAGCTCCTGGTCGCGCAGCGTCTCCGGGTAGCTGCCGGAGCCGGGAACCTGCTGGTTCGCGGCGGGGTCGGGCTTGGCCCTGGCCGCGTCCCCGAGGTCCAGGGGCTGGGTCCAGCGGCCGTCGGACAGGCCCTTGAGCGCGGTGGCCATGGCCTGTGCCTGGCTGGTGGTGGGCATGCGCTGGGGGGCCACGACGATGCTGCGCTCGTTCTCCGGGGCCTGCTTGTTCACCATGAGGCTCTGGGCGAGGAACCGCTGCACCGCGAGCGCGGAGTCGTCGGCCTTGATCATCTCGCCCTCGAAGGCGGTGGACAGCCGGGCGTCGGCGACGATCGCCGTGTTGCCCCCGCCGATCTGCCGGGCCGCGGTGGGCGCGTAGGGAGAGCCGCCGCCCTCGCGGAGACTGTCGCTGCGGGCGATCACGTTGTGGGCGCCGGCGGACGTGGCCACGTCCACGATCGAGGAGTCGACCGCGCCGTCGACGGGCCAGGCGAAGTCCGTGCGGGGCTTCACGCCGAGGATCGTGTCCACGGTGGTCGAGGCGAGCTCGGTGGCGGACTGCAGGTGGCTCAGGGAGCCCGAGACGTCCTTGCCGTGGTGGGCGAGCGAGGCCAGATCGGGATCACCGAACGGCAGCGCCACGACCTGGTGGTCCTTGACCGCGTCCTGCAGCTGGAAGAGCCACTGCTTGGCGACCGCCTGGCCCTTTCCGGGGACGTTCTGGCCGCTGGGGCCGCTCACCCGGTAGCTCTTGGTCATGGCCTCGACCGTCGCGAGCAGGTCGGGGTCGATCACCCAGGTGATCGGCAGGCCCTTGCCCAGCGCCACCAGCTGCTGGAGCCGGCCGCCGGGGGCCAGCTCGGCCGACAGGGCGTCGTTGGGGAAGATCGGCGTCTGCTGCTGGTCGGACTCCGTGCGGGCGGTGAGATGTGTCGCGGAGATCAGCGGCCACATCATCGTCAGCTGGGTCTTCTTGCCGTCGGTCCCGGACGGCTGCCAGGGCAGCAGCGTCCGCCGGATGCCGAGCACGCGCTCGTACGACTGGCCGTCGGCCTGGCCCGAGAGGGTGACGCCGAGCTGGTAGACGCCGTCCTTGCCGAGGTTCAGGTCCTTGACCGGGACGGTCAGGGTGTAGTCACGGCTGACGCCCGGGGCCAGCGGCTGGAGCTTCTGCGCGTGGTTGCCGCCGACCTCGGAGCCGTCGGTGCCCGGGGAGAAGCCGCTGCGGTCGCCGATGTCGTCGATGTCGCTGCGCGTGTTGATCTGCTGGCCCACCCGCAGGTCCACATGGGCGCCGGTGACCGTCGACTTGCCGTTGTTGGTGACCGTGCCCGAGATCGTGAGCGTGTCGTCCTGCTTGGGAGCGACCGGTGCCAGCGAGTCCACCGTGACCGACACACGCGATCCGGCCGGCTCCGCGTGCGCGGCGGGCGCCGTCGGCAGCTCCACCAGGCCCAGGAGCACCAGCACCCCCGCGAGCAACGTCGCGATGTGCCGGGACCACCGGCAGGCAGGAGCGGGCGCTGTCCCCTGGAAGGCCCCCTGGACCTCTGCCGCCTCGGCCACGCGCTCGCCCGTCCCTCGTCGTCGTCAGTGGTCGTCGGATGGTGCGTCCGTGAATGGTAACGAGGCCCGCTGCGACGAAGTGCTGCGGACC
Organism: Streptomyces sp. C36; assembly: GCF_040932295.1. Lineage (NCBI taxonomy): Bacteria > Bacillati > Actinomycetota > Actinomycetes > Kitasatosporales > Streptomycetaceae > Streptomyces > Streptomyces sp. C36. Next base: position 372,735 of record NZ_JBFQGI010000004.1, on the reverse strand, counting down.
GCGCTACAAGATCGCCCCCAGGGGCCGTTGTCCGGGCTGCGCCTGCTTTGCCCAGGCCACCGAGGGGCGCCTCATAACGAGGAGGCCGCCACGCGCGCGGACACGTACCCTCTTCTGTTGTGCCGAACGCCAACAATGACAGCCATACCCCGCCGTCGACGAACGAGCTCAGCCAGGCGCAGCGCCGTGCCGTGAGCGAGCTTCTGCGGGTGTCTCCCGTAGCCGACGACCTCGCCCGCCGATTTCAGGCGGCCGGATTCACGCTCGCCCTGGTCGGCGGCTCGGTACGGGATGCGCTGCTCGGCCGTCTCGGCAACGACCTGGACTTCACCACGGACGCCCGCCCGGAGGACGTGCTGAAGATCGTCCGTCCGTGGGCGGACGCGGTCTGGGAGGTCGGCATCGCCTTCGGCACGGTCGGCTGCCGCAAATCAGACTTTGATATTGAGGTCACGACATACCGGTCGGAAGCGTACGACCGGACCTCGCGGAAGCCGGAGGTCTCCTACGGCGACTCCATCGAGGAGGACCTGGTCCGCCGTGACTTCACCGTCAACGCGATGGCCGTCGCGCTGCCGGAGAAGGAGTTCATCGACCCGCACAACGGCCTCGAGGACCTGGCCGCGCGCGTGCTGCGCACGCCCGGTACCCCCGAGGAGTCCTTCTCGGACGACCCGCTGCGCATGATGCGTGCCGCGCGCTTCGCCGCGCAGCTGGACTTCACGGTCGCCCCCGAGGTCATCACCGCGATGACCGAGATGTCCGACCGCCTCGAGATCGTCTCGGCCGAGCGGGTCCGGGACGAGCTGAACAAGCTGATCCTCTCCAGCCACCCCCGCGAGGGCCTCAAGCTCCTCGTCGACACCGGCCTCGCCCGCCTCGTCATGCCGGAGCTGCCCGCCCTGCGCCTGGAGCGGGACGAACACCACCGGCACAAGGACGTCTACGAGCACACCCTGACCGTCCTCGAGCAGGCCATGGACCTGGAGGAGAACGGCCCGGACCTGGTGCTGCGGCTCGCGGCCCTGCTGCACGACATCGGCAAGCCGAAGACGCGACGCTTCGAGAAGGACGGCCGCGTCTCCTTCCACCACCACGAGGTGGTGGGCGCCAAGATGACCAAGGCGCGGATGACCAAGCTCAAGTACTCCAACGACCTGGTCAAGGACGTCTCGAAGCTGGTCGAGCTGCACCTGCGCTTCCACGGCTACGGCACCGGCGAGTGGACCGACTCGGCCGTGCGCCGCTATGTGCGCGACTCCGGCCCGCTGCTGGACCGGCTGCACAAGCTCACCCGCTCCGACTGCACGACGCGCAACAAGCGCAAGGCCAACGCGCTCTCCCGCGCCTACGACGGGCTCGAGGAGCGCATCGCACGGCTGCAGGAGCAGGAGGAGCTGGACGCGATCCGGCCCGACCTGGACGGCAACGAGATCATGGAGATCCTGGGCATCGGCCCGGGTCCGGAGATCGGCAAGGCCTACCGGCAGATGCTGGAGCTGCGCCTGGAGCACGGCCCGATGGAGCGGGAGGCCGCCGTCGCCGCGCTCAAGGAGTGGTGGGCGACCCAGCAGGGCTGATCGCGCTTCCGGGTCGTGTTTCACGTGAAACATGACCCGCTGCGGACATGACGAGGGCCGGTGTTTCACGTGAAACACCGGCCCTCGTCGTATGCCGGGGAGATTTGGCAGCGCTACTTGTTCTTCGCCAGGCAGAGCACGAAGGAGTCGCTGCGCTCCTTCCAGGTCACGGCCGCGACCGTTCCCTCGACGTTCTCGCACGCCGTGTAGGCGGAGGACGTGCCCTTGACCTTCTTCAGCACCTTGTGGGTGGCGTTGGAGGCCGAGCAGTCGCGCTGCTCGATGTTCGGCTTGTAGCTGGAGCCGGTGTTCTCCAGGCACTGGCCGACCGACAGCGTCTTGACGTCGTCCTTGCCGAAGAGCCAGGCGGCCCCCGCCACGATCAGGCCGAGGATCGGCAGGACGATGTTGCGGAGGATCTTGATGACCGAGCGCTTCGGACGGGCCGGCGGCGGCACCGGCGCCCCCGGGAAGCCGCCGGGCTGGCCGTAGGGGGCGGCGGGCGCCTGGCCGTAGGGCGGCATCGGGGGCTGCTGGCCGTACGGGCCGGGCTGCTGGCCGTACGGGGCCGGCGGCTGCTGGCCGTAGGGGTGGCCGCCCTGCGGGGCGTGCGGGTAGGGCTGGGGCGGCGGAGTGGTCACGGGGAATCCTTCGGAAGGCGAGATCCGGTCGGTGAACGCAGCCCGTAAGTTATCCGGTGTCCATGACATTTCTGCAGCTCACAGAGATCCTGTGGCCTTGATGTGACACTTACCGGCGTCGGAAACCGGCCATAGCGGCGGCAATCGCCGCATAGATCACGGCGATGGTGAGGATCAGTACGGACGACCTTCCGTCCGGCGGCAGCATCAGCGCGGCCACCGCCGCCGCGCCGACGAAAGCGACGTTGAACGCGACGTCGTAGAGCGAGAAGATCCGGCCCCGGAACGCGTCGTCGACCGAGGACTGGACCACCGTGTCGGTCGTGATCTTGGCGCTCTGGGTGATCATGCCCAGGATGAAGGCGGCGACGAGCATGGGTGCCGGGGCGAAGGGCAGCCCGAGGGCGGGCTCGAGAACCGCCGCCGCCCCGGCGCAGAAGGTCATCCAGCCCAGGCGGCCCAGCCGGGAGACCGCCCAGGGCGTGATGAGGGCCGCGGTGAGGAATCCCGCGCCCGAGACGGCGACGGCGTAGCCCAGCAGGGCCAGCCCGTCGGCTTCGTTGTCCGCCCAGGCGTAGCGGCACAGCATCAGCAGCGTCACCGTCAGCGCGCCGTAGCAGAAGCGCATCAGCGTCATCGCGGCCAGCGCCCCGGCGGCGAGGCGACGTTCGGCCAGGTGGCGCAGTCCGGCGGCGAGGCCGCGGAGGGTGAGTGCCAGGGCGGTGCGCAGTCGTGTCCGGGACACCGCGGCGTCCGGTCCGAGGAGCCCGATGGGCATGCGCAGCGCGCACAGGCCGGCGCACAGGTACAGGGTGGCGCCGAGCAGGACGACCCCGGCGTCGGTCGCGGCACTGTCGGACCCGGCCAGGCGTACCGCGAAGGCGAGCCCGCCGCCCGCGGTGGCGGCGAGGGTACCGGCGGTGGGGGAGAGGGAGTTGGCCATGACCAGGCGCTCGGGCGAGTCGACGACGCGGGGCAGGGCGGCCGAGAGCCCGGCGAGGACGAAGCGGTTGACGGCGGTCACCGACAGCGCGGAGGCGTAGAAGAGCCAGTCGGGGACATGGACGACGACGAGCAGCGCGGTCCCGGTGGCCAGGGCGGCCCGCGTCAGGTTGCCGTACAGCAGCACCTGACGGCGGCTGAAGCGGTCGAGCAGGACGCCGGCGAAGGGGCCGAGGAGCGAGTAGGGCAGGAGCAGGACGGCCATGGCGGAGGCGATGGCGGCGGGGGAGGTCTGCTTCTCGGGGGAGAAGACGACGTGGGCGGCGAGGGCGACCTGGTAGACGCCGTCGGCGGCCTGGGAGAGCAGCCGGACTGCCAGCAGACGGCGGAAATCGCGCAGTTGCAGCAGGACGCGAAGATCACGCACAACAGGCATGTTCCCCAGCCTCACACAACACACAGGCCCCTGGGTGTATTACCCAGGGGCCTGTGATCAGGGAAGCCGGCGCTTAGCGCTCGACCTCGCCCTTGATGAACTTCTCGACGTTCTCGCGGGCCTCGTCGTCGAAGTACTGCACCGGCGGCGACTTCATGAAGTACGAGGAGGCGGAGAGGATCGGGCCGCCGACGCCGCGGTCCTTGGCGATCTTCGCGGCGCGCACGGCGTCGATGATGACACCGGCGGAGTTCGGGGAGTCCCAGACCTCGAGCTTGTACTCCAGGTTCAGCGGGACGTCGCCGAAGGCGCGGCCCTCGAGGCGGACGTACGCCCACTTGCGGTCGTCCAGCCAGGCCACGTAGTCCGACGGGCCGATGTGGACGTTCTTCTCGCCCATGTCGCGGTCGGGGATCTGGGAGGTGACGGCCTGCGTCTTGGAGATCTTCTTGGACTCCAGGCGCTCGCGCTCGAGCATGTTCTTGAAGTCCATGTTGCCGCCGACGTTCAGCTGCATCGTGCGGTCCAGGACGACGCCCCGGTCCTCGAAGAGCTTGGCCATGACGCGGTGCGTGATGGTGGCGCCGACCTGCGACTTGATGTCGTCACCGACGATCGGGACGCCGGCCTCGGTGAACTTGTCCGCCCACTCCTTGGTGCCGGCGATGAAGACCGGGAGGGCGTTGACGAAGGCGACCTTGGCGTCGATGGCGCACTGCGCGTAGTACTTGGCCGCGTCCTCGGAGCCCACCGGCAGGTAGCAGACCAGAACGTCGACCTGCTTGTCCTTGAGGACCTGGACGATGTCGACAGGGGCCTCGGGGGACTCCTCGATGGTCTGGCGGTAGTACATGCCCAGGCCGTCGAGGGTGTGGCCGCGCTGGACCGTGACACCGGACTGCGGAACGTCGCAGATCTTGATGGTGTTGTTCTCGCTGGCACCGATGGCGTCCGCGAGGTCGAGGCCGACCTTCTTCGCGTCCACGTCGAAGGCGGCGACGAACTCGACGTCACGCACGTGGTAGTCGCCGAACTGCACGTGCATCAGACCCGGCACGCGGCCGTTCGGGTCGGCGTCCTTGTAGTACTCGACGCCCTGCACCAGCGAGGCGGCGCAGTTGCCCACACCGACGATCGCTACGCGAACCGAACCCATTCCGGTTGCTCCCTGTTTGTACTCGACGAAGCCCTGCGGAGTGCAGGGCTCACTGGTCCGGGCCGTTGCGCTTGTCACGCCCGGCCCGCTCGCTCTCGATCAGCTCGTTCAGCCAGCGGACCTCTCGCTCCACGGACTCCATGCCGTGTCGCTGAAGTTCGAGGGTGTAGTCGTCCAGCCGCTCCCGGGTGCGGGCGAGGGAGGCGCGCATCTTCTCCAGACGCTCCTCCAGACGGCTGCGGCGGCCTTCCAGCACCCGCATCCGTACATCCCGCGAGGTCTGTCCGAAGAACGCGAAGCGGGCGGCGAAGTGCTCGTCCTCCCACGTGTCCGGACCGGTGTGGGCGAGCAGCTCCTCGAAGTGCTCCTTGCCCTCTGCCGTGAGGCGGTAGACGATCTTCGCCCGCCGTCCGGCCAGCGACGCCGCACGGGCGTCCTCCGGTGCGCTCCCGGGCTCCTCGACCAGCCAGCCGCTCGCCACAAGGGACTTCAGGCAGGGGTAGAGGGTGCCGTAGCTGAACGCACGGAACACCCCGAGTGAGGTGTTCAGGCGTTTCCGCAGCTCGTAGCCGTGCATCGGGGACTCGCGGAGCAGGCCGAGGACGGCGAACTCGAGGATGCCGGAGCGTCGGCTCATGTTTCGCCTCCTTGTCCCCCACAGCCTAGTCCTTGTGATCCCTAATCCTTATTGGTCCCTTATGCCGACTTGATGTGCCGACCGGGTGTTCCGAGCTGATGTGCCGAGCTGATGTATCGACTCGATACATCCAGACGATAGAACGAGCGTCCTGCGGCGACAAGAGGGGGCACGGTGAACGAGGTCACATCACCGATTCGTGGGACACAACAGGCCTGATTTGGAGTGAACATCCCCAGTGGGCTGGATTTGGCCGTGCGTAGTCTGTGCGCCATGCAGACCAACGGGAACCGGGTGACGTCGTCAGACGTCCTCGTCCCGTATGCAGTGCGGCCCGTCGCTCGGGGGGACAGCCGGACCGCACATCGGGGGGAATGCAAGCCACCTGCCGCTGTCAGGCGATAGCGCCTGCCCGAGGAGTAATCGTTCGATGAGCGAGCACCGCCGCAAGCCGCCACCGCCCGAGGGCGGAGGACGAGGCTCGGCCCGTCGCGCGGTCCAGCCGCCGACGTCCGGCCGTCGCGTCACACCAGCCAGCAACTCCGCAGGTCCGGGGAACGGGCGCGGAGAGGAACCCCGGTCCGCCGGGCGGACGGGCGCGCGCCGCGTGCCCCAGCGCGGCGATGCCGCGGCCGGCGGGCGCAGACGTTCCCCGGACGCCGGGCGGGGCCGCAGGGACGGCGGGCGCCCCCCTGTGAAGCGCTTCATCGACTATCCGCGCGCGGGCAAGACCGGAGCGCGGCGCTGGCTGCCGTCCTGGAAGCTCATGACGGGCCTGGTCATCACCACGGTCGGCCTGGTGCTCGGCATCGTCGGCGTGGCCCTGGCGCTGGTGCAGGTGCCCAGCGCCCAGAAGGCCTCGGTCGTCCAGAAGAACGTCTACTACTGGGCCGACGGCAAGCAGATGGTCGTCGCCGGCGGCGGCAGCCTCAACCGGCAGATCGTGCCCATCGCCCAGATCCCCCTGTCGATGCGGAACGCGGTGATCTCCGCGGAGAACGCCAGCTTCGAGAAGGACTGGGGCGTCGACCCGATGGGCATCGCGCGCGCCGTCGTGAAGATGGCGCAGGGCGGTGAGACGCAGAGCGGCTCGACGATCACGCAGCAGTTCGTGAAGAACACCTACCTGAGCCAGGAGCAGACGCTCAAGCGCAAGGCCACCGAGCTGCTCATCTCGGTGAAGGTGGGTGCCACGAAGGACAAGGACTTCATCCTGGCGGGGTATCTCAACACCGCCTACTACGGACGTGGCGCGTACGGCATCCAGGCCGCGGCGCGGGCGTACTTCGACAAGGACTGCGCCGACCTGACGCCCAGCGAGAGCGCGTTCCTGTCGGCCACGCTGAACGGTCCGAACCTCTACGACCCGTACGGCGGCCAGGGCCCGGCGGCCACGCCCGAGAAGAACACCAAGCGGGCCACCGACCGCTGGAAGTGGACGCTGGACCGTGAGGTCCAGGTCGGCCGCATGCAGGGTCTCGAGCGCGACAAGTGGGTCGCGCAGGGCTTCCCGAAGGTGCAGAAGCCGAAGCCCGCGACCAACCGGGCCGGGCAGATCGGCTACCTGACCGACCTCGCCGACAACTACATCGTGGCCCACTCCCGGCTCAGCAAGGCGGAGCTGGACAAGGGCGGCTACCAGATCTACACCACGTTCGACCGGGACAAGGTCAACGCGCTGGCGAAGTCGGTCGATGAGGTGCGCAAGGCGAACATCAAGCCGAAGGCGCGCGAGGTCGACCAGTTCGTGCAGTTCGGCGGGGCGTCGGTGGAGCCCAAGACCGGCAAGATCGTCGCCATCTACGGCGGCGAGAACGCGCTGGAGCACTTCACCAACAACTCCGACTACACCGGTGTGCAGGTGGGCTCGACCTTCAAGCCCTTCGTCCTGGCCGCCGCGATGACGCACGGCAAGCGCAACCCGGGGCTCGGCCCGCAGCAGAGCGACAGCCAGCGCACGATCGTCTCTCCGGAGAGCATCTACAACGGCAACAACAAGCTGACCCTGCGGGAGTACAACGGCCGGGTCTGGCACGACCAGAACGGCGGGGAATGGCGCCAGCCGAACGACGGTGACGAGGACAAGGGCCTGGTCACCCTGCGCACCGCCATGCAGTTCTCGGTCAACACGCCCTTCATCCAGCTGGGCATGGACGTCGGCACCGACCTGGTGCAGGAGGCCGCCCTCAAGGCGGGCCTGGACAAGGACCAGCTGTCCTCGCTGACGCCCACCTTCTCCCTGGGCACCTCCGCGCCCAGCGCGATCCGCCTGGCGGGCGCGTACGGCACCTTCGCGGCCAACGGCAAGCAGACCGACCCCTACTCGGTCGAGAAGGTCGAGAAGGACGGCCGGCCCGCCTACGAGCACGAGAAGAAGAGCGCCCAGGCCTTCGACTCCAACGTGGCCAACAACGTCACCGACGTGCTGAAGACCGTCGTGGAGTCGGGCACCGGCACCGCCGCGAAGCTCGGCGACCGCCCGGTGGCGGGCAAGACGGGTACGACCGACGGCAACCGCTCGGCCTGGTTCGCGGGCTACACCCCGCAGCTGTCGACGGCGATCGGCATGTACCGCGTCGACCCCAACGCCAAGAAGCAGGAGTTCCTCTCGATGCGTGGTGTGGGCGGCAAGGCCACCATCCACGGCGCGTCGTTCCCGGCGGAGATCTGGGCCGACTACATGGGCAAGGCGCTCAAGGGACAGCCCGTCCTGCAGTTCGACGCGCCGCAGGCGATCGGCGAGAAGGTCTACGGGGACGGGGCCAGCCCCTCCCCCAGCCCGATGCCGTCGACGTCGCCCTCGGTCACGCCGTCCCCGTCGGCGTCGTCCTCGCCGTCCAAGCGCCCGTCCGGCTCGCCCTCCCCGAAGCAGTCCTGCAACCCGTTCGACCCCAAGTGCAAGCCGGGCGGCAACGGCGGCGGCGGAGGGAAGCACGGTGGCACCAGCAGCGGTGCGGGCGGCAGCGGTGGAACGCCGTCACCGGATCCGACCGCGCGCCAGCCGGACGGAGGACTGTTCGGCGGCCCCGACGGCTGATCATCCTATGAATCCGTCCTACCCCTGCTGAGCAGGTCTTTTCGAGGGCCGTCCCGCGTTCGCGCGGGGCGGCCCTCGAGTTGTCCACAGGTTCCGCCGGGTCACGGACCGGTACGGCAGGATGTGGGCATGAGGAGCGCGCGGGACGACCAGCTTGTACGGCCCACCGTCGAGGACGAGGTGGCCGCCGCCGGCAGCGAGCTCATCGGCGGTCCGGTGGGGCGGCGGGCGCTGATCGGCGTGAACTGGTGGACGCCGGTGCGGGTGATCGCGCTGGTGGCCATCGGGATGTTCGCGCTGGGAATGGTGCAGAAGCTGCCGTGCTACGACCACGGCTGGTTCTTCGGCGCCACCACGCAGTACACCCACGCCTGCTATTCCGACATCCCGCATCTGTACAGCGGGCGCGGCTTCGACCAGGGGCTGCTGCCGTACTTCGACCGCATTCCGCAGTCGCTCTCCGGCGGCATGGACTATCTGGAGTACCCGGTCCTCACGGGGCTGTTCATGGAGGTCGCGGCGCTGCTCACGCCGGGTGGCGGCACCCTCCAGGACCGCGAGCGGATGTACTGGTTCATCAACGCCGGGATGCTGCTGGCCTGCACGGCCGTCATCGCGGTGTGCGCGGCCCGTACGCACCGGCGCCGGCCCTGGGACGCGCTGCTGATCGCCCTGGCCCCGGCCTTCGCGCTGACGGCCACCATCAACTGGGACCTGTTCGCGGTGGCCCTCACCGCCGCGGCGATGCTGATGTGGTCACGTGGCCGGGCGGTCGCGGCCGGTGTGCTGATCGGCCTGGCGGCCGCGGCGAAGCTGTACCCGGCGCTGCTGCTGGGGCCGCTGCTGGTGCTGTGCTGGCGGGCCGGCCGGATGCGGGCGTTCCTCGGCGCCGCCGCCGCGGCCGTGGGGGCCTGGCTGGTGGTGAATCTGCCGGTCATGCTCATGTACGACGCCGACGGGTTCCACATCCGCGAGGGCTGGGCGAAGTTCTACACCTTCAGCCAGGACCGGCCGGTGGACTTCGGGTCGGTCTGGCTCTTCATCTCGCAGCGCACCGGCGATCCGCTGAACGACGCCAACGACTACGCGACGCTGCTGATGATCCTGGGCTGCCTGGGCATGGCGGCCCTCGGTCTGTGCGCTCCCCGGCGGCCTCGGTTCGCGCAGCTGGCCTTCCTGGTGGTGGCGCTGTTCATCCTGGTCAACAAGGTCTACTCGCCGCAGTACGTGCTGTGGCTGGTGCCGCTGGCCGCGCTGGCCCGCCCGAAGTGGCGTGACTTCCTGATCTGGCAGGCCTGCGAGGTCATGTACTACCTGGGCATCTGGTTCTACCTGGCGTACACGGGAAGCGGCGACAAGCACCAGGGCCTGCCGCCCGAGGGCTACCAACTCGCGATCATCGTCCACCTGCTGGGCACGCTGTACCTGTGCGCGCTGGTGGTGCGGGACATCCTCAAGCCCGAGCGGGACGTCGTCCGGCGCGACGGCTCGGACGACCCGTCCGGGGGCGTGCTGGACGGGGCTCCCGACATATTCGTCCTGGGCTCCGCGCGCCGCGAGCGGCACGCGGAGCTCTCCCAGGGAGCACGCGTCCAGTGGGGCACCGGGAGCCGCGGCCTGTAGGGCCGGCGGGTCCCCGCCCCGAACCACGGGGGTGGGATCAGTGGTCGAGAATGCGGTCGAACTGCGTGGTGGTGTGCCGCAGATGGGCCACCAGCTCGTCTCCGACCTGGGGGGCCGGGGCGTCGTTCGGCACGAAGAGGATGGAGACCTGCATGTGCGGGGGCTCCGCGAACCAGCGCTGCTTGCCGGCCCAGACGAAGGGCGACAGGTTGCGGTTCATGGTCGCCAGCCCCGCGCGGGCGACGCCCTTGGCGCGCGGCATCATGCCGTGCAGCGCCTTGGGCGCCTCCAGCCCGACGCCGTGCGAGGTGCCGCCGGCCACCACGACGAGGTAGCCGTCACCGGCCGCCTTCTGCTGGCGGTAGCCGAAGCGATCGCCCTTGGAGACGGGCGTGACGTCCAGCACCGCGCCGCGGTAGTGGGTGGCCTCGTGGTCGCCCAGCCACAGCCGGGTGCCGATGCGGGCGCGGAAGCGGGTCTGGGGGAACCGCTGCTGCAGCTCGTGCAGTTCGTCGGCCTTGAGGTGGCTGACGAACATGGTGTGCAGCGGCAGGTGCGCGTTGCGCAGCCGCTCCATCCACGCGGTGATCTCGTCGACGCCGGTGGTGCCGTCGGCGCGGTCCAGCGGCAGGTGTATCGCGAAGCCCTCCAGGCGCACGTCCTCGATGGCCGCGTGCAGCTTGGGCAGGTCCTCCTCGCTGATGCCGTGCCGCTTCATGCTGCTCATGACCTCGATGACGACGCGCGCGCCCACCAGGCCGCGCACGCCCTCCACCGAGGAGACCGAGCGGATGGCCCGGTCCGGCAGCGGCACCGGCTCCTCGCCGAGCCGGAACGGCGTCAGCACCAGCAGGTCACCGCCGAAGTAGTCCTTCATGCGGGCCGCTTCGTAGGTGGTGCCCACCGCGAGGGTGTCGGCTCCCCAGCGCGTCACCTCTTCGGCGAGCCGCTCGTGGCCGAAGCCGTAGCCGTTGCCCTTGCAGACCGGGACTATCCCCGGAAACTGCTGGATCACGGACTGCTGGTGTGCCCGCCAACGCGCGGTGTCGACGTAGAGCGTGAGCGCCATGGCCGGTCCCGGAACCTTTCCCTGTGGCTGCGAAGTGACGTGGTCGTGTGCCCGGCGGAGTCGCTCCGCGGGCGGACGGAAGGATCAGCGGCGCGACATGTACATGTCGAGGGCCTTGTGCAGCAGCTTGTTGAGCGGGAAGTCCCACTCGCCGAGGTACTCCGCCGCCTGGCCGCCGGTGCCGACCTTGAACTGGATGAGGCCGAAGAGGTGGTCGTTCTCGTCGAGCGAGTCGCCGATGCCCCGCAGGTCGTAGACGCTGGCGCCCAGCGCGTAGGCGTCGCGCAGCATCCGCCACTGCATGGCGTTCGACGGCCGGACCTCGCGCTTGTGGTTGGCCGAGGCGCCGTAGGAGTACCAGACGTGCCCGCCGACGATCAGCATGGTCGCGGCGGCGACGGCCTCGCCCTCGTGCACGGCGAAGTACAGCCGCATGCGGTTGGGGTCCTCGGAGTTGAGGGCCGTCCACATGCGCTGGAAGTAGCTCAGCGGGCGCGGGCGGAACTTGTCGCGCTCGGCGGTGATCTCGTACAGGTGCTGCCAGGTCGGCAGGTCCTCGTAGCCGCCCTGGACGACCTCGACGCCGGCCTTCTCGGCCTTCTTGATGTTGCGGCGCCACAGCTGGTTGAAGCCCTTGTGGACGTCCTCCAGGGAACGGTTCTCCAGCGGCACCTGGAAGACGTAGCGGGGCTGGACGTCGCCGAAGCCGGCGCCCTCCTCCTCGCCCTGCTGCCAGCCCATCCGGCGCAGCTGGTCGGCCACCTCGAAGGCGCGCGGCTCGATGAAGGTCGCCTCGACGTCGCGCAGGCGCTTGACGTCGGGGTCGGCGATGCCGGTCTTGATCGCGTTGGCGTCCCAGCGCCGGATGACGACCGGCGGGCCCATCTTCACGGAGAAGGCGCCCTGCTGCTTGAGGTGGGCCAGCATCGGCTGCAGCCAGTCGCTCAGGTTCGGCGAGAACCAGTTGATGACCGGGCCCTCGGGCAGGTAGGCCAGGTAACGCTTGATCTTGGGCAGCTGGCGGTAGAGCACCAGACCGGCGCCCACCATCTGGCCGGTCTTGTCGAACCAGCCCAGGTTCTCCGAGCGCCACTCGCCCTTGACGTCCGCCCACCCCGGGACCTGCATGTGACTCGCCGCGGGCAGGCTCTGGATGTAAGCCAGATGCTGCTCTCGGCTGATTGTCCTCAGGGTCAGGCTCATGCGGGGCGCTCCTCGGCAGGTGTGTCCCCATGGTCGGGGCTCCGGCTCTCGCGCCGAAGCCTACTGCGACAGGGGAGCGCCCCGATCGGGCGTACGGCCCGCTATCCGATCACACCCCCGAAGAGCCCCCCGTGCGCCATGCCCAGAAAGAAGCCGAAAGCGGACGCGCCTAGTCCGATGATCAGCAGGAATCGCTCGCCGGTGGTGGCGGAGATGAACTGTCCCCAGGCCCCGGTGAGGATGCCCGCCAGCCCGCTCCAGGAGCTGAGCAGGTGCAGCCCGGTCCACAGGGACGAGATGGCGGCGAGCGCACCGAGGACCACCGTCACGGCGGCGAGGGTGTTCTCGACGGGGTGGGACCTTCCGTCGCTGTTGAGGACCGCGAGCAGACCGCGGGATCCATGGGGCTGCCGAACCGCCTGTGTCATGGGGCCACCTCCTGATGGCGAGCGCGATGTAGCGCCGGTCACACACGATGCGTCCAGATTGGGGGGCCCGGAGGACCGATTTCAACCCGGCGCCCGTGAGCGGGTACTCTGTACGGTCTGCACCGGTGTCTGCCCGGACCCAGCTTCGGTCCCAGGGGCAACCCAGGGACTTTCCGCTGATTGTCAGTGTCCGCCGATACCGTTGTTCACGCATCACGACCCTCCTGCCACGGATCGACCGTGGCCGCTGAGTCCAAAGGAGGTGGGTTCCACATGCGTCACTACGAGGTGATGGTCATCCTCGACCCCGATCTCGAGGAGCGCGCTGTCTCCCCGCTGATCGAGAACTTCCTCTCCGTCGTCCGTGAGGGCAACGGAAAGGTCGAGAAGGTCGACACCTGGGGCCGTCGTCGTCTCTCGTACGAGATCAAGAAGAAGCCCGAGGGCATCTACTCGGTCATCGACCTGCAGGCCGAGCCTGCGGTCGTCAAGGAGCTCGACCGCCAGATGAACCTGAACGAGTCGGTCCTCCGGACCAAGGTCCTTCGTCCCGAGACCCACTGAACCCCAGCGGTTCAGAGGTAATCGGGCTGCATCTCCACGAGTAGCAAGCAGCCAGCAGCACACCCGCCGAGAGGTTCATCCATGGCAGGCGAGACCGTCATCACGGTCGTCGGCAATCTCGTCGACGACCCCGAGCTGCGCTTCACCCCGTCCGGTGCGGCGGTCGCGAAGTTCCGCGTCGCGTCCACTCCCCGCACCTTCGACCGCCAGACCAACGAGTGGAAGGACGGCGAGAGCCTCTTCCTCACGTGCTCGGTGTGGCGGCAGGCGGCGGAGAACGTCGCCGAGTCGCTTCAGCGAGGCATGCGCGTCATCGTGCAGGGCCGTCTGAAGCAGCGGTCCTACGAGGACCGTGAGGGCGTCAAGCGCACGGTCTACGAGCTCGACGTCGAAGAGGTCGGCGCCAGCCTGAAGAACGCCACGGCGAAGGTCACCAAGACCGCGGGTCGCGGTGGCCAGGGTGGCTATGGCGGTGGCAGTGGTGGTGGCCAGGGTGGCGGCTGGGGCTCCGGTCCCGGCGGCCAGCAGAGCGGCGGCGGGGCTCCCGCCGACGACCCCTGGGCCACCGGCGCTCCGTCCGGCAACCAGCAGGGCGGCGGCGGAGGCGGCTGGGGCGGCGGCTCCGGCAACTCCGGCGGCGGCTACTCGGACGAGCCGCCCTTCTAGGCCCGTCTCCACGGGCCCGGGCCGCCTGGCGGCCCGAGGGCGACAGCACAAAACTTCTTGATTCACAGGAGAGAGACAATGGCGAAGCCGCCCCCGCGCAAGCCCAAGAAGAAGGTCTGCGCGTTCTGCAAGGACAAGACCGCTTACGTGGACTACAAGGACACGAACATGCTGCGGAAGTTCATTTCCGACCGCGGCAAGATCCGTGCCCGTCGCGTGACCGGTAACTGCACTCAGCACCAGCGTGACGTCGCCACGGCCGTGAAGAACAGCCGTGAGATGGCGCTGCTGCCCTACACCTCGTCCGCGCGATAAGGGAAGGGTGACCAACTAATGAAGATCATCCTCACCCACGAGGTCTCCGGCCTCGGCACCGCCGGTGACGTCGTCGACGTCAAGGACGGTTACGCCCGCAACTACCTGGTCCCGCGCGGTTTCGCGATCCGCTGGACCAAGGGTGGCGAGCAGGACGTCGCTCAGATCCGCCGCGCTCGCAAGATCCGCGAGATCGCGACGATCGAGCAGGCCAACGAGGTCAAGGGTCAGCTCGAGGGCGTCAAGGTCAAGCTTGCCGTCCGCGCCGGCGACGCCGGCCGTCTGTTCGGCTCCGTGACCCAGGCCGACGTCGCTGCCGCGATCAAGGCCGCCGGTGGCCCGAACGTCGACAAGCGTCGCGTCGAGGTCGGTTCGCCGATCAAGACCCTGGGCGCCCACCAGGTGTCCGTGCGTCTGCACGCCGACGTCGTTGCCAAGCTCGGCATCGAGGTCATCGCCGCCTGACGGCTGCGATCAGGCACAGCCTGAAGGAAGGGCCGCACCCCTCGGGGTGCGGCCCTTCCGCCGTTCTTGGCCGGGCCCCCCGTTCTTGGCCGGGGCCTTGGGCCCCGCAAGCCCATCGGCGGCCTCAGGCGCGTACGGCTCCCGTCACCAGCCAGCGTCCGGAGCGGGCGCGCAGCCACAGGGTGGCCAGCCGGGCCGTCATCATCAGCGTCATCGCCCACCACAGGGCCGTCAGACCGCCGCCCAGGCCCACGACGAGCACCGCGGCGGGCGCGAAGACCGCCAGGACCGCCAGCATCGCCCAGGCGAGATACGGCCCGTCGCCGGCGCCCATCAGCACCCCGTCCAGGACGAACACCACGCCCGCCACCGGCTGGCCCACGGCCACGACCAGCAGCGCCGGCAGCAGCGCGTCCCGTACGGCCGGGTCGGAAGTGAACAGCGGGGTGAACGCCGGTCGCGCCGCGATCACCAGGAGCCCCAGCACCACACCCGAGACGATGCCCCACTGCACCATGCGGCGGCAGGCGGCCCGGGCCCCGTCCGCGTCGTCGGCGCCCAGGCAGCGCCCTATGATCGCCTGCCCCGCTATCGCGATGGCGTCCAGGGCGTAGGCCAGCAGGCTCCACAGGGTCAGCACGATCTGGTGCGCGGCGATGTCCGCGTCCCCGAGCCGGGCCGCGACCGCCGTGGCGATCAGCATCACGGCGCGCAGCGAGAGCGTACGGACCAGCAGCGGCACGCCGACCTGGGCGCAGGCCCGGATTCCGGCGGCGTCGGGGCGCAGGGAGGCGTCGTACCGTCTCGCTCCGCGGACGACGACGGCGAGGTAGACGGCGGCCATGGCCCACTGGGCGATGACGGTGCCCCAGGCGGAGCCGGCGATGCCCAGGTCGGCGCCGTAGACGAGGCCGAGGTTCAGGGCGGCGTTGGCGGCGAAGCCGCCGACGGCGACGTACAGCGGGGTGCGGGTGTCCTGCAGGCCCCGCAGCACGCCGGTGGCGGCCATCACGACGAGCATGGCGGGCACGCCCAGGGAGCTGATCCGCAGGTAGTCCACGGCGTGCGGGGTGGCGGCCGGGGAGGCGCCGAAGACGTCGACGAGGGCGGGGGCGGTGGGGAGCGCGGCGGCCGTGACCGCCGCGCCGAGTATGAGCGCGAGCCATATGCCGTCCAGGCCCTGCCGGATGGCGGCCCGGGTGTCGCCGGCGCCGACCCGGCGGGCGACGCCGGAGGTGGTGGCGTAGGCGAGGAAGACGAAGATCCCGACGGCGCTGGTGAGCAGCGGGGCGGCGATGCCGAAGCCGGCGAGTTCGGGGGTGCCGAGGTGGCCCACGATGGCGCTGTCGGCCATCACGAAGAGGGGTTCGGCGACGAGCGCGCCAAAGGCGGGTACGGCGAGTGCGAGGATCTCGCGGTCGTGATGGCGGGCACTGCGCCGCCGGCGCGCGGGGGCCTGGGTCACGCTGCCGTCCAATCTTCCACAGGTAATCAGCGCATCCAGCTTACGACCCTTACCTGTCTGCGATGTGTGTGATCTTCTCTGCGTCGTTTGTCGCGATCTCCGCCCGGGCGGGAAAGTTTTTCTCCTCAACAGCCAGTGGATGACAAAGTCGCAGGTCAGAGTGGTGAGTGGAGGGCGATTGTGTGTTTGTCCACAGTGCTTTCCCCCGCGCCGTGCACAGGTTGGAGGGGGTTCTCCACAGGCTGGGGCCGCTCATCCACAAGCCCTGTGGATAACCAGATTGGCTGACGGTGCCCGCGGGCCTACCGTGGACCGGCGCCTGCCGTCCGTTCCGGCCCCGTTCACGGTCCCGTTCCCGGTCCCGTCACGTCCTCGTTCTCGTCTCGTGGACCTTACGGGACCGACACGAACGCACCGCGAAGTCGACGCGGAAGAAGCGGAGTCGGGCGTCTTCATTTGTCAGAGCCGTGCCGTAGGAAAGAGTGGCACGGCGAGGTCCGCGTCGCGGACGGGAGGAGGTGGCCCGGGTGAGTATCCCCGAGCCCATGGACGACCCCTGGGGCGACGGCGGCCCCGGAGACCGGCTCCCCTTCCCCCGCTCCCGTCGCGGCGACGCCAAGGGCCGCGGTGAGCAGCACGACCGCGGCGGCGACGAGGGCGGCTCCTGGGACCGTGGCGGGTCCGGCTTCGAGCGGGTGCCGCCGCAGGACCTTGACGCCGAGCAGTCCGTCCTGGGCGGCATGCTGCTGTCCAAGGACGCCATCGCCGACGTCGTCGAGGTCCTCAAGGGCCAGGACTTCTACCGCCCGGCGCACGAGACGATCTACCAGGCCATTCTCGACCTCTACGCGAAGGGCGAGCCGGCCGACCCGATCACCATCGCCGCCGAGCTCACCAAGCGCGGCGAGATCACCCGCGTCGGCGGCGCCGCGTATCTGCACACCCTGGTGCAGTCCGTCCCGACCGCGGCCAACGCCGAGTACTACGCCGAGATCGTCCACGAGCGCGCGGTGCTGCGCCGCCTGGTCGAGGCGGGCACGCGCATCACCCAGATGGGATACGCGGCCGACGGCGACGTCGACGACATCGTCAACAAGGCCCAGGCCGAGGTCTACGCCGTCACCGAGCAGCGCACGAGCGAGGACTACCTCCCCCTCGGCGACATCATGGAAGGCGCGCTCGACGAGATCGAGGCCATCGGCTCGCGCAGCGGCCAGATGTCGGGTGTGCCCACCGGCTTCACCGACCTGGACGCCCTGACGAACGGCCTGCACCCCGGGCAGATGATCGTCATCGCCGCCCGTCCCGCGATGGGTAAGTCCACCCTCGCGCTGGACTTCGCCCGCGCCTGTTCGATCAAGAACAACCTGCCGAGCGTGATCTTCTCGCTCGAAATGGGCCGCAACGAGATCGCGATGCGCCTGCTGTCCGCCGAGGCCCGTGTGGCCCTGCACCACATGCGCTCCGGCTCCATGACCGACGACGACTGGACCCGGCTGGCCCGCCGCATGCCGGACGTGTCGGCCGCGCCGCTCTACATCGACGACTCGCCCAACCTGTCGATGATGGAGATCCGGGCCAAGTGCCGCCGCCTCAAGCAGCGCGCCGACCTCAAGCTCGTGATCATCGACTATCTCCAGCTGATGCAGGCCGGCGGCAACAAGCGCTCCGAGAGCCGCCAGCAGGAGGTCTCGGACATGTCCCGTAACCTCAAGCTGCTGGCCAAGGAGCTGGAGCTGCCGGTCATCGCGCTGTCGCAGCTGAACCGTGGCCCCGAGCAGCGTACGGACAAGAAGCCGATGGTCTCCGACCTCCGTGAGTCCGGCTCCATCGAGCAGGACGCCGACATGGTCATCCTGCTGCACCGCGAGGACGCCTACGAGAAGGAGTCCCCCCGCGCCGGCGAGGCCGACATCATCGTCGGCAAGCACCGTAACGGCCCCACGGCCACGATCACCGTGGCCTTCCAGGGTCACTACTCGCGCTTCGTGGACATGGCACAGACCTGATCCGCCGGTCCCCCCGCGGGGACTTCTCGGCATGACCTCGGCATGACCTCGGCATGGCCCCGGAGTGATCGTCAGGACCGGCGGGTGATCATCCGGCTGGTTAGGGTGCGGACATGACGGATTCGTACGAACTGCTGCCCGATACCCGCCGTGCCCTGCTGCACCGCCTCGCCACCGGCCAGGTGGAGGGGCGCACACCCGCGCTCGTGGGTGCGGTGATGCGTGAGGGGCGCATGGTGTGGTCGGCGGGGTGGGGCGCCGTGGACGGGGACGTTCCGGGGGCGGACACGCAGTACCGGATCGGTTCGATCACCAAGACGTTCGTCGCGGTCCTGGTGATGCGGCTGCGCGACGAGGGACTGCTCGACCTCGACGACCGTCTCGGCGCGTACCTGGAGACGCCCGAGGGCAGCGACGCGACCATCGCCCAGCTGCTGTCGCACACCTCGGGGCTGGCCGCCGAGACCGGCGGGCCGTGGTGGGAGCGCACGGACGGCGCGCTGCGCCCCGAGCTCGCCGACCTCTTCGGCGAACGCGCCCAGCGCCACGCGCCGGGGCTCCTGCACCACTACTCCAACGTCGGCTTCGCGCTGCTGGGCGCCCTGGTCGAGCGGCTGCGCGGGCAGGACTGGTACGAGGTGCTGCGCCGGGAGGTGCTCGAGCCGCTGGGCATGCACCGTACGACCCTCGAGCCCCAGGCGCCGCATGCCCGGGGCTGGGCCGTGCACCCCTGGGCGGACGTACTCCTTCCGGAACCGGCGGTGGACACCGGGCGGATGGCCCCGGCCGGTCAGCTGTGGTCCACGGCGGCCGATCTGTGCCGGTTCGCGGCGTTCCTGCTGGACGGCGACGACCGGGTGCTGGGCGCACGGTCGCTCGCCGAGATGCGCACCCCGCGCACCGAGCCGCAGGACGCGGACCGCGCGGCGGCCTATGGCCTGGGCACCCTGCTGAGCTGGCAGTCCGGGCGCTTCCTGCACGGCCACGTCGGCACGATGCCGGGGTTCGTGGGAACCCTGTGGATCAGCGCCGAGGACGGCGTCGCCGCGGTCGTCCTCGGCAACGCCACCTCCCAGCTCGGCATCCCGGCCATCGCCGCGGACCTCGTGGGCACGGTCGCCGAGCGGGAGCCCCGCATTCCGGTGCCGTGGCGCCCCCTCGACGACGTGGACGGGCGGCTGCTGGAGCTGACCGGGCCCTGGTACTGGGGCGCCGCCCCCTTCGCGCTGCGCCTGGCCGGCGGCCGGGAGCTGCGGCTGGCGCCGCTGGGCGACGGCGGGCGCGCGGCGCGCTTCCGCGCGGAGGAGGACGGGACCTGGACCGGTCTCGACGGCTACTACGCCGGCGAGACCCTGTCGGTCGTCCGGGGCGAGGGCGGGGCGGTGAGCCATCTGGACATCGGCACCTTCGTGTTCACCCGCGAGCCGTACGAGGCGGGAGAGGCGGTGCCGGGCGGCGTCGACGCGGGCGGCTGGCGTTAGTCCGATGGTCTGACCGGGCCGGGGTGCGGACGTAGAGTCGACGGGAGACTGGCGGCGCCGGACACGCGGCGCGATACCACCTGGAAGGCACCGTGACTGCGAACACCGCACCGGCCCTGCTCGACCTGGCGCCCCTCGGCGCCGGTCACTTCGCCCGCATCGAGGACAAGGTCGCGGCGCTGATGCGCACCCGCGAGACCGTGGTCGCGATGCAGGGCGAGGCCCTGCTGCCGCTGGAGGCGTGCATTCGTTCGGCCGTACGCCCCGGCAGCACCGCGCTCAACATCATCACCGGCCCGTACGGCGAGACGTTCGGCGGCTGGCTGCGCTCCTGCGGCGCCGAGGTCGTCACGGTGGCCGCGCCCTTCAGCGGCGCGGTCACCCCCGCCCAGGTCGCCGACGCGCTGCGCGCGCACCCGGACATCGACTTCGTCAGCCTCGTCCACGCCGAGGCGGCCACCGGCAACACCAACCCCGTCGCGGAGATCGGCGCGGTGGTCCGCGAGCACGGCGCGCTGCTGATGCTGGACG
This sequence comes from Streptomyces sp. C36, assembly GCF_040932295.1. Taxonomy (NCBI): domain Bacteria; kingdom Bacillati; phylum Actinomycetota; class Actinomycetes; order Kitasatosporales; family Streptomycetaceae; genus Streptomyces; species Streptomyces sp. C36. Next base: position 352,487 of record NZ_JBFQGI010000004.1, on the reverse strand, counting down.
CGGTGGCCTCCGTCGCCGCCGAGCCGCTGCTCACGGACGAGTGGGGCGTCGACCTGTGCGTGATCGGCGGTCAGAAGGCCATGGCGGGGCCGGCCGGGGTGTCGGCCGTGTCGGTCAGCGCCCGCGCCTGGGAGCGCATCGCCGCCAACGAGCAGGCGCCCCGCCGTTCCTACCTCTCCCTCCTGGACTGGAAGGAGCGTTGGATCGACGGCGGCCGCACCGCGCTGCCGCACGCCCCCGCGCAGCTGGAGATGCTCGCGCTGGAGCAGGCCCTCGACCGCATCGAGGCCGACGGTCTGGACGGCGTCATCGCCCGCCACCGCGCCGCCTCGGCCGCGACGCGCGCGGGCGTACGGGCGCTCGGCGCCCTGGCCCCCTACGTGATCCGTGACGAGGACGCGGCCCCGGCGGCCACCACGCTGCGCGCCCCGGAGGGCATCGACGCCCGGGACGTCGTGGCGGCGGCCCTGGCGGCCGACGCCTCGGTGCCCGTACAGGCGGCGGCAGGCTCTCTGGCCAAGGAGATGATCCGCGTCAACCACTACGGCCTGGACGCGGACCGGGAGGTCGTGCTCGCCTCGCTGGCGGCGTTCGGTGAGGGCCTGCGGGCGTTGGGCGTGCAGGTCGCGGACCCGGCCGGGGTCGTGCGGGCCGCGGGCGACGCCTGGGACGCGGTGATCGCGGGCTGACGCACGGCCCCCGGGCCGCCCTTCGCGCAAGGCCGCTGCCGGTGCTTCTCGCACCGGCAGCGGCCTTTTTTGCGTTCTCTGTCGCTTATCACCCTTATGTCGCGTGGGCCTCCTCGTCGTCACACGCGAATAGAATCGGAACCCACGTCCCGTTTCGATCCGCCCTCCCGGAAGGTCCCCGCGCATGGCCCGGCGCAGGAGTCCGTCTCCGCCCCCGCCCCTCGCCCCGTCGCTCCGCTCGGACGCACGCCGCAACAGGGAACTCGTCCTCCAGGCCGCCCGATCCGCTTTCGAGGAAGCCGGGTTGGCGGTTCCGCTCGGTGAGATCGCGCGCCGTGCCGGCGTCGGCACGGGCACCGTCTACCGTCATTTCCCGTCCAAGGAAGCCCTGTTCAGGGCCACGGTTGTGGACCGTGTGCGGCTATTCACCGATACGGCAAGGGAGTTGGCGCACGCGGACGACCCCGGAGCGGTCTTCTTCCGCTATCTTTCGGCGGTCGTACGGCTGTCGGTACGGAACAAGGGCCTGTGCGACGCCCTGGAGGGCAGTCTCGAGCCCTCTCCCGGCGTCGAGGAGGGCTTCCGCGAGGCGCTGACGGTCCTGCTCGAGCGGGCCCAACAGGCCGCCGCCGTACGGAAGGACGTGACCATCGACGATGTGATGGCCCTGCTCATGGGCTGTCTTTCGATGGAGCAGCGGCGGGGTCCGGCGGTGGCACCGGGAAGGATGACGGCGCTGCTGTGCGACAGTCTGCGGCCGGGGCGTCATGTGACGAAACTGCCCCCGAATCCGGCCGTACGGCGTAACGAAACGGGATGCGCGGCATGCGGGGGCCCGGTGCGGGTGTCGCGTACGGGCCGGCCCGCGCGGTATTGCGGCGGCGCCTGCCGGCAGCGGGCGCACCGCGAGCGGGCACGGGCGCGTACGGGCACGTGACGGCGGCCCGCCTCACGCGGACCCGGTGGTCTCGGCGGACCCGCGGCCCTTGGCGATGACGAGGCCGCCGGTCGCCGCGAGGCCGATGAGCGCGACGCCGAACGTGGTCGCCCCCGAGGTCAGGCCGACGGCGTCGCTCAGGTAGCCGGCCGCCACGGGCAGCAGGCCGGCGGGGAGGTAGCCGCTGACGTTCAGTGCGGCGTTGGCCTCGGCCAGACGCCCGGCGGGGACCGTGGAGTTCAGCAGGGAGACACCGCCGAGCTGGCCCATGCCCTGCCCGGCTCCGACGACGATCGCGGCGGCGGCGAGCAGGACGACGGACGAGGTGCGCACCGCGCCGATCAGGGCGGCCATGCTCACGGCCGTGCTCACCGAGGCGGCGAGCAGAATCGTACGGACGCGCAGCCGCCGGACCGCGAACTGCACCGTCGTCGAGGCGAGGAACATCGCGAACGCCATGCCGCCGGCCACCGCGCGACTGGTCGTGCCCAGCAGCCCGGACAGCAGGGACGGGCCGAGCGAGAGCACGAACGACGTCGCGGTGATGCCCGGCGCGAACGCCGCCGCACCCGCCAGCAGCCGGCCGCCCGCGCCCCGCGGCACCTTGGGCAGCCGCACCCACGACCCGCCCGTGCGTCGTCCCGGCCCCTCGGCCGGGCGCGGCAGCGGCATGCGCACGACGACGGCGAAGGCCAGGGCGAGCAGGACGATCTCGACGAGGAAGACGGCCGCCGTCGGGGCGGGCAGCGTCTCGGACAGCACGCCCGCCAGCAGCGGGCCCAGCCCGGCGCCGAGCACCATCGCGCTCGAGGCGAGCAGCGCCGCCAGCCGCCTGCGCGCCGGGCCCGCCACGTCCGCCACCGCCGCCATGCCGGCGGACACGACCGCGCCGACGGCGATTCCGCTGAGCAGCCGGGCGGCGATCAGCTCGGCGACGGAGGACGCGGTCGCGAAGATCACGCAGGCGATCGCGGCGAGCGCCAGCGCCGGGAGCAGCACCGGCTTGCGGCCGATCCGGTCCGAGGCCACGCCCGAGACCAGCAGCGAGCCGATGAGGCCGGCGATGTAGGAGGCGAAGACGATCGTCAGCGTGCCCCGGGAGAAGCCGATGTCGCGCTGCCACAGGACGTACAGCGGTGTCGCCGCGTTGGACAGGATGAACACCGCCGTCACGGGCCAGGCCGCGAGCCAGATCCACCGGCGGGGCGCGGGCGCCGGCGGCGCCGTCGCCTGTGTCCCGCCGGTCGCCTTCGTGGTCGGGGCCGTTGCCCTGGTCGTGGTCGTGGTCATGGCCGTCATGGGTCCCCCTCGGTTCGCGCTCAGTACGAGTTTTATCGAACTTAGCACGCTGTACGATTGGAGTCGTACAAGGTTGACGGAAAGGTGAGAACGCCGATGACGGCCTTCAAGGTTCTGCCCGTGCCGGCGGACGCGCCCGAGCCGCTTCCCGAGCCCGCGGTCGGCGACCTGCGGCTCGAGGCGGTGCTGGGGGTGCTGAGCGACCCGCTGCGACTGGGGATCGTGTGCAAACTCCTGCTGGAGCGGGAGAAGTTCGATCACACCTGCGGGTGGTTCGGGCTGGACCGGCCCAAGTCCTCGCTCACGCATCACTTCAAGGCGTTGCGGGAGGCCGGGGTCATCCGGCAGCGGCAGTACGGGCTCGAGCGGCGCAGCCATGTGCGGATCGACGACCTCGAGGCGCGCTTCCCGGGACTGCTGCGACTGGTGGCCGACTGGACGCCGTCCGAGTCGGCCTGACGATCAGGCGCGGCGCGCCCGGCCTGACGGCGGGGCGTGATGCGCCCGGCCTGACGGCGGGCGCGGGGCGCGGGGTGCCGGTCAGGAGGCCGGGGTGAGGCCTTCCACGGCGGCGACCAGCGGGGCGAGTTCGGCGCGGCCCGACGCCTCGTGCAGCGCCTCGCGCAGCGCGGCGTCGTTGGTGGGACGGGCCTGGTCCAGCAGGGAGCGGCCGGCCTCGGTGACGTCGGTGTAGATGCCGCGGCGGTCGGTGAGGCAGAGGTAGCGGGTCAGCAGACCGCGGTCCTCCATGCGGTTGACCAGGCGCGTCGTCGCGCTCTGGCTGAGTACGACGGCGTCGGCGACTTCGTTCATGCGCAGGTGCCCGCCGTCGCCGTCGTGCTGGCGGCTGAGGACGTCGAGCACCGAGAACTCGCGCACGCTCAGCTCGTGATGGGCCTGCAGCGCCCGCTCGAGATGGGCCTCTATGCGGCTGTGCAGCGCGGACAGCGCGCACCAGCCCTGCGCCAGGCCGGTCAGGGCGGGGTCCGGGGTGTGGGACATGGATGACCCTCCTTCGGAGTCGTACGCGGTCGCCGGGGCACGTGCCGTTCGAGTCGCTCCCGACCAGCGTATCTCCCCGCCGCAATGGCCCGCGCTTGCAAGTAACCCGCGTCTGCAATTATTGTTGAGGCCGGTAAAAGTCTGCCGCAAAGACTTCGCCCACCGCTGCCTCCGCTAAGGACCCCCGTCATGCCACTCGCCCTGCTGGCGCTCGCCATCGGCGCCTTCGGTATCGGCACGACCGAATTCGTCACCTCGGGCCTGCTTCCCGAGATCGCGGACGAGTTCGGCGTCTCCATCCCCACCGCCGGCCTCCTGACCACCGGCTACGCGCTCGGCGTCGTCGTCGGGGCGCCGGTCCTGGCCATCCTCGGGGGCCGGATTCCGCGCAAGACGATGCTCATGGGCCTCATGGGCCTGTTCGTCGTGGGCAACACAATCTCCGCCGCCGCCCCCGTCTTCTCGCTGATGCTCGCCGGACGGATCGTCGCGTCGCTCGCGCACGGGGCGTTCTTCGGCATCGGGTCGATCGTCGCCGCCGGGCTCGTCGCCCCGCAGAAGAAGGCGGGCGCGATAGCGATGATGTTCACGGGGCTGACCACCTCCACGGTGGTCGGCGTGCCGATGGGCACCCTGGTCGGCCAGAACGTGGGCTGGCGCGTCACGTTCCTGATCATCGCCGGGCTCGGCGTCCTCGCCGTCCTGGGCATCGCCGCCCTCGTGCCCCCGCAGCCCCGGCCCGAGCGCACCCGGCTCAGCGGCGAGACCGCGGCCTTCCGCAACCCCCAGGTCCTGCTCGCCATGGCGATGACCGTCCTCGGCTTCGGCGGCGTCTTCACCATGAGCACCTACCTCGCCCCGATGATGACCGACGTCGCCGGCTACGCCCCCTCGTCCGTCACCTGGCTGCTCGTCCTCTTCGGCCTCGGCATGCTCGTCGGCAACCTGATCGGAGGCCGGTACGCCGATCGCGCGCTGATGCCCATGCTCTTCACCGCCCTCGGCGGACTGGCGGTCCTGCTCGCCCTGCTGCCGCTCACCGCGCACGACAAGACCGCGGCCGCCGTCACCATCCCGCTCATCGGCGCCTTCGGCTTCGCGACCGTCCCCCCGCTGCAGAAGCGGGTGCTCGACCAGACCGCCGACGCCCCCACCCTCGCCTCCGCCGTCAACATCGGCGCCTTCAACCTGGGTAACGCCATGGCGGCCTGGCTCGGCGGCCTCGTGATATCCGCCGGCTTCGGCTACACCGCCCCCAACTGGGTCGGCGCCGCCATGGCCGCCTCCGCGCTGCTCCTCGCCCTGCTCTCCGCGTCGCTCGAGCGGCGCACCACGGCCCCCTCGGCCGGGCGCGTGGTCGCCGGGGGATCGCCCGTGGCCGCCGAGCGGGAGGCCTCGCCGGCCGCCCGCTGAGCGGCGGGCGGCCGGGACCCGGGGGCCGGTCGTGGCCCGGGCAGAGGTCAGGGGCGTGATCCCTCGCGGCGGGAGTGCGCCTACGCTCGGTCGTCATGAGCAGATTGCACTTGTTCGACCTCGACGGCACGCTGATCCACGGATCGGCGGCCGCGGTGGAGATCTCCCGGCAGCTCGGGCTGGAGACGGAGATCGGCGAGCTGGAGAAGGCGTTCGCGGCGGGGGAGCTGACGCCGCCCCGGTTCGCCGAGCTGGCGGTGGAGCTCTGGGGAGAGCTGACCGAGCCGCAGGTGGCGGCGGCCTTCGAGGGCGCGCCCTGGCTGGCGGGCATCCGGGACGTCTGGCAGGAGATACGGGCGCGGGGCGAGCGGTGCGCGGTGATCTCGCTGTCGCCGGGGTTCTTCGTCGAACGCCTGCTGGACTGGGGAGCGGACGCGGCCCATGGCTCGCGGTGGCCCGCCGTGCCGTTCCGCGACCCGGTGGACCCGGCGGGCATCCTCGACGCGTCCGCGAAGGTCCGGATCGCCGACGAGCTGTGCGAGCGCTACGGCCTGGGCCGCGCCGACTGCGTGGCGTACGGCGACTCCATGTCGGACGCCCGGCTCTTCGCGGTGGTCCCGGTGTCGGTCGCCGTCAACGCCGACCACCATGTGCGGGACATCGCCTCCCACGCCTACGGCGGGCGTGACCTCAGGGAGGCCTACGCGCTGGTGGCGGACGCGCCCCGGGCGTAGGGCGTGGCCGACGGGCCGGCACGGGCGGGACACGCCCTGGCGTCCCACGGGCTTACCGGCGGGCCGGAAAGGAGCGCAGCCTATCCCCAACCGGGGGAGCGGTGCGGGGACTTCCGGCAAAGCTTGCCGGGCGCCGGGCAAGGGGTGGAATGCTGCGCGTGCTGGAACACCGAGATGTTCGAGGCGAGGCGACGCGACCATGAACGCTCCGACCACCCCCTCGGCCGACGGCCGCACCACCGGCGACGCGGGTGAGCGGGGCTGGTTCACCCGGCCGGGCGCCCAGGGGGGGCCGCCTCGGTTACCGGAGGGGGCCGCGCCCTCGCGCCGAACCGGGGGCCCGGCCGGCCGGCGCCCCGCGCCCGGCCCCGCCTCCGCCGGCGCGCCGGCGGCCGGACCGTCCCCCGACGCCCTGCTGATCCGCCGCACGCTGGCCGAGATCGAACCGAGTGCCGACAAGGTCGTCTCGTACTTCTACGCGCTGCTGTTCCTGCGCCACCCCGGCCTGCGGGCCCTCTTCCCCGCCGCCATGGACACCCAGCGCGACCGGCTCTTCAGGGCCCTGCTCACCGCCGCCCGGCACGTCGACGACACCGCCACCCTCACCGAGTACCTCTCCCAACTGGGCCGCGGCCACCGCAAGTACGGCACCGAGTCCGCCCACTACCCCGCCGTCGGCGAGTGCCTGATCGGGGCGCTGGCCCACTACGCGCGGGACAGCTGGAACGCGGACGCCGAGGCGGCGTGGGTGCGGGCCTATACCGCGATCTCCCAGATCATGATCGACGCGGCGGCCGAGGACGCGCGCACGTCCCCGGCCTGGTGGCAGGCCGAGATCGTCTCGCACGAGTCGCGCACGCCGGACATCGCCGTCGTGACCGTACGGCCCGACCGGCCCTACTCCTTCCGCGCCGGCCAGTACACGAGCCTGGAGACGCCGTGGTGGCCGAGGGTCTGGCGCAACTACTCCTTCTCCTGCGCGCCCCGCCCCGACGGTCTGCTGTCCTTCCACGTCAAGGCCGTCCCGGCCGGCTGGGTCTCCCGCGCGCTGGTGCACCGCGCCCGCCCCGGCGACGTCATCCGCCTGGGGCCGCCCACGGGTTCGATGACCGTCGACCACGGCAGCGACAACGGCCTGCTCTGCCTGGGCGGCGGCACCGGCATCGCCCCCATCAAGGCCCTGGTGGAGGACGTCGCGCGGCACGGCCGCAGCCGTCCCGTGGACGTGTTCTACGGCGCCCGGCACAACGACGATCTCTACGACATCGACACCATGCTCAGGCTGCAGAAGTCGCACCGCTGGCTCATGGTCCGTCCGGTGATCTCCGACGGCCCCACCCTCGGCCTGAGCGGGCAACTGCCTCAGGTCGTCCGTAAGTACGGGCCGTGGAACGCCTACGACGCGTATCTCTCCGGTCCTCCCGGCATGATCCGCAGCGGCGTGGACACCCTGGTCGGCATCGGCATGCCCGCCGATCGCATACGGCACGACTCGCTCGACGAGCTGACGGCGTCCGCGACCTAGGGGGTGTCCGATGGGCCGGCCCGTCACCCCAGGTCGGCGGCGAGCAGGGCGCGTACGCCCTCGATGTTGGCGTGGAGGAAGGCGCGCAGCGACGGCGGCACCACCTCCACCGAGTCGATGCCCGCCCGGGTGAAGGGGATGCGGACGACCTCGTATGTGCCGAGGGGCTCGTCCACCTCGGGGCCGTGGCGGCGCGAGAGATCCATGGAGGCGAGCCGGCAGACGAAGAAGTGCTGCACCTTCACGCCGTGGGCGGCGTGGTGCAGGGAGTGCGAGACGGTGTCGACGAAGGCGGGGACCACGTCGACGACTTTCGCCCCGAGCTCTTCGTCGACCTCCCGGTGGAGGGCGGCGACGACGGTCGGGTCCTCGGGCTCGACTCCTCCGCCGGGGGTGATCCAGTACGGGGCCTCGTCGGGCTTGGTGCGTTTGATGAGGATCATGTCGAGCGCGTCGGAGCCGGGCTCGCCGTCGAGCAGGATGGCGCGGGCGGTGCGTTTGACCACGGGCCGTTCGGTCATAGGGGACATCTGCCGCACGGTCCCCTCCGCGAAACCCTTTCTCACCAGGAAACGGCAGCACGCAACAGCCACTCGTGCGCCCTGGCCAGATGCGGGTGGGCCAGGGAGCCGGCCCGGACGACCAGAAAATAGGTGCGCAGCGGGGGCACCGGCGGGTCGAGCAGGGCGACCACCTCCCCGCTGTCGAGGGCGTCGCCGCACAGGTAGCGCGGCAGGACGCCGATGCCGGCCCCGGCCGCGACGCAGGAGAGGACGGCGCGCAGGTCGGGGGCGATGACGGCGCCCGCGGCGGTGGGCTTGGTGTCGAAGACGGCGGCCCAGTAGCGGGAGACGAACGGCAGGCTCTCGTGGACCTCGACGACGGGCAGGTCCTCCAGCGCGTGCACGCCCTTGTCGCGGACGACGGCGGCGCCTCCCAGGCGGGCCGCCCAGCGGGGGCCTGCGACCAGGACGTGCTCCTCGTCGCAGAGGGGCGTGGCGGCCAGCAGCCGTCCGCGCGGGCGGGAAGTGGTGACGACGAGGTCGTGATGGCCGGCGCCCAGGCCGTCGAAGAGGTCCTCGGCCATGCCGTGGGCGGCGCGCACGGTCAGCCCCTGGACGATGAGGGGCGTGAGCGCGGGCAGTGCGCGCAGGGCGGTGAACTCGGGGGGACCGGCCAGGTGCAGTGTGCGGTTGGCCCGCTGGTCGTCGAGGTCGGCCTCGGCGATCTCCAACAGGGCGTCGACATGCGGGGCGATCTTGTGGGCGAGCTCGTCGCCGGTGGTGGTGGGGCGCACGCCGCGGGCCTGACGCAGGAAGAGGGGGCGGCCCAGCTGTCGTTCCAGGGTCCTGATCTGGCTGGTGACGGCGGGCTGGGAGAGGCCGAGCAGGGCGGCGGCACGGGTGAAGGAGCCAGCCCGGTGCACCGTGACGAATGTGCGTAAAAGGGCCAGATCCATGCTGTCATCCCCTTGTTCGCCGCCATCGGCCGTAGGGGAACTATAAATAAGTCGATAGGTCTGTGTCGCTAGCGTGATTGGACACTGACGCAGAGTCAACTAGCCTGGGTCGCGCGGTTCTTCACGCGTGGAGCCGCGACGGCTCGAGCCAAGAGGGGGGAGGCTCGAGCCGTCCTCGTGCCGTGGTCCGCCGACGCCGGACGCGGCCCGCCGTCAGTCGTTCTCGTCCGGCAGGATCATGTGCATCGCCCAGGCCACGACGGAGATGATCACGCCGCCGACCAGGGCGGGCCAGAAGCCGCCCACGTGGAAGGCCAGGTCCAGCCGGTCCGCGAGCCACGAGGTCAGCAACAGCATCAGGGCGTTGATGACCAGCGTGATCAGGCCGAGGGTGAGGATGAAGAGCGGGAACGACAGCAGCTTCACCACCGGCTTGACGATGAAGTTGACCGCGCCGAAGACGAGCGCGACGAGGAAGAGCGTGACCACCTTGCGGGCGGTGTTCTCGCCGGACAGGGTGATGCCCTTGAGCAGCCAGATGGCTACCGCCAGGGCCGCCGCGTTGGCGATCGTCTTGACTACGAAATTCTTCATGGTGAGATCGTTGCAGACGGGCGCGGTCGATGAAGATCCGCTCGATGGGCGCGGGCGCCGGGGTGACCGGCGCGGCGATCGGTACGGCGAGGGATGGACCACGCATGAAAGCGTTCCGGCTGGATGAGCTCGAGGCCGAGCGGGTCGCCAATGACGGCGCCTACCTGCAGTTCCTGCGCGAACGGAACATGTCCGTCGGGCTGTACGCGCTGAACGCCGGCGACGCCGACCCCCAGGGGCCGCACCTCCAGGACGAGGTGTACGTGGTGATGAGCGGCCGGGCGTCCGTCACGGTCGGGGAGGAGACCACGACGGTGGGGCGCGGCAGCGTGGTGTACGTCCCCGCCGGGGTGGTCCACCGCTTCCACCACATCAGCGAGGATCTGAGGGTTCTGGTGGTCTTCTCTCCGCCCGAGAGCTGAGCCGGACCCCGCGATCCCGTAGGGGGCGGTTCAGGGGAGGACGGGGGCTGCGCGGGCCCCGCCGGAAGGTCCCGCCGCCCTAGCATCGAATGCAGGCCGGGGCATTCCGCTCCGGGCGGCCGCAGACTCCCCCCACGGCATTCGCCGTGGAAGTCCGACCGGCCGTGATGTGACGAGGCCGCGTGAAATCACGCGCGAAGCGGAGAGCAGGGATCGACATGGCCGAGAAGGGGATATTCGACGGGATGCCGTGGTGGGTGAAGTGGATCGCCGTGCCGGTCCTCGTCCTGCTGGTGTTCGGCAGCCTGATCATGAGCGTGCTCGGCTTTGTCATCAGCCTGCTCTTCAAGGCGCTGCTGCTGGTCGCTCTCGTCGGTGGCCTGATCTTCGTCGTCAAGAAGTTCACGTCGTCCTCGTCGTCGAGGGGCGACTGGTAGGGGCCGGTCGTTCCGGACGTGACGTGCCGCCCGGAACGTCCCCACCGGCAGGCGGCGTCGCCCACGCCACCGTTCGGTGTCCGCTCGGTCAACTCAACGAAGCGGAAGGCGGGGAGTTATCTCTTCCGTCAACATCTCTCCGTCAACGTGAACGCGAAGCCCGGGGGCGTAAACGGTAATCCGTGCGCCCTCGGGCCACTTTGGCCAGTTCTCGGCTGTTCCGTGCCAGCAAATCCCCTGGTTACGACTCCATGCAGTAGTCGAGTCGCTACGCTCCAGAGTCGGCGAGCTCGTATGCTCACCCTCGGTCTCCATGAGTAACTGGAAAATCACTCCTTGTGATCCACTGGGCGTTCTTGTCAGACTATGGCGTCATTGGGGCCATCAGGCTTCAATCCCTGCCAAACCGACGAAGACGGGGCATTGGGCGATGCGCGACACAGTTCAGGCAGAAGTGGTCATGACGTTCCTCGTCTCCGAGGAGCTGTCCTTCCGGATCCCGGTGGAGCTGGGCTACGACAGCAGTGATCCGTACGCGGTGAAGTTCACCTTCCACCTCCCCGGCGACGCCCCGGTGACCTGGGCCTTCGCCCGCGAGTTGCTGCTCGACGGGCTGAGCCAGCCGTCCGGCGAGGGCGATGTGCACATCGCCCCCGCCTCCTCCCAGCACCTGTCGGACGTCTTCATCCGGCTGCAAGTGGGTGGGGAGGGCGCGCTGTTCCGGGCGGGCGCGGCGCCGCTGGTGGCCTTCCTCGACCGCACCGACCGCGTGGCCCCGCTGGGCGAGGAGCGCACGGTCGCCGACTTCGACTACGAGCTCGCCGCGGCGCTGGACAGCATCCTCGCCGGCAATCCCGAGGGTCAGAACGCCGGTTAGCGGGCCGACCGGCCCGGTCGGCTGGCGCCCTCCCCGATCGGCACCCGCTCGGCGCGCGGTGCCACCCCCCGCGGCGCGGTCGCCGCAGTCCGGACCGCCGGACCGCCGCCGCTTCCCCCGCCGCTGCTCCCTTCACAGTGGTTTTGTCGACACTGTCACCTTTCGCACCGATGTCCGGCCCGCAGGCCGTGCCCATGGTCGCGAACAACTGCCACCCCCCGCCGGGGCCGTTGACGACGCCCGGGCCGATCGTCCCCGTGACCCTCCCCAGTTCACCGAACCCCGGCGGACCACCCGTCGACCACCGTCGATCACCCGTCGATCACTTCGCGCGGCGCCGCCTGCCTCCGCGCGCCCTTCCCCTCCCCGTGGTCGCCGTCTGCCGGTCGGCGCTGACAACGAGCGCCGCCAGCACGGTCGTCACCGGGACCGAGGCCACCAGCCCGATGCTGCCGACCAGCGTGCGGACGATCTCCGCCGCGACGATCTCGCTGGTCGCCACCGTGCTCACCCCGCTGTCCGCGATCGAGAACAGCAGCAACAGCGGCAGCGAGGCGCCCGCGTACGCCAGTACCAGCGTGTTCACCACGGAGGCGATGTGGTCCCGGCCGATGCGCATCGCCGAGCCGTACAGTTTCCGCCAATTGGCCGTGGGGTCGGCCTCCTTCAGCTCCCACACCGCCGACGTCTGGGTCACCGTGACGTCGTCCAGCACGCCCAGCGAGCCGATGATGATCCCGGCCAGCAGCAGGCCGCGGATCTCGATCTGCGGATAGAGCCCGTGCACCAGGCCCGTCTGGTCGTCGGTGTTGCCCGTCAGGTGCGCCCAGTCGATGAAGAACGACCCGAGCAGGCCGATGACCAGCAGGGACGTCAGCGTTCCGAGGACGGCGACGGAGGTGCGGGCGTTGAGCCCATGACACATGTAGAGCGCGATCAGCATGATCGCGCTGCCGCCCACCACCGCGACGAGCAGGGGATCGGAGCCCTGCAGGATGGCCGGGAGGATGAACATCGTCAGCACGCCGAAGCTGATGACCAGCGCCACCAGCGCGAAGATGCCGCGCAGCCGGCCCACCACCACGACCGACAGGGCGAAGATGCCCGCGAGTATGGCCATCGGCAGTGTCCGGTTCACGTCGGTGACCGAATAGCGAAGGGCCTCCGGCGCCTTCGGGGCGTAGGCCAGGACGACCTCCTGGCCCACGTCGTAGCGGCGCGAGGCGTCCGGCTGCACCATCTCCGTGAAGGTGTGGCCCTTGTCCTTGCCCGAGGTCACCTCGATCTCGGCCTTCTCGCACTTGCCCTTGGTGGGCTGAGGCGCTCCCTGTTGCTGCTGTGACGGGGGCGGTTGAGCACCGGACTTGGGGCAGTCGAGCTCCTCGATCTTCACGACCCGGCCCGATTCGGTCTGCTGGTCGAGGCCCAGTCCCGTGTGCGGATGCGGTGGGACGCCACCGGGCCACAGGATGATCAGGCCGGCCACGACCGCGGCCGCGAACGGGACGAGAACGGCGGCGATCACCTTGCGCAGATGTGCCGAGACGGGGGTCGCGGGGCCATGGCTGTGCGAGTGGCTGTGCGCATGGCCGTGCGAGTGACGTTGGGGGGGATGGCTGGTGCTGGTCACCGGGGCATCATCGCAAGCCCCACTGGTCCTCCCCGCCGGAGAGGCGCTAGCGTGGTGGCACCTTTGCAATCGCGGGAGCTCGGAGCACCGGGCTGAGAGGGCGCTGACGTCCGTACGAAGAAATGTACGGAAGCCGCTGCGCCGACCGCCGAACCTGTTACCGGGTAATGCCGGCGTAGGGAGTTACTGGTCTCATGACCTCGCAGGATGCACGCATGTCTGCCGCCGAGTCCGACGCGAAGATCGGCTGGCACAAGGACTATGTGACGGGTTCGCGGCCGGACCTGCGGGTTCCGGTGCGACGGGTGCACCTCACCAACGGGCAGGACGTACAGCTGTACGACACCTCCGGCCCGTACACCGACCCGGCGATCGAGACGGACGTCCGCCGCGGCCTGACGCCGCTGCGGGAGAACTGGATCATCGGCCGTGGCGACACGGAGGAGTACGCCGGGCGCCCCATGCGCCCGGAGGACGACGGCATCAAGCACACCTCACCGCGCGGGGGCCTGAAGAACCTCGACGCGGTCTTCCCCGGCCGCCCGCGCCTGCCCCGCCGGGGCCGGGACGGCGCCGCGGTGACCCAGCTGGCGTACGCCCGGCGCGGTGAGATCACCGCGGAGATGGAGTACGTCGCCCTGCGCGAGAACGTCTCCGCCGAGATCGTCCGGGAGGAGATCGCGGCCGGTCGTGCCGTGCTCCCGGCGAACGTGAACCACCCGGAGATCGAGCCGATGATCATCGGCAAGCGGTTCCTGGTGAAGGTGAACGCCAACATCGGCAACTCCGCCGTCACCTCCTCCATCGAGGAGGAGGTGGAGAAGATGACCTGGGCCACCCGCTGGGGAGCCGACACGGTCATGGACCTCTCCACCGGCCGCAACATCCACACCACCCGCGAGTGGGTGCTGCGCAACTCACCCGTCCCCATCGGCACCGTGCCCCTCTACCAGGCCCTGGAGAAGGTCGACGGCAAGGCCGAGGACCTGACCTGGGAGATCTACAAGGACACGGTCATCGAGCAGGCCGAGCAGGGCGTGGACTACATGACCGTGCACGCGGGCGTGCTGCTGCCCTACGTGCCGCTGACCGCGCGCCGCAAGACCGGCATCGTCTCGCGCGGCGGCTCGATCATGGCCGCCTGGTGCCTGGCGCACCACAAGGAGAACTTCCTCTACACCCACTTCGAGGAGCTCTGCGAGATCCTCGCCGCCTACGACGTGACGTACTCGCTCGGCGACGGGCTGCGCCCCGGCTCGATCGCGGACGCCAACGACGCGGCGCAGTTCGCCGAGCTCAAGACGCTCGGCGAGCTCAACACCATCGCCAAGCGGCACAACGTGCAGACGATGATCGAGGGCCCGGGCCATGTCCCGATGCACAAGATCAAGGAGAACATCGACCTCCAGCAGGAGATCTGCGAGGAGGCGCCGTTCTACACGCTCGGCCCGCTCACCACGGACGTCGCGCCCGCCTACGACCACATCACGTCCGGCATCGGCGCCGCGATGATCGCCTGGTGGGGCACGGCGATGCTCTGCTACGTCACGCCCAAGGAGCACCTCGGCCTGCCGGACCGCGACGACGTGAAGACCGGCGTCATCACGTACAAGATCGCGGCCCATGCGGCGGACCTGGCCAAGGGTCACCCGGGCGCCCAGGAGTGGGACGACGCGCTGTCCGACGCGCGCTTCGAGTTCCGCTGGGAGGACCAGTTCAACCTGGCCCTCGACCCGGACACCGCCCGCGCCTTCCACGACGAGACGCTGCCGGCGGAGCCCGCGAAGACGGCGCACTTCTGCTCGATGTGCGGGCCCAAGTTCTGCTCGATGAAGATCTCGCAGGACATCCGCCGCGAGCACGGCGGCGACCTCGCGGTCGACGCCGAGGCCGCGGCCGGGATGGAGCAGAAGTCCAAGGAGTTCGCGGCCTCGGGCAACCGCGTCTACCTGCCGATCGCGGAGTAGGCCGGGCGACCGGCCGCCGAGCGGCCGGTCGCGCGGTCACCGGCCGGACCGCCGGGCCTAGTCGGCCCGGTGGTCCGGCCCTCCCGCGTCCGGACCGGGGCGGTCCGGGCCGGGGCGGCCGGTGCGGGTGGGGGTGGAGGGACCGCTGTCGGGGCTGGAGAAGCCGGGGCGGGAGTAGCCGAGGTGGGACGTCCGGCTGGGGCCGGTGGGTTTCCTGGGGTTACGGGGACGACGCGGTGCCGGAGGGGCCTTGGCCAACGCCTCCCGGAGGAAGGGCCGTACGCCCCGCTCGAGCAGCGCCTGCCGCCAGGCCTCATGGGCCCGCGTGACCTCCTCGGCGAGGTGGTCGCGCGGTGGGGCCTCGTCCTCACGCCGGCCGTTGCGCAGGGCGGTGCGCAGCATCCCGGACATCGCGACGAGCACTCCGGCGACCGTGAAGGCGCCGAACCACCAGCCGATCGAGATCATGGGGCGGGCGACGGACTCGCCCTCCCCGACCGTTCGCATGACATAACCGATGAGAAGAAAAAGGAACGCGGCGATCCCGGCGAGGACCGGGGCCAGCACGGCGAGGACGGCGCCGGCGCCCGCGCCCTGGCCCTCGGGGACGTCGGACGCGGCGGCGGGGGCGAGCGGAGCGCCGTGACCGCTCTCGCCGGGGTGGCCTATTCCGGCACCGGCCGGCTGCGGCTGGGCGGCCGACGAACGGGTGCGCACGTCCTCGCGGGCGGCGAGGAGGCTTTCGTATTCCGCCATCGCACAGGCGGAGATGGCGGTCATGGCGCTCATCGCCATGGCGCGCAGCTGTTCGGTATTGAGCCGCTGTCCTATCGCGGCGGCGAGTTCCGGGTCATGGTTCGCGGTACGCAGCGCCTGGTCGAGAACCCGCTCGAATTCCGGGCGGTCCTCGGCCAGCAGGTGCGGAACGCTGTTCATGTGCATCCCCCGATGCTCCGTAGGGCCTGGTGCCGGCTTGTACCGGGCAGTGGGCGGAAACGGAGGAGAGCCTGCTACGGATAAGCCGATGGTAGAGCCGCACCGGCGCGGGGTGACAGCGGGTTTCCCGAATTACCCCGAGGCGGTGGAACTCCACACTTGCCCGTGCACCGGCCCGCTGAACCCTCAGCCCGCCAGCGGAAGTTGCACTACCAGCAGTTTTCCGGCCATCGTGACCCCGCCGT
Source organism: Streptomyces sp. C36 (assembly GCF_040932295.1). Classification (NCBI taxonomy): domain Bacteria; kingdom Bacillati; phylum Actinomycetota; class Actinomycetes; order Kitasatosporales; family Streptomycetaceae; genus Streptomyces; species Streptomyces sp. C36. The sequence goes on along the minus strand of NZ_JBFQGI010000004.1, from coordinate 336,321 downwards.
CCATGGCGAGGGCGAGCCCGTCGGCGTACAGATGGGGTCCCTCGACCAGCGGAGTGCCGTCCTCGCCGTCGGCGTCCTCGGTGCCGACCTCGCCCAGCAGATAGGGGATGGGGCTGTGGCCGTGGACGATGCGGCTGCCGCCGTAGGTCTGCAGCAGCTCCCGCACGGCCACGGGGCCCGCGTCCTCGTCGCGGAAGGCGAACCGCTTGGTGAACTTGCGGAACAGGTCCCAGCACTCGTCGGGGTCGTTGCGCTGCAGCGCCTCGGTGACGGCGTCGTTGACGGCCTCGATGGAGTCGCCGTAGTCGAGGTAGGCGGTGGTGTCGGAGTGCACCAGCAGGTGCCCGTCCTCCTCGGCGATCGCGTCGAGGCGGGACATCCACTGCAGGTGGTGGTCCTCCAGGCGCTCCATGTCGGTGCGCTGGCCGCCGTTGAGCAGCCAGGCGGCCTGGAAGGAGGCGGTGCCGGCGCCGGAGTTCACGGGGGTGTCGGAGAACCGCTTGGCGCCGATGAGCAGCAGCTCGTGGTTGCCCATGAGGGCCTTGCAGTAGCCGCCGGCGGCGGCTGCCTCGGCGGACAGCCGCATGACCAGGTCGATCACGCCGACGCCGTCCGGGCCCCGGTCGGTGAAGTCACCGAGGAACCACAGCCGGGCGTTGCCCGCGGCCCAGTGGCCGTGGGCGTCGATGAGCCCCTGGGCGGCGAGCGCCTCGTAGAGCTCGTCCAGGTAGCCGTGCACATCGCCGACCACGTACAGCGGGCCGCGGCCGACGGGCGCGCCCTGGTGCTGCTGGGGCTGCTGCTGCGGCTGGGGCGGGGCGATGGGGGTCAGTTCCACGGTGGGCACGTCCCGCGGCACGCCCGGGCCGATCACCGGCAGGTCGCGGGCGGTCGGGGTGTAGCCCGGGGGGTACTCCGGATACTCCGGCGCGGGCGGGGCGGTGTGCGCGTAGCCCGGAACAGGACCGGGCGCGGCGTACCCGGGGAAGGGCGCCATCGCCGCCGTGGTCCGTGCCGCCTGCCCGGCCCCCTGAGTCATCGACCCCTCCACCATCGCGCCGCCGTGCACCTTGTGGACCTTGCCTGGTCGATGGCGGTCCGTGGTGTCGTGCGCCCATCATAGGAATGACCGTCGCGGCTTGTGACGCACCAGGGGCCGTGAATCGGGGCAGGAGACCGGGATCGCCGGTCATTTCTCCCCAAATGAGCCGTTAAATGAGCCGTTCGCGCCGGTCAGCAGCGTGCCGGGGCGGCTCCCCCGGGTCTCGGCCGGCTTGCCCGTGCGCCGGATGCGGGTTCACTTCCGGTTGACGCGGGTCGGGCCGTGGGACGTTCGCCGGGCCCCGCGGCGGGTCGCCGGGAGGTTTCCGGGGGACGTGCGTCAGGTCGCGGCGGGTCCGCGCGGCGCGCTGACGGTGGTGCGCGGCGGGCGTCGCTGGGACGAGGTCCGCACGATCAGTTCGGTGGGTATGACCTGTTCCACCGGCCGGCCGGTGTCCAGGCCCTCGATGGCGTCGATCAGGAGCTGGACGACCGCGGTGCCGATGCGCCGGGGCTTGAGCGAGAGCGTGGTGATGGGCGGCTCGGTCGTGGCGTAGACGGTGGACTCGCTGCAGCAGACGAGCAGCAGGTCGTCGGGCACGCGCAGCCCGTAGCGGCGGGCGGCGGCGAGCAGATCGGTGCCGTTGGGGTCGAACAGCCCGTACACCGCGTCGGGACGGTCGGGGCGGGCCAGCAGGCGGTCGGCGGCCACGGCGCCGGCGCAGGGGTCGTGGGCGGGGTACTCCTCGTAGACCGGGTCCTGGCCGACGCGCTCGCACCATCGCAGGTAGGCGGTGGTGGACAGGCGCGTGTAGGTGTCCGTGGTGGTGCCGGTGAGCAGGCCGATCCGGCGGGCCCCGGCGTCCGCGAGGTGGTCGAGGATGCCCAGCACGGCGGCCTCGTGGTCGTTGTCGACCCAGGCCGTCACGGGCAGGGTGCCCGCGGGGCGGCCGTCGGAGACCACGGGGATGCCCTGGCGGACCAGGTCGGAGACGACGGGGTCGTGGTCGGAGGGGTCGATGACCACGGTGCCGTCGAGAGCGACGTTCGACCACACGTCGTGCCGGGAGGTGGCGGGGAGGATGACCAGGGCGTAGCCGCGCGCCAGCGCGGCGGACGTGGCCGCTCTCGCCATCTCCGCGAAATAGGCGAACTCGGTGAAGGTGAAAGGTTCATCCCCGTATGTGGTGACGGTGAGGCCGATGAGGCCCGACTTTCCCGTACGGAGGGTGCGGGCCGCGGCGGACGGGCGATAGCCCAGCCGGTCGGCGACCTCGCGGACATGGCGGCGGGTCGCGTCCGGTAGCCGGCCCTTGCCGTTGAGCGCGTCGGAGACGGTCGTGATCGAAACCCCGGCGGCGGCGGCCACATCACGGATGCCCGCCCGCCCCTGCCGGCTGCCCCTGCGGGACGGATCCGCCCGGCTCACCTGATGCTTCCCTGCTGCTGTCATGGCGAGCCGATAGTAGGGCTCGGGTGGTCCTTTGGCAGGGCACCGAGTTTGACTGTTGACAGGCACGTTTCTGCTCTACCGATTTCCTTCAATGATCATGGAAATGCAGGTGGTTGAGCCCGTCCACGGTGGGCTGTCGCCCTCTGGTGGATCCGCGTCTCGGCACCGGTCCAGGTCTCGAAGAGGTCTCAACTCACCTTCACGGGGGATGCGCGCCACGGCGTCCGCCACGGCGCGCGCCGAAAAGAGGAGCGCTCCCTCAGCTCTGGACGCCGCCCGGGTCAATCCTCATAAGGTGTGCAGTATTGGCTTCAGTGGAGGAGGACCAGCGGTGACCGAGAAGACCCCGAAGCTGCGCGCGGCCCTGGACAGCGTGCCGACCTACAAGCCGGGCCGGCCTGCGGCGCCCGGCGGACCGGTCGCGTACAAGCTGTCCTCCAACGAGAACCCCTATCCGCCGCTGCCCGGCGTGCTCGAGAGCGCTCTCACCGCGGCCGCTTCCTTCAACCGCTACCCCGACATGGCGTGCGCGGGCCTGATGGCCGAGCTGGCGGAGCGCTTCGACGTCCCGCTGTCGCACCTGGCCACGGGCACCGGTTCGGTCGGCGTGGCGCAGCAGCTGGTGCAGGCGACGGCGGGGCCGGGCGACGAGGTGATCTACGCCTGGCGGTCGTTCGAGGCGTACCCGATCATCACCCAGGTCTCGGGGGCCACTCCGGTCCCGGTCCCGCTGACCGAGGGGGACGTCCACGACCTGGAGGCGATGCTCGCCGCGATCACCGAGCGGACCCGGCTGATCTTCGTCTGCAACCCCAACAACCCCACCGGTACGGTCGTGCGCCGGGCCGAGCTGGAGTCCTTCCTGGACCGGGTGCCCGCCGACATCCTGGTGGTCCTCGACGAGGCGTACCTGGAGTTCATCCGCGACGAGAACGTCCCGGACGGCATCGACCTCTACCGCACCCGCCCGAACGTCTGCGTCCTGCGGACCTTCTCCAAGGCGTACGGCCTGGCCGGGCTGCGGATCGGCTTCGCCGTCGCGCACGAGCCGGTCGCGGCGGCGCTGCGCAAGACGGCGGTGCCGTTCGGCGTGAGCCAGGTGGCCCAGGACGCGGCGGTCGCCTCGCTGCGCAGCGAGGACGCGCTGCGCGAGCGGGTGGACGCGCTGGTGGCGGAGCGGACGCGGGTGGTCGCGGCGCTGGCCGGGCAGGGCTGGACGCTGCCGGAGTCGCAGGCCAACTTCGTGTGGCTGCCGCTGGGGGAGCGGTCGCAGGACTTCGCGGCCGCGTGCGAGCGCGCGGGCGTGGTCGTCCGGCCGTTCCCGGAGGGCGTGCGCGTGACCATCGGCGAGGTGGAGGGGAACGACCTGTTCCTGCGCGCGGCGGAGGAGTTCCGCAAGGAGCTGTAGCCGCGGCGTCCGTACGCCCCCGGGGCCGTACGGACCATCAGCAGACGGGGTACCCCTTCGCGCCAGGGCCGAAGGGGGTACCCCGCTTTCTTGGCCGAAAAGCCGGTGCGCAATAATGCTTGTGAATGTGAACGCGTTCACAAGCGCGCCTTTATGTCCTTCTTTATCTGTGTCATACGGGGGCAAAGCGTCGGCGGCACGCGTCGGCGGGGGCGCCAGAGGCAAGGAGAGACCGAGTGAATCTGGCTTTGGCTCCGGAAACGCTGGCCCGCTGGCAGTTCGGCATCACGACCGTCTACCACTTCCTCTTCGTCCCGCTCACGATCAGCCTCGCCGCGATCACGGCCGGCCTGGAGACGGCCTGGGTCCGCACCGGCAAGGAGAAGTACTTCCACGCCACGAAGTTCTGGGGGAAGCTCTTCCTGATCAACATCGCGATGGGCGTGGTCACGGGCATCGTGCAGGAGTTCCAGTTCGGCATGAACTGGTCCGACTACTCGCGCTTCGTCGGTGACGTCTTCGGCGCCCCGCTCGCGATGGAGGCGCTGCTCGCCTTCTTCTTCGAGTCGACCTTCATCGGCCTGTGGATCTTCGGCTGGGACAAGCTGCCCAAGAAGATCCACTGCGCGTGCATATGGATCGTGGCCGTCGGCACGATCCTCTCCTCCTACTTCATCCTGGCCGCCAACTCCTGGATGCAGCACCCCGTCGGCTACACCGTCGACAAGGCGACCGGCAAGGCGCAGCTCACCGACATCTGGGCCGTGCTCACGCAGAACACCACCCTGGTCGTCGTCTTCCACACCCTCACCGCGGCCTTCCTCACCGGCGCCGCGTTCGTCGTGGGCGTCTCCTCCTTCCACCTGTGGCGCGCCAAGCGCCGCCGGATCAAGGGCGAGGAGCTCGGCGAGAAGCAGCGCAGGCAGCTTCCGGCGATGCTGACCTCGCTGCGGGTCGGCCTGGTGGTGGCGGTGATCGCCGGTCTGGGCACGGCGGTCAGCGGCGACGAGCTGGGCAAGGTGATGTTCGAGCAGCAGCCGATGAAGATGGCGGCCGCCGAGGCGCTGTGGGAGACCCAGTCGCCGGCGCCGTTCTCGGTCTTCGCGGTCGGCGACGTCGGCAAGGGCCACAACAGCGTCGAGATAGAGATCCCCGGCCTGCTCTCCTTCCTCGCCCACAACAACTTCTCCGACGCCGTCCCCGGCATCAACGACATCGCCGCCAAGGAGGCGGCGCTCTACGGCGGTGACCCCGAGGACTACATCCCCAGCATCTTCATGACCTTCTGGGGCTTCCGCCTCATGATCGGCTTCGGGATGACCTCCTTCGTCGCCGCGCTCATCGGCCTGTGGACCACGCGCAAGAAGTTCTGGCTGGCGCCCGAGTACCGCACCGCCGAGGGCGAGATCCCGCGGTTGATGCTGACGAAGACGCGCGAGATGAGCCCCTTCTTCACCAAGTGGTCCTGGCGCATCGGCATCCTCACCATGGGCTTCCCGCTGATCGCCAACTCCTTCGGCTGGATCTTCACCGAGATGGGCCGCCAGCCCTGGGCCGTCTACGGGCTGATGAAGACCGGCAACGCGGTCTCGCCCGGCGTGAGCCAGGGCGAGGTCCTCACCTCCATGATCGTCTTCACCGCGCTGTACGCGGTGCTCGCGGTGGTCGAGGTCAGGCTGCTGGTGAAGTACGGCACGGCCGGTCCGGACACCGACGAGAAGCCCCCGGCGAAGGACCCCCGGCTGCGCATGCCCTCCGGTGGACAGCCCGAGGACGCCGACAAGCCGATGACCTTCGCGTACTGACGCGCGTCGGAAGGAGAGACCACCATGCACCTCCACGACTTCTGGTTCCTGATGATCGCCGTCCTGTGGACCGGCTACTTCTTCCTCGAGGGCTTCGACTTCGGCATCGGCGTCCTGACCCGGCTGCTGGCCCGGGACCGCACCGAACGCCGGGTCCTGATCAACACGATCGGCCCGGTCTGGGACGGCAACGAGGTCTGGCTGATCACCGCGGCCGGTGCCACCTTCGCGGCCTTCCCCGACTGGTACGCGACCCTCTTCAGCGGCTTCTACCTGCCGCTGCTGGCCGTCCTGGTCTGCCTGATCGTGCGCGGCGTGGCCTTCGAGTACCGGCACAAGCGGCCCGGGGAGCGCTGGCAGCGCAACTGGGAGCACGCGATCTTCTGGTGCTCGCTGCTGCCCGCCTTCCTGTGGGGCGTGGCCTTCGCCGACATCGTGCGCGGCGTGCCGATCGGGCCGGACAAGAACTTCTCCGGTGACGTGCTCGACCTGCTGGGCCCGTACGCCCTGCTCGGCGGCCTGTTCACGCTGGTGCTGTTCACCTTCCACGGCGCGGTCTTCGCGGCGCTGAAGACCGACGGGGACATCCGGCACCGGGCCAGGGCCCAGGCGCGGTGGTACGGCCTGGCGGCGCTGGCGCTCGCCGTGGCCTTCCTGGCCTGGACCCAGGCGGCGTACGGCAACGGCCGCAGCCTGCCGGCGACGGTCGTCGCCGTGGTGGCGCTGCTCGCGGCCCTGGCCCTCAACCGGGCGGGCCGGGAGGGCTGGGCGTTCGCCCTGTCGGGAGTGACGGTCGTGGCGGTCTTCGCCACGGTGTTCCTCGCCCTCTTCCCCGACGTGCTGCCCTCCTCCACCGACCCGGCCTGGAGCCTGACCGCCGCCGGGTCCGCCTCCAGCCCCTACACGCTGAAGATCATGACGTGGGTCGCGGGCTTCGCGACCCCGCTGATCGTGGGCTACCAGGCCTGGACCTACTGGGTGTTCCGCAAGCGGATCAGCACCCGGCACATCCCGGCAGCGCACTGAGACCGAACAGCGCACCGAGACCGAGAGGTTCGCGCCATGAGGCCCATCGACCCCCGGCTGCTGAAGCACGCTTCCGCGACCCGCTTCTTCCTCGCCGCCTCCGTCGTCCTGGGCCTCGCGGGGGCCGGGCTGGTCATCGCCCAGGCGATGCTGATCGCCGAGGTGGTGACCGGCTCCTTCCAGGACGGGCGCACGGCCGGTGACCTGGCCGTTCCGCTGGCGCTGCTGGCCGCCGTCGCCCTGGGCCGGGCGGCGGTGTCCTGGCTGACCGAGCTGGCCGCGCACCGGGCGAGCGCGGCGGTCAAGTCCGCGCTGCGGACCCGGCTGCTGGAGCACGCGAGCCGGCTCGGCCCGGGCCGGGCCGGCCGGAGCACCGGCGAGCTCACCGCGCTCGCCACCCGCGGAATCGACGCGCTGGACGACTACTTCGCCCGCTATCTGCCCCAGCTCGGTCTCGCGGCCGTGGTGCCCGTGGCCGTCCTGGCCCGCATCGTCACCGCCGACTGGCTCTCGGCGCTCGTCATCGTCCTCACGCTTCCCCTCATCCCCCTGTTCATGGCCCTCATCGGCTGGGCCACCCAGAGCCGGATGGACCGGCAGTGGCGGCTGCTGTCCCGGCTGTCCGGGCACTTCCTCGACGTCGTCGCCGGGCTGCCCACGCTCAAGGTCTTCGGCCGCGCCAAGGCGCAGGCCGAGTCGATCCGCGCGATCACCGCCGACTACCGGCGGGCGACGCTGCGGACGCTGCGGCTGGCCTTCCTGTCCTCCTTCGCACTGGAACTGCTCTCGACGGTGTCGGTGGCGCTCGTCGCCGTCGGCATCGGCATGCGGCTCGTGCACGGCGAACTCGACCTGGCCACCGGCCTGATGGTGCTCGTCCTGGCCCCCGAGGCGTATCTGCCGCTCCGTCAGGTCGGCGCGCAGTACCACGCGGCGGCCGAGGGACTGGCCGCCGCGGACGAGGTGTTCGCGGTGCTGGAGACCGCGCCCGCGCCGGCGGGCACGCTGCCGGCGCCGGACGCGCGCGGCGCGGCGCTGACGATCGACCGGCTCGTGGTGCGGCACACGGGCCGCACCGAACCCTCCCTGGCCGAAACCTCGTTCGAGGTGGGGGCCGGGGAGACGGTGGCGGTGACGGGCGCCAGCGGAGCGGGCAAGTCCACGCTGCTGAACGTGCTGCTGGGCTTCGAACGGCCCGCGAGCGGGCGCGTGTTCCTGGGCGGTACGGACCTGGCATCGCTCTCCCCCGACAGCTGGCGGAACCAGGTGGCCTGGGTTCCGCAACGACCCCACCTCTTCGCCGGGACCGTCGCCGAGAACGTCCGGCTGGCCCGGCCGGACGCGACGGACGCACAGGTGCGGGACGCACTGTGGGCGGCCGGCGCGCTCGAGTTCGTCTCCATGCTGCCGGACGGCACTGACACCCGGCTCGGCGAGGACGGGGCGGGGCTCTCCGCCGGCCAGCGCCAGCGCCTGGCGCTGGCCAGGGCCTTCCTGGCCGACCGGCCGGTGCTGCTGCTCGACGAGCCGACGGCGTCGCTGGACGGGGAGACCGAGGCCGCCGTGGTGGCGGCCGTACGGCGGCTGGCCGAGGGCCGCACGGTGATCCTGGTGGTGCACCGGCCGGCGCTGCTCGCCGTGGCCGACCGGGCGGTGCGCCTGGGGGGCCGGCCCTTCGCGGCGGGGGGATCGCCCGCCCGGACGGCCGACGGCCCGGCGGCGCACGGGGCGCCGGTGGTGCCCGAGGCCGCGGACCGCGCCGAGGCCGCCGCGCCCGCTTCCCGGCCCGGCGCGGGCGCCCTCGCGCGCGTACGGGCCGCCGGGCGCCCCCTGCGGGGGCGGTTCGCCCTCGCCCTGCTGCTGGGCTCCCTGGCCCTCGGTAGCGCCGTCGCGCTCATGGCGACCTCCGGGTGGCTCATCTCGCGGGCCTCGCAGCAGCCTCCCGTGCTCTACCTGATGGTCGCCGTCACCGCGACGCGGGCCTTCGGCATCGGGCGTTCGGTCTTCCGCTACGCCGAGCGGCTGGTCTCGCACGACGCCGCGCTGCGGGTGCTGGCCGGGCTGCGGGTGTCCGTCTACCGGCGCCTCGAGCGGCTCGCCCCCGCCGGGCTGCGGGGTGCCATGCGCGGCGATCTGCTCTCGCGGCTGGTCGGGGACGTGGACGCGCTGCAGGACTACTTCCTGCGCTGGGCGCTGCCCGTCGGCTCGGCCGTGGTCGTCGGCACGGCCTCCGTGGGCTTCACCGCGTGGCTGCTGCCGGAGGCGGGCGCGGTGCTCGCCGCCGGGCTGCTGGTCGCCGGGCCGGTGGTGGCGGCCCTGTCGGGAGCGGTCGCCCGGCGCGCGGAGCGGAAGTTGGCGGGCATCCGGGGCGAACTCTCCTCGCACACGGTCGAATTGCTGACCGGTACGGCCGAACTGACCGTCGCCGGTGCGCTGCCCGCCCGGTGGGACCGGCTGCGGCGGGTGGACGGCGAGCTCACCCGGATCGCCCGCAGGGGCTCCGCCGCCACCGCCCTCGGCTCCGGCCTGTCGGCGCTGGTCTGCGGGCTGACGGTGGCCGCTGCGGCGTGGGTGGGCGTACGGGCGGTGCACGACGGGCGGCTGAGTGGGGTGTGGCTGGCGGTGGTCGTGCTTGTGCCGCTGGCGGCGTTCGAGGCGGTGGCCGGGCTGCCGCTCGCGGTGCGCAGCCGCCATCTGGTGCGGCGCTCGGCGGAGCGGGTGCACGAGGTGCTGGACGCGCCCGTGCCCGTACGGGACGGCTCGGAGCCCGCGCCCGCGTCGCCGTTCCCACTGCGGGTGGAGGGGCTGACGGCACGCCATCCGGGGCAGGCGGCGCCGGCCCTGGAAGGGTTCGCCCTGGACCTGACGGCGGGGCGCCGGGTGGCCGTGGTGGGCCGGTCGGGGGCGGGCAAGACGACGCTCGCCCAGGTGCTGCTGCGCTTCCTGGACGCCGAGGAGGGCTCGTACACCCTGGGCGGGCGGCCCGCGGCGCGGATGGACGGCGACGGGGTGCGGCGTCTGGTGGGGTTGTGCGCGCAGGACGCGCACATCTTCGACAGCTCCCTGCGTGAGAACCTGCGCCTCGCGCGCCCCGGCGCGGGCGACGCCGACCTGCGGCGGGCGCTGTCGGCGGCCCGGCTGCTGGACTGGGTCGACGGGCTGCCCGAGGGGCTGGACACCATGGTCGGCGAGCACGGGGCCCGGCTGTCCGGCGGCCAGCGGCAGCGGCTGGCGCTGGCCCGGGCGCTGCTGGCGGACTTCCCCGTGCTGGTGCTGGACGAGCCCGCCGAGCATCTCGACCTCGCCACGGCCGACGCGCTGACCGCCGACCTGCTGGCGGCGACCGAGGGTCGTACGGCCGTACTGATCACCCACCGGCTGGCCGGGCTCGAGGCGGTCGACGAGGTGATCGTGCTGGACGCGGGCCGCGTGGTGCAGCGGGGGGCGTACGCGGAGCTGGCGCGGGAGAACGGGCCGTTCCGGCGGATGCTGGAGCGGGAGGCCGCCGACGACGCGCACTCCGCCGAGGACACCAGCCGTAAGGCGCTTTCCCTGGCAAATGGCACTTATTAGGCTCGTGTCCATGGCACCGACGGATCAGCCCTCAGCCCCGCGGGACACCCCCGGGGCGCCGGGAGGCGCCCAGGACTCGCTGGACGCCGCCACGGAGGCCACCCGCAGCCTCCAGGGCCTGTCCACCGAGCTGACCGGGCGGGTGCCGCAGCTGTTGGAGGCCATGCGCTCGGTCGGCACCGGGCCGGAGCTGCACAGCACCCTCGACCGGATCGCCGAGACCGCCGCCGAGCTCGCCGACGCCCGGTACGCCGCCATCGGGGTCATCGACCCCTCCGGCCACGGGCTGTCGGACTTCATCACATACGGGGTCGCGGCGGACCAGTACGAGGACATCGCCGACATCGCCGCCTTCCCCGACGGCCAGCACGCGCTGGGCGTACCGATCCGGGTCGGGGGCGAGATCTTCGGCAACCTCTATCTCACCGAGAAGCGCGGGGGCGGCGAGTTCAGCGTCGCGGACCTGCACATGGTGAAGATCCTGGCGACGGAGGCGGGCATCGCCATCGGCAACGCGCGCGTGCACGACGAGAGCCGCCAGCGCATGCGCTGGATCGACGGCTCCGTGGCCGTCACCACCGCGCTGCTGTCGGGCAGCGACGCCGAGGACGCGCTGTCCGTCGTGGCCGAGCAGGCCCGGCGGCTCGCCGACTCCGCCGCCGGCATCGTGCTGCTGCCGGACGGCGAGGGCGGCCTGGAGATGGTGGCCGTCTCCGCCGACGACCCCACCGGGCTCCTGGGGACGGTGATACCGCCGCACAGCCCGGTCGCCTCCCTGCTGCTCGCGGGCGAGCCGGTCTTCATCGACGACTCGGCCACCGACCCCCGCATGATCACCGAGGTGGCGCCCCGCTTCGGCCCGAGCATGCTCCTGCCGCTCAAGAGCGGCGACCGCGTGCTGGGCACCCTCGCCACGCCCCGCGCGCGCGGCGCCCGGAAGTACACCGCCACCGAGCGCACCCTGGCGGCGCAGTTCGCCGCCCAGGCCGCGCTGGCCCTCGTCCTGGCCGAGGCGCAGCGCGACCGGGAGCGGCTGGCCGTCTTCGAGGACCGCGACCGCATCGCACGGGACCTGCACGACCTCGTCATCCAGCGGCTGTTCGCCACCGGGCTGCTGCTCGAGAGCGCCCAGCGCCGCGCGGTCGTACCGGAGGTCAGCACGAAGGTCGGGCAGGCCGTCGACGAGCTGGACGTGACCATCCAGGAGATCCGGACGGCGATCTTCGCCCTCCAGCAGGAGCCCACGGAGGCCCCCGCCGGGCTGCGCACGCGCGTCCTGCGCGAGCTGGGCACGGCGGCCGTGCCGCTCGGCTTCCAGCCCTCCGCGACGTTCGTCGGACCGGTCGACGCGAAGGTCGGCGAGCGGACGGGCAAGAACCTCATCGCCGCGCTGCGCGAGGCGCTCTCCAACGCCTTCCGGCACGCCCGCGCGTCCCGGATCGAGGTCGTGGTCGACGCGACGGTCACGCTGCCGGACGGTCGGGAGGCGGTGCGGCTGACGGTCGCAGACGACGGCGTCGGCATCCCCGAGGGCGGCCGGCGCAGCGGGCTGCGCAACCTCGCCAAGCGGGCCGAGTCGCTGGGCGGGTCGAGCTCCTACGGGCCTGGTCTGGGCGAGGACGGGGGCGGCACGAAGGTGGTGTGGGAAGCGCCCTTGTGAGGCCCGGCCCCGGGCCTGGCTCCGGACCCGGCCCCGGTGGAGCTCCGGGGCCGCCCGTGGGGCTCCGGTATGCCGTCCAGCCGTAAATATTCCGCCGAACGGTCCTGTGTGGGCGCGCTCGGGTGGCGCCCGGGTCAGGATCGCGAACATGCGATCTTCCTATCGTTCCGGTATGGCCCTGGGCGCCCTGTGGATGGCGGCCGTCCTCCTGCCCGCCCCCGCCGGGCCCTTCGGCGGCGGCCTCGCGCCGGTCGCGGCCGCCGGCCCCGTCGGGCTGCCGGCCCCACGGGCGGGCGAGACCGACCGGCGGGAGCGGCTGGCGCGGATACTGATCGCGGCGGACGCCCGGAGCCGCCGCCCGGCGGCCGGGGAGGAGAGCCCCGCCGACCCCTACGGGGCCGTCGACGCCGACGTCGGCCGGACGCGCGGCGAGAAGGCCGGCCTCGAGGGGCGGCTGGCCAAGGCGCGCGGCGACCTGCACGGCATGGCGGAGGCGTCCATCCGCAGCGGCCACTGCACGCCCGTCGACCTCGACGGCCTGCAGGGCGAGACCGAGGGTGACCAGGGCTCCATCGGCCCGCCGGCGGTCTCCTCCGGCGGCTGGACGCGGCCGCTGCTGTCGTACGAGCTCACCGCCCGCTTCGGGAGCACGGGCGGGCGCTGGAGCAACGGGCACACCGGACAGGACTTCGCCGTCCCCATCGGCACGCCCGTCAGGGCGGTCGGGGCCGGCACCGTTGCCTCGATCGGGTGCGGCGGCCCCTTCGGCATCAGCATGGTCCTCCGGCACGACAGCGGCTGGTACTCGCAGTACGCCCACCTGTCGGCGCCCATCGTGCCGCAGGGGCGGCGGGTGCGCGCCGGCGAGTGGATCGGCCTGTCGGGGACCACCGGGAACTCCACCGGCCCGCACCTGCACCTGGAGATCCGGCGGACGGCGGAGTTCGGCTCGGCCGTCGACCCCGTGGGCTGGCTCCGCGCACGGGGGGTCGACCTCTAGCGGCGGCCGGTGGCGGGTGGCACCGGGGCGGCTACGGGCGGGGCAGGCCGTGCAGGATCTGCTCGATGACCAGCGCCACGCCGTCCTCGGTGTTGGCCGCGGTGCGGTACGTGGTCGCGGCCAGCACCTCGGGGTGGGCGTTGGCCATGGCGTACGAGGTGCCCGCCCAGGCGAGCATCTCCAGGTCGTTGGGCATGTCGCCGAACGCCACGACCTCCTCGGACGCGATGCCGCGCCGCTCGCACCACAGGGCGAGGGTGCTGGCCTTGCTGACGCCCGGGCCGCTGATCTCCAGCAGCGCGGTCGGGCTGGAGCGGGTGAACGAGCCGTGCTCGCCGGCCGCCGTGCGGGCCCGCTCCAGGAAGGCGTCCGGGGCGATGTCGGGGTGGAAGGCGAGCAGCTTGATGATGGGCGCCCCGGGGCCGTCGGCGCCGTCCAGCAGCTCCTCGGCGGAGGCGATCGGCGCGCCCGGCTCGGACCGGAAGGGCGGGTACTCGGGCTCGTAGTGGATGCCCGAGGTCCGCTCGATGGCGAAGGAGGAGCCGGGAGCGGCGGCGCGCAGCGCCCGCACGATGGCGAGGGCGGCGGCCTCCTCCAGCGGGCGGACCTCGATGAACCGGCCCCCGTCGTGCAGGTCGGCCACGACGGCGCCGTTGGCGCAGATCGCCAGGCCGTGGCCGTGGACGTGGTCCCTGACCACGTCCATCCAGCGGGCCGGGCGGCCGGTGACGAAGAAGACCTCGATGCCGGCCTCCTCGGCGGCCGCGAGGGCCGCGACCGTACGGTCGGAGACCGTCTGGTCGTCCCGCAGCAGGGTGCCGTCGAGGTCGGTGGCGATCAGCCGGGGAGTGGCGGCCGGCCGGCGGGTCGCCGGGGTCTCGGGCTCGGTAGCGGAAGTCACGGCCCCATTCTCGTCCACCGGCGGGAGACCGGTGCACAAGCGTGCGACTCATGCGCGCTCTTGAGCCGGACGGCGCCCGTGGGACCGCCGGGTGCCGCTCCCACCGGACCCACCACCTAGGCTCGGGGGCATGCGACTGAGCACCGTGATCCTTCCCGACCGCCGCTGGTCCGAGGGCGGCCGAGAGTCCTGGCAGCGCGCCGAGGAACTGGGCTTCCACACGGCGTACACCTACGACCACCTGTCCTGGCGCACCTTCCGGGACGGCCCGTGGTTCGGCGCGATACCGACCCTGACGGCGGCCGCCGGCGTCACCTCCCGGATGCGCCTGGGCACGCTGGTGACCTCCCCGAACTTCCGCCACCCCGTCACGCTCGCCAAGGAGCTCATCTCCCTGGACGACATCTCCGGCGGCCGCGTCACCGTGGGCATCGGCGCCGGCGGATCCGGCTTCGACGCCACGGCCCTGCTCAAGGACGGGCAGGACCCGTGGACGCCGCGGCAGCGCGCCGACCGCTTCGCCGAGTTCGTCCCGCTGCTGGACCGCCTGCTCACCGAGGACGTCGTCTCGTACGAGGGCGAGCACTACTCGGCACACGAGGTGCGCAACATCCCCGGCTGCGTGCAGCGCCCCCGGCTGCCCTTCGCGGTCGCCGCCACCGGCCTGCGCGGCATGCGGCTGGCCGCCCGCCACGGACAGGCCTGGGTGACCACGGGCGACCCGAAGCTCTACGAGGCGGGCACCCCGGAGCAGTCCCTGGAGGCCGTGCGCGGGCAGGTCCAGCGCGTGGGCACGTTCTGCGCCGAGACGGGCCGGGACACCGCGGATCTGCACAAGGTGATGCTCACGGGCTTCACCCCGGACCGGCCGCTGGAGTCCTTCGACGCCTTCGTCGACTTCGCGGGCGCCCACGCGGAGGCGGGCATCGACGAGATCGTGGTGCACTGGCCGATCGCGGACTCGATGTTCGCCTCGGACGTCGCCGTCTTCGAGAAGATCGCCACGGAGGCGCTCGCGCAGCTGTCCTGACCGTCGACGGCCCCGGTGCCGGCCGGCGAGGGAGAATCGGGAGAGGAACGCTTCTCCGCGGGCCGCCGCCCGCGGGCCCTGGAGGTGCGCCGTGCAGAGCACCCGATTCGCCCCCGACCGGGGGCTGACCACCCGCATGGCCGGCACGATGTTCCTCATCGGGCTGCTCTACGTGGTCTTCGTGGGCGTGCTGGTGGCGCTGCTGCGCGGGGCCTGGCCGCTGATCCTGCTCGTGGCGGGCGGGATGTTCGTCGCCCAGTTCTGGTTCGGCGACCGGATCGCGGCCTTCGCCATGGGCGCCCGCGAGGTCACCCCCGAGCAGGCGCCCGAACTGCACGGGGCCGTCGACCGGCTGTGCGCGCTCGCGGACATGCCCAAGCCCAGGGTGGCGGTCGCCGACAGTGACGTGCCCAACGCCTTCGCCACCGGGCGCAACCGGCGCAATGCCGTGGTGTGCGCGACGACCGGGCTGCTGCGCAGGCTGGAACCGGAGGAGCTCGAGGGCGTGCTCGCCCACGAGCTCTCCCACGTCGCCCACCGCGACGTCGCGGTCATGACCGTCGCGTCCTTCCTGGGCGTCCTGGCCGGCGTCATGACGCGCGCCGGACTGTGGGGCGGCCTGCGCCGCGTGGGCGACCGCGACAGCAACACCGCCGTGCTGGTGGTGCTGATCCCCCTGGTCAGCGCCCTGGTCTACGCCATCAGCTTCCTGCTCACCCGGATGCTCTCCCGCTACCGCGAGATGTCCGCCGACCGGGGGGCCGCCCTGCTGACGGGCCGCCCCTCGGCCCTGGCCTCCGCACTCACCAAGATCAGCGGTGAGATGGCCCGGATCCCCACCCGCGACCTGCGTCAGGCCGAGCCGTTCAACGCCTTCTACTTCGCGCCCGCCCTCTCCGGGGAGGGCCTGTACCGGCTGCTGTCCTCGCACCCCACCCTCGAGCAGCGCCTCGACCAGCTGGGCAGGATCTCGGCCCGCCTCGGCCTCGCCTGAGGCACCGGGACGAAAGCCGGAGGGACGTCGGAGGGAAGCCGGAAGGAAAGACCGGAAGGAAGCCTGAAGGAAAGACCGGAAGGAAGCCTGAAGGAAAGACCGGAGGGAAGCTGGAAGGAAGCCGGAAGAAGGGACCGACCGTGGGTTTCCTGGACGTCGTCCTCGGCCGCCGCAAGCCGGTCCGCCCCGACCTCGACCGGCTCTTCGCCCTGCCGTCCGCCGCCGTCACGCTGCGGGCGGGTGCGGGCTTCGCCCCCACCGGGGCGGGCTCGGTGTGCTTCGCCAGCGTGGAGGGCGGGGCGTTCGAGCGGATCCGCGAGGACGTACGGGCGCTGCTGGACGCCGACACCGGGCGGGGCGGGGTGCCGGTGGAGTTCGGCCGGGACTCCTACGGCTACACCTGGCTGCTCGCCCGGCAGTCCGCCGACGACACGGCCGCGCTGGTCAACGACCTGCACGCGGTGAACACCCTGCTGGAGGAAGGGGGTTTCGGGCCCCAGCTGCTCTGTTCGCTGGTGGGCTTCCGCGACGCCGCCGAACGCCCGCTCGCGCTCGTCTACCTCTACAAGCGCGGCACCTTCTACCCCTTCGCGCCCCTTCCGGGCGGCGCGGACCGGCGGGACAACACCCTGGAGCTCCAGGTGAGGGCGCTGCTGGAGGGCGAGCTGCCGATCGAGCGCGACCTGAGCCGCTGGTTCCCCGTGTGGGGCGCGCCGGGGCTGTGAGACGGGCTCCCAGGTGGCCGCCGCCCTCAGCGGCGGCGGACGAGCCCGTCCATGGCCCGGGCCCGTACCTCGCGCTCGGCGGCGGCGGTGATGAACGCGGTGGCGTTCTCCGGCCCGACCAGCGCCCGTACGGCCCGTACCGTGCCGGCGGGCAGGGCGACGTCCTCCTTCGCCGCCGGGGCCGGCCGCCCGGCCTCCGACGGATCCTCCGCCGCCACCGCGCCCAGGTGGTCGCGGAGGTAGCGGGTGGCCAACGTACGCATCGCGCGGGCCAGTTCGGCGTCGACCGTCTGCTGGGCGAGGGGGCGCAGCCGGCGGACGAGGGAGGCGGCCTCGGCCGCCTCCTCGTCGGTGGGCGGGTGGTTCAGGTACGGATGGAAGACGTGCTCGGTGGTGAAGTCCAGGAAGCGGGTGGCGATGTGCTCGACCTGGACGCGCAGTTCGCGCAGGTGACCGGATATGGCGAGCAGCGGCACCCCGGCCGCGTGCAGCTCGGCGGCGACGGCCAGCTCCTGGGGGCTGGGCACGAGGAACTCGTCGGGCGAGGACGGCACCCGCACCAGCACGCCGAGCTCCACCGCCTCCTCGACGGCGTCGTCGTCCGGCCCGCCGCCGAACCTCTCGCCGAGCTCCGCGCGGCTGATCCGGCCCGGCTCCTCGTCCGTCCAGGGCCCGTCGACCTCCGCCACCAGCCCCAGCACCCCGCCGAGTCCGCGCCCCGCGTCCCAGGCCTCCAGCAGGTCCTTGATGCTGGCCAGGGTGTAGCCACGGTCCAGGAGGCCGGCGATCTGGCGCAGCCGGGCCAGGTGGGTGTCGCGGTAGACGTTCGCCCGGCCGCGCCGTTCGGGCTTGGGCAGCAGCCCGCGGTCCTGGTAGGCGCGGATCGTGCGGACCGTGGCGCCGCTGCGGTGCGCCAGGTCCTCGATCCGGTACTCGGCCCGGTGCTTGGTGCGGTACTCGGCGTCGGTCATGTGGTGGCTCCTTACGAGATGGCCGCGCGGCCTATCGCGCCCGCCGCGGCCCGTGCCGCGGGTGAGGTCGCCAGATAGTCGACGGCTCTCCGCAGCGACCCCTCCTGCGAGGGATGGTACGACCGGCGCACATACCGGGGGACGGCCGAGCCGAGCTCCCGCCAGGTGGGCAGCAGCCCCTTGGCGACGGCGCGGTTGTGCGCGCGCAGTCCGTAGCGCAGCCGGCCCGCCAGCTTCGGGTCGTTGCGTATGAGATAGGCGGCTCCCGTGGCCCACAGGTACGCCAGCCACGGGGCGGCGACCGCCATGCCCAGCAGGCGGCGGGCGTAGCGGCCGGGGTCCTCGCCGCCGCAGTGCTCGTACATGTCGAAGGCCACGGCGCGGTGTTCGACCTCCTCGGCGCCGTGCCAGCGCAGCAGGTCCAGCATGACCGGGTCGGGCCCGGCGCGGTCCAGGTCGTCCGTCGCGAGCACCCAGTCGCCCAGCACCGCCGTGAACTGCTCGACCGCGGCGACCACCGACAGCCGCCAGCGCAGCCACTCGCGCTCGCTCACCGGGAGGCCGAACGGCGGTCTCTCGCCGAGGAGTACGTCGAAGAGGAAGTCCACCCGGCGGAGGTACGGGCCGGTGTCCAGGCCCTGTGCGGCGAAGTGGGACAGCACGTAGGAGTGCTGGGTGCTGTGGGTGGACTCCTGGCCCATGAAGCCCTTGACGTCCTTCAGCAGCTCCTCGTCGCGCACCAGCGGGAGGGCCTCCTTGAAGACCTTGACGAACCAGCGCTCCCCGGCCGGCAGCAGCAGGTGGAGGACGTTGATGACGTGGGTGGCGGTGGGTTCGCCGGGTATCCAGTGCAGCGGCGTGTCCCGCCAGTCGAACGACACGCGACGTGGCGCTATGCGGTAGGGATGGGTGACGCTCATCAGGGATCTCCTCTACAGCGGGGGGTCGATCCGGGCGATCGCGCGCCCCAGCCGGGGCGCGAAGCGGGAGACGATGCGCAGGGCGTGGGCCTCGGGGGCCACGGGCACCACGGCCCGGTCGCGGAGCACGGCCCGCAGGACGGCCTGGGCGACCTTCTCCGGGGGATAGCCGCGCCGGGTGTAGGCCCGGCCGACCTTCTCCCGGCGGAGCCGCTGCTCCTCCTCGGTGAGGCCCGCGAAGCGGGTGGCGGCGACGATGCCGGTGTCGACGATGCCGGGGCAGATCGCGGTCACACCGATGCCCTGGCCGGCCAGCTCGGCGCGCAGGCACTCGCTCAGCATCAGCACGGCCGCCTTGGACGTGCTGTAGGCGGGGAGGGTCTTGGAGGGCTGGAAGGCGGCGGCCGAGGCGGTGTTGACGATGTGGCCGCCCTGGCCGCGCTCGGCCATCTGCCGGCCGAAGGCCCGGCAGCCGTGGATGACGCCCCACAGATTGACGTCGAGGACTCTGCGCCAGTCCTCGGCGGACGTCTCCATGAACGTGCCGCCCAGGCCGATGCCGGCGTTGTTGACCAGCACGTCCACCACGCCGTACTCGGCGGCGACCTTGGCGGCCAGCTTCTCCATGGCCCCTTCGTCCGAGACGTCGCAGGTCTCGGCCCAGGCCTCCGGCGCACCGGTCAGGCGGGCGAGCTCCGCCGTGCGGGCGGCGCCCTCGGCGTCCCGGTCGACGGCGACGATCCGCGCCCCGGCCTCCGCGAACGCGAACGCCGTGGCCCGCCCGATCCCGCCGGCCGCGCCCGTGACCAGCACCAGCCGTCCGCCGAACCGCTGGGCGTACGGCCCGCCGCCCGCCGGCGTCCGGGCCGGCGCGCCCTCCTGCCGGGCGGCCTCCTGGGCCGTGACGAACTCGGCGAGCCAGGCGGAGACCTGGTCGGGGCGGGTGCGCGGCACCCAGTGCCCGGCGGTGATCGTGCGCCGCACCAGGCGGGGCGCCCACCGCTCGAGGTCGTCGTAGAGCCGCTCGGAGAGATAGGCGTCGCCGGTGGGGGTGATCAGCTGGACGGGGACGTGGGCGAAGGCGTCCGGGCGCGGCCGGCGCAGCCTGGCGCGGACGTTGTCGCGGTAGAGCCAGGCGCCGTGGGCGGCGTCCTGCGGCAGGGAGGCGGTGGGGTAGCCGCGGGAGGCGGCCGGGGGCAGCTTCTCCATCCGCTCGAGCATCGCGGGCCACCGGCGGCCGAGCGGTCCGCGCCAGGCCGCCTCCGGCAGGCCCGGGGTGTGCAGGGCGTACACGTACCAGGACCGGGCGCCCTGGCCGAGCACGTGCGCCAGGCGGCGCGGGGTGGGGCGGGCGGCCCGCTCCTTGATCCAGTGCCCGAAGTGGTCGAGCGAGGGGCCCGAGAGGGAGGTGAAGGAGGCCACGCGTCCCTCCGTGCGCGGGACGGTCACGAACTCCCAGCCCTGCACCGATCCCCAGTCGTGCCCCACCAGGTGCACCGGCTCGGCGGGGCTGACCGCGTCCACGACCGCCAGGAAGTCGTCCGTCAGCTTCTCGAGCGTGAACCCGCCCCGCAGCGGGACGGGCGCCGTGGAGCGGCCGTGCCCCCGGACGTCGTAGAACACGACGTGGAAGCGGTCCCGCAGCCGCAGGGCGACGTCGGTCCAGATCTCCTTGCTGTCCGGATAGCCGTGCAGCAGCACGACCGTCGGCCGGCCGGCGTCACCGAGCTCCACCACGCTCAGCTCGATGCCGCCCGTACGGACGCGGCGCTCGCGCGCCCCCTCGATTCCCGTGTCGTCCCTCACGCGAGTGCCCCCTCCTCCTGCCAGCGCCGCACGTGCGGCAGATCGTCGTCCAGCCAGAAAGCGCTCTCCTCGGGATCCCGGGAGTCCGTGACCACCAGGAGCTCCTCGAACTTCACGCCCGTCCCCCGGAAGCCCAGATGGGGCTCGACGGCCCACAGGCCGGCCCGCGGCGGATGGTCGGAGAAGCGGTACGGGCTCCACAGCGGCGACCAGCCCTCACGGTGGCCGCGGACCGCGTCCGAGGCGAGCCCTCCGAGCGACCGCGTGCCGAACCCGAACAGGCTCGGCGACCAGCGGCGTTCCCTGATCCGGTCCACCTTGTGGGCGATCACCCCGAAGGGATAGGCCCGGTGGCGGTTGGCGTAGCCCTGGCGCGTCATGAGGCGGTCCACGCTCTCGTAGATCTCGCGCAGCGGACGGCGCTCGCGCACCTCGCGCAGGATCAGCGCGCGATGGGCCGCCAGGTCCGTCATGAGCCGGTCGTGCAGCGGGTCCGGGCCCAGGCAGCCCGCGTAGCCGACGTCGGCGGTGAAACCCCGGTGGACCGGGGCGAGATCGAGGATGAACGGCATCCCCGGCTCCAGCCGCCGCCCGGTGGGGAAGAACTGCGTGGGCACCCGGAAGCCCGTGAAGGCCGTGCGGTCGCCGAACCACGCGAACGGCAGATGGAACCAGTCCCGCACCCC
Organism: Streptomyces sp. C36; assembly: GCF_040932295.1. Lineage (NCBI taxonomy): Bacteria > Bacillati > Actinomycetota > Actinomycetes > Kitasatosporales > Streptomycetaceae > Streptomyces > Streptomyces sp. C36. The sequence continues at coordinate 315,322 of NZ_JBFQGI010000004.1, read as the reverse complement.
GCGCTCGCGCAGCCATTCGCGCTGCATCCGGGCCGCCTCGCGCTCGGTCACCCCCGGTGCGAGACGCGCGGCGACCGCCTCCGCGCACGCGTACGCCAGGTGCTGCACCTCCCGGAAGCCGTCCAGCTCCGTAGCGTCCGTCACGGCAGTCGCCATGCCCACCCCTCCGACCAAGGACCCAGCCATGCCCGCAAGTTGACACTGGTGACTGTGACAATGTCCGGAGGCTGCGTCAAGGCCCCGCACAGGCCTGTGGACAACTTCCCTCGTCCCTTCGGTCCCGCCTCCCCGCCCATGTCAGACCCGAGGACTACGCGGATCCAGCCGTCTGGTCTGACGCCCGCTGTGGTCCGCGCCACTACCGTCGAAGGTGTGACTGTGATCGCTACCGAAAGCCTCAGCAAGCGGTACCCCCGGGTGACCGCTCTCGACCGGCTCTCCGTCGACATCACCCCGGGTGTCACCGGTCTGGTGGGTGCCAACGGAGCCGGCAAGTCCACGCTGATCAAGATCCTGCTCGGCCTGTCCCCGGCCACGGAGGGCAGCGCCCGCGTCCTCGGTCTCGACGTCGCCACCCAGGGCGCCGAGATCCGTGAACGCGTCGGCTACATGCCCGAGCACGACTGCCTCCCGCCCGACGTGTCGGCCACCGAGTTCGTCGTCCACATGGCGCGCATGTCCGGCCTGCCGCCCGCCGCCGCCCGCGAGCGCACGGCGGACACCCTGCGCCACGTCGGCCTGTACGAGGAGCGCTACCGCCCCATGGGCGGCTACTCCACGGGCATGAAGCAGCGGGTCAAGCTGGCGCAGGCGCTCGTCCACGACCCCCACCTGGTGCTGCTCGACGAGCCCACCAACGGCCTCGACCCCGTCGGCCGGGACGAGATGCTCGCCCTGATCCGGCGCGTCCACACCGACTTCGGCATCTCGGTCCTGGTCACCTCGCACCTGCTGGGCGAGCTCGAGCGCACCTGCGACCACGTCGTGGTCATCGACGGCGGCAGGCTGCTGCGCTCCTCCTCCACCGAGGAGTTCACCCAGGCGACGGGCTCGCTCGCCGTGGAGGTCACCGACACCGACGCCTGCCCCGACGGCACGTCCGCGCTGCTCGCGGCCCTGGCCGGGGCCGGCCTGGAGACCCGGCCCGCCGGCCGGGCCGCCGACGGCTCGCCCGCCTCCGGCCGGGTCCTGCTCGTCGACATCGCCGACGAGAGCACGTACGACATCGTCCGCGACGCCGTCGCCGACCTCGGCCTCGGCCTGGTCCGCATGGAGCAGCGCCGCCACCGCATCGCCGAGGTCTTCCGCGACGACGACGGCGAGCACCCGGCGGACGGCGGGCACCCCGCGGCCGCCGCCCCGGCCCGGGGCGCCGACCGGCGCAAGACGTCCGGCACCGACAGCGGCACCCACAGCGAGCAGCAGCAGAACGGAGGCACCGTCGATGCCGCCTGAGACCAGGACCCCGGCCCCGTCCGGCCGGCAGCGGGGCGCCGCCCCGGACGTCATCCACAACATCGGCTACCGGAAGTACGACGGCCTCCGCCTGGGCCGCGGCTACGCCCGCCGCTCGCTCTACACCCAGAGCCTGCGCGGCGCCTACGGACTGGGCCGCTCGGCGAAGTCCAAGGTGATGCCGATGATCCTCTTCGGCGTGATGTGCCTGCCGGCCGCGATCGTCGTGGCGGTCGCGGTGAGCACGAAGCTCACCAAGCTGCCCATGGATTACACCCGTTACGCCATCTGGCTCCAGCTCGTCATCGGCCTGTACCTCGCCGCCCAGGCTCCGCAGTCGGTCTCCCGGGACCTGCGGTTCCGGACCGTGCCGCTGTACTTCTCCCGCCCCATCGAACGCGTCGACTACGTGGTGGCGAAGTTCGCGGCGATGGCCTCGGCGCTGTTCGTGCTCACCGCGACGCCGCTGCTGATCCTCTACGCCGGGGCCCTGCTCGCCAAGATGGACTTCGCCGTCCAGACGAAGGGCTTCGCCTACGGGCTGCTCTCCGTGGCCCTGCTCTCGCTCCTCTACGCGGGCATCGGCCTGGTGGTCGCGGCCCTCACCCCGCGCCGCGGCTTCGGCGTCGCTGCCGTCATCGCCGTGCTGACCATCCCCTACGGCGCGGTCAGCACCCTGCAGAACATCGCGCTCGCCGGTGACAACACCCGGGCCGTCGAGTGGCTGGGGCTCTTCTCGCCGATCACCCTGATCGACGGCGTGCAGACGGCGTTCCTCTCCGCCCACTCCGCCTTCCCCGACGGCTACGGCCCCGGGACCGGCACGGGAACGGTCTACCTCCTCGTCGTCCTCGCCCTGATCGCCGGCTCGTACGGCCTGCTGATGCGTCGCTACCGAAAGGCGGGCCTGTGAGCACCATCCGCATCGACAACGTCTCGCGCTGGTTCGGCAACGTGGTCGCCGTCAACGACGTGTCCATGACCGTCGGCCCCGGCGTCACCGGCCTCCTCGGCCCCAACGGCGCCGGCAAGTCCACCCTCATCAACATGATGGGTGGTTTCCTCGCCCCCTCCGCCGGAACGGTCACCCTCGACGGCGAGACGATATGGCGCAACGAACAGATCTACCGCCACATCGGCATCGTCCCCGAGCGGGAGGCGATGTACGACTTCCTCACCGGCAAGGAGTTCGTCCGGGCCAACGCCGAGCTGCACGGCCTGGGCGACCGCGAGGCCCAGCGGGCGCTGGCCACGGTCGAGATGGAGTACGCGCAGGACCGCCGGATCGACACGTACAGCAAGGGCATGCGCCAGCGCGTGAAGATGGCCTCGGCCCTCGTCCACGAGCCGTCCGTGCTGCTGCTGGACGAGCCGTTCAACGGCATGGACCCGCGCCAGCGCATGCAGCTGATGGAGCTCCTGCGGACCATGGGCGCCGAGGGCCGCACCGTGCTGTTCTCCTCCCACATCCTGGAGGAGGTCGAGCAACTGGCCGCCCACATCGAGGTCGTCGTCGCCGGACGGCACGCCGCCTCGGGCGACTTCCGCAAGATCCGCCGCCTGATGACGGACCGGCCGCACCGCTACGTCGTACGGTCCGGCGACGACCGCGCCCTGGCCGCGGCGCTCATCGCCGACCCGTCGACCTCGGGCATCGAAGTGGACGTGCGGGAAGGCGTCCTGCGCGTCGAGGCCGCCGACTTCGGCCGCTTCACCGAACTCCTGCCGCGCGTCGCCCGCGCCCACGGCATCCGGCTCCTGACGGTCTCGCCCTCCGACGAGTCCCTGGAATCGGTCTTCTCCTACCTCGTCACGGCCTGAAGGGAGCGGTAACAGCCCATGTACCACCCCACTGTCGCCCGGCTCACCTACCGCGGTCTCCTCGGCCGCCGCCGCGCGCTGATCCTCTTCGCGCTCCCCGCCCTGCTGCTCGTCATCTCGGCCGCCGTGCGGCTGCTGACGGAGGCCGACGACCGGACGGCGGCCGGCGTCCTGGGCGGCTTCGCGCTCGCCACGATGGTGCCGCTGATCGGCGTCGTCGCCGGCACGGGCGCGATCGGCCCGGAGATCGACGACGGGTCCGTCGTCTACCTCCTGGCCAAACCCGTCAAGCGGACCAGCATCATCCTGACCAAGCTCACCGTCGCGGCAGGGGTCTCCGTCGCCTTCTCGGCGCTCCCCACGCTGATCGCGGGCTTCGTGCTCAACGGCAACAGCCAGCAGATCGCGGTGGCCTACGCCGTCGCGGCCGCCGTCGCCTCCGTCGCCTACAGCGCGATCTTCCTGCTGCTGGGCACGGTCACCCGGCACGCGGTCGTCGCGAGCCTCGTCTACGCCCTGGTGTGGGAGTCGCTGTTCGGCAGCGTCATCCCCGGCGCCCGGACGCTGAGCGTGCAGCAGTGGGCGCTGTCCCTGGCCCAGCGGATCGCCGGCGAGGGTGCCGTCGACGCCGAGGTCGGCCTGACGCTGGGGCTGACGCTGCTGGTGGTGGTGACGGTGGCCGCGACGGCCTTCGCCGCCCGCAGGCTCCGCTCGCTGACGCTCGCGGGGGAGGAGTAGGCGCGGGACCCGCCGGGACGCCCGTACGGCCGCCGCGCATGATGGCGGCGGCCGTACGGGCGTCGGCGTCAGATCTTGCCGTCGGCGTCAGATCTTGCGGTCGCGCCCCGCGCCCAGCCCCAGGAACAGCAGCGCCGCGCAGGCGACGAGCAGCAGGGCGACGGGCAGCGTCCAGTCGCCGGTCGCCTGGTGCACCGCACCGATGGCGAACGGCCCGACGGAGGCCAGCAGATAGCCCCACGTCTGCGCCATGCCCGACAGCCGGGAGGCCGTGTGGGCGTCGCGCGTGCGCAGCACCATCAGCGTCAGGGCGAGGCCGAGCAGGCCGCCCTGGGCCACGCCCATCAGCGTCGCCCACACCCACGCGCCCGCCACGGGCGCGATCAGCAGGCCCGTGACGCCCGCCGCCATGAGGGCGACGACGGCCACGGCGAGCGGCCGCTGGTCGCGCGTACGCCCGGCGATCAGGGGAACGAAGAACGAACCGGCCATCTGCACCAGCGTGTAGAACGCGTAGACCATGCCGGCCTCGCTCCTGCTCATGCCGTGGTCGGTGAAGACCGTCGGCATCCAGGCGATGCACACATAGGCGATGAGCGACTGCGTGCCCATCATCAGCGTCACCTGCCAGGCCAGGGGCGAGCGGGTGAGCGCCACGGGCGCCCCCGTGCCGCGGCGTGCCGTCGGGGCGGCCGCGCCGGGGGTGGCACCGCGGCGGGCGAGGAGTGCCTGGGGGAGCCAGACGAGCGCCGCGACGGCCGCGAGCAGCGCCCAGGAGGCGAGGGAGCCCCGCCAGCCGCCGAGGGCGTCCTCCAGCGGTACGGACGAGGCGGCCGCGCCGGTGGCGCCGAGGATGAGCGTGGTGGAGTACAGCGCCGTCATGCTCGCCGCCCGGTCCGGGAAGTCCCGCTTGACCAGGCCGGGCATCAGGACGTTGAGCAGGGCTATCGCGGTGCCGACGAGCGCGCAGCCGACGAAGAGGGCGACGACGGGAGGGGCGACGCGCAGCAGGATGCCGCCGGCCAGCAGGAGAAGGGCGCCGCACAGCACGGCCTCGGTGCCCCAGCGCCGGGCCAGCCGGGGGGCGACGATCGAGCCCAGGCCCATGAAGATCAGCGGGATGGTGGTCACCAGGCTGCTCGTGGCGGCGGCCAGGTGGAAGTGGCCGCCGATCTCGCCCATGAGCGGCGAGACCCCGGCGAGGGCGGCCCGCATGTTGAGCGAGGCGAGGACGATGCCGAGCATCACCAGGGCCGGGTGGGCGCGCGCGACGCGCGGGGCGGCGGCGGGCGCGGGGACGGACGCGGGGGTCTTCGGTGCGGCCGTCGTGTCGATCACTGGTGCGGGCGGCCTCGATTCGGGCATGCGGGTGCTCTCCAAAGGGGTGGTGCGGGGGTGTGGAGCGGGCCGGGTCAGCTCTCGGCGAGCAGAGACTCGACGCTGCTCTCGGTGAGCAGCGACTCGACGGCCTGCTTGGGGCGCTCCAGCAGCGTCCGGGCTGCGTGGGCGGCGGCTTCCGGGTCTCCGGAGGCGATGGCGTCCATGACGGCGTGGTGGTCGCCGTGGACGGTGGGCGGCATCTCCCGGTCGCCGAGCCCGGCGAGCAGGGCCTCGCGCACGGCGTCGCTGAACCAGGCGTAGGTGGCGGTCAGCGCGGGGTTGTGGGCGGCTTCCACGACGGCCCGGTGGAAGGCGACGTCGTGGTCGGCGTAGAGCTCGAGGCTTGTGGAGTCGGGCTGGCCCTCGGCGTCCTCGAAGGCCGCCTGGGCGTCCAGGGCCGCCCGCATCCGGTCGAGGTCGGCGGGCTCGTGCCGGAGCGCGGCGAGCCGGGCGCCCTCCGCCTCCAGGGCGATGCGCAGCTCGAGGACGTCGCGGACCCGGGCGCGGCGCAGGCCGCGCATGATCTCGGAGGGGTCGGCGGTGGAGACCACGAAGGTGCCCTCGCCCTGCTTGGAGCGCAGCATTCCGGCGTGCACGAGCACGCGGACGGCCTCACGGACCGTATTGCGGCCGACCTGCAGCTGTTCGGCGAGGGCGTGCTCGGTGGGGATGCGCTCCCCGACCGGCCATTCGCCGGCGCCCACCTGCGCGCGCAGTTGTTCGACGACCGTGTCCACCAGGGACTGCCGTCCCGCCGCACGGAGTGCCATGGCCGAAACCCTTCTCTCATCCGGTTGCCCAGTCATCCTACAACTGCGCGTCCGCGTTCCCCGGGCTACCGTCTAAGGGTGAACCTCGAAGGGCTGCCGGACCGGCTGTGGTCGCTGTGGTCCTCGGTCCGCGCCTGGGTGCGTTCCTCTCCCGGCACTCACATCTATCTGCTGATCATCGGCATCACCAGCCTCGTCATCGCCTCGGCCAGCGAGGGACTGGAGACCTTCCTCCTCCACCGCACCAGCAGCAACATCCACGAGCTCGACAAGCACCCGCTGCAGTCGCTGCTCATCAGCGGCTTCTGGATGGCGGACCCGTCCTCGTTCCTCTTCTACGCCGTGCTCTTCGAGGTCTTCCACGCCAACGTCGAACGCTGGATCGGCACGCTGCGCTGGCTGTGCGCGGTCGCCGTCGCGCACATCGCGGCCACGCTCGTCAGCCAGCAGATCCTGCTGCTGGCCATAGAGAGCCATTCGGCGCCGCGTTCGATGAAGCACGTCGTCGACATAGGCGTCTCCTACGGGCTCGCCGGGGCCGTGGGCGTCCTCGCCTACCGGATGCCCCGCCCGTGGCGCTGGCTCTACCTGACGGGAGCCGTGCTGTTCTTCGCCGTACCGCTGACGACCGGCGGTACGTTCACCGACGCCGGCCACGCGATCGCGCTCGCCCTGGGGCTGGCGCTGTGGCCGCTGACGCGCGGCCGGCCGACGTGGCGGTGGGACCTGGGCCTCGCGGCGCGCCGACGGACCCGGGCTCCCGGTGATGCGGAGGCCCTGGGCACGGCGAACGCCCTCGGCCCGTCGGGCGTCCCCGCCACGGCGGATGTCCCCGCCACGGCGGATGTCCCCGCCACGGCGGACGCCCTCGGCCCGGAAGCCGCCCTTACCCGAACAGACGCTCGAGAACCACGGCGATTCCGTCGTCCTCGTGCGAAGCGGTGACCTCGTCGGCCACCGCCAACAGCTCGGGGTGGGCGTTGGCCATGGCCACGCCGTGCGCCGCCCAGCCGAACATCGGGACGTCGTTGGGCATGTCGCCGAACGCGATGGTGTCCGCGGCCTTGACGCCCAGCCGGCGGGCCGCCAGCGAGAGGCCCGTGGCCTTGCTCAGACCCAGCGGCAGCAGCTCGACGATCCCGGCGCCCGCCAGCGTCACGCCCACCAGGCCTCCGGCCACCGTGCGCGCGGCCTCCGCCAGGGCGTCGTCGCCGAGGTCGGGGTGCTGGAGGTAGAGCTTGTTCAGCGGAGCCGACCACAGCTCGGACGCGTCCGTGATCGGAACGGCCGGGAGCGGCCCCTCCTGGACGCGGTAGCCGGGGCCGACCAGGACGTCGCCGTCCATGCCGTCGCGGCTGGCGGCGAGGTACAGGGGACCGACCTCGGCCTCGATCTTGGCGACGGCCAGGGCGGCGAGTTGCCGGTCCAGCGTCACCGAGGTCAGCAGCCGGTGCTCACCGGCGTGGTAGACCTGCGCGCCCTGCCCGCAGACCGCCAGGCCCCGGTAGTCCAGGGCCTCGAGGATGTGCCGGGTCCAGGCGACGGCCCGCCCGGTGACGACGATGTGCGCGGCGCCCGCCGCCGTCGCCAGACCGAGCGCGGCACGGGTGCGCTCCGAGACGGTCTCGTCGGCGCGCAGCAGCGTGCCGTCGAGGTCGGTGGCGATCAGGCGGTACGGCGGCGGGGGCTGCGGCGTCACTTGGCGACGGGCTCCAGGAACTCGCGGCCGCCGAGGTAGGGGCGCAGCACCTCGGGCACGCGCACGGAGCCGTCGGCCTGCTGGTGGTTCTCCAGCAGCGCCACGATCGTGCGCGGGACGGCGCACAGCGTGCCGTTGAGGGTCGCCAGCGGCTTGACGTTCTTGCCGTCGCGCATCCGGACGGACAGGCGGCGGGCCTGGAACTCGTTGCAGTTGGACGTGGAGGTCAGCTCGCGGTACTTGCCCTGGGTGGGGATCCACGCCTCGCAGTCGAACTTGCGCGAGGCGGACGAGCCGAGGTCACCGGTGGCCGTGTCGATGACCTGGAAGGGCAGCTCGAGGCTGGTCAGCCACTGCTTCTCCCACTCGAGCAGGCGCGCGTGCTCCGCTTCGGCGTCCTCCGGCGCGATGTACGAGAACATCTCGACCTTGTCGAACTGGTGGACGCGGAAGATGCCCCGGGTGTCCTTGCCGTACGTACCGGCCTCGCGGCGGAAGCACGGCGAGAAGCCGGCGTACCGCAGCGGCAGCTGGTCCGCGTCGAGGATCTCGTCCATGTGGTACGCGGCGAGCGGGACCTCGGACGTGCCGACCAGGTAGTAGTCGTCCTTGTCCAGGTAGTAGACGTCCTGCGACGCCTGGCCGAGGAAGCCGGTGCCCTCCATGGCGCGCGGCTTGACCAGCGCCGGGGTGAGCATCGGGGTGAAGCCGGCGGCGGTGGCCTGGGCGATGGCGGCGTTGACGAGGGCGAGCTCCAGCAGCGCGCCGACACCCGTCAGGTAGTAGAAGCGCGAGCCGGAGACCTTGGCGCCGCGCTCGACGTCGATGGCGCCGAGCGTCTGGCCGAGCTCGAGGTGGTCCTTGGGCTCGAAACCCTCGGCTGCGAAGTCGCGCGGGGTGCCGACGGTCTCGAGGACGACGAAGTCGTCCTCGCCGCCGCGCGGCACGTCCGGGTGGACGATGTTGCCGATCTGCAGGAGCAGGCGCTGCGCCTCTTCGGCGGCCTCGTTCTGCTCGGCGTCGGCGGCCTTGACGGCGGCGGAGAGCTCGCCGGCCCGCTTGAGCAGCTCGGCCTTCTCGTCGCCGGTGGCCTTGGGGATGAGTTTGCCGAGCGACTTCTGCTCGGAACGGAGTTCGTCGAAGCGGACGCTGGAGGACCTGCGCCGCTCGTCGGCGGAGAGCAGGGCGTCGACGACGTCGACGTCCTCTCCACGGGCACGCTGGGACGCGCGCACACGGTCGGGGTCCTCACGAAGCAGGCGAAGGTCAATCACCCCCCCAGGCTACCGTCGTGAGCTGCGATTGTTCGAGATGATATTCCCCTTCGTGGCGTTCTGTCCGGTTTTGTGGACGAGAAAAATCCCTTGAACAAAGGGCGAGGGTGATCGTGGAAATTCCGGAAAAGGCCTACGGGTGGCCGGTATTCATCGCCCCGTGGCGCCGCGCGGACGGGGCGAGCCGCCTTGGAGCGCCCGGCAGTTGGCGAACGGCCGACGCCGCGGCCCGGAATAGTCGTTGTCCACAGGAACGATGCCTTCCGCTTCTTTGTCCACAGGGTGCGCCTCCCCTCTGTGGATTTCGGAATGCAGCATTCCGCCCCGCTCTGTCATTCGTCAGAGTTTCTTGGGGCAAACCTCGCGCGGCCGCTCTTTAGGGTGGTATTCACTCCCTCTAACGGGTTGTTCGAGGCTTTTCGATGGACAGGGCGCCGGTGGGTAAGCGGCGGGGGCCTGTGGATGGTCGGATGGATAGCTAGAGAGATTTGTCGACGTTGACCGTTTCGCCCCTCGCGGCCACGTCGGGACGTGTCGACTTATCCCCAGGTCGAGAGCCGCCTGTGGATAACTCTGTGGGTAATTCACAGGCGGCCTGCCCCGAGGCCGCCTCCCAGCGCGCCGTACGGGCCCCAGAGCGCCGTACGGGCCCCAGGGCCCGCCCGTGGCGTCAGGCCCGGCCGTCCTGGCAGTGCGCCAGCCAGTCCGCCGCCGCCACGAAGTCGCGGTCCGACGTCCCGGGCCGGACCGTCCCCAGGGCACCCGACCGGTCGTCCGGGTCAACACCCGCACGCGGGTACGAGCCCAGGAAGCGCACCTTCGGGCAGGTCCGTTTGAGCCCCATCAGGGCCTCGCCCACCCGGCGGTCGGTGATGTGGCCCTCACAGTCGACCGAGAAGCAGTAACGGCCCATCCCCTCGCCCGTCGGCCGCGACTCGATGCGCATCAGGTTGACCCCGCGCGCCGCGAACTCCTGCAGCAACTCCAGCAGCGCACCGGGGTGATCGTCCCCCAGCCACACCACCAGCGACGTGCGGTCCGCGCCCGTGCGTGCCGCCGGCCGCGCCGGACGACCGGCCAGGACGAAGCGGGTCTGCGCGTTCTGCGCGTCGTGGATGTCCGTCACCAGCGGCTCGAGCCCGTACGTGGCCGCCGCGAACTCCCCCGCGAACGCGGCGTCGTAGCGGCCCTCGCGCACCAGGCGCGCGCCGTCCGCGTTCGACGCCGAGGACTCCCACGCCGCGTCCGGCAGGTGCTCCGCCAGCCAGTTGCGCACCTGCGGCTGGGCGACCGGGTGCCCGGTCACGGTCTTGACGTCCTCCAGGCGCGTGCCCGGCCGCACCAGCAGGGCGAAGGCGATCGGCAGCAGCACCTCGCGGTAGATCATCAGCGGCTCGCCGGTGGCGAGTTCGTCCAGGGTCGCGGTGACGCCGCCCTCGACGGAGTTCTCGATCGGCACGAGCGCGGCGGCGGCCTCGCCCGCGCGGACCGCGTCCAGCGCGGCGGGCACCGACACCATGGGAACGAGCTCGCGGGTGGCCGCCTCGGGCAGGGTGCGCAGGGCCGCCTCGGTGAAGGTGCCCTCGGGGCCGAGGTAGGTGTAGCGGGTTGCCGACCTCACGCGCTGTCCCTCCGAACCGATCATCTGCTGGAGCAGTCACGATACCGGTGGGTGGCGTGAGGCCGTTTCCCCCGAAGGGGTTCATCCCTCCAGCAACCGCTGCCCCACGTATTCGCCTCGCTCGCACCCGCCGGGCACCGCGAACAGACCGCTGGACTCGTGCCGGAGGAAGCGCGAGAGGCCGTCCCCCCGGTCCAGCTTCCGCTGCACCGGCGTGAAGCCCTTCAGCGGGTCCGCCTGCCAGGCCACGAACAGCAGGCCCGCGTCCGGTGCGCCGTCGTCGCGGAACCCGTCGTGGTAGTTGAAGGCGCGGCGCAGCATCGCCGCTCCCCGGTTGGTCGCCGGCGACGCCACCCGGATGTGCGCGTCGCCCGCGATGGCCAGGGCTCCGTCGGAGCCCACCTTGTTGAGGTCCGCGCGGGTGGTCTCCGCGCCCCCGGACAGCGGCGCGCCGTCGGACTTCCGGCGGCCGATGACCTTCTCCTGCTGGTCCAGGGAGAGGTTGTCCCAGGTGTCGAGCAGCATCCGGATGCGCCGCACGACGGCGTACGAGCCGCCCGCCATCCACCCGTCGGCGCCGTTGCGGTCGTCCGGCACGAAGATCCGGGTGTTGAAGTTCGCGTCGGACTGCTTGGGGTTGTTCGTACCGTCGATCTGGCCCATCAGATTGCGGCCGGTCATCGGCTGCTCGGTGGCGCCCGGCGTGCGGTTGAAGCCGTTCATCTGCCAGCGCATCCGGGCGGTGCCCGCCGCCAGCTTCTGCAGCATCCGCAGCGCGTGGAAGGCGACCAGCGTGTCGTCGGCGCCGATCTGCACCCACAGGTCGCCCTCGCTGCGCTTGGGGTCGAGGGCGTCGGCGGTGAAGGCGGGCAGCGGCTCGAGCGCGTCGGGGCGCTTGGCCGCCAGGCCGGTCCGGTCGAAGAAGGTACGGCCGAAGCCGAAGGTGATCGTCAGGGAGGAGGGCCCCGCGTCCAGGGCGACGCCCAGTTCGTCGCCCTGGGGCGTGCGGCCGTCCATCATGTCCGCCGTCGCGTCCGACCAGCGGCGCATCAGGGCCGCCGCGGCCTTGCGGTCCGCCGTGGGCACGAGGTCGAAGGCGGCCAGGTGGGCGTGCGCCTGCGCGGGCTGGAGGATGCCGGACTGGTGGGGGCCGTGGAAGGGCACGGCGGCCGAGCCGACGGAGGACAGCGGGTCGGGGCCCTCGCGCACGGCCTCGGCGCCGGCCGCGCCGGCCGCCCCGCCGGCGACGAGCGCGGCGGCGCCGGCCGCGCCGGCGGTGCCCAGCAGCCGTCTGCGGGAGACATGGGTCGGGCCGGGCGGTGTGTTCCTGGAGGCGTCGCCGGGCTTCGGTTCGGACGTGGTGTCAGTCTTGTCAGCCATCAATTGATCTTCACGTTCTCGATCTCGGTGACCTGGTCGATGTCCGAGGTCCGTACGGTCAGGGACAGCTGCCAGCTGTCGGCCATGGGCAGTCGGAAGTCGGTGGCCTGCCAATGACCGGCGGACTGACGCTTCAGATCGGCCCGCAGCGGACCGATGCGTTTTTCAGTCGCGGTCATGGACAGTGTCAGCTCAGGTACGTCCACGGGGCGGCCCGAGGCGTCCAGGAGAGTGACATCGACGGTGTTGGCCCCCGTACGGGCCGGGTCGACGGTGACGCGGGCGGTGCCCCGCCCGTTCGTCCCGCCGGTGTCGTAGGCGATGCTCACCTCGGCCGGTCCGGCGGCCCGCGCGGCGGACGCCCCGGACCGCTTCTGCTCCGCCTCGGCGCGGCCGGGCTGGGTGCCGGTGAGCAGGGTGGTGACGGCCAGTACGGCCACGGCGACGGCCGCCTCGGCGAGGACCGAGCGCCGCAGGCCGCTGCGGGGCGCGTCGGCGTCGCGCCGGCGCCGCCCCTCGGCCTTCGCCAACGCCGCGCGCTGCCGTGCGAGCTGGGCGGCGCGTACGGGATCGCCCGCGCCGGCCCGGCCGGCCGGAACCCCGGCGGTCTTCTTCGCGGCCGCCCTCGGCGCCGCGACGTCCGCGAGCCGGCCGGTCCACCGCCGCGAGAGGAAGGCGGCGGCCAGCAGGAGGGCGACCAGCGCCGTCTTCAGCAGCAGCCACCGCCCGTACTCCGTTCCGGTCAGCGAGCTCCACGAGAAGCCGGCCTGCCGCCAGGTCTGGTAGAGCCCGGTGGCCGCCAGCACGCCCACCGAAGCGAACGCCATCCGCGAGAAGCGCCGCACCGCCGCCCGGCGGACCGTATCGCCCGACCACAGGGCGGCCAGTAGCGCCGCGAGCCCGCCCAGCCAGACCGCCGCGGCCAGCAGATGGGCGACGTCCACCGGCATCGCCAGCCACGGCTGGATGCCGGCGGAGGCGTGCTCGGCCATCGCCCAGGTCGCCGCCAGCCCGGCCGCCACGACCGCGCCACCGGCGCCCAGCCCCCAGGCCGTGCCGCGCCCGCGCTCCGGAGCGCGGGCGCCGTCCTCGCGGCTGTGGGTGCCGAACAGCACCGCCAGGAACACCGCCGCCGCGCTCAGCAGCAGCAGCCGGGACAGCAGCGCCGCCCCGGGCTTGGTGGACAGCGCGTCGCCCAGCAGCGACAGGTCCGCCACCGACCCCAGGCCCTTGCCGCCGGCGTACGCGCCCCGCAGCAGCAACAGCGCGGTCGTCGAGACGAACAGGGCGACCCAGCCGCCCACCGCGACCCGCTGCACGGCCCGCGACGAGCGGCACACGCCGGCGAAGACGGCGCCGCCGACGAGCAGGACGAAGCCTCCGTACGCGGCGAAGCGGCCGATGTTGTAGAAGGCGTCGACGGCCGGGTCGACGCCGCCGGCGGCCGACGCCGCCGCGACCGTCGTCTCCGACGGCGCCCCCACCGAGAAGGTGAAGGCCCCGGCCACCGGGTGGCTGTCGGCCGAGACCGCCTGCCACGCCACGGTGTACGTGCCGTCGGCGATCCCCGCGCGCAGCGCGACGGCGGCCGTCTCCGACCTGCCGCCCACGTGCTCCGGCGCGCCCTGGTCGACGCGTTCGCCGCGCGGGTCGAGGACCCGCACGGAGTCGGCGCCGAGCAGCACGCCCTCGGAGAAGGTGAGCCGGACCTGCCGGGGCGCGCTCGCCACCACCGAGCCGTTGGCGGGGTCGGTGGCGGTGAGCGCGGCGTGCGCCGACGCGGTGCCCGCGCCGGCCGTCCACGTCCACAGCAGCGCGGCGAGGAGGGTGCCGAGGAACGACACCGTGCGCCGCGCGGCGGGCGGGGTCCTCATCGTGACCTCAGTCCTTCGGGCGGAAGGTGGTGCTCTCGACCGGCACCTGGATCCGGATGGGCGCCGAGGCGGCGAAGTGCAGGGTGAACTCGACCTTCTCGCCCGTCTTCGGCTTGTGGCCGAGCTTGCCCAGCATCAGGTGGGTGCCGCCGCGCGCGAGCGACAGCCTGCCCTTGGCGGGCACCTCCAGCGTCTCCGCGTGCTTCATCCGCGCGCCCTCGGTGGTGTGCAGGGTGACGTCGGGGGAGAGCGTGCTGGTGACCTTGGTGAGCCGGTCGGCCTTGCCGCCGTCGTTGACGACGGTGAAGTACGCGGCGGCCATGTCGGCCATCGCGGGCTCCGGCAGGTAGGCGCCGCTGACGGACAGTTCGGGCTTGTCGCCGGCCAGGGCGTTCTTCTCCGACTGGCAGCCGGTGACCAGCAGCAGGCCGCCGGCGAGCAGCAGCGGCAGGGTGGCGGCGGTGGCGGCGGTGGACTTGCGCATCACGGGTTCTCCCCCTTGACGATCTTCGGGAGATCCTTGGCGTACTGCTCGGACGTGGTGGAGGCGGTGTAGATCCAGTGCCCGCCGTCGTCCTTCGGCGAGAAGCCGACGACCTCGGCGCCGTGGCTGACGGTCACGGAGCCGTCCTTCTCCTTCTTGGGCGGCTCGACGAGGATGCCCAGCGGCTTGGCCGCCGCCTGGATGGTGGCGAAGTCGCCGGTCAGGCCGACGATGTCCTGCCCGCCCTGCGCGTCCAGCCACTCGCGCATCCGCTTGGGGGTGTCGCGCTCCGGGTCGGTGGTGACGAAGACGACCCGCAGCTTCTCCTGGTCGGCCTTGGAGAGCTTCTTCTCGGCGGCGGCGATGTCGGAGACGACCGTCGAGCAGACGTCGGGGCAGTAGGTGTAGCCGAAGTAGAGCAGGACCGGGTGGCCCTTGGTCTCCTTGATCAGCTCGAACTTCTTCTCCGACGTGTCGGTCAGGACCAGGTCGGGCTTGGCCTTGGGCGCGTCGAGGACGATCGCGCCGGCCTTGGTGGGCTCGACGGAGACGTCGGCCGCGGGCTTGTCGCCCGCATCGCCGGAGCCGCCACAGGCGGTCAGGGTGAGCACGGCGGCTATGGCGATCGCCGCGCCCGCGAACGTGGTGCGCATGGAGTGCTTCTCCAGAGATGGTCGGTGCCGCCCGCCCCGGCGGGCGCGTTCGTACGCGCTCGCCGGACCGGACGTGGCCGTGCGGTGGACCGGAAGCCGTGACGCCGGCGGCGGAGTGCCGCCGGCGTCGGCGGAAGGTCAGGCGGAGGCGCGGCGGCGGCCGGCGAGCACGCCGAAGACGACGCCGGCCACGCCCACGACGATGCCGGCGACGCCCAGGACGCGGGCGGTGGTGTCGGAGCCGCCCTCGGAGCCGGCGGCCTTCTCGGTGGTGGCGGACGCCGCCTCGGCCTTGGGGCCCTTGTCGTCGGCGGCGTTCTTCTCGCCGGGCTTCGCGGCCTTGTCGACGAGCTTGAGGACCGGGGCCGGGTGCTCGGCCTCGTGGCCGCCGGGCGTGGACGGGTCGATCCAGCGGACGACGTCGTCGTCGGAGTACGTCTGCAGGGCCTTGAAGACCAGCTCGTCGGCGTCGGTGGGCAGCTGTCCGACCGACACCGGGAACTGCTGGAACTGGCCGGGCTCGATCTTGCCGCCGGTCCAGGTGACCTTGCTGACGGCCTCCTCGATCGTCTTGCCGTGCATCTGCAGCGGCTTGTCGAGCTTGGTCTTCTCGACCTTGACCTCCCAGCCCGGCACCGCCTGCGGCATCACGGAGGCCAGCGGGTGCTTGGGGTCGAGGTTGAGCTCGAGCTTCACCGTCGAGGCGTCGTCCTTCTCGTTGGGCACCTTGATGTTGATGGTGCTGTAGCCGCCCTTCTCGGCGGTGCCGGGCTGCACGCTGACGTGCGCGGAGGCGGGGCCGGCGAGCAGCAGCACGCCACCGGCGGCGAGGGCGGCGACGAGGGAGGTACGGGCGGTACGGACACGCGATGCGTTCATGGGACAACACTCCACGGCAGGAAGGGATGAGGGTGGGGGTGGCGCGCGTGCGGCGGCGCCGCGACCGCCCTCCCGCCCCTGTCGGGCAGTGGTGCGTCGCGTCGTCAGGCCGCGAGAACGCAGCGCGGCGGTCCCCGCCTGATCACGGAATGCCGTAGTTCAGGCGCCCTGAGCGGGGATTCGTCGTCCGCGCGCGTGCGGCGCGCCGGCACGGCGGGCGACGCGGGCGCCCGCAGGCCGACGAGCACCAGGACGGCGCCCAGCGCCCGGACGAGCGCGGCGTCCACGACGTCGCGCGCGGAGCGCGCCGACAGCCGCACCAGCCGCCACAGCGCGGCCTCGCCGCGGCGCAGCAGCCAGCCGACGGCCAGGGCGGCGAGCAGGTGGCCGAGCACCATCGGCAGCGACGGCAGCAGGGCGTGCGGGAACGCGGCCGAGGCGCCGCCCGCGGCGGGCGCCGGCGCGGCCGGACCCATCGGGTGGACGGACGGGTCCAGTCCGGCGTCGGTGATGACCTGTCGGGCCTGGGCGGCCGACATCGGGCGCTGATCGCAGATCAGCTGCCCGGCGAAGTGGACGAGGTGACCCTCGGAGGGGACGGCCCGGCCGGACGTTCCGGCGCCGCGCTGCCCGAGCCCGAAGAGCGTGTGGAGGGCGAGCTGCCCCACGGCCAGGAAGGCCGCGATGCCCGGCAGCGAGCGCTCCCGGCCGGCCAGTGGTACGACCGCCGCGAGGACGAGCGCGAAGCCCGCGCCCAGCGTCCACAGGGGAACGCTCGCGCAGGACGCCAGCACGTGCCCGCCCGCGGACAGCAGAACACAGACCGCGGTGAACACCGCGGCCCGGATCAGTCGCAGATCGGCGCCGGCGCGCGCGACGGGGTGAGGCATGGCGGCGCCATCATCCCATCGGGCCGACCGGATCCCTACGGCAGGGGCTTGATCACCGGGGGCCGCCCGGCCCGGTCCGTCACCCGGATCACCGGGGCCGCTCGGCCCGGTCCCCATACACGCCCTCACCCACACGGCGCGTCGGCCGAATGAGCGGTCTCACAGTCCCGGCAGGCTTACCGCATGCCTCACCCGGCTATACGTATCGGTATGTCGAGCCGCAGCCAGGAGGCTGAGCATGAGCATTTGGTGGTCACTCCACTTGCGGCGCGAGGCCGCGAGCGTTCCGCTCGCCAGGCGGCTCCTGATCGGTGCCATGGAGACGGCCGGGGTCGACCCGGAGACGTCCTACGACCTCGCGGTCGCCCTCAGCGAAGCGTGCGCCAACGCCGTCGAGCACGGCGGTGACGCCTCGACCGGCTATCGCGTCACCGCCCTCATCGACGGCGACACCTGTCGCATCGAGGTCACCGATTCCGGGCCCGGATTCTCCGGACGCTCGCGACCGGGCCGTAGGCCGGCCCGCCCGACGCGCGAAAGGACCCCGGCCTCGGTTCACGACGAACACGGCCGGGGTCTCTTTCTGATCGCCTCCCTCACCGACCACGTACGCGTCCGCAACCGCCCGGGCCGGCAGGGCGCGGTGGTGAGCTTCGACAAGATCCTCAAGTGGCGCGACGGAGCGCCCCCGGCGGCGGCCCTGCTGAAGGCGTCCTGACCCGCCGCCGGTGCTCCGCGCGCCGCGGCCCGCCGGTCACGGGACCGGTCGGCCCGCCGGTCAGGAGACCGACAGGGTCAGCGGATGGACCTCGTCGGCCGGGTGACCCGCCCGCGTGTGGACGCGCTGGACGGCCTCCTTGGAGGGGCCTTCGGACAGGCAGTAGACGGTGCCCGACGAAGGATCCGCCCAGGCCCGCTGGAAGTGGACGCCTTCCTCTCGTTCGATGGCCAGGTCCGCCCGGTGCGCCTCCACGAGCTGCTTCTGACTGACGCCCTGCATGCCGTGATGGACGTCCATGAACAGGGTCATGACCGGGCACCTCCCTCGGTGCGAATGTCCTCTACGCCCATCATCCGCCCGTCGGCGCCCGCCCGCCGCCCGGCCCGCGACGCACGCGACCCCGTGGCCCGCCGGTGCGGGCCACGGGGTCGCGTGGAGGCGGTGGGGCTCAGCCCTGGGCGCCCTTGAGGGCCGCCATCCAGGCCTCGACGTCGGCCGACGTGCGCGGCAGACCGGCGGAGAGGTTCCGGTTGCCGTCCTCGGTGACGAGGATGTCGTCCTCGATGCGGACGCCGATGCCGCGGTACTCCTCGGGCACGGTGGTGTCGTCGGCCTGGAAGTACAGGCCGGGCTCCACGGTCAGCACCATGCCGGGCTCCAGGACGCCGTCGACGTAGGTCTCGGTGCGGGCGACCGCGCAGTCATGGACGTCCAGGCCGAGCATGTGGCCGGTGCCGTGCAGGGTCCAGCGGCGCTGCAGGCCCAGCTCCAGGACGCGCTCGACCGGGCCCTCGACCAGGCCCCACTCGACCAGCTTCTCGGCCAGGACGCGCTGGGCGGCGTCGTGGAAGTCGCGGTACTTCGCGCCCGGCACGACCGCCGCGATGCCGGCCTCCTGGGCCTCGTACACCGCGTCGTAGATCTTGCGCTGCAGCTCGGTGTACGTGCCGTTGATCGGCAGCGTGCGGGTGACGTCGGCGGTGTAGAGGGTGTGGGTCTCCACGCCGGCGTCCAGCAGGAGCAGCTCGCCGGAGCGGACCGGGCCGTCGTTGCGCACCCAGTGCAGGGTGGTGGCGTGCGGGCCGGCGGCGCAGATGGAGCCGTAGCCGATGTCGTTGCCCTCGACGCGGGCGCGCAGGAAGAACGTTCCTTCGATGTAGCGCTCGCTGGTCGCCTCGGCCTTGTCGAGGACCTTCACGACGTCCTCGAAGCCGCGGACGGTGGAGTCGACGGCCTTCTGCAGCTCGCCGATCTCAAACGCGTCCTTCACCAGGCGCTGCTCGCTGATGAAGACCCGCAGCTCCTCGTCGCGCTCGGCGGTGACCTTGTCGACCAGGGCCGACTCGATGCCCGCGTCGTGGCCGCGGACGTTGCGGACGGGGCCGGTGGCCTCGCGCAGGGCGTCGGCCAGCTCGCGGACGTCCTCGGCGGGCAGACCCAGCAGGAGCTCGGCCTCCGTCAGGCTGTGGCGGCGGCCGACCCACAGCTCGCCCTGGCCGTCGAGCCAGAACTCGCCGTTCTCACGGTTGGAGCGGGGCAGGAGGTAGAGCGTCTCCGTGTGGCCCTCCGGGCCCGTGGGCTCGAGCACCAGGACGCCGTCCTGGGTCTGGTCGCCGGTGAGGTAGACGTACTCGGTCGAGGCGCGGAAGGCGTACTCGGTGTCGTTCGAGCGGGTCCTGAGGTTGCCCGCCGGGATCACCAGGCGCTCGCCGGGGAAACGGGCGGACAGCTCGGCGCGGCGGCGCGCGGTCTCGGCGGCCTGGGGTATCGGCTGGAGATCACGCAGCTCGGTGTCGGCCCATCCGGACTTCATGTTCTCGGCGAGCTCGTCGGAGACGGCGGGGTAGAGGCCGTTCTTCCGCTGCTTGATCGGCTCGTCGCCTTCGGGGTTCTCGGGCGCGGGCTGCTGCTCGGTCACTGGCTTTCCTCCTCGAACGGGGCCGCTTTCCATCGTATGTGCGGAGGAATGCGGCGGAGAAGGCCATGACCGATGGCGATCGAAGACCGGGCGCGACAGGGGTCGCGCTCAGTCGAAGTGCGCCACCAGCAGGACGACGTCCTCGTCGCCCGGCCCGGCGGGCCCGTCCGGCAGGACCGTGCGCAGCACGTGGTCCGCGATCGCCTCCGGATCCCTCCGCGCGGACCTCGGCACGCTCGCCGCCGCCGAGTGCAGCCGGGCGAAGGACCGGTCCATGGCGTCGCCGGTGCGGTTGAGCAGACCGTCGCTGTAGAAGAGGAGCGTTTCTCCGGGTGCCGGTTCGATTTCCACGCTGGGCGCCTCCCAGCAGGCGAGCATGCCCAGCGGCGCCGAGAGCGAGGTCTCCACGTACTCGGCGCGGTCCGCGCCGATGATCAGCGGCGAGCAGTGCCCGGCGCCGGCGACGACGACCTTGCGGGTGCCCGGCTCGCAGTACGCGAAGAGCGCGGTCGCGGTGCGGGTCGGCTCGGTCAGCCTGAGCAGCAGTTCGAGGTCGGACAGGACGGCGACCGGATCCTCACCCTCTATGACGGCGTACGCGCGCAGGGAGGCCCTCAGCCGTGCCGTGGCGGCCGTCGCCCCGGGCCCGGAGCCGCTGATCCCGCCGATCGCGAGGCCCAGCGCCCCCTCCGGCAGGGACAGCGCGTCGTACCAGTCGCCGCCGCCCTGCGGCCCGGTGCGGTGCCGGACGGCCAGCCGGATGCCGGGCACCCGGGGCAGCCGGCCGGGCAGCAGCTCCTCGCGCAGGGCGCCCAGGGTGCGGCGGGCGCGGGTCAGCTCCAGGAGCCGGACCAGGTGCTCGGCCGCGTAGCCGCAGTAGAGGCCGGCCAGATGGCGCTGGCGTTCGGTGGGCTCGGCGGGTTCGTCGTAGAGCCATACGGCCGCGCCGACGCGGCCGGCGGAGGGGGTCTCGCCGGTGGGGGCGGCCGCCGGCTCCAGGGGGAGGGCGTAGCTGGCGGCGTAGCCGAGGCGGGCGGCGACCTCGCGGTGGCGGGGGTCGAGGTCGTCCTCGCCCGGGATGTCGGGGTGGGCCCTGCCGGAGCGGTCGCCCACGGGCGGAAGGTCGTCGAGGAGGCGGACGTACGGGCCGGGGGAGGAGGCGGGGTCGTGCGGGATGGTCTCGATGTGGCCGATGTCGGCGTGGCCCAGGCCCAGGCCCACGGTCAGCGGGTGCCCGCCGTGGTGGTCGGGGTGGAGGGTGACCAGGCCGCGTCCGGCGCCCATGAGCGAGGCCCCGGCACGCAGGAGTTCGCGCAGGGCGCCTTCCAGCTCCGAGGTCCGGGTCAGGCGCTCGGTCAGCTCCTGGAGCGTGGTCAGGTCGGAGACCCAGCCCGCGAGGCGGTCCTGCACCGGGGGGTCGGCGGTGGCACAGGAGGCGGGGGCGGAAGGGGGAGGAGGAACCGCAGGGGCGGAAGTGTGGGCGGGAGCGGGCACCGAGGGATCGATTCCGGCCACTTTCGGCAGGTGGGGCGCGTTCATGGCCGTCCGCTCCGGACGCACCGTGCGGGGCCGCCCCGGGGGCCGGGGCGCCGGTCGGGCCGGGGCAGCCCGCCGAGCGCTCTCGACCAGCTGCTTGGCCTGGGCGTTCTGCGTGACTGCATCGCAAACCCCCTGTCGTGTCGCTTGCGAGCGGTGCTCCACATGTACACGCCCGGGCAAGGGAATGTCCAGCATTGGACCAGTGGGATTGGTGGTGTCTGATGGGGTTCCGTACCTCTGGAGGAAGCCGTAAAGTTTGGCCGGAAAATAGTGCCCTGACTCTCGATTTGCGATCGACTGGCCTCGCTCCAACAACGCGTCACACCCGGCACGGTGGGTACGTACTCGGAGAAGGGCAGGGGCAGTTGGGGCCGCCCCGCAACCCGGCGGCGGACCTGAGCGTCCTATCGGTCGACGGCCACGCCCATCCCCGAGCGGCGTGGGGCAACCCATGCCGCAGGCGAGGGGCGCACCGGTTCAGCACGAAGCGCCATGCGCGCGCCACCCCCCGCCAGGTTTCACGCTCGGCCCGCGGCGTGATGCGCTGCGTGTGTCTACGCAGTGACTCGTGATCCACGTGGTGTGCCGGCCCGAGGGGCCACGGCGCGTTGAGTACCGCGCCGAGCAGTGCCCGTAGTGCCATGTAGCCCTCGCGCTTCCAGGGGCTACGCGTTCCATGCAGTCCAGGCGGTGCCCGCGGCTTCCGCAACCCCTGCGGTGCTCGCGGTTCATGTCAGCGTGTTCAGTTGTGCGATACGGCCCTTGCCCCCAGGCAAGGACCCACCTTCGGCGTTCACGGAAAGGAACGAGCGCTCATGCGCGAGATCCTCGGAAGGCGACGCAGGCTCTCCCTCCGGCGGGCCGGACGGTCCGCGGTGCTCACCGCGGCCCTGACCTACGCCACGGAGTGGCAGTGGCCCGTACTCCCCGGTGTGGGCCTGCGGCCCGGCATCGGCCGCGTGCGCGAGTGCGGCTGCCCTGATCCGGAGTGCGTGGTGCCGGGCGCCCACCCCTTCGACCCCGGCCTGCTGGCCGCCACCACCGACGCGCGGATGGTGCGCTGGTGGTGGACCAACCGGCCCGAGGCCCCCGTCGTGCTGGCCACCGGCGGCCGCGCGCCCTGCGCGGTGAGCCTGCCCGCCGTCGCCGGCGCCCGCGCGCTGGCGGCCTTCGACCGCGCGGGCGTGCGGCTGGGCCCGGTGGTGGCCACCCCCACCCGCTGGTCCCTGCTGGTGGCCCCGTACTCCCTCGAGGTCCTCGGCGAGCTGTTGCACCGTCAGGACTGGGTGCCGAGCTCGCTGCGCTTCCACGGCGAGGGCGGCTACGCCGTCCTGCCGCCGTCCCCCACGGGCGCCGGCCGGGTCCGCTGGGAGCGCGCGCCCAGGCCGGCCGGGGCCGTGGCCGGGCGCGGCGGAAGGCCGGGCTCCGGACGGCGTGTTGACGGCCTCGCACGGCCCTGGCTGCCCGATGTGGCGACGGTCGTCGACGTCCTGGTGGAGCAGAGCGCGAACACGGGCACGCCTGGTGGCGACGGCAGCAAGCTGGCGTACTGACCGCCGGCGCGGTGAACGGAGCGGCCGGCTCCGGCAGGCGGACGTGAGGGCGCGTACGGACGGGAGACGCCCGCGCTCTCACTCTTACGGGTGCAAGCCGCTCCGAGAACCGCAGGAAACGGGCGTGCGAGGGCGCTGAGAGCGCGGTCGTGCCCGTATGTTCGGAGCAAGGCCGTATCGGGCGCCTGTCACAGGACCGCCGACGGCCCGGCGGGGCATGCGTGCGTGCGTTCCGATCGCGAACGCACGAATACGTCCTCGCGATCAATCCGTTCCCGCCGCGCGAGCGCGCCGCCGTCCCCTTCGGCGGCGTGCGCGCTTCCGTGGCGCATCGCAGGCGAAGTGCAGGTGGGTCCGATGGTGCGTGCGTCCAGTGCCTCCAGTGTGTCCGGCTCGGTCCGGCGGCGGCGTGCGGTGAACTTCCGCATGATCGCTCTCGCGAGCACGGTGGTTCTGGCCGTCGTGCTGCCGCTGGCGGTCGCCTCGGCCGGTCCGGCCGGGCGGCGCGCGGAACCGGGCAGGTCCCCGGCCGACGGCACCGGACGCGGCGGCTCCGGCGCCGCGGGCCCCTCCGGCGCGTACGCCCCGTACGGCGGCTCCGGCGAGAAGGCGGCCACCGACGACGTCCTGGGGAGCCGGCTCTCCTCCGACGGCCTGATCGGCGCCGGACCGGACGACGGCGACCGGGGCATCGCCCGCTGCGGCCCCGAACTCACCGCCCCCGAAGGCGTGGAGGCCCAGACCTGCGTCCTTGAACAGGCGAACGACACCTGGGCCCGGACCTACTACCGCAACGCCACGGGCACCCCCCTGACCGGCGTCCTGACCCTCATGGGCCCGGCCGGGCGGACCGTGCAGGTGAATTGCGGCATGGCCGCAACCGATGATCCGGACATGTGCGAGACGCCCCACGAACCGACGGTGCGCGGACATGGCTCGTATGCAGCGGTCGCGGAGATCGCTTCGACGGACGGGAAGCTCCTCCTCCGCTCCGGCAGCAACTCGCCGGAACCCGAAGAGGATTGATCGCACGCCCACCGCGCACTCCGGCGGAGCGTCCCGGCGGAGTGCACCCCGAGGGGACACCGTGCGCGGTCCGGCGAGCGGTCCGCGCGCCCTGCGGGGAGGGGGAGTACGGGCCGGCGGGGCGGCATCGTCGCAGGTGAGGTGCCCTGGCGCCGACCCTGGGCCCGCCCGGGGGCGGTCCGTTCGGCGGCGGGCGCAGGGAGTTGTGGGAGGGGCGTGCACGCGGGCAGCGGGGCGTGGGCGGCTCTCGAGGGCTCACGGAGGACGGCCCTGCGTCGGTCGGGTGTTCGTCCTGGTGCCGGTCCGGTGTCGCTCGGATGTGCGCCCGGAGTCCGTCGTGGGGCCGCTCCGCGGCCGGTGCGGGGCCGACGGCGCCCGGTGGCCCGGCGATGTCCCAGGGCCTCGGCCGGCGGGCGTCCTCCGCGGGGCCGTACCGGTCCGGGCATGGAAACGCCCGGTCGCTGGCGACGGGGGATGCACCAGCGACCGGGCTTTTAGAACCGTAACAAGAGATCGGCGGTTCGCAAATTCGATCGTGGATTTCCGGACGCCGATTTCCGGTCTGGCAGCGGGAGTTGTGACAGGAGTCACGCACTTTGACTCGTCGTTTACCCGCCGCCATCACCGGAATCCAAACCTCCGCCCGCGTGACACGGCACGACGGAATCGATTGGGCGTCCGGGGCGCCCACGATCGGCGCCCACGTGGCCGGGTCTCGCCCAACCTCGCGGGCGCTATCGCCGTCAGTTCAGCGTGACCTGACGACTCGTAAGGCCCGCGCGGGCGCGCCGCTCGTCGGCGGTCAGCGGGGACTCGTCCGCCAGTGCCCCGGCCAGCCGTTCGGCGAACGCGTGGGCAGGCTTCTCGATGTCCGCCGCGCTCATGCCGCTCGGCAGGTCCCATACCGGCACGGTCAGCCCGTGCGCGCGGAACGACCCCACCAGGCGGGTGCCTTCGCCCAGCGAGGTGCCGCCCGCGGCGTGCAGCCGCGCGAGGGCGTCCAGCAGCGTCTCCTCGGGGTGGGTCATGACCCAGCGCAGGTGGTTCTTCTCCGGCGTCTCGCACCAGTACGCGGCGTCCAGACCGGACAGCCGGACGGTCGGGATCGCGGCGGCGTTGGCGCGCTCCAGGGAGGCCGCCACCTCGCCGGTGGCGTTCTCGGCGTTCTCCACCCAGAACTCGAAGCCCGTGTGCACGACCGGCTCGAACGGCCCTTCGGAGTCCAGCAGGTCCTGCAGGCGCGGGCCCTCGGCGCCGTGGCGCTCGGCGGCGACCGGCGTGCCGGGCTCGGCGGCCAGGGCGCGCCGCAGCGTGTCGGCGAGGTCGCGGCTGAGGTCGCCGGTGGGGGTGTCGTTCTGCAGCCCCAGCAGCACCGAGCCGTTGTCGCGGCGCAGCGCGGGCCACGCCATCGGCAGGACGGTCGCGAGCGTCACGGAGGGCACGCCCTCGGGCAGGCCGCCCTTGAGCTTCAGCTCCACGGTCGCGGCGGGCACCAGCTCGCGCAGGGCGACCCAGTCGGCCTCGCCGGGCAGCCCCTCGAAGGGGCGTCGCACCAGCTCGGCCACGGCGTGCGAGGCCTCACGGCCGTGACAGGCCTTGTAACGCCGGCCCGAGCCACAGGGGCAGGGCTCGCGGGCGCCGACGACGGGGATCGGCGCGTCGCCGGCCTGCGGCTTGGCGGCAGCCTGGGTCTGGGGGCGGCGCTTCTTGGCCATGGTGTGCGTGTCTCCCGATCGGTGCGTCCGGCTCGTGTGCCTGGCGGCATCACTTCGTTGACGGGCGCGAGCCTAGCGCCCGGCGTGCGGTGCGACGGGGCACGCGCGCGAGCGGGGCGGACCGGGTCGGGAAGAGGGGGCAGAAGAAGGGGAGGAAGAGGGGGTGGAAGGAGGCGCGGAGTCGGCGCCGGGCGGCCAGGCCTCGGCTAGGCCGGTTCGTCGAGGTCGGAGTAGAGGAGGAGCGGGTCCACGTCGACGCGCGTAGCGAAACCGGCGCGCGCGGAGAGCGCCGCCCATACGGTCACCTCGCCGCAGGCGTCCCGTACGCCCCAGTCCTGGGAGAGCGCGTTGATGATGTTCAGGCCTCGGCCACCGCGCGCGGTGACGGACGGAGTGGCCGGAAAGGGCCGGGTCGGACCGCCGCCGTCGGTGACCTCGACGGTGAGCCTGCCGCGGGCGTCGACCCGCCAGGCGGCGCGGAAGGCGCCGTCCGTTCCCATGCCTCTGTCGCCGTTCTCCCGGCCCAGCGGGCGCCCGTGCCGGTACGCGTTGCTGAGCAGCTCCGAAAGGATCAGTACCGCGTCGTCGATGACCGTGTCCGGTACCCCACCGGCGCGCAGTTCCTCGCGCATCCGGTGTCTCGCCTCGCCCACACCGGCGGGACCATGGGGTACGGCCATGATCGACGACGTGGGCACCTCCTGTGCCACCACCAACGCCACCCCCGAGACCTCCTTTGCCCCACGTCAGGGGATGGATGCCCCAATGGACTGGACCGGAAACCGGCCAACCTTCACCGGGTGGGGCACTCGCGCGGGTCGAATACGTACCGAACGCGCCGGTGCACTCCATGTAATGGGCGCCGCCCGGAACCCGTGGCGCCGCGATCGTCAGCGGCGCCGAGCCGCGTCAGCGGCGGCCGAGCTGCGTCAGGACGGCTTTCGGCCGGTTGGTGATGACCGCGTCCACGCCGAGGCGGGCGCACAGCTCGACGTCCTCGGGTTCGTTGACCGTCCAGACGTGCACGCGGTTGCCCGCGCGGTGCAGCCGGGCCACGTAGTCGGGGTGGTTGCGCACGATCCGGATGCTCGGCCCGGCGATGTCGACGCCCGCCGGCAGCCGGCCGTCGCGGTAGCGGAGGGAGAGGAACTGCATCAGATAGACGGTGGGCAGGGCGGGTGCCGCCGCCCGGACCCGGTGCAGGGACCGGGCCGAGAAGCTCATCACCCGTACGGGCGAGGGGTCGTCCCGGGGCGGGTCGGCGAGGCCGAAGCGGCCGAGCAGGGCCAGCAGCCGCTCCTCGACCTGGCCGGCCCAACGGGTGGGGTGTTTGGTCTCGATGGCGAGCTCCACGCGCCGCCCCGAGTCGGCGACGAGCTCGAGGAGGCGCTCGAGGGTGAGGACCGAGGTGTGCTCGCGGTTGTCGCGCTCGGGGTCGCGGTCGGGCGCCTCGCGCTCGCCGGTCGGCGCCTTCCAGGATCCGAAGTCGAGCGCCGCGAGGTCGGCGAGCTCGAGGGCGGAGACGGCGCCGCGGCCGTTGGAGGTGCGGTTGACCCGGCGGTCGTGCACGCAGACCAGGTGCCCGTCGGCGGTCAGCCGTACATCGCACTCCAGCGCGTCCGCACCGTCCTCGATCGCCTTGCGGTAGGCCGCCAGCGTGTGCTCGGGGGCGTCGTCCGAGGCTCCGCGGTGGGCGACGACGTCGAGGGGACGGCGCTCGGGGCGGTCGTTCCCGGCCGGGTACGCGTAGGTCACCGCGTTATGGTGCCACCGGCTGGCACAATCCCGCATGCGGTCCAATTTGTCCCGTAGTAAGGGCGGGCCGCCGAGGTCACAGGCTGCGCTTACGGTGGTCTGACGCGCCATGGGAAAAGCTGGTCGCAGACATATGCGAGCGTGGCCGGAAATCGCGACCGACCTGACGTGCACCTGATTGAGGAGACGACGACTGTGAGCACCGAGAACGAGGGCGCCGCCCGTCCGGCTGACGCCGGGCTGGACAAGGCGGCTCCGTCCGAGGGCGTCATGCCACAGGCGCCCGCCACCGATCGGACGGCGCAGCTTCCGGCCGTTCCGGCCGAGCCTCCCCTCACCCCGCCCGCGTCGGCGGCCCCCGAGGCCATGACGCCGCCGCGGCCCGACGAGGCGACCGCGGCCACGGGCGGTACGGAGAGCACGAACGGCACTGCCGGCACGGACGGCACCGGCGGCCAGGCGGTGCCGCCGCCAGCCGTCGACCCGTACGCCCAGGCGGCGCCCACCGGGCAGTTCCCCGCGGCCCCGCCCGCCCCCCAGGACTCCGCCGCGTTCGCGGCCGCCGGCGCACCGGGTGCCCCGGCGGGCGCCCCGGCCGCCGCGCCCGGCGGCTGGTACGGCGGCGCCGACGCGCCCCCGCCCTACGGCGGCACGCCCGCGCCCTGGGGTGCGCCCGTACCGCCGAAGCGCAAGCGTTCCGGCGGGCTCGTCGCGGCCGTCGTCGCGGCGGCCCTGATCGCCGGCGGCGTCGGCGGCGGCGTCGGGTACTGGGCGGCGGACAAGGGGGTCGGCGAGAGCTCGACCACGCTCTCCTCCTCCGGCGACCCGAAGACCGAGAGCCGCAGCCCCGGCTCGGTCGCGGACATCGCGAGCAAGGCGCTGCCGAGCGTCGTGACCATCGAGGCGCAGAGCAGCAACGGCGAGGGCGGCACGGGCACCGGCTTCGTCTACGACAAGCAGGGCCACATCCTCACCAACAACCACGTCGTCGCCTCGGCCGCCGACAGTGGCAAGCTCGCGGTGACCTTCTCGGACGGCAAGCAGTACGACGCCGAGGTGGTCGGCCGCGCGCAGGGCTACGACGTCGCGGTCATCAAGCTGAAGGATCCTTCCGGCGCGAAGCTCCGGCCGCTCCCGCTCGGCGACTCCGACCGTACGGCCGTCGGCGACGCGACCGTCGCCATCGGCGCGCCGTTCGGCCTGTCCGGCACCGTCACCACCGGCATCGTCAGCGCCAAGAAGCGGCCGGTGGCCTCCAGCGACGGCGGCAACGGCAAGGCCTCGTACATGAGCGCCCTGCAGACGGACGCCTCGATCAACCCCGGCAACTCCGGCGGCCCCCTGCTCAACGCCCAGGGCGCGGTCATCGGCATCAACTCCGCCATCCAGTCCGCGGGCGGCGGTGGTGGTGGCTTCGGCGGCGGCCAGGGCCAGGCCGGCAGCATCGGCCTCGGCTTCGCGATCCCGGTCAACCAGGCGAAGAACGTCGCCGAGCAGCTGATCAAGTACCGCACGCCCGTCTACCCGGTCATCCAGGCGACGGTGAACATGAAGGACACCGGTCAGGGCGCCAAGATCGACGGCAGCGGCTCGGAGGCCGTCACCCCGGGCGGCCCGGCGGACAAGGCCGGCCTCAAGGCCGGCGATGTGATCACCAAGCTGGACGACACCAAGATCGACAGCGGTCCGACCCTGATCAGCGAGATCTGGACCCACCGCCCCGGCGACAAGGTCACGGTCACCTACACCCGCGACGGCAAGACCACCACGGCGCAGATCGTCCTCGGCGAGCGCCGGGGCGACAACAGCTGACCCTCCGGGTTCTTCGGGGCGGCGCCGGGTGCGGGCGGCCGGCGTGCGTCTTTCAGGTGACGTCGGCCCGCCGGGCGATCGTCCGGCGGGCGGGGCTGGAAGACGTACGGGTGGCCCCCCGGACGGGGCGGCCCGGACCCCGACGACGAGCGAAGGCCCCGCCCATGCCGACCGACGACACCGACGACACCGTGAACCGGTTCCTGAACGCCGCGAGCCCGGCCGCCCGGGAGAAGATCCGGCAGCTGCCGCCGGGAGAGCAGGAGAAGCTCGCCGCCGCGTGGGAGGCCGAGCTGGCCGAGGACACCGACCTCGACACCCTCAGCGAACTCTCCCCGGCGGCCGCCGAGAGCGAGGCGGCCGAACGCGTCGTCCAGAATCTCCCCTGAGCCGGCCCTGAACCGCCCCTGAGCCTCCCCTGACGCCGCGTCCCCTCTCCGAGAGCACGGCCGCCCGCCCGCCGGCCCGAGCACCCAACCCGGCCCGGCCGAGGGCCATTAGCCCTGGCCGCCAGCCGACCACGATCCCGGCACCGGGTACGCTGGTCCCCGCGTCATCCCACGTGGACGACGTGGGGAGGCTTGCCCGAGCGGCCTAAGGGAACGGTCTTGAAAACCGTCGTGGCAGCGATGTCACCGAGGGTTCAAATCCCTCAGCCTCCGCCGCTCCTGCGTTGCCGCAGGTCAAAAGGGGCGCCCCGAGCCGGGGCGCCCCTTTCGCGCTCTGTCAGAAGAGGTCGCGGTACTGGTCGAAGCCGCTGCCGATCTTGGCCTTGGGCTGGAACGGCGAGGCCGCCTTGCCCGTGCCCTTGTACAGGTACAGGTCGCCCTTGGGGTTGCGGGCGAGCAGGTCGCTGTGACCGTCGCCGTCCACGTCACCCGTGGCCACCAGCTTGTTGAACTGGTTCCAGGCGGGGCCGACCTTGACCTTGGGGGCGAACGGCTTCCGCAGGTCGCCCGTGCCCTTGTACAGCCAGAGGACGCCCTGCTTGTCACGAGCGACGATGTCCGACTTCCCGTCGCCGCTCAGGTCGCCGAGGCCCGTGATCTGGGTGTACTGGTTCCAGCCGGGGCCGACTTCGGCGCGCGGCTCCAGCGAGCCGTCCGTCCTGGTCCGGTAGCGCCACAGGACGCCCTGCTTGTCGCGGGCCAGCAGGTCGGGGTGGGCGGAGCCGCCCAGGGTGCCGGGCGAGAAGACGGCGTCGTACCCGCCCCAGCCGGTGGCCACCTTCGTGAGCTTCCCGTCGAGCCACAGGTTCAGCGTGCCGTCGTCCATGACGTGGTACGCGCCGTCCTGGTAACCGGTCAGCTTGAGGTCGATCGGAACACCGAACTTGAAGTGCTGCCACATGTAGGCGCCCGAGCGCTCGTCGAAGCCGCCCTTCCCGTTGGGCATGTAGGCGTACATCTGACCTGACGGCAGGATCCCGGACAGGAAGTAGAACGGCGCGGCGGGGGTCGGCTTGTTCTGCCCGGCCGCGGCGGCGCTCCGGGCGATGCTCTTCTTCGCGCCGGAGGCCGCGGGAGCGTCGGCGACGGCCGTACCGGCGGCGGCGCCGACCAGGGTGACGGCTATCGCCGACGTGACGAGACGCGACAGGGTGCGCCCTCGTCGGGAGGACTGGGTCACGTATGACTCCATGAGTTGTGCTGAATCACGTTGGGGCGCCCCCATGTACCGGGGGCGTCCGCACCATTGTCCGGATCTTTGCACGTGTGTCCCAGTGGATTTGCGACAGGGGTCCGGAATGAGCAATTCCGTGCGGGCGGTGGGGCGGAGGGATTTCCGGTGCGCCGTGCGGACCCCGCGACCGGCTTCCGGCGCGCTCGGCGTCGGCGATGCTCGGGGCGGGACCACTGACACGTTCGTGTAATATTTCTTCACGCGCCGCTAGCTCAGTTGGTTAGAGCAGCTGACTCTTAATCAGCGGGTCCGGGGTTCGAGTCCCTGGCGGCGCACAGAACGAAGAGGGTGTCCCCGCACAAGGGACACCCTCTTCGCGTTGCTCAATGCGGCGCTTCTGCCGCCCCGCCCGCACGCACGCGGTTCATGACCTCGGTGTGCAGGGCCGCCAGGCCCCCCGGCGGGATCGGGGCCGGGCTGCCGGTCAGGACGTACCACTCCTCGGCGCCCGTGTACTGGATGTCGATGCGGGCCCGGGGCTCGCCGGGGGCGGCGGAGGTGGCGATGGTGAGGTCGCCGGTGATGACGCCGACGTCGTCGGTCATGGCGCCGCCCGGGCCGGCCGTGACCTCGTCCACGTAGCGTTCGGCGGTCATCGGTCGCAGGTGTCCAGCATGGTGACGAGGGTGGCCTGTTCGGGCTGGGTGACGCGGAGTCGGTAGAGGTGCTTCACATGGGTCCAGGCGCGGGCGTACGTGCACCAGTACGAGGCGAGCGGGGGCCGCCACTGGTCCGGGCTCTGGTCGCCCTTGCTGCGGTTGGAGGCCGCGGACACGGCGATCAGCTGGGGGTTCGTCAGGTCGTTGGCGAACGCCTTGCGCTTGTCGGTGTCCCAGCCGTCGGCGCCCGAACGCCAGGCGTTGGCCAGGGGGACCATGTGGTCGATGTCCACCTGGCTTGCGGCGCCGAGGACCTTGCCGTCGTAGGCGCTGGTCCATGTGCCGGACACGGCCCGGCACTCGCTGTCGGTCCTCACGTCCCCGCCGTCGCGCGAGAGGACGACCTCGCGGGTGTCGCAGGTGCCCATCTGCTTGATCCAGTGCGGGAACTTCGCGCGGCTGTAGCCATCCATCGAGTGTGGCGCCTCGACGACCAGCTCCGCCAGCTCCTCGCGGGCGATGGACGCCGAGGGTGGCTCCGGCAGGTCCCGGCGGACGGTGGTCCGTGCGGCGGGGTTCCCGACGGGGACGGCGGGGGCTGCGGCGGTGCTCCACAGGCACAGGGCCGCTGTGGTGGCGATGGTGGCGCGATGCCACCGGTTACGTCTGATCACGTGCCCACGGATACCGAGGTCCGGGTGGTCGGGCGGGGATCTTCACCTGCAGGCGGCGTGCCGTATATGCCGTGATTGACCGTATTGGCGACGAGGCGTTCCCCGTAGGGCCGGAGGCCGCGGCGTGGAACGGGAAACGCCTCGTCGTCGCGTCAGCGCTTGGGCCCGAAGATCAGCGCGTCGACCACGGCCCCGGCCATGGCCTTCTCGCCCTTGGCGTTGGGGTGGAAGGCGGCCGAGGGCCGGGGGAAGGACCGGATCCCCTCGATCCAGCGGTCCGCGAAAGGCCGGCAGGCCGAGTGGCCGGCGGTCGTGGCGTTGGTGTTGACGTAGAGGTCGCCCTGGGCGGAGGCCTCCCGGCGCAGCATGGCGTTCAGGCGGCGGAGCGTGCCGCGCAGGTAGGGCACGTCGCCGTCGGCGATCCGCAGGGACTCGCGGCAGCCTCGCGCGTCGTCCCCGATGAGCGCCGGGTAGCCGACGACGGCCACGCGCGCGTGCGGGGCCTTCTTGTGGACGGCCTTCAGGAGGGCGGCGACCTTGGGGGCGGTGTCGTCGATCCGCTTGTCGAGCTCGTCGGTGCCGCGCTGCGAGAAGTGCCGCTGGCAGGGGTTGCCGTCGGGGATGGGACCGGAGGAGTGGGTGCAGCGCCCCAGGACGCCGGTGAGGTCGATGTCGTTCGCGCCGACGCTGATCGTGACGAGGCGGGTGTCGCCGCGTACGGCGTCGAGCTGCGGGGGCTTGCGCGTGTCGCGCTGCTGCCGCCGCATGTCGTCGGTCTTCGCGCCCCCGCAGGAGACGTCCTGGAAGTCGGTGATCCCCAATTGCCCGCGGATGAGGGAGGGGTAGTTGGCGTCGGAGCGCAGGCAGGTGCGGTCGGTCTGTCGGGGGATGGCGGGGCCAGAGGCGTAGGAGTCGCCGAGAGCGACGTAGCGCTGGACGCGCTCCAGCGGCTGGGGCTGTGGCTGCGGCTGCGTCTGGTCGGCGGCCGTGGCCGGTGTGAGGGCGGTTCCTGTCGCCAGGGCGGCCGTTGTGGCGAGCGCGGCGACGGTGAACCGGATTCTGTTCCGTCCGCTACGGACCATTTCTCGCTCCTCGTGAGGAAGGTTCCGTGGATGCGGGCGTCAGACTCGGGCCCGCCGGCCCGGGGGGTCAATGCGATGCCCGTGATGTCGGATTCACATGACCGGATATCGGACTCGAGTGTCCGGCCGTGCGGGCTTGACGTGGTGCCGGAACGTTCCGCTTCTGTCACGGACTTCACCGAACCGCCTCGAACGCGCATCAGGGGCATTCCGGGAACGGGTGAACGGCCTGACATGGTCGCATCAGCACCTAATCTCCCTGTCGAAGATCAACGTTCAACTTTCAACGGGGAGACACGCACGTGTTCAAGAAGTACGCGGCGAGGGCCGGCGTCGTCCTCGGCACGGTCGCCATGGCCGCCGGGGCGACCATGGGCTCGGCCAGCGCCGCCGAGGGCATCGGCTACATCGGCACCGACACCACCAGCGGCTCGGGCGTCTGGTGCGTGCAGCACCTGGCCAACGACGTCGCCCGCAAGGCCGGCCGCGCCACGGTCGACGAGGACGGGAAGTGGGGCCCGAGGACCAAGGCGCAGGTCGTGTGGTTCCAGGACCGGCTGGGCCTGAAGAAGGACGGCGTCGTCGGCCCCGAGACGGGCGACTACCTGCTCTACCTCGGTGACCAGTACTACGGCGGCACCGGCGGGTACTGCAACGCCAAGGTGCCCAGCGACTGGCGGCTCGGGGCGATGTACGTCCACACCCGGCTCGACTGACGGGCGCGGCGACGACCGGGCGTCGTCCACGGTCCGGTGACCGGACCGTGGGGGTCCGGCCGCGGGGTCCGGCTGGGGGCCGGAACCCGACGGCCGGGCCGGCCGCTTACGACGCCTTCCGCCGCACCGGCGTGAGCAGGGTCAGATGAGGACCCGGCCGGCCGGCGCGGCGGCCATGAGCGGTGCGGTGCGCACCGGCGGCTCCGGCGGGCCGCCAGTGGTCGCCGCACCGCTTCGCCGCGTACATGGCCTCGTCCGCGCCGCGCAGCAGGTCCGAGAGCCCGGCGCCCGGACGGTAACTCGTGCGACACAGCCCGATCGAGGCCCGGGGCGCCAGGGTCACTCGGCCCGTGTCGAGGGGCTGTGACAGCCGGGACGACAGCCGGGTCATCTCCGCGTCCGCGTCGGCGTCCGGGGCGAGGCGTACGAGGGCGGTGAACTCGTCGCCGCCCAGCCGTGCCGCGAACCCGCCGTACTCCCGGCTCCAGGCCCCCAGCCGCCGGCCGACGGCCGCGATGACCTGGTCGCCCGCCTCGTGCCCGTGCGTGTCGTTGATCTGCTTGAAGCCGTTGAGGTCCAGCAGCAGAACGGCCGTGTGCGGGTGCCGCATGGCCCGCAGCGCGCGGGAGGTGAACTCCTCGCGCCGCATCAGGCCCGTCAGCCGGTCGGTACGGGCGGTGCGCAGCCGGCGGCTCAGGAAGAGGGCGTGCGCGGCCCAGCCGATGGTGGGGGCGGCGACGGGGAGGGCCTGGAGTATGAGGTTCATCGGGTACCTTCCTGTGATTTTCGTTGATTGCAGGGGCAGTTGGGTGCTGGGTGGCGTTCGGCGGGCCGAGGGTCGTCAGTGGCTTGGGGGCTCTGAGGGGCTCGGCCGCCGGAGGTCGCCGGCAGGCGCGCCCGTAGCGGCCCAGGCGGACCGGCGGCCCGATCGCGCCGTCGCGGGACCCGCCGGTGACGGGCCGGCGGGACCGGGCGGTGGATCGGGCCGTCAAGCAAGGACGTCCCCCGTTTCCGGCGGGCGGGAGCCGTGCCGGCGCCGGGAAGTGCCGGGCCGCCGCCGCGGGTGCACAGATCCGCCGAAACGATTCGCCTTGTGGGGCGTAGGAGGCCGGAGGGCGTTGAGAGGGCGCCGTTACGGTCGATACGCGGCGGTTTCTATGAGGTAGTGGTTTAAGTCCGTGACGTCATGCTTGCGAGGGAATGGGGATGGGCTGGGGGTTCGGTGGAGATTCGGTGGGCAAGTCTGGAGGCGCGACGTCGAAAGAAGCGCTGGGGCGGTCGGCCAACCTCCTGGCAGAAACCGGTAGTTCTTCCTGGAGGAATCGACATGGCAAGCACCCGCACCGCCGCCCGCGTTTTCGCCGCCCTCGTGGCTCTTCCGATGGCGGCCCTGCTCTTCTCCGGCGTGGCCACGGCCGACGACGGCGGCCAGCTGGCCAACCGGGGCTCCAACGCGGCCGCCGCAGGCATCGTCGGCAGCGGCATCACGGGTAAGAACCACGGAAACAGCACCACCACGCTGCAACAGGCCACAGGCAGGAACGCTACGAATCAGGCGAATACGGCCAGCGTCAACGGCTCGGGCCATACGGCGATCCGGCAGGACAACATCCGGATCACCTTCACTCAGATCTGGTGAGCCGGGGCCCTGTGCGGCGCCCCGCCTCCGGGGCGGCCCGCAGGTGACGTGGTGAGATGTGGACCGGGTCCGTACGGACCGAGCGGCGGCGCCTCAGGCGCCGCCGCTCGGCGTTCGTGTCCTCCCCGCACGCCGTCGATCCCCACCCGCACGCCGTCCGCACCGTTGACATGCGACAGCATCTGACGGACAGTCAGAAGAGTGAGGGACGATCTCCGCGACCTCCTGAAGACGTACGAGGGCTGCCCCGTCGCCGTATCGGGCCGGGGCCCGGACCCCGTCAACTCCCCGATGATCAGGCACTGGTGCGAGGCCATGGGCGACACCGACCCCGCCTACTCCGGCCCCGACCCCGTCGCCCCGCCCACCATGCTCCAGGCCTGGACGCTGGCCGGCCTGGGCGGCCCGGGCGGCGCCCAGGTCCGCCCCGGTCCGTACCGCGAGCTGATGGCCCTGCTCGAGGCGGCCGGCTGCACCGCCATCGTCGCCACCGACTGCGAGCAGGAGTATCTGCGGCCGCTGCGCCCCGGGGACGTGATCACCTTCGACTCGGTCATCGCGTCGGTCTCGCCCCGCAAGACCACCCGGCTGGGCACGGGCCACTTCGTCACCACGCGCACGGAGATCCGGGCGAATGGCGAGCTCGCGGGAACGCATCTCTTCCGCTTCCTGAAGTACGCGCCCGCCGGGCGGGCCGGGGACCGCCCCGCCCGCCCGCGCCCCGTGATCAACCGCGACAACGCCGGCTTCTGGGACGGCGTCGCCGCGCGCGAGCTGCTCATCCAGCGCTGCGACGCCTGCGGAAGGCCGCGTTTCCCCTGGTTGCCGGGGTGCGGCGACTGCGGATCACCCGACTGGACGGCGGTACCGGCCTCGGGCGCCGGGACGGTCTTCTCGTATGTCGTCATGCACCACCCGCCCTTCCCGGCCTTCGACCCCCCGTACGTGGTCGGGCTGATCGAACTCGCCGAGGGCGTACGGATGATCAGCAACATCGTCGGGGTGGAACCGGAGCGGGTGAGGGTGGGGATGCCGGTGGTGCTGGAGTTTGTGCGGGTGGACGACGACCTGGTGCTGCCGCTCTTTCGGCCCGCCGACGAGGGGGCCGCGTGACGCCCGCCCCGTCGCCCGGCGACGTGCTCCCGTCCCTCACGGTGCCCGTCACCCGCACCTTGATCGTCGCGGGGGCCATCGCGTCGCGTGACTACCAGGACGTGCACCACGACGCCGAGGCCGCACGGGCCAAGGGCGCCCCGGACATCTTCATGAACATCCTCACCACCAACGGCCTCGTCGGCCGCTACATCACCGACCGCCTCGGCCCGGGCGCCGTCCTGCGCAAGGTGGCCATCCGGCTGGGCGTGCCCAACTACCCGGGAGACACCCTGCTTTTGACCGGAACCATTAACTCCATATGTGCGGACGAACGCCACGCCGAAGGCGCCTCCCGCCACGCCGAACACGCCCTCCGCCTCCTCGCCGAAGTCGCCGTCGTGGGCACCAACAGCCTCGGCCGCCACGTCACGGGAACGGTCGTCGTCGCGCTCCCCACCACACAACCGCCCCTCAGGGAGGCGCCATGAGCGGCGGCACCCTCGGCGGCAGGGCGGCCGTCGTCGGCATCGGCGCGACCGCCTTCACCAAGGATTCCGGCCGCAGCGAACTCGCCCTGGCCGCCGAGGCCGTACGCGCGGCCCTCGCCGACGCCGGACTCGGGCCCGGCGACGTCGACGGCATGGTCACCTTCACCATGGACACCAGCCCCGAGATCACCGTCGCCCAGGCCGCCGGCATCGGCGAGCTGTCGTTCTTCTCCCGCGTCCACTACGGCGGCGGCGCCGCCTGCGCCACCGTCCAGCAGGCGGCTCTCGCCGTCGCGGCCGGCGTCGCCGAGGTCGTCGTCTGCTACCGCGCCTTCAACGAGCGCTCCGGCCGCCGCTTCGGCGCCGGGGCGGTGCGGCGCGAACCCACCGCGGAGGGGGTCGCGCTCGGCTGGGTCATGCCGTTCGGCCTGCTCACCCCCGCCTCCTGGGTGGCCATGGCCGCACGCCGCTACCTCCACGCGTACGGCCTGGAGCCCGAGGTCTTCGGCCACGTCGCCGTCACCGCCCGCCGCCACGCCGCCGCCAACCCGGCCGCGTACTTCCACCGCCGCCCCATCACCCTCGCCGACCACGCCGCCTCCCGCTGGATCGCCGAGCCGCTGCGGCTGCTCGACTGCTGCCAGGAGACCGACGGCGGCCAGGCCCTCGTGGTCACCAGCACCGAGCGCGCCCGTACGCTGCGCCACCCGCCCGCCGTGATCACCGCCGCCGCGCAGGGGGCGGGCCGCGCCCAGGAGCAGATGACCGGCTTCTACCGCGACGGGCTGACCGGCCTGCCCGAGACCGCCGTCGTCGCCCGGCGGCTGTGGGCGGACAGCGGCCTGCGCCCGTCCGACATCGACGTGGGCATCCTCTACGACCACTTCACGCCGTACGTGCTCATGCAGCTGGAGGAGTTCGGCTTCTGCGCCCCCGGCGAGGGCGGGGCGTTCGTCGCCTCCGGCGCGCTGCCGCTCAACACCCACGGCGGGCAGCTGGGGGAGGCGTATCTGCACGGCATGAACGGCATCGCCGAGGCCGTCCGGCAGCTGCGCGGCGCCTCCGTGAACCAGGTGCCGGGCACCGCGCGCGTGCTCGTCACCGCCGGTACGGGCGTTCCCACCTCGGGGCTCATTCTCGGCGCAGACGGATGAAACCAGGGCGTGTCATCGCATAGCGGTGGTGTTCCGGCACCTTGACTCCTCCGTATGGACCCACGGAAGAAGATCATCGGATATCTCGTCGCTCTTATGGCGGCGCTGGCCCAGGTGGTCGTCCTCGCGCTGCCCGCCCCCGCCGCACCCGTGCCGGCCGAGGCCGCCGGGCCCAGCGTCTACCGGGGCCGGGGCTTCGACACCTGTCAGGCCCCGCCGCTGACCACGCTCAGCGCCTGGGGGGCGGCCGCGACCTACGGAGCCGTGGGCGTCTACTACGGGGGCCGTGCCCGCGCCTGCCCCCGCCAGCGCTACCTCAGCCACCGCTGGCTGACCGGCGCCCGCGACCTGGGATGGCGGGTGCTCCCGGTCTTCGTCGGCTCCCAGTCGCCGTGCGTCGGCGCCTCCTCCAAGGACGGCTTCCCCATCGGCGACGACCCCTGGGGGCAGGGCACGGACGAGGGCCACGAGGCCGTACGCACCGCCGCCGACCTGGGCATCGCCGCCGGCAGCCCGCTCTACTACGACATGGAGGCGTACGACTACCGCGACGAGGAGTGCGCCGACATCACCCTGACCTTCGTCCAGGCCTGGAGCTCCACGGTCAAGAGCCACGGCTACATCCCCGGCTTCTACAGCAGCGCCGCCTCCGGCGTGCGCCACATGGAGGTCGCCCGGCGGGCCGGCGAGGGGGACCTGCCGGAGATCCTGTGGTTCGCCCGCTGGCGGGTGCCCGCCTCCACCGCCCGCGAGCGGGTGCTCTCCGCCGGGTCCTGGGCGCACCGCCGCATCCACCAGTACGCGGGTAACGTGACCGAGACGCACGGTGGCCGCAAGCTCACCATCGACCGCAACCTCGTCGACGCCCCGGTGGCGGTCATCCGGGACTGACCTCGCCCTCCCCCTGCGGGAGGTGGGGCGAACCCCCGGGGTACGACCTGAGGCGGACGGTTCTTCGGCACCTCCGGCCGATCCGCCGGGAGGGCGCGCGCTCCTAGCGTGGAGGCATGACAGCAACCACGACGTCTGTGTGCACCAGCGCATCCACCGCCGCCGTGTACCCGTCGTTCTCCACGTACGTACGGGTCCGCGGCCAGGCGCTGCAGCGCACCGCCCGCTCCCTGACCTCGAACCCGTGCGACGCCGAGGATCTGCTGCAGACGGCCCTCACCAAGACCTACCTGGCCTGGGACCGGATCGAGGACCACCGCGCCCTGGACGGCTACGTCCGCCGCGCCCTGGTCAACACCCGCACCTCCCAGTGGCGCAAGCGCCGCGTCGACGAGTACCCCTGCGAGGAGCTCCCCGAGCGCGAGCACTCCCCCTCCACGGACCCCGCCGAGGCGCAGGCGCTGCGCGACGCGATGTGGCGCGCGGTCCACAGGCTCCCCGCCCGTCAGCGGGCCATGGTCGTCCTCAGGTATTACGAGGACTTCACCGAGGTCCAGACCGCCGAGCTCCTCGGCGTCTCCGTCGGCACGGTCAAGAGCGCCGTCTCCCGCGCCCTCGGCAAGCTCCGCGAGGACCCGGACCTCGCGGCGGCGGCGTAGCCGGGAGCACCGCGGGAACGAGGGCCGGGGCGTCCCGCCCCGGCCCCGCCGCCGGGCGGCTCAGCCCAGGGTGGTGACGACGAGCTCGCCGTCGGCGTACTGCCTGCGCAGGACCTTCTTGTCGAACTTGCCGACCGACGTCTTGGGCACCGCCGGGATCAGCGCCCAGCGCTCGGGGAGCTGCCAGCGGGCGACGCGCTCGCCGAGGAAGGCGCGCAGGGACTCGTAGTCGACGGACGAGCCGTCGCGGAGCACGACGGCCGCCAGCGGGCGCTCGCCCCACTTGTCGTCGGGGACGGCCACCACGGCGGCCTCGGCGACCTCCGGATGGGCCATGAGGTGGTTCTCCAGCTCGACCGAGGAGATCCACTCGCCGCCGGACTTGATGACGTCCTTGGCGCGGTCGGTGAGCGTCAGGAAGCCGTCGGAGGTGATCGTGCCGACGTCGCCCGTGCGCAGCCAGCCGTCGGGGCTGAACTTGTCCTCCGGGCGCTCCGGCTCGCTGCCCGCCCCGCCGTGGTACGCGCCGGCGATCCAGGGGCCGCGGACCTCCAGCTCGCCGGCCGACGTCCCGTCCCAGGGCAGGACCTCGCCGCCGGGGCCGATCAGGCGGGCCTCCACGGAGCAGGGCATGCGGCCCTGGGAGACGCGGTACGGCCACGCCTCGTCGGGGCCCAGCCCGGCCGGCGGGTAGGCCACGGAGCCCAGGGGCGAGGTCTCGGTCATGCCCCAGGCCTGGACGACGTTCAGGCCGTGCCGCTCCTCGAACGCCTTCATCAGTGCGGGCGGGCAGGCCGAGCCGCCGCTGACGACGGTCCGCAGCGAGGTCATGTCGCGCGGCTTGGCGTCGAGTTCGGCCAGCAGGCCCTGCCAGATGGTGGGCACGCCGGCCGTCACCGTCGGACGCTCCGACTCGATCATCTCGGCCAGCGGGGCGGGCTGCAGGAAGCGGTCGGGCATCAGCAGCGACGTGCCCGCCATGAACGCGGCGTGCGGCAGGCCCCAGGCGTTGACGTGGAACATCGGCACGACCGGCAGACAGGTCTCGGCCGGGGTCAGGCCGAAGGAGGCCGGGTTGCAGACCTCCATCGCGTGCAGATAGATCGAACGGTGGCTGTAGACCACGCCCTTGGGGTCGCCGGTGGTGCCGGAGGTGTAGCAGAGGGCGGCGGCCTGGCGCTCGTCGAGCGCGGGCCAGGGGTAGTGGTCGGCGGGGTGCTCGGCGATCAGCTGCTCGTACCCGTGCACCCGGGGGTGGAGGCCGTCGAGGACGGAGGTGTCGCCGGCGCCGGAGACGATCACGTGCTCGACGCAGTCCAGATGCGGCAGCAGCGGCGCGAGCAGCGGCAGCAGGGAGCCGCTGACGATGACGACGCGGTCGGCGGCGTGCCGCACGATGTAGGCGAGCTGCTCGGGAGGCAGCCGGAGGTTGAGGGTGTGGAGCACGGCGCCCATGGACGGCACGGCGAGGTAGGCCTCGAGGTGGTCGCCGTTGTTCCACATGAGCGTGCCGACGGGCTCCCCTTCGGCGACGCCGAGCGCGCGCAGGGCGTGCGCCAGCTGCGTGGCACGGCCGCCGACGGCGGCGAACGTGCGGCGCTGCGGCTCGCCTTCGCCCGTCCAGGTGGTGACCTGCGCGCTGCCGTGGACCTTGGCCCCGTGGGCCAGGATCCGTGTGACGGTCAGCGGGACGTCCTGCATCGTGCTCTGCACCGGGGGGCCTCCCAATCTGCGCGCGTGGACGCGAGGGTAGTTCCCGGCGATTGTGCTGGGGTATCCGCTGGTAAGTCACTACCCGGACGAAACGAGTCCGCCACACTTTCGCGTTCGGGTGCTGTCGCGTTCGGGCGGCGGGGTTCGGTGGCGGGGCGTGTGCGCCGGGGGGCGTGCGACGTTTGCCGTAGTGCGCGCCGAGACCCCGCACGCCCCCGGCTCGTGTTGTCGCGTAATCAGTCGATTACGTAGAGTGATTGCCATGGAACAGCGAGCCGACGGCGCCGACGCCACCGCCCAGGACGTCAGCGACTACGAACCCCCCGAGCTGATCGAAGTCGGCACGTTCGCCGAGCTGACGCTCGGTGGCGGCGACGCCGGCCCCGAGGCGCTCCTCGGCATGGACGACTGAGGGTGGTGGCCCGGTGTCCGCCATGACCTCCGTCTCCGCCGACGTGTCGTTCGTCGCGCTGCCCGACAGCGCGGCGGGCAGCGCCGCCGCGGCCGCCGTGCCGGCCCCCGGCCCCCGGGTGATCAACCACGCCTCGGGCCGGCCATGGCTGATGGGC
This sequence comes from Streptomyces sp. C36, assembly GCF_040932295.1. Lineage (NCBI taxonomy): Bacteria > Bacillati > Actinomycetota > Actinomycetes > Kitasatosporales > Streptomycetaceae > Streptomyces > Streptomyces sp. C36. The sequence goes on along the minus strand of NZ_JBFQGI010000004.1, from coordinate 273,403 downwards.
CGCTGGCCCGCCGACGCGGTCAAGGTCGCCACGGCCGGGCGCACGCGCGTCGTGGTGGCCGGCTTCTGCCCGCTCGCCACCGCCGAACTCGCCGCCTGCGCCGCCCGGTTGACGGGCGGCGTCGCCGGCCTCGACGACCTCGCCCGGCGCCTTGGCGGCAGCGCGCATCTGATGGCGTCCGTCGGCGGCCGAGTCCGGGTGCAGGGCGGCGTGGCGGGCGTCCGCTCGGTCTACCGCGCACGGATCGCCGGCGTGAGCGTCGCCGCCGACCGGCCCGACGCCCTCGCCGGCACGACGGGCCCGTCCATCGACGAACGCCTCGTGGGCCTGCGCCTGTTGACCCCCTTCGTGCCCCACCCGCTCAGCGAGCGCACACCGTGGTGCGGAGTGGAGGCCGTGCCGCCCGGCAGCTATCTGACGATCGAGCCCGACGGCACGGCGCGCACGGTCCGCTGGTGGACCCCGCCCCCGCCGGAGCTCGGCCTCGACGAAGGCGCGCCGGCGGTGCGCGACGCCCTCACCGAAGCGGTGCGTACGCGCCTGCGCGCCCTCCGCGGCGACGGGAGCGACGCGGCCGCGATCGGCGTCGCCCTGCCCGGCAGCATGGAGTCCGCCGTCCTGGCCCACCTCGCCGCCTCCGGCGACCACCGCCTGATCACGGTGCGCACCGCCCGCCTCGACCCCGGCGGCGACGACGCCCCGTGGACGCGCCGGATCGCCGCCCGCCTGCCCCGTGCGGAGCACGTGGTGCTCGAGTACGCCCACGCCCCCGCCCTCTACGCCGGGCTGGACCAGGGCGCGGGCGTCCTGCCCGCCGAGCCCCCGCACCGGGTCCGGGCGGGCGCCCGCGTCGAGCACACCGCGCGCGAGGTCGCCTCCCGGGGCGCGCGGCTGCATCTGGGCGCCCACGGCGGGGAGGAGCTGTTCGCGCCCCCCGCCCCCTACCTCCACACCCTCGCCCGCTCCCACCCCCTGGCCGCCCTCCGCCGCTTCCGGGGCCGAAGAGCCCTGACCCGCTGGCCGCTGGGAGCCACCTGGCGGGCCGTCGCCGACTCCCGGGGCTTCCCGGCCTGGCTCACCCACAGCGCGCTGCGCCTGACCGCGCCCCCGCCGCGCCCCTGCCACCCCCAGCTGGGATGGACGGCGGAGCTGCGGATGCCGCGCTGGGCCACGCCCGACGCCGTCGACGCCGTCCACGAGATGATCACCGACGCCTCGTACGAACCGCTCGCCCCCGACCGCGGCGCCCACAGCGCCCTCGACGCCCTCCGCCGCGCCGGCGCCGCCGCCGGCTACGCCACACGGCTGATGGCCGCCCACGGCGTCGACCTGGCCGCCCCCTTCCTGGACGACCGCGTGATCGAGGCCGCCCTGGCCGTACGCCCCTGCGAGCGCGCCGCGCCGCCCGGCCGCGGCAAGCCGCTCCTCGCGGCGGCCGTACGGGACCTCGTCCCGGACGACATCCTGGGCCGGACACCCGGAGGCCACTACGGCGAGGACGTCATGGACGGCATGCGCCGCCACCGCAGGGCGCTGCTCGAGCTGTTCGACGGCTCGGAGCTGGGCCGGATGGGCCTGGTCGACGACGCCGCCGTCCGCGCCGCCCTGCGCACCACGCCCGCCACGGTCGCTCCGCTGCTCGCCCTGGAGCCGACGCTCGCCTGCGAGGCCTGGCTGCGCACCCTGGCCACCGGCCGGCAGCGCGAAGGAGCGACCCCTTGACCGCGTTCGCGCTGCGCCGCCATGTGACGGCGACCGAGACCGAGCACGCCACGGTCCTCTTCGACCAACGCCGCGGCCGGTACTACCAACTCAATCCCACGGGAGCCCTGATCCTGCGGGTGCTGCTGGACGGCGGCGGCCCGCAAGGCGCGGCGCAGGCACTGCGCGAGCGCTACGGCATCCCCGTGGCGCGGGCGGAGGCGGACGTGGCGTCGCTGGTCGACACTCTGCACAGGACCCGGCTGGCGGAGCGATGACCACGCCGCTCGCTCTCTGGGAGCCCCTGCCCGCCCGCACCCGCGCGGGCGCCCATCTGGCCGTGGCCGCGGCCCGGTTGCTGGCCCTGATGCCGCCGTGCCGCATCCGCGCCGTGCTGTACGCCCTCCGCCGGGGCGCCGCCCCGGCCACGACCGCTCAGGCCGGTGCCGCCCGTGACGCCGTGGTGTACGTCAGCACGCGCTGCGCGGGGCGCGCGTGCCTCCAACGGTCTCTGGCGGTGGTGCTGTTGTGTCGTATGGGGGGCGCGTGGCCGACGTGGTGCACGGGCATCCGTACGTCCCCGTTCCGCGCCCACGCATGGGTGGAGGCGGAGGGCCGGCCGGTGGGAGAGGCCGAGCCGCCGGGGTACTACACGCCGACGCTCACGGTGGGGCCGTTGGAGGAGCGCTAGGCCCCTCTTCCCCCCGGCTGGGCCGAACGCGAGGTCCGATTCCCGCCAGCGGGGCGCCCGCCCTCCGGAGTTTTATTGAACACGCAACGAAGTTCCGGGGATTCGGGAACTCGGGAATCCGTGGGATCCGGGTGATCCGAGGTATCCGAGGTATCCGGGTGATCCGGTAAGGCGAGGAGGACGCATGGACGGCAAGGTGGCTCTGGTGACCGGCGGCAGCCGGGGCATGGGTGCGGCGATAGCGCTGCGGCTGGCGGCGGCCGGCGCGGACGTGGCGATCACCTACGTGTCCGACGGGACGGCGGCCGAGGCCGTGGTCCGCAAGATAGAGGCGGAGGGCCGGCGCGGCCTGGCGATCCGCGCCGACGCCGGGGACGCGACCGCCCCGGCCGACGCGGTGCGGCGCACGGCCGAAGCCCTCGGTCGGCTGGACGTACTGGTCAACAACGCGGGCGTCGGCGTGCTCGGCCCGCTCGAGCAGATCGCGCCGGCCGACGTCGACCGGGTGCTCGCCGTCAACGTACGCGGCGCCTACCTGGCCGCGCAGGCGGCGGCCCCGCTCATGACGCGCGGCGGACGGATCGTCACCATCGGCTCCTGCATGACCCAGCGGGTGCCCGGCCCCGGCGGCACGCTCTACGCCATGAGCAAGGCCGCTCTCGTCGGGATGACCAAGGCGCTCGCGCGGGAGCTGGGCGAGCGCGGGATCACCGCGAACATCGTCCACCCGGGCCCGGTCGACACCGACATGAACCCGGCCGACGGCCCGTACGCGGCCGGCCAGAGCGCGATGACCGCCCTCGGCCGGTTCGGCACGCCCGACGAGATCGCCTCGACGGTCGCCCACCTCGTGAGCGACGAAGCCCGCTATGTCACCGGCGCCGAGATCGCCGTGGACGGCGGCCACGCGGCGTAGCACCCGGGGCGCGGCGCACCGGATCCTTCAGCTCCACTTCGCGCCGGCCGGCTCCTCGATGGTGGTGTTGAGACGGTTGAAGAAGTTGGTCGTGGCGATCATCAGGATGATGGCGGCCAGCTGCTGCTCGTCGAAGTGGCCGGCGGCCTCGGCCCAGATGTCGTCCGGCACCGCCTTGCCGGAGCGGTCGGCGAGCCGGGTGGCGGCCTCGGTCAGTGCCAGGGCCGCCCGCTCGGCGTCGGTGAAGAAGGGGGCCTCGCGCCAGGCCGCCACCGCGTGGAGCCGCTCGTCGCTCTCACCGGCCTTCTTGGCGCTGGCCACGCCCGCGTACACACAGGCGCTGCAGCCGTTGATCTGGCTGACGCGCAGGTAGACCAGCTCCAGGATCTCCTGGGGCGCGCCGCCCTGGTGCATGGCCGCGTAGAGGTTCTGGATGCCCTGCATGGCGTCGGGCAGAATCATCGCGGGGTTCTTCATGCGAGCCTTCATGATCATAATCTCCGTCCGTTGAACGGCGGCGCCGTCCGCGCCGCCCGCTCGGTGGGGCCGACACTCCACTGACGGATCTGGACGCGAGGGTGTGACAGGTGAGCGAAAACGATTTTCTGGCGCAGCGGTTCGAGGAGCACCGACCCCATCTGCGGGCGGTCGCCTATCGGATGCTCGGCTCGCTCAGTGAGGCCGAGGACGCCGTGCAGGAGGCATGGTTCAGGCTCAGCCGCTCCGACACGGACGCGGTGGAGAACCTGGGCGGTTGGCTGACCACGGTCGTCGGCCGTGTCTGCCTGGACATGCTGCGCTCCCGCTCCACGCGCGGTGAGGAGCCCCTCCACGACCAGGACGGGCGGATCCGCCTCCCCGACCCGCTCATCAGCGGCCCGGACCGGATCGACCCCGAGCAGGAGATCCTCCTGGCCGACTCGGTCGGCATCGCCCTCATGGTCGTCCTGCAGACCCTCTCCCCCGCCGAGCGGCTCGCCTTCGTCCTGCACGACATGTTCGCCGTGCCGTTCGACGACATCGCCACCGTCCTCGGCCGCACCACCGCCTCCACCCGGCAGCTCGCCAGCCGGGCCCGCCGCCGGGTCCAGGGCGCGGCACCCGCCCCGGACAGCGACCTGACCCGGCGCCGCCGGGTCGTCGACGCCTTCCTGACCGCCGCGCGCGGCGGCGACTTCGACGCCCTGGTCGCCGTCCTCGACCCGGACGTCGTGGCCCGCTCCGACGGCGGCACCCTGCTCCCCAGCGCGCTGCGCCGAGGGGCGGCCGAGGTCGCGTCCCAGGCGATCACGTTCGCACGGTTCGCCGAGGCCGGCCGTCCGGCGCTGATCAACGGCACCCCGGGCATCGTCGCGTTCGCGGAGGGCCGCCCGATGTCCGTCATGGCGTTCACCATCCAGGGCGACCGCGTCACCGCCCTCGACATCCTGACCGACCCCGAGCGCCTGGCACGTCTGGACCTGAGCGTCCTGGGGGTCTGAGGGCCCCAGGGCTTCTGAGGAACTCCGGCTCTCAGGCCTGGAGTCCGGTCAGCAGGGCGTCCAGGGCGAGGTCGAAGCGGGCCTGGTGATCGGCGGGGGTGCCGAGGCCGCCCGCGACGGCCTCGGCCAGGGTGGGAAACGCGGTGAGGTCGAGGTCGTCGCCCGGCTGCTCGGGGTGACCGGGCGTGGTGGCGGCCTCGGCCAGGCAGTGGCCGATAACCAGCGTGGAGACCGCGTTGACGATCCGCAGCGCCTGGACCGGGGCGATCCCGGCCTCCCCCAGCGCGGCGGCGGCGTCCTCCACCGCCCGCAACGCGGTGGCCGAGCGCGCGGGGCGCGTGGCGACCAGCGGAATCACCCCCGGGTGACGCAGCAGCTCGTCCCGGAACGCCACGGCGAACTCCCGTAGGCGGGCGGGCCATTCGGCCGCCGGGCCGTCGAAGGACGGCCGGACGGCCGAGACCACCTGCTCGACGAGGCCGTCCAGCAGGGCGGCCTTGTGGGGCACGTAGTGATACAGCGTCATGGCCTCGACGCCTAGTTCCGCGCCGAGCCTGCGCATGGACAGCTTCTCGATGCCGTCGCGGTCGACCAGTTCCAGGGCCGCCCGCAGCACCTTCTCCCGGGTGAGCCCGGCCCGCTTGGCGGTGGCGTTCATCGACTTCTCCCCGCGCTTCTTGACTTTCTTACACCGTAAGGACAGAGTACTCCCCAACGAACTCTTACAGCGTAAGAAAGGGGTCGGACGTGACCGCCGATCGCAACAAGCAGCTGGTCAACGGCTTCTTCGCCGCCCTCAATGAGGGCCGCACGGCCGACCTGGGCGACTACCTCGCCCACGACGTCATCGACCACAACAAGATCATTCACGGTGAGCCCGACGAGCCGGGCGCCGCCTTCGCGGCCATCGAGCAGCAGCTCACGGCGCTGCACCCCTACCGCGCCCGCGTGGACGAACTGATCGCCGAGGGCGACAAGGTCGTCGCCCGCATCACCCAGACCGGCGTCAGCTCCGGCGCCCACCCCCGTATGCCGGTGCCGACCGGTCGTCGCTTCGAGAACGAGGCCGTCTTCGTCTTCACCGTGTCCCAGGAGGCCGGCCGGATCAGCGAGATCCGTGGCGTGTCCGACCGGCTGGGCCTGTTCCTGCAGCTGGGCTGGGACTGGCCGACGGCGTCATGAGCCGCTGAGCTCGCACCGGAAGCCGAAAAAACTTTCGGCCGTCCTGTCACATCCTCGCGCCGCGCCGGGTCGATAGAGCGACGGACCAACCGCACACGACACGGCCGGAGCGGGGCGCGCAAGCTCCTCCCGGCATCCGCTTGATGAGGAGCATCTCTGATGTCCACCGCCTACATCGTCGTCACCATCCTGGCCGCCGCCATGGCGGGCTACTCCGGTTACGCGGTCCTCTCCGGCGCCACGTGGGTCGTGCAGTCGCTGGCCGACTACGGCGTCCCCCGGTCGTGGTGGACGTCGCTCGGGGCGGCCAAGGCGGCGGGGGCGCTGGGGCTGCTGGTCGGCCTGTTCGTGCCGGTCATCGGGGTCATGGCAGGGATCGGCCTGGTGCTGTACTTCGCCGGGGCCGTGGTCACCGTGATCCGGGCGCGGTCGTACGCGCACATCCCGTTCCCTCTGGTGTACGCGGCGCCGGTGATCGGCTCCCTGGCGCTGGGCTTCAGCGCCTGAGTCCCGTACGCCGCCGGACTCCCATACGCCGCCGGAGAGTTCGCCGACCCCGCGCCCCCTATGCGGACCGGCGCCCCGCCGCGGCCAGGCCGCCGGCCCAGCCCACCGTGAGCCACAGGACGGCGATGGCGCAGACACCGGTCCAGCCCCAGTGGTCGAAGGCCGGGCCCGCCACGGCCGAGGCGGTGGCGCCGCCGATGAAGCCGCAGACGACGTACGCGGTGTTGGCGACGGCCGGCTTGGGGGTGGCGGCCAGGGCGCGGGTCTGGTTGGCGACCTGGCCCGCCATGAGGCCCGCGTGGATGAGGACGGCGGCCACGCACAGGGCCCACAGGTGGTGGGCGCCGAGCCAGAAGAAGGGCAGGGACGCGGCCGTCAGGGCGAAGCCGGAGTTGACGACGCGCTGGGCGCCGAAGCGGTCGATGAGGCTGCCGGAGACGGGGGCGACGGCGGTGGAGACGAGACCGAAGAGGCCGAAGAGGCCGGCCGTGCCGGGGGAGAGATGGTAGGCGCCGCTCGTGCCGGTCAGCAGCAGGGTGAGCGTGGTCCACAGGGCGCTCCAGGCGCCGAAGATGCCGCCCTGGCGCAGGCAGGCGGCGCGGAGCGGGGCCGACGAGGCGAGCAGGCCGGGCAGGCCGGCGATGATTTTGAAGGGGTTGACGCCCTTGCCGCGCGGGCGGGTCTCGGCCGGCAGGACGAGCGCGGTCAGCAGGCCGACGGCCACGGTCAGCACGGCCGCGCCGGTGAACACCGCGCGCCAGCCGTAGGCCTGGCCGGCGAGTCCGCCGAGCACGCGGGCCGCGACGATGCCCGTGAAGAGGCCCGCCACCACTGCGGCCACGTGCCGCCCCCGCCGGTCGGCGGGCGCGCGTTCGGCCACGAGGGGGACGAGCAGCTGCGGTACGACCGTCGCGGCGCAGGCGACGAGCACGGCGGCGGCCAGGGCGGGGAGCCCGGGGGCGAGGGCGCCGGCGACCAGGGCCACGCCGGCGACGCCGCAGAGGACGGCGACGAGGCGGCGGCGGTCGGCGGTGTCGCCGAGCGGGGCGAAGAACAACAGGCCTATCGCGTAGCCGAGCTGGGATATGGAGGCGATCCAGCCGGCGGCGGACGTCGAGGCGCCGAGGTCCTGGGCGATCAGGCCGAGGAGCGGGGTGGCGAGGTAGATGTTGGCGGCGGTGACGCCCGTGCACAGGGCGATGACGCCGAGCAGGAGGCCCGGCCGGGGACCGGGGGGCGCCGCCTCGGGGCGTACGGAGGGGCGTACGGAAGGCCGCGCGGACTGGTCCGGATGGCTGTGGGTGGTCATGACGGTGGAGGCCCCCTGCGTGGAACGGTCTTGCAACCAACTGGTTGGTTGCAAGGTCCCAGAATGCCGCGAGGCTTGTCAACCAAATGGTTGGTTACTCTGTGCGGCATGGCAGCAGTCAGGGACCCCGAGGCCACCAAGGCACGCATCTTCGAGGCGGCGACGGCCGAGTTCGCCGCGTACGGCATCGCCGGCGCGCGCATCGACCGCATCGCACGCGAGGCCTGCGCCAACAAGCAGTTGATCTACGCCTACTTCGGCAACAAGGCGGAACTCTTCTCCCAGGTCCTCGAGCGCCGCCTCGTCGAACTCGCCGCCGCCCACCCCGTCGACGCCGAGGACGTCGACGGCTGGATCGATCGCATCATGGACTACCACGCTGCCAACCCCGAGCTGATCCGGCTGGTCTTCTGGGAGGGCCTGGAGTACGGCACCGGAGGCTTCCCGCACGAGGCGGAGCGCCGGCGCCACTACGCCGGCAAGGCCGCCGCGTTCGCCGAGGCCCAGGAGAAGGGGATCATCGACTCCACCATCCCGGCCGGCGACCTGCTGTTCATGCTGACCGCCCTCGCCTCCTGGCCGACCGTCCAGCCGCACATGCAGCGCATCCTCGTCGGCGAGACGGACGAGGACCGCGCACGCCTGCGCGCCTCGGTACGCACCGCCGCCCGCCGCATCACCGGCCTCGACCGGCCGGAGTCCTGACCGGCCGGAGTACCTGACCGACGGGAGCCGACCCGGCGTCAGCCGGGCCGGCGGGGCCGGAACCGGCCGGTCGCCGTTCAGGTCAGCCCGTACCGAATCGGTTCGTACCGATCAGTTCGTACCGATCAGTTCGTACCGATCAGTTCGTACCGATCAGTTCGTGCCGATCTTCGCCAGCAGGTCCACGATCCGGCCCTGCACCTCCGCGCTCGTCGAACGCTCCGCCAGGAACAGCACCGTCTCGCCCGACGCCAGGCGCGGGAGCTGGGACGGGTCGATGTCGGCGGAGGTGTAGACGACCAGCGGCGTACGGCTCAGCGCGCCGTTGCCGCGCAGCCAGTCGACGATGCCCGCGCGGCGGCGGCGCACCTGCATCAGGTCCATGACCACCAGGTTCGGGCTGGTCTGCGCGGCGAGCGTCACCGCCTCGGAGTCCGTCGCCCCGCACACCACGTGCATGCCGTGCCGCTCCAGGGTCGCGGTCAGGGCGTTCGCGATCGGCTCGTGCTCCTCGACCAGCAGCACGCGCGGCGGGTGCATCTCGCTGTCGCGCGGCGCCAGCGCCTTCAGCAGCAGCGCCGGGTCGGCGCCGTACGCCGCCTCCCGCGTGGCGTGCCCCAGCCCCGCCGCCAGCAGGACCGGCACCTCGGCCGCGCCCGCCGCCTCGCGCAGCGACCGCAGCGCGGCCCGTGTGATCGGACCGGTCAGCGGGTCGACGAACAGCGCCGCCGGGTACGCGGAGATCTGCTCGTCCACCTCCTCGCGCGACTGCACGATCACCGGGCGGTAGCCGCGTTCGGTCAGCGCCTTCTCCGTGGACTCGTCCGGCGCGGGCCACACGAGCAGCCGGCGCGGATTGTCGAGCGGCTCGGGCGGCAACTCGTCGTCCATCGGCGGACGCACGGCCTCCACGACCTCGACCGCGCTGTTCGGCCCGTCGAGCGGCTCCGGCCCCTCCGCGCCCTCGTCCGGTGCTCCTATGGCGAACGCACGGACCTCGGGCGCCCCGAGCGACGGCTGCGGGTGCGGATGCGAGTGGGGTTGCGGGCGCGCGGGGCCGGCTGCCGCCGCCGCTTGAGCCTGCGCCTGGGCCTCGCGCTCCCCCTCGGCGGGGTTGGCCAGCTTCCGGCGCCGACCGGAACCGGAGGTCGGCGTCCCGCCGGGCGGGGTGTCGCTCGCCCCGGGCCGCTGCCCCAGCGCGCGCACGCTGATCGGGCGCGGCCCCTCGGCCGCTCCCGCCGCCGGTGCGGCCGCGCCGGGTTCCTCGGCGAGCGCGCGGCGCGCCCGGCGGCGCCCGGTGGGCACGTCGGCGGCCTGCGCCTGGGCGCTCTCGGTCTCGGGTGCGCCCTGGCCGCCGCCGGCGGCGTTCGACGCGTTGTCGCCCGCCGGCTCCGTGCGCGGGACCGGCGTGCCGTGCGCGGGCGTGGCGCTTGCGGTCGCGTCGGCCCGGCCCTGGCCCGTGGGCGCGCCGCCGCTCGGCGAACCGTCCCCGGCGGGTCGCGCACCGGGCGCCTGACCGGCGGGGCCGCCCTCCGGCCGGGGGCCGTGCAGGGCGAACGGAGCCGGCGCACCCGGGCCGCCCTGGCCGCCTGCGGCGGCGGGACCGGTGGGGGCGTCCGAGCCGCCCTGACCGGCGGGTCCGCCGGGGGCGGGCGTCGCGGCGGGGCCGACGTCCGGGCTCTGACGACTGGTCGTGCCGGGGCCGGCCTGGCCCGCAAGCGCGCCGGGAACGGCGGCCGCGGCCGGGCCGCTGCTCTCTGGGCGGGGGGCGTGCCGGCTGTACGGACCGGGGGTGCCCGGGCCGTTCTGCTCCGGGGCGGTCGTGGCCGGGGAGGTGCTCTCCCGCCCGGGGCCCTGCGGGCCGTACGGGCCGGCGGCACCCGGAACCGGGGCCGTGAGGCCGGGAGTCGCGGGGGACGGGGCGCCGGGGGCGCCCGGTGTCACCGGGGTGCCGTCCGGGCCGTATCCGTCGGCCGCCTCCGCACCGGTGCCCTTGGCCGTGTCCGCGGGCGAACCCGTGCCCGCGCCCTGCGGCGGAACCGCAACCGGAACGGCGGGCTGAGCCTCGGCGGGGCCGTCCGGCGACGCCTTGCGGTCGCTGTCCGCGGAGGGCATGGCGAACGGGGTACGCGGCATGGACGGTTCGTCGGTCGCCTGGCCGGGGATCTGGTGCGGGTGCTCCGCCTCGGCCAGCGCGCGGCGCGCGCGGCGACCCGTCGGACGGCCGGAGTCGGCGGGCGTGCCGGCGGCCCGGTCGGCGTCGGCCGGGGGCAGCGCGAACGCGGTGCGCTGCGCCTCGGCGCCCTCGGGCGCGGCGGTCGACGCGGCCTCGCGGCGGGCCCGACGGCCGGTGGGCGCGGTCCCGGTGGCCTGCGGCGGCACCAGGCCGGTCCCCGTACGGCCGCCCCGCGCGTCGTCGGTGGGCTCCTCCTCGGGGCGGGCCGGCCCCCGTCGGCGCCCGGTGGGCTGCGGTGCCGCGACCGGGGCCGCGCCCGGGGAGGCGTCGGTACCGGCGGCAGCGGCGGGCATGCCCACGCCGTTGGTCCCCGCGTGCGTGCCGGACGGGATGCCCGTTCCGTTGGTCCCCGGGTGCGGGCCCGTCGGCGTGCCCGTGCTGTTCGTCCCCGGCGCGTGCGCGTCCGACGGGATACCTACGCCGTTGGTCCCCGCGTGCGGGCCCGTCGGCATGCCCACGCCGTTCGTTCCCGCGTGCGTGCCGGACGGCATACCCATGCCGTTGGTCCCCGCGTGCGGGCCGGACGGGATACCTGCACCGTTCGTTCCCGCGTGCGGGCCCGAAGGCGTGCCGGCCGTCGTGGCCGCGCCCTCCGTACCGGCACCGGCACTGCCACCAGCGCCAGCGCCAGCGCCCGCACCGCCACCGACACCCGCCTCCGCGCCGCCCGGCGCCTCGGGACGGCGGGCGCGGCGGCCGCCGCCCTGGGGGCGGGCGGGCTCGGGCGCCGGGTCGACGGGGCTGGTGCCGCGGCCCCGCTGGGTGGGCATCGGCATGACGGTGGTCAGGTTCTCGGTGTCCGGCCCGCGCCGCTCGGCGGACGGGGGGACGGGGCCCGCGTCCGCCGAGACCGGGACCTCGAGCACGTACGCCTTGCCGCCCGACGCGCCCGGCAGGTCGTGGGTCTGCAGCACGCCGCCGTGCCGGCGGACGATGCCGCGCACCAGGGGGCCGTGCACGGGGTCGCCGCCCGGGAAGGGGCCGCGCACCTCGATGCGTACGACCTCGCCGCGCTGCGCGGCCGCGACCACGATCGTCGAGTCGCCGGAGACGGAACCGGAGCCCGAACCGGCCGCGGCGGCGGAAGCGGAGGCCGAAGTGGAACCCGTGGAGTCGACCCCGGCCACGTCCGCGATCAGGTGCGCGAGCGCCTGGGCGAACCGCTCGGGGTCCACGTCGGCCTCGATCGCCGGGGCGTGCACGGCGAACTGGGCGCGCCCGGGTCCGATCAGCTCGACGGCGCCCTCGACGCCGGCCGCCACGACCTCGTCGAGCGCGACCTTCTCCCGCGCGAGCTTGTCCTCGCCCGCGTCCAGACGCTGATAGGCCAGCACATTGTCGACAAGAGTGGTCATCCGGGCATAACCGGCGGCCAAGTGGTGAAGGATCTGGTTGGCCTCGGGCCACAGCTGCCCGGCCGGGTCGTCGGCCAGGGTGCCCAGCTCGGCGCGCAGTTGGTCCAGTGGCCCGCGCAGCGACTCGTCCAGCATGGCCACCAGCTGCGCGTGGCGCGCGGCCAGGGCGTCGTAGGGGCGGCGGTCGGTGAACGTCATCACCGCGCCGACGAGCTGATCGCCGTCGCGCACGGGCGCGGTGGTCAGGTCGACCGGCACCGCGCGGCCGTCCTTGGCCCACAGCACCTGGCCGCGGACCCGGTGCTTGCGGCCGGAGCGCAGGGTGTCGGCGATCGGCGACTCCTCGTACGGGAAGGGTGTGCCGTCCCCGCGGGAGTGATGGATGAGGGCGTGCAGTTCACGGCCGCCGAGGTCGCTCGCGCGGTAGCCGAGGATCTGCGCGGCGGAGGGGTTGACGAGGACGACCTTGCCGGCGGTGTCGACGCCGACGACGCCCTCGGCCGCCGCGCGCAGGATCATCTCGGTCTGGCGCTGCGAACGGGCCAGTTCGGCCTCGGTGTCGAGCGTGCCGGTCAGGTCGCGGACCACGAGCATCAGCAGCTCGTCGTCGTAGGAGGCGCTCGGCTCGGCGTAGGGGGTGCGGCCGTCGAGGTTGGCGCTGGTGACCTCGACGGGGAACTGGGTGCCGTCCGTGCGCCGGGCGATCATCCGGGTGGGCCGGGTGCGCCCGCCGTCCGGGTTGTCCCGCAGCCGCAGCCCACCGGGGATGCGCCGCGAGTCGAACTCCGGCAGCAGATCGAGCAGACCGCGCCCGACGAGCCCGGTGCCGGGCACCTCGAACGTCTCGAGCGCGATGTGGTTGGCGTTGACGACCGTGCCGTTGCAGTTGACGAGCAACAGCGCGTCGGGCAGGGCGTCGAGTATGGCTGCGAGGCGAGCAGCGCCTCGGGATGGCCTGCTGCTCACGACGACGCTTCCTCCCTGGTTACTGCACTTTGCCGACCGCTTGGGGCGGGTTTGCACCGCCCCTCGGCGTGTCATTGAGGGGAAGTCTACGGGCTGCCGATACGGGCGCTACTGCGGATGACGGGTGTGGCGACACCCTCCGCCGGGCCTCTCCAGGGCGTCTCGGGCAGGCCGGACATGCCCCTCGTGTCCACCTTCGTGGCGACCTGACGGTCAGCTCCGACCACTCTCCGCGGACGTTTTCTTCGGCGAGCCCTTCGACTGTGCGAACACAGTGGAGAAACGGTCCCACCGGGCCATCTCGCAGCCGTTCCTCTTGTTGAAGTCGGCGTTCACGGGGCGCCCGGCCCACGTTCCCCTGACATGGGCCTGCTCGTCGCCGCCGTAGATCTGGGTGCAGTTCGCGTCCTCCGGCACGGGCGCGAAGAGGTCCTTGCCCCATTTGGTCTGGGTGTCGAGCTGGTCGCAGGCCTGCTGGGGGTGCGGATGGGTGCCGCCGGCCGGGTGGCAGTACAGCTCGTACGTACGGTCGTGGCCGCCGCTGCCCGAGACGGTGATCGTGAGGTGGTCGCCGCCGGTCTCCAGCGCCTCCGCACCGCCGAGCGGGAGCGGGGCGGCCGAGGCGGCGGGCACGGCGAGGAGCGCCGGGGCCAGCGCTGCTGCGAGGGCGAGGCTGCGGAGTGACATGCGAAAGCTCCTGGGGTGCGGCGGTACGGGGCGGAGGGAGCGCCGGAAGCGCCGGCGGAGCCCTTCTTCCGAACTAACGCTCCGGAGCGCCCCGCGTTGCGCGCCGCGAACGCCTTTGCCCGAGGCACCCGAGGGCCGGTACCGTAGGCTGCGATTGGTGAGAAGCCGCAAGGCTGTGTCATCATCTGCACGCAACACTCGCGCTCGCGCGGGTGTGCTGGAGGCGTCGCCTAGTCCGGTCTATGGCGCCGCACTGCTAATGCGGTTTGGGACTTAAATCCCATCGAGGGTTCAAATCCCTCCGCCTCCGCAGCCGGGCCCCGGTCGTAGCGATACGACCGGGGCTTTTGCGTTCCCGCCCTCGCGAGGGCGTCCCCGGAGCGCCGTGAACGATCTTCTCTTGGTCGTTTTCGCAGGTCAGGGAGGGTGTGGCGAATGGATTTCGTCTCGCGGCGCAGGTCATGTAATGTTGTCCACGCAACGCCGACCGGCAAGGAAAAACGCCGGAAAGCCGAGCGCTCGTAGCTTAACGGATAGAGCACTTGACTACGGATCAAGAGGTTGCAGGTTCGAATCCTGCCGAGCGCACAGCCGGAAGTCCTCGGACTTCCGACCGTCGCGGGGTGGAGCAGCTCGGTAGCTCGCTGGGCTCATAACCCAGAGGTCGCAGGTTCAAATCCTGTCCCCGCTACTAGAACCACAGGCCCGGTACCACAAGGTACCGGGCCTGTGGCGTTTCCGGCGCGGGAGGCATGCGGGTGAGCGACGACGGGATCCTGGCCTTCCGGAGGGCTCTGGGCCTGCCGGGCCTGATCGACGTCCATACGCACTTCATGCCCGAGCGGGTGCTCGACAAGGTCTGGGCGTACTTCGACGCCGCCGGGCCCCTGATCGGCCGGCCCTGGCCGATCACCTACCGGCACGCGGAGCTCGAGCGGCTCGGCATACTGCGTGGCTTCGGCGTGCGGGCCTTCACCTCGATGATCTACCCCCACAAGCCCGGGATGGCCGCCTGGCTCAACGGCTGGGCGGCGGACTTCGCCTCCCGTACGCCCGACTGCCTGCACACCGCGACCTTCTTCCCCGAGCCGGAGGCCGCGGGCTACGTGCGCCGGGCGCTGGACGCCGGGGCGCGGATCTTCAAGTCGCATGTGCAGGTGGGCGCGTACGACCCCGAGGACGCGCTGCTGGACGACGTGTGGGGCACGCTCGAGGACGCCGGGACGCCCGTCGTCATCCACTGCGGCTCCGGCCCCGTGCCCGGAAAGCACACCGGGCCCGCTCCGGTGGCCCGCGTACTGGCCCGGCACCCGCGGCTGCGGCTGGTGATCGCCCACATGGGAATGCCGGAGTACACCGACTTCCTGGACCTGGCCGAGCGTCATCCCGGCGTGCACCTCGACACGACGATGGCGTTCACGGACTTCTCCGAGCGGATCGCGCCGTTCCCGCCGGCGGAACGGGGGCGCCTGGCGGCGCTGGGGGACCGCATCCTCTTCGGCAGCGACTTCCCGAACATCCCGTACGGCTACGCGCACGCGCTCGAGTCCCTGACGCGGCTGGGGCAGGACGAGGCATGGCTGCGCGGCGTGTGCCACGACAACGCCGCGCGGCTGTTCGGGCTGTGATCCGGCCCGGGCGGTGAGCCGGCCCGGACCCTGACTCCGCCGCCCGTCAGAGCGGCAGGATCTGCGCCAGCTCGCGCCACTGCGGCCGCGCCAGGGAGCGGATCCGCTCCTTCCCCTGCGGGACGACCACCTGCACCGCCAGGTGATCGGCGCCCGCGGCCACGTACTCGTCCATCCGGTCCCGGATGCGCTGCTCGTCGCCGAGGGCGAAGAGCGCGTCGACCAGGCGGTCGCTGCCGTTGTCCTTGAAGTCGTCCTCGGCGAAGCCGAGACGCAGAAGGTTGTTGGTGTAGTTCGGCAGGGCGAGGTAGAGGGCGAGGAAGCTGCGGGCGGTGTCGCGGGCGCGGCCGAGGTCGGTGTCGAGGACGACGTTCACCTCGGGGGCGAGGAAGGCGTCGTCGCCCACCAGCTCCCGGGTGCGCGCGGTGTGGTCCGTGGTGACCAGGTAGGGGATCGCCCCGGCCGCGCGGTCCCGGGCGAGGCCGGCCATCTTGGGGCCGAGGGCGGCCAGTACGCGCTGCTCGGCGGGCACGGGCACGGGCGCGTCGTCCAGAGCCGTCAGGTAGTCGCGCATGGCGGAGTACGGGCGGGCGTAGCGCGGGGTGAGCGCGGTGTGGCTGACGCCGAGTCCGAGGACGAGGCGCTCGCGCGCCGAGGGCGCGAGGGCGGCGTACCCCGCGGCGACGTCGGCCGCCTCGTGGTCCCAGATGCTCAGGATGCTGGTGCCCACGGCGACGCGCCGCGTCGCCTCGAGGACGTGCGCGGCCGCGGCGAGGCCGGGGCTGCCACCGATCCACAGGGCCGAGAAGCCGAGCTCCTCCAATTCGGCGGCCGCCTCGCCGATTTCGCCCCGCAGGTGGGGGTCGTCCGAGTGGAGGCCTGCGCTCCAGATACCGATCGTGCCGAGGTCGGAAGAGAGATCCATGGTCACTCCAATCGGAGGTCGCTTCCGGTTATTCCGATTCTCAGGCGTTTCACAGGATGCCGAAAGAGCGCTCTCAGCCTTCCCGCCCACTATCGCGGCATGACCACCGCCACGCCTCACGGGCGTACCCGGCCGGCCCACGGGCGTCGTCCCCAGTCGCCGCACGTTCCTGCCGTGCTGCCGCACGTTCCTGCCGCGCTGCCGCACGACGACACGGCCGCCGTCCGCGTCCTGGTCGTCGACGACGAAGCCGTGCCGGCCGAACGGCTCTCCCACGCCCTGTGCTCCGAGGGCTGGCAGGTGCGTACGGCCGCCGACGGCGCCGAAGCGATCCGTATCGCCCGTGACTTCCGGCCGGACGCCGTCGTCCTGGACGCCGCTGTCGTGGGCGCGCGGACGCCCGGCCCGGACGGCGCGGACGGCGCGGCCGCGCTCGGGCGGCTGCGGGGGGAACTGCCGGGTGTGCCGGTGCTCTTCCTCGCCGGGGGGAGTTCCGGCGGGGGCCCCGGGGAGGTCCGTGCCGCCGCCGGGCTCACCGCCGGGGGCGACGACTGCGTCGTCAAGCCGTTCGGAGCCGACGAGGTCGTCGCCCGGCTGCGCGGTCTGCTGCGCAGGTCGCGGACGGCGGCGCCGCGCGGCGGGGCCGTCCTGACCGTCGGCGACCTCGTCCTGGACGAGGACAGCCGCGAGGCCTCCCGGGGAGGCAGGGAGATCCACCTGACCGCCACCGAGTTCGAGCTCCTGCGCTTCCTCATGCGCAATCCGCGCCGGGTGCTCAGCAAGCCGCTCATCCTCGACCGGGTCTGGTCCTACGACTTCGGCGGCCGGGCCAACATCGTCGAGCTCTACATCTCCTACCTCCGCCGGAAGATCGACGCCGGCCGCCCGCCGATGATCCACACCCGGCGCGGGGCCGGATACCTCATCAAACCGGCCGGAGGAGAGTGACGCCGAAATTTACTTGTACGGCGTAGAGGGAGTCTTGTACGGTGTACAACGCATCAGACGTACACCGTACAAGGGGGGCTCCCATGGCTGCGACGACCACCGACTCACCACCCGCCACTGCAGGCGACGACCACCGGCTTCCCACCCGGTGGCTGGTCCTCGCGGTCATCTGCCTGGCCCAGCTCACCGTCCTGCTGGACAACACCGTCCTGACCGTCGCGATCCCCTCCCTCACCGAGGACCTGGGCGCCGCGACCGCCGACATCCAGTGGATGATCAACGCGTATTCGCTGGTGCAGGCCGGCCTCCTGCTCACCGCCGGCAGCGCCGCCGACCGCTACGGACGCAAGAAGCTCCTCGCCACCGGCCTCGCCCTCTTCGGCATCGGCTCGCTGGCCGCGGCGCTCTCCCAGACCGCCGGCCAGCTCATCGCCGCCCGAGCGGGCATGGGCGTCGGCGGCGCCCTGCTGATGACCACCACGCTGGCCGTCGTCGTCCAGGTCTTCGACGACGAGGAGCGCACCAAGGCCATCGGTCTGTGGGGCGCGGTCAGCGCACTCGGCTTCGCGGCCGGACCCCTCATCGGCGGCGCCCTGCTCAACCACTACTGGTGGGGCTCGATCTTCCTCATCAACCTGCCGGTCGCGGTCCTCGGCCTGCTGGCCGTGCTCAAGTGGGTGCCCGAGTCCAAGAACCCCACCGGCGACCGCCCCGACCTGCTCGGCGCGCTCCTGTCCACGATCGGCATGACCGGCGTCGTCTTCGCGATCATCTCCGGCCCCGGCCACGGGTGGACCTCCGGTCGGGTGCTGGGTTCCGCCGCCGTGGGCGTGGTCACGCTGGCCCTCTTCGCCCTGTGGGAGCGGCGCTGCCCGTACCCCATGCTGGACATGCACTTCTTCCGCAACAGCCGGTTCGTCGGCGCCGTCTCCGGCGGCATCCTCGTCGCCTTCGGCATGGGCGGCTCCTTCTTCCTGCTCGGCCAGCACCTGCAGCTCGTGCTCCACTACGACCCGCTCGAGACCGGCCTGCGCATGACCCCGCTGGCGCTCGTCATCGTCGTCCTCAACTTCACCGGCGTGGGCGCCCGCCTGCTGCCGAAGATCGGTACGCCCGTCGCCATCGCCGGCGGCATGGGACTGCTGGCGGCCGGCCTCGCCGCGATCGCCGTGCTCGGCGCCCACGGCTACAACGGAATGCTGCTCGGCCTGGTCCTCATGGGCATCGGCATCGCCCTGTCCATGCCCGCCATGGCCACCGCCGTCATGTCCGCGATACCGCCGGAGAAGGCGGGCGTCGGCGCCGGCGTCAACGGCACGCTGCAGGAATGCGGCAACGGTCTCGGCGTGGCCGTACTGGGCGCCGTGCTCAACTCCCGCTTCGCGGCACTGCTGCCGGCCGTGGCGGCGGGGGCCGGATCCCTGCCGGAGGCGCTGGCGCGGGCGGGGTCGGAGGAGGAGCGGTCGTCGATCTCGGAGGCGTTCGCTTCCGGGGTGCAGGCCAGTCAGCTGGTGGGGGCCGGGGCCGTCATGGCCGGCGGTGTGGTGGCGGCGGTGCTGCTGTGGAGGGCGGAGCGGCGGGATCGCTGACGGGGGTTGTCGTGGGGCGGGGTTCGTCGGGGGTGGGGCCGGGGTGGGATGGGCCGGGCCCTTACGGGACTGGATTATTTACGGCCCGGAGCCCTCTGACGTGATGGTTGGCCCGTACGTGGGCCGCAAATAACCCTGACGTCCCTCTCAGGGCCCGGCCCATCCCACCCCGGCCCCTCCGGCCGGATTCCGTCTGCGGCCCCGTCCGGGGGAGGGAGGGGAAATGGGCCTCTGGCCGGATCATCGGCCGGGCGCTGGGGCGGCCGGCCCCGTCTAGCATCTCTTTCGATCGCATACACCGCACCGCTACATCCGCCACATCCACAGGCGTCGGAAAGTGAGAAATCCATGGCAAGCAGCCTGCGGACCACCAGCGTGTGGCTGGCCGGTGAGGGGCAGGGGAAGGCTCCGAAGCGCAAGGGGGCGGAGGTCGGGGGGCTCGACCGGGATCGGATCGTCGCCACCACCGTCCGGATGCTCGATACCGACGGGCTGGCGAAGTTCTCGATGCGCCGGCTGGCGGCGGAGCTCGGGGTGACGGCCATGTCGGTGTACTGGTACGTCGACAACAAGGACGACCTCCTCGAGCTGGCGATGGACCAGGCGTCCGCAGGCATGAGCGTCCCCGACGTGTCCGACGAGAGTGCCGACTGGCGCGATCAGGTGCGTGAGCTGGCGACCGAATACCGCAAGATGCTCGTCGCCCACCCCTGGGTCGCCCAGCTGGTGGGCCAGTACCTCAACATCGGCCCTCACTCGATGGCCTTCTCCGAAGCCGCGCTGGCGGTGATGCGGCGCATGGGGCTGGACGATCGCGGGGTGACGGGCGCGCTCAACGCCGTCTTCCAGTTCGTCTACGGCTTCGCGACGATCGAAGTGCTCTACCGGGAGCGTTGCCGCGCGGCCGGGGTGAGCGAGGAGGACTACCTCAAGCAGGTCATGGGCGTGATCGCCGAGCGGCCCGAGTTCTCGAAGCAGTACAAGGAAGCGGCCGAACTGGTGGAGGCACGCGGCACCGAGTCCATCGCCACGATCCGGGACCAGGACTTCACCTACGCCCTGGACATGATGATCGCCGGCATGGAGGCCATGCAGGCCCGCTGAAGTCCCCCAGCCGCAGCCCCACGCGCCGAAGGCGCGTGGGGCTGCGCTGTTGAGGGACCACCCGCGGACGGGATCCGACCGGAGGGGCCGGGGTGGGGTGGGCCGGGCCCTGAGAGGGACGTCAGGGTTATTTGCGGCCCACGTACGGGCCAACCATCTCCGGGGAACGGCTCCGGGCCGTAAATAATCCAGTCCCGTAAGGGCCCGGCCCATCCCACCCCGGCCCCGCCCCCCAACCCACCCGCACAAGACAACGGCACAAGACAACGGCCCCGGCACCGCTCCGCACCGAGGCCGTCCCCTGCCTCATATGACGTGCGGACCACTGCCGGGGCCAAGGCCCACGGACCGTTCATGCCGTTCAGGTCCGGGGCCACCGGCCGCCGCAGGGCGCGTTCCGCTCGTGGCGCGCCCCCCGTCGGCCGGGGTTCGGTGGGTCAGCCGGCCTGCCGGGCCGGCTCGGTGCCCGAGGGCGCCTCGGTGGACGTGGCGGCCTTCGGCCCCCCGTCCGCGTTGGACTTCAGCGCGACCTCCTTGATGAAGAGGGTCACGATGAACGCGATCAGCGCGCACGGCGCCGCGTAGAGGAAGACGTCGCCGACGGCGTGCCCGTAAGCGCTCTCCACGACGGTCCGGATGGGCGCGGGCATCGCGTCGAGGTCGGGGATGCCGCCTCCGCCCGTACCGCCGTGGCCCATGGCGGCCGCGGCCTTCGGCCCGAGGGCGGTGATGCCGTCCTTGACGTAGTCGGGGACTCGCGTGGCGAGGACCGCGCCGAGCGCGGAGACGCCGACCGCACCGCCGAGGGAGCGGAAGAAGGTGACGACGGAGCTGGCGGCGCCGAGGTCCTTGGGCTCGACCTGGTTCTGCGCGGCGAGCACGAGGTTCTGCATCATCATGCCGATGCCGAGGCCGGTGAGGGCCATGAAGAGGGCCAGGTGCCAGTACGCGGTGTCGTAGCGCATGGTGCCGAGGAGCCCGAGGCCGGCGGTGAGCAGCACGCCGCCGCTGAGCAGCCAGGCCTTCCAGCGGCCGGTCTTGGTGATGATCTGGCCGGAGACGGTGGAGGAGACGAACAGGCCGGCGATCATCGGGATGGTGAGGACGCCGGACATGGTCGGCGACTCGCCGCGGGCGAGCTGGAAGTACTGGGAGAAGAAGACGGTGCCCGCGAACATCGCGACGCCGACGAAGAGGCTGGCGAGCGAGGAGAGGGCGATGGTCTTGTTGCGGAACAGCCGCAGCGGGATGATCGGTTCGGCGGCCTTGGCCTCGGTGAGGATGAAGAGCGCGCCGAGGAGGACGGAGCCGCTGACCATGACGGCGGTCTGCCAGGAGAGCCAGTCGTAGTCCTTGCCCTTGCCGGCCCGGGTGACCCAGATCAGCAGCAGGGTGACGGCGGCGGTGATGAAGAACGCGCCCAGCCAGTCGACCTTGACCTTGCGCTTGACGACCGGGAGCTTGAGGGTCTTCTGCAGCACGATGAGCGCGATGATCGCGAACGGCACGCCGACGTAGAAGCACCAGCGCCAGCCGAGCCAGTCGGTGTCGGTGATGACGCCGCCGAGGAGGGGGCCGCCGACGGTGGCGACGGCGAAGGTCGCGCCGAGGTAGCCGCTGTAACGGCCGCGCTCACGCGGGGAGATCATGGCGGCCATGACGATCTGGGCGAGGGCGGAGAGGCCGCCGACGCCGATGCCCTGCACGACGCGGCAGGCGATCAGCATGCCGGTGTTCTGCGACAGGCCGGCGACGACGGAGCCGGCAACGTAGATCACGAGGGCCAGCTGGACCAGCAGCTTCTTGCTGAAGAGGTCGGAGAGCTTGCCCCACAGCGGGGTGGAGGCGGTCATCGCGAGCAGCGAGGCGGTGACGACCCAGGTGTAGGAGGACTGGCTGCCGTGGAGGTCGTGGATGATCTCGGGCAGGGCGTTGGAGACGATCGTCGAGGACAGGATCGCCACGAACATGCCCAGCAGCAGTCCGGAGAGCGCCTCCATTATCTGACGGTGCGTCATGGGCGCGCCGGCGGGCGCCTTCGCGTCGGCGTCGGCGGCGTCCCGCACACCTGCTGGTGTGGACTTGGCCATGGACTTCCTTTTCTTGCTCGGGTTTTCAGGCAGATGTACGGGGGATCCGGCATTCGCCGAAGCTCTCGCGGAGTCGCTTCATCAGGTCGATGAGCTGGCCGATGTCGTCGTCGGACCAGTCCCGCAGGCAGGTGGCGAGGGCGTCGGTGTAGCGCCCGCCCACTTCGCGCAGCTTCTCGGTGCCGCTGGGGGTCAGGCTCAGCTGCCGCGACCGCTTGTCCAGCGGGTCGGGCTGCCGGTCGATCCAGCCGCGGTCGGCGGCGTGGGCGACGTGCCGGCTGGTGACCGAGGCGTCGATGCCCATCAGCTCGCCGAGCCGGCTCATGCGCATGTCGCCGTGCTGCTTGAGCAGGGCGAGGAGCGCGGCCGTGGCGGGTGGGCAGTCGTGCGGCAGGGCGCGGCCCAGGCCGCGCTTGACCGCGCCGATGGCGCTGAGTTGCTTGGCCAGCTCTTCGTACTGTTCCTGTGCCGCCACCGGCTTCGGCTCCTCGATTCCGGAGTTAGGTTGCTTGAGGCAACCATAGGATTGATTGGTTGCTGAAGGCAAACGAATAATGCGCAAATCGGGTAAAGGAAGGCTCAAAGGTTGCTTGCCTGGCCGTAAAGCAGCAGGTCAGGGCCCCAGTCAGACACGGTCGGGCCCGGTCAGACCCAGTCGACGGCCACGTCGCGAGTCTCCACGCGCAGCCCCGGCGGTACGCGCCAGGCGTCGGCGCACACCGTCCAGGTCCCCTCCACGGACTCGCCGGGGCGGATCGGCGCCGGGAGGGCGTGGGCGGAGGAGACCGTCCACCAGTCGATGCCGAAGAGGTCGACGATATGGGTGCCCAGGGTGACGGTGCCGCCGGTCACGGGGCTGCCGCCGGTGTTGGTGAAGGTGAGGGTGACCCGCTCGCACCAGCGGTCCTCGGCGGGCTCGCGACGCGGCTCGCTCACGCCGAGCACGGCGGGCCCGGGCGCGGGCGTGGGTCGCGAGGACGGGGAGGGCGGCGTGGGGCGCGAGGGGTGTGACGGCGGGGAGGGCGGTGTGGCGTGGCCCGGGGCCGGCGGTCGCGCGGCAGGGGGCGAGGGGCGCGGCGGGCGCGTGGGTGGGATGCCGCCGCTGCCGCTCGGGGTGGCCGGGGCCTCGCTCGTGGCGGGGGCCGGGCGGGGGCTGTGCGTGGCGCTCGTACCGTTCGTGCCGTTCGCCGGCGTGGGAGAGGAGGCCGGGCTTCGCGCGGGTGGGGGCGTCGGCGTCGCGCCCTGGAGGGGGACGAGCTCCACGCCGCCTTTCGGCGGCACCGGGCCCGGGCCGTGCGCGCCGCGTCCGGCGGCCCCCGTGGCGACGTATCCGTCGCGTTCGCCGCCGCCGCAGCCCGTGAGCGACGCGCTCAGAGCGAGCGCGCAGAGCGCCGTGGCGCGGGCGAGCGTCTTCCGTCGCATCGGCCCAGTGTCGCTGACGGTATGTCAGCTGTACATGCTTCCGGGCCGATGTGCTCCGCGCCCGCTCAGTCCGCGATGAGTCCCTCGCGCAGCTGCGCCAGCGTGCGCGTGAGCAGCCGGGAGACGTGCATCTGCGAGATGCCGACCTCCTCGCCGATCTGCGACTGCGTCATGTTGGCGAAGAAGCGCAGCATGATGATCTGCCGTTCGCGCGGCGGCAGCTTGGCCAGCAGCGGCTTGAGCGACTCGCGGTACTCCACGCCTTCCAGGGCGGTGTCCTCGTAGCCGAGGCGGTCGGCGAGCGAGCCCTCGCCGCCGTCGTCCTCGGGGGAGGGCGAGTCCAGGGAGCTGGCGGTGTAGGCGTTGCCGACGGCGAGGCCGTCGACCACGTCCTCCTCGGACACGCCCAGGCACAGGGCGAGTTCCGGGACGGTGGGGGAGCGGTCGAGCTTCTGGGCGAGCTCGTCGCTGGCCTTGGTGAGGGCCAGGCGCAGCTCCTGCAGCCGGCGCGGCACGCGCACGGACCAGCTGGTGTCGCGGAAGAAGCGTTTGATCTCGCCGACGACGGTGGGCATCGCGAAGGTCGGGAATTCCACGCCCCGTTCGCAGTCGAACCGGTCGATCGCCTTGATCAGGCCGATGGTGCCGACCTGGACGATGTCCTCCATGGGTTCGTTGCGGCTGCGGAAGCGGGCCGCGGCGTAGCGCACGAGGGGGAGGTTGAGCTCGATGAGGGTGTCGCGGACGTACGTGCGTTCGGCGCTGTCCCGCTCGAGCGTGGCCAGCCGCAGGAACAGGGAGCGGGAGAGGGTGCGGGTGTCGATGGCTTCGCAGTCGTCGAGCACGGCGTGCGGTGCGTCGTTGGCGAGCACCTTCGCGCTGCCCAGGTCTACGGACATGCCACCCCCTTGAGGTCGCGGACGGGTCACAGCAACCCTCTCGGGTGAGGGGGTTCAGCCTCCACCTGAATACCGGAGGCTGCGCTGTGGCAAACGCAGTTCCTGCAGAATGTCACATGTCGGCAACACGCTGTAGCGTCAAGTCGACTTATCTTCCCCATGGCACCGGGGGGAGGGTCACCCGGGAGGGTTACGCCTCGATTCGATTTGCGGAGCGCAGCCGGGCGAAGCTTCGTGAGAGTAGCCGGGACACATGCATCTGCGACACCCCCAGCTCGGCGCTGATCTGCGACTGCGTCAGATTGCTGTAGTAGCGCAGCAGCAGGATGCGCTGTTCCCGCTCCGGCAGCTGTACGAGCAGGTGGCGCACGAGATCGCGGTGCTCGACGCCCGCGAGCGCGGGGTCCTCGTAGCCGAGCCGGTCGAGCAGTCCGGGCAGGCCGTCGCCCTCCTGGGCGGCCTCGAGGGAGGTCGCGTGGTACGAGCGGCCGGCCTCGATGCAGGCCAGCACCTCTTCCTCGGCGATCTTGAGGCGGTCGGCGATCTCGGCGGTGGTCGGGGACCGGCCGTGCAGCACGGTGAGGTCCTCGGTGGCGCCGTTGACCTGCACCCACAGCTCGTGGAGGCGGCGCGGGACGTGCACGGTGCGGACGTTGTCGCGGAAGTACCGCTTGATCTCCCCGACGACCGTCGGCATGGCGAAGGTGGGGAACTGCACCCCGCGGTCGGGGTCGAAGCGGTCGATGGCGTTGATGAGTCCGATGGTGCCGACCTGGACCACGTCCTCCATCGGCTCGTTGCGGCTGCGAAAACGCGCCGCGGCGTACCGCACGAGGGGGAGGTTGGCTTCGATCAGGGCGGCGCGCACGCGGGCGTGCTCGGGCGTGCCGGGCTCGAGCGCGGCGAACTCCTTGAAGAGCACCTGCGTCAGGGCCCGGGCGTCCGCGCCGCGGCTCTCGCGGCTGCGCGCGGCGGCCCCGGCGAGGTCGCCGTCGCCGGGCTCCTCGGCGTCGTCGGTCCGGTGCGGTTCGTCGGTGGGGTTGTCGCTCCGGAGGGGGGCTTCGGGCGCTGTACGGGCCGGCACGGTCACCACCCCTTTTCGGTCAACTCATCCGGCAAAAGCGGTCATAGCATCACAAGACATGTGCACTGTGTGCAAGCACCGCATAATGCCGTGTTGACGTGAAAAAGGACCCCTCACCAAGGCGGTGAGGGGTGCTCCTGCGGGCCGTGCGGGGGTGTCAGAACGGGTAGTCCGCGATGACCCACGTGGCGAATTCGCGCCACTGGCCGACGCCCGCCTGGTGGGCGGGGTGGTCGAGGTAGCGCTGGAGCGCGTCGGTGTCCTCGACGGCGGAGTTGATGGCGTAGTCGTAGGCGATGGGGCGGTCGGAGATGTTCCAGCCGCACTCCCAGGAGCGCAGCTCCGGGATCTGCCCACCGAGTTCCTCGAACGCGCGCACGCCCGCGGCGACGCGCGGGTCGTCGCGCTCGACGCCCTCGTTGAGCTTGAACAGGACGAGGTGGCGGATCACAGGCTGCCTCTTCGCTTGTCGCGCTGACGCGCCGCGGGTGCCCGGCGGGCCGGGTCCTCAGCTGATCAGCTGGGTCATGAACTCGCCGATGTTGTTGGCGGCGTCCGAGATCCCTTCGAACCCTATCTGCACCAGCTCGGCCGCACGGGCGGGGGAGTGAATGATCGTGTAGGCCACGAAGATGCCGAGTCCCCAGAGCGCGACCTTCTTCGTCTGCGCCATGACGCGCTGCCTCCCCTGCTGTCCCCTGTGCGGTCGCGAGAGTCTATCCGTGCAGGCGTACGAACGGACGTATGGCCGAAACGCATGGGCGCGTCGCCTGGACGGACGGTGTGGGGCTCTTCACGCCCCTCACGCCGTCTTTAAGGACCTTCGGCCCTGTGAAGAAGGCCCTTCGCCGGTCTTTCCGGGTGCCGGCCGGGCGGAGGATGGGGGTGCCCGCGGGTCTGGCAGGAATCCGGCGGGCAGGGACACGGAACCTCACTGCGGGGTCCGGGCCGCGCGCTTCCCCCCGACCGCGGCCCGTACTTGGAGGCCGTGTCCTCGCCGGGGGAGGCGGCCGGCCCCCCCGATGCCGCCTTCCCCGTCCCGCGTGTGCCGGAAGCCCCGGCTCCGGACCGTTTCGCGCACAGGTCCGGAGCCGGGGCTTTCCTGTCATCACGGGTGCGTGTCGGAGGTGATATCGGACCTCCGCCGGGGCACCAGAAAGGCACACGATATGCCCGATGAGGGAGGGCGGTGAGGTTCGCCATGGGCGTGTACGAGCTCGCCTTCACCATGCGGGAACGCGTGGCCGGGGGAGCGGTCGTCGTCGAACTGCTCGGCGAGATCGACATCTTGGCGGAACAGACATTGGGGCCCCGCCTCGAGACGCTGGCGGGGCGGTGCCGCGGGGACCTCGTCATCGACCTGCGCGGAGTGACGTTTCTCGACGCCAGCGGGGTGCGGCTGCTGCTGCGGGCGCGCGGGCGGACCGTCCGGTGCGGCGCGAGGCTGCGGGTCGTACGGGGCGGGGCGATGGTGTCGAAGGTGATCCGGATATCCGGGGTCGAGCCGGCGTTCACCTGGCTGGACGCCTTCCCGCCGTCGGCGGTGGGCAGCGTCCCGGCCTGACGTTCCGTGCACGGTCGTACGGTGCCGGCGGGGCCGCCCCGTGTCAGGCGCCGCCCGTGACGCGCCAGTCGGGGAACTCCTCGTCCAGCAGCGCCCGGACGTCCGCCGCCTCCGCGGCGCCGCGCCGCTCCAGCACGTCGTACGCCTCCCGCAGGCAGCCCAGCGCGATCCTCGGCTCGCCCAGGGCCGGCAGCGCCCGGCCGCGGGCGGCCAGGGCCAGGCCCCGGCAGTAGGCGTCGCCGAGCCCGGCCTCGGCCTCCAGTGCCCGGTCGGCGGCCGTGACGGCCTCGCGGTGCTGGCGCTGGTCCAGCCGGCAGTGCGCCAGATGCGCCCACAGCAGCGCCGTCCGGCGGGGATCGGTCTCCAGGCCCAGGGCCTCGCGCAGCCGGTCGGTGGCCGTCGCCGCGCGGTCGGCGGCCAGGAGCGTACGGCCCGCCAGGTGCAGGACGGCGGGCAGGACCACCGCGTGCTCCTCCTCCCGGGCCGCCTCGGTCGCCTCGTTGACGGCGGCCAGCGCCTCCTCCGCCCGGCCCAGCCCGATGTACGCCCGCCCCGCGTGGGCCCGGGCCTCGAGGGCCGAGGTCGTCGCCCCCTCGGCGCGCAGGTGGTCCTCGGCCTGGACGAGCAGGGGCAGGGCGTCGCCGGGCCGGCCCAGGGACAGCAGGACCACGCCGAGTTCGCCGGAGGCCAGGGTGAGCGCGAGCGGGTCGCCGGCCTTCTCGGCCAGCCGCAGGCACGCCCGCAGGTCGCGCTCGGCCCGCTCGTAGGTGTCGGGGCCGAAGCGGGGCGCGGCGAGCACGCGCAGCGCGCGGGCGGCGCTCGCGTCGTCCTCCCACTGCCGGGCCCGTTCCAGCGCCCGGCGGGCGGGCGCCTCGAGGTCCCGCTGCCGGGCGGTGCCCGTCGTCAGCCGGTCCCAGACGGTCAGCAGGTCGGCGGCCGGGCGCAGCGCGTCGGGGATGTCGAGGTCCAGCACCTGGCCGGTGAGGGCGAGCAGGTGCGGGTGGGCGTCGTGCAGCCAGGCGCGGGCGGCGGGGGCGTCGGGCAGGTGGTGGCCGGTGGTGGCGAGGCGGTGGCGCAGGTGGCGGGGTACGGGGCTGTCGGGGCGTACGCGGAGCAGGGCGGTGACGGCGGTGGCGAGGTGGTGGTCGAGCAGCCGCAGCAGCGCGGCGTCGCGCACGGGCGGGCTGTCGGTGCGCTCGCTCTGCCGCCGGGCGAACCCCCGGAGGAGGGCGGGGTGGCGGTGGCGGCCGGGGCCGGGCGAGGTCAGCAGTCCGGCGGCGGTCAGGGCCGCGAGGAGCGGCTCGGCGTCGGCGGCCCGGGGGAGTTCCAGGACGGCGGCGGCCGAGGCGGCGTCGAAGGAGGGCACGTCGGCGAGGGCCAGGAGCCGGAAGGCGTGGGCGGGTTCGGGCTCGAGGGCGTCGTAGGCGACGCGGAAGGCAGCCTCGGTGGCGAGGTCGCCCGGGTGGGTGTCGCCGGTGTGGAGCTCCTCGAGGCGGTGGCGCTCGTCGCGCAGCCGGGCGGCGAGGTCGGCGGGGGTGAGGAAGGGGCGGGTGGTGAGGCGGGCGGCGGCGACGCGCAGGGCGAGGGGGAGCGTTCCGCAGGCGGTCACCACGGCTCGGCCGGCCTCGGCGGGGCCCGCCGCGGTGTCGCCCGCGAGCGCGGCGAGCATCGCCAGCGCCTCCTTCTCCTCCGGCACGCTCACCTCGAGGTGCTGGGCTCCGGGTACCTCGAGGTCCGGTGCGCGGCCGGTGACCAGGACCGCGCAGCCGGGCGCGCCGGGCAGCAGCGGCAGGACCTGGCCGGTGCCGGCGGCGTCGTCGAGCAGCAGGAGCGCGCGGCGTTCGGCGAGCAGTGAGCGGTAGAGCGCGGTCCGCCGGGCGGTGCCCTCCGGCAGGGCTCCGTCGGTGACGCCGAGGGCGTGCAGGAGCCGGTCGAGGGCGGCGTCGGTGTCCAGCGGGTCGGGGCCGTTGCCGCGCAGGTCGAGGGTGATCAGGCCGTCGGGGTGGCGGGTGTGCAGGGCGTGGGCGGCGTGCAGGGCGAGGTCCGTGGTGCCGGCGCCGGCGGGGCCGGTGAGGACGACGACGGGCGCGGGCCGCCCGGCGGGGGTGGCGAGCGCGTCCCGGACGCGGGCGGCGAGCTCCTCGCGCCCGGCGGGGTCCGGGGCGGCGCCGGCGGCGTCCGTGGCGTCGTTCCAGGGCAGCGGGTCGGGCCCGGCGGCGGCGTCGGGGGCGGCGGCCGGGAGCGGTCCGGCGGGGGTGGTGAGGGCGGGGTCGCGGGCGAGGACCTGTTCGTGCATCCGGGTGAGTTCGGGGCCGGGGCCGCGGCCCCGTTCCCGCTCGAGGGTGCGCCGGGCGTCGGTGAACACCGCCAGCGCCTCGGCCTGTCGCCCGGCGCGGTGCAGGGCGTGCATGAGCAGGGCGCGGGTGCGTTCGCGCAACGGGTGCTCGGCGGCCAGCTGACGCAGGGCGGCGACGGCGCCGGCGTCGCGCCCCAGCGCGAGGGCGCACGCGAACAGGTCCTCCTGGGCCGCCACGCGCAGGTCGGCGAGGCGGGCCCGCTCGCGCTCGGCGTACGGGCCGGGCAGCGCGGAGAGTGGGGTTCCCTCCCACAGGGCGAGGGCCGCGCCCAGGTGTTCGTACGCCCCGGCGAGGTCGCCGGCGGCCCGCGCGGCCTCGGCCGTCTCCCGGTGGCGGTCGAACACGGCGGCGTCGACCGCGTCGGGGTGCACCCGTACGGCATGGCTGTCGCCCTCCGAGACCAGCAGGTGGGCGTGCGACCCGGGCGTGTGCTCCGGCTCGAGGGCGGCGCGCAGCCGTGCGAGGTAGGCGTTCAGGGTGTCCACGGCGCGCGCGGGCGGTCTGCCGCCCCACAGCGCTTCGACGAGCTCGTTCGTGGTGAGGGGCCGGCCGCCGCGCAGCAGCAGGATGGCGAGGACCGCCCGTTGCTCGGGGGAGCCCAGCGGCAGGGGCCGGCCGTCCATGTCCGCCCGTACGGGGCCGAGCACATGGAACCGCGGGCGCTGGGTCTCCTCGTCGCCGGACACGGGCCGTTCGCTCCTCGCTGCGCTGTGACCATTCGAAAGCTGTACCGATTCACCAGAAATTGATAGAGGCTGACCGGAGCTCATAGGAATTGTCTGAAGAGCACAGTACTAGCGCGAGTCCGGGCCGCGCCGGAAGCGCGACCCGGACCCGTTTCACCCGGTCAGGCGATGTCCTCGCGCATCCGCAGCAACGACGCCGCCAGCCGGTCCACGTCCTGGGGGGTGTTGTAGAGCGCGAGCGACGCCCGCGCCGCGGTCTCCAGGCCGTAGTGGCGCAACGAGGGCTGGGCGCAGTGGTGCCCGGCCCGCACGGCGATGCCGTCCCGGTCCAGCAGGCGGGCGATGTCCGCCGGGTCCAGGCCCGCGAGGGTGAAGGTCAGCACCGCGATCTTGCCGGGGGCGGAGCCCAGGATCTCCAGCCCCGGCACCTCGGCGAGGGCCCGCTCGGCGTAGGCCAGCAGCTCGTGCTCGTACGCGGCCACGGCCTCGCGGTCGAAGCCCGTCAGCCAGTCGATCGCCGCCAGCAGCCCGGCGACGCCGGAGATGTGCCCGGTCCCGGCCTCGAAGCGGTGCGGAACGGGCGCGTACGTACTGCCCGTGAAATCCACCTGGTCGATCATGTTGCCGCCGCCCTGCCAGGGCGGCATGGCCTCCAGCAGCTCTGGCCGGCCGTAGAGCGCGCCGATGCCCGTGGGGCCGAACAGCTTGTGCCCGGAGAACACGTAGAAGTCGGCGCCCAGGTCCCGCACGTCCACGGGGAAGTGCGCGACCGCCTGGGCGCCGTCGACCAGCACCTTGGCGCCGTAGCGGTGGGCGAGCGCCGCCATCTCCTTCACCGGCGGGACGGTGCCCAGCACGTTCGACGCCTGGCTGACGGCGACAAGCTGGGTGCGGAAGGAGAGCAGGTCGGCGAAGGCGGCCTGGTCGACGCTGCCGTCCGCGAGGAGCGGTACGGGCACCAGGCGCGCCCGTTTCTCCTTGGCGAGCTGCTGCCAGGGGACGATGTTGGAGTGGTGCTCCAGCCGGGGGACCAGGATCTCGTCGCCGGGGCCGATGTTCGTCCGCCCCCATGTCTGGGCGACGAGGTTGATCGCCTCTGTGGTGCCGCGGGTGAAGACGATGGTGTCGGGCGACTCGGCGCCCAGGAAGCGGGCGACCGCGGCCCGCCCCGCCTCGTAGGTCTCCGTGGCCTCGCGGGCCATGGTGTGGGCGCCGCGGTGGATGTTGGAGTTGGCGGCGCTGTAGTAGGTGCCCAGCGCCTCGATGACCTGGCGCGGCTTCTGCGTCGTGGCGCCGTTGTCCAGCCAGACCAGCGGCCGGCCGTTGACCGTGCGGTGCAGGACGGGGACGTCGCGGCGGGCGGTCTCGGGGTCGAAGCCGCCGGCGCTCCGGGGCGGGGTGGACGCCGGCGCGGCCGGGGCCGGTGGCAGGGTGTTCGGCGGCAGGGCGCCCGGTGGGAGGGGGTTCGTCGCCGCGAGGGCGTCGTACGCCCGAACGTCAGGAATAGTCATGGAACTTGGACACCTCGACGTTCTGCAGGACGGCGGCGGCGTCCTCCACCAGCACGGCCGCGTTGAAGTACGCCGTGAGCAGGTACGAGGTGATGGCCTTCTTGTCGGTGCCCATGTCGCGCATGGACAGGCCCGGCTCGACCTCGTCCGGCACCCCGGCCGGGCGCAGCCCGATGACGCCCTGCTCGGCCTCGCCGGTGCGCATCAGCAGCACCTGGGTCGTCCCGGTGCCGCCGGAGCCGGTGAACGGCATCTTGTCCGAGGGCAGCAGCGGCACCCCGCGCCAGGTCAGCAGCGGGCTGCCGAAGCGGGTGTCGATGACCGGCGGGACGCCCCGGCGGGTGCACTCGCGGCCGAACGCGGCGATGGCCTTGGGGTGCGCGACGAAGTAGCCGGGCTGCTTCCACACCCGCGACAGCAGCTCGTCCATGTCGTCGGGGGTCGGCGCGCCCGTGCGGGTCTGCACGCGCTGGCCGGGGGCGATGTTGTGGAGGAGGCCGAATTCGGGGTGGTTGAGGACCAGCGCCTCCTGGCGCTCGCGCAGCGCCTGGACGGTCAGGCCCGCCTGGATCTTCGTCTGGTCCATGGGCGCGTTGTAGAGGTCGGAGACCCGGGTGTGGACGCGCAGGACGGTCTGGGCGAGGGTCATGTGGTACTCGCGGGGCGTGTCCTCGTACTCCACGTACGTGCCCGGGAGTTCGGGCTCGCCGACGTGGCCTCCCGCGAGGTCCACGGGCACCTCGGCACCGGGCACGGGCCCCTCGCCGGCGATGTGGGCGTCGAGCGCGGCGCGCAGGCCCGCGTCCCGGTCCGCCACGGCGTTCAGCGCGTCGAGCTCGATGGTCAGGGCGACGCCGGAGGTGAGCGCCTTGACGCGGAACGGCAAGGGCTGACATCGGGTCCAGGAGTCGAGGTCGAAGAACTGCCCGTCGCCGATGACCTCGAGCAGCGCGTCCTCGCCGTAGCGTCCGGTCACGCGCTTCTCCGCGCGGCCGGTGACGATCACCCACAGCTTGTCGCAGGCGGTGCCCTCGTCGGCGAGGACCTGGCCCGGCTCGAAGGACGCCTCGGTGAAGGCCCCGGCGAGTTCCGCCAACCGGCCCTCCTCCGCGCCCCGGAGGAAGGGCAGCTCGCGCAGGTCCTCCGGTACGACGCGGTGGGTGCCGGCCTCGCCGTAGCAGCTGATCCGGTCGTCGCCGAGGATGAACGTCCGCCTCCGGTTGACGCGGTACACGCCGCCCTCGACGTCGACCCAAGGCAGGGCGCGCAGCAGGTAGCGGGGCGTGATGCCGCGCATCTGCGGGGTGGTCTTGGTGGTCGTGGCCAACTGCCGTGCGGCGTCGGGCGCGAGACTGAGGCGATCGTTCACGGGTGTCCTCCTCGGTCGGGCCCGCGTGGAGGTGCCACGCGGGCGATCGAGGACCGATCGTCCGGTCGGGTCGTCGTCCGTCACAAGGCCTCCGGCCCGGGGCGCGCGTCCTGAAATGATCGACATCTTGAGCGACCGGCCCGGTGCGGGGCTCCGGCGGCCGGTCGCGCGTGCCCGTGACATGTGCGTCGAGCGGCCGGCGCCTGTCGGTCGTACGGCCCGGAGCCCGCGGCGGAGGTTTGGTCCGCACCAGGACTCGACCGGATTCGATCCCCGTCATCCGCCCGGAATGCGCCGCTCCCGGTAAGACGCGTCCGAAAATCGACGGTCAGTAATGCGGTGATCGTTGTCCCGGTGCGGTAGCGCTGTCGGAATTCGGCCTCTCGGCTGGCCGAATCCAATCCCTGGAATGTTCTGTTCCGCCGTATGGGCGGGGGATCGACGCCACCTGGCGGCCCGTGAATTTACTAGGACTGCCGAACAAAGGGGCGGTTTCAGGATCTCTTCCGCTAGTGTCCGACGGTGCGGGTGGGGCGCATCGCGCCACGCCTCTCGCCTGAGCCTTGATACGCCCGGGACCGGTGTGTGGCGCGCAGACCGTGCGGACTCGCCGGCTCCGGGTGAAGCCGCCTCCCCTGCCTCGCGGCAGGGGCCCTGCCGACGGCGGATCCCGACGGCAGGACATATGGAGGAGCAGAATTGGGTGCGAAAGACCTCGTGGACGAGCCGGAGCTCGTCCAGCTGCTGAGCCCGGAGGGCCGGCGGATCGATCATCCGCGCTATTCCCTCGACATCGGACCGGACGCCCTGCGCGGGCTCTACCGGGACATGGTGCTGACGCGCCGCTTCGATGCCGAGGCGGTGACGCTGCAGCGCCAGGGTGAGCTGGGCCTGTGGGCCTCGCTGCTGGGCCAGGAGGCCGCGCAGATCGGTTCGGGCCGCGCGACGCGGCCCGACGACTACGTCTTCCCCTGCTATCGCGAGCACGGCGTCGCCTGGACCCGGGGCGTGGACCCCCTCAAGCTGCTCGGCATGTTCCGTGGTGTCAACCACGGCGGCTGGGACCCCAACGAGAACAACTTCCACCTCTACACCATCGTCATCGGCCCGCCGCTGCTCCACGCGGCCGGATACGCCATGGGCGTGCTCGCCGACGGCGCCGACACCGCCGTCCTGTCGTACTTCGGCGACGGCGCCTCCAGCCAG
The DNA here is from genome assembly GCF_040932295.1 of Streptomyces sp. C36. Taxonomy (NCBI): domain Bacteria; kingdom Bacillati; phylum Actinomycetota; class Actinomycetes; order Kitasatosporales; family Streptomycetaceae; genus Streptomyces; species Streptomyces sp. C36. The sequence goes on along the minus strand of NZ_JBFQGI010000004.1, from coordinate 239,285 downwards.
GGCGATGTGGCGGAGGCCTTCACCTTCGCGTCCGTGCACAACGCCCCGGTCGTCTTCTTCTGCCAGAACAACCAGTGGGCCATCTCCACGCCCACCGAGCGCCAGACCAGGGTGCCCATCCACCGCCGGGCCGCCGGCTGGGGCTTCCCCGGCGTGCGCGTCGACGGCAACGACGTGCTGGCCTGTCTGGCCGTGACCCGGGACGCCCTGGAGCGGGCCCGCTCGGGGCAGGGGCCGATGCTCATCGAGGCGCTGACCTACCGCATGGGCGCCCACGCCACCTCCGACGACCCCACGCGCTACCGCGAGGACGCCGAGCGGCGGGAGTGGGAGGCCAAGGACCCGATCCTGCGGCTCGAGCGGCACCTGACGCAGGAGGGCTACGCCGACGACGCCTTCTACGCCGAGGTGGCGGAGGAGGGCGAACGGCTCGCGCGCCGGATCCGCGAGGGGGTGCGGGCCATGCCCGACCCCGACAGCGCGGCGATGTTCCGGCACGTCTACGCCGACGGCCACGAGCTCGTCGAGGAAGAGCAGAAACGATTCGCTGACTACCAGGCCTCGTTCGAGGAGGGCAACTGACGTGGTGTCCCAGGAGATGACGCTCGCAGGCGCCCTCAACGCCTCCCTGCGCAGGGCGCTGGAGGACGACCCGAAGGTGCGGATTTCCGGCGAGGACGTGGGCCGGCTGGGTGGCGTCTTCCGCGTCACCGACGGCCTGCAGAAGGACTTCGGCGAGACCCGGGTCTCCGACTCGCCGCTGGCCGAGTCCGGCATCGTCGGGACGGCGATCGGGCTCGCGCTGCGCGGCTACCGGCCGGTGGTGGAGATCCAGTTCGACGGGTTCGTCTTCCCCGCGTTCAACCAGATCGTCACCCAGCTGGCGAAGATGCACGCCCGCTCCCTGGGCAAGGTCCGGCTGCCGGTCGTCGTGCGGATCCCGTACGGCGGCGGGATCGGCGCGATCGAGCACCACAGCGAGTCGCCCGAGGCGTACTTCATGCACACCGCGGGTCTCAAGGTGGTGTCCCCGGCCACCGCCGAGGACGGCTACTGGATGCTGCGGCAGGCCATCCAGAGCGACGATCCGGTGATCTTCTTCGAGCCGAAGCGCCGCTACTGGGACAAGGCGCCCGTCGACACCTCGGTCGCGCCCGCGCCCCTGCACAAGGCCCGCGTCGTCCGGCCCGGCACCGACGCGACGCTCGTCACCTACGGCCCCACGGTCAGGGTGGGCCTGGAGGCGGCCGCGGCGGCGGCCGAGGACGGCACGTCGCTGGAGGTGGTGGACCTCAGGTCGCTCTCCCCGCTCGACTTCGGCACGGTGCGGGCGTCGGTGGAGAAGACCGGGCGGCTGGTGGTCGTCCACGAGGCCCCGGTCTTCGTCGGGCCCGGCGCCGAGATCGCCGCCCGCGTCCAGGAGCAGTGCTTCTACCACCTGGAGGCGCCGGTCCTGCGGGTCGGCGGCTTCCACGCCCCGTACCCGCCGTCGAGGCTGGAGGACGACTACCTTCCGGGCCTGGACCGGGTGCTCGACAGCGTGGACCAGGTGCTCGCGTACTGATTCCCGCGCGACGGCGTACGGGCCCGCCGCGACCGGACGGTCGCGGCGGGCCCGTACGGCCGGCGCCTACGAGCGGATGGCCAGCGGGTTCGCCGGGCGGACCGTCCTGCTGGGCGGCTGGGTCCAGTCCTCGCGGTTGGCGAGGGTCTGGGCGACGGAGATGAACGCGGCCACCGCCCGCGAGTTCTTGGCCCGGGGGCTCATCGCGATGGCCAGCTTGCGGGAGACCGCCGGCGTCAGCGGCACGACGCGCAGGCCGGCCGGCATGACGGGCATCGCCAGGGAGGGCAGCACCGTGATGCCGTGTCCTCCCGCGACCATGGCGAGCAGGGCGTTCAGGTCCTGCACCCGATAGGCGATGTGCGGTTCGAGGCCGACCGTGCGGAACATCGCCCGGACCATCGCCTCCATTCCGCCCACCGGCAGCAGAAGCGGTTCGGTGGAGAGCTGCTGAACGCGCAGCCCGGCACCGGCACTCTGTGCCAAACGGTGCGTGACGGGCAGGACGGCGTACATCCGGTCCTGCAGCAGCGGAATGGTGGAGAGGTCCTTCTTGGGCAGCGTCACGATGCCCACGTCGATGGCATAACCGCGCAGCCAATCGGCGATCTGCATATCCGGGCCGTCCCGCAACTCGATTTCCAGCTGTGGGTGACGGGTGCGCAGAGCGGTCATCAGGGCGGGCAGCAACCGGCACGCGAAACTCTGGCTCGTGCCGATCCTGATCCGGCCCCGCAGGTCCTCCGGCGCGCTGTTGGCGGCGTGCCGCATCTGTTCCGAGTGCATGAGCACGGCGCGCGTGTGGGCCAATACGCGACGTCCCGTCTCGGTGAGTTCGATTCCGGTGCGGTCGCGCTTCATGAGGCCGACACCGAGCTCTTTTTCCAGGCTCGATATGGCATGACTCACGGCGGACTGGCTGATGTCAAGTGCTCGGGCCGCAGCGGTGAAGCTGCCCGTGTCAATAATCGCGGCAAAGGCGGCGCATTGCGAAAGCTTCATAAAACGATATGGCTCCGCACGCCAGATGACGCGGCGCACGGAGCCAACCCCCCTCAAGTTCAGCTCGGCTCGTACAGGATAGCGCCTCGAGTAACCGTGAGCGAGACTCATGTAACCCGAAAATAACCTGCTTGCGCGGCGCTTAAGCGGGGCTGAAGCCGAGAGGGGAAATAGCGGCTTTACTGTGTAATTTTTTGCGGCCGGTGCCGTTTCCCATTCAGCGCGGCGGCGCCACGGCGTCGGCGAGGGTGGTGGGCAGCGCCGGCCGGCGGCCGCGCTCGTAGGCCGCGATGGCCTCCTCGTGCAGCAGGGTCGCGGCGATGGCGTCCAGGCCGGCGAGCATCCGGTCGCGGGCGTCCTCGTCCAGCGTGAACGGATGGACGCGGCCCGCGCAGCGGACCTCCAGCCGCTCGAGGTCGACGATCACCTCCGTCCGCGGTTCGGCCTCCACGGCCTCCCACAGCTCCTCGACCGTGGCGAGCGGGAGCTGAACCGTCAGCAGCCCGTTCATCAGAGAGTTGCCGCGGAAGATGTCCCCGTACCGGGGGGCGATGACGACCTTGAACCCGTAGTCCTGCAGGGCCCACACCGCGTACTCGCGGGACGAGCCGGTGCCGAAGTCGTTGCCCGCGATCAGCACCGTCGACCCGGCGTACTGGGGCAGGTTGAGGACGAACGACGGGTCGTCGCCGCGCCAGTCGGCGAAGAGCGCGTCCGCGTGGCCGTCGCGGGTGGTGCTGGCGCAGAAACGCACCGGGATGATCTGGTCCGTGTCGACGTTGCTGCGCCGCAGGGGCGCCGCCGTGCCGGTGTGGACGGTGAACTTCTCCATGAACGTGGACCTCACAGATCGGCGGGGGCGGCGAGGCGGCCGGCCACGGCGGTGGCGGCGGCGACCGGAGGCGAGACGATGTGCGTCCGCGAGCCCTTGCCCTGCCGTCCCTCGAAGTTGCGGTTGTTGGTGGACGCCGCGCGCTCGCCCGGGCGCAGCCGGTCCTCGTTGAGGGCCGCGCACATCGAGCAGCCCGCACCGGCCCGGAAGTCGGCGCCCGCCTCGGCGAAGATCCGGTCGAGGCCCTCCTCCACGGCCTGCCGGCGGACCTGCGCCGAGCCGGGGACGATCATCATGTGGAGGCCGTCCGCGACGCGCCTGCCCTTGAGCACGTCGGCGGCCGCCCGCAGGTCCTCGATGCGGCTGTTGGTGCAGGAGCCGAGGAAGACGGTGTCGATGGAGATGTCGCGCATGGCGGTGCCGGGCTTGAGGTCCATGTACTCCAGGGCCCGTTCGGCGGCCGTGCGCTCCTCCTCGCCCTCGAAGTCGGTGTGCGCGGGCACATGGCCGTCGAGCGGGATGCTCTGGCCGGGGTTGGTGCCCCAGGAGACGTACGGGCTCAGGGTGGCGGCGTCGAGGTGGACCTCCTTGTCGAACACCGCGTCCGCGTCCGTGCGCAGGGTCTTCCAGTAGGCCACCTCGGCGTCCCAGTCGGCGCCCTGGGGCATGCCGGGGCGGGACTTGAGGTAGGCGAACGTCTTCTCGTCGGGGGCGATCAGGCCTGCCCGGGAGCCCGCCTCGACGGACATGTTGCACAGGGTCATCCGGGCTTCCATCGACAGGGCCGTGATGGCGTCGCCCCGGTACTCGATGACGTGGCCCTGGCCGCCCGCGGTGCCGATCTTCGCGATGAGGGCGAGGATGATGTCCTTGGCGGTGACGCCGGCGGGCAGTTCGCCGGTGACGTTGACCGCGAGGTCCTTCATGCGGCGCATCGACAGCGTCTGGGTGGCGAGCGCGTGCTCGACCTGGCTGGCGCCGATGCCGAAGGCGAGTGCCCCGAAGGCGCCGAGGGTCGTGGTGTGCGAGTCGCAGCAGACGATGGTCATGCCGGGGCGGGTCAGGCCCAGCTCGGGCGCGATGACGTGCACGATGCCCTGACCGGGGTCGCCCAGGCGGTGCAGCGGGATGCCGAACTGGGCGCAGTTGGAGCGCATCAGTTCGGCCTGGCGGCGCCCGGAGGGGTCCTTGATGATGCGGTCGATGGCGATCGTGGGGGTGTTGTGGTCCTCGGTGCCGACGGTGAGGTCGGGCCTGCGGACCGTGCGCCCGGCGGCCCGCAGACGGTCGAACGCCTGCGGGGTGTTCACCTCGTGCAGCAGCTGCAGGTCGATGTAGAGGAGGTCGTCTCCGGCGCTGTTGTGTCGTACGACGTGTGCGTCCCAGGTCTTCTGCGCCAATGTCGAGCCCATGTGACTCTCTCTGCTCCCTGCGGTTCGTGGTGTCGGTGGTACGGGACGGGCGGCCGTCGGGCCGCCCGTCGGGTCACTGGTCGCCGTCGGCCCGGCCGGTGGCCGCGCCCGTGCCCACGGCGATCGGCTCGCGCTCGGGAACGGTCAGCGCGGCGGCGGCGATGGCGTCGGCGTCCTGGACGAAGTCGGTCCAGAACCCGGGCCGGCTGCTGCCGCCCTGCATGAACCAGCGGGTGTGCTCGGTCGGGATGCCCAGGACGTACAGGCCCTCGTCGGGCTGCCCGTCCCGGCCCACCGGGTGGAAGGGCGCCCGCGTGACGAAGACGCCGCCGGTGTCGAAGGCCTCGTCGCCCCGGCCGTTGACGTAGGAGGTCCAGATGCCCCGCTCGACCAGGCGCCGGGTGAGCGGCGCGGGGTCGCGGTGCACGTCGGGGGTGGGGATACGGGCGTCGATCACGGTGTCGACGAGCGTACGGGAGCCGGCCACGGCCGGGGAGGACATGGCGAAGCGTCCGCTGTCCCCGTCGCCCTCGAAGCAGGTCTGGGGGCCCACGATGCGCAGGTGGCCGCTGTCGATGAGGGCGGCGACCTGCCGCAGGCGGATCATGGGCGGACCGGCGGCCAGGAAGGAGCTGCGCGGCACGAACCAGCCGAGGAAGTCGGTGCGGTGCGACCGCGGGGTGAGGCCGGCGAAGTCCACCAGGCCGCGGATGATGCCCCGGGTGTCGCGCAGGACGTCCAGCGCCGCCTTCAGCGGCGAGTCCACGTTGCCCCGCTCGGCGTGGGCCAGGTCGTGGCGCAGCGCCTCGGCCAGGTCCTCGGCGAAGGCCTCGGGGGTGTCGTAGACGCGGCCGGTGAAGGGGCGGGCCAGCGACTCCAGGTCCACCGGCGGCAGGCCGCCGACGTCGTGGCGGGCCGCGATGGCCCGGACGTCCGGCACGCCGTGCTCGGCGGCGGCCACCACGTCGGCGGTGAAGGCGGCGGCCCGCTCCTCGCCGGAGGCCAGGCGTATCTCCGTGCGGAAGTAGACGAGTTCGACCTCGGCGAGCAGCAGGGGCAGCGCGTCGCGGTTGAAGTCGCAGGTGCCGTCGGGGCTTTGGGCGCGGACCCGGTCGGCGGTGAACAGGAGGGTGCTGTAACGGAAGTCGTGGTGCTTCTGGTTGCGGCCGCGGGCGGGCAGCGGCATGCCGCTGCGCGAGCCGGCCACCAGCACCGGCTCGTCACCGCTCGGCTCGTAGGCGAGCCGGCCGTCCGGGCCCTCGGTGAACCGGCCGCCGCGGCCCAGGGTGAGCGCGGCCATGACGTCGTAGAAGGACAGGCCCAGGCCCAGCACGCCGACGTACGAGCCGGCGGGGATCTCCGCGAGCGGCATGTCGGCGGCGGAGTCGCCGCGGACGTAGCGCACGTCCGGGTGGGCGGCCGCGAACTCGGCGAGCGTCTTCTGCTGTCCGGACAGCTCGGGCGTGGTGTGGCCGGTGGTGAGGACGACGCGGTCGGCGTCCAGCGCCGAGCCGTCGGCCAGCGACAGGCGGTAGCCGTCCATCGTGCGCTCGAGGTCGGTGACCTCGCCGTGCACCCGGTGCAGGGCCGCGTGCGGGGGCAGGCCGGCCTCGACGGTCTCCAGGACGAACTGCATGTAGCGGCCGTGCATGGCGCGCGGGGCGTAGCCGTTGGGGCCCGCGTAGGTGTCGGGTTCGTTCGCCTGCCACCACTGCGCGAGCGAGGGGCCGGCGCCGGGGCGGGCGGGGCCGCCGTCGGGGGTGCCGGAGAAGGAGGAGACCTCGGCCGCCACGGTGTTCATCAGGAACCATTCGGGCTGGTCCGTGCGCCACACCCGGCCGCTGCCGACCTGTACGGGGTCGATCAGGAGGATCTCCACCGGCCCCCGGGCCGGCTCCTCCGCCAGCCGGGCCGCCAGCCGCTCCACCACGCTCAGCCCGCGCGGGCCGCTGCCCACCACCGCGATCCGGTGCGCACCCGCCGCCCCGGGGCGGGGGTCGAGCAAGCCGGCCTCGGTCGGCTCGGTGAGCCGGGAGGAACTGCCGTCAGCGCGGTCCTTCACGTGTCAACCTCTCTCGAAAACAATCGCCGCTGGGGCCCGGCACGAGGGATTCATGCCGGCGAGGGGTTTCGGGTCGTTCGGCCGACATTTATTCAGCTCGAATTCAATTCACCGATAACCTTGCGGATGATCACTCTAGTCTCGATCTGCATCGCTGATCAATACCGGGCCGTTCATGCTTTGCATGAACTCTCCTCATGGGCTCCTGAGAGTGACCTGGGAGGCAAACATGCAGGTCAGGAGCTTGAAGTGGTGGCTGGGTCGGCGTTCGCGGCCGCTCCCCGGGCCTTCTCGAGCCCTATTCCCATATTCATCGTTTGACGTGCCAACGATCTGTTCGGTCTAATCGCGCTCACCGGCTGGCTCTGGCCAGCCGCTGCGTACTGGGAGGGAAAATGGGGCAGCGCCCGGCATTGCTGGTTCTTGATTTGATCAACGAGATCGTGCACCCGGAGGGCAAGTACGGGGCGGACGGCTACGAGCGGCAGGTGTCCGAGCGGGGGGTGCTCGGGAACGCCGCGAGGGCGATCGAGGGGGCTCGCGCCGCCGGCATCCCCGTGATCTATGTGGTGGTCGGGTTCTCCGAGGGCTACCCGGAGTGGCCGGCGGGCTCGCCCATCTTCAAGATCGCCAAGGAGGACGGGCGCATCCAGCTGGGCACCTGGGCGACCGAGGTGCACGAGTCGGTCAAGCCCGCTCCCGGCGAGCCGGTCATCGCCAAGCACCGGATCAGCCCGTTCTACGGCACCGGCCTGGACCTGCTGCTGCGCAACCAGGGCATCGACACCCTCCTGCTGACCGGTGTCTCCACCGACATGGTCATCCTGGCCACGGCGCGCGACGCCCACGACCGCGACTACGCCGTCGAGGTCCTGGAGGACGCCACCGCCGCCGACGGCCCGGAGATGCACGAGGCCGCGCTCAAGGTGATCGGTCGCTGCGCGAAGATCACCACGGTCGACGAGGCCCTGAAGGCGGACCGGTGAGGAACCACGTCGCGACCCGCTTCTCCGGCATCGAGAAGTCGGCCACCTACGCCGTCCTCGAGCTGGTCCACGAACTGCGCGCCAAGGGCGTCTCGGTCCTCGACCTCGGCGGCGGCGAGCCCGACTTCGACTCGCCCGAGCACGTGGTCGCGGGCGCCGTGGACGCGCTGCACGACGGCTTCACCCACTACTCGCCCAGCCGCGGCCTGCCCGAGCTGCTGACCGCGATCTCGCACAAGCTGCGCGAGGACAGCGGCGTGGTGGCCGACCCGGCGACCGAGATCATCGTGACGCCGTCGGCCAAGCACGCTCTATTCATTTCTCTCATGACGCTGCTGGACCCGGGCGACGAGATCATCATCCCGACGCCCAGCTGGGTCAGCTACAAGTCCATGGCGCATCTCATCGGGGCCGTCCCGGTGTCCGCCGAGCTGTCGTCCGAGAACGGCTTCCGCATCACGCGGGAACTCCTCGAGCGGTATGTGACGGACCGTTCGAAGGCGATTCTCGTCAATTCGCCGAACAACCCGACGGGCCACACCCTCACCCCCGAAGAGGCCGAGGACATCGCCTCCTTCGCACGGGACCACGACCTTTTCGTCGTCTCCGACGAGATCTACGAGAAGATCCGTTACAACCGTGCCGAGCACATCAGCGTCGCGGCCCTGCCGGGCATGGCCGAGCGGACGCTGACCGTGAACGGGTTCTCCAAGGGATACGCCATGACCGGATGGCGGCTGGGCTATGTCGCCGGCCCCGCCCCGGTCATCTCGGAGGTGCTCAAGGTCCAGCAGCACTCGGTCGGCTGCGCGGGCTCGTTCGTGCAGCGCGGCGGGCTGGCCGCGCTGACCGGGGACCAGGGTGTCATCGCGGAGATGGCGGACGAGTACGCCGCCCGCATGGCGCTGATCGTCAAGGGCCTCAACTCCCTGCCGGGAATCACCTGCGACATTCCCGGGGGCGGCTTCTACGTCTTCCCCGACATTCGCGGCACAGGTTTCTCGAGCTCGGCGGAATTCGCCGAGTGGCTGCTGACCGAGGCGGGCGTCGCGGTGATGCCGGGAACCGCCTTCGGACCCGGCGGCGAGGGGCACATCCGGCTTTCCTTCGCCACCTCGCGGGACGTTATCGAGGAGGCCGTCGGGCGTATGGCCCGGGCCTTGGCGAAGCGCTCGTAGCACGTCGCTGAAATGGGTCCGGCGGCGGGTTTCCGCCGGGCCTTTGCCGGGGCAATTCTCTTGCCCGGGCAAATTGAACTGCTGTAGCGTGGAATCAATTGTTGCGGCCGGAATTTCTTTTCATTGTTTCCGGCAGGCACTCGACCGGCGGAAATTCTGTCCGTGCCGTCGAGCTCATTCCAGACCTTTCTGTTCAGCGCCTCTGGCGGCCTGCTGCCTTTTTCCCGCAGCCCGAGCAGAGGATTAAATGGGAGAACGACCTCTTATGCGTCGGATTTCTTTCTTCGACACCACTCTCCGTGACGGAGAGCAGGCGCCTGCCAACGCGATGGGCCCCGAGGACAAGCTGGACCTCGCACTGCGCATCGAAGCCCTGGGCGTGGACTACATCGAGACCGGCTTCCCGGCCTCGTCCCCGAGCGACTTCGAGGCCACCCGCCTCATCTCGCAGCACCTGACCAAGGCCCGCTTCACCACCTTCTGCCGGGCCGTCCCCAAGGACATCGAGACCGCGATCGAGGCCGGCGGCACCGCCAACCACCAGATCCAGGTCGCGGCGACCGCCAGCGACATGCACCTGAAGCACAAGCGGCGCATCACCCGTCGGCAGGGCATCGACGAGGTGGCCGAGGCGGTCGCCCTCGCCCGCTCCCTGGGCGTCGAGCACGTCTCCGTGGGCCTGGAGGACTCCAGCCGCGGCGAGGACGACCTGCTGCAGGAGATGACCGAGAAGGCCATCGAGGCCGGCGCCACCTGCTTCGTGGTCGCCGACACCTCCGGCGCCATGACCCCGGAGCAGTACGCCGGCCTGATCCGCAAGTTCCGCTCCTGGGCCCCGTCCCCGGTGCGGATCGCCACCCACTGCCACGACGACTTCGGCCTGTCGACCGCCAACGCCCTCGCGGGCCTGGAGGCCGGCGCGGACGAGGTCCAGGCGACCCTCGGCGGCATCGGCGAGCGCGCGGGCAACACCGCGCTCGAGGAGATCGCGGCGCTGCTGGCCTACAAGGAGGACTACAACGGCCTCCGCACCGACATCGACCTCGCGGCGATGTACGAGGCCTACAACGTGCTCCGCCGTGTGATCAAGCTCGAGGAGCCGCGCAACAAGGCGATCTTCGGCGCCTACGCGTTCGGCACCGCCGCCGGCATCCACCAGCAGGGCATGCTCCGCAACCCGGCGACCTACGAGTACGTCGAGCCGGACCGGTTCGGGCGCCGTCGCTCCATCCTGATCGGCCGGCACTCCGGCCGCTCGGTCCTGCGTCACCTGCTGGACCAGCTCGGCCTCGAGGTCTCGGACACCGAGCTGGACGAGCTGTACCGCGTCCACATCGCCGAGCGCGAGGGCGGCGACTGCGAGGACCTGGAGGTGCTCAAGGAGCGCCTCGCGCGCGAGCTCGGCGCGGGACTGGTGGCCGCCTAGGGACGACTGACGGCGACTTCCGAGGGACAGCGAGGGTCGTGGCCCGCCGCAGGCGGCGGGCCACGACCCGCCCCGGCGGCGGGCGGGTCAGGCGGCGTCGCGCAGCGTGCGGCGCAGGTCCTGGGCGGCGGCCGCCAGGTGGGAGCGGATCTCCTCGGCCCGCGGGCCGATGCGCCAGGCCGGTCCGCTCACGCACAGTGCGGAGTTGACCCGGGTGTGGCCCTCGTGGACGGGGACGGCGATGCCCAGGACGTCCTTCTCCGCCTCGCGTGATCCCAGGGCGTATCCCTGGTCGCGGATGACGGAGAGCTTTCTGCGCTCCCGCTCGGAAAGGCCGGCGGGTTCGGTGGAATAGGCGAGGAGGATCCGCCCGGCGGGTCCGTCCCGCAGGGGGAAGGCGCTGCCGACGGGGACGGTGTCGCGCAGTCCGTCGGCGGGTTCCACCGAGGCGACGCAGGCGTAGCTCTCGCCCATTCTCCGGAAGTGCTGGACGCTCTCACCGCATTGCCCGAGAAGTCGTTCCAGGACGGCGTAGTCGGTGGATGCCTCCGGCTTCGCCCCGGTGTCGTCCGCCCATGCCCTGATGCGCGCCCCGATGCTGATTCCACCGTCCTCGTCACGCCGCAGAATGTCTTGCTCCGTCAGTTCCCGCATGATGCGATGCAGCGTGGAATGGGGAATTCCGGTGACCCTGCGGATGTCGCTCGGCGACCGGGCCCCCCGCGACACCGCGTCCATGACCGCCAATATGCGTACGACGTTGGCCACCGGTCTGCAACTCCCCTCCGACTGCAAGACTGCTGAAAAAGTATCAGCGACGCCGGTAATAGTAATGTGTGGCTCGTGAAATCATTTGTTCTTCGAGTGATCGGTCGTGGGAGGAGAAGAAGTTGACGCGCTTTGTCGAGTCCGATGACCTCGCCGGCCTGATATCCGCCGCCGACCGGCTGCGGCGAGGAGCCGTGATCGCCGCTCCCGCGGGCAGCGGATGGGCGATCCTCTGCGACCCGTTCAACGAGAAGGCCGCCCACCGGGTGAGCGCGCCGGGATCCGGCGCGTTTCCGCTGGCCCTCGTCGTCTCCTCTCCCGTGGAATGGCGGCGATGGGCGTACGCGCCGCCGCATCCGGGTGTCGACGATCTCCTCGACGAGGTGTGGCCGGGCCCGCTGGAAATCGTCGCCCGGGCACGCCGGACACTGCCCGCCTGGATGACGTCCGACGACGGGACCGTGACGGTCGGCCATCCCGATCGTCGTTCCCTCAACCTGCTGTCGATCTACAGCGGACTGCCGCTCGCCTGCGCTTTTGTGGAAAACGTCGGGGCCGGGGAAGACGCCGCGGAAAACACCTCGGAAACCGCCGTGGAAAACCTCGGGGAAGGCTTCGGGGAAAACAGGGCGACCGGCGGCTTCGGGCCCGCCGGTCCGGACGCTGTCATGATGTCCCCGGGGAGGGGCGCCGACATCGTGATCAAGGGGGAGAGGAGCGGCCGGGAGCGTACGACCGGCATCGGGACCGTCGTCGACCTGACCGGCCGGCGACCCGTGCTCGTCCGCGAGGGAGACGTCCTCGCCGACGCGGTGCGCCGCCGTCTCCCCGACCTCGACGACTCCGTGACGATGAGATGAGCGGGAGGAAAAGCGGTGCAGATCCGCGCTTTTGAGGACGAATGGCTGGTCGGAGAGGACCAGAGCGAGCCCAGAGCCAGCGTCGTACTCGCCGATGCCGATCCCATATCGCGCCGCGTCCTGGGCACGGTGCTCCGGGACGCCGCTCAACTGCAGTACATCTGCTGCGTCGACAGCCACCGCCCGCTGGAGGAGTGGCCGCTGTCCCAGGCCGACGTGGTCGTCCTCTCGGTGGGGCCGCAGGACGATCCGGTACCGGTCGTCCGGCAGCTGGCCTCCCGCCGCATCCGGGTCCTGCTCATCGGCACCGGCTGGAGCCGGTACCGGGTCGACGCCGCGTTCTCCGCAGGCGCCACCGGCTGCCTGGTGAAGGACACCGAGATCGGGCGCCTGGCCACGGCCACCCGCGCCGTGGCGTCCGGCCACGTGGTGATGTCGCCGCAGCTGTTCGGCCTGTTCACGGCCTCGCCGCGGGTCCACGGGCCGCGGGCCGTCCTCGCCGCGCACCGGAGCGAGGCCCGCAGCCCCGAACGGCTGCTGCGCGCGCTCACCGAGCGCGAACGCGAGGTCCTCGACCTGCTGGCGGACGGGCTGTCGACCGCGGAGGTCGCAGGCGCCCTCACCCTGTCGCCCGCCACGGTCAAGAGCCATGTCTCCCACTCGCTGAGCAAGCTGGGCGCCCGCAACCGCCTGGAGGCGGTGCTGATGATGCAGCAGGCGCGCAGCATGCGCTGAGGGGCACCGGGAGACATGGCGTCCGCCCGTACGGTCAGCCGGCGGTGACCGGCTTGGGCTTGGCCTTGCCGGGCGCCAGCGGCACCGCGATCAGCGACGCGGCGGCGACGGCCGCCCACACCACGGTCCAGGAGGACCAGCCCAGCAGGAGGGGGATGAGCAGCGGGGTGAGCGTGGCGCCGGCGAAGGCCGTGGTGTTCTCCAGGCCGAGCGCGGTGCCGGCCCGCTGGGCGCCGGCCATGGCGGCGATCTCGGTGTAGGCGACGCCGTGCCAGGCGTTGGCCAGCATGCCGCCGATGGCGAGCGATATCGCGACCAGCACGGTCGGCGCGTGGGTGAGGACGGCCGCGGCGGCCATGGCCACACCCGTGATCACCCCGACCGCCCGGACGTAGCCGCGCCGGTTGCCCGTACGGTCCGTGTAGCGGCCGCTCCACACGCGGATGGCGGCGCCGCCGATCTGGACCGCGAGGATGGTCACGCTGCCGACGACCAGACCGGCGTCCTTGGCGTCGTGGAGGAAGATGCCCGCGAAGGACAGCACCGCGATCTGCGGCATGGTGAGCAGCGCGCTCGCCAGGGCGAGCCGCCAGCAGTCCCACCGGCGCAGCGGCGAGCGGTCGTCCGCCGCCGCCGCGGCCGCCTTGGCCGCCGCCGGGGCGTCGTCCGGCTCGTGCAGCCAGAGCCAGGTGGCCCCCGCCGTGACGAAGCAGAAGGCCGCCAGCACGCCGAAGACCGGGCGGAAGCCGTAGCTCGAGGCGAGCCAGGGCAGCAGTGCGGCGCCGATGGCACCGCCCGCCGGGATGGCGGTCTGCCGGATGCTCATGGCGAATCCGCGCTCCCCCTCGCGGAACCAGATCATCACCGCGCGCCCGGAGGAGCCGTTGACGCTTCCGCCGAGGATGCCGACGAGCAGCATGGCGGCGGCGAGCAGGGCCACGGACGGCACCGAGTCGCCGGAGGGCACCGTGAACAGCGACATCAGCGCGAGCACGGCACCGGTGGAGAGCAGGCCGGTCAGCAGGACCTTGCGGTCGCCGAACTTGTCCGTCAGCAGGCCCCACAGGATCTCGGACACCGCGACGCCCAGCAGGATGCCGCCGAGGACGATGCCGAGCTGCCCGTTGGACAGGTGGTATTCGCCCCGCATGGTGGTGCCGGTGACGGGGATGCCGGCGAACGTGGCGGAGAAGCTGGCCTGGGCGGCGACGCCGATGCCGAGGACGGTCCAACGGTGGTTGGGGCCGTACCGCCGGGCGGGCTTGCCGCCCGTCTGTGGTGGGTTGGCTGTGGGGGAGAGTGTCACACTCACTCCTTCAAGGCTGGCGAGGTGGGGGGATCGGCGGGGCGTGCGGGGCCCGAAGCCGGAAGCCGGCGGCCGAAAGCCGGGATCCGACAGGCGGGGTGGCGGGCGGGCGGCACGACCGGCCGCCCGCCCGAGGAGCGCTCGGTCAGAGGGGCTTGACCGGCTGCTCCCAGACCACGAGGGCGATGCAGCCCTCGGGGCTGGCCGGGGCGTGGACGCTGTCCGGCTTCATCAGCAGAAGGCTGTTCTCGGGGTAGATGCCGTCCTCGGTGCGCAGCTCGCCGCTGAGGACGTAGATCAGCTCGTAGCCGGGGTGACGGTGCTGCTGGGCCTGGGCGCCCGGCAGGTAGCGCACGATCGCGGCGGCGGGGCCGTTCTCGCCGGTCTCCACCGTGCTGTAGAGCCGGTGGACCTCCGCGCCGACGCGGCCGTCGCTGACGAGGGGCTCGAACTCGAGCTCCTGCAGGTCGAACCGGCCGTCGGGCAGGGACGCGAAGAGCTGGGGCAGGCGCTCGGCCAGGGTCTGGGCAGACATGTAGATCTTCTCCTGTGGGGGGGGCGATGGTGCGATGGTGCGAGGGCCGCGCGGTCCCAGGCGGTACGCCCGGGTTCCGCGCGGGCGCCCCGTGCGCCTCGTCAGGGGGGTGGAGGCGTACGGGCGCGGCGTGCGTTCGGCTTACTTGTCGCCGACGCGGCCCTGGACCCCGTCGATCCAACGGTCGGCGTGGCGGTCGGCGGCGGCCTGGTCGCGGAAGGCGTACGTCTTCAGCAGCCAGCGCTGGCGGGCGCGCTCCGGGTCGTTGATCTCCATCTTGTCGCGGCTGTGGAGACCGTCCTGGTTGGCGAACGTGAACAGGTCGCCGGTCAGGATGCGGTGACGCGTCTTGTCCGCGCGGACCAGCGCGTTCTTGAGCTCGAGCAGGGCGTCCTTGGCGATCTCCGGCGAACCCTCGGCCACGGTGGTGCTCGTGTCCAGGTAGCGGAAGCTGTGGTGGTTCTCGAGGATCGCGTGCTTCTCGGACACCGTCAGGTCGCCGTTGTTGTCACGCGAGAAGACGTCGTACGGCGTGAAGAAGTACGGCTGGCGCAGCACTTCCTGGTGCTCCTCGGAGAGGTGCTTGAGCAGGTCGCGGCCGTCGACGAAGCCGGTGTAGATGTAGTCGCCGTCGGGGCTGCGCATGCCCAGCAGCGAGATGAAGTCGGCGCGGACCGGGTGCGCGGTGCGGTCGTTGTGGTAGACGAGCTCGCTGTCGCTGAAGCCGGTCTGCATGCCGCTGTAGCGGTTGATGGCGACGACGTCGATGAAGAAGTTGCCGTTGAAGCGGGTGCCGTAGGAGAGCAGCGGGGTGCCCACGAGCTGGGCGAACAGCTCGAGGAAGGTCTCGCCGAGGAACGTCTTCTTCTTGGCGTGCTTGTCCGCCACCGGGTCGTCCAGGTTCAGGACCGGGATCTCCGCGTCGAGCGGGCAGTTGCGCAGCACGTGGGCCTCGGCGGCCCCCGTCTCGCGGTCGTGGCGGATGCGGCCGGTGACCTCGGTGAAGAAGGCGGGAACCTCGCCGCGGTCCACCAGGTCGCCCACCGCGCGGGAGAACGCCGAGTAGTCCTCGTACGGGCTCTTGTCGACCGTGTTCAGGACCCCGTACAGCTCATCGCGTTCGGCGTCGGACAGGACGTAGGTCGGCTCCATAACCTCACCAATCTTTCCCCAAGGGCAATGACTTGTGGCCGGTGCCCAAGACTTGTGGTCAAGAGAAGTGTCCGTTCCGCGGCCCGTCCGGGCATCGCCCTACGGTTGAAAACCCGGTATTCGCCTCCCACCGGGGGAGTGGATCGACCGCATAAAAAGTGGAGACGACCGGCCGGACCACCACCAAAGGAGGAGACCGGGGCCGGTCGCGGCGGAGGAGCGACGGCCCGGTCGGGGTTTGCGCGGCATTCGGGCCGTGCGCATAGTCGCCGTATGTCGACTGCGGAACGCCTTATCGAGAGCACGAGGGAACTGCTGTGGGAACGGGGGTACACGGGCACCAGCCCGCGGGCCATCCAGCAGCGGGCCGGGGCGGGCCAGGGGAGCATGTACCACCACTTCTCCGGTAAGCCGGAGCTGGCACTGGCGGCCATGCGGCGCAGTGCCGAGGGGCTGAGGGCCGATGCCGAGGCGTGGCTCGGGGGCCCGGGCGGCGCCGCCGAGCGCATCACCGGATATTTGCTCTCGGAAAGAGAAGTGCTGCGCGGCTGCCCGGTGGGGCGCATGGCGCAGGACCCGGAGGTCGTCGGCGACCCGGGGATGAGCGAGACGGTGGACGGCGCCTTCCGGTGGCTGCGCGGGCGCCTGGAGGAGGTGCTGGAGGAGGGCCGGCGCGACGGCGAGTTCCCCGCCGGTCTCGACGCGAGCGGCACGGCGGCCGTGATCGCGGCGGTCCTGCAGGGCGGGTACGTCCTGGCGCGCGCCGCCGGGAGCGCCGAGCCCTTCGAGCGCGCCGTCGGCGGCGTGCTGGACCTGCTGGGGATCCCGTCGGCCGCCGTGGCGGCCTGAGGGCCGGCGCGGCCCGCCCGGCGCGGTCCGTGGCGTGGGGTGCCACGGTCCTCGCGCGGGATGGGGCGGCCGCGCCGGTCGAGGCTCAGTCCCGGCCGCCGACCATGAGGGCCAGGTCGAGGGTGCGGTGCGAGAAGCCGTACTCGTTGTCGTACCAGCCGATGGCCTTGACCACCGAGCCGCCGCCGGGGCGGTCGCTGACCATGGTCAGCTGGGCGTCGAAGGTGCACGAGGCCGGGGTGCTGACGATGTCCGAGGAGACGATCGGGTCCTCGGTGTAGACCAGGAAGTCCGCGAGCTCGCCCTCGGCCGCCTTGCGGAACGCCTCGTTGACCTCCTCGGCGGTGACCACGCGGTCCAGCTCGACGGTCAGGTCGACCACGGAGCCGTCGATGACGGGCACCCGCATCGACAGGCCGTCCAGGCGGCCGGCCAGCTTCGGCAGGACCAGCCCGATGGCGCGGGCGGCGCCGGTGCTCGTGGGCACGATGTTGGAGGCCGCGGCCCGCGCGCGACGGTAGTCCTTGTGCGGGACGTCCTGGATGCGCTGGTCGCTGGTGTAGGCGTGGACCGTGTTCATCAGGCCGCGCTGGATGCCGAAGCTGTCGTCGAGGACCTTGGCCATCATCGCGGCGCAGTTCGTGGTGCACGAGGCGTTGGAGATGATCCGCTGGCTGCCGTCGTACGCGTCGGAGTTGACGCCCATGACGACGGTGAGGTCCTCGCCGGTGGCCGGGGCCGAGATCAGGACGCGGCGCGCGCCGGCGTCCAGGTGGCGCTGGGCATCCTTCGCGTTCGTGAACACACCGGTGGACTCGACGACCACGTCGACGTCCAGCTCGCCCCACGGCAGGTTCGCCGGGTCCTTCTCGCTGAGCACGCGGATGCGGCGGCCGTCCACCACGAGGTGGTCGCCGTCGACCTCCACCGTTCCGTCGAGGCGGCCGTGCACGGAGTCGTACTTCAGCAGATGGGCCAGCAGGGCGGGCTCGCTGAGGTCGTTCACGGCGACGACCTCCACGTCGCTCCGGCGCAGTGCTGCGCGGGCGACGGTGCGGCCGATGCGGCCGAAGCCGTTGATGGCAAGACGCAGAGTCATGTGATCCGAGTCCCTTCTCAAGGTTCAAACGGATGCCAAGGCGCGCGTCGTGGCAACGGCGCGCCAGAGGGAAGACCGGCGGGGCGTAAGAGAAAGCGCCGTTGCAATTCAGTGCCCGCTACGGAGAGTCTAGGCGGTCCCCCGACAACACCACTTACCCACTGCATGGGTTCTGCATCCATCGCGCCGACCGGCCTTTGGTCCGGCATAAGTGACGCCTGATCGGCGCTTCAGGCGGAGGCGGGGA
The DNA here is from genome assembly GCF_040932295.1 of Streptomyces sp. C36. Classification (NCBI taxonomy): domain Bacteria; kingdom Bacillati; phylum Actinomycetota; class Actinomycetes; order Kitasatosporales; family Streptomycetaceae; genus Streptomyces; species Streptomyces sp. C36. The sequence goes on along the minus strand of NZ_JBFQGI010000004.1, from coordinate 221,272 downwards.
GTATTCCGTCGACGGGCTCCTCGAGCCAGGCCTCGCGGTGCAGCATCGCCCGGTGCAGCCGGCGCAGCCGGTCGCCCGGTTCCATCCCCAGCTTCTCCACGAGCCGGTCGCGCAGCTCGTCGTACTTCGAGAGCGCCTCGGCCGTGCGGCCGCTGCGGTAGAGCGCCAGCATCAGATAGCCGTGGATGTTCTCGCGCTCGGGGTAGTCGAAGGCCAGGCGGTAGAGCTCGCTCAGTATGGTCCGCTCCTTGCCGAGCAGCAGCTGTATCTCGAGCCGGCGCTCGTAGGACGCCATCCAGGACTCGTCGAGCGACCGGCCGAGCCGTTCCAGGGCCGGGACGGTGCGCAGGTCGCCCAGGGCGGGCCCCCTCCACAGGGCCAGCGCCTGCCGCAGGTCCTCGCCCTCCCGCTCGAGCTCGGCGGCGCTCCGCGGCCCGTACCCACGGGACGAGAGCCGGGTGAACTCGTTGAGGTCGAAGGAGTAGCGGTCCAGCCGGAGCACATAGCCCGGATACACGTTGGTGAGGTCGGCGGGGTCGAACCCGAAGGCGCCGAGCCGGCGGCGTATCTGGGAGAGGTACACCTGGAGGGCGGCCCGTGCCGTGGGCGGAGCGGAATCCCGCCACAGGAAGTCGATGAGCTCGTCGACGGACAGGCACCGACCGTTGTTCACACAGAGGTAGGCCAGCAGTGATCGCTGTTTGGGCGCCCGCGGTGTGCACACCGTTCCCTTGTCGCCCGCGACTTCGAAGTGTCCAAGTATCCGGAACTGCACGAGAGTCCTTGTCCGTCGGTCTCGGCCCCCCCGTGGCCCCCCGCGAGGGACCTCGAGCCGTCGGTTTCGACCGTACCGGAAAAGGCGATCATGGCTTGTTCACACCCCGGTGGTACCGTCCGGAAACGCAAAACACCCCTCCGGTCGCGGTGACGCGATCGGAGGGGTGCCGCTGGCGGTAGCGGTGGGATTTGAACCCACGGTGGAGTTGCCCCCACACACGCTTTCGAGGCGTGCTCCTTAGGCCGCTCGGACACGCTACCGAGAGAGAGCTTAGCGGACTGGTGGCCGTGGTCTGAAATCCGATCCGGGCGCGAGGGGTGTGACGCTCGTCATGCCGCGCGCGCCGGGGGGCTCAGCGGTCGCGGAAGAAGCGGGTCAGCAGCTCGGCGCACTCGTCGGCGAGGACGCCGGAGATCACCTCGGGCCGGTGGTTGAGGCGGCGGTCGCGCACGACGTCCCACAGCGAGCCGACCGCGCCGGCCTTCTCGTCGACGGCGCCGTAGACGACCCGGTCCACCCGGGAGAGGACGATCGCCCCCGCGCACATCGTGCACGGCTCCAGCGTGACGACCAGCGTGCAGCCCGACAGGCGCCACTCGCCGACGGCCCGCGCGGCCTCACGGATCGCGAGAACCTCCGCGTGGCCGGTGGGGTCGCCGGTCGCCTCGCGCTCGTTGCGGCCGCGGCCGATCACGGAGCCGTCCGGAGCCAGCACCACGGCGCCCACCGGCACGTCGCCGGTGCCGGGCGCCCGTACGGCCTCCTCGAGGGCGGCCCGCATCGGGGCGCGCCAGGGATCGCGTACGGGGTCGGGGCCCCCCGCGGCCTCGGCGGCGCGGGAGGGACCCCCCTGGTCTCGGACGGCTTCGTTCATGGCACCAGTGTGGGCGAAGCCGGCCCGGGGCCGTCAGCGGACGGCCTCGAGGACCTCCGTGCAGCCCAGGGCGTCGGCGATCGTGCTGAGCGCGTCCCCGTCGAGGGCCCGCAGCTCCTTCGCGCCGACCCCCAGGTCGTCCAGGAGCGCGTCGTCCCCCAGCGGCCCGTGCGGGGTCGGCCCGGCGGCCGCGGCGGCGTCCACGTCCTCCTCGGCGGACTCGGGCTCGCCGTCCTCGGTGCCGTCCAGGTCGAGGCTGTCGAGCTCGTCCCCGGCGTCCTCCTCGCGGCCGGTCAGTTCGTCGACGAGCATCGCGCCGTACGAGCTGCGTTTGGCGAAGGCGGCGTTGGAGACGAAGACGCGCGGGTCGTCCTCACCGTCCACCCGGACGATGGCGAACCAGGAGTCCTCCTGCTCGATGAGGGCCAGGACCGTGTCGTCGTCCACCGAGCTCGCCCGGGCCAGGTCGGCGAGGTCGGACAGGGTCTCCACGTTGTCGAGTTCTGTGTCGCTCGCTTCCCACCCGTCGTCGGTGCGCGCGAGCAATGCGGCGAAGTACACCGTGACTCTCCCACTGGTCATAGGCGGTGCCGGGTCGGACGGGGACCACCCCGCCCATCGGAATCGTGGCAGAAAGCCGGGCGTTGCGAGAGGTCTTCCGCGCTGCGTCGTGCAGCAGTCCGAAGAGATGTCCCTCACGCGCGGCCCGGGGCGGGACCGGGAGGGCGTCCGCGCGGACCCGGACGCGCGGCGCGTCGCCGGCCTTCCCGGCGCCCGTACGCGCTACCAGCGGAAGGTCCGCATCCGCATCTGCTGGCGCATCCGGGCGGCCCGGGCGCGGCGGGGCTGGACGCGGTCGCGCAGTTCCTTGGCCTCGTTCAGCTCGCGGAGGAACTGGGCGCGTCTGCGCCGGCGGTCCTCGCTGCTCTCGCCGGCGTCGTCCGGTCTCGTCCGCTCCCGGGGCTCGCGGCGTTCCCGGAGCTCATCGGGCCTGCTGGATCCGCGTTTTTCATGGCCGGCCATGGGCAGCACCACCTCGTGCCGAGGTCCTCGCCCGGCGACAGACCGGGCGTACGTGCCCACTTTCCCCCTTGGTGGTGGTTTGATGCCAGGGCTGCGACAGACCGTCGAAGCGGTCCCGGCGGGCGCCCGGCCGTTAAAGCTCGGTTAATGTCGATGTCATGCGGATCCACGTCGTCGACCACCCCCTGGTGGCTCACAAGCTCACCACGCTGCGCGACAAGCGCACCGATTCCCCCACCTTCCGGCGTCTCTGCGACGAGCTGGTGACCCTGCTCGCGTACGAGGCCACGCGCGACGTGCGCACCGAGCAGGTCAGCATCGAGTCCCCGGTCACCGCGACCACGGGCGTCCGGCTCTCGCACCCGCGCCCGCTGGTGGTGCCGATCCTGCGGGCCGGCCTGGGCATGCTCGACGGCATGGTCCGTCTGCTGCCGACGGCCGAGGTCGGCTTCCTGGGCATGATCCGCAACGAGGAGACCCTCAAGGCGGAGACCTACGCGACGCGGATGCCCGAGGACCTCTCGGGCCGCCAGGTCTACGTCCTGGACCCGATGCTGGCCACCGGTGGCACCCTCGTCGCCGCGATCAACGAGCTGATCGCCCGTGGCGCCGACGACGTGACCGCGCTGTGCCTGCTGGCCGCGCCGGAGGGCGTCGAGGTCATGGAGCGCGAGCTCGAGGGCGCGCCGGTGACCGTCGTGACCGCCTCGGTGGACGAGCGTCTCAACGAGAACGGCTACATCGTCCCGGGCCTCGGCGACGCCGGCGACCGGATGTACGGCACCGCGGGCTGAGCCCGTCCGGCCCGCCGGGGTGACGTATCACCGGCGGGCCAGGGCGTGTCCCGAGCGGACGCGCCCTCACCAGGGCGTGCCCGACCCCTCGGACGCGCCTCAGCACTTCGTGGCGGACGGCTGCGGCGCAGGCGGCGCCACCAGCCCGGCCAGCGCCTTCTCGGCCTCCTCCTTGGGCTTCAGCTCCTTGTACGCGTCGCCCAGGACGAGGTCGACGTCCTGCCCCTCCCGCTGGTCGCCCTTGGTCTCGGCGCCGGCCACCTGGGTGCCCAGCACCTTCAGCGCCCCCTCGACGGAGGCCTGCGGGCCCACCAGCAGCCCGATGCCGGGCACCTTCTTGTCGTAGTCGGCCTCGGCGTTGCCGACCTTGCCGATCCGGAAGCCACGCCGCTCCAGCTCGTCGGCCGTGACCTTGGCGAGGCCGCCGCGCGGGGTGGCGTTGAGGACGTTGACGGTGATGTCGCCGGGCTTGGGCAGTTCCCTGGGGGCCGCACGTCCGGCCGGAAGGGCTTCGGCGCCGTTCTTGCAGTCCCCGGCGCCCTTCTTCTGCCGTGCGGCCGCCTGGGTCTGCCTCGTGTGGTCTCCGGAGAAGACGTCGACGAGCTCGAGCGTTCCCCACCCGGCCAGCCCGAGGACGGCGGCCGTGGCGACCACGGCGAGCACGATCCTGCGGCGGTTGCGGGGGCGACGCATATGCGGGTACCGATTGCCCGTGATGCGGTACTTACCACCCATGCCGGGAGGCGTGAGCATGCTCATGGGCGCAGCGTAGTGCGGGGTGGAGCCGCTGCCTACTAGATGATCAATGGGTTGCGCGGACGCCAACCCAAAAGGGTCAATGGCCGTGCGTACGAGCGGCCGCAGGGACCCCCGAGCGGGTGGCGGTGCGGGCCGGGGTCAGTCCAGCTCGAGGACGCGCGCGTGCAGGACCTGGCGCTGCTGCAGGGCGGCGCGCACGGCGCGGTGCAGCCCGTCCTCCAGGTAGAGGTCGCCGCGCCACTTCACGACGTGGGCGAACAGATCGCCGTAGAACGTCGAGTCCTCCGCGAGCAGCGTCTCGAGGTCGAGCTGCTGCTTCGTGGTCACCAGCTGGTCCAGACGCACCGGGCGGGGGGCGACGTCCGCCCACTGCCGGGTGCTCTCCCGGCCGTGGTCGGGGTACGGCCGCCCGTTTCCGATGCGCTTGAAGATCACACGGAAAGCCTACCGGGCCGGTGGCTCCGAGCGCAGCCATGGCGCGGGAGTGCGAAGGTGACAATCGGCCGCATACCGGGAGTGATGCATGGGCCGAACGAGCGACAATTCTTCTCGCCCGGTCCGGAATCCGCGGCCGCGCAAAGGTTGTGCACAGCCTGTGGACCGCGAATCGGTGCGACGGAAACCGGCGGCGCGGCCTCGCGGTGGGTCCGAGCCCGCGGCGCCGCCGGGGGAGGAGCGGAAGAAGGGGCGGAGGGGGGAGCGGGAGGGGGAGCGGAAAGAAGGCCGGATCCGACCCCTCGTCGATCGAACAGGTGGTCGACGGTGGGGTGTTCCGGCCGGGCCGAGGGTGGCGCCTATTCGGCGATCTCGGTGCGCTCCCACCACTCGTAGACGGGTAGCCGGCCCTCGACCGTGTCCTCGTGCTTTCCCGTGCTCTTCTTGAAGTGCTCGTATCCACCCCGGAATTTGATCTTCAGCTCAGTGCCGGGCGGAGTGATCGGCACGATCCGCTCGGGGAGCTCGTCGGGGCCACCTCGGAGGAAAGCTTTGGCGCTGCTGGTCATGGGGGACAGTGTCGCGGCGCCCGCCCGCCGGTGGCCCCGCGACGCGCCGACTTCAGCGCTTCTCGGAGGTTTTGGCCGCCTTGGCCGCCTTGGCCGCCTTGGCGGCGCGCTTCGCCTCCTGCTTGTGGGCGCGCACCTTCTCCAGCGTCTCGGGGCCGGTGATGTCGGCCACCGAGTGGTACGAGCCCTCCTCCCCGTATGCGCCCGCCGCCTCGCGCCATCCCTCCGGCCGCACCCCCAGCCGCTTGCCCAGCAGCGCCAGGAAGATCTGTGCCTTCTGCGTGCCGTAGCCGGGCAACGCGGTGAGACGCCCGAGCAGTTCGTCGCCGGTGCGCGCGTCGCGCCAGACCGCGCTCGCGTCGCCGTCGTAGTGCTCCACGAGGTACCGGCACAGCTGCTGCACCCGCTTGGCCATGGAGCCGGGGTAGCGGTGCACGGCCGGCTTGCGCGCGCACAGCTCCGCGAACGCCTCGGGGTCGTACGCCGCGATCTCATGGGCGTCCAGGTCGTCCCCGCCCAGGCGCTCGGCGAGGGTGTACGGGCCGGTGAACGCCCACTCCATGGGGATCTGCTGGTCCAGCAGCATCCCGGTCAGGGCGGCCAGCGGGCTGCGTGAGAGCAGCGCGTCGGCCTCGGGCTGCTGGGCGAGCCGAAGAGGGTGGTCCGTGGGGTCCATGTGCCGATGGTCCCTTGGGGCCGCCCGCGCCGCACGCCGCCGTCCCGGCCGGGCGTGTCGGCGCGCGGCGCGGGACGGTGGCCGGGCGTGTCGGCGCGGGACGGTGGCCGGGCGGTCGCCCCGTTCTCCGTCAGACGGCCAGGTGGGCGTTGACCGCCCGTGCGGCGTCGGCGAGTTCGGGGAGCTCGACGACCTCGACGCCGGCCTGTTCGAGCAGTTCGACGCCTGTGCAGTCGGCGACGAACAGCGCGGGCTCGCGCCAGGCGAGCACGACGCGCGGGATGCCGGCGCCGAGCACGAGGTGGGTGCAGGCGCGGGGGCGCGAGGCGCGCGTGGAGCAGGGCTCGAGAGAGCTGTAGAGGGTGGCGCCGGCCAGCCGGGGGTCGTCGGGGGAGAGCTTGGCGAGGGCGGCCTCCTCGGCGTGCGAGAGGGGATGGTCCTCGCGGCTGTGGCCGCGGGCGAGCTCCGTGCCGTCGGCCGCGACGATCACGGCGCCGACGGAGTAGGCGGTGGTGGACGGCGGGCAGTCGCGGGCCAGTTCGATGGCGAGTTCGAGCCAGGCGCGGTCGCTCGCGCGGCGGTCGTTCACGTGGCGGTCGCTCGCGCGGCGGTCGCCGGAGGCGGCGGGGCCGGGTGGGGTGCCGTGGTCGTCAGGGCCGGTGGTCATGCGGGGGTCTCCTTGGTCGCGTAGCGCAGCAGCACGATGTCGCCGACGGGTTCGGCGCCGAGCAGGATCAGGCGCCGGGCGGGGCCGCCGGGGTAGTCGGCGGGGCCCAGGAAGCGGGGGGCGGCCGGCTGGCCGACCAGCTGGGGGGCGAGGGCGAGGTGGAGCTCGTCGGCCAGGTCCTGGGCGAGGAAGCGGGTGTGGATGCCGCCGCCGCCCTCGACCATCAGCCGCCGGACGCCGCGTGCCGCGAGGTCGTCGAGCAGGGCGCCGAAGTCCAGGCCGGGGCCGAGGTCCACCACGTCGGCGAGGCCGCCGAGCCGCTCGCGGGCCCGCACGGCGCCCGCGTCCGTGGTGTAGACGACCTTGGCGCCCCCGCAGTGCCAGAACCTCAGCTCCGGGTCCAGGTCGCCGCCGGCGGTGACCGCGACCTTCAGGGGGTACTCGGGCCGGCCCGAGGCCAGCCGGTCGGCGCGCCGCCGGGGGCTGTTGACGAGGAGCCGGGGGTTGTCGGCGCGCAGCGTTCCGCCGCCGACGAGGATGGCGTCCGACGCGGCGCGGACCCCGTCCACCCGGTCCAGGTCCTCGGGCCCGGAGAGCATCAGCCGCTCCGGCGAGGCGTCGTCGATGTAGCCGTCCATGGAGACCGCGACGCTCAATAGCACGTGCGGGCGGCCGTACGGGCGCGTAGCCGGGGCTGGCTTGATCTCGTCGGACTGCGACTGAATGTTCATGTGTGCGACCCCGGGGAAGCAGGCGAATCGGTTCTTCCGGCCCACGGCCGGGCGGGTGCGGACGGTCGTGGGCGGCGGGAAACGCAATGGGAATCAGCCATAGTTGCTCCGGTCCTGTGATGCAGGTCACAAATTGCATAGTCAATTGGTTAAGCCACCTATGGTGATCATGCCTACATAACCCCGCCGTGTACACCGGGGTTTGAGGTGGTCGGACCTGTGCGATTAGTGGGAGACTGACAGTGAATAAGGTCAGCGAAAGAGACCAGGAGTATCCGGCCTCCGCTCTGGTCGCCGTTCGCAGCAGCACCCGGGTTCCGCTGGATATCGGGCTCGAGGCGCCGGTGGAATCGGAAATCATCACCTTCGAAGGCCTGACCGACGGGCAGGAGCACCTCGCGATCCGGCTGGGCGACGCCGATTCCGGCGTGCCCCTGGTGCGGCTGCACTCCGAGTGCCTGACCGGCGATGCCCTGGGGTCGCTCCGGTGCGACTGCGGCCCGCAGCTCCGCGAGGCGCTCGCCCGTATCCACGAGCGCGGCGGCTACCTGCTGTATTTGCGTCAAGAAGGACGCGGAATCGGTCTGTACAACAAACTCGACGCCTATCGTTTGCAGGACGAGGGATACGATACGTACCAGGCGAATATCCGGCTGGGCCGTGGTGCCGATGAGCGGAATTACCTCTCGGCCGCCCAGATGCTGCGTTGTGTGAATGCCGAGGAAATCGACCTGCTCTCCAACAACCCGGACAAGGCCGCGCAGCTCACCGCGCTCGGCATCCGGGTACGGGACAGCATTTCCACCGGCGCGCATGTGAATCCCAGCAATTACCGGTACCTGGAGGCCAAGGTCTCCGAAACGAACCACGCCATTGATCTTGGAAGGGTGACCCTGTGATCCGCCATCGCGGGCCCATCAGCGGCATCGCCGCGCTGCCCGACACCTACGTGGCCACGGCCGGCTACGACAACCAGGTCATCCTGTGGAACGCCGCGGACAAGCGACCCCTCGCCCGCAGCCAGCACGACCACCTGGCCAACCAGGTGACGTTCAGCCCCGACGGCAAATTCCTCGTCACCTCCTCCAGCGACTACACCGCGCGGCTGTGGTCGCTGCCCGACCTCAAGCTCCTCGCCGTCCTCGCGGACCACGAGGACGACGTGGAGATGTCGGTCTTCCACCCCTCGCAGCCCCTGATCGCCACCGCCTCGCGCGACCACAGGGTGCGGGTCTACGGCTTCGACGGCGCCCTGCGCACCACGTTCGAGGGCCACACCGCCGACGTCATCTCCGTCGTCTGGGCCGGTGACGACGAGATCGTCTCCTCCAGCGACGACGGCACCATCAAGCGCTGGTCCCTGGCGTCCGGCTCCATGGTCGCCGACATCGACCTGGGCGGCGTGGAGACCGACACCGTGGCCCTGGCCTCGAACGGCACGGTCTACGCCGGCAACGACGACGGCGAGATCGTCATCGTCACCGCCGACGGCACCGGCACCCGCCCCGCCCACGACGCCGGCATCAAGCGCCTGGTCTACAACGGCGCCCGCGAACTGCTGGTGAGCCTCAGCTACGACCGCACCCTGCGCGTGTGGGACACCGCCGCCGGGCTCGCCCCCGTGGCCTCCTCCTCGCTGCCCAGCGACGTCTGGCCGCGCTCCTGCGCCTTCCTCGACGACACCACGCTCGTCTTCGCCACCTTCGGCTCGTCCTACGCCACGTACCGCATCGAGGACGAGAAGTGGGACCTGCGGGGCGTGGAGCCGACCCAGGGCGCCAACGCCGTCATCACGCACCAGGACACCACCCTGACCATCGGCGACGCCGGCATCCTGTGGCAGGACGGCGCCGAGCGCGCCCGCACCGGCAGCCTGTGCAACTTCCTGACCCCCGTGGGCGACCGCGTCGTCACCGGCGGCCAGATGGGCACCGTCTTCGACGCCTTCACCGGCGACGTCCTCCACCAGCACCGCTCCCCGCTCAACTGCGGCGCGGCGTTCGTCCGCGACGGCCGCCCGCACGTGGTCGTCGGCACGTACACCGGCGAGGGCCTGGTCTTCTCGCTGACCGAGGCGGGCGAGTTCCGCCACGAGGCGACGCTGCCGCTGCACTCCAACGCGGTCAAGGGCGTCGCCGTCGCCGGTGACGTCATCTTCTCCGTGTGCGCCGACGCCGAGGCCGCGTGGTTCTCGACCAGCACGCTCACCGAGGTCGCGCGCGTCTCCGAGGCCCACGACCGCATCGCCAACGGCTGCGTGGGCTTCGCCGACGGCGAGTTCGCGAGCATCAGCCGCGACCTGAAGCTGCGGATCTGGACCGGCACCGAGGCCGAGGTGCTGGACACCCCGCACGACCACTCGATCAAGAGCGTGAGCGCCTCCACGGACGGCCGCTTCATCGCCACCGGCGCCTACAACGGCCTCGTCGCCGTCTACGACCGCGAGGCCGCCGCCTGGACCACCGTGCTGCGCCCGACCACGGCCGGCATCTCGTCCCTGCACTACGACGCCGCCGAGCGCCGCTTCCTCGCCAGCTCCTACGACGGCGACGTCCACCGCATCACCCCGGGGCAGGCGTGAGGACCCAGGAGACACCCCCGGCCACGCTGACGGCCAACCCCAACACCCTGGACGACCGGGAGGCGATGGGACTTCCCCGTTCCTTCGTCTCCCGGCTCGACCGGGCCGCGCTCGCCGGCGCCCACCGGGCGCTGGCCGGCCTCGGCCCCGACGAGCTGGCGGCCGCCGCCGAGTCCCCCGGGCGGCCGTTCGCCGAGCGCTACGCGGCCGGCACCCTGCTGGCCCTGCTCGGTGACCCCCGCATCCGCCCCCTCGACCCGGCCATGACCGACGTCCCGGCCGGCCGGATCCTCCTCGGCCTCGCCAAGGAGCACGTCGAGCCCGTGACCGCGGCCTGGCGCCACGTCGGCGTCCTGCCCGAGTGGATCGCGAAGGAGACCCCCCGGTACGAGGCGGACATCGCGGCCTTCCGCATCGCCCGCTACCCCGTCACCAACGCCGAGTACCGGCTCTTCGCGGAGGAGACCGGCACCCACTGGCTGCCCACCTCCTGGCAGTTCGGCGCCTACCCGGAGCATCTCGCCAACCATCCGGTGTGGACCGTGCCCCCGCAGGCGGCGGACGCCTACGCCCAGTGGCTCTCCGAGCGCACCGGCCGCGCCTTCCGGCTGCCCACCGAGGCCGAGTGGGAGTACGCGGCCTCCGGCGGCGACGGCCGCGCCTACCCCTGGGGCGAGGAGTTCCGCCCCGAGCTGTCCAACACCGTGGAGCGGGGACCGCTGACCACCACCCCGGTCGGCGTCTACCCCGGCGGCCGGGCCCCCTTCGGCAACGACGACATGGCGGGCAACGTCGAGGAGTACGTCGCCGACGCCTACGGGCCCTACCCCGGCGGCGAGCGGATCGACGACGACCTGCTGGTCGCCGAGGGCCCCTACCGCATCGCCCGCGGCGGCAGCTTCACCCGCTTCGGGGACCTGGCCCGCTGCCGGCGCCGCCACGGCTGGTACCGCAAGCCCATCTACGCCATGGGCTTCCGACTCGCGGAGACACCATGACCCCCACCCCCGGCCCCACCGCCACCTCCGGTCCGGAGGCCCTCGAGGCGCCCTTCTCCCTCGACGGCCGGACCGGGGACGGCGCACAGCCCGTGGACGCCGTGGACTACGCGGCCCTGGAGCGGCGCCACCCGGCGTACGGACGCTTCGCCGCCCGCCTGGGGAACACCCCGCTGATCGAGGTGCCCGGCCCGGACGGCGGCGCGACCGTACTCGCCAAGTGCGAGTGGGAGAACCCCGTCGGCTCCATCAAGGACCGGGTCGCCTACGCCCTGCTGGGCAGCGCCCTGCACCGGCACGGCGACCGCCCGCTCGAGGAACTGCGCGTCCTGGAGTACTCCGGCGGCAACCTCGCCAAGGCCCTGTCCCACCTCTGCGCGGAGCTGGGCGTCACCGCGCGCTTCGTACTGTCCTCGGCCAGTCCGCGCAGCCTCCTGGACGTCCTCGCCGAGCGCGGCGCCCAGGTCGACCTCGTCGACAAGGAGCGCGGCTTCCTCGACGTCGTCCGCACCGCGCTGGACATCGCCGCCGCGGACAGCGGCTGGACGCTGCTCTACCAGCACCGCAACACCGCCAACCTCCTGCTGCAGGAACGCACCACCGGCGCGGAGATCGTCCGACAGCTGGGCGAACTCCCGGGCGCGCCCCGGGCGGACGCCTGGGTGGCCTCCATCGGCACCGGCGGAACGCTCGTGGGCGTCCTGCGCGCCCTGCGCGGCGCCTTCCCCGGGGTGCGGGCCGTGGGCGTCACCCCCGAGGAGCTGCCCTACGGCAGCGACCGGCCGCCCAACGGGCTGCCGAAGTACGGCGGTTCCGGCGGCATGGGGCACGGCATCCGGCAGCCCTTCGTCACGCTGCACGACGACGAGATCGAGCACCGGACCGTCTCCTACCCCCGCGCCCTCGAGGGCATGGCGGAGTTCCACGGCCTCACCGGCGTCCGCATCGGCAGCTCGGCCGCCGCCAACTGGCTGACGGCCAGGGCGGTCGCGGCGACGCTGCCGCCGTCCGCCACGGTCGTCACCGTGCTTCCCGACGCCGGAACGCCCGAGGAGTGGGAGCGGATAGGCAGGGGTGAGTGACATGGCGCATCTGGTGCTCGTCGAGACCACCCCCACCGCCGGCTTCAAGATCGTTCAGGAGGCCGTCGCGCTCGGCCACGAGGTGACCTTCGTCGCCGAGTCCCTGGACCCCTACCTCGCCGCCGAGGGCGGCGAGGAGGCCGTACGGACGCCCACCCGGATCCGTACCGGGATCAGCACCGCCGACCCCGGCAGCCTGCGCGAGGAGCTCGAGCGGCTCCATCGCGCACACCCCGTGCACGGCCTGCTCGCCCTCAGCGAGGGCCACCTCCCCGCCATCGCGGAGGCCGCCCACGCCCTCGGCCTGCCCTTCGAGACGCCGGAGACGACGAAGCGGCTGCGCAACAAGCACGAGGTGCGGCTCCTCCTCGACCGCGCCGGGGTGCCCCAGCCCGCGTTCCGCCAGGCGCTGACCGCCGAGGAGGCCGTGGCGGCCGCCGAGGAGCTGGGCTACCCGGTGGTGGTCAAGCCGGCCGACGGCTTCGGCTCCGTCCGCGTCGGCGTGGCCGAGACCCCCGGCGAGGTCGCCGAGCTCGCCGGGGCCGTCCTCGCCACCCGCGTCTACGGCCGCGGCATCACCGGCATCGGCGTGGTGCTGCTGGAGCGCTACGTCCCCGGCCCCGTGGTCAGCTGCGAGATGCTCACCGTCGACGGCGTCCACCACCCGTACGGCTGCGTGGACAAGATGCTCAGCCCGCCGCCCTACCCCGTGGAACTGGGCGGCTGCTTCCCCGCCGAACTCCCGGACGACGTACGGGACGCCGTCGTGGACGTCTGCGCCCGGGCGCTGGACGCCGCCGGCGTGCGGCGGGGGCACACCCACACCGAGGTGGTGCTGGGCCCCGAAGGACCGGCGATCATCGAGATCAACGGGCGGCTCATCGGCGGCTACGTGCCCACGATGATGAATCACGTCCTCGGCCGGAACGTCTACCACGACGTCATCGACCTCGCCCTGGGCGGCAGCCCCCGACCCTCCGCGGCGCACGGCGTGGGTTGCATCCGCGCCCTGACCGCCCCGGCCGCCGGCGTGCTCGCCGGCATCGGCACCGACGCCGCCCGGCGCGGCCCCGGCGTCGCCGAGGTCATGCTGCACGCCCGCCCCGGCCGGCGGGTGCGGCCCGCCCGGGACAACTTCGACCGGCTCGGCTTCCTCATCACCACGGGCGCCACCGCGCCTCAGGCCCGGGCGGCCGCCGAGGCGGCGCACGACCGGGTGGAGGTGCGCGTGACGCCCGAGTCCGAGGGGCGGGATTCCGAGGTGCCGGAGGGGGTGGTGGCGTGATGCGCGCCCTGTGTGTCGTCGGCAGCCCCAGCCCGCACTCCCACACCAGGGCGCTGGTGCTGCACATCGCCGCCCTCCTGGAACGGCGCGGCTTCACGATCACCCTGGCCGACCTGGCCGAGCGGGAACTCCCGCACAGCCACCCCGAGCACTACTGGAGCGGCGAGCCCCATCCCGTGCCCGCCGCGCGCGAGTTCGTGGCGGCGGCGCGCGACTGCGACGCCGTGCTGCTCGGCACGCCCGTGTACCACGCGGGCTACTCGGGGCTGCTGAAGAACGCCCTGGACCTGCTGCCGTACGACGCCTTCGACGGCAAGGCCGTCGGCCTGGCCGCCAACGCCGGCGGGCCGCGCGGCAGCGCCGGCGCCTGCGAGCAACTGCGCCAGGTGGTCAAGGCGCTGGGCGGCTGGCCCGTACCTGCCCAGGTCAGCACGGTCGCCGCAGACTTCGCCCCGGGCGCCGACGGGCGGCCCGCGCTCGACGCGAGCGGCCCCCTCCACGACCGGTGCGCCGGCATGGCGGACCAGCTGGCCGCCTTCACCCGGGCCATGCGCAAGGGCACAGCGGGGACCGAGGGGGCTGTCGCGTGAGCGCCGCCGCCCGCGAGCCGGGCCGTACGGCCGCTCGCACGGTCCGCCGCATGCGCGAGGACCTGCGCGTCGTCGTCGAGCGCGACCCGGCCGTCCGCGGCCGGGGCGAGGCCCTGCTCGCCCCGCACCTGCCGGCGCTGTGGCTGCACCGGATCGCCTCCGGCCTCTACCGGCGCGGTCACCGGGTGACCGCCAGGGTGCTGTCGCTGGTCGGACGGTTCCTCTCCGGCGGCGTCGACATCCACCCCGGCGCCCAGGTGGGGCGGCGGCTGTTCATCGACCACGGCGCGGCCGTCGTGATCGGCGAGGACGCCGTCATCGGCGACGACGTGACGCTGTACCACCAGGTCACCATCGGCGCCCTGGGCTGGTGGCGGGACCGGCGCAGGCCGCCGGGGGAGCGGCGGCACCCGACGATCGGCGACCGCGTCGTGGTCGGCGCCAACGCCTCCGTCCTGGGGCCCGTGCGCGTCGGCGACGACAGCCTGGTCGGCGCCCACTCCCTGGTCACGAGCGACGTGCCGGCCGGGGGCCGGGTGTGGGCCCCCAAGAGCCACATCCAGCAGAAGGAGAGACCCGTCGTCGTGCCGACGGGAGCCGAAGCGACAACGGAGAAGAGAAGCGCGTGACGAGCAGCAGCACAGACGCCCCCGGCGGCGACGCCGCCGTGGCCCCCGGCTACCGCCGGCTCCTGCGGGAGTCCTTCAGCCGGCGCTACGAGGACGGCGCGGACTCCTGGAGCGAGGAACCCGCCATGCGGCTGCTGGTGCCGATGCTCACCGACGGGCTCGCGCCGGGCAGCCGCGTGATCGACATCGGCGCGGGCCGCGGCCGGGACGCCGAGGCGCTCCTCGCCGCGGGACACCGGGTCACCGTCGTCGACCTGGTGCGCCTTCCCGACTGGGACGACCTCGCCGAACGCTGGGCCGGACAGGTCGAGTTCGCGGTCGGGAACTTCACCGAACTCGACGGCCACACCGGCTTCGACGCCGCGGTCGACAACGGCGTCCTCCACCACCAGGACCCCGCCGACTACCCCGCGTACCTCGCGGGCGTACGCCGCCGCCTGCGCCCCGGCGGAACGCTGGCCATCAGCCTGTTCACCACCGCCGAGGAGCTCGACGAAGGCGTCCTGAACCGCGCCGACGACGGCCGTCTGTCGCGCTGGTTCAACGAGCGCGAGGCGGCCGAGCTGCTGTCCGGCGCCGGTTTCGCGGTGACGGCGACGCGCCTGGTGCGCAGGGAACTTCCGGGGCTCGCCTATCTGCTGGTGCTGGCCCGGCGTATCGATGTCTGAGGGCTGGCACAACGCATGAATGCTTCACCTGATTCGTCTGGTCCACCTGATGCGCCTGATGTGCCTGATGCGCCGAAGGGTCGCGGTACCGCCACGTCCGACGCCCCGGCCGCCGCGTCCGGAAAGGCCGCGGGCGGCGGGATGTTCGCCTCCCTGCGGGTGCGGAACTACCGCCTCTTCTTCATCGGGCAGTTCCTTTCCAACTCCGGCACATGGATGCAGTTCGTCGCCCAGGACTGGCTGGTGTTCGACCTGACCGGCAGCACGTTCGCGGTCGGCGTCACCACCGCCCTGCAGTTCCTTCCCGTGCTGCTCTTCGGCCTCTTCGGCGGGGTGGTCGCCGACCGCTACCCCAAGCGCCGGATCCTGCTCACCACCCAGAGCGCGATGGGCGTGTTCGCCGCGCTGCTGGCGGTGCTGACGCTGACCGACGCCGTCACGGTCGCCCACGTCTACGGCTTCGCGTTCCTGCTCGGCCTGATGAACACCTTCACCAATCCCGCGATCCAGACGTTCGTCGTGGAAATGGTCGGCCCGGAGCGGGTGGGCAACGCCGTCAGCCTGGGCGCGGTGAACTTCCAGAGCGCCCGGCTGCTCGGCCCGGCGGCCGCCGGCCCGCTGATCGCGGTGATCGGCAGCGGCTGGGCCTTCGCGGTCAACGCGCTGTCGTACGTCGCCGTGATCGTCTCCCTGCTGGCCGTACGCACCGCCGACCTGCTCCCCTCCCGCCCGCAGCCGCGCGAGAAGGGGCAGATCCGGGCGGGTCTGCGCCATGTCCGGGAACACCCGAAACTGCTGTGGCCCATCCTGCTCGTGGGATTCGTCTGCACCTTCGGCTTCAACTTCCCGACCCTGCTGTCGGGCTTCACCTACAACGTCTTCCACGGCGGCGCGAAGGAATACGGCTGGCTGACCACCGCGGTCGGCGTCGGCGCCCTCGGCGGCGCCCTGCTGTCGGCCCGTCGGCGCAGCGGCCGGCCCTGGCTCCTCGTCGCCACCGCGGCCGGCTTCGGCGCCCTGGAGATGGCGAGCTCGCTGGCCCCCCGGCTGTGGGTGTTCGGCCTCGTGCTGGTGCTCGTCGGCCTGCTCAGCGTCGTCTTCAGCACCATGGCCAATTCGCTGGTGCAACTGGCGACCGACCCCGCGATGCGCGGCCGCGTCATGGGCCTGTACATGCTCGTCTACACGGGCGGCACCCCGATCGGCGGCCCCGTGGTCGGCTGGGTCGTCGAACACTACGGCGCCAGGTCCGGCATCCTCGCCTGCGGCGCGGTGGCGACCCTGGCCGCCGCGGTATTCGCCCTCGCCCTGACGCGCCGCGGTCCGCGCCCCGCCACGCCGTGAGTCAGCCGCGGCGCCCGGGGCGCCCTCGGTGAACCTCCGCCCTGGCGAAGGGCGTTGCGCGCCGGCTCGGCGAAGCCCGTGAAAGGCGCCGTGACCTCGCACTCCCGCCCGATTGTCAGTGGCGGGTGCGACGCTTTCCGTGAAGTCGGCTCACTACGACGGATCTTGGGGATCCCGGCGAGGGATCCCGACGGAGGGGGTGGGGCATGGTCTGCGAAGCGTGCGACGGTCCGTACGCCAGGTGGGTCGTCGGCCGGGGCACGGCGCTCTGCGTGCCGTGCGAGCGGGTCGGCGCCGGGCGGCGCAGCCGGGAGCCGGTGCTCGTGGGCGAGGTGCTGGGGGCCACGGCCGACGCGCTGGGGCTCGCGAGTCGTCCGGACCCGGTCGTGCCGGGTCCGTGGGGCGGGGGCGGAGCGGTGTGCCGGGCCTGTGGCGGACGCGCCGCGTGGCATCGCACCGCGGGGGGCCGCTGGATCCTGATCCAGGCGGGCGAATGGCCGGTGGCCGCCGTTCCGGCCGGCAGACGCTGGCGGATCGCGGGTGACGGCACGGCCGTCCGCCTCGGGGCGGCCGCCGCCCCGTCCGACCGGTGCCGGGTCGGCCATGCCGACGTGTGCCCGGCGCGCCCGGCTCCGTACGACTCGCCGCCGCTGCTCGCGCTGTGGCACCGCAATGCCCGGCGGGCGGCGTTATGAGGGTGCGGCGGCGGCCGTCGGGGCGGCCGGGGCGGCCGGGGCGGCCGGGGGGCAGGCTTGGGCGAGGAGGCGGTCGAGCGCGCGCCGGGTGCGGTCGGGGGCGAGTGGGTCGGCGAAGAGCTGGATGGCCTGGTTCAGCGCCAGGTAGAGGCCGACGAGCTCGTACGCGACCTGCTCGGGGTCGGTGCCGGGCGGCAGGTCGCCCGCCGTGACGGCGAGCCGCAGCTCGCCCACGAGCCGGCGCCGCCACAGCCGGTGGAGGCGGGCCACCGCGTCCCGTACGCGGCCGCCGCGGGCGTCGAACTCCACGGAGGCGGTCGTGAAGAGGCAGCCGCCGGGGAAGATCTCGCGTTCGTGCTCGAGGTAGGTGATCCAGGCCTCGCAGACGGCCCGTAGTCGCGGCAGGCCCGGAGTCTCGTGCGCGGCGGGCTGCCAGACCACGCGCAGGAAGACCGCCGACGCCTCGTCGAGCGTGGCGAGCTGGAGGGTCTCCTTGGTGCCGAAGTGGCCGAGGATGCCGGCCTTGCTCATGCCCAGGTCGGTCGCGAGGCGCCCGATCGTCAGCCCCTCCAGCCCTTCGACCGAGGCGATCGCGACGCCGCGTTCGACGATCCGCTCCCGCGTCCTGCGGGCTTCGGCGGCGGACTTGCGTGGGCTCATGCCGTCATCCTAGCCACCCGGCTCCCATTTAGCTTCCGACCGATCGGTTGCTATATTCCCCGGCACCGCATGCGGCGCACCGCCCGCGCCGCACTCCGCCCTGCCGCCACCGAGCCGAGGAGATCAGCCGTGCCGGGATCCCGTATCACCGCCCTGGGCCACTACCAACCGTCGCGCGTCCTGACCAACGACGACCTGGCGGGCATGGTCGACACCAGCGACGCATGGATCCGCCGGCGGACCGGCATCGCCACCCGCCGCATCGCCGCCGACACCGAAACGGTCACCGACATGGCGGCCGCCGCCGCGGCCGAGGCCCTCGCCGCGTCCGGCCTGCAACCCCGCGACATCGGCCTGGTCACCGTGGCGACCTGCACCGCCGTCGACCGCTGCCCCTCGACCGCCGCCCAGGTCGCCGGCCGCCTCGGCATCCCCGCCGCTGTGGCCTACGACCTGAACAACGGCTGCGCCGGCTTCTGCACCGCCCTCGCCGCCGCCGACCACTCCCTGCGCGCCGGTGCGGCCCGCCACGCCCTGGTCATCGGTGCCGAGAAGATGTCGGCCGTCACCGACTGGAGCGACCGCGGCACCTGCGTCCTGCTGGGCGACGGCGCGGGCGCCGCCGTCATCAGCGTCAGCGGCGACGGGATCGGCGGAGAGCGGGACGGCATAGGTCCCGTCGTCTGGGGCTCCGACCCCACGCGCTCCGACGCCGTCCGCCTGGCCGGCGACTGGCACCCGCGCTTCGCCCAGGAAGGCCAGACCGTCTTCCGCTGGGCCACCGGCGAACTCCCGGCCATCGCCCGCGAGGCGTGCCGCCGCGCCGGCATCACCCCGGCCGATCTCGCCGGCGTGGTGACCCACCAGGCCAACCTCCGCATCATCGAGGCCCTGACGCGCCATCTCGACCTGCCGGAACACGTCCTGATCGCCAAGGACGTCGTCGACTCCGGCAACACCTCCGCCGCGTCCGTGCCCCTCGCCCTGTCCAAGCTGACCGGGAGCGGCCAACTGCCGCAGGGCGGCCCGGTGCTGCTGCTGGCCTTCGGCGGCGGCCTGTCCTGGGCGGGCCAGGTCGTCACCTGCCCCTGACGAAGCCGGGCCCTGGTCCCGGCCCCGCTCGTGATCTGGCTCGTGCGGGGGAGGTGCCGGGCGCGAGGCCGCTGCGAGACTGCCGATGTGCTCACGCTGATACGTCCGCTTTCGCGCGCGGACACCTACCGAGGCTGGCTGTACGCGCTGCTCGGCGCGGCCACCGGTCTCCTGACCCTTCCCGTGGCGACGCTCGTCACCGCCGCGACCCCGCGGGACTGGCCGGGGCCGGTGCGCACCACGGTGCTCCTGGCCGCCTGGGCGGCGCTCACGGCGGCCGCCGGCTGCCCGCGCCCCGCCCGCCACGCCTGCGTACGCCTGGCCAACCGCCTGCTCGGCACGGCCCTTCCGGCCCCGGTCGCGGCGGCGGAGCACGCACGCGTGCCGCACCGGACGCGTACGGCGGCCTGGCTGGTGCTGCACGCGCTGGCCGGATGCGTGACGGCGGCCGTGACGGCCTTCGCGCTGGTCGTAGCCGTCCCCCTGGTCGCCGTCTGGCTGAAGGGCGGCGAGCGGATCACCCTGCTCGTGCCCGTCGACGTGGCCGGCGGGGTGCGCGGGGCGTGGACGCTGCCGGCGGCTGCCGCGCTCCTCGCCCTGGCCTGCTGCACCGCCGCCGCCACGACAGCGCTCCTGCGGCTCCTCGCGCCCGTCCTGCTGGGCCACCGCCCCGACGAACGCCTCGCCGCGCTCGAGACGCAGATGCGTCACCTGACGCACCGCAACCGCCTGGCACAGGAGTTGCACGACTCGATCGGTCACACGCTTACCTCCTCCACCATCCAGGCGGCGGTGGCGAGAGAGCTGATGGACACCGACCCGGCCGCCGCCCGCCGCGCCCTGACCGGCCTCGAGGAGGCCTCCCGGGCCGCCATGGACGACCTCGACCACGTTCTCGGCATCCTCCGCCAGGAACGCGCCCCGACCGCCCCGCCGTACGCCCTCGCCGATCTCCCGGCGCTGGTGGACCGCGTCCGGCACACCGGTACGGACGTACGCGCCGCCATCGAGGGCGACCTGGCGGCCGTACCGGCCACCGTCTCCCGCGAGGCGTACCGGATCGTCCAGGAAGGCCTGACCAACGCCCTGCGGCACGGCGACCGGTCCCGGATCGGCCTGCGGGTGACGGTCACGGCGGCCCGCCTGGAGCTGGAGATCGCCAACGCGGTCACCGGCCGCGCCCGCCTCGCGCGGCGCTCCCGCCACGGGCAGGGCGTCGACGGCGTCGTGGAGCGCGTCCAGCTCCTGCGGGGCGAGGTCTGCGCCGGGCCGGACCCCGAGGGCACCGGCTGGCTGCTCACCGCCCGCATCCCCCTACGGTCGGCGGCATGACCGTGACCGTGCTCATCGCCGACGACGAGGAACTCACCCGCACCGGCCTGCGAACCCTTCTCTCGGCCAGAGAGGGCCTCCGCGTCGTCGGCGAGGCCGCCGACGGCGAGCAGGCCCTGGCCCTCGCCGCCGAACTCCGCCCCGATGTCGTGCTGATGGACGTGCGCATGCCCAAAATCGACGGCATCGAGGCCACTCGCCGCCTGCAGGCAGACTTCCCCGACCCGCCGAAGGTGGTGGTGATCACGACCTTCGAGAACGACGAGTACGTCTACGACGCCCTCCGCGCCGGCGCCGCCGGCTTCGTCCTCAAACGCTCCCCCTCGGAGCAGATCGCCCACGCCATCCGCGTCGTCGCCACCACCGACTCCCTCCTCTTCCCCGACGCCGTCCGCAACCTCGCCGCCGCCCGCCCCACCCCGCTCCCCGGCCCCCCGCGCGGCACCCCGCCCCTCACCCACCGGGAACTGGAGATCCTCCGCCTCATGGCGGGCGGCCTGTCCAACCCGGACATCGCCCACGCACTCGTCGTCAGCCTGGAGACGGTCAAGACCCACGTGAGCAACCTCCTGGCCAAGCTCTCCGCCCGCAACCGCACCCAGGCCGTGATCCTCGCCTACGAATACGGCTACGTCACCGCGGGCGGCGGCCATGTCCCGGCCCGCCCGGCGTGAGCCTGACGCCGGGGCCTGACATCGGGGCCTGGCACCGGGGCCTGACACCAGGGCCTGACGTCGGGGCCTGAAACCGGGGCCTGAAACCGGAGCCTGAAACCGGGTAAAGGCCGGCGGCCGTATCCGGGGGATTCCCGGATACGGCCGCCGGCCGGGCCTGCCCGGACTCCTTACCGGAAGCGGCGGAGCCGGAGGCTGTTGGTGACGACGAAGACGGAGGAGAAGGCCATGGCCGCACCGGCGATCATCGGGTTGAGCAGGCCGGCCGCCGCGAGGGGAAGGGCGGCGATGTTGTAGCCGAAGGCCCAGAAGAGGTTGCCCTTGATGGTGCCGAGGGTGCGGCGGGAGAGCCGGATGGCGTCCGCCGCCACGAGCAGGTCGCCGCGGACGAGGGTGAGGTCGCCGGCCTCGATGGCCGCGTCGGTGCCGGTACCCATGGCCAGGCCGAGGTCGGCGGTGGCGAGGGCGGCCGCGTCGTTGACGCCGTCGCCGACCATGGCGACGGTACGACCCTCGGCCTGGAGGCGCTTGACGACGTCGACCTTGTCCTGGGGGAGGACCTCGGCGATGACCTCGTCGATGCCCACCTCGCGGGCGACGGCCTCGGCGACGGCCTTGTTGTCGCCGGTCAGCAGGACGGGGGTCAGCCCGAGGCGGCGCAGTTCGGCGACGGCGCGGCCGCTGGTGTCCTTGATGGCGTCGGCGACGGTGAGGACGCCCCGGGCCTCGCCGTCCCAGGCCACGGCCACGGCGGTGCGGCCCTCGGCCTCCGCGGCGGCCTTCGCCGCGGCGAGTTCGACCGGCAGTTCAATGATCCACTCGGCCAGCAGCTTCTCGCGGCCGACGAGGACGGCGTGTCCGTCGACGACGCCCTGGACGCCGAGGCCGGCGATGTTCTCGAAGCTCTCGGGAACGGGCAGGACGCCGGTGCGAGCGGTGGCGCCCTCGGCGATGGCGCGGGCGATGGGGTGCTCGGAGGCGTGCTCCAGCGCGCCGGCCAGCCGCAGCAGCTCCTGCTCGGTCACGCCGGGGGCGGTGACGACCTCGTGCAGGGCCATCCTGCCGGTGGTGACGGTGCCGGTCTTGTCCAGGACGACGGTGTCGACGCGGCGCGTGGACTCCAGGACCTCGGGGCCCTTGATGAGGATGCCCAGCTGGGCGCCGCGGCCGGTGCCGACCATGAGGGCGGTCGGGGTGGCGAGTCCCAGGGCGCACGGGCAGGCGATGATCAGTACGGCGACGGCGGCGGTGAAGGCGGCGGTGGCGTCACCGGTGACCGCGAGCCAGGTGAGCAGGGTGCCGAGGGCGATGAGAAGGACGACGGGGACGAAGACGCCGGAGATGCGGTCGGCCAGGCGCTGGACGGCGGCCTTGCCGTTCTGGGCGTCCTCGACCAGCTTGGCCATGCGGGACAGCTGGGTGTCCGAGCCGACCCGGGTGGCCTCGACGACCAGACGGCCGGAGGCGTTGACGGTGGCGCCGGTGACGGCGTCGCCCACGGTCACGTCGACGGGGACGGACTCGCCGGTGAGCATCGAGGCGTCGACGGCCGAACTGCCCTCGACCACCGTGCCGTCGGTGGCGATCTTCTCGCCGGGCCGTACGACGAACCGGTCGCCGGCCATCAGCTCGGCGGTCGGGATGCGCACCTCGCGCCCGTCGCGCAGGACGGCCACGTCCTTGGCGCCCAGCTCCAGCAGCGCCCGCAGGGCCGCGCCGGCCTTGCGCTTGGACTTGGCCTCCAGGTAACGCCCGGCAAGGATGAAGGCGGTGACGCCGGCGGCGGCCTCCAGGTAGATGGAGGACGAGCCGTCCGCCCGCGAGACCGAGAAGTCGAAGCCGTGCCGCATGCCCGGCATGCCGGCGTGGCCGAAGAACAGGGCCCACAGCGACCAGCCGAGGGCCGCGAGCGTACCGATCGACACCAGCGTGTCCATCGTCGCCGCCCCGTGCCGGGCGTTGGTCCACGCCGCCCGGTGGAACGGCAGCGCGCCCCACACCACGACCGGCGCGGCCAGTGTCAGGGACAGCCACTGCCAGTTGTCGAACTGCAGCGACGGCACCATCGCCATCAGCACGACCGGCACCGCGAGCACCAGCGAGACCAGCAGCCGCTGCCGCAGCGCGCCGACTTCTCCGCCACCGTGGCCGGGCTCCTGCCCCTGCGGCGTCTCCGCTTCCGCGCGGGCGGTCGCCTTGGGCGGTTCCTGAGCGGTGTAGCCGGTCTTCTCGACGGTGGCGATCAGCTCGGCGACCTCCACACCCGGCCCGTAGGCGACCTTGGCCTTCTCGGTCGCGAAGTTGACCGTCGCCGTGACGCCGTCCATCCGGTTGAGCTTCTTCTCGATGCGGGCGGCGCACGAGGCGCACGTCATGCCGCCTATGGAGAGCTCGACTTCGGCGGCGCGCAGGGCGGGCGTCACCGTCTTCTCGGGGGCCGTGCTGGTCATCGCGTACTCCTGGGGAGGGCCGGACCGCGCGGCGTCCATATCAGTGGAGCGTCGCGGCCCGGCATCGAAATACGGGGAAATGCGGGGGAAATACGGGGGAGGGGTATCGAGTGTCTCAGGCGCGGCCGGCGAGCTCGTAGCCCGCCTCGTCGACGGCGGCGCGGACGGCCTCGTCGTCCGGCGCGCCGGTGGACGTGATGGTCAGCAGGCCGGTGGCGGCCACGGCCTTCACGGACGTCACGCCGGGTATCGCGGAGACCTCCTGCGAGATCGCGCCCTCGCAGTGGCCGCAGGTCATGCCGGTCACCTTGTAGACCGTGGTGATGCCGCCCTGGACGTCGGCCCGGGCGGCGGTGCCGCAGGTGCCGGCCGGGGTGCAGCAGGAGGTGGGGCTCGTCTGGGAGGTCATGGCTGCTTCCTTCGGGACGCTGGTGCGGTGCCTTGCGGGTGGGGGAGAGGCCGGCGACGGTGTCGGGCGGCGCCTTCCCACGAACAGAAAGATATACCCCCCAGGGGTATATGGGAAGGGGGGTGTGCGGCTGTGCCGATGCGTTGACACTGCACGCCGACGGGGGCGGCACATCGTGTGCCGCCCCCGCCGTTCGCGTCGGCCGGCGCGCAGGGCCGACCGCTGTGCGCTGCTGTGCGCCGTTGTGCGTCGCTGTGCGTCGCTGTGCGCCTCACCCGTTCCTTGGGCCAAGGTCGGTGAGCGCGGCTCCCAGTCGACGAGCCCCCTCGGCCAGCTCGGCGTGATCGGCGGTCGCGGCGAACCCGATGCGCAGGTGAGCCGCCGGCGGCTCGGTGGCGAAGTAGCGACTTCCCGCGCTCACGGCCACGCCGCGTTGCCGGGCGGCGCCGGTGAGGACGGTGTCGTCCACGCCCGCCGGCAGGCGAACCCACAGGTGCAGCCCTCCGGTCGGCGGCCCGGCCAGGGTCGCGCCCGGGATCTCCCGGGTGATGGCGGCGGTGAGTACGGCGCACCGTCCGCGCAGCGCCGTACCGAGAGAGCGGACGTGCCGGTCCCAGGACGGGGAACTGAGCACTTCCAGCGCGGCTTCCTGGAGCGGGCGCGTGACGAAGAAGTCGTCGACCAGGCGCACCGCCCGCATGCGCTCCATGACCGGTCCGCGGGCCACGAGCGCCCCGATCCGCAGGCTCGGTGCGGCGGGCTTGGTGAGCGAGGTGATGTGGACGACCGTGCCGTCGCGGTCGTCGGCGACCAGCGGCCGCGGCACGGCGCCGCCGTGTCCCAGGTGCCGCGCGAAGTCGTCCTCGATCACGAACGCGCCCGAGGCGCGGGCCACATCGAGGATCTGCTGGCGCCGCTCGGGCGCCAGCACGGTGCCGGTCGGGTTCTGGAACGTCGGCTGGCAGTACAGCAGCCGTGCGCCGGTCATCGCGAACGCGTCGGCCAGCATGTCCGGCCGCAGGCCGTCGGCGTCGAGCGGTACCGGGACGGGCCGCAGCCCCGCGGCGCGGGCGGCGGCCAGGGCCCGGGGATAGGTCGGGGACTCCACCAGAACCGGGCTGCCGGGCCCGGCGACGGCCCGGAACGCGATCGACAGGGCGCTCTGCCCGCCGGCGGTGACCAGGACGTCTTCCGGCCCCACGCTCCCCCCGACGATCCGGGCGAACACGGTCCGCAGCGCCGTCAGGCCGCCGGCCGGGGCGCGGTCCCAGGCGTCCGGACGGCGTGCCGCCCGCGCGAGCGCCGCGCTCAGGGCCCGGGTGGGCTGAAGCGAGCGGTGCACGTAGCCGCCGTCCATCGTGATCGTCCCCGCCGGTGGCGGGCCGAGCGGGTCGACGATCAGGTGGGTGTCGACGGCGCGGTCGGTGAGGGCGACCGTCTGCCAGTCGGTGCCGGTGTCGGAGACCTCGTCGCGGAGCCGGGTGCGCTGCGCCACGTAGGTCCCGCTGCCCGGCCGGGTCACCACCGCGCCCTCCGCGGCCAGTGCGGCGATGGCCCGGGCCACGGTTGCCGGGCCGACCCGGTACTCCTTGATCAACTCCCGGCTGCTCGGCAGCCGGTCGCCGGGTGAGAGGCGGGAGATCAGCGCACGGAGACTGTCGGCCAACTCACCAGAAGTGCTACCGTCATTCATGAATGACAAGAATAGCGCTACTGGCTCTGCTCCGGAAGCACTTCAGCTGGACATCGCCGCCCTGCGGGCCGACACCCCGGGGTGCCGGCGGGTCATCCACTTCAACAACGCGGGCTGCGGCCTGCTGGCGGCCCCGGTCCTCGACGCGATGGTCGGCCATCTGAACCTCGAGGCACGGATCGGTGGTTACGAGGCGTCGGCCGCTCAGGCCGCAGGGGTCCGCGAGTTCTACACAGAGATCGCCGCGCTCATCAACACCACGCCCGACAACATCGCCTTCGCGGGCAGCGCCACCCACGCCTACGCCAACGCCCTGTCGTCGATCCCGTTCGAGGCCGACGACGTCATCCTCACCACCCGTGACGACTTCGTCTCCAACCAGATCGCCTTCCTGTCCCTGCGCAAGCGATTCGGCGTACGCGTCGTCCATGCGCCCGACGCACCCGGGGGCGGGGTCGATGTGGAGGCGATGGCCGCGCTGATGCGGACCCACCGCCCCCGCCTGGTGTCCGCCACCCATGTCCCCACCAACTCCGGCCTGGTCTCGCCCGTCGCCGAGATCGGTCGCCACTGCCGGGAGCTGGACCTGCTCTACCTGGTCGACGCCTGCCAGTCGGTGGGTCAGTTCGTCATCGACGTGGAGGAGATCGGCTGCGACCTCCTCACCGCCACCTGCCGCAAGTTCCTCCGCGGCCCGCGCGGCTCCGGATTCCTGTATGTGTCCGATCGCGTCCTGCGCGCGGGCTACGAACCGTTGTTCATCGACATGCACGGCGCCCGCTGGACCGAGCCGGGCGGCTACGAGCCCGTGGCGACGGCGGCCCGGTTCGAGGAGTGGGAGTTCCCGTACGCCACAGTGCTCGGCAGCGCCGCCGCGACGCGCTATGCCCGCACGGTCGGCATCGAAGCCGTCGAGCGGCGCACCCCGGCGCTCGCGGCCCGGCTGCGCGACCGGCTCGAAACCGTACCCGGGGTGCGCGTGCTCGACCGCGGCCCGCGCCTCGCCGCGCTCGTCACCTTCGAAGTGGAGGGCTGGCAGCCGCAGCCGTTCAAGGCGGCCATGGACGACCGCGGCATCAACTCGGCGCTCAGCTTCCGCGAGTTCGCACAGCTCGACTTCGGGGACAAGGACGTCGACTGGTGTCTGCGCCTGTCGCCGCACTACTACAACACCGAGGAGGAGGTGGACCACGTCGCGGACGCGGTCGCGGACCTCGCCGGCCGGGGACGGCGATGACCGCCACGCGGACGCGCACCGAGGAGTCGTCCACGTCCACGGAGAGCCTCTGGCGCAACGGCGACTTCCTCAGGTTCTGGCTCGGCGAGTCCCTCTCGCTCCTGGGCACCCAGGTCACGAACCTCGCTCTGCCACTGACCGCCATCAGCGCCTTCCACGCCACCGACGAGCAGGTCGGTGTCCTGCGTTTCCTGCAGCTCGTCCCGTACCTCGGGCTCGCCCTGGTCTTCGGGGTGTGGGCGGACCGGGCCCGACGGCGGCGGATCATGCTCGGCGCCAACCTCGTCCGGATGATCCTGCTGGCCCTCGTCCCCGTCCTGTACTGGGCGGATGCGCTCAGCATGGGCTCGCTGCTGGTGATCGCCTGCGCCGTCGGCGTCGCATCGGTGCTGTTCGACGTGAGCTGGATGTCGTACGTACCCACTCTCGTGCGCGACCCCAGGCACTATGTGGAGGCCGGCGCCAAGATGGGGGTGAGCTCATCGGCGGCCGACGTGGCAGGGCCAGGACTCGCGGGCGTCCTGGTCGGTGCCCTCACCGCGCCGGTGGCGCTGATCGTCGACGCCTTCTCCTATCTGGCGTCCCTGATCTCGCTCCTGCTCATCCGCACGCCCGAGCCCCGCCCTGATCCGCCGGTCGCACGACGGCACCTGCCGACCGAACTGCGGGACGGCTTGCGGTGGGTGCTGAGGAACCCGGTCCTGCGGTCGCTGGCCCTGATCGGGTTCTGCTGCAACTTCTCCATGATCACCGTATGGACGATGTTCCTGCTGTACGGAACACGCGACCTGCACCTGGGCTCGACGACCCTCGGCGGCATCTTCGCCACCGCCTCCGTGGGCGGTCTGATCGGCGCGGCGATCTCCCGCAAGGTCATCCGGCACTTCCGGCTCGGCCTCGTCTACCTCGTCGCCCAGGCGGCACTCCTCATCGGTCCGACGCTGATCGTCCTGGCCGCCGGCCCGCGGCCGGTGATGGTGGGCATGTTCGTCCTCTCCTTCTTCATCACCTACCTCGGACTCGGCGTCGCCGGCGTGATCATCGTCAGCCTGCGCCAGGCCAGTACCCCGCAGTCGATGATGGGCCGGATGACGGCGGTGTTCCGCACCCTGCTGTTCGGGGGCGGCGCACTCGGCGGCCTGTTCGCGGGCCTGCTGTCCGGCCGGATCGGCGCCCGGGGGGCACTGACCGTGGCGGCGATCGGCTCCGCCGCCGTGCTGATCGCGCTTGTCCTGTCGCCGGTGAGCCGACTGCGCAGCCTGCCGTCGGCACCGGACGAACCCGTCACGGCGGCAGCGGACGGGCAGGCCGCCGGCTGACACGGGCAGGCTGCCGGCCGACAAGGAGGGAGGTCGACGGCTAGGAGAGCGCGGCGAATCCGATGCAGAGCAGGCGCACGCTCCGGGTGAACTTCTCGTCCTGGCTCAGGCGCGGGATCACCGGGCCCATGACCAGGGGGAACCGCTCGCACAGTTCGGCGTGGAGCTCGGCGGTGACGGGCGGCGGCGCCGCCGGCTGGTTCTGCTCCTGGAGCACGAAGCCGGTGACGTGGCTGAGCAGGGTGTCCGCGGCGATGCCGCAGTGGTCGGCGGGCAGGCCGGCGTCGAGGAGGGTGCGCAGCAGGCGTTCCATCAGGGAGAGGGCGCCGGTGCTGAGCATGCCGGGGCTCTCGGCGAGGAGTTGGGCACCGCCGGGGTGCTGTTTGATGCTCCTGCGCAGGGCGGCGGCCTGGGACCCGATGCGGTCCTGCCAGGTGGCGGCGGGCGGAAGGGCGGCCAGGGCTTCGGTGCCGTCGTCGTACGCCCGGCGGCAGACCCGGTCGGCCATCAGGGCGAGCAACTCGTCCTTGCCGCGCACGTGGTAGTAGAGGCTGCCCGCGTGGGCGTCGAGGCGGTCGGCGACCTGGCGCATCGACAGGTTCTGGTAGCCGACCTCGGCGAAGACGGCCATGCCCGCGTCGACGATGCGCTCCTTGGTGAGCTTCATGGAGCCACCGTACAACGATTTCAAACGCTGTTCGAAACCTGTGCTAGCTTTGCGCCATCAGGTTTTCGAACGGCGTTTGAAACGCCGCAACCGGGGGAGGGGCAGGCATGGGGGCGATCCTGTTCAACGTGACCACGGCCGCGCTGATGGTCATGATGCTGAACTGCGGGCTCGGCGCGGTCGGCCGCGACACCCTGCGCGGGCGGCCTGTCCCGTGGGTGGCGGTCGCCCTGACCGCGCTCGCCGTCGGCGGCGTCCTGCTCCAGCTGGTCTGGTCCGGCGCCATGGACGCGCTGGACGCCGACCCCGCCAAGTCCGGCTGGTGGCGCGAGTTCACCTCGGTGTTCATGCAGAACGGCGGCCTCTTCGGCGGCCTGTGGAATCTCGTCACCCTCGCCGCCGTCGCCGCGCTCGCCCAGTGGTACTGGGGTGGCCCGCTCACCCTCGGCTTCTTCCTCGCCGGCATCCTTCTGCCCGGCCGGATCGACACCCTGCTCGGCTTCGGCGACGGCCCCAGCACCGACCCCCGCAACTTCGCCGGCAGCTCCGGCGCCACCTACTTCCTCGGCGCCACCCTCGCCCTCGCCTTCCTCAGCCGCACCCGCCTCCCCAAGGAGATCGCCCTGGCGGCCGGCGTCCCGGCGCTCGGCCTGGCGATGTGGCTCGCCCAGGAGAACGGCCACGGGCTGGTGTCCGTCTATGGCTTCGCCCTCGCGGCGGTGGCGTGGGCGGCCCGCCGCCGACCGTTCCGCCCGGTAGGGCGCGCGGCCTGACCTGCCGCATTCCGGTGGCCGGCTTCGTGACGCACGTCACGCTGCCGGAACGGTGCTGATGCTGCCGAGCGTCCCGGACTGGGTCCCTTGTGGACGAAAACCAGGACAACGAGGGCTGAGAAACGTCGAAGGGCCCCACCGCAAGCGGTGGGGCCCTTCGAGTCGTGCCCGGTGAGGCACTGGCGGAGGATACGAGATTCGAACTCGTGAGGGGTTGCCCCCAACACGCTTTCCAAGCGTGCGCCC
The DNA here is from genome assembly GCF_040932295.1 of Streptomyces sp. C36. Lineage (NCBI taxonomy): Bacteria > Bacillati > Actinomycetota > Actinomycetes > Kitasatosporales > Streptomycetaceae > Streptomyces > Streptomyces sp. C36. The sequence continues at coordinate 191,542 of NZ_JBFQGI010000004.1, read as the reverse complement.
TAGGCCACTAGGCGAATCCTCCGGGGCAAACAATACAAGACTCGAAGGGGTGCTCGCGAACCTGATCCGGAACGGGGGTCTCGGAAGGGGTGAGCGGGCCCGCGCACCCCCCGGGATCGGCTAGGGTGGGGGTAAGCCCCTCACGTGGCGCTATCTCACCCAACTCCCCCAGGGCCGGAAGGCAGCAAGGGTAAGTGGGCTCTGGCGGGTGCGTGAGGGGCCCTTGTGTTTTCCGGGGGCGGACCGGGGGCCGTGGGGCCCTGGAAACTGTGAGCGAGGCCACTTGTCAGTGGGGCCCGATATCGTCGTAGGTGTGTCGTCCCTCGCGCTCTACCGCCGCTACCGTCCCGAGTCCTTCACCGAGGTCATCGGGCAGGAGCATGTCACCACCCCGTTGCAGCAGGCGCTGCGCAACAACAGGGTCAATCACGCGTACCTGTTCAGCGGGCCGCGCGGCTGTGGAAAGACGACCAGCGCCCGCATCCTGGCGCGCTGCCTGAACTGCGAGCAGGGGCCGACGCCCACGCCGTGCGGGGAGTGCCAGTCCTGCCTCGACCTGGCGCGCAACGGCCGCGGGTCCATCGATGTGATCGAGATCGACGCCGCCTCCCACGGTGGCGTCGACGACGCGCGCGAGCTGCGCGAGAAGGCCTTCTTCGGCCCGGCCAGCAGCCGGTACAAGATCTACATCATCGACGAGGCCCACATGGTCACCTCGGCGGGCTTCAACGCCCTGCTGAAGGTGGTCGAGGAGCCGCCGGAGCACCTGAAGTTCATCTTCGCCACCACGGAGCCCGAGAAGGTCATCGGGACGATCCGCTCGCGCACCCACCACTACCCCTTCCGGCTCGTCCCGCCGGGCACCCTGCGTGAGTACCTGGGCGAGGTCTGTGGGCGCGAGGCCATCCCCGTCGAGGACGGCGTGCTGCCGCTCGTCGTGCGCGCCGGCGCCGGATCCGTGCGTGACTCGATGTCCGTCATGGACCAGCTGCTGGCCGGCGCCGCCGAGGACGGTGTGACATACGCCATGGCGACGTCCCTCCTCGGCTACACGGAGGGCTCGCTGCTCGACGCCGTCGTCGACGCCTTCGCCTCGGGCGACGGCGGCGCCGCCTTCGAGGTCGTCGACCGCGTGATCGAGGGTGGCAACGACCCCCGCCGGTTCGTCGCCGACCTTCTCGAGCGGCTGCGGGACCTCGTGATCCTCGCCGCGGTGCCGGACGCCGCCGAGAAGGGCCTCATCGACGCCCCCGTGGACGTCGTGGAGCGCATGCAGGCCCAGGCGTCCGTCTTCGGCGCCGGAGAGCTCAGCCGGGCCGCCGACATCGTCAACGAAGGCCTGACCGAGATGCGCGGCGCCACCTCGCCGCGGCTGCAGCTGGAGCTGATCTGCGCCCGGGTGCTGCTCCCGGCCGCCTTCGACGACGAGCGTTCGGTACGGGCCCGCCTCGACCGGCTCGAGCGGGGCGGCATCGTGGCCGCGCCCCCCGGCGGTGCCCCCGTCGGGTACGTCCCGGGGCCGGAGGCGCACGCTCCGGCCGCTGCCGGGCTCTCCGGGCCCGCCGCGGCCCGCGCCGCCGTCGGCGGCCCGGCCGCTGCCGCCGCCCCCATGGCCCCGCCCGCCCCGGCGGCCCCGGCCCCCGCGCACGTACAGCCGCCGCAGCCCCAGCAGCCCCAGCAGGCCCCCACCCCGGCCCCCGCTGCCGCGCCGGCCCCGACCGTAGGAGCCTGGCCCTCCGCCGCGACCCCGTCCGCGCCCGCGCCCGTAGCCGCGCCGAAGGCCGGCGCCTGGCCAACCGCCGCCACGGCCCCGCAGACCGCCGCGGCCCCCGCCGCCCCCGCGTCCGCCGCCCCGGCCGGCGGTGGCGCCCCCCAGCCCCACGGCGACGCCACCCAGGCCCGCCAGCTCTGGCCTAACATCCTGGAGGCGGTCAAGAACCGCCGCCGTTTCACGTGGATCCTGCTGAGCCAGAACGCCCAGGTCGCCGGCTGCGACGGCACCACGCTCCAGGTCGGCTTCTCCAACGCCGGAGCGCGCGACAGCTTCGCCAACGGCGGCAGCGAGGACGTCCTGCGGCAGGCCCTCGGCGACCTCGGCCTGCACTGGAAGACCGAGCTGCTCGTCGACCCCTCCGGCGGCGCGGGTGCCGCCCCGGCCGGCGGCGGATTCGGCGGCGGCGCGACCTCCTACGCCCGCCCCCCGGCGCAGGAGCGACCCCAGGCCTACGCCCCGGCCGCCGCGCCGGCGGCGCCCCCCCAGCAGGCCGCCGCCCCGGCCGCCCCCGCCCCCGCGCAGGAGTACCGCCAGGCCCCTCCCGGCGCGCCCGCGGCGCCCGCCGCGCCGTACCGGGAGCCGGAGCCGCCGTCCGTCGCGATCGAGGACGACATGCCCGCCGAGGACGACCCGGACCTCGTCGACAGCGCGCTGAGCGGCCACGACCTGATCGTGCGCGAACTGGGCGCGACGGTCATCGAGGAGATCGCCAACGAGTGAGGCGCGGGCCGCCCGGAGCCTGTGTTTCCGGGCGTTTCCCGCGTCCCTCCCGTCTCCTTCCCACGGCGTAGGGCGCGCGGCGCGGTGAGCACGTAGGCTCGGGCTACCGAAGCATTCAGTCGTCTACAGCCAGGAGCGAACCCGTGATCCCCGGTGGTGGCCAGCCCAACATGCAGCAGCTGCTCAAGCAGGCCCAGAAGATGCAGCAGGATCTCGCCGCGGCCCAGGAGCAGCTGGCGAACACGCTCGTCGAGGGATCGGCCGGCGGCGGCCTGGTGAAGGCCACCGTCACCGGTGCCGGCGAGCTCCAGGGCCTGGTCATCGACCCCAAGGCCGTGGACCCCGAGGACACCGAGACCCTCGCTGACCTCGTCCTCGCCGCCGTGCGCGACGCCACCGCGAGCGCCCAGCAGATGCAGGAGCAGAAGCTCGGCCCGCTCGCCCAGGGCCTCGGCGGCGGCATCCCCGGCCTGCCGTTCTGACCCCACACCCGTACGTACGCTCGTACGGAAAATCGCAGAAGGAGAACCTGATCCGTGTATGAAGGCGTGGTCCAGGACCTGATCGACGAGCTGGGCAGGCTGCCCGGTGTCGGTCCCAAGAGCGCCCAGCGGATCGCCTTCCACATCCTCCAGGCGGAGCCGGCCGACGTCCGCCGGCTCGCGCACGCGCTGACCGAGGTCAAGGCGAAGGTCCGCTTCTGCGCGGTGTGCGGCAACGTGGCGCAGGAGGAGCGGTGCCGGGTCTGCCAGGACCCGCGCCGCGACCCCTCCGTCATCTGCGTCGTCGAGGAGTCCAAGGACGTCGTCGCGATCGAGCGGACGCGGGAGTTCCGCGGCCGCTACCACGTACTCGGCGGGGCGATCAGCCCCATCGAAGGCGTCGGCCCGGACGACCTGCGCATCCGCGAGCTGCTCGCGCGGCTCGCGGACGGCACGGTCACCGAGCTGATCCTGGCCACCGACCCCAACCTCGAGGGCGAGGCCACGGCCACGTACCTCGCGCGCATGGTGAAGCCCATGGGGATGAAGGTCACACGGCTGGCCAGTGGTCTGCCCGTGGGTGGGGATCTTGAATATGCCGACGAGGTCACGCTCGGGCGTGCCTTCGAAGGGAGAAGACTGCTCGATGTCTGACGCAACGCTGCACGACTCCAAGCGCGATCCCGACGACTTCGTCGTTTCGGTCGCCGACTCGATCGAGAGCTTCATCGTGGCCGTCGCCGAGGTGTCACGCGGCGACGAGCCCGACAGCGCGGTTCCCTTCCTGCTGCTGGAGGTCTCGCAGCTCCTCCTCACCGGCGGCAGGCTGGGCGCGCACGAGGACTTCCTCCCCGACGAGCGCTACGAGCCGGACGTCGGCCCCGAGCCGGACGTCGACGAACTGCGCGAGCGGTTCGCGGCCATGCTCGACCCGGTGGACGTCTACTCCGAGGTCTTCGACCCCTACGTGCCGCGCAGCGCGCCCGTCGCGTCGCGCATCTCCGACGACCTCGCCGACATCATCACCGACCTGCGGCACGGCATGGCCCACTACCGCGACGGCCGCGTGAGCGAGGCCCTGTGGTGGTGGCAGTTCTCCTACCTCTCCAACTGGGGCCCCACCGCCTCGGGCTGCCTGCGCGCCCTGCAGTCCCTCGTCGCGCACGTACGGCTCGACCAGCCGCTGGACGAGCTCGACGGGCTCGACACGGACGCGGTGGCCGACGAGCAGCTGGCCGAGGAGGCCGGGCGGGTCATGGCGGCCGAGATCGGCGGCCCGCTGGGCCTGCGGAGCCGGGCCCCCCTGGAGTCCTGAACCGGAGGTTGTGAGGCCGCAGGGGCTCATGGGCTCAGGGATCCTGAGCCCATGAGCCCCTGCGGTCCGCCGGGCGAATTACCGCGTTTCGCCGCCGTCGGCCTCGGCGTCCGCCTCAGCCGCCTCAGCTTCCGCTTCCGTCGCCTCGGCGGCCTTGCCATCGGCCCGGGACCGGGCCTCTTCGGCCTCCTCACGGCGCTTCTGCGCCAGTTCCGCCGCCTTCTTCTCCGAATACAGGCGCATGTCCACCTCGGCCTTGTGATCGAAGATCATCGCTGCCTCCCTGGGCCGGCCCTCCTTCCAGTGTTGGTGTCCGGCACGGAACGCGCGACGGCGTGCGGACGCACACGCCCGGATCGCGGGTGATTCCGTGCTTTACGGCGAACACGATGCGTGATCGTGTCTAACCTGCGTGTGAGGCGCGGCCGACGGGGAAGGCCGGGAGGGGAGAAACATGTCGGGCGACAGGCAAGCGGAGACCCGGTCGGCGACCATGCGGATGTTCGGCAGTCAGCTGATGGGCTGGCGCAAGCGTGCGGGGGTGAGCCGGGAGGGGCTGGCCCAGGAGGCCGGGTACTCGGTGGAGTTGGTGAAGTCGGTGGAGCAGGGGCGGCGGAGGCCGTCGCTCCAACTCGTCGATGCTGCTGAGCTGTTGTGTGATGCGGGCGGGCTGTTGCGGGATGCGGCGACTCATATTGTGCAGAGCCGGTTCCCGGATTGGTTCGAGGAGTACGCGCAGTACGAGGCGGAGTGCGCCCAGCTCGGGATCTACGAGAGTCGCGTGATTCCCGGCCTGTTCCAGACGGAAAGCTACGCGCGAGCGGTGTTCCGGAGCAGCCGACCGATCCTCGACGAGGAGCAGATCGAGGAACGGGTGGCCGCTCGCATGGAACGCCAGCGGCTGCTGGACCGGAGTCCGATCCCGGTGGTCAGCGCCGTGATCGAGCAGGCCGTTCTGGAGCGGCCGATCGGCGGCAAGGAAGCCATTCACGGACAGCTACGGCACCTGTTGCAGCTCGCCGAAAGGCGCAACGTCGATTTCCAGGTCATGCCGACGAAGCGCGAGACCCATGCCGGGCTTGCAGGCTCGATGTACGTGCTGGAGACGCAGGAGCAGCAGAGGCTCGTCTACTTCGAGGGGCAGATGGGCAGCGTGCTGCACACGGGTCCCAAGGAAGTCTCAGTCCTGAACATGCGCTATGCGATTCTGCGATCACAGGCGCTCACTCCCGAGGACTCGGTGAGCGTGATGGAGAAGATGCTGGGAGAGCTGTGAACAACGAACCCCGAATACCGGGCAGTGAAGGTCTGGGCTGGTTCAAGTCCAGCTACAGCAGTGACCAAGGCGACGCGTGCATTGAAGTCGCCTTCGCCTGGCGGAAGTCCAGCTATAGCGGCGATGAAGGCGGTGACTGCGTCGAAGTCGCCACCTGCCCCCACACCGTCCACATACGTGACTCGAAGCTCGACCCCCGAGCTCCGAGACTCGACGTAACCCCCGCCGCCTGGGCGGCATTTCTGAGGTACGCCCCGAGCTCCGAGACCCGAGCCCTGCTTTCAAGGAATGGTCGGTAGGAGCTATCTCCCACCCACCCACCCCCAAGTCCCCTTTACCACAAGCGCGGTGACTTTTCGTGATCGGGTTGCGACGCGGCGTACGGACGCCCTAGCGTGCGAGCAACAAACAACCCCGGCCGGTGCTCGCAACACCAGACCGGGGTCTGACCTCCGAGATCGAAAGCAGTCGATCCGTGGCTACTGCCAACCCTAGTGCCGTCCTGCCCGCCCCCGCACACCCCATGGCCAATCCCGGCTTCGGCAAGCGCAACGCGCCGGACCAGCCCCCGCCCACCGCCGACGACTTCGCACATCTGCCCAAGCGCGAGGCGGCCATCGCCGCGTTCCTCGACCGGCTGCCCGAAGGCGCCGCGATGGGCGCGAAGACGCTGGCCAAGGTCCTGCCGGACTACGGCCAGCAGGCGTGCGGCTCAGCGCTGCGGTACCTGCGCGAGGCCGGTCACGTGTTCATCCGCCACGTGTCCAAGGTGACGAAAACCGGGGTGCGCCGGGTGACCCGGACGTTCTTCTCGCGGACCGCTCGCTCGCAGGAGTGGTGGAATCGGTTCGAGCGCGAGGAGTTGCCCGCGGAGCGCGCCCCCGAGCCGGAAACCGAGCCGGAACCCGAGCCCGTCCGTGCGGCCCCCGCGCCGCGCCGCTCCCGCGCGTACGGGGCGCTGGTCGCGCTCCGCCACGCCGACCCCCGGCTGACGCTCTCCGCCGCCGAGTGCGCGGAGCTCGAGCCGCTCGTCGAGCAGTGGCTGGCACGTGACACGACGGTCGAACAGATGACGGCATCGGTGACGGCCGGGCTGCCGCCGGTGATCTTCAGCCCGGCCGGGTTCATTCGCACACGACTGGAGAAAAAGATGCCCCCGATTCCCACGCGCTTGATCGCGGCGTACGACGACCGCTCCGTTTCACGTCGGCCCCCCACCCTGAGTTTCTCGCCGTGCGGAGACTGCGGCGGGGTGGACCTCAGCACGGTGCTGGGCGATTACTCGTGCGCGACGTGCGCGAGGGTCCCGGACGTGACTGACACGTTCCTCCCCGAGGACCCCTGGGGGGACCGGAGCGAGGAATGGAACCGCCTGTCGCCCGACGAGGTCCGGCGCCACGTGGACGGCCTCCGGGTCGCCGCCCGCCAGGCCCGTAGGGGCCGTACGTGACCGCCCGGCCCCAGATGCCCGTAGAGGACTTCGAGGAACTCGCCCACAAGGAGCCGGAGAGCGTATGGCTCGAGTTCATCAACGGCAAGCTTGAGGTCAAGCCGGCGCCGGACGGTAATCACGGTGAGATCGCCGTGTGGCTGGTGGAGCAGTGCATGCGGCAGCGGCCGGGCTTCGCGCTCTACCCCGGGCGCGGGCTGCAAGTGGGGACCCGCCGTACGGGGCGGGCGCGACCGGACGGCGCCTTCGCGCCTGAGGAGCATTTCGTCGGCCATGGCGAGTGGTCGGACCCCAGCGGCGTACTGATGACGGTCGAGATCACCTCTAACGATCCGGACACGGACCACCGCGACCGGGTGGAGAAGCCCGACGTGTACGCGGCCGCGGGCATCCCGCTCTATCTCCTCGTCGACCGTGGGCGTCGTGCCGTCACCGTCCACGAGGAACCGGAGGACGGCGAGTACCGCAGCATCACCACACGCCCCTTCGGTGCCCGCGTCGAGCTCCCCGACCCCGTCGGCATCGTCCTGAAGACCGAGAAGCTGAAGGATTACGCGGACTGACCGCCCACGGCCGGAAATCTCACCATGTGATACCGGCGTGGCCGGTTCCGGCTGCTCGTTAGACTCGGACCCGACCGCATTACGCATTACGTATAGCTGCGAGGAGCGCACGTGGGCCTTGTCGTGCAGAAGTACGGAGGCTCCTCCGTTGCCGATGCCGAAGGCATCAAGCGGGTCGCCAAGCGAGTCGTGGAAGCCAAGAAGAACGGCCACCAGGTGGTCGTCGTGGTTTCCGCGATGGGCGACACGACGGACGAGTTGATCGATCTCGCCGCGCAGGTTTCCCCGATTCCTGCCGGGCGTGAGTTCGACATGCTGCTGACCGCCGGAGAGCGGATCTCCATGGCCCTGCTGGCGATGGCGATCAAAAACCTCGGTCACGAGGCGCAGTCGTTCACCGGCAGCCAGGCCGGAGTCATCACCGACTCGGTCCACAACAAAGCGCGCATCATCGACGTCACGCCGGGCCGCATCCAGCAGTCCGTGGATGCGGGCAACATCGCGATCGTGGCCGGCTTCCAGGGTGTGTCCCAGGACAAGAAGGACATCACCACCCTGGGTCGGGGCGGCAGCGACACCACCGCCGTCGCTCTCGCGGCCGCGCTGGAAGCCGAGGTGTGCGAGATCTACACCGATGTCGACGGTGTCTTCACCGCCGACCCGCGGGTCGTGAAGAAGGCCCGCAAGATCGATTGGATCTCGTTCGAGGACATGCTCGAGCTGGCAGCGTCCGGCTCGAAGGTGCTGCTGCACCGCTGCGTCGAGTACGCACGTCGTTACAACATCCCGATCCACGTCCGCTCGTCCTTCTCCGGACTGCGCGGCACCTGGGTCAGCAACGAACCGCAAGGGGACCAGCCGATGGAGCAGGCGATCATCTCGGGTGTCGCGCACGACACGTCCGAGGCGAAGGTCACGGTCGTCGGGGTGCCGGACAAGCCGGGCGAGGCCGCGACGATCTTCCGGGCGATCTCCGACGCCGAGATCAACATCGACATGATCGTGCAGAACGTCTCGGCGGCCTCCACGGGCCTGACGGACATCTCCTTCACGCTGCCGAAGACCGAGGGCCGCAAGGCGATCGAGGCGCTGGAGAAGACGAAGGCCCGCGTGGGCTTCGACTCGCTGCGCTACGACGACCAGATCGCCAAGATCTCGCTGGTCGGCGCCGGTATGAAGACCAACCCCGGTGTCACGGCGACGTTCTTCGAGGCCCTGTCCAACGCCGGCGTGAACATCGAGCTGATCTCGACCTCCGAGATCCGCATCTCGGTCGTCACGCGCGCCGACGACGTGAACGAGGCCGTGCGGGCCGTCCACACGGCGTTCGGCCTGGACAGCGACAGCGAGGCCGTCGTCTACGGAGGCACCGGCCGATGACGGCCGTCGGCGGTATGGGCGTCGGACGTACGACCGCGGACGACGCCCGTGCCGCCGAGGCGCGCAGGGCCTCGGCCCGTAGTGCCAGGCCCACGCTCGCCGTCGTCGGTGCGACCGGCGCGGTGGGCACGGTCCTGCTGGAGATCCTCTCCCAGCGCGCGGACGTCTGGGGCGAGATCCGCCTCGTCGCGTCCGCGCGCTCCGCGGGGCGGAAGCTGACCGTCCGGGGCGAGGAGACCGAGGTCGTCGCGCTGAGCGAGGAGGCGCTCGAGGGCGTCGACGTCGCGATGTTCGACGTACCGGACGACATCTCCGCGCGCTGGGCGCCGATCGCGGCGGCCAAGGGCGCGGTGGTCGTGGACAATTCGGCGGCGTTCCGGATGGACCCGGACGTTCCGCTGGTGGTGCCCGAAGTGAACGCGCACGCGGCGCGGGTACGTCCGCGCGGCATCGTCGCGAACCCGAACTGCACCACGCTGTCGATGATCGTCGCGGTGGGCGCGCTGCACGCCGAGTTCGGGCTGAGCGAGCTCGTCGTCGCCTCGTACCAGGCGGTCTCCGGCGCGGGCAAGGCCGGCGTGGACGCGCTGCGCGCGCAGCTGACCGCCGTGGCGGGCACCGAGCTGGGCACCCAGCCCGGCGACGTGCGGCGGGCGGTCGGCGACGCGATGGGGCCCTTCCCCGCGCCGGTGGCGCTGAACGTGGTGCCGTGGGCCGGGTCGCTGATGGCGGACGGCTGGTCCTCGGAGGAGCTGAAGGTCCGCGCCGAGGCGCGCAAGATCCTGGGGCTGCCGGACCTGCGGGTGAGCGCGACCTGCGTGCGGGTACCCGTCATCACGACGCACTCGCTGAGCGTGCACGCGCGCTTCGAGAACGAGGTGACCGTCGAGCGGGCCCACGAGATCCTGGCGAACGCGCCGGGAGTGGTGCTGTGCGACAGCCCGGCGGACGGGGAGTTCCCCACGCCCGCCGACGCGGTGGGCACGGACCCGACGTGGGTGGGGCGCGTACGGCGCTCGCTGGACGACCCCAGGGCGCTCGAACTCTTCGTCTGCGGCGACAACCTGCGCAAGGGCGCCGCCCTCAACACCGCCCAGATCGCGGAATCCGTGGCGGCGGAGCTGACCACTCCGTAATACTTGGGGGATGTGTGAAGGTCCTGTGATCATCGGCGTGCCGCTTGTGATCAACTTACTGGTACGGACCTCTTGAACTGGGCAGACGAACTGTTCGACGATTCGCTCCCCGCCCACTGCAACCGCAGCTGAGGCGGGGAGCGTCTTTGTTGCCGCCTCTCGCGGCGGTATCAAAAGGCGCATGTGAGGAAGAGTTGGTACGCATGAGGGCATGTGACGCATGGTCAGGAGGCGTGTCGGCAGACCGGTCGCCGGCCACCGCGTCCGGCGACGCGTCCGACGTCGCGCCGGACGTCATGCCTCGCGCGTACAACCCTGACGGGGGGAAGCGTGTCCAACAGGCGTGGCAGAGGTCATCAGCATCGCAACCGTCCCGAGGCGCGGCAGCGCCCCGGCACGCCCGCGTGTCGGCTCAACGGGCGGTATGCCGGTGATAGCCCCCTGGTCGGCCCCCCGCCCCACGCAGATACCGCCCCAGCTCCCCGCCCAGGCGTCCTCGCGGCCCGGGGACGCTGACGAGGCGATGGCAGCGGGCACCACCGTCGACCACCTCACCGAGACCTACCGGGCCCACTACCGGTCGCTGCTCGGCCTCGCCGCCCTGCTTCTCGACGACACCGCCTCCTGCGAGGACGTCGTCCAGGAAGCGTTCATCCGTGTGCACTCCGCACGCGGCCGCGTCCGCGAGCCGGAGAAGACCCTCGCCTATCTGCGGCAGACTGTGGTCAATCTGTCCCGTTCCGCGCTCCGCCGCCGCATTCTCGGTCTGAAGCTGCTCTCCAAGCCGATGCCCGACATGGCGAGCGCGGAGGAGGGTGCGTACGAACAGCTGGAGCGCGACCAATTGATCAAAGCGATGCGTGGACTGCAGCGCCGCCAGCGTGAGGTCCTCGTCCTCCGCTACTTCGCCGACATGACCGAGGCCCAGGTCGCCGAGACCCTGGGCCTCTCGCTGGGCTCGGTGAAGGCATACGGCTCGCGGGGGATCGCGGCGCTCCGGGTCGCCATGGAGGCGCCGGTATGAGCCACCAGCACCACGATCACGGCGACCGGGAACCCGACTACGGAGCCGGAACCGGAGCCGGAACCGGAGCCGATTACGGTCGCGGCTTCGGGCACCGGCTGCCGGGCGACGACGCCGACGGCCTGGACGACGGCAGCGGTGGCGGCAGCGTCGCCGGCAGCGGCGGCGGTACGGACATGGGCGCGGCCGTCGGCATCGGTTCCGGCATCGGTACTGGAAGCGGCGCCGGCAGCGGCGCCGGCGTCGATGAGCAGGCGCTCCGGCGGCTGCTGCAGGGCGCGGTCGGCGACCTCGAACCCTCCCCGGACGCGCTGGAACACCTCCGGCGCGCCGTGCCGGCCCGGCGTACCCGCAAGCGGCAGGCCGTCGTGGGCGCCGCGGCCGCGGTGATCCTCGGCGCCACGGCCCTGCCCGTCCTCATCCACGTCGCGACGACCGGCGGCACCGCCGACGAGCGGTCCACCAACGCCGCCAGCAGCCGCCAGCGCTCCCACGACGACTACGCGAGCGGCACACGCGGCACCACCGGCAAGGACGGCGACCAGCAGGGAAGCAGCTCCGGCCCGGACGAGCACAAGGACGACAAGAAGGAGAAGGCCGAGCGGGGCAAGAAGGACGGCAGCACCGCCGGCCCCACCGGCACCGCCGGCAGCACGCCGACCGCCCCCGCACCGACCCTGGCCGCGTCCTCGCCCACCTGCGACCGCAACCAGCTCGGCAAGGGCATCGGCACCGTCGGCACCGCCGACAAGGACGGCCGGGTCTACGGAGCCTTCCGCGTCGTCAACGTCTCGGGAACGGTCTGCGCCGTGACCGCAGCCGGCGAGGTCGCCGTGCACGCGCAGGGCGGCGCCGAGAGCTCGCGCGTCTCCGTGGTGGACCACACACCGGGCGACGCGGCCGTCGGCCTGCCCGACCCCGCCACCGAACCCAGCCAGGTGATCCTCCAGCCCGGCCAGGCCTACGAGATCCAGTTCGCCTGGATCCCGGCCGCCGACGGAGGCTCCAGCGGCTGCGCCCGCCCCAGCCGCCCCACCCCCAGCGCGCCACCCACGCCGTCCACGGCCCCCGGCACCGGCCACCCCGCCGTAGTGGAGAACCAGCAGACGCGGGAGAGCGCCAACGCCGCCGCCACCCAGGCACCCCCGGCGAGCGTCACCCTGAGCCACACCCCCGACGCGGGCGAACCCAAGGCCGCCGACGCCACCATCCCCGAAGCGTGCGCCGGCACCGTCTACCGCACGGGCCCCCTCGCCACGACCCCGGCGGCGTAGACGAGCAGGCGACCCGGTGATCCAGGGGGGCCTCCCCCCTCCGCCCCGCCCCTCCCCCTCCCGCCCCCCGCGCGCACTCGGCCCACCGCTCCCCGCCCCGCCCCCTGCCCGCCCCGGGGGACGGCGTCCGGCTCCGTGCCCGTACCGTGGTGGTGTGTATCGGTTCCTGCTGACTCCCCGGTGGTGGGGGATCAACGTTTTCGCCGTGCTGGCCATCCCTGTGTGCCTGTTCATGGGCAGCTGGCAGCTCGGCCGTTTCGAGACGCGCGTCGACTCGCATCGCGATCAGCAGACCCAGGCCGACCAGGCCCGGACGGCGGACGCCGCCCCCCTGCGGGACCTGCTGCCGGTGAGCACCGAGACCTCGGGGCGCCAGGCCACCGCCGGCGGCCGCTATGACGCCGCGCACCAACTGCTCGTACCCGACCGTGACCTCGACGGCCGCGAGGGCTTCTACGTCCTGAGCCTGCTGCGCACCGACGGTGGCAAGGCGCTGCCCGTCGTCCGCGGCTGGCTGCCGGGCGACGCCCGCTCCCGGGCCGACACCTCCAAGGTCCCGGCACCGCCGTCCGGTGAGGTCACCGTGACCGGTGCCCTGCAGGCATCGGAGAGCCCGTCGTCCAAGGGCGTACGGACCTCCGGCGGGGTGCCCGACGGCCAGCTCGGCGTGATCAGCGCCGCCTCGCTGGTCAACCTCGTGCCGTACGAGGTGTACGACGCGTGGATCACCGTGTCCAAGGCGTCGGGCCCCCTGACCGCGGTGCCTCCGGCCGCCGCCCCGAACAGCGGCCTCGACCTCAAGGCCTTCCAGAACCTCGGCTACACCGGTGAGTGGTTCGTCTTCGCCGGCTTCGTCCTGTTCATGTGGTTCCGGCTGTTCCGTCGTGAGGCCGAGGCGGCCCGCGATCTGGCGCTCGGCATCACCCCCGAGGAGCCAGGGAGCCTTGACGGTTCCGGTGGCCCAGATGACGCTCGGCAAAAGCGATCTCCTGCCGGAGCTGCTTGATCCGCTCCTCCACCACCAGCGAGCCGTGCCCCGCGTCGTAGCGGTACACCTCGTGGGGGTGGCCGCGCCCCTCCAGCCGCTCCACGTAGTTCTCGACCTGGCGTATCGGGCAGCGCGGGTCGTTCAGGCCGGCGGAGATGTACACCGGGGCGCGGACCTCGTCGACGTACGTCAGAGGTGACGAGGCGGCGTAGCGGTCCGGGACCTCCTCGGGGGTGCCGCCCAGCAGCGTGCGGTCCAGGGCCTTCAGTGCCTCCATCTCGTCGTGGTAGGCCGTCACGTAGTCCGCGACCGGCACCGCGGCCAGGCCCACCGCCCAGGCGCCGGGCTGGGTGCCCAGGCCCAGCAGAGTCAGGTAGCCGCCCCAGGAGCCGCCGGCCAGCACCAGGCGCTCGGGGTCGGCGAGCCCGGAGGCCACGGCCCACTCGCGCACCGCGCCGATGTCCTCCAGCTCGATGAGCCCGACGCGGTGCTTGAGCGCGTCGGTCCAGGCACGCCCGTACCCCGTGGAGCCGCGGTAGTTGACGCGTATGACCGCGAAGCCGTGGTCGACCCATGCCGCCGGTCCGGCGGCGAAGGTGTCGCTGTCGTGCCAGGTCGGTCCGCCGTGGATGTCGAAGACCGTGGGGAACGGTCCTTCGCCCGCGGGCTTCTGCACCAGCGCGTGGATGGTGCCGCCCGGTCCTTCGACCCAGGCGTCGGTGACCGGCACCGAGTCGGGCGCATGGGCTATGCCGTGGGCCGCGGCGGGTGCCGTCGGGGCGGTCAGGACGACGTGGCCCGTGGTGGAGCGCACCACCGGGGGCTTGGCGGCCGAGGACCACAGGAACTCCACGGTGCCGTCCGGCCGGGGCAGGGCTCCGGAGACCGTGCCCTGCGGGGTGTCGAGGCGGGTCAGCCCGCCGTCGGCCAGTTCGTACCGCCACAGTTCGCTGCGCGCCCGGTAGCTGTGGTCGATCAGCAGCGCGCCGCCGTCGGGGAACCAGTCGGCGTCCAGGTCGCCGGGCAGGTCGACGGCCAGCGGCGTTTCCTCGCCCGTGACCGGATCCCACAGCATCGGCTCCCAGCGGCCGTGCCGCTGGTGGCCGACGAGCAGCCGGGAGTCGCCGTCGACGGGCGCGAAGCCCATGACGGCCAGGCCCAGCTCCTGCGTGCCGCCGCGGGTGTCGTCGAGCTCCCCGACGGTGGTGCCGTCCGTGCGGACGACCCGGATCGCGGAGTGCATGGCGTCGCCGTGCTCGGTGTGCTCGATGGCGATCAGCGAGCCGTCGTGGGAGAAGGCGCCGACGCCGGCCGACTGCTGGTGGCGGTAGACCTCGACCGGTTCGCCGCCGGGGCGTACGACGTGGACGGTGGAGCCGCCCTTGTCGGTGGAGCGGCCGACCACGGCGGTGCCGTCGCGGCCGAGGGCCAGCCCGTCGGGGTAGGAGGGCTCGAGCCCGGGGGTGGCGGGTTCGTCCGGTCCGCCGTGGAACGGCTGACGTACCCAGGTGCCGAACTCGTCGCCGTCGGTGTCGGCGAACCACCAGATCCATTCGCCGTCCGGGGAGAGCGCTCCGCCGGTCGTGCCGTTCGGCCGGTCGGTGACCTGCCGCTGCTCGCCCGTGGCCCGGTCCCAGGCGTACAGCTCGAAGGTGCCCGTCACGTTGGAGGTGAACAACGACCGGTCGGGGGCGTCCTTCGCCCACTTCGGCAGCCCCACCCGCGGCGCCCGGAAGCGCTTCTCCCAGTCGGGCACACCCGCATCGCCCCGCAGGGCCCCGTTGCTCTCAGTCATGTCCCCCATTCTGCGCCGAGGGGCCGACTCGGTGGGGGAAGGAGCCGCGGGCTGTGGATTACTGGCCGGTTGTGCGTAACTCGCTCACCCCTCAGGGTGAGCGGGAGGGCCCGGCAAGCAACCGGGCCGAGCATGATCAAGATCACAGGTTGATTTGTGGTGCCATATCGCCATTTGACCATTCGTTTTCCGGATCGGCGGTGCCCATGAGGCGGCCGCAGGAGCACGATCTCAGTCAGTCATTCAGTCAGTGGTCTTTCGCGTGACAAGTGAATAGGACAACGGGGGTGGGGAGTGGAGTTGCGGCACCTGGCGACCTTTCAGAAGGTCGCCGCCGTCATGAGCTTCACCAGAGCTGCTGCGGAGCTCAGCTACGCGCAGTCCAGCGTGACCGGCCAGATCAAAGCACTCGAGAGCTCGTTGCAGACGCAGCTCTTCGACCGGCTCGGGGGAAAGATCCAGCTCACGGACGCGGGTGTCCGGCTGCTGCCGTACGCGGAACAGATCCTGGCGCTGGCCGAAGAGGCGCGCGTCGACGTGGCGGGGCTGCGCGAACCGGCGGGCACGCTGTTGATCGGCACCATGGAGAGCATCACCTCCTACCGCATGCCACCGCTGCTCGAGCTCTTTCACCATCGCTATCCGCGCGTGCAGTTGTCCCTGCGCCCGAGTCTGTGCGCCGAGACCTGCCAGGCACTCCGGCACGGACTGTACGACCTGGGGTTCCTCATGGAACCGACCACCGAGCACCAGGGGTTGGAGACGGCGGTGCTGGCCCAGGAACGGCTGGTGCTCGTCGCGTCGCCGTCGCACCCGCTCGCCACCGAGCAGCGGGTGACGACCGAGTCGCTGCGGCAGGTGCGGGTCCTGGCCACGGAGGCGGGATGCGCGTACCGGGATCTGTTCGAGGCCGAGCTGAGCGTGGGGGACGGGAATCCGGTCGGGTTCCTGGAGTTCGGCACGATCGAGGCGATCAAGCGGGGTGCCGCCGCCGGCCTGGGCGTGTGCCTGCTGCCGGAGATGACGGTGGTCGACGCGGTCCGCGCGGGCGAGCTGGTGATCCTGCCGTGGGAGGTGCCGTTCACCGTGTACACGCAGCTGGCGTGGCGGCAGGGCAAACGCCTCTCGCGCGAACTGCGGCTGTTCATCGACGAGGCGATGCGGACCATGGCCGAGGAGAAGCGGCAGCCGGTGTCCGCCTGACACCGCACCTCATGCCGGCCATGACGGATCAGCGAGCGTTTCGTGGAGCTTCCGCGCGAGGTGTTCCGCCGCGGTCTCGTCCTCGGCGATGTGGGTGGTGACGCTGGAGCCGCTCAGTTCGGTCACCGGGATGCCGACGGGACGGGCAGGCGGCAGGTCGTGCCGCCGGTGCAGCCGATGCAGCCGATCGAGGTTCGGGTAGCCGCCGATGACGGCGACGTATGGGCCGCTCTCCAGCCGTACGGAGTCGATGCCCTCGGCGTGGTAGACGCTGTGGGCGTGGTCGGCCGCGGCGGCGGTCCTGTGGTCGAGGACGACCGACCGCTTGTTGACGATGACGCCCGACACGGGGCCGCCCTCGCCGTCGATCACCGTTCCGGTCGTGAAGGGCGCCTTGCCGAGCCGGCACACGATGGCGATGCCGTGCTTCTTGGCCAGGTGCACCGCCCTGCGGTGCGGCACCTTCGCCCCGTACAGGGACAGTGTGGCCGCGGTGTCGTACGAGACGCGCGGCAGCAGCCGGGTGCCTTCGACGACATCGGGGTCGGCGCTGTGGATGCCGTCGACGTCGGAGTGGATCTCGCACCGTTGGGCGCCGGTCGGCGCCGCGACGAGCAGCGCCGTCAGGTCCGAGCTGTTCTTGCCCAGCCAGGTGGGGCGACCGTGCTCGTCGACTGCCTGGCCGCCGGGCAGGACGACCACGTCGTGGTCGGCGAGCGCCCGCAGCACCGGTCCCGGGTCGTTCTCCTTGACCCGCGCCCACATGTACGTGCTGTCGGTGACGATCCCCAGCTGGTGTCCGGCCAGGACGGTGGCCCGGCGGCCGGCGCGGTGCAGGGCCGCCGTCAGCAGGTGGGCGCTGATGGTGTCGGCCATGGTGAGCAGGCCCGCGGTGGTGGCCTCCGCCGGGTAGGGGTCCACCTCGTGCAGCCGCCGCCGCAGCTCCTCCGTCTCGCCGGTCATGGCGCTCACGACCACGACCAGGGGGCCTTCGGCGTCCACGCGCCGGGCCAGGGCGTCCGCCAGCTCGTTGTACGACTCGGGGGAGCGGAAGCCGGCTCCGCCGAACTTCAGGACGGCGGCCGGGGCGGTCACAGCGTGCCCCGTGCGATCGCGGCACCGGTGGCGAGACTCATCGGTTGTTTCCGGCGGTGGTGGTCCTACGGGGGACGCGGAGCGCGGCGGGGGCCGGGGCGGTGGAGCGGCGGGGCAGGATGCGCCAGCCGAGGTTGTTGCCCAGGCTGGCCGCGACGATCAGCGGGATGCCCAGAGCCTGCAGAAGGCTGACGTGGTGGCCGTAGACGGCCCAGTCGCACACCATGGCCACGACCGGGTAGACGAACGCCAGCACGGCGATCTTCGCGGTGGGCAGCTTCTGGTAGGCGGAGTACATCAGGACGTACATCAGGCAGGTGTGGATCAGGCCCAGGCCGGCCAGCCACGCCCAGCCGTCGCCGCCCAGGTTCGAGGCCTTGCCGAAGTCGGCGAAGGGCAGCAGGAGCGGTATGCCCAGGAGGACCTGGACCAGGGCCACGAGGTGGGGGCGCACACCGGTCACGCGCTTGGTGATGACGGTGGAGAAGCCGTAGAAGAGCGCGGCCAGCAGGGCGTAGCCGAGGCCGGTGAGGTAGGCGCTGCCGCTGCGGAGGTCGGAGAGGGACACCCCGGCCACGAGCACGAGTCCGGCGAAGGCGACGGCCAGCCAGCCCAGCTTGTCGGCGGTGAGGCGGTCCTTGAAGAGCAGGGCGCCCAGCAGCACCACGTAGAAGGGCTGAGTGTGGTAGACGACGGTGGCCACGGAGATGGACGTCGTCTCGTAGGACTCGAAGAGGAACGCCCAGTTGAAGACGATGAAGACGCCGCCCAGCGCGGCCAGGCCGAGCTTCTTGGGGGTGAAGCCGTGGTTCTTGAAGAAGCCGCGGACGAGGCAGTAGAGGCCGATGGCCAGGGCGCCGAAGACGCAGCGGAACAAGACGACGTTGAAGGGCGAGGCGCCGGACTCGACGACGAAGATGCCGATGGTTCCGGAGAGCACCATGGCGAACGTGAGCTCGATCGCTCCCTTCGTCTCCTGTTGAGACGGCGTGGGTGATGTGGACATGACATAGCCCCTTCTGTGTGGGGGTGGAGAGAGGGCGTCCGGGGGACGGACGTGGGGGGGGAGAGAGAGGGTGACGAGCGGGCGAGCGGCCGGTGCAGAAGGAAGGCGTAATGCAGGCCGGCCGCCGGTAGGTCCGACAGCAGGGAATCTACGGACGGGCGACAATCCCCGTCCACGGTCCACTGGGGCGCTGTCCCGATGGTCCCCATCGGCTCAGCCGATGGGCGCGGGTCGCGGGGATGCGAGGCGGCGACGGCAGGGTGATCGTCCCGCATAACGCATCAGGGCCGGTCTCCCGTGAAGGAGACCGGCCCTGATGTCACTACGAAGTCGGGGTGGCGGGATTTGAACCCACGACCTCTTCGTCCCGAACGAAGCGCGCTGCCAAGCTGCGCTACACCCCGATGTGCGTCGTTTCCCTGTTTTTCGCAGGTCCCCGGCGCAACGAGGTCTACTTTAGCGGACCGGAGCCAGGAGGCGAAATCCGATTCCGGGAGCGGTGCGGATGGGGGCGTACGCGGTCGAGGAGGACGAGCACGAGGGCCAGCGTGTAGAAGGCCAGGCCGAAGACGACGGCGTTGCCGAGGATGCCGGCGTAGCCGTGGAGATCGACGTCCAGGAACGGGTACGGGTAGCGGCCCTCGGTGCCCGGGTCGAGGAGAGCGCCGCGGATCAGGGCGAAGGGGAGGTAGAGGAAGGGATAGGCCAGCCACTGCCCGGCGTGGCGCAGGAGGAAGCCGCCCGGGGCGGTGAGCACGAGCCAGTCGAGGGCGGCCGCGAGCGGGGTCACGGTGTGCAGGAGATGGTTGGCGACCGACTCGAGAGGGGTGCGCTCGCTGGTCATGGCGAAGCCGCTGGAGTCGTTCGACAGGACGAAGTGGAACACCAGGCCCGTGATCGAGATGTAGAGCAGCGCGCCGCCCGTGATCCGCGGGGAGAGGGCCGGACGGCCCGTCCAGGCGCGGTGGGCGGACCAGGCGCAGGCGATCGCCAGCAGGAGGTTGGACTGGACCGTGAAGTAGCCGAAGAGCCGGCCCAGGTCGTCGGACTCGATCGTGTCCAGGGCGACGCCGGTGAGCGCCGCCAGGGCCACGAGCGCGCGCCAGGCCGCGGCGAAGGGGCGGCGGCCCGTGGGGGCCGCCGTGGGCGCCTGGGCCGCCGCCGGTGGCGGGGCCGTCGCCGGGGCGTCCGGTGCCTCGGGCAGGCCGGGCCGCGGGGTGGTGGTGGGGGAAGCCGGGTCGGTCATCCCCCCACCGTACGTGCGGGCCCTGGGGAGCCCGGAGGCCCGGAGGTCAGTCGCGGGCGACGAGGGTGAGGAGGGTGGCCTCGGGGGGGCAGGCGAAGCGGACGGGGGTGTAGCGGTTGGTGCCGCAGCCCGCGGAGACGTGGAGGTAGGACCGGTGGCCGCCCGCGCGGTGGGTGGACAGGCCCTTCACCCGGTCGGTGTCGATGTCGCAGTTGGTGACCAGTGCGCCGTAGAAGGGGATGCACAGCTGGCCGCCGTGGGTGTGCCCGGCGAGGATCAGCGGGTAGCGGTCGGCGGTGAAGGCGTCCAGGACCCGCAGGTAGGGCGCGTGCACGACGGCGAGCGAGAAGTCGGCGTCCGGGCGGGGGCCGCCGGTGACGTGGGCGTAGCGGTCGCGCTTGATGTGCGGGTCGTCGAGGCCGGTGAGGGCGATCTCGATCCCGTCGATCTTGAGCGAGCCGCGCGCGTTGGTGAGGTTGACCCAGCCCGCGGCGTCGAAGCCGTCGCGCAGCTCTTCCCACGGGTTGTGGATCGCGCCGACGACGGGCTTGTTGCCGTTGAGGCCGTGCCGCTTGGTGGCCTTCTCGATCAGGTAGCGGGCGGGGTTGCGCAGCTTGGGCCCGTAGTAGTCGTTGGAGCCGAAGACGTACGCGCCGGGGAAGCGCATCAGGGGGCCGAGCGCGTCCAGCGTCTCGGGCACTCCCTCGGGGTCGGAGAGGTTGTCGCCGGTGTTGATGACGAAGTCCGGGCGGAGCCCGGCCAGCGACTGCAGCCAGCGTTGCTTCTTGCGCTGCCCGCCGACCATGTGGATGTCGGAGACCTGGAGCACCCGCAACGGCCGCATGCCGGGCGGCAGCACGGGGACGGTGACCCGTCGCAGCCGGAAGGAACGGACTTCGAAGCCGGCGGCATAGGCGAGGCCCGCCGCGCCGACGGCCGTGATTCCCAGGGGTACTCCGTATCGCGCACGCATGCCGCCCATCGTCGCAGACCGGCCGGGGTGCGCCGTCACGGGCCGGGGAGGGGGCGGGAGTTACGTCCGCGCCGGGCGTCCGCGCCGGGCGCCCGGCGGTTAATACGGGGCGCGCACCGGGCCGGGATGCGAAGATTGCGGCATGACCACGCTGAAGTCCAAGCTCAAGGACGACCTCACGACCGCCATCAAGGCGCGCGACGAACTGCGCTCCTCCACCCTTCGCCTCACTCTCTCCGCCATCGGTTACGAGGAGACGGCGGGCAAGGCCGCTCGTGAGCTCTCGGACGACGAGGTGCTCAAGGTCATCACCCGCGAGGCCAAGAAGCGCCGCGAGGCCGCGGAGGCGTTCGACAAGGGTGGCCGTGCCGACTCCGCGGAGCGCGAGCGGGCCGAGGGCGAGGTGCTCGCCGAGTACCTGCCGAAGCAGCTGTCGGACGAGGAGCTCGACGCCATCGTCTCCGAGGCGGTGGCCGAGGCCCGGGCCGGTGGTGCCGAGGGGCCGAAGGCCATGGGAGCGGTCATGAAGATCGTGAACCCGAAGGTGTCGGGCCGCGCCGAGGGCGGTCGCGTGGCCGCCGCGGTGAAGCGCCTGCTCGCGGGCTGATCGCGGGCACCGTACGCCCGGCGCCGTAAGCAGGGCACCGTACGCCCGGTGCCGTAAGCAGGGCACCGTACGCAACGGCACTGTATGCAGGGAAAGCGACGCGCACGCGCGCGTACGCGAAAGGGGCGCCCGGACCGTCGTGGTCCGGGCGCCCCTTCGTCTTCCTTGCTTCGGTCGCCTGCGGGAGGCCGTGAGCCTCTCCTGCTCGCTACCCCTACTGCTCGCTTCTGCTGGTGATGCCGGGGATGGAGATCCCGTTGGGCAGCTGCGGGGCGGGGGCGTCGTCCGGCTTGTTGCCGGGCTTGGCGTTGCCGGGCTTGTTCGTTCCCGGCTTGCCACCGCCGGGCTTGGCGGTGCCGGGCTTGCGCTGGCCGCGGCCGTTGCCGGGCTTGTCGCCGGATCCCTTGTCGGAGCCCTTGTCGGCGCCCGCGATCGGGATGGTGTCGAAGGACGGGGCGTCCCGGCCGTCCAGGGCGCCGGTCATGGCGTCGCGCCAGATGGGACCGGGGGTGTCGGCGCCGTAGACCTTGTCGTGGTAGACGCCGCCGATGGTGATGCCCTCCATCTCGACCTTGTCGCCGGGGCCGCCGACCCAGACCGCGCCGGCCAGGTTCGGGGTGTAGCCGACGAACCAGGCCGCCCGCCGCTCGTCGGTCGTACCGGTCTTGCCCGCGCTGTCGCGGCCGCTGAGACCGGCCTCCTTGCCCGTGCCGTCCTCGACGACGCCCTGCAGCAGGGTGTTGACGGTGTCGGCGGTCTGCTCGGACATCGCCCGCGAGCACTTGGTCTTGGGGACGCGCAGCTTCTTGCCGTCGGGGCCGGTGGCCGACTCGACGAGGACGGGGGTGCAGTAGGTGCCCCGGTTGGCGAACGTCGCGTAGGCGGCGGCCATGGTGAGCGGGGACATGCCGTCCGAACCGCCGAGGGTCAGCGCGGGCAGCTGGTCGAGCTTGCCGCCGGCGGCGGGCTTCACGCCCATCTTCTCCGCCATCTTGACCACCGGGCAGAGGCCGATGTCACCGACCATCTGGACGAAGTAGGTGTTGACCGACTTCGCGATGGCCTCCTTCATGCCGTAGGGGCCGTTCTCGCTGCGGTTCTCGTTGTTGACCGTCTCGCCGATGCTGTTCTTCCACGGCTTGCCGCACGTCTCGACCTCCTCCGGATACGGCATCCGGAACGGGGAGGAGTACGTCTTGTACGGCGACACGCCCTCCTCGAGGGCGGCCGCGGCGACGATCGGCTTGAACGTCGAGCCGACCTGGAAGCCGTAGGTGGAGCCGCCCATCGCCTTGTCGGCCGAGAGGTTGATCTGCGTCTGGTACTGGCCGAAGCCGTACGGGCGCGACTGGCCCATGCCGAGCACCTTGCCGCTGCCGGGCTGGACGATCGAGATGGCGGTGGCCACCTTGTCGTCCTGGTTGACGTGACCGGTGATCGACTTCTGGACGGACTTCTGCGTCTGCGGGTCGAGGGTGGTGCGGATGGTCATGCCGCCCTCGTTCCACCGCTTGGCGCGGGCCTCCTTGGTCTTGCCGAAGACCGGGTCGTTGAGGAAGGTCTCGCGCACGTAGTCGCAGAAGAAGCCCGCGCCGTCGACGGCGGTGATGCAGCCGCTCTTGGGCCGGCTGACGTTCAGCTTGATCGGCTTGGCCTGCTCGGCGGCGGCCTCGGCGGGCGTGATGTTCTTCAGCTCCGCCATGCGCGCCAGCACGGTGTTGCGCCGCTTGGTGGCCTCCTTGGGGGCCAGCACGGGGTTGTAGCGGCTGGGCGACTGGACGATGCCGGCCAGCAGCGCGGACTCGCCGAGGGTGAGGTCCTTGGCGTGCTTGCTGAAGTAGCGCTGGGAGGCGGCCTCGACGCCGTAGGCCTGCTGCCCGAAGAAGGTGATGTTCAGATAGTTGTTGAGGATGCGCTCCTTGCCGAGCTCCTTCTCGACCTGGATCGCGAACTTCAGCTCCTTGACCTTGCGGCCGATGGTCTGCTGCGTGGCCACGGCGACCTTGTCGGGGTCGTCGCCGGCCTCCTCGACGAAGACGTTCTTGACGTACTGCTGGGTGAGGGTGGAGGCGCCTTCCGAGACGCCGCCGGACTGGGCGTTCTTGTTGACCGCGCGGAGCACGCCCTTGAGATCGACGGCGCCGTGCTCGTAGAAGCGCGAGTCCTCGATCGCGACGATCGCCTTCCGGATGTACGGCGAGATCTCGTTCAGCGGCACCACGGTGCGGTCGCGGGAGTAGACCTTGGCTATCTCGCCGCCCTCCGAGTCGAGGATGGTGGTGCGCTGGCTGAGCGGCGGCGTCTTGAGGTTGGCGGGGATCTCGTCGAATCCCTCCACCGTCCCCTTGGCCACCAGGCCGAACGCACCGATGCCCGGCAGGGCGAGACCCGCCAGCACTACTCCCGAGAGCACGCTGACGCCAAGGAATTTCGCGGCCTGCTGGGTCGCCGTGGGACCCCTGCCGGAGCGCTTCGTAGCCATGAGGCGAAGCCTACGTTCTCATTCGGCGGACAGACGCAGGTGTGTTCGCCTACGCTGTTTCACGCCAGTCACTGCGATGCCCTCCCGCATCACCTCTGACCTCACTCTTGTGGGTGATGAGGTGTGTCCGTATTGCCGTCTGTGTCATCGCCTGCCCACCGCGGCTCGGGCGAATCGCCCCACTTTGATGGGGTTGGTCCTTGATGTCGTCCGCTCACTCCGTTGGGTGATCTGCCGCGTACGCATAGTCCGTTCGGGCCATTCAAGATTGGGCCCGAAGGGGGTGTTGCCCCCTGTCCGCCTTCCGTAACGTCCTCAACTGGCAACGGTGAATATGCCGCTGCCGCCGTGGGGGAGCCTCGATTCGGGAGAGGACGGCGCCAGCATGGGCTGGGTAACCGACTGGAGTGCGCAGGCCGCCTGCCGCACGACCGATCCGGACGAACTTTTCGTTCAGGGCGCAGCACAGAACAGGGCCAAAGCGGTCTGCACCGGCTGCCCGGTGCGCACCGAGTGCCTCGCGGACGCTCTCGACAACCGCGTCGAGTTCGGCGTGTGGGGCGGCATGACCGAGCGTGAGCGCCGGGCGCTCCTGCGGCGCAGGCCGACGGTCACGTCCTGGCGCAGGCTCCTGGAGACCGCGCGGACGGAGTACGAGCGCGGTGCGGGCATCCTGCCGCTCGGCGAGCCGGAGTACGACGAGTACGCCGCGGTGGGCTAGCCGCGGGCCCCCAGGGCCCGCTGACGGCCGTCCACGCGGCGCGTGGACGCCGTGGACGCACCGGCCGGTGACCGGCGCGCCGTCAGTTCCCCTGCCAGGCCCCGGAGTCGTCGGGTCCGCCGTTGTGGGTCAGGCCGACGCCGTCGTGGGTCATACCGACGGAGACACCCTCGGTTCCGGGTTCGTCGCGTCGGCTTCTTCCGTGCGGCCGCGCTCTTCCGTACGGTCCTGCTCTTCCGTACGGTCGTGCCCTTCCGCGGGGCCGTGCGTTTCTTCGGCGCGGCCGTCCGCCTGTACGGCGAGACGGTCGCCGATCGCCCGCAGCCCGGCCAGGTCGTGCACATCGCCGGGCAGTGCGGCCACTTCCGCCACCGGGACCTCGGGGTGCAGGGCGGTGAAGCGATCGCGCGTGCGCTGCTCGCGCGCGAGCACACGCATGCGCTCGGCGTGCAGCCGCAGCAGCCCGGCGGCGAGCCGTGCGGAGGTTTCCGCCGATTCCGCTGTGGCGTCCGAGGCCGTCGCTCCTGAGGACGCGGGCTGGGGGAAGCCGCTCTCGGGAGAGGACGTGTCCGTGGGAGTGACGATGCCAGGGTCGTCAGCGGTACGTGAGCCAGCCTGCCCGCTGCCACGATCCACAATGCCGGAGCCGTCAAGATTTTCTGTGTATTCGGATGTTCCGCTCGTCAGCGCCTCCGCGGCCGCCAGCGCCCGCTCCGCCGTGAGCCGGGCCGCCCCGCTGCCGTGCACCCGGTTCAGTACGAGCCCGGCCAGGGGCATCCGCTCCGCCGCCAGCCGCTCCACGAAGTAGGCGGCCTCCCGCAGGGCGTCCCGCTCGGGCGCGGCGACGACCAGGAAGGCCGTACCCGGCGCCTGCAGCAGGCGGTAGGTGGCGTCGGCGCGGGTACGGAAGCCGCCGAACATGGTGTCCATCGCGGCGACGAAGGTCTGTACGTCACGCAGGAGCTGGGCCCCCATCAGTTTGTTCAACGGCCCGCTCATCACGGACATGCCGACGCCCAGGAACTTCATCCCGGCCCGTCCGCCGATCTTCGCCGGTGCCATCAGCACCTTGATGAACTTTCCGTCCAGGAAGGAGCCCAGCCGGACCGGGGCGTCCAGGAAGTCCAGCGCGGAGCGGCTCGGCGGGGTGTCCACGACGATCAGGTCCCACTCGTCGCGGGCGCGGAGCTGGCCGAGCTTCTCCATGGCCATGTACTCCTGCGTGCCGGCGAAGCCGGCCGACAGGGACTGGTAGAAGGGGTTCTCCAGGATCGCCCGGGCGCGCTCCTTGTCGGCGTGCGCCTCGACGATCTCGTCGAAGGTCCGCTTCATGTCGAGCATCATGGCGTGCAGCTCGCCACCGGCGGAGCCGTCGATGCCGGGCACCCGGCGGGGTACGTTGTCGAGCTCGTCGATGCCCATCGACTGCGCCAGGCGGCGCGCCGGGTCGATGGTCAGGACGACGACCTTCCGGCCGCGCTCCGCGGCCCGTACGCCCAGGGCCGCCGCGGTCGTGGTCTTGCCGACGCCGCCGGAGCCGCAGCACACCACGATGCGGGTCCGGGGATTGTCGAGGATCGGGTCTATGTCGAGCGGTTCCACAGCCTGATCGAGGGTCACGCGGACACTCCTTGCTCTGATCGCTCGGTGAACTGCTTCCGCAGTTCGCGGGCCATGCGGTAGAGCCCCGCGAGGTCCACGCCGTCGCCGAGCAGCCGCAGTTCGTACGTGGGCAGGCCGAAGCGGGCCACCTCGGCGCGCCCCTGGTGCTCGAGCGCGAGCCGCTCGGTGTGCTCGAGCGCCTGCTCCAGCAGGGGATCGACGAGCTGCTCAGCGAGGCCCGTGCGCCGTGCGCCGCCCGGGGTGGTGCGCTCCAGGGCGTGTGCCAGGGCGTGCACGACGTCCCCGCGCCGGCCGTTCCCGGCGGCTTCGACGGCCGCCTCGTCGAGTATCTCGGGTCGCACCATGTTGATGACGACCCCGCCGACGGGAAGCCCGGCGGCGCGCAGCTCGGCGATGCCGTCCGCCGTCTCCTGGACCGGCATCTCCTCCAGCAGCGTCACGAAGTGCACCGCCGTCTCCGGCGACTTGAGCACCCGCATGACGGCCTGCGCCTGATTGTGGATCGGCCCGATCCTGGCGAGCCCGGCCACCTCGTCGTTGACGTTGAGGAAGCGGGTGAGGCGCCCGGTGGGGGGCGCGTCCATGACGACGTAGTCGTAGGTGAAGCGACCCGTGCGGTCCTTCCTGCGCACCGCCTCGCACGCCTTGCCGGTCAGCAGGACGTCCCGCAGGCCGGGTGCGATGGTGGTCGCGAAGTCGATGGCGCCCAGCTTCTTCAGCGCCCGCCCGGCGCTGCCGAGCTTGTAGAACATCTGGAGGTAGTCCAGGAGCGCCCGTTCGGCGTCGATGGCGAGCGCGTACACCTCGCCGCCTCCCGGAGCGACGGCGATCTTCCGTTCCTCGTAGGGCAGCGCCTCGGTCTCGAAGAGCTGCGCGATGCCCTGCCGGCCTTCGACCTCGACCAGCAGAGCGCGTTTGCCCTCGGCGGCGAGGGCAAGCGCTAGGGCCGCGGCGACCGTGGTCTTGCCGGTACCGCCCTTGCCGCTGACGACATGGAGCCTGCTCATGATTTGGAGCCTAACCAGTCCCCGCGCGGCCTACGCACGAGGCTGTCGGTGGAAGGCATTACAGTCAGGCCATGACCAAGTGGGAATACGCGACCGTGCCGCTTCTGGTGCACGCGACCAAGCAGATTCTGGACACCTGGGGCGAGGACGGCTGGGAGCTCGTCCAGGTCGTCCCGGGGCCGAACAACCCCGAGCAGCTGGTGGCCTACCTCAAGCGGGAAAAGCCGTGAGTGCCGTCGAGACCAAGCTCGCCGGGCTCGGGCTGACGCTGCCGGAGGTCGTGCCGCCGCTGGCCGCCTACCAGCCGGCCGTGCGGAGCGGTTCGTACGTGTACACCGCGGGCCAGCTCCCCATGGTCAAGGGCTCCATCTCGGAGACCGGCAAGGTCGGCGCCGAGGTCAGCCCGGAGACGGCCAAGGAACTGGCCCGGATCTGCGCGCTCAACGCCCTGGCCGCCGTGAAGTCCGTCATCGGTGACCTGGACCGGATCGAGCGGGTCGTGAAGGTCGTGGGCTTCGTCGCCTCCGCCCCGGACTTCACCGGCCAGCCGGGCGTCCTCAACGGCGCCAGCGAGCTGCTGGGCGAGGTGCTGGGCGACAAGGGCGTGCACGCCCGCTCGGCCGTGGGCGTGGCGGTCCTGCCGCTGGACGCGCCCGTCGAGGTCGAGATCATGGTGGAAGTGCGGGACTGACCGCCCCTGCTCCTGGGCCGCCCGGACGTCGTCCGGAGGCGGCCCGGGGCGAGCGGTCGCGGCCCGGTGCTCTCGAACATCCGCGCGTGAGCGCATAGCATCCGGCCATGTCGACTGCGAACGGCCAGTGGTACCCGCCGGAGTGGCCGGACCGGATCAGAGCGCTCGCCCGCGGCGAGCTCCGGCCCGTGGCGCCCCGCCGCGCCGCCACCGTCCTTCTGCTGCGCGCCGCCCCGGGCGGCGTCGCCGTCCACATGCTGCGCAGACGCGCCTCCATGGCTTTCGGTGGGGGCGCGTACGCGTATCCGGGCGGTTCGGTGGACCCGCGCGACGAACGCGACGTCCCCTGGGCCGGCCCGCCGCGCACCGAGTGGGCCGCGCGGCTGGGCACCGACGCCGCGAGCGCCCAGGCCATCGTCTGCGCGGCCGTCCGCGAGACCTTCGAGGAGGCGGGCGTCCTGCTGGCCGGGCCGACCCCGGACACGGTCGTCGCCGACACCACGGGTGAGGAGTGGGAGGCCGACCGGGCCGCGCTCGTCAGCCGTGAGCTGTCGTTCGCCGACTTCCTCGACCGCCGCGGCCTGCTGCTGCGCAGCGACCTGCTGGGCGCCTGGGCCCGCTGGATCACCCCCGGGTTCGAGCCGCGCCGCTACGACACCTGGTTCTTCGTGGCCGCTCTCCCCGAGGGCCAGCGCACCCGCAACGCCTCCACGGAGGCCGACCGCACCGTGTGGGCCGCGCCCGCCGAGGCGGCCGCGGGGTACGACCGCGGCGAGCTGCTCATGATGCCGCCGACCATCTCCACGCTGCGCTCCCTCGTCCCGTACGCGACGGTCGGCGAGGTCCTGGCCGCTTCGGGTGAGCGGGATCTCACGCCCGTCCTCGCACAGGCCCGGCTCGTCGGGGAAGAGATCGTGCTGAGCTGGCCGGGGCACGAGGAGTTCACCAAGCACATCGCCTCGCGGGCGCCGGAAGCAGCAGCCGAGGAGTCGGAGTCGGCAGCCGTCGAAGAAGCAGCAGCCGAAGAAGCACCAGCCGAAGAATCCGAATCAGCAGCAGAAGAAGCAGACGCAAACTCCTCAGGACCCGCGGGAGCCGACGCATGACGAACACCACCGACCTGCCCGGGCAGCCGCGCCCGGGCGCCCCCGGCGGACCGGCGACCGCCCGCGCCACCTGCGTGCTCGCCCCCAACCCGTCCGCCATGTCGCTCGACGGCACCAACACCTGGATCCTCGCCGAGCCCGGATCCGACCTCGCGGTCGTCGTCGACCCCGGACCGCTGGACGAGGCCCACCTGGCCAACGTCGTCGCCACGGCCGAAGCGGCGGGCAGGCGTGTCGCCCTGACGCTCCTCACTCATGGCCACCCCGACCACTCCGACGGCGCCGCCCGCTTCGCCGAGCTGACGGGTACGCGCGTACGCGCGCTGGACCCCGCACTGCGGCTGGGCGGCGAGGGGCTCGGCGTCGGCGACGTGGTGACCACCGGCGGCCTGGAGCTGCACGTCATCGCCACGCCCGGCCACACCGCCGACTCCCTGTGCTTCCACCTGCCGGCCGAGGGCTCGCTGCTCACCGGCGACACGGTCCTCGGGCGCGGTACGACGGTCGTCGCCCACCCCGACGGCCGGCTCGGCGACTACCTCGACTCGCTGCGCCGACTGCGCGTGCTCGCGGTCGACGAGGGCGTGGAGGTGCTGCTGCCGGGCCACGGTCCGGTCCTGGACGACGCCAAGGGCGTCATCGAGTACTACCTCGCCCACCGCGCCAAGCGGCTGGCCCAGGTCGAGACGGCCGTCGAGAACGGCGACCGCACACCTGAGGACGTCGTGGCGGCCGTCTACGCGGACGTCGACCGGTCGCTGTGGCCGGCCGCCGAGCTGTCGGTGCGGGCCCAGCTGGACTACCTGGAGGAGCGCGGCCTGATCTGAGTCCGGGTCCGGGGCCGGGTCCCTGATCCGAATCGCGGTCCGGGCCGGAGCCCGAGCCCGAGTCCGGGCGGAAACGGCGAAGGGCCCCGCCGTGCGCCGTGGTGGCGCGTGGCGGGGCCCTTCGCGTGGGTCAGCCGGGTCAGCGCGAGCGCTTCGCGAGGCGCTCCACGTCGAGCAGGATCACGGCGCGGGCCTCCAGGCGGAGCCAGCCGCGGCCGGCGAAGTCGGCGAGCGCCTTGTTGACGGTCTCCCGGGAGGCGCCGACGAGCTGGGCCAGCTCCTCCTGGGTGAGGTCGTGCACCACGTGGATGCCCTCTTCGGACTGGACGCCGAAGCGGCGGGACAGGTCCAGCAGGGCCTTGGCGACACGGCCGGGCACGTCGGAGAAGACGAGGTCCGACATCGAGTCGTTGGTGCGGCGCAGCCGGCGGGCGACGGCGCGCAGCAGGGCGGTGGCCACCTCGGGGCGCGCGTTGAGCCAGGGCTGGAGGTCGCCGTGGCCCAGGCCGAGCAGCTTGACCTCGGTGAGCGCGGTGGCGGTGGCGGTGCGCGGCCCGGGGTCGAAGAGGGACAGCTCGCCGATGAGCTCGCCGGGGCCGAGGACCGCCAGCATGTTCTCGCGGCCGTCGGGGGAGGTGCGGTGGAGCTTCACCTTGCCCTCGGTCACCACGTAGAGGCGGTCGCCCGGGTCGCCTTCGTGGAACAGGGCGTCGCCCCTCGCGAGGGTGACCTCGCCCATGGAGGCGCGCAGCTCAGCGGCCTGCTCGTCATCGAGCGCCGCGAAAAGCGGGGCGCGCCGCAGAACGTCGTCCACGAGTTCTCTCCTTGTCGACATGCACAGAGGACCGTGGTCCCCATGATGCCCGTCGGTAAAACTGTGTGATCAAACACAAGTGTGGCGCATCGTCGCCCGGAGCCCTACGGCAGGGGTCCGATTGGGCTGTGGTTTTCCTGCGGTCGGGGCGGATGTCAGTGCTGGGCTTTAGTCTGGCCGGGTGTCCAATACGCCGGTGAGAGCAGAGGGCAAGGGGGCCGGGAGGGTGACGTCGACCGGTAATTCCGCTGTGGGCGAACGCGCCGAAACGAAGAGAGCAAAAGCGGCGAAAACGAAAAAATCCCCGGCGAAGTCCGAGTCGCGGACCGCCCTCGTCCGGCGCGCCCGCCGGATCAATCGCGAGCTCGCCGAGGTCTATCCGTACGCACATCCCGAGCTGGATTTCGACAATCCGTTCCAGCTCCTCGTCGCCACGGTCCTCTCCGCCCAGACCACGGACCTGAGGGTCAACCAGACCACCCCCGCCCTCTTCGCCGCCTACCCCACTCCCGAGGACATGGCGGCCGCCGACCCGGAGAAGCTGGAGCAGCTGATCCGGCCGACCGGCTTCTTCCGTGCCAAGGCGAAGTCCCTGATCGGCCTTTCCACCGCCCTGCGGGACCGCTTCGACGGCGAGGTGCCCGGCCGCCTGGCGGACCTGGTCACCCTTCCCGGAGTCGGCCGCAAGACCGCCAACGTCGTGCTGGGCAACGCGTTCGGCGTGCCGGGCATAACGGTCGACACGCACTTCGGCCGGCTGGTCCGGCGCTGGAAGTGGACCGAGGCGGAGGACGCGGAGAAGGTCGAGGCGGAGGTCTGCTCGCTCTTCCCGAAGAGCGAGTGGACGATGCTCTCGCACCGCGTGATCTTCCACGGCCGGCGCGTCTGCCACTCCCGCCGGCCCGCCTGCGGTGCCTGCCCGATCGCCCCGCTCTGCCCGTCCTACGGCGAGGGCGAGACGGACCCGGAGAAGGCGAAGAAGCTGCTCAAGTACGAGATGGGCGGTCGGCCGGGACAGCGGCTCAAGCCCCCGCCGGACTACCCGGGCCTGCCCGCTCGTCCTCTGGGAGCCGAGTGAGCGAGGGCACGCCGGACGACCGCACGCCGGAACACCGCACACCGCGGGACCGCACGCCGCAGGACCGTACGACAGCCGGGGAAGCCGCCGGGGAAGGCCAGGGGATACGGATGACGAGGACGTACGGCGGTCAGGCCGAGAGGGCGGAGAGGGCGGAGCAGGCCGGGGAGATCGTGATCTCCTCGGACGGGCTGCCCGAGTGGCTGGAGCCGGTCGCGCGGGCCGCGCGGACCATCGAGCCGCAGCAGCTCAGCCGCTTCCTGCCGCCGGAGTCGGGCGGCCGCCAGTCCGCCGTGCTCGTCCTCTTCGGCGAGGGCGACCTCGGCCCCGAGCTGCTGCTCCTCGAGCGGGCCGGCACGCTGCGCTCGCACGCCGGGCAGCCCTCCTTCCCCGGCGGCGCCCTCGATCCGGAGGACGGCGACCCGGAGGGTGACGGCCCGGTGCGGGCGGCGCTGCGCGAGGCCGAGGAGGA
The DNA here is from genome assembly GCF_040932295.1 of Streptomyces sp. C36. NCBI lineage: Bacteria > Bacillati > Actinomycetota > Actinomycetes > Kitasatosporales > Streptomycetaceae > Streptomyces > Streptomyces sp. C36. Next base: position 159,414 of record NZ_JBFQGI010000004.1, on the reverse strand, counting down.
GACCGGGCTCGACCCGTCCGGCGTCCAGGTCTTCGGCGTGCTGCCCCGGCTCTACATCCCCGTGAGCGGCTTCGTGGTGACGCCGGTGCTCGGCTGGTGGCGCAAGCCCAGTCCGGTCGCGCCCGTCTCCGCGCAGGAGACGGCCCGGGTGTTCACCGTGCCCGTCACCGAGCTCACCGACCCGGCGAAGCGGGCGACGACCGTGCACCCCAGCGGCCAGCGGGGCGCCGCCTTCAAGGTGGGCCCGGCGCTGGTGTGGGGGTTCACCGCGGGGGTGATCGACCGCATCCTGCACTACTCGGGATGGGAGCGGCCCTGGGACCGCGAGCGGGAGGTCCCGCTGGACTGGCGCCCCCGACCGGCATGAGACGGTGGCCCCGCGAGGCCACGACGACTGCAATGCGAGGCATCTTTCGGTGAACGTGCTGGACATCGTGCTGATGATCGCCGCCGTGTGGTTCGCGGTCATCGGCTACCGCCAGGGCTTCGTCGTCGGCGTGCTCTCGGTCATCGGCTTTCTGGGCGGCGGCCTCGCCGCCGTCTACGCGCTGCCCGTGATCTGGGCCGCCACCACCGGCGACGCCGAGCCCGGCACGATCGCGGCCATCCTCGCCGTCGTCATCATCATCGTCTGCGCCTCCGTGGGCCAGGCCGCCACCACCCACCTCGGTAACAAGCTCCGCCGCCACATCACCTGGTCCCCGGCGCGCGCCCTCGACGCCACGGGCGGCGCGCTCGTCAACGTCGTCGCGATGCTGCTGGTGGCCTGGCTGATCGGCTCCGCGCTCGCCGGTACGACCCTGCCGACGCTGGGCCGGGAGGTGCGCGGCTCCAAGGTGCTGCTCGGCGTCGCCCGGGTGATTCCGTCGCAGGCCAACACCTGGTTCGCGGACTTCAGCACCGTCCTCGCGCAGAACGGCTTCCCGCAGGTCTTCGCGCCGTTCTCCACCGAGCCCATCACGTCGGTGCCCGCGCCCGACCCCGCGCTCGCGAACAGCCCCGTGTCCGTGGCCGCCCAGCGCAGCATCGTCAAGGTCGTCGGCAGCGCCCCCGGCTGCGGCAAGGTCCTGGAGGGCACCGGCTTCGTCTTCGCGCCCAACCGGGTGATGACCAACGCCCACGTCGTCGGCGGGGTGGACGAGCCGACCGTGCAGATCGGCGGCCAGGGGAAGCTCTACGACGCCAGGGTCGTCCTCTACGACTGGAGGCGCGACATCGCCGTGCTCGACGTGCCCGCCCTGGACGCGCCCGCCCTGCCGTTCGCGGGGTCCGACGCGCAGAGCGGCAAGAGCGCCATCGTCGCCGGCTTCCCCGAGAACGGCTCGTACGACGTGCGCGCCGCCCGCGTCCGCAGCCGGGTCCAGGCCAAGGGCCCGGACATCTACCACCGCGGCAACGTCCGCCGCGATGTGTACTCCCTCTACGCCACCGTGCGGCAGGGCAACTCCGGCGGCCCGCTCCTCACGCCGGACGGCGAGGTCTACGGCGTGGTCTTCGCCAAGTCCCTGGACGATCCCGACACGGGGTACGCCCTGACGGCCGACGAGGTGCGTGGGGATGCCCTCTACGGCCGTACCGCCACGACCCGGGCCGACACCCAGGGCTGCGCTCTCTGAGCCCGTCCCGGGGCGATCAGCGGCCTCACGCCGCCTGTGGCGGTCGTGACGGCCTCGGCGTCAGCGGCTGCGGGGATGCCGCAGCCGCGCCGACACCCATCGGGCGCGCCGGTGGATGATCCGCGGGATGCCGATCCGGGGGTCCGGCTCGGCCCCCGGACGGTGATCGCCCCGTCCCGGCGTATCCGTCACCGCCACGGCGGCGTCGGCATCGCCGCGCTCCTGAGTCACGTCGGTCACGTCACGGTAGTCGTGCGTCCAGCCCATACCAAAAGCTCTGCCCGGGCCCAAAGGTCGGTAATCGCCCGTGGGCCCGGCAATTGGCCTATGCGCGAGGCAATTGGCCGTTCGGTGAACGAACGTTCCTGTCCGTTCATCGGTACATCACCCGCGTGTAGGGCCATGCGGGGTCGTCCGGGGGTGCCTGACGTCCCTGACATGCCCGGCCGCCGCCCGGAACCGCCTACCGGTCGGGCTCGGGGTCCTTCAGCCAGCTGACCAGCTCCGCCGAGAAGGCGACGGGGTCCTCCTCGTGCGGGAAGTGCCCGAGGCCGTCGAAGAGCCGCCAGCGGTAGGGCGCCTCGACGTATTCGCCGGAGCCCGCGGCGCTGCGCGTGCGCATCACCGGATCGAGGGAGCCGTGCAGGTGCAGCGTCGGCACCCGCACCGGCCGCTTCATACGGCGGTTGAACTGCATGCCGTCCGGGCGGGCCATGGACCGCACCATCCAGCGGTACGGCTCGATGGAGCAGTGCGCCGTGGAGGGGATCGTCATCGCCCGTCGGTAGACGTCGACGGACTCGTCGTCCGGCAGCCTCGGGCCGGACCAGTCCCGGATCAGCCGCCCCACCAGCGCCGCGTCGTCCGCGACCAGCCGGCGTTCGGGCAGCCACGGCCGCTGGAAGCCCCAGATGTGGGAGCTCGCGGTGCTCTGCTTGACGTCGGCGAGCATGGCGGAGCGCCAGCGGCGCGGGTGCGGCATCGAGGACACCGCCAGCCGACGCACCAGCTTGGGCCGCATCACGGCGGCGGTCCAGGCGAGGTAGCCGCCCAGGTCGTGCCCGACCAGCGCGGCGTCCGGCTCGCCGAGGGAACGGATCACGCCCGTGATGTCGAGGGCGAGGTTGGCGGGGTCGTAGCCCCGGGGCGTACGGTCGCTGCCGCCCACCCCTCGCAGGTCCATCGCCACCGCCCGGAACCCGGCCTCCGCGAGCGCCGGCATCTGATGCCGCCACGTCCACCAGAACTGCGGAAAGCCGTGCAGCAGCAGCACCAGCGGCCCCTCGCCCATCTCGGCGATGTGGAACCTGGCCCCGTTCGCCGCGACCTCCCGGTGCGTCCAGGGGCCGTCCGGTCGTACGACCGCGGTGGGCGAGGTCCCCGACCCGCCCGGTGCGGGCGGCGCCGAGGGGACCTCGGGCCGGTCGGGGTCGGGGGACGCGGGCGCTGCGGAGGTATCGGGCACCGTCATACGGACGAGCGTGTCACAGATACGTCCGCCGGGCTGGTGTCGGTCAGGGGACGCGGGTGCGGCTTGACGGTGCCGAGCACCGCCGCCGTCTCCTTGGCCGAGGCGATGCTCTTCTCGGGCTTCTTGATCTTCTTGAACTTGGCCACGGCCATCAGCCCGAGCAGCGCCGCGAGCAGCAGGTAGGCGCCACCGACGATCAGGAACGACCAGGCGAGCCCGAGGCCGAGGTTGTGGATCCCGTATGCCGCCGCGAAGCTCAGCACCGGCAGGGAGAAGAGCGCCAGGACACCCGCGGCGGTGATGGCACCGCCGCCGATGCCCAGTCGGCGGGCGTCCTGTCGCAGCTCGGCCTTGGCCAGCGCGATCTCGTCGTGCACCAGCGCGGACAGCTCCGTGGTGGCCGCCGCCACCAGCTGGCCGAGGCTGCGGTTCGCGCCGTCGTCGGCTGCGCTCATCGGCTGCTCCCTCATCGTCATCAGCTCGGGCGTAAAGACTCTCAGATCATGCCGGACCGTCGCCCAGGGTGGTGCGCTCCGAGGCGACTTGTGCCAGTTTGCGGTGCGTGGCCGCCTTCGCCTCGTACAGGGCGGCCATGCGCAGGTGGAACTCGGGATTGTCCTGCTCGTAGATGTCCGGGATGCCGTCCTCGTCGTCGTCGCGGTCCTCTTCCGCGCACAGCTTCTTGTACTTGTTGTCGCGCAGTTTGAGGAGTACGGACGCGAGAATCGCCGCGATCAGGGAGCCCACGAGCACGGCGGCCTTGATCTCCGCGACCAGGAGCGCGTCGTCGCCGAACGCGAGCTCGCCGATCAGCAGGGACACCGTGAAGCCGATGCCGGCCAGCGAGGCGACGGCCAGGACGTCCGGCCACTTCAGGTCCGGGTTGAGCTCCGCCCTGGTGAAGCGGGCCGCCGCCCAGGTGCCGCCGAAGACCCCCACCGCCTTGCCCAGGACCAGGCCCAGGACGACGCCCAGCGTCTCCGGCCGGGTGAAGACGTCCGCCAGCACGCCGCCGGTGACGGCCACGCCCGCCGAGAGCAGTGCGAACAGCGGCACCGCCAGGCCCGCCGACAGGGGGCGCACGATGTGCTCGATGTGCTCGCCGGGGGAGTGCTCCTCGGCGTCGCGCCGGGTGCAGCGCAGCATGAGCCCCATGGCGACGCCCGCGATCGTCGCGTGGACGCCGCTGTTGTACATCAGGGCCCAGTTGACGAAGGCCAGCGGTATGTAGACGTACCAGCCGCGCACCCCCTTGCGCAGCAGCAGCCAGAAGACCACCAGGCCCAGCACGGCGAAGCCGAGGGCGGCGAAGTTCAGCCGCGAGGTGAAGAACACCGCGATGATCAGGATCGCGAAGAGGTCGTCGACGACCGCGAGGGTCAGCAGGAACGCGCGCAGCGCCGAGGGCAGGGCGGTGCCGATGACGGCGAGCACGCCGAGGGCGAAGGCGATGTCGGTGGCGGTGGGCACGGCCCAGCCGGCGAGCGAGCCGCCGCCGCTGGAGGCGACGGTGAAATAGACGAGGGCCGGGGCGGCCATGCCGCAGAGCGCGGCGACGACCGGGAGGATCGCGGCCTTGGGATCGCGCAGCTCACCGGCGACCAGCTCGCGCTTGAGCTCGATGCCGGCGACGAAGAAGAAGACGGCGAGCAGACCGTCGGCGGCCCAGTGCTGCAGGGAGAGGTCCAGGCCGATGGCGGCGGGTCCGACGTGGAAGGAGCGCACGGCCTCGTAGCTGTCGCGCAGGGGGGTGTTCGCCCAGATCAGCGCGGCGACGGCGGCGACGAGCAGCAGCACACCGCCGACGGTCTCGGTACGCAGCGCCTCCGCGAGGTGGTTCCGTTCGGGCAGCGGAAGCCTGCCGAGGAAGACGGAGCGGCGGTTCTTGGGCGCGGCCACGGTGGTGGACCTCCTGGGGTCGGCGTCGACTGAAACACGTGGGTACACGTGTGTTGTGTGCCGACCAGACTTCCCGGCGCGCCTTTGATTCTTGTCGCGATATTGACGCGGCAAGTACTTACTTTAGCCGGAATGGGTGAAGGGCACCCGGCGCGTTGCCGGGTGCCCTTCGTTCACGCGGGCCGTGGCGGCCGTGGTGACCGTGAAGGTCAGTCCTCGCTGGGGGCGGCGGGGAGCTTGGCCTGGATCAGGTCCATGACCGAGGAGTCGGTCAGCGTGGTCACGTCGCCGAGGGCGCGGTTTTCGGCCACATCGCGCAACAGGCGGCGCATGATCTTGCCGGAGCGGGTCTTGGGCAGCTCGGCGACCGGCAGGACCCGCTTGGGCTTGGCGATCGGGCCGAGCTGCTTGGCCACATGGGCGCGCAGCTCCTCGGTGAGGCCTTCGGCGTCGGCGTCCACGCCGCTGCGCAGGATGACGAACGCGCAGATCGCCTGGGTGGTCTGCGGGTCCGTCGCGCCGACGACCGCCGCCTCGGCCACCTTGGGGTGGGAGACGAGGGCGGACTCGACCTCGGTGGTGGAGATGTTGTGGCCGGAGACGAGCATGACGTCGTCCACGCGGCCGAGCAGCCAGATGTCGCCGTCCTCGTCCTTCTTGGCGCCGTCGCCGGCGAAGTAGGTGTTCTCGAAGCGGGACCAGTAGGTGTCGATGTAGCGCTGGTCGTCGCCCCAGATCGTGCGGAGCATGGACGGCCACGGCTCGGTCAGGACGAGGTAGCCGCCGGAGCCGTCGGGCACCTCCTCGCCGTGGTCGTCCACGACGGTGGCGGCGATGCCGGGCAGCGGCACCTGTGCCGAACCGGGCTTGGTCTCGGTCACCCCCGGCAGCGGGCTGATCATCATCGCCCCGGTCTCGGTCTGCCACCAGGTGTCGACCACGGGGGTGGCGTCGGCGCCGATGTGCTTGCGGTACCAGATCCAGGCCTCGGGGTTGATGGGCTCACCGACCGAGCCGAGGATGCGCAGGCTGGACAGGTCGAACTTGGCGGGGATGTCGTCGCCCCACTTCATGGCCGCGCGGATCGCGGTGGGAGCGGTGTAGAGGATCGTGACGCCGTACTTCTGCACGATCTCCCACCAACGGCCCTGGTGCGGGCTGTCGGGCGTGCCCTCGTAGAGCACCTGGGTGGCGGCGTTGCTCAGCGGTCCGTAGACGATGTACGAGTGGCCGGTCACCCAGCCGACGTCGGCGGTGCACCAGAAGACATCGGTCTCCGGCTTGAGGTCGAAGACGGCGTGGTGGGTGTACGAGGTCTGGGTGAGGTAGCCGCCGGTGGTGTGCAGGATGCCCTTCGGCTTACCCGTGGTGCCCGAGGTGTAGAGGATGAACAGCGGGTGCTCGGCGTCGAACGCCTCGGGGGTGTGCCGGTCGGACTGCCGCTCGACGAGGTCGTGCCACCACACGTCGCGGCCCTCGGTCCAGGCGATGTCCTCCTGGCCCGTGCGGCGGACGACGAGCACGCTGCGGACGTTCTCGGTGCCGGGGCGGGTGAGGGCCTCGTCGACGGCGGGCTTGAGCGCGGAGGCCTTGCCGCGGCGGTAGCCCCCGTCGGCGGTGATGACGACGCGGGCGTCGGCGTCGTGGACGCGGGTCGCCAGGGCGTCGGCGGAGAAGCCGCCGAAGACGAGTGAGTGAGGAGCGCCGATGCGGGCGCAGGCCAGCATCGAGATGACCGCTTCGGGGATCATCGGCAGGTAGATGGCGACCCGGTCGCCGGCCCGCACGCCCAGCTCGATCAGGGCGTTGGCGGCCTTGGAGACCTCGCTCTGGAGCTCGGCGTACGTGATCGAGCGGGTGTCGCCCGGCTCGCCCTCGAAGTGCAGGGCCACACGGTCGCCCAGGCCGTTCTCCACATGGCGGTCGACGCAGTTGTAGGCCACGTTCAGCTTGCCGTCGGCGAACCACTTCGCGAACGGCGGGTTCGACCAGTCGAGGGTCTCGGTGGGCTCGGTCTCCCAGCTCAGGCGGCGGGCCTGCGCGGCCCAGAAGCCCAGCCGATCCGCCGCCGCCTGCTCGTACGCCTCCGCGGTGACGTTGGCCCGGGCGGCCAGGCCCGCAGGCGGCGCGAAGCGGCGCTCCTCCTTCAGGAGGTTGGCCAGGCTTTCGTTGCTCACGACATCTCCCTTTCCCAGGGGGCTCGTTGCTCCCGGCCATAGCTCATCAGCCCGGGGCACACCCTGACAAGGGGTGTGGGTAAAAACTGGTTTAGACCTTTGCTCGGTGATCGCCCGAGGTCAGAGGGTGTGGTGCGCCCGGTGCTACGGGCGCACCGTGACGGGCGCGCGGGCGGGGGAGGGGGCGGGGGAGGGGATCACGCCGCGTCCAGGACTTCGGGCCGGACGGCGGTGAAGGTGCGGGAGCGCCGGTCGAGGACGTAGGCCTGCGCCTCCCCGACGTGGAAGTACATCCCATGCAGCTGAAGCGATCCTTCCGCCACCCGTCGGGCGACACAGGCATGGGCCATCAGGTGGTCGAGCTGTTGCATCACGTTGACGAGCGCCAGCCGCTCCACGTCGTCCGCCACCAGCCGCTCGGCCAGCGCCACCTCCCCGCGCCCCAGTCGTCCGATCCGCTGCATACGGGCCAGGCTCGGACGGCCGTGCCGCAGCCAGCGGGTGAGCGGGGTCTGGCCGCCCACCGGAAGCCCGTGCCCGGCAGGCGAGGCGGCGAGGTCCAGCAGCGCCTGCATCGCCCCGCATCCGGAGTGGCCGCAGACGGTGATGCTGCCCACCTTCAGCACCTCGACCGCGTACTCCACGGCCGCCGCCACCGAGTCGCAACTGGCGTCGCTGCCGGGCGGGGGCATCAGATTGCCGACGTTGCGCACGGTGAAGAGGTCTCCGGGGCCGCTGGAGGTGATCATGCTGGTCACCAGCCGGGAGTCGGCGCAGGTCAGAAAGAGCTGGCTGGGGCGCTGGCCCTCGCGGGCGAGCCGAGCCAGCTCGTCGCGGACGAGCGGGGCGGTGTTGCGCTGGAAGGCGCTCACCCCGCCGAGCAGTTGTCGCTCGCCACCGATCTCCGCCGTGTCCGTCTCGGCGTCGGCGGGACGGGTGCAGTCATGCTGGCGCCAAGGCGTCCAGGGGAGACACCTGTGGGCGTCGACGGCATCCGCCACCGCCTGTCCGTACCGGCTGCGAAAGCCTGCCCAGCGCAGCCTCAGGGCGAGAAGCGCGGTGACCGAGATGCCCACAATGACCCCCTGCAGAACGCCGAACAGCACCACGGCCCCCAACGTGGCCGCGTACACCGCGAAGTCGCCTTGCCGTCGCGCGTGCCGAAGGTGCGCGAAGCGCACCATCCGCACACCGACCGCCGTGATCAGAACCGCCAGGGCGACCGCCGGGATCCACGCGAACGCGGCGGTGAACAGGGCGGCGCACAGCAGCGCCCAGACGCCGTACAGAACCGTCGCCGCGCGGGAGCCCTCTTCTCCTCCCGCATCTCCTGCCGTCTTCTGTGCGCTCCCCGGCGGCCCGTCCTCGGCCGAGGACGGCGCCCGGTCCCGGCTCGCGTCCCCTGCCGGGCTCCCGTCCTCGGCGCTCGGCTGGGCGTGACGCCAAGGGTGAATCGCGCCGCCCGCCACCGGAAGCCCGCCCAGCAGCCCGGACACCACATTCGCCACGCCCTGTCCGGCGAAGGCCCGCGCCGAAAGGCCCGGCGTCTCCGCGCTCGCGACGAGCGCGACCATCACCACGGCGCCGAGGAGCCCCAGGGCCGGCTCGTCCGGCAGAGCGGGAAGCGCTGTCAGCGCCCAGGGGGAAGCGGTGACGCGGGCGACGTCGACAAGGAGACCCGTTGCCGTGGCGACGGCCAGGGCGGCGAACGCCGCGGGGACCGGCCGGGCCCAGCGAGCGGCCGGTGCGGGCAGCCGGGGCCAGGCGACCAGCACCGCCACGGTGGCCGCGCCCACCAGCAGCGTCGGCAGGTGCGCACGCATCATGTCGGCGGGCAGAGCCGCCAGATTCCCCAGGGCCGACTCGTTGGGTCGGCTGCCCAGCACCGCGGGCAGCCGTCCGAGCACGATCGTGACACCGGTCGCGGCGAGCAGGCCCCGCACGATAGGCGGACCGATCGCCGACAGAGCGCGCTCCATGAGCGAGGGGCGGGCCATTCGCACCGCGCCCAGGACGAGTTGGGCCGCGCCGGCGAGCACGGTGATCGCGCACATGGCCCGCCAGCCATGGCGCTGGACCAACTCGGCCGTCACCACGATCAGCCCCGTGGCCGCGCCGCTCGCGCGAAGCGACGCTCCCCCGAACGCCCCGGCCGCGAGGCCGCCCACCGCCACCGCGACCGGCCCCGCCCACAACGGTGCGCCGCAGGCGAGCGCGATTCCCAGGGAGAGGGGGACGGCGGCCAGAAAGAGGGAGACGGAGGCGGACACATCCCGCCGAGCGCGCGTGATCATTTCCCGTCCTCGTGTCGGCGATGGCGGGTGTTTCTCAACTCTCAGTAAACGAATCGTAATAGAGAGTAAAGAAATGACCGAGGGGCAGGCGGAAGCTTCCCTCTATTGGGTGACTATGTACTTTTATCTGTTTGGCCCGTTTCCGGCGTAGGTCGTGAAGCCGCCGGCCGCGGTGGTTCCGGGCGTCAGGCGGGCTGAGGGGCGGCCAGGAGCCGTTCGTCGAGCACGAAGGCGGGGTCCACCTGCGCCGCCAGGTCCGCGCCCGTCTTCGCGTTGCCCCAGCGCTCCGCGTTCTTGAGGTGGAAGTGCACCATCTGGCGGGTGTACCGCTGCCAGTCGCGCCGCTCGTACGACCGGTCCGCCGTGGCGCGCAGGGTCCCCAGAGCCTGCCGGTTGGCCTCCTCCAGGAGCTCGAAGCGGGGAGGGCGGCCCTTCTCCATGGCGCGTACCCAGTCGGAGTGGCCGAAGACCGTCAGCAGGTCGTCGCCCACCTCGGCGCGCAGGAAGTCGAGATCGTCGGGGCCCTGGACCTTGTTGCCGACGACCTTCAGCCCGACGCCGAAGTCCCGGGCGTACTCCTTGTACTGGCGGTAGACGGAGACGCCCTTACGGGTGGGCTCGGCGATCAGATAGGTCATGTCGAAGCGGGTGAACATGCCGGAGGCGAAGGAGTCGCTGCCCGCCGTCATGTCGACGACCACGTACTCGCCCGGGCCGTCGACGAGGTGGTTCAGGCACAGCTCGACCGCGCCGACCTTCGAGTGGTAGCAGGCGACGCCCAGGTCGGAGTCGTTGAACGGGCCGGTCACCATCAGTCGTACGGCCGCCTCGTCGTCCAGCCGTACCGTGCGGGCGCACGCCTCGTAGACCGGGTTGTCCTCGCGGAGGCGCAGCAGCCGGGAGCCCTCGCCGGGAGGCGTCGTCTTGATCATGGTGTCGGCCGAGGTGATGCGCGGGTTCGAGCCGCGCAGATAGTCCTTGATCAAGGGCAGCCGCGCCCCCATCGCGGGCAGGGCGGCGCTCTCCGCCTCGTCGAGCCCCAGCGCGGCGCCCAGATGCTGGTTGATGTCCGCGTCCACGGCGATGACCGGGACCTGCTCGGCGGCGAGGTGGCGGATGAACAAAGAGGACAGCGTGGTCTTGCCGCTGCCGCCCTTCCCTACGAAAGCGATCTTCATGTTCACCAAGAGTAGGTGCGGAGGTGCCCTGAGTGAGTGCGGTGAGTGAAGAGGACCACTCTTTCGAGGGGTGTCAGGGCGAAGTGCGTAGTGTCTTACCCATGAGTACGACAGCTGATCCGCTCGCCGTCCTGGGCTCGCTCCCGGGCGTCGCCGACTCCGTGGACTCCGTACGCAAGGCGGTCGACCGGGTGTACGGCCACCGGGTGATGCGTCGCCGCAGCAATGAGATCACCTCCGAGGCCGCCCTGCGGGGCGCGCGGGGCTCGGCCGCGCTGTCCGGCGCGGACTGGGCGCTCGAAGAGGTGCGTCGCCGCACCGACTTCGGCGGGGAGGGTGAGCCGCGCACGGTGGGCGCGGCGTTGCGACTGACCGCCGAGGCCGGCCAGTTGCTGAGCGTGTGGCGGCAGTCGCCGCTGAGGGTCCTGGCCCGGCTGCATCTCGTGGCCGCCGGGGGCGGCGGCCCGGACGACGCGATCGGCAGGCCGCGGCTGGCCGGTGAGACGGTCGACGAGCCGCTGCTCCGTTTGCCGCTGCCGGACGCCGACGAGATGTCGGGCCGGCTCGAGGGTCTGGCCGGCCTGCTGCTCGCGGGAAGCCAGGCGCCCGCGCTGGTGACGGCCGCCGTGGTGCACGGCGAGCTGCTCGCGCTGCGTCCGTTCGGCTCGTACAACGGCCTGGTCGCCCGGGCGGCCGAGCGGATCGTGCTGGTGGGCAGCGGGTTGGACCCGAAGTCGATCTGCCCGGCCGAGGTCGGGCACGCGGAGCTGGGGTCGCAGGCCTACATGGCGGCGCTGGAGGGCTATGCGTCCGGTACGCCCGACGGGTTGGCGGCCTGGATCGCGCACTGCGGCCGCGCCGTCGAGCTCGGTGTGCGGGAGAGCACGGCCGTCTGTGAGGCGCTCCAGCGCGGCGCGGCCTGATCGCACGTCCGGTGCCGGAAAGGCGCACGGGTGCGGACATGGGTTGCGGCGGTACCTGTACTGCTCTGGTACCGCCGCTGGCACGTCCGCCGGGTTACCATGCGTGCACGATATTTGCCCATCAGGTCGGGTACTTCGCCCGTCACCTGGTGCGGCTGGCCCGTAATCGACGGGTCGGCGTCGCGTGGGTGCCCGACTTTCATGCGCGGTCCGTGGGGCCTTGGTGCGTGAAGGGCGTCCTCCCGGATGTCCCTGGTCTCGCGGGCCGTTAAGTCCTTTCTACTCCTGTCTCGACAGAAGCGGAAGTCCAAGCCGCACTTCTTTGTTTTTGGGGGCAAAACCAACCAAGGCGGGTGCGGGCGCGCGTCGGCGGCTGGCGAACCAGACCAGGCCCGCCGTCGCGGCTGCCGCACCGACCGCGGCGGCTGCCACCAGCGCGGGGCGCGAGGGCATCGACAGCGAGGACACGCGCTGTTTGAGCCGCACGGGTCGACTGAAGGAAAGAATCGGCCAGTCGCGGGCTACGGCCTCGCGGCGCAGCCCACGGTCCGGATTGACGGCGTGCGGATGACCCACCGATTCCAGCATCGGGATGTCGGTCACCGAATCGCTGTAGGCGTAGCAGCGCGCCAGGTCGTATCCCTCCGAGGCGGCGAGCTCCCTGATGGCCTCCGCTTTGGTGGGGCCATAGGCGTAGTACTCGACCTCCCCGGTGAAAACGCCCTCCTTTACGACCATTCGGGTGGCGACCACCCGGTCCGCGCCCAGCAGGGCGCCGATCGGCTCCACGACCTCCGCGCCGGAGGTGCTGACGATCACCACGTCGCGCCCGGCGGTGTGGTGCTCTTCGATGAGGGACGCGGCCTCGTCGTAAATGATCGGGTCGATGAGCTGGTGGAGGGTCTCGGCGACGATCTCGCGGACCTGCTGGACATTCCAGCCGCGGCAGAGCGCCGACAGATACTCGCGCATCCGCTCCATCTGGTCGTGATCGGCGCCGCCGGCCAGGAAGACGAACTGCGCATAGGCGGTGCGCAACACGGCGCGCCTGTTGATCAGGCCGCCTTGGTAGAAGGACTTGCTGAAGGTGAGCGTGCTCGACTTCGCAATGACTGTCTTGTCCAGATCAAAGAACGCGGCAGTCCGAGGCAAGGAGTGGTTTTCCACGTCGCCGAGCATAGGCGCCCTCCATTCGGCGTAAGCTGAGGCGTGTGGGTTTGCCTGAGAAGGCTCTCGGGTACACCATGGAAGTCACGGATCGTTCGCGACCGTGTCTAACCCGGTCCGACTCCTCCCCCCCCGAGTCGGCCGTGGGGACGACCCCCGCTCTCCCCCCCGGCGGGGGTCGTCGCATGTCCGGATGCGTTTTCGCCATCGCCATCGGGCCCTCCCCCTCTCCGTACGCCTCGACGGGCGCGACCGACGCTTCCTTCATACCTGTTACGCAGGGTAATCAACAGGCTGCTCTCCGGAAGTCACCGGTATAGGTGAGCGGGATATTCACATCCGTTGAGTTGTCCACAGTTTTTGACCAAGATCCACACGATTTCCCAGTTCGCTGCACGGTGATTCCCCGCGTGTTCCGCGATGCCCGCGGATGCGAGAGCGCGTAGTGAGAGGGGAGGAGACCGTGACCGGATCCAACACATCCGATTGTCCGGCCGCCATGGACCTGCGCCAGGGCAGGCCGCTGATCGTCACGGCGGACGAGGAGCTGCTCGACGATCTGCTGCGGCTGTGCGCGGCGGCGGGGGCCGTGCCCGAGGTCGCCCACGGGGCGCCCCCGCGCACGGGCGGTTGGGAGAACGCCCCGCTGATCCTGGTGGGCGACGACTGCTCGACGGGGCTGGGCGGCGTCGCCCGCAGGGAAGGCGTCGTGCTCGTCGGTACGGACCTCGACGACTCCGGCGTCTGGCGGCGGGCCGTCGGCATCGGCGCCCAGAACGTCGCGCTGCTGCCCGACGGCGAGAGCTGGCTGGTCGACCGCATCGCCGACGCGGTCGAGGGCGTGGGGCGCCCCGCGCTCACGGTCGGCGTGATCGGCGGCCGGGGCGGCGCCGGGGCGAGCACGCTGGCCTGCGCCCTGGCCGTCGGAGCCGCCCGCGCCGGCCGGCGGACCATGCTGATCGACGGCGATCCGCTGGGAGGCGGCCTCGACGTCCTGCTCGGCGGGGAGCGAGCCGAAGGGCTGCGCTGGCCCGCCTTCGCCGACTCGCGCGGCCGGGTGGCCGCCCGGGCGCTGGAAGAGGCCCTGCCCGAGCTGCACTCCCTGCGCGTCCTCAGCTGGGACCGCGGCGACTGCGCGGCCGTCCCGCCCGACGCGATGCGGGCCGTCCTGGCCGCCGCGCGCCGGCGCGGAGGAGTGGTGGTCGTGGATCTGCCGCGCAGGCTGGACGACACGGCGCTGGAGGCCCTCGGGCAGCTCGACATGGGCCTGCTGGTGGTGCCCGCCGAGCTGCGGGCCGTCGCGGCGGCACACCGGGTGGCCTCCGTGCTGCGGATGATCCTGGGCGACCTCCGCGCGGTGGTGCGCGGACCGTTCGGATCCGGGCTGCCGGGCGAGGAGATCGCACGCCTCCTGAGCCTGCCGTTGGCCGGTGAACTGCCCCCGGAGCCAGGCCTCGCGGACGCGCTGAACGCCGGCCGGCCACCCGGCAGCGCCGAGCGCGGCCCGCTGGCCCGCTTCAGCGCCGAATTCTGGGCGCAGGCACTCACCGAGGGCGGAGGGATGCCGGTATGAGCGGCGCGTTGCTGGAGGCGGTGCGCCTGCGACTGGCCGAGAGTGGCGCCGAGCCGACGCCCGCACGGGTCGCGGAGGCGCTGCGTTCCGAAGGGCGGCTGATGGGGGACGCCGAAGTGCTCGGCGTGGCCGCCCGGTTGCGCTCGGAGCTGGTCGGCACCGGACCGCTGGAGCCCCTGCTCGCCGAGCCCGACGTCACCGATGTGCTGGTCACCGCCCCCGACCAGGTGTGGGTGGACCGCGGGTCGGGCCTGGAGCGCACCCAGGTGTCCTTCCCCGACCCGGCGGCGGTGCGCAGGCTGGCCCAGCGGCTCGCCTCGATCGCCGGACGCAGGCTGGACGACGCCCGGCCCTGGGTGGACGCCCGGCTCCCCGACGGCACGCGCCTGCACGCCGTGCTGCCGCCGGTGGCCGTGGGATCCACCTGCCTCTCGCTGCGGGTCGTACGCCCCAGGGCCTTCGCGCTGGAGGAGCTGGTGGCCGCGGGGACGGTGCCGGCCGGCGGGGAGCGGCTGCTGCGAGCCGTGCTCGAGGCCCGTCTGTCATTCCTCATCAGCGGCGGTACGGGCTCGGGCAAGACCACACTGCTGTCCAGCCTGCTGGGACTGGTCGCGCCGGACGAGCGGATCGTGCTCGCCGAGGACTCCGCCGAGCTGCGCCCCGACCACCCGCACGTGGTGCGGCTGGAGACCCGGCCCGCGAACCAGGAGGGCACCGGCCTGGTCACCCTGCGGGACCTGGTCCGCCAGGCCCTGCGCATGCGCCCCGACCGGCTCGTGGTCGGGGAGGTGCGCGGCCCCGAGGTGACCGATCTGCTGGCGGCGCTCAACACCGGTCACGAGGGCGGCTGCGGCACGGTGCACGCCAACGCGGCCTCGGACGTCCCGGCCCGGCTGGAAGCGCTGGGATCGACGGCCGGGCTGGACCGGGCCGCGCTGCACAGCCAGTTGGCGGCCGCCTTGTCGGTGGTGATCCACCTCGTACGCGATCACGGCGGCCGGCGGCGGGTCGCGGAAGTGCACGTACTGGACCGCGACCGTGCGGGGTTCGTGACGACGGTCCCCGCCGCCGTCCGAAGCGCGGGCGGCTTCGAGCAGGCGCCCGGGTGGGGCCGGCTGGCGGCGCTGTGCCGACGCGGAAGGGGCGGGCCATGACCGGCGAGGTGCGCATGTCCGCCGCCATGACGGCGTCGCAGGCGATGCCGTGGAGCGGCGTGGCATTGCTGCTGTGCGGGGCGGTGATCGTGGGGCTGGGGGCCCGCCCGGGAGCGGAGTTGCGCCGGGCCAGGCTGCTGTTGGCCGGGGGAGAGACGGCCGTCGGGAGCGGAGCGTGGGCGCCGGTGCCACCACGGGTCGCCGAATGGGGCGCCCGGCTGCGGCGGATGGCCCGGGACAGGCGCGAGTGGGCCTGCCTCCCGGTCGGCTGCGCGGTCGGATTCCTGGGCGATTCCCCGCTGCCGCCCATGGCGGCGGCGCTGGCCGTGCCACTGGTACGGCGGCTGCTTGCCGCGCGGCTACGGGACCGGGAGCGCGAGCGGCGTGAGACGGCCGTCATCGAGATGTGCGGCACCGTCGCGGGCGAGCTGCGAGCGGGGCGGCAACCGGGCGAGGCGGTCGCGGGGTTGACCGGACGGGACCTGGGCCCGGGCTGGTCGGCGGTGCCGGCGGCCGCGAGGTTCGGGGGAGACGTGCCGAAAGCGCTGCGGCGAGCAGGGCTGCAGGAAGGCGCGGAGGGGCTCAACGGAGTGGCCGCGTGCTGGCGGGTCGCGGTCGACGGCGGAGCGGGGCTCGCCGCCGGACTGGAGCGGGTCGCGGCAGCCCTTGGGGCAGAGCGCGACCAGCGGGACGAATTACGGGCGCAGTTGGCCGGCACGCGGTCGACGGCCGTGATGCTCGCCCTGCTGCCGGTGCTGGCCCTGCTGATGGGCAGTGCGCTGGGGGCTGAGCCGCTGCGGGTGCTGCTGCACACCCCGGGCGGACTGGGCTGTCTGGCTCTCGGCGGGCTGCTCGAGTGCGCGGGAATCGCTTGGACGCGGCGGATCGTACGAGCGGCCGAAGGCCCGGGAAGGGGGCGGAAGTGAGTTCGGAAGTTGTCCACAGCCTGTGGGCAGTGGTTCTGGTGGTCATGTCGGCGTCGGCCGTGACGGTGCTGGGGAAGGGGGCCCGCGGCAGGAGATCCGTCCGGCGGCGAGGGGCACTGCTGCTCGATATGCGCGGGATGGCGGGCGCTGCACGGTCGGTGGGGCCGACGGGTGGCGCGCCGGGTCCGCCGGCGGCGAACCCGTGGCGGCGGCGGGCACGGCAGGCCCTGGCGGCCAGGGGAGGGCGGCCCTTGGCGGTGTTGGGAGGCGTCGGCCTCGTCCTCGTCGGGCTCGTAGGAGGAATCACCTGGTGCGTGGCGGGCCTCGTGGCTGCTTACGGGATCCGGTGGTGGCGCAGGAGAGCGGACAGTGCCCATGGCGAGGTGTCCGTGGAGGAGGTGGAGCGACAACTGCCCCTCGCAGCGGATCTGCTGGCCGCCTGCCTCGCCGCGGGTGCGGGCCCGCGGGAGGCCGCCGAGGCGGTCGGGGGATCGCTCGGCGGCCCTGTGGGGGAGCGGCTGGCCCAGGCCGCGGCGGAAGTGCGCCTCGGCGGAGAGCCGGGTGTGGCCTGGGGCCGGCTCGGCGGCCTCCCTGGGGCAGGAGGAACCGCCCGCTGCCTGGAGCGGGCTCAGGCCACGGGAGTTCCGGCGGTGGAGCCCATGTCGCGGCTGGCCGCGCAGCTGCGCGCGGCGCAGGCGCGGGCGGCGGGGATACGGGCGCGGCGCGCGGGCGTCCTGGCGACGGCGCCGCTGGGGCTTTGCTTCCTCCCCGCGTTCCTGACGGTCGGGGTGGTTCCCGTGGTGATCGGGCTGGCCGGCGGGCTGATGCGGAGCCGGTGAGGAACGGTGCGATTGAGGAACGGTGCGATGCCGCCAAGGCGGCGGTCGGACAACGAAAGTGACGATGCGCGAGGCGAGAACCTCGCGGCGAGTAGGGGGATCAGCCATGACGACGATGACGGGCACAAAAGCGATGCAGGCGACGACGGCGAAAGCACCGATGACGGCGTCGGCGAGGGTCTCCGAGGCGGCGACGTGGTGGTCGCGGTGCCGGGACCGGCTGCGGGGTGCCGGCGAGGACGGGATGACGACCGCGGAGTACGCGGTGGGGACGCTCGCCGCGTGTGCGCTGGCGGCGGTTCTCTACAAGGTGGTCACCAGCGGGCCGGTGAGCGCGGCACTGCAGCAGCTGATCGTGAAGGCCCTCCATGCGACGTTCTGACGCGGGAGGCGCGGCAGGCACGGCAGCCGCCGCAGACGCGGGGTATGTGACCGCCGAGGCCGCTCTGGCGTTGCCCGTGCTGACGTTCTTCGCCCTGGCTCTGCTCTGGGGTGTGATGGCGTCGGCCGCGCAGATCCAGTGTGTGGACGCGGCCCGGGCGGGGGCGCGGGCGGCGGCCCGCTCGGATCCGCCGTCGGCGGCCGTCGCCGCGGCCCGGTCGGCTGCTCCGCGCGGGGCGCGGATCTCGCTGGGGCGCGAGGGGGACCTGGTGCGGGTGCGCGTTCGGGCGGATGCGGACGGTCCGGGGCCGCTGGCGGTGCCACTGAGCGGGGAGGCGGTGGCCCTTGCGGAGGACACGGTGGGGTGATCGGGGCATGGCGTCGGTGTGGGTGGCGGTCGTCGCGACGGCGTTCTGCGTGGTGTTCGCCGCGGTCCTGGCCCTGGGCCAGGCCGTGGCGGCCCGGCACCGCGCGGGCGGCGCGGCGGACCTGGCGGTGCTGGCCGCGGCGGATCACGCTCTCCTCGGCCAGAGCGCGGCCTGCGCTCTGGCTCGTGAGGTCGCCGCGGCGCAGACGGCGCGGGTGGTGCGCTGCAGGGTGAAGGGCGAGTTCGCGGAAGTGGCGGCGGAGGCGCGAGCAGGTCCTTACTCCGTACGGGTGCGCTCGCGCGCGGGGCCGCCCGGCTAGCCCCTCAGCCCCTCCCGGGGGTCCCTCCGGGACTCTCGGGGCCTTCGGGACCTTTGGGAGCGTCAGGGGCCTCGAGGCCGCCTTCGAGGCCGCCTTCCGGGCCCCCGGCGTCCTCCGGGCCCTCCGGGGCGGGGGCGCCGGCGAGGAGGTGGCTCAGGAGCCGGATCGCCGCCCTCTTGTCGAGCGGGTCGTTGCCGTTGCCGCACTTGGGGGACTGGATGCAGGAGGGGCAGCCGGTGTCGCACTCGCAGGAGGCGATCGCCTCTCGGGTGGCGCCGAGCCAGCGGGCGGCCGTGTGGAAGGCGCGCTCGGCGAAGCCGGCGCCGCCGGGCTGGCCGTCGTAGACGAAGACCGTCGGCAGGAGGGTGTCGGGGTGCAGGGGCACGGAGACGCCGCCGATGTCCCAGCGGTCGCAGGTGGCGAAGAGGGGGAGCATGCCGATGGAGGCGTGTTCGGCGGCGTGCAGGGCCCCGCCGAGGGCCTCGGGGGTGATGCGGGCGGCGTCGAGCTGGTCCTCGGTGACCGTCCACCACACGGCGCGGGTGCGCAGGGTGCGGGCCGGCAGGTCCAGCTTGGACTCGCCGAGGACCTCGCCGGTGATGAGTTTGCGGCGGAGGAAGGAGACGACCTGGTTGGTGACCTCGACGGAGCCGAAGCACAGCCGCGCGTCTCCCCAGGGGATCTCGGTGGTGGTCTCGAGGACGGAGATGGCGGTGGTGTCGCGGGCGGTCGTCGAATAGGGCGGATCGGCCTGCTCGACGAGGGCGACGGCCTCGTCCAGGTCGAGGTGGCGCACGAGGTACGTGCGGCCCTGGTGGAGGTGGACGGCGCCTTCGTGGACGGTGCTGTGGGCGGCGGCCGCGTCCACGGTGCCCAGCAGCCGGCCCGTGCCCTCCTCCACGACCTGGACGGGCCTTCCGCCGCCGCCACGGATGTCGGCGAGGTCGGCGGCGCGCTCGCGGCGGGTCCAGTGCCAGGCGGCGGCCCGGCGGCGGAGCAGCCGGCGGGCCTCGAGCTGGGAGATCACGACCATGGCCTCGGGGCCGAACAGTGACAGGTCGGATTCGGTGAGCGGCAGTTCCTCGGCCGCGGCGCACAGATGGGGGGCGAGGACGTAGGGGTTGTCCGGGTCGAGGACGGTGGATTCCACCGGTCGGCGGAACAGCGCCTCGGGGTGGTGGACGAGGTAGGTGTCCAGGGGGTCGTCGCGGGCGATGAGGACGGCGAGCGCGCCCCGGCCCGTACGGCCCGCGCGGCCGGCCTGCTGCCACAGGGAGGCGCGGGTGCCGGGGTAGCCGGACAGGAGGACGGCGTCGAGGCCGGCGACGTCGACGCCGAGTTCGAGGGCGGAGGTGGCGGCGAGGCCCAGGAGCTCGCCGGTGTGCAGGGAGTGCTCGAGGGCCCGGCGCTCCTCGGGGAGGTAGCCGCCGCGGTAGGCGGCGACGCGGGAGGGGAGGGAGCGGTCGACCGCGGCCAGGCGTTCCTGGGCGATCAGGGCGATGAGCTCGGCGCCGCGCCGGGAGCGTACGAAGGCCACGGTGCGCACGCCCTGGACGGTCAGGTCGGTGAGGAGGTCGGCGGTCTCGGCGGTGGCGGTACGGCGGACGGGGGCGCCGCGCTCGCCGTGGAGCTCGGTGAGCGGGGGCTCCCAGAGGGCGAAGACGAGCTCGCCGCGCGGAGAGGCGTCCTCGGTGATGCCGGTGACCGGCAGGCCGGTGAGGCGGCTCGCGGCGGTGGCGGGGTCGGAGGCGGTGGCGGAGGCGAGGAGGAAGACGGGGGAGGAGCCGTAGCGGGCGCAGACGCGCCGGAGCCGGCGCAGCACCTGGGCGACGTGGGAGCCGAAGACGCCGCGGTAGGTGTGGCACTCGTCGACGACGACGTAGCGCAGGGCGCGCAGGAAGGAGGCCCATCGGGGGTGGGCGGGCAGGATCGAGCGGTGGAGCATGTCGGGGTTGGTGAGCGCGTAATTGGCGTACTGACGCACCCATTCGCGTTCTTCCACGGGCGTGTCGCCGTCGTAGACGGCGGGCCGGACGCCTTTGCCCAGGGGGGCGGCCAGAGCGCGCACGGCGCGGCGCTGGTCGGCGGCCAGGGCCTTGGTGGGGGCGAGGTACAGGGCGGTGGCACCGCGGCCGTTGGGGGCCTCGGAGCCGTCCAGGAGGGTGCTCAGCACCGGCGCGAGGTAGGCGAGGGACTTGCCGGAGGCGGTGCCGGTGGCCACGACGACGGACTCGCCGCGCAGCGCGTGCTCGGCGGTGAGCGCCTGATGGGCCCACGGCCGCTCGATGCCCGCCGCCCGGATGGCCTCGATCACTTCCGGCCGGATCTTCTCGGGCCAGGGGGCATGACGTCCGGGACGCGGGGGCAAGTGCTCCGTATGAGTGATGCGTGCAGCCCGGCTCGGCCCGGCGGCGAGTCGGTCGAGGACCGTCCGGGGAGCGGGATGTACGCCCGCCTCCGGCGGGAGTTGATCGTTGGCCATCGACATCGAGTGTGTCACTGGAGTGACGGACAATGGCGCCAAGGCGTCGTGCACGCCTGCCGGTAAGTGATTGAATGCCATCGCGGCTGCCGATCCATGGGGGGCGACCGCTCGATGCAAGGTGCTGGAGGATCCGTGGACCTGTCCCTGTCAACCGAGACCGTAGGCGACCGTACGGTTGTCCGGGTCGGTGGCGAGATTGATGTGTACACCGCGCCCAAGCTGCGTGAGCAGCTGGTCGAGCTGGTCAACGACGGCAACTACCACCTCGTCGTGGACATGGAGGGTGTCGACTTCCTCGACTCCACCGGGCTCGGCGTTCTGGTCGGCGGACTGAAGCGGGTACGGGCCCACGAGGGCTCGCTGCGGCTGGTCTGCAACCAGGAGCGCATTCTCAAGATTTTCCGTATCACCGGTCTGACCAAGGTGTTCCCGATCCACACCTCGGTCGAGGACGCGGTGCAGGCGACCGACTAGACCGACCAGGCAGACGCGACCGCACACGTCGCGACTGGACAAGACGGCCGGGCGGACCCGGCGGCCGGGAGGACCGGCCGGCGGCGGACGCCCGACGACAGAGCCACGCCGGGGGGTCCTGGGCCCGAGGGTCCGGCCCCTCTGCGAGTCCGCCCTCTTCCGGAAGAGGGAAAGAGGGCACGTTCCACCGAGGGGGATGGCATGGCCACCGTCGAACTTCTCTTCAGTGCCCTTCCCGAGCATGTCCGGACGGCCAGGCTGGTGGCGGCCGCGGTGGCGCGCCGGGCCGGGGTTGACGAGGCGGTGCTGGACGAGGTCCGGCTGGCCGTCGGGGAGGCGTGTTCGCGCGCCGTCGGCCTGCATGTCAGCCAGGAGATCCCCAGCCCGGTACGGGTGGTGCTGACCGAGGACGAGAAGAAGTTCTCCATCGAGGTCGCCGACGACGCCCCGCATGCGATCTCCGTTGCCGTGGCCACCCCGGGTTCCGCCGGGACCGAGCCGGGGGCGGACGACGCCGGTGGTGACGGCGAGGACGACATGGGCCTGGCCGTGATCAGCGGTCTGGTCGACGACGTCGAGGTGTCGGCGGGCGCGGACGGCGGTCTGATCCGGATGAGCTGGCCGACGACCCCGGCGTCCGTGACGCCGTAGCCCGCGGGCCGCCTTCCGCTGTAGGTCCCCCGTCCCAACCGGCGTAATCCCGTCGTCGGCCCGGGTGAAAACACCTGGCTGATTCTCGATCGTGCCCGCGGAATTCCGGTCGTGGGCTCCGCCGAGTTCCGGATCTTCACGGGGAGATCATCGAATCGCCGGATCACCTGCCGATGATCTGCCGGGCATCTTCAGATCATCGGTGAAAGACCGGCGAAAGACCGGCGAAAGACCGACGAAGGACCGGCACGACACCGGCGAAGGGCCGGTGGATCGTTTCGGGGGTCCGTAGGCGCGCAGTCTCATTCCGGTTCCCGCGCTCTGTTTTGATCTCGCCATGCTCCCTACAATCCGTCCATCTTGAGCTCAGGACGCCTGAGCGTGGCGGCTGTTCCCGCGGTTGTCCCTGTGTCGCGCCGCGGCCGCACGCCCATGTGCCAAACGTCAGGGAGGACGAATGGCGGGGCCCCTTACCCCTCGACAGGTGGACTTCACTCAGAATCTCGCGGTCGAGCTGACCGACGGCAATCGCACGCTGGTGATGGTGATCGCGGCAGTCGCGATCGCGGCACTGGCGGTGGCCGTGGTACTGGTGCGACAGGTGCTCTCGGCAGGCGAGGGAACCGACGGCATGAAGAGAATCGCCGCGGCGGTGCAGGAGGGCGCGAACGCGTATCTCGCCCGGCAGTTGCGCACGCTCGGCGTGTTCGCCGTGGTCGTGTTCTTTCTGCTCATGCTGCTTCCGGCGGACAACTGGTCGCAGCGCTTCGGGCGTTCGGTCTTCTTCCTGATCGGCGCGTTGTTCTCGGCGGCCACCGGCTATATCGGCATGTGGCTGGCGGTGCGCAGCAATGTGCGGGTGGCCGCGGCGGCCCGGGAGGCGACGCCGGCCGAGGGCGAGCCCGAGAAGGACCTGACGGAGGTCGCGCACAGGGCCATGAAGATCGCGTTCCGTACGGGTGGTGTCGTCGGGATGTTCACCGTCGGCCTCGGCCTGCTGGGCGCCTCCTGCGTCGTGCTCGTGTACGCGGCGGACGCGCCCAAGGTGCTGGAGGGCTTCGGGTTCGGCGCGGCGCTGCTGGCGATGTTCATGCGGGTCGGGGGCGGCATCTTCACCAAGGCGGCCGACGTCGGCGCCGACCTCGTCGGCAAGGTGGAACAGGGCATTCCGGAGGATGACCCGCGCAATGCCGCGACCATCGCGGACAACGTGGGCGACAACGTCGGCGACTGCGCGGGCATGGCGGCCGATCTCTTCGAGTCGTACGCCGTCACGCTCGTGGCCGCGCTGATCCTCGGCAAGGCGGCGTTCGGCGACGCGGGTCTGGCCTTTCCGCTGCTCGTGCCCGCCATCGGCGTGCTGACCGCGATGATCGGCGTCTTCGCGGTGGCGCCGCGGCGCAGCGACCGCAGCGGAATGACCGCGATCAACCGGGGCTTCTTCATCTCGGCCGTCATCTCCCTCGTCCTGGTGGCGGTGGCGGTGTTCGCGTATCTGCCCTCCAGCTACGCGGACTTGACCGGCGTCGAGGACGCCGACATCGCCGGCCACGACGGCGACCCGCGGGTGCTCGCGCTGGTGGCCGTGGCGATCGGCATCGTTCTCGCGGCGCTCATCCAGCAGCTGACCGGCTACTTCACCGAGACCAGCCGGCGGCCCGTACGGGACGTCGGCAAGACCTCCCTCACCGGTCCCGCGACGGTCGTGCTCTCCGGCATCTCGCTCGGCCTGGAGTCGGCGGTCTACTCGGCGGTGCTGATCGCCCTCGGCGTGTACGGGGCGTTCCTGCTGGGCGGCACGTCCATCATGCTGGCGCTGTTCGCGGTGGCGCTGGCCGGGACGGGCCTGCTGACCACGGTCGGGGTCATCGTCGCGATGGACACCTTCGGCCCGGTCTCCGACAACGCGCAGGGCATCGCCGAGATGTCCGGTGACGTCGAGGGCGCGGGCGCGCGGGTGCTCACCGACCTCGACGCCGTCGGCAACACCACCAAGGCGATCACCAAGGGCATCGCCATCGCCACGGCCGTCCTGGCCGCGTCCGCGCTCTTCGGCTCGTACCGCGACGCGATCGCCACCGCCGTCGACGACGTGCACGCCAAGGCGGGCGAGATGGGGCTGAGCCTGGACATCTCGCAGCCGAACAACCTCGTCGGGCTGGTGCTCGGCGCGGCCGTCGTCTTCCTCTTCTCGGGCCTGGCCATCAACGCGGTGTCGCGGTCGGCGGGCGCGGTGGTCTACGAGGTGCGACGGCAGTTCCGCGAGCACCCCGGGATCATGGACTACAGCGAGAAGCCCGAGTACGGGCGGGTGGTGGACATCTGCACCAAGGACGCGCTGCGCGAGCTGGCCACGCCCGGTCTGCTGGCGGTCATGGCGCCCATCGCGGTGGGCTTCTCGCTCGGCGTCGGCGCGCTCGGTTCGTATCTGGCGGGCGCGATCGGCACCGGCACGCTGATGGCCGTCTTCCTCGCCAACTCCGGTGGCGCCTGGGACAACGCCAAGAAGCTGGTGGAGGACGGGCATCACGGCGGCAAGGGGAGCGAGGCGCACGCGGCGACGGTCATCGGCGACACGGTCGGCGACCCGTTCAAGGACACCGCCGGTCCCGCGATCAACCCGCTGCTGAAGGTGATGAACCTGGTGGCGCTGCTCATCGCGCCGGCGGTGGTGAAGTTCAGTTACGGGGCGGACGCGAACCGGGGGCTGCGGATCGCGGTGGCGGCGCTGGCGATCGCGGTGATCGTGGGCGCGGTCTATGTCTCCAAGCGGCGCGGTGTGGCCGTGGACGGCGATGACGGGGAGGCCGAGCCCGCGGCCAAGCCGGTCGATCCGGCGGTGGTCTCCTGACGGCTCCTCAGTCCGGAATGTGACAGCCGTGGCGCGCCGTACGTCCCGTCGGTACCGGTCGCCAGGTGCGGCGAATGCCACGCCGTTCTTGGTGCAAATGGATCGAAAAGCGGACGTATGGTGTGCTCGGCTCCCGGCCCGTGCCGCCCGGCCGTGTAAGTTCCGGGGCCGAGAGCCATTGAAGGGACCAATCCGGTGAACAAGAAGCTTGTGGCTGCACTGTCCGGCGGGGCGGCACTTGTCCTGGCGCTGACGGGCTGCGGCGGTGGCGGCGACGACAGCAAGAAGAAGCTCGACGACTGGGCGAAGAACGTCTGCGACCAGATGCAGCCTCAGGTGAAGAAGATCCAGGAGGCCAACTCCTCGATCGCCAACGTCCAGAACGAGGAGGACTCGAAGAAGATCCAGCAGACCGACTCGACCGCCTTCCAGGCCAACGCCGACGCCTACAAGGCGCTCGGCACGTCCGTCGACCGCGCGGGCGCGCCCCCGGTCAAGGACGGCGAGACCAGCCAGAAGAACGCGGTCAAGGCGCTCAACGACCTCTCCGCGGCCTACACCGGGCTGAAGAAGCGCATGGACGCGCTGGACACCAAGGACAAGGCCAAGTTCGCCGAGGGCCTCAAGAGCATCGCCACGGACATCGGCAAGCTCAGCAGCCGCAGCGACGATGCGCTCAAGAAGCTGCAGTCCGGTGACGTCGGCAAGGCCATGGCGAAGCAGCCGGGCTGCCAGAAGTCGTCGGTCACGCCGACGCCGACCAAGAAGTGACGGCCCGGGGCGACAGCCACGCGTGACGGTCCGGAGCTACGGCCCGGAGCCACGGCCCGGCGTGACGGCATGACGCGAAGCGCGGCGTGACGGCGTGACGGCATGACCTGACCGGTGAGAAGTGACCCGGGTCGCCATTCAGTTGGCTCCGCCCGGCGCCGCGCCCGCCCGCGCCGCGCCGGGCTTTCGCCATTTACCGGTGGCGACCCGACAATGGTCCCGTGAGTACCACGCACCTCCCCGCCGCCGATCCCACGCGCACCGCCCGGCTGCGCGACGCCCTGCTGACCGCCGCCTTCACCGCCGACGGTCTCCTCGAGCTGCTCGGCGCCCCCGCCTACGCCGCGCTCGCACGCAGCGAGACCGTCCCCGCCCTGCGCGCCACGCGCGGCGACGGCCCGCTGGAGACCCTGGTCCGGCTCTTCCTGCTGCAGCGCCCGGTCGCCTACGGGCAGGCCGCCGCCGCGCTGCCGGTGGAGGACTGCCTCGCCGACGGCTGGCTGCTGCGCGACGCGCGGGACGAGGGCCAGGTGCGGGCGAGCGTGGACGTACGCCCGTACGGCGGCCCCGACGGCGAGGACTGGTGGATCGTCTCCGATCTGGGCTGCGCCGTCGGCGGCGCGGGCGGGATCGCCCAGGGAACGGCGGGCCCCGCCGGCGTGGACCGCTCGGAGCTGGTCCTCGGGGTGGGCGGCGCGTCCACGACGCTCGCCGGGCTCACCGTCCGTACGCCCGTGTCGAGCGCCCTCGACCTCGGCACCGGCTCCGGCATCCAGGCCCTGCACGCCGCCCAGCACGCCGGGCGGGTCACCGCCACGGACCTCAACCCGCGCGCGCTGCACTTCGCGCGGCTCACGCTCGCACTGTCCGGCGCACCGGAGGCCGACCTGCGCCAGGGTTCGCTCTTCGAGCCGGTCGCGGGCGAGACCTTCGACCTGATCGTCTCGAACCCGCCCTTCGTCATCTCCCCCGGCGCCCGGCTGACCTACCGCGACGGCGGCATGGGCGGCGACGACCTGTGCCGCACGCTGGTGGGCCAGGCGGCCGACCGGCTCAACGACGGCGGCTACTGCCAGCTGCTGGCCAATTGGCAGCACGTGAGCGGCGAGGACTGGCGGGAGCGGCTCGCGTCCTGGGTGCCGAACGGCTGCGACGCCTGGATCGTCCAGCGGGAGGTGCAGGACGTCGCGCAGTACGCCGAGCTGTGGCTGCGCGACGCCGGCGATCACCGCACCACCCCCGAGGAGTACGCGTCCCGCTATGACGCGTGGCTGGAGGAGTTCGAGGCCCGTAAGACCAAGGGCGTCGGATTTGGCTGGATCACGCTGCGCAAGACGGGTTCCGACCGCCCCTCCGTGATCACCGAGGAGTGGCCGCACCCGGTCGAGCAGCCGCTGGGCGAGACCGTAAGGGCGCATTTCGAGCGGCAGGACTTCCTGCGCACCCACGACGACGCCGCGCTGCTGGCCGCGCACTACCGGCTGGCCGACGAGGTCGTGCAGGAGCAGGTCGGGCTGCCGGGGGCCGAGGACCCCGAGCACGTGGTGCTGCGGCAGAACAGGGGCATGCGGCGGGCGACCAAGGTCGACACGGTGGGTGCCGGGTTCGCCGGCGTGTGTGACGGCTCTCTCAGCGCGGGACGGATCCTGGACGCGATCGCCCAGCTGATCGGGGAGGACCCCGTGCTGCTGCGCGACCGCACGCCGGAGTCCGTCCGGATGCTCGTCGGCCAGGGCTTCATCACGCCGGTGACCGGCTGAGAGGCCCTTCGGCCGACTGATGAGAAGGGGGGAAGGAGGGGTCGTGTTCGCGTCACCTTTTCCTTCCCCCGGTCCGGCCGGGTGGTGTCCGCCTTACCCACGGTCCCACCCACGGTGGTGTGACGGTCCGGGCGGCAGACAGGACGCTTGTCGGGTTACCGTTCGAGTGGCGTTGCGGGCTTTTTCCGTTTGACACGGGGGCGGGATGTACCGTCACACTCCGCAGCGTCACGTAACGCCCACAGAAACGCCCACACCGAGTGCCGACCGGAAGAAGAGCGAAGTTGTCCCCGACCAGCGAGACCGCACAGGGCGGCCGCCGACTCGTCATCGTCGAGTCGCCTGCCAAGGCGAAGACGATCAAGGGCTACCTCGGCCCCGGATACGTCGTCGAGGCGAGCGTCGGGCACATCCGTGACCTGCCGAACGGGGCCGCCGAGGTCCCGGCCAAGTACAAGGGCGAGCCCTGGGCCCGCCTCGGCGTGAACGTCGACGCGGACTTCCAGCCCATCTATGTGGTCAACAGCGACAAGAAGGATCAGGTCAAGAAGCTCAAGGAGCTGCTGGCCGACTCCGACGAGCTCTTCCTCGCCACCGATGAGGACCGCGAGGGCGAGGCCATCGCCTGGCACCTGCAGGAAGTCCTCAAGCCCAAGGTCCCGGTCCGCCGGATGGTCTTCCACGAGATCACCAAGGACGCCATCCAGGCCGCCGTCGCCAGCCCGCGCGAGCTGAACAAGAAGCTCGTCGACGCCCAGGAGACCCGCCGCATCCTCGACCGCCTCTACGGCTACGAGGTCTCGCCGGTCCTGTGGAAGAAGGTCATGCCGCGGCTGTCGGCCGGCCGCGTGCAGTCCGTCGCCACCCGCCTCGTCGTCGAGCGGGAGCGCGAGCGCATCGCCTTCCGCTCCGCCGAGTACTGGGACCTGACCGGCGTCTTCGGCACCGGCCGGGCGGGCGACGCGGGCGAGCCCGGCACCCTCTCCGCCCGCCTGAGCGCGGTCGACGGCCGGCGCGTCGCGCAGGGCCGCGACTTCGGCTCGACCGGGCGGCTCAAGGACGGCGCCCCGGTGCTCCACCTGGACGAGGCGAACGCCCGCGCGCTGGCCGCCGCCCTCGCCGACGCGTCCTTCGCGGTACGCTCCGTCGAGTCCAAGCCGTACCGCCGTTCGCCGTACGCCCCCTTCCGCACGACGACGCTGCAGCAGGAGGCCTCGCGCAAGCTGGGCTTCGGCGCCAAGGCGACCATGCAGGTGGCCCAGAAGCTGTACGAGAACGGCTTCATCACCTATATGCGTACGGACTCCACGACGCTGTCCGACACGGCGGTGAACGCCGCCCGTACCCAGGTGACGCAGCTCTACGGAGCCGACTACCTGCCCGAGAAGCCGCGCACGTACGCCGGCAAGGTCAAGAACGCGCAGGAGGCGCACGAGGCGATCCGTCCTTCGGGTGATCGTTTCCGCACTCCCGCCGAGACCGGCCTGACCGGTGATCAGTTCCGGCTCTACGAGCTCATCTGGAAGCGGACCGTCGCCTCCCAGATGAAGGACGCGACCGGCAACTCCGTCACCGTCAAGATCGGTGGCCGGTCCTCCGACGGGCGCGACGCCGAGTTCAGCGCGTCCGGCAAGACCATCACCTTCCACGGCTTCATGAAGGCCTACGTCGAGGGTGCCGACGACCCCAACGCCGAGCTCGACGACCGCGAGCGCCGGCTGCCGCAGGTCACCGAGGGCGACCCGCTGGCGGCCGAGGAGATCACCGCCGACGGCCACGCCACCAAGCCCCCGGCCCGCTACACCGAGGCCTCCCTGGTCAAGGAGCTCGAGGAGCGCGAGATCGGCCGCCCGTCGACGTACGCGTCGATCATCGGCACGATCCTCGACCGCGGCTACGTCTTCAAGAAGGGCACGGCGCTCGTCCCGTCCTTCCTGAGCTTCGCCGTCGTCAACCTGCTGGAGAAGCACTTCGGCCGGCTCGTCGACTACGACTTCACCGCCTCCATGGAGGAGGACCTCGACCGCATCGCCCGCGGTGAGGCCCAGGCCGTGCCGTGGCTGCGCCGCTTCTACTTCGGCGAGGGCCCCGAGGGCGGCGCCGCCGACGCCGGCAACGGCGACGGCGATCACCTCGGCGGCCTGAAGGAGCTCGTCACCGACCTCGGTGCGATCGACGCCCGCGAGGTGTCCTCCTTCCCCGTCGGCGACGGCATCGTGCTGCGCGTCGGCCGCTACGGCCCGTACGTCGAGCGCGGCGAGAAGGACGCGGAGGGCCACCAGCGCGCCGACGTGCCCGCCGACCTCGCGCCCGACGAGCTGACGGTGGAGTACGCGGAGGAGCTGTTCGCCAAGCCGAGCGGCGAGTTCGAGCTGGGCAAGGACCCGGAGACCGGCCACGAGATCATCGCCAAGGACGGCCGTTACGGCCCGTACGTCACCGAGATCCTCCCCGAGGGCACCCCGAAGACCGGCAAGAACGCGGTCAAGCCCCGGACGGCCTCGCTCTTCAAGTCGATGTCCCTCGACACGGTGACGCTCGAGGACGCGCTGAGACTGATGTCGCTGCCGCGCGTCGTCGGCGCCGACGCCGAGGGCGTGGAGATCACCGCGCAGAACGGCCGCTACGGCCCGTACCTGAAGAAGGGCACGGACTCGCGCTCGCTCGAGAGCGAGGACCAGCTCTTCAGCATCACGCTGGAGGAGGCCCTCGCCATCTACGCGCAGCCCAAGCAGCGCGGGCGGGCCGCCGCCAAGCCGCCGCTGAAGGAGCTGGGCACCGACCCGGTCAGCGAGCGTCCGGTCGTGGTCAAGGACGGCCGCTTCGGCCCGTACGTCACCGACGGCGAGACGAACGCGACCCTGCGCCGCGACGACGACGTCGAGACGATCACGCCGGAGCGCGGTTACGAGCTGCTGGCGGAGAAGCGCGCGAAGGGTCCGGCGAAGAAGACCGCCAAGAAGGCCGCGGCGAAGAAGACGACGACGGCCAAGAAGGCTCCGGCGAAGAAGACCGCCGCGAAGAAGACGGCCGCCAAGAAGACGACGGCGACAAAGAAGACCGCCGCCACGAAGAAGACGGCGGCGAAGAAGACCACCGCCGCCGCGGCGAAGGCGGCGGACGGCGAGTAGTCGGGCGCCGTCATGTAGGCATTCGAGAGGGCGGTGGGCCGGATTCCGGTTCGCCGCCCTTCGTCGTTCCGTCCTTCGTCGTTCCGCCTTTCGGTGTTCCGCCCTTCGTCGTGCGGCCCGTCGCCGCGCGGCCTTTCGGCCGGTCCACGGGCCGTATGCGCCCGCACGTATGTTCGTTCACGCGTTCGGCGCAAGGTTCAGCATTCGGGCACTCCGGATAGGCTGGCAGGATGACGCGAGCCGAGCAGCCAACAGGGGAAACCCCCACATCTGGAGCACTGGCGGCGGACTCCCGCGAGCGTGCCGTACGGGCCCTGCTGCGCTTCCGTCCGCTCAGGCGACTGTGGAGCGCCCAGTTCAGCGGAGGCGTCGGCGACGCCCTCGCCGTTCTGGTCCTGCTGCTGCTGTCGCTGCAGGCGGCCCTGGTGGCGGGCTCGTTCGGCGGCGGGTACCGGGGTGCCGCCCTGGCCGTCGCCGCGGTCATCGCCGTGCGGCTGTTCGCGACGCTCCTCTTCGGCGCGGTCCTGCTGGGGCCGCTGTCCGCGCTCTTCGCGCCCGCCGGTCCGCTGGACCGCCGCTGGACCATGATCGGGGCGGACGGGCTGCGCCTGGTGCTGCTCGGCCTCGCGCCGACCTGGATCGACCTCACCGAGGACAAGTCGCTCGCCCTGCTGCTCGTGACGGCCTTCGTCGTCGGCGTCGCCGAACGCGTGTGGACCGTGGCCAAGGACGGCGCCGTCCCGGCGCTGATGCCCAACGCGCCGCCGGAGGGCGACGCCGTACGCCCGCTGCCCGACCACTACGAGGCCCTGCGGCGCCTGACGCTCCGTACGACCTTCGTCGCGCTGCCCCTCGCCGCGGCCGTGCTCGTCGCGATCACGCTCTTCGGCAACCTGCTGGGCGGCGCCGGCATCGAGTGGTTCCACAGCCACCAGCCCGCCCTCGGCGCGTACCTGGCGGCCGCGCTCTTCGCGGTCTCGGGCGTGATCCTTTACCTCCTGCCGCTGCCCGGCGTCCGCGAGGGCGCCCAGGCGCCCCGCGTGCGCTCCCCGCTCGAGGGGATGCGCCGCCCCAAGACCGCCCAGGGCACGCCCGACACGGGCCGTACGGGCGCGATCCCCGTCCTCGTCCTGGCCTGCGCGGCCGTCGCGGGCGCGATCGCCGCGGCCGTCGGCGTCGCGGTGCTGCAGGCCGGCGAGCTCGGCGGCGGCCCCGTCGGCTTCGGGCTGCTGGTCCTCGCGCTCACCGGCGGGCCGGTCGCCGGCATCCGCGGCGCGCGCAAGGTCCTCCCCGGCTTCTCCCGGCGCCGCCTGCTGGCGCTGTCGCTCGCGCTGACCGGCCTGGCGCTGCTGGCCGCCGGCCTGGTCCCCGACCCGACGACCGTGCTGCTGCTCGTCCTGCTGGCGGGCGTCGGCGCGGGCATCGTCGCCAACACCGGGCACGCCCTGCTCGACCAGGAGACCGAGGAGAACCGCCGCGCCCGCACCACCGAGCACCTGCACGCCGTCGTCCGCGTCAGCATCGCGCTGGGCGCGGTCGTGGCGCCCGTCTTCGCCGCCCTCGTCGGCCCGCACCGGGTCGAGAGCGGCAACTTCGTCTTCGCGCACGGCGGGGCGGCCTTCACGCTGATGCTCGTCGGCGCGCTGCTCCTGCCCGTCGGCGCGCTCGTGCTGGGCAAGACGGACGACCGGCACGGGGTGCCGTTCCACAAGGACCTGCTGGACTCCCTGCGGGGCGGCGACCCGGCCGAGGGCGTCAGCACCCAGGGCTTCTTCATCGCCTTCGAGGGCGGCGACGGCGCCGGCAAGTCCACGCAGGTACGGGCGGTCGCGGAGTGGATCCGCGCCAAGGGCCACGAGGTCGTCGTCACCCGCGAGCCGGGCGCCACGCCCATCGGCAAGCGGCTGCGCGCCATCCTGCTGGACGTCGCGTCGGCCGGGCTGTCCGACCGCGCGGAGGCCCTGCTGTACGCGGCCGACCGCGCCGAGCACGTCGCCTCGGTCGTACGCCCCGCCCTCGAGCGCGGCGCGATCGTCATCACGGACCGCTACATCGACTCCTCGGTCGCCTACCAGGGCGCCGGACGCGACCTGTCGCCGACCGAGATCGCCCGCATCTCGCGCTGGGCCACCGACGGGCTCGTACCGAACCTGACCGTGCTGCTGGACGTCTCGCCGGAGACCGCGCGCGAACGCTTCACCGAGGCACCCGACCGGCTGGAGTCCGAGCCGGCGGAGTTCCACCAGCGCGTCCGCACCGGCTTCCTGACGCTGGCCGCCGCCGACCCGGCGCGGTACCTGGTCGTGGACGCCGGCCAGGAGCCCGAGGCCATCACCAAGGTCGTACGCCACCGGCTCGACCAGACGCTGCCCCTCTCCCAGGCCGAGATCGAGGCCCGCGAGGCGGCCCGCAAGGCCGCCGAGGAGGAGGCCCGGCGCAAGGCCGAGGAAGAGGCCGCGCGCAAGGCCGAGGAGGCACGCCTGGAGCGCGAGCGCCTGGAGCAGCTGGCCCGGCTGCGCGCCGAGGAGGAGGCCCGCAAGCTGCGCGAGGCCGAGGAGGCCCGGCGCCGCGAGGAGGAACGCCAGGCGGAGGAGGCCCGGCAGCGCGCCGAGGAGGCCCGCCGGAAGGCCGAGGAGGAGCGCGAGCGTCGCGAGGCGGAGGAGCGCGCCCGCGCCGCCGAGCAGGAGCGGCTGCGCAAGCAGGCGGCCGAGGAGGCCCGGCTGCGCGCCGAGGCCGAGGAGCGGCGCCTGGAGAAGCAGCGCAAGGCGGAGGAGGCCCTGCTGAGGGCCGAGCGGGCGCGGATCGCGGCGGAGGCCGCCGCGGCCGCGGAGGCTGCTGAGGCCGCTGCGGCGGCCGAGGTTCTCGCGGCTGGTGCCGGTGCCGGCGCTGGTGCTGGTGCTGCTGTGGCGGGTGCGGACGAGGCGCCGACGGTCGAGCGGCCTTCGCTGCGCAAGCCGGACGGGCGCGGCGACGGCGGCTCTCAGGGCGGTGGCTCTCAGGGCGGTGCGGACGCGCCGACCGTGGAGACGCCGGTGCCGGGCGCGACCGGGGCGCGGGACGCGGCGGAGGCACCTACGGTCGAGCGGCCGTCCCTGCGGAAGCCGGAGGCGCCGGAGGCGCGGGACGGCGGTGCTCCGGCGCCCCGTGCGGCCGACCCCCGGGGGGCGTGGACGGCGAAGCCGTCCGCCCCGGCCGGTGAGACGCCCGCTCCGCGGGCGTCCGAGGACGGGCGTTCGGCGGTGCGCCCGCCGGTCGTCGGGACCGCGGCGCTCCGCAAGACGGCGAGTGCGCATGACGCCGTCGGCGGCGCGGAGAACGCGCGGCACGTGGAGAACGCGGGGGACGCCCCCACCGTCGAGACGCCGGCCCCGCGCCGGTCCGGCGGATCGCGTGGCGCCCAGGGCGCCAAGCCTGCCAAGGGTGCTAAGGGCGCGGAGGACGAGACGGCGGTCCTGCCGCCCGTCCGGGACACCGAGGACGAGACGGCGGTGCTGCCGCCGGTGGCCGCCGCCGAGGACGAGACGACCGTGCTGCCGCCGGTGATCACCGGCAATCCGGTGATCCAGCGCGTCACGTGGGGCGTCGAGCCCCCGGCGGACGCCGTCGGCTCGGAGTCGGAGGAGACGACGGTCCTGCCGAAGCCGGCCGCCCCGCCCGTACCGGCCGCCCGGCCGGAGAATCCGGCGGACCGGGTGCCGAACTGGCTGTTCCGGCCCGAGGACGGCGACGGTGGCGAGGCCGGCGCCGAGGCGCGGCCGGGGGCGCGGGACGGGTCCGAGCCCACCCGTGAGCTGCCGCCCGTCGCCGACGACGACGGTACGGACCGGCCGGTGCGCAAGGCGCGCCGTCGGCCCGAATGGGCGGACGACGAGGCCCCCACCCTGGCGGACGACCTCCTCGGACGCCGGAAGAAGCGGGCGAAGGGCGACGAGCGCGACACCCCCTAGGGCGGCGCGGACCACGTCCTCGTGCACCGGGCGGCCCTCGCCGACGGTCCGCTGTGTCAGTGGCGTGTCCCACAATGGGTAACCGCAGGACGGACAGCGCGGAGGACAGCCATGGCGGTGTGGGACGACCTGGTCGGCCAGGACCGGGTGATCGAGCAGCTCGCCGCTGCCGCGCGCGACGCCGACGCGCTCGTCACGGCGGAGGCCGCTCCCGGCGGGCCCGGGGCAGGCCCCGAGGGCGCGTCGAAGATGACGCACGCGTGGCTGTTCACCGGCCCGCCCGGTTCT
Source organism: Streptomyces sp. C36 (assembly GCF_040932295.1). Classification (NCBI taxonomy): domain Bacteria; kingdom Bacillati; phylum Actinomycetota; class Actinomycetes; order Kitasatosporales; family Streptomycetaceae; genus Streptomyces; species Streptomyces sp. C36. The sequence continues at coordinate 124,771 of NZ_JBFQGI010000004.1, read as the reverse complement.
GGGCGGGCCACCGCCGCCCGGGCCTTCGCGGCGGCGCTGCAGTGCGTCAGCCCGGACCGCGCGTACGGCGGACCCGGCTGCGGTTTCTGCGACGGCTGCCACACCTCGCTGGTGGGCACGCACGCGGACGTCGAGGTCGTCCGTACGGACGTGCTCTCGATCGGCGTCAAGGAGACCCGCGAGCTGGTCCGGCGCGCCCAGCTGTCGCCCGCCGGCGGCCGCTGGCAGGTGATCGTCCTGGAGGACGCGGACCGGCTCACCGAAGGCGCCGGCAACGTCCTGCTCAAGGCCGTGGAGGAGCCCGCACCGCGCACGGTGTGGCTGCTGTGCGCGCCCTCCCTGGAGGACGTGCTGCCGACGATCCGCTCCCGCTGCCGCTCCCTGACGCTGCGTACGCCGCCCGCTGGCGCCGTGGCGGACATCCTCGTGCGCCGGGACGGCATCGAGCCGGAGCTGGCGGCCCAGGCTGCCCGGGCCACCCAGGGCCACATCGGCCGGGCCCGCCGGCTCGCCACCGACGAGCGGGCCCGTGCCCGGCGCGCCGCGGTGCTCAAGATGCCGCTGCGGGTCGCCGACATGGGCGGTGCCCTCAAGGCCGCCCAGGAGCTGATCGACGCCGCCGCCGAGGACGCCAAGCAGGTCGCGGAGGAGGTCGACACCAAGGAGACCGAGGAGCTGCGCGCGGCGCTCGGCGCCGCGGCGGGCACCGGCGGCCGGCTGCCGCGCGGCACGGCCGGCGCGATGAAGGAGCTCCAGGACCGCCAGAAGCGCCGGGCGACCCGTACCCAGCGCGACAGCCTCGACCTGGCCCTGACCGACCTGACCGGCTTCTACCGCGACGTGCTGGCGATACAGCTCGGCTCGCGCGTCGAGCTCGCCAACACCGACGCCCGCGACACCCTGGAGCGGATCGCCGCCGGCTCCCGGCCGGAGGCCACGCTGCGCCGCATCGAGGCGATCGTCGCCTGCCGCCGGGCCCTCGACCGGAACGTGGCTCCCCTGCTGGCCGTCGAGGCGATGGCGGTGGCGCTCAGAGCGGGCTGAGGCCCCGGAAGGGCGAGGGGGCGCGTGGGTGCGTGAGTAATACGAGCGGGGTGGGGCAGACCGCAGGTTGGGTGATTCCTCACTCGTATGAGGACTAGTGGCCGGTAAGGCTGGCCAAGGCGGGTATCCGTCCGGATACGCTCCGTAAAGCCCGCATGTGGTGCGTGATGCGCGTCATGTGCGAGATGCCGCCTGCCTCCCACCCGTGAGGGACCAGCCGATGGACACCAGCCGCCTGCTCCGTACCTCCGGCACGCTCGTCGCGACCGCGGCCCTGCTGATCTCGGCAGCCGTCGCGGGAAGCGCGGTGCCGGGCGCGAGCGCGGCGGGATCCGGCAGAGCGCGGGACGCGGCGGCCGACGCGCCGGCGCCCCCGCTGGAACCCCTGCCCGTCGCGCTGCCCGCCGCCCTGCGCCCGTACTACGCCCAGAAGCCGGTCTGGCGCCCCTGCGCCGGCAAGGGAGGTTCCGGCTTCGAATGCGCCACGCTGCGCGCACCCCTGGACTACGCCGAGCCGAAGGCCGGGGACGTCAGGCTCGCGGTCTCCCGCAAGAAGGCCACCGGCCCCGGCAAGCACCTCGGCTCGCTCATGGTCAACCCCGGCGGACCGGGCGGCTCCGCGATCGACTTCCTCCGTGGGTACGCGGCCGCCGGCTACCCCGCGCCCGTCCGCGCCCGGTACGACATGGTGGCCATGGACCCGCGCGGGGTGGCGGGGAGCGAGCCGGTCCGGTGCCTGTCCGACGAGGAGATGGACGACTACGCCCAGGTCGACCAGACCCCGGACGACTCCTCCGAGGTCCGCGAACTGGTCGCCGCGTACAAAAAGTTCGCGGCCGGCTGCGCGGCCCGCTCCGGCCGGCTCCTGCGGCACGTCTCGACCGTCGAGGCCGCCCGCGACATGGACATCTTCCGCGCCGCCCTCGGTGACGAGAAGCTGCACTACGTCGGCGCCTCCTACGGCACGTTCCTCGGCGCCACCTACGCCGGGCTCTACCCCTCCCGCGTCGGCCGGCTCGTCCTCGACGGCGCGCTGGACCCCTCGCTCGACCAGGAACGGATCAACCGCGACCAGAACGCCGGCTTCCAGACCGCCTTCGCCTCCTTCTCGCAGGACTGCGCCCAGCGCGACGACTGCCCCCTCGCCTCGGGCGGCCGCACGGAGGTCGCCGCGGTCCGGCTCAGGTCCTTCTTCGACCAGCTCGACCGCCACCCCCTTCCCACCGGCAAACCCCGCGAGCTGACCGAGAGCCTGGCCACCACGGGTGTGATCTCCGCCATGTACGACGAGGCGTCCTGGCCGCTGCTGCGCAAGGCCCTGCGCGACGCCCAGCACGGCGACGGCGCCCTCCTGCTGCGCCTGTCCGACGCCTACTACGAGCGCGACGAGCACGGCGCCTACAGCAACCTCATGCCCGCCAACTCCGCCGTGAACTGCCTCGACCTGCCCCCCGCCTTCAACGGCCCGGCGGGCGTCCTGCGGGCCCTCCCCGACTTCGAGAAGGCGTCCCCCGCCCTCGGCACCAGCTTCGCCTGGGCCGCTCTGACCTGCGCGTACTGGCCGACGCAGGCCACCGGCACCCCCCACCGCATCACCGCCGCGGGCGCCGCCCCCATCCTCGTCGTGGGCACCACCCGCGACCCCGCCACCCCCTACCCCTGGGCCCGCGCCCTCGCCTCCCAGCTCTCCTCCGGCCGCCTGTTGACGTACGACGGCGACGGCCACACCGCCTACACCCGCGGCAGCTCCTGCGTCGACTCCGCCGTCAACGCCTACCTCCTCACCGCCACCGCGCCCCCCGCCTCCCGCACATGCTCCTGACCTGCGATCTCCCCTCCCCGGCCGCCGTGTACGGAGCACCCCCGGAACCTGTGTAGACTTGGCCGCGCTGCTGATGCCGAGCTCGGTTTCCGGCAGCTTGCCGCCTTAGCTCAGTTGGCCAGAGCAACGCACTCGTAATGCGTAGGTCTCGGGTTCGAATCCCGAAGGCGGCTCAGACGAAGCCCTGGATCACTCCGTGATCCAGGGCTTCTTTTGTCGTTCACTCCGTCCAGTCGTTCACTCCGTCCAGTCGTTCACTCCGTCCAGTCGCCCAGGTAGTCGATCTCCGAGGTCAGGCGGACGCCCGTGTGGTGGAGGACGTGGGTGCGGACGTGGGTGACGGCCTGGGCGAAGGCGGTGGCGGTGGCGCCTTCGTCGGCGACGAGGGTGGGGTGGAGGGTGGAGACGCGGACGCCCTGGGCGAGGGGGGTGCCGAGGGTGAAGCCGGAGTGCTGGATGAGCCAGCCGGCGCTGACGCGGGTGGAGCCGTCGGGGAAGCGGTTGACGGGGGCTCCGTGGGCGCGGAGGGCGGTGGCCTGGGCGGGGGTGACCTCGGGGCTGAGGAAGACGCTGCCGACCGAGCGGCGGTCGGGGGCGTCGGGGTCGAGGACCATGCCCTTGCCCCGGCGGACGGTCAGGACGGCGCGGGCGGCTTCGGCGAGGGGGACGCGGGTGCCGCGGGGGACGCCGAGTTCGGCGGCGACGGCGCCGTAGGAGACGGGGGCGCTCAGGGCGGACCGGCGCAGGGCGAAGGTCAGGGTGAGCAGGGTCCAGCGGCGGGTGTGTTTGAAGAGGCTGGTGCGGTGGCCGAGGCGGCAGGCGGCGGCGTCGAGGGTGACCCGGCGGCCCTGCTGCCAGTCCCAGGCGGTGACGTGGCGCAGGGTGTCGGCGACCTCCTGGCCGTAGGCGCCGACGTTCTGGACCGGGGTGGCGCCCGTGGTGCCGGGGATGCCGGTGAGCATCTCCATGCCGGTCAGGCCTTCGGCGATGGTGAGGGCGACCAGGTCGCCGAGCGGGTGCCCGCCCTGGACCTCGAGGAGCAGGCCGTCGTCCGGGGCGGCGCCGGCGACGCGTACGCCCTTGGTGGCCATCCGCAGGACGGTGGGGGTGCAACCGGCGTCGGCGGCCAGGACGTTGCTGCCCTCGCCGAGGGTGACCGGCGGGCCGGGGCGGGTGGCCGCGAGGGCGGCGAAGTCGGGGAAGTCCGCCGGGTCGTGCAGCTCGGCGACGACGGAGGCCGGGCCTCCGATGCCCAGGGTCGTCATCGAGGCGAGCGGTAACGCGTGGGTGACGTGCATGGATTCCTTCTGCCTAACTGGCCGCGCGAGGGCTGTCCTCCTCCTGGGGCCGGTCCGCCCTCAGGAGGTCGTCGGTCCGCTGCACGATCGTCCGGGCCGCCGCGCTGTCGAAGCGCAGGAAGCGTCCGCGCAGTTCGGACAGCCGGGCGGTGGCGCGCAGCGAGGTGACGGTGTCGGTGAGATCCAGGGCGTCCCCGGCGGCCTCCGCGGCGCCGTCGACCTCGCCGCGGGCGAGCCGGGCCTCGGCCAGGGAGGCGCAGTGCAGCAGCCGGTTGCGGGGCTGGCTGTCGCCGAGCAGTTCGATGCCGTGCTGGAGGTGCCACTCGGCCTGCCGGGGGCGTCCGATCTCCAGCCAGGCGCGGCCGGCGTCGGCCACCATGACGGCGGGGGAGAGCCAGTACGCCCAGGGGGCGTCGGCGGGCGGGCCGCCGGCCTGGGAGAGTTCGGCGGCCTCCTCCAGGGCCCGTCGGCAGCCCGTCTCGTCGCCGAGGCCGGCGTGCGCCCTGGCCTGGCGGGTGGCGAGCAGGGCCTGGGTGATGCCGGGTTCCTCGCCGGCCGAGCCCTTGCGGGCGATGCGGATCAGCCGCAGCGCCTCCTCGCCCCGGCCCGACCAGGCGGCGCGGTAGCTCATGCAGGAGATGACGTAGGCGGCCAGGGAGCGGTCGCCGGCGGTGCGCGCGGCGTCCAGGGCGGTCAGGAAGCAGGAGCGGCTGCGCCGTTCCAGGCCGAGGTCGGCGGCGAGCCAGCCGGCGAGCTGGGCGAGTTCGGCGATGATGCCGTGCAGGCGGATGCCGGTGGAGGCGGGGTAGGCGTAGTCGGCGGCCATCTTGCGGGCCCACCGCAGGTCCTGCAGCGCCCAGTCCATCACCAGCCCGCCGTGGGAGCTGTCGTCCAGGAGTCGGAGCTGGCGTATGCGGGCGGTGAGCATGTCCAGCGCCTCGACGGGTATCTCGGCTCCGCGCGTGCGTGCGGGCGGTGCGTTCTCGTCGCCGAGCAGCCAGTCGACGGCGGCGGGAAGCGGGTCCGGCAAGGGGGGTTCGGGGGCCGGGTCCGGTGTGCCGGGGGTGGCGGGCCCGCGCGGGTCCGGGACGAGCGAGGGGCGGGTCTGGCGGGCGGACGGGGGGAAGTGCTCGGGCCACAGCGCGTCGACGGTGATGTGCTCGCCGAGGCGCTCGGAGAGGATCGTGGCGACGACGTGGGGGAGCCGGCGCCGGGGCAGGGCGCCCTTGAGCCAGTTGTAGGGCGCCTTGGCGCTGATGGTGCCGGGGCCGCACTTCCTGTTGATCTCGCGGGCCAGCTGTTCGGGGGCCCAGGCGAGGAGCTGCAGGCAGGAGGCGAGCACGGAGGTGCCGTCGGCTTCCATCGCTCGCTCCCCCGCCCTTCGCGGACGCTTGTGAACGTAACCAGGCATTCCCCTTACCCGTGTGGTCAATCTGTGACGGCAGCCACAGATGGTGACTCATCGTGCGAAGCGTGCGAACCGGCGACCGGACGTGGCCGCAGCACGAGCCAGTAGAGGACCACCCCTGCCGCCAGCATGCCGTCCGCGAAGAGGAAGGGGGCGTGGAACGAGCCGGTCGTCTGCGCCAGCCAGCCGGTGAGGAGCACGCCGCACGCGGTGGCGGCGGTGTTGGCGAAGTTCATCAGCCCGCTGACGGCTCCCACCGCGCCCTCCGGGGCGAGCAGGCCGGGCAGGCTCCAGGCCACGGGGGCGGCCACGGCCAGGCCCGCGAGCGAGAGGGACATCCAGGCGACGGCCATGCCCGGGGAGCCGGCCGTTCCGGCCCCGCCGATCGTCGCGCCGCAGGCCAGGCCCGCGACGAGCACCCCTCGGCGGACGGCCCACGGGTCGCGGCCGCTCCGTATCAGGTGGTCGACCAGCCAGCCGCCGAGCAGCAGTTCCGCCACGGTGGCGACGGCCCAGGGGACCATCGAGTAGAGGCCGGAGGCCAGCAGCTTGACGTGAAACTGCCGTTGGAAGAACTCCGGCATCCAGGTGAGCACGATGTTGATCGTGTAGCCGTAGCAGGCGAAGCCGAGCGAGAGGGCCCAGACCCGGCGGGAGCCCAGCGCCCGGCGCAGCCCTCCGGCCCGGGGCCGGTCGGCGTCCCGCGCCCCGCCCCGGAGGATGAACTCCCGCTCGGCCGCGCCCAGCAGGGGGTGCTCGGACGGATCGCGGTAGCCGATCCACCACACCACCGTGAACAGCAGGCTGAGCACCGAGGTGAACAGGAAGCCCGCCCGCCAGCCCCATTCGCTCATCACGAACGCGAGCACCGGGAAGGCCACCATGTTGGCCAGCTTGGTCGCGCCGTCGAAGAGCGCCGTCGCCATGCCGCGCTCGCCCACGGGGAACCAGGCCGCGGTCGCCTTCGAGGCGCCGACCATCGAGGGTCCCTCCGCCACTCCCAGCAGCAGCCGGGCCGCGATCACCGCCCCCAGCCCGCCGGCGATCGCGGTCAGCAGGCCGGCGACCGACCACAGCAGGGAGGCGATACGGGTGAGCCGGGAGATGCCCAGCATGTCGACGAGGAGGCCGGCGGGCAGCTGCACCAGGCAGTACGACCAGGTGAACGCGGACAGGACGATGCCCAGCTGGGCGAGGTCGAGCCCGAAGTCGGCGGCGATGGAGGAGCTCGCGACGGACAGGGCGGTCCGGTCGACGAAGTTGACCAGGATGCCGCCGGCGATCAGCCCTCCGATCGCCCAGCGCGTACGTCCCCCGGATCCAGCCACCGGCCCCGCTCCTCCCCTCCGCGCACGCGCCGCGCACTCCGCCGGTCAGCCCCGACCTGACCAAGCTGACCGAACTGACCGCCGCCACGCCTTCAGAAAGGATCTCAGGTGCGCTGGAGTGGGATCACCAGTCAGGACGCGCACGGGGGAGTTGAAGCCATGTCCGATGTATTGGCGAGAACCGAGTTCGTGCCCGTGGGGACGCTGCTGCCGGCCGACTCCCCGCGCCTCGCCGGCGAGAACGTCCGGCACACCCGGATGCTGGCCGAGTCCGGCGGCGCCCTGCCGCCGATCGTGGTGCACCGGCCCACGATGCGCATCGTCGACGGCGTGCACCGCCATCGCGCCGCCCAGCGCCGCGGCGACGCGCGGATAGAGGTGCGGTTCGTCGACGGGACGCCGGAGGACGCGTTCGTCCTCGCCGTCCGGCTGAACACCACGCAGGGCATGCCGCTCACCCACGAGGACCGTACGGCCGCCGCCGCGCGCATCCTCGTCAGCCACCCGCACTGGTCGGACCGGCGCATCGCCGCGCTCACCGGCGTCTCTGCCAGCGTCGTCGCCCAGCGGCGGCGCTCCATAGGCCGCGACAAGGGCCTGAACGCGCGGACGGGACGCGACGGGCGGGTCCGCCCGCTCAACGCGGCGGACGGGCGCCGGCGCGCCGTGCAGTACATCACCGACCGGCCCGGGGCGTCCCTGCGGGAGATCGCCCAGGTGGCGGGGGTGGCCGTGGCCACCGCACGGGACGTGCGCGAGCGGCTGCGCCACGGCGAGGACCCGGTGCCGGCGAAGTTGCGCGCCGCGGAGGGCAGTACGGGCGATGAGGTGCCGATGCCCTTCGACAGCGGCTCCGCCATGCGCCGCGACCCCTCGCTGCGCTTCTCCGAGTCCGGCCGGACCCTGCTGCGGCTGCTGAGCTTCCGCTCCCTGGACAGCGAGAAGCTGCGCTGGCTCGCCGAGAGCGTGCCGCCGCACCGCACGGCCGACGTGGCCCAGGCGGCGCGACGCTGCGCCGAGCAGTGGCTGAAATTCGCCCGCGACATCGAGCAGCGGGGTACGGAGCGGCGCTCGGCGGCGCGGGGCGAACTCAGCCGTTCCTGAAGCGGTTCCCGAAGCCGGGGCCTCAGCCGCTCCGGGAACCGGGGCCTCAGCCGCTCCCCAAGCCGGGGCCCGGACCGACCCCCACCGGTCCGGGCCCCGAGGGGTGTCTCAGGACGTGGCGTCCGTACCGGCGAACTGCCCGGGCCTGCGTCCCTCGCCGGACGGGCCGCGATAGCACTGGGCCATGGGCAGCCAGCGGGCCGCCTCGTCGCCCGTGGCGACGAGGGCGAGGTCGTCGGGGTGCCGGCGCCGGGTCGCCAGCAGGCAGAGGTCCAGGGCGGGGCCGCTGATCTTCTGTGCGGCGTCGGCGGGGCCGAACTCCCAGCGGGTGCCGGAGGGCGCGGTCAGCTCGAAGCGGAAGGGCTCGCTCGGGGGTGTCAGGCCCCGGGAGAGATAGCCGAAGTCCCGGGTGAGGGCGATGAATCCGGCGAGGTGGCGGAGCCGGTCGGTGGGCTCGGGGCGGACGCCGACCGCGTCGGCGATGTCCTGGCCGTGCGCGAAGACCTCCATGTGCCCGGCGCAGGCCAGCACGGCCGGCGGGAGCGGGTTGACCAGCCACGGCACCACCTGCCCGGCGGGCACCGCCGCCAGGGCCGCGACCGACGCCTCGGCCGAGCTCCGCCAGCGGGCCAGCACCTGCTCGCGGGTCAGGGCGCGGTACGGCTGGAGGGCCGCGTTCACCGCGCCGTCGAAGTCGCGCGCCGCGCCGGCGGCCATCGCCTTGAAGGCCTCCGGGTCGCTCGCCGCCGTGCCGGCCGCGTCGAAGATGAAGGTCAGGTGGGCGATCTGGTCGGCCACGGACCAGCCGGGCGCCGGTGTCTGCGCGCGCCACTTCTCGTCGTCGAGGCCGGCCACGAGCCGGTCGAGGTCGTCGATGGCGGCGGTCAGGTCCTTCAGTACGTCCTGGACGTTGTCCATGTGCGGATTCCCTTCAGCGAGCTTCAGCGGACTTCGGCGGACTTCAGCGGACTTCGGCGAACGTCGGCGAACTTCATCGGTCTTCGGTCGACTTCGGTCATCGGAGGGCGAGCCGGGCGCCGGCCCGCCGGGCCGCCGTGAACGCGGCCCACGAGGTGAGTTCGATCAGCGGCCGGTCGCCGGGGCGGCAGGCCCGGAAGGCGGCGACGGCCTCCGGGCCCGCCCGGTAGGAGGCCAGCGCGGTCAGCAGGGCCAGCCGGCCCGCCGGGCGCAGTGTCGGCGGCAGGCCGTCCGCCGCGGCCTCGGCCCGGAGGGGGCCGGGGCGGTCCGGCGGCCCGTCGGCCGCGTCGGCCAGGGCGTCGTGGACCAGCCGGCGTACGGGCTCCGGCACCGAGCGGTCGCCCGCGGCGTCGGCGGCCGCGGCGGCCCGGGCGAAGGCGCCCGCGACGGCGGGCCGTCCCGCCGCCCAGGCCAGGTCGGGCGGCAGGGGTGCGGCGGGCAGCAGCCCCAGCGAGTCGCCGGGCGCGGGGGCGCCGGGTGCCGGCGGGCGCGTGACGCGGCTGACGGCCCGCAGCATTCCGCCGCGCAGGGCGGCGGGGGCGAGCGGCGGTACGGGCGAGTCGCGCAGGAAGAGGTTGACCATGCGGTTGAGGTAGTGGAAGGTCACCGCCACGCCGATGACCTCCGGCGCGTCCTCGTCCGGGAACGGGCGCGGCCCGCCGCGCCGGGCCCAGGTCGACAGGCGCCCGGCGGCGTCGTCCGGTGGCAGCGTGCGCACCTGGGCCCGGTGCACGTCGACGCAGTAGGGGCAGGAGTTGTCCCGCGAGACGCCGGTGGCGACCGCCTCCTTGGCGGCGCGGCTCACCCGGCCGTCGGCGAGGAGGGTCTCGCGGAGCATCAGCCAGCAGGCGGCGAGGGACTCGGGCGCGGGGGAGTGCAGGGCCAGCGGCGGCGCGAGCAGCCCGAACTCCCGCTCGGAGGCGGCGTACACGGCGGCGACCATGCCCCGGGCGGCGCCCGGCGGCACCGCCCGTACGTGCCGGATCTGTGCCAGCGAGCCGCGCAGCGCCGTGCGGACGAGCGTTCTCGCCGTGGTGGCCGCGGTCATCGTGCGGAGACCACGGGCAGCACGCCGCGCCGCCCGGCCGTCGAGCCGTCGGGCGCCGGGGCTCCGTAGTCGACCTCGACGCCCCGCTCACGGGCGGCGCGCACGATGCCCGGCACGGCGCGTTCGGCGAGCGCGGCGATGGTCATGGCGGGGTTGACGGTCAGGGCGCCGGGCACGGCCGAGCCGTCGGTGACGAAGATCCCGGGGTGGCCGCGCAGTTCGTGGCGGTCGTCGAGGGCCGAGGTGGCGGGGTCGTCGCCGATGCGGCAGGAGGCGAGTGGGTGGACGGTGTAGGCGCCGACGACGTCGTTGGTCCACGGCAGGACGGTGGCGAGCCCGTCCTTCTCCAGGATCTCCTTCACCTCGGCGTCGGAACTGGCCCAGCCGCGCAGGGTGTTCTCGGTCGGTACGTACCGCAGCGAGCCGCGGCCGAGCATCTGCTGCGAGATGCGGTGGGCGTTGCCGGTGGCCGGGGGCGGGCCGAAGACGCCCTCGTTGTCGTCCTCGCTCATCGTGAAGATCGTCAGCCAGGAGCGCCAGCGCTCGAGCATCTTCCGCTTCTCCGGGCCGAACCATACGGGCCCGTCGGCGCCGGCGGTCTGGGCGAGGATGGTGCCGAGGCCGGGCGGGAAGTAGAGCTGTTCGAGCGAGTAGCGGGAGAACTCCGGCAGCGAGCCGTCGAGGCGGTCCCAGCTGGCGGCGGTGGGGCCCCGGCCGATGTGGTTGGCCTCGTACGCCGTGCCGTCGGGGCGGGTGAGGCCGAGGACCTCGGCGACCTTGGCCTCGTCGAGGACGGCGGTGTTGAGGCGTTCGCCGTTGCCGGAGAAGTAGCGGCCGACGGCCCGGGGCATGGCGCCGAGGGCGGCCTCGCTGCGCTGGAGGATGACGGGGGTGGCTCCGGCCCCGGCCGCCAGTACGACGAGCTTGGCGTCGATGGTGCCGCTCTCGCCGTGGACGCGGTAGTCCTCCGCGTCGATGAGCGTGTAGTGGGCGCGGAAGCCGCCGTCGTCGGTCCTCGAGAGGTACTGCACCTCGTGCAGCGGCCGGATCTCGGCCCCGTGGGCGAGGGCGGCGGGCAGGTAGTTGAAGAGCAGCGACCGCTTGGCGTCGAAGCGGCAGCCGGCCATCATCCAGTTGCAGTTGACGCACTTGTCGCCGTCGATGGCCACGGGCAGGGGGTTGGCGGTGCGGCCGGCGTGGTGGCAGGCGGCCGCCCACAGCCCGCCCGCGTAGGTGACGTCGTTCCAGTCCTGGCGGGTGACGGGCATGGCCTCGGCGACCCGGTCGTACCAGGGGTCCAGGGTGTCGCGGCTGATCGCCGCCGGCCACATGCGCCGGCCGATGCTGCCCTGCCGGTCGAAGACGAACCGGGGGGCGCGGGGCATCGCCGCGAAGTAGACGACGCTGCCGCCGCCGACGCAGTTGCCGCCGAGCACGCTCATGCCGTCGCCGACGACGAAGTCGAAGGCGCGGGTGTAGGAGGAGCCGAGCTTGTAGTCCTGCTCGAAGTCGGCGCCCTCCAGCCACGGCCCGCGCTCGAGGACGGTGACCGAGGCGCCGCCCGCGGCGAGGTGGTAGGCGGCGATCGCGCCGCCGAAGCCGCTGCCGACGACGAGGACGTCGGTGCGTTCGGTGCTGCTCATGCCGGGCTCCCTGAGGGTGTCGTGTCGGGGTGCAGGCGCGCCAGCGGCCGTCCGTAGGAGTGGTCGGGGTAGCGCCACAGGCCGTCGGGGTCGGGCCGGCGCATGCCCATGACGGCGAGGCCCGGATGGCCGGCGGCGATCGCCTCGGCGGTGTGCAGGTGGGCGGCCGAGTCGAAGGCCATGTTGCAGAACAGCGCGAGCAGCACCCAGAATTCGCGCTCGGGGTGGCCGGGCGCGGTCAGCCGCCGGACGAGGGCCGCGCGGTGGCCGGGCGGAAGCGCCTCGAAGGCCGGTGACGTGCCGTCGGGCGGCAGGGCGTGCTCGTCGGCGTGGGACCGGGCGTGCTCGTCGAGCAGCCGCGCGAGTTCGTCCAGGTCCTGGGAGATGCCGGTGGCGTCCCAGCGCAGGAGCTCCAGGGCGCCGGCCGCGGCCGCGCCGTCGAGGATGGTGTCCGCGTACGCCTCGAGCGTCCGCGCCGTGTGCTGCTCGTCCGGTATCTTCCGGTCACTCAACTCCGCCTCCACTGCGTGGATATGGCTTTCGGTGTGCCGGTAATAGGCTGGGGGCGCGGGCGCGCCCAGGTTACCGGCGAGTTCGGAAGGAATCGTTCCGAATTCCCTCGGTGCAAACCCGTTTGAAATTCTTGCCAAAAACCGGCCAGCCGGTAGGCTCTGACCGATCAAGGCCGGGTCGCCGTCGCGTGCGCCTGCCCGGTCCGCTCCACCGTGAAGTACGGCCCGCTCGAGGAACCGATCATGCGAGGCAAGAACGAACCACGGGGGACAGTATGGAAAGAGCCGACGTCGGTGTGCGCTACGCCTATGCGGTGCGAATCGACAACCTCCTTCCCGCGGATTCGCCGCGGCTGGACGGACTGGACGAGGAACACGCGCGCCAGCTGGCGGAGAAGGAATCGGAATTACCGCCGATCCTCGTCCACCGGACGAACCTGCGGGTCATCGACGGAATGCACCGGATACGGGCCGCCGAACTGAACGGCCGCTCCGAGATCGCGGCCACGTTCTTCGACGGCTCCGCCGCGGAGGCGTTCCTCCGCTCGGTCGTCGCCAACATCTCGCACGGACTCCCCCTGTCGATGGCCGACCGCAAGGCCGCGGCGGGCCGGATCCTGACCTCGCACCCCCTCCTCTCCGACCGCGCCGTCGCCGCCTACACGGGCCTGGCCGCCCGGTCGGTGGGAGCCGTGCGGCGGCGTTCAGCCGCGGATTCGCTGCGGGTGAACGTCCGCATCGGCACCGACGGCAAGCCGCACCCGCTCAACCGCGCCGCCGGCCGCATCCGGGCCTCGGAGGTCATCGCCGAGCGGCCCGACCTGCCCCTTCGCGAGATCGCCAGGGTCGCCGGCATTTCCGTGGGCACCGCGCACGACGTCCGCACCCGGCTTCGCCGCGGGGAGGCCCCCGTCCCCGCGACGCGCACCGCGACCGGCGACGGCGCCGGGCGCGCGGGGACGACCGCGGGGACGACCGCGCGGACGGGACCGGACGAACACGACGGCACACGAGATCCTCATTTCACGCTGCGCAGGCTCGCCGGCGACCCCTCGCTGCGGCAGAGCGAGTCGGGCCGGGAACTGCTGCGCTGGCTGCACACTCAGGTCGCCATGGGCGACGACTGGAAAAGGCGGATGGACGCCGTCCCGCCGCACTGCGCGGACGCCGTGGCCGAACTGGCCCGGCAGTGCTCGGACACCTGGCGGCAGATCGCCCGGGAAATGCACCGCCGCACGTCCGCCGAATGACCGCCGCCACACCGTGATGCATCTTCATCGAATCAGGGAGGGGTCATGCTGAATTCCACCGAGTTGGCCGTCAAAAGGGTCATCGATGACATGCACGCCAATCTCGGCCAAGAGCTCACCATCGACGACATGGCCCGTACGGCGATGTTCAGCAAGTTCCACTTCACCCGGATCTTCCGGGACACCACCGGGGTCTCACCGGGGCGCTTCCTTTCCGCGCTCAGGCTCCAGGAGGCCAAACGCCTTCTCGTCGGTACGTCGATGAGCATCGCCGACATCAGCAGCGAGGTCGGCTACAGCAGCGTCGGGACGTTCAGTTCACGTTTCAAGATATGTGTGGGCGTCGCTCCCTCCGCGTATCGCGAAATGGGCGGATTCACCTCGGAGATCCGCACCGACGACAGTCACTGGACGGGCGGCCGGCAGCAGTCGCTGCGGGGCGAGGTCCTCCTTCCGCCCGCCCGGTCGCCGGGTTTCGTCTTCATGGGCCTCTTCCCCGGCTGCGTTCCCCAGGGCCAGCCCGTGCGCTGCGCGGTGCTCGACGGGCCCGGCGCCTACGAGCTGCCGGACGTGCCCGTGGGCACCTGGCATCTGCTGGTGCACTCGGTTCCCTTCGGATACGAGGGCGTGCCCTCGGGTCTCGGCGACGCCGTGACCCCGTCCGTCGGGGCCTTCGGCCCCCTCACCGTCCTTCCCGACACCGTCCTCGCCCCCGCCGACATCTGGCTGCGCGGCGTGCGGACGCTGGACCCGCCGGTGCTGCTGGCGCTGCTCGACCTGCGGATGGCGGCCCTCGAGGCCGTCGCCGGCTGAGGGTCGGGAGCCGGCTGAGGGCCGGGGGCCGGCTGAGGGCCGGGGGCCGGCTGAGGGCCGGGGGCCGGCCGTGCGGCCGCGGCACGCGGGAAGTCCCGCTCGGGGCCGCGGTCATGCCGCGGCCCGGACCGCCATCGGCAGCCCGCCCCGCACCCGCAGGGAGAGCATGGGCTCGGGGATCACCCGGTGGCCCGGCGGTGTGCTCAGGGTGAGTTCCCGTACGACCGCGGCCGTCACGAAGACGGCCTCCATCATGCCGAGATTGCTGCCCACGCAGAAGCGGGGGCCGGCGCCGAAGGGAAGGTAGGCGTAGCGGGGCCGGTCGCCCCCGCCGTCCGGGCCGAAGCGGTCCGGGTCGAAGCGCTCGGGCGCGTCCCAGAACGCCGGGTGGCGGTGGAGGGTGTACGGGCAGATCAGGACGTCCGAGCCGGGCGGCACCGCCCAGCCGTCCACGTCGTCCGCTCCCTGGGCCCTGCGGGGCAGGATCCACACCGGCGGGTAGAGCCGCATCGCCTCCTGGACGACCGCCGTGGTGTACGTCAGCCGCCGCAGGTCCTCGTAGCGGGGCGCCCGGTCGCCGAGGACCGTCACCGCCTCCTCGCGCACCCTGGCCCGTGCCTCGGGGTGCCGGTCGAGCAGGTGGAAGGTCCAGCCCAGCGTGCTCGCGGTGGTCTCGTGCCCGGCGAGCAGCAGGGTGACCAGTTCGTCGTGGAGCCGCTGCCGACCGGCGCGGGGTCCGGCGGCGTCGAGCCGGGTCGAGGCGATCAGCCGGGACAGCGCGTCGTCGCCGTCGGCGCCGCCGGGGCGGCCGCCGCGCTCGGCGACCAGACGGTCGACCACCTCCCGCAGCCGCCTGCGGGCGCGGCGGAAGCGCAGCTGGTGGGGGAGCGGCACCCACATGGGCACCAGGCCCTGGGAGACCATCTCGAACATCGCCTGGTCCTGCACGGCCTCGAAGTCGTGGGCCACCGTGGCGTGGGTGGTGAGGTCGGCGTCCAGCAGGGTGTGCCCGAGCACGCCGAGGGTCAGCCCGGTCAGCTCCCGCACCACGTCGACGGGGTCGCCGCCCTCGTGGGCGCGCAGCCGGGCCACCAGCTTCGCCGCCTCCTCGGCGACGACGTCGGCCTGCCCGGCGACGCGCTTGTGCTGGAAGACGGGCTGGATGGTGCGGCGCTGGGCCCGCCAGCGCTCGCCGTCGCTGGTCAGCAGGCCGTCGCCCAGGGCGCGGCGGGCCTCCACCAGGCCGATGCCCTTGTGGTAGTTGGCGCTGTTGTCGGCGAGGACGTGCTTGGCGTGGTCGGGGTGGTTGAAGACGTAGAGCGTCTTGGGGCCCATGGACACCCGCACCGCGTCGCCGAGGTCCGCCGCGTCCCGCATGAGGGCGAGCCGGTCCGTGGCGAGCTTCTTCAGCAGGCCGGGCAGCGCCCTGCGCGGTGGCCCCGGCGGGGTGCGGCCGGTGCCGTTCCGCCGCGTGCCGTGCGGTGTCATGCCGTGCGGTGGTGTCATGCCGGCCTCCCCGTGAGCGCCGGGCCCCCGGCGGCGTACGGCGCGAGCGCCCGGGCCAGGGCCTCGGGCACCAGCGCCGGGGCGGTGGCGGTGTTGGGCCCGCGCATGCAGGCGACGCGCTGGCGGCCGCGGGCGACGAGCGGCTGGTCGCCGTCCGGGCCCAGCCGTATGTAGTCGAAGGTGAACTCGAGCTGGGTCTGGGCGAGTTCGGACAGCCGCATGCGGACGGAGAGCTCGTCGAAGGCGGTGATCTCGGCGAAGAACTCGCAGTCCACCTTGAGCGTGAACAGCTTGAGGTCCTCGCGCAGTTCGGCGAGGACACCGGGTGCCCGTTCCTTGAGGAACATCTCCCGGCAGCGGCCCTGCCAGCGCAGGTAGTGCACGTAGTAGACGTTGCCGACGAGGTTGGTCTCCTCGAGGCCCACCGTGTGCCGGTACTCGAAGTAGTCGGTCATCCGCGTCCCGCTCCTTCGGTTCCTTCGGTCAGGAATGCCAGGACGACCGTCCGGGGTTCGCCGCGCAGCGCGGTGGCGAACGTCGCGACGCGCAGGCCGCCCGAGGCGAGGACCGCCCAGCGGTCGCCGCGCGGCGGGTCGAGGGTGAGCGGGGCGTCGGTCATGATCCCGGCCTTCTTCAGGCACTCGAGGGCGGTCCACGCGCGCGTGGCGGCGCTGTCGTACGCCTCGCCCGACTGCTCGGCGAGCAGGGCGGCCAGCGGCGCGTGGGCGCCCAGGAGCGCGGCCCACTCGTCCGCGGGCCTGGCGGTCACGGTCTCGGCGTCGCAGGCCACCGTCGAGCCGGCGACGACGCACAGGGTGATCCCGGCGCCGTGGGAGGCCGAGACGACGTCGCCGCCGTCGGTCTCCGGGCGGCCGTCGGGGCGGTGGCGCACCTCGGCCGGGCGGCCCAGGGCCCGTCGCACCGCGAGCGCGGTACGGGCCCTGCGATCGCCCTCGCCGCCGTGCGGTTCCACGACGACGGCCATGCGCGTACCCAGGACGTCCTCCACCGCGCGCTCCAGGTAGGGGCCCAGCAGGGGGGCCGCCCAGGGTCCGCCGCCGTCGCCCTGGCGTACTGCCCGCAGCCGCAGCCCCTCCCAGCGTTCGACGACCTCGCCCCGCCCGTCGCGCACCGCGATGTCGTAGACGTAGGTGTCGCCGTCGCGTTCGCGCTCGGTGGCGCGGTAGCGCAGTGGGCCCTGGGGTGCCGTGCCGCCGCCGAGGGGGTACACCCGCTCGACGCCGGACGGCAGCAGCGTCGCGTCCGGTACGCACACCTGGTTGCCGTGCATCAGCGCGTCCCGCATGCCGGGGTCGCCCAGCAGCAGCCGGTCCGGCAGGAAGCCCGCGAACCAGCCGGCCGGTCCGGCCGTGGCCACGTCGGCGTCGACCTGCCGGGCGGCGGCCCGGTGGAAGCGGCGCAGCCGCTGGAAGCGCGGGCCCTGGAACAGCACGCTTCCGTAGAGGTCGGCCGCCGCGTCCAGCGGCACGGGCGGCGCGTCGTCCTCCGCCGGCAGGGGCGGCCCGTCGGGGACGGCGGCCCCGGAGAAGACCAGGCGGGCCCGGAAGTGCTCGGCGGCGAAGCCCGTCTCCTCGCTGTGCACGGCGACCTCGACGGTCTCGGGGCCGGTGACGGTCGCGGCGACGCGGATCGTCGTGCTGCCAGCGGGGGGCACCACGACGGGCCGCAGGAACTCCGCCCGTTCGATCACCGGTACGGCCGTCCAGCCGGTGGCGGCGGTGGCGACCTGGGTCATGGCCTCCATCCCCAGCACGGCGGGGAAGAGCAGGTCGCCGTCGAGGAGGTGGTCGGCCAGGTAGGGGTCGGTGCCGGCGTTCAGTTCGACCTCGGTGACCAGCTCCACGCCGTGGTAGCGCACGAGCGGCTTGCCGGTGAAGCGCAGCAGCGGCAGCGGCGGGAGGTCGTGCCGCAGGGTCGCGACGCCCTCGGTGCGGCCGGTGACCACCACCGGTCCGCGGGCCTCGGGGTCGGCGAGCAGTCGCCGCAGGACGGCCACGCCCTGGTCGGGGGAGAGGGGGGTGACGCCCTCGCGGGAGAGGGACTCCACGACCGACAGCCGCTCGCCCATCCCCACCCCGGACCACACCGACCACTCCAGGCACAGCGCACGGCAGTGCGGGTGCCGCCGTGCCACCTCCTCGGTGAAGTCGGTCAGCCACTCGTTGGCGGTGGCGTAATGGGCCTCGCCGCGCAGCCCGGAGCGGCCGATGACGCTGCCGAAGGCGACCAGCAGCCGCAGCCGCGCCGGGTCGAGCGCGTCCAGCAGGTGGCGCAGCCCGTCGACCTTGGGCGCGAACGTCCGCCGGAACGCCGCCATGTCCAGCCCGGTCAGGGCGGTGGGTTCGTTGCGGCCCGCGCCGTGCAGCACGGCGGTGACCGGCCCCAGGTCCCGCGTCAGCTCCTCGACGGCGGCGCGGGTGGCCTCCGGGTCGGTGAGGTCGGCACGCGCGTAGCGCACGGTCGTTCCGCCCTCGGCCATCCGCTTCAGGTTCGCCGCCAGCTCCGGGTCCGCCTTCGGGTCGGAGCGGCCCAGGACGGCCAGGCGGGCGCCGGTGTCCGTGGCGAGGGCCAGCGCGCACTCCGCCGAGATCCCCTTGCCGCCGCCGGTCACCAGCAGCACGTCGCCGTCGTCCAGCGGCTGTTCGGGGTGCGCGGGCGCCATGGGCAGCGCGCGCAGGACGGGCACCCGGCGGGTGCCGTCGGCGTCGTAGTGGACCTCGGAGAAGCGTGTGGTCGCCGCGGTCTCTGCCACCACCCAGCCGACCGCCTCCGGAAGCTCCGGCACCTCGGGCACCCGCACCACGGTGGTGCGCAGGCGCGGCGCCTCCAGGTGCAGCGTCTTGGCGAGACCGGCCGCGCCGCGCCCGTGCTGGACGAGGACGAACCGGCTCGCGGTCGTGTCCGCCAGTGCCGCCCGGGCGGCCTCGAGCGCCGGCTCCAGCTGCTCCTCGGAGCAGTCGGGCGGCAGCCACACCAGGACGCCGGAGCCGGCCCCCGCGCTCTCCAGCGCGGTGCGCAGTGGCTCGGCGAGCGGCGTGCCGCCGGGCGTGAACAGCCGCCAGGGCCCGTCGGGCTCGGGCAGCGGCCCGGCGGGCGGGGGGAGTTCGTCGTACCCGGGCGCGAAGGCGCGGGCCCAGGGTGCGGCGCCCGCGACGACGGGTACGGGGGCGGCGTCGCCGTCCCGGTCCGTGCCGGCGAGGGTGTCGAGGGTCTCGGCGAGCTCGCCGACGGTCGCGGTGGCGAAGTTGGTGGGCACCTGGGCGGGCGGCACGCCGAGCCGGCGCGCGGCGCGGTTGACGAGCTGTCCCACCGTGATCGAGCTCAGGTGCAGGTCGTCCAGGAGCCGGCTGTCGTCGCCGACGAGGTCCAGGGGCAGTTCGGCGCGTTCGGCGACCAGGCGGCGCAGCAGGGCGGCGGCGCGCTCGCCGTCCGCGCCGGTGCCGTCGTCCGCCGTGTCGCACGCCGTGTCGCGCGCCGCGCCGCCGGGAGCGGCGGACGGGCCGTGCGCGGCGTCCCGGCCGGCCGCCGGGCGCGGTGACGGGGCGGGGGCGGCGGCGCGGTCCGTACGGGGCGGGGGCGCCGGGGCCTGCTCGCAGGGGCTGGCCAGGAAGCGGAGTTCGGCGCCGATCTCCAGGGGACGGATCAGCCGGTCGTGGAAGAGGCGTTCGTGGGCCAGGGGCGTGCCGGCGACGTAGGCGGCGCCGGCCGCCTGCAGCAGCCCGCGCAGCGACTCGTCGTCGGTGTCCAGCGCGATGGCGGGTACGTCGGTGGTGGTCGCGGCGAGGCCGCTGAGCACCCGTCCGGGGCCCACCTCCACGAACAGGTCGACGTCCTTGGCCGCCAGCTCGACCGCCTGGGCGAAGAGCACCGGGTCGGTGATCTGGCGGCGCAGCAGGGCGGGGACGTCGGTGCCGGGCGCCAGGGCCCGGCCGGTGACGGTGGAGACGATCCGCCGGTCCGTCGCCGCGAAGTCCACGCCGGCGAGCCAGTCGCCGAAGGCCTCGGCGGCGGGGGCGACCAGGGGCGAGTGGAAGGCGTGCGAGACGGGCAGCCGGGTGCAGCCGACGCCGGCCTCCCGGGCCCGGGCCGCCACGGCCTCGACGGCGTCGGCGGGCCCGGCGACGACGGTCTGCTCGGGCCCGTTGTAGCCGGCGACGACCACCGGCAGCCCGGCGGTCAGCGCGAGGACCGCCTCGGGCGCGGCGGCGAGGGAGGCCATGGTGCCGGAGTCGCCGTGCTCGGTCATGGCCTCGCCGCGGACGGTGGCCACCCGCAGCAGGGTCTCCTCGTCCATGGCGCCGGCCCAGTGCAGCGCGGAGATCTCGCCCAGGCTGTGGCCGACCGCGACGGTCGCCTCCACGCCCAGGGCGCGCAGCGCGCGCAGGCCGGCCAGCGAGCCGGTGACGATGCGCGGCTGGGCGACGGCGGTGGCCACCATGTCCCCGGCGGCGGGCAGCGCGGCCCGCTCGTAGACCTGGGCCGCCTCGGCCATCCGCCGGCCGAGCGCTCCGCCGCTGGTGCCGTGCCCGGAGCCCTGGCCGGGGAAGAGGAAGCCGATCCGGGCGGGGCCGCGGGCGCGGCCGAGGAAGACGCGGCCGTCGGCGGCGAACAGGCTGGTCTCGCCCGCGTCCACCGCGTCGCGCAGCTGCCGCAGCCTGCGTTCGGCGTCCTCGGGCGAGGAGACCACGGCGGCGGCGCGGTAGGGGGCGTCGCGCAGCTCGCGCTGGAGGGCGGCGGCCAGGTCGGCGAGCTGGGCGTAGGACAGCTGGGGTACGAAGCCGGTCAGCCGGTCGAGGCGGGCGGCGAGCTCCTGCGGGGAGTCGCCGTCGAGCAGGAGGAGTTCGACGTCCTGCGCGGAGGAGGCCAGGGTCCGGTCGCGGGGGCCGGCGACGGCGCGGTGGTGGGCGCCGGGCCGGTCGAGGACGACGTGGGTGTTGATGCCGCCGAAGCCCATGGCGGTGACGCCGGCGCGCGGCGGGGCGCCGTCCGGCCAGGGTTCGGCCCGGCGCAGCACCCGCAGGGCCGGGTGGGGGCCGGTGAGCAGGTCGTGGGGGTCGGGGCAGCCGAGGGCGGGGGGCAGCATCCGGGCGTCGAGCGCCATCGCGGCCTTGATCAGGCCGGCGACGCCGGCGGCGGCCTTGGTGTGGCCGATCATGGCTTTGACCGAGCTGATGACGGCGGGCGCGGCCTCGGGGTCGGCGGTGGTCCTGGCCAGCGACAGGGCCTGGAGTTCGGTGGTGTCCCCGACGGCCGTCCCGGTGCCGTGGCCCTCGAAGAGCGGCACGGTCTGGATGCCGAACCCGGCCCGTTCGTAGGCGCGCCGCAACGCCAGCTGGTAGCCGCCGACCTCGGGGCGGGTGATGCCGCCCTGGCCGTCGGAGGCGATGCCCCAGCCCGCGACGGAGGCGTAGATCCGGTGCCCGTCGGCGAGGGCGTCGGCCTCGCGCATCAGCACGACCATGCCGCAGCCCTCGCCGGGCCAGAAGCCGTTGGCGGCCCGGTCGTAGACCCGCATCTCGTGCCGGGCGAGGGCGCCGGTCTTGGCGAAGCCGGTGATCTCGAACGGGTCGAGGGAGAGGTCGACCCCGCCGGCGACGGCGACGTCGACGTCGCCGGCGAGGAGGGCGGCCGCCGCGGTGGTGACGGACAGCAGCGAGGAGGAGCAGGCGCCGTCGACGGTGTATCCGCCGCCGCCCAGGTCGAAGTGGTTGCAGACGCGTCCGGCGATGGTGTTGGACAGGCCGCCGGCGAGGGTGTCCTCGTCGACGGCGGGGAACGGGCTCTTGTACGCGACCTCGACGCCCTCGAGGAAGCCGGCGAGCCGGTCGTCGTCCCAGCCCTCGTCCTTGAGGGCCGCGGCCATCACGCGCCGTACGTAGGGCCAGCGCAGCCGCATGACGTTGGCCCGGGCGAACTCGCCGGTGAGGGTGTTGCCCACGATCACGCCGGTCCGCTCGCGGGGCAGGCCCTCGCCCAGCGGGAAGCCCGCGTCCGCGAGCGCCCGCCCGGCGACGTCGAGCGCGAGCCAGTGGGTGAGGTCCGTGGAGCGGTAGGTGCTGCCGGCGACCTTGTGGGCGATGCGGTCGAACTCGTAGCCCTCGAGGACCGCGGCTTCCCGCGCGTAGAAGCGGTCCGGGGTGGCCGGGTCCGCGTCCCAGTGGTCCTCCAGGTTCATCCGGACGCCGGGGAGCCTGCGGAAGGCACGGCGTCCGGCGACGGCGTTCTCCCACAGCTCGCGGGGGGAGGAGGCGTCCGGATAGCGGCACGCCATGCCGACGATGGCGATCCTGCTCATGCAGCCACCGCTTCCTTCCCCGCTCCGGTGGACGGCGTGGGGCGCTCGGTTCCGGCGGTCGCCGCGGCGGGGTCCGCCGCCGTGGCCGCGCGCTGTTTCTCGCTCAGGTGCAGCCACCACAGGTAGCCGCCGCGCAGCAGGCAGACGGCGGCGGTGGCGAAGAAGATGCCGTACGCGATGCCCAGCGCGGTGAGCAGGCCGTACATCGCGGCGACGCCGCCGCCGAAGGCGATCTGGGAGGTGCGCTTGGACGGGGAGGTGCCGGGGTCGGTGACCATGTAGTTGGTGAAGAGCACGAAGGCGGTGCCCGTCATCATGCCCAGCGCCGCCGGGATGGAGGTGCCGAAGACCAGGCCGCGTACGACGGCCTGCAGGGCGAAGCCGATCAGCCAGGCGCCGATCAGCCACATCCGCCCGGTGAGCTTGGAGTTCAGCAGCGTGCCGAGGCCGAGGATGACCACGGGCAGGCCCCAGTCGAAGGGGCCGGAGATGTTCTCGGTGAAGTGGTACGGCGGGGCGATGCTGGCCCAGGGGAACAGGACGAGGATGACGGCGATGCCGAAGTTCGACGGGTTCATGTAGTGCCGCATGCGGCCGCGCACGGGGGCCCGCAGCACCCACTTGGTGCCGACGGCCACCACCACGCCGAAGATCATCACCCAGACGCGGTCGTTGACGTAGGTCAGCATGTTCACCGCGAGGCCGGTGATGTGCGAGGGGAAGAGGAACTCCACCATGCCGCGCCGCCCCCGGCCCATGAAGCGCGGGGCGCGGCCGTCGACCTTCGCCGCGATGGCCTCCAGCGAGATCTCCACCGTGTAGGCGGTGGCCACCGCGATCAGGGGCCAGGTCCAGGGCTGTTCGAAGCCGAGCACGGTGTAGCCGAGGATGTTCAGGACCGTGATGGAGATCGCGAAGCGGCGCAGCGCGGTGACGACCTTGGGGTCGTGATGCGGCGGGGGGCTGCTTGCCTGAGTGGCCATCTGTGTCACTTCTCCTTGGCTTCGGAGCCGAGCTGGAAGGAGTGCCGGCCCGGGCTCGTACGAAGGTCCTGTTCGCGCACCTCGCCGGAGCGGTCCCGCCACTTCAGGTGGACCCGCACCGGCCCGTCGGCCCGCTTGCCCAGGCCGATGTGGACCTCGTGGCTGCGCTTGCCCGAGTGACCGCCGCCGCCGTCGACGCGGGAGATCCGCTTGGTGCCGTCCGGCAGGGTGACGGTGACCTGGGCGTCGACCACCGGCGAGCCGGAGGGATGGGTGAGCTTCAGCTCGAGGAAGTCGCCGGGGTGGGAGGAGACGTTGTGGTAGAAGACCGGCTCGCCCCACTGCCGGGCGACGGCCATGTCCAGGCGCCCGTCGCCGTCGGCGTCGCCGGTGGCGATGCCCCGGGTGGGGATCGGCACGGCGAGGCCCAGGGGCTTGGACAGGTTGGTGTAGCGGCCGTCTCCGCCCTTGGCGAAGAAGCGCATGACCTGGTTGCCGGCGAGGTCGTCGCCGTAGCGGACGTTGGGCCACCACAGGGGGTTGTGCGTCAGCTGGTCGTTGGCGGTGGCGAGCTCCTGCAGCTGCGGCCAGCGGTTGGTCTTGCCCTTGACGAAGCCGGTGGCCTGGGCGATCTCCAGGGTGCCGTCGTTGTCGAAGTCGCCCGTCTTGACGTCCCAGCCCCAGCCGGACCAGGCCAGGTTCAGCGGTGCGCTGCGGTCCTCGTACGGCGCCTCACCGCTGCGGAAACGTTCCCGCACGGCCTTCTGGTCGCTCGACCGGTTGAAGAAGGCGAAGTTGCTCTCCTGGATGCCGAACGAGGTCGTGATGTTGCTGACGAACATGTCGTACAGGCCGTCGTTGTTCAGATCGCCGAAGTCCACGCCCATGCCCTTGAAGGAACTCCGCCCGATCTGCTTGGACTTGGGCGTCATCGCGTCCCGCGCCCCGTCCACCACGGCGAAGGAGATCTTCCCGGGCGTGGACTTGTTGTAGAGCAGCTTCGAGGTGCCGAAGTCGTGCGCGAGGTAGATCTCCGGCAGCTGGTCGCCGTCGAGGTCGGTGGCGGAGACGGCGAGCGTCCAGCCGTGCCGGACCTGCTTGGGCAGCGCGTCCTTCGCCTCCTCGAAGCCGCCCCGCGTCCAGCGCAGGATGTGGTCCTCGCCGCCGTTGTGGGCGTTGGACAGCGAGTCGTTCATGACCACGCCGCCGTCCTTGGTGTCGTCGAGGACCGGGCTGTCGGGGAAGTAGTTCCCGATGTAGATGTCGTCGTGCCCGTCGCCGTCGAAGTCGGCGATGGTGGTGGCGTTGCTGTTCCACAGCGGGCCGGTGTACTTCCCGCCGGAGCTCACGCCCCGCACCAGCTCGGTGGGCTCGAAGGCGGCGGCACTGCGCCCGTCGGAGCCCGGCTTGGCCAGGTAGAGGATGGGGGTGCGCCCCCAGTAGTAGACGAGCAGGTCGGGGCGGCCGTCCTCGTTGAAGTCGCCGGCCGCGCAGCCCATCGGGGCCATCGTCCGGGTCATCGGCAGCGGGGCCGGGTCGAGCGCGAAGGGCCGGTAGCGGCCCGCGTTCCTGCCGGGCACCGGCGTCACGGCCACCTGGTCGATGCGGGGGTCGGTGACGCACAGGTCGTTCGCCAGGCCGTCGCCGTCGATGTCGTTCATCGCGATGCCGGCGCCGACCGAGGAAATCCAGGCCTCGATGTGCTTGTAGGCCTTGTTGACCTTACGGACGTTCTGCTGTTTGTATCCGCCCGGCATCTCGATGGTCATCGGCGTGAACGCGTAACCGTCCGCCATCTTCGCCGTGTCGGCCGCCGAGGTCGACGGCGGTTGAACGGCGATGAACATGCCGACCATCACGACGAGTGCGACAATCCCGGGAAGCTGTTTGAAGAGCCAGGGCCGTATCGCCCGTATCGCCATGGGGAATCAGCCCCTTCCCCGGGAAACGAGTTCTTCGGCGATCCGCCGCCGCCAGATCTCATAGGCGGGAACGTCGCCGCCGACGCTCACGTCGGGGCGGGTGCCGGAGCACAGCTTCGCCGCCTGCGCCGGGTCCATGTCGCACAGCACCCGGGTCGCCAGTCGGGTGTGGTCGACGGTCAGCGAGGCCCGCTCCCGCGCCTCGGCGGCGAAGGCCGCGCCCTGCAGCAGCTGGGGGCGGTACGGGCCGGAGCGCTCGGCGAGGTGGCGCAGCTCGGCCTCGTCGGCGCCGCCCGCGTAGGTGGCCGCCAGTCCCGTGCCGCTGTACAGGTCGGGGCGGCGATGTGCCGGATAGGCGTCGATGAGGTCCGCCGCGCGCTCGGGGTCGGTGCCCGCCACGAACCACAGTGCGCGTCCGATGCCCTGGTCGACGGCGTGCCGGTGGTACGAGGCCGGCTCCGCGCCCCAGGCGAGGCCGGGGCCCTCGAACTGCCCGCGCACATAGCGCTCGGTGTGGAAGTAGGCCTGGTGGAAGCCGTATCCGTCGAGGACGAGCCAGCGCAGCATGGGGTCGGTGGTCGCCACGTCGGGCCACAGGAACCTCGGCAGCCGGGCCATGGCCCAGCCCACGCCGACGTAGGCCATGTACGCGTGGTGGCGGCCCTGCCCGGACAACAGCGCGGGCAGCCGCCGCCCGCCGCCCGGCAGCGCGTCGAGGACGGTGGCCCCCATGGCCGCGCCCTCGTAGGCGAATCCGCGGAACTGCCGGGGCACGGACTCCAGGCGGGCCTCGGCGTCGGCGATCGAGCGTTCACCGACCGCGTGGCCATAGCCCTCGAGAAACGTCCGGCCGATCATCTCCAGCAAATCCCGGGCATCGGAATTCTTCTTGTGGAAGCCACGTCGCTCCAGGCTCGTGGCCGATACGCCGGGGGTGAGGATCTTGCGCCTGAGCGCACGCAGAAGAGTTGACAACGCGCTGTACCGCCCCTCGTTGATATGCCTCGTGGTGCTCGGTCAGCCGAATTCGAATGTACACACGCGCGACGAACTTCCGTCTACTTCAGGAGTGCTCGATTCCCCTGCTATTGCAGGCGGATTCGCACGTTCCGGCGCCAGGTTTCATAGGCCGGAACGCGGCCCGATTCGGAGGGCGGCACCGCGCAGTCGTCGGCCAGCGCGGACGCCTTCTCGACGCCGACGCCCGCCAGCGCCGTGACGGCGGCGTGGGTGTGCGTGGGCACGGTCCCCGAGTGGTCGCGCGCCTTGGCGGCGAAGACCGCGCCCTGGGCGAGCTCGCCCGCGTACGCGCCCGCCGCCCGGCGCAGGGCGGCCAGGTCCGCGGGCGAGGCGCCCCCCGCGAACACCGCCGCGAGGCCCACCCCGCTCCACAGGTCGCCGTGCCGGTCCCCGGCGAACCGGCCCACGGCAGCGGCCACATGGTCGGGCCGCGCGCCGTGGACGAACCACAGGGCCCGGCCCACGCCCTGGTCGGCGGCCCGCCGGAAGTACTCCGGCGAGCCCTGCCAGGGGTACGGGGCGGGCCGGTACTGCCGGTCCACCCAGCGTCCGGTGTCGAAGTAGGCGCGGTCGAAGGCGTAGCCGTCGACGGCCAGCCAGCTCATCACCGGGTGGTAGGGCGAGCCGCTGACCGCGGGCAGCACCTTCCCCCACAGCACCCTGGGCAGGCGGGCCATCGCGAAGCCGACGCCGATGTAGTTGAGGAAGATGTGCGGCAGCCCGCCGCGGCCCGACAGCAGCTCCCGGGTGCGGTTGCCCCGCCCAGGCCCCATCGCGTCCCGCACGGTCAGGGCCATGGTCGCGCCCTCGTAGGCGAACCCGCGCAGCGGCGGGTCGGCCAGTTCGAGCCGGCGTTCGATCTCCCACAGGTCGCGGGCGTCGATCGCCCACTCGAAGCCGCAGACCACCGCCCGGGGAATGGCCTCGAGGTGCCCGGCGGCGGGGGACGAGGCGCCGGGGAAGCGGCGTTCGGAGAACCCGACGCTCGCGGGTGACGGGGTCAGGACGAGTCTGCGCAGCGATCCGAGCACGGTGGGCACGGGTGCCTCCTGGCCTTGGGCCACCGGTCCGCCGGTGGCGGAGAGCTCATGGTCGTGCCGGCGGGGCGGCTTCGGCATCTTTGGACGTGCGGAGCCTGCCCCCCGATCGAGCGGAGCGGGGCCGTGGGGACGGCGGGAGCGGCGAGCATTCTCGAGGTTGCCGGGGAGGACGCCCAGGCGCTGGGATACCGAGGAGTGCGGAGCACACAGGGCGGTAAGGGGCACATGCAGGATCGCGCGAGCCGGACCCGTGAGGTGATCCTCCGGGCTGCCGCCACGGTCTTCGACGACCGGGGGTACGTCGGTACCCGCCTCGAGGACGTCGTCGACGGCCAGGGCATCAGCAAGGGCGCGCTCTACTTCCACTTCCCCTCGAAGGAGGCCCTCGCGGCGGCCGTGGTCCGTGAGCACTACGACTTATGGTCCGAGCTGACCGACCGGCTGCGGCCCGAACATCCCCGGGCCGTACGGCTGCTGATCGAACTCTCCCGGCGCATCGCGCAGATGCTGCTGCACCAGACCGGGGTGCGGGCCGGCCTGCGGCTGATGTCCGAGCGCAACCTCATCGGCCCCTCCGTGCCGCGCCCGTTCGTCTCCTGGGTGACGGCCGTCGAGGGGCTGCTGACGGAGGCGCGCGAGCAGGGCGACCTGCGGCCGGACGTGCTGCCCGGGCCGACCGCCGTGGTGATCGTCTCGGCGTTCGCCGGGCTGCCGCAGGCGCTGGCGGCCGGAGCGGAACCCGCCGACCCGGTCGGCTGGGCGACGGCCCTGTGGCGCTCGCTGCTGCCCGGCCTGGTCACCGCGCCCTGCGCCGCCGAGATGTACGCGGTGCTCGAGGAACCCCCGGGCGGGTGACACGGCACGGAACCCCCGGGCGGGTGACACAGCACAGGGGGAGAAGACAGGGTCCACGGCCCCCAGCATTCTGGTGGCCCGCGTTCCCCGTCCCCTGTGAGGAGTACGAGTGGAGAGCCATGTCCTGATACCCCGTCCCCCGTTGTTCTGGGCGGGCGTGCTCGTCTGCTCGGCCGGGGTGGGCGAGCACGTCGTGATGTTCGCCGACTCCGCGTCGATGGACTACCGCATGGCCCACATGCCGGTGGACGCCTCCATGTGGCTGGCCATGGTGGCGATCGTGGCCGGGCTGGTCATGGCGGCGGGCGGGCTCGTCCCCCGCCGGCTGCCCGCCGCGCAGGCCCGCGAGGTCCTCGAGCCGGAGCCGGAACCCGTGCCGGAGGCCCGCCGCACGCTCGCCCGCAGGCGGCTGGTGGCCGTGCTGTCCTTCGCGCTGGTCGTCGACCAGATGAAGCCCGCCACGCTGGCGTTCATGCTGCCCGGCGCCCGCGCCGAGTACGCGCTGTCCGCCTCCGAGGTGGCCTGGCTGCCCATGGGCGGCCTGACCGGGACGGTCGCCGGGTCGCTGCTGTGGGGGCACCTGGCCGACCGCATCGGGCGCCGCGCCGCCGTGCTGCTGGCGGCCCTGCTGTTCGTGGCCACGACGGTCTGCGGGGCGATGCCGAGCTTCGAGGCCAGCGTGTTCATGTGCCTGCTGATGGGCATGTCGGCGGGCGGCATGCTGCCCATCGTCTACGCGCTGATGTCCGAGGTGCTGCCCGGGCGCAGCGGCGTGATGGTCCTGCAGGCCGGTCTGACGACCGTGGGCGGCTATCTGGCGGCCAGCGGCCTGGCCGCCGTCTTCGAGCCGATCGCCGGCTGGCGCATCCTGTGGTTCGTCCAGCTGCCGCTGGCCCTGGCCCTGCTGGTGCTCAACCGCTGGATCCCGGAGTCGCCGGCGTTCCTGGCCTCCCGGGGCCGGCTCGCCGAGGCCCGGCGGATGAGCCGCCTGTTCGGGCTGAACACCACGCCCCGGGCCGAGCCGGGCCCGCGGCAGGGGCCGGGCGCCCTCTTCGGCCGCGGCTACCTGGTCCAGACGCTGATCATCTGCGGCTACGGGCTGGCCTGGGGCCTGATCTACTGGGGCTTCCTCACCTTCCTGCCGAGCCTGCTGTCCAAGGTGGGGGTCGGGGTGAAGCCCCCGCAGATCCTCTTCGTGGCGTCGCTGCTGTCCATCCCCGGCACGGCGGTCGGCGCGTGGCTCTACAGCCGCTGGTCGTCCCGTAAGACGATGGCCCTCTACGGCGCCGTCGCCTCCGTGTCCCTGCTCGCCCTGCTGGTGATCCCGCTGCACAGCGCGCCCGCCGTCATCCTCGTGCTGATGGGCCTGCTGACGGGCACCAGCGGCGTGGTCGCGGTCCTCGGACCGTACGCCGCGCAGACCTACCCGACGGCGTTCCGGGGCATGGGCAGCGGGCTGGCGGCGGCGTGCGGGAAGTCGGGCGGCATGTTCGGGCCGCCGCTCATCGCCTGGATGACGTCCTTCATGTCGCTGAGCCGGGTGGCCGCCGTGGTGGCGGTGCCGATGGCGCTGGCCACGACGGCCGTCGCGATGCGGGGCAAGGAGACCGCCGGCCGGGCGGCGGACGCCCCGGGCCCGGGCCGCGACGGCGAGCGGTCCGCGGAGCCGGAGGGCGCGGCCACGCCCTGACGCGGGCCGGGACGCGGGACGACCGGCCGTCGGCGGGAGCCGCCGGGGCCGGTCGTCGTCGCGCTCACGCCTCGTGGCGCGGGGTGTTCTGGTAGGCGGCCAGCAGCCAGGTGTCGTCCCGCCGTACGAGCAGCCAGGAGGCCCGTACGCCCCGCTCCTCGGCGACCTCGCTCTCCCCGTCCGCCAGTATCCCGCCCTGGGTGATCAGCAGTGCGGTGCCGGCGTCCAGCCGGCGGAGGTCGAGGGGTGTGCCGGTGACCCGGGTGCCCTTGAAGGGGCCCTGGTAGGCGGCGGTCATGAACCGGTGGATGCCCTCCCGGCCCTTCTCGTAGACACCGGGCAGGATCATGGTGCCGTCTTCGGTGAAGACCTCGGCGAAGGCCTCGGCGTCGTGGGCCGCCCAGGCCTCGACGATGCGCTGCGGCACGGCGGCCGCGGCCGCCAGCTCGGGGTCGGGGTGCACGCCGTTCGTCGTCATGAGGGTTCCCGCCTTCCGCGTTCGGGTGTCGGCCTCGGAACGCCTCATCGTCCGTTCGGCGGCTCGGGGCGGACAACTCCCGGGTTGCGGTGTGGAACGTCAACCACCCGGTCGTACAGGTGACTTCACTCGCGCCCCGTGCCCGGCGCTTACGTCACGGTAAGCACTTCGAGGTAAGTGGGCACTTTCAGGTAGGTACTTGCCCCCGCACGCCTGGACCTGCGTAAATCGGGGCAGGCCACCTGTCCCGTCCCCCGGGAAAAGGCCCGGACCGTCCACGACGGTCCGGGCCTTTTCCGTTGCGGGGCCGGGGGCCGCCCCGCGTCTACTGCGGCTGGTTGCCGTGCTTGCGGGCGGGCAGCGCGGCGTGCTTGTTGCGGAGCATGGTCAGCGCGTCGATGAGGGCGGTGCGGGTCATGGCCGGGTCGATGACGTCGTCCACCAGACCGCGCTCGGCGGCGTAGTAGGGGTGCATGAGCTCGTCGCGGTACTCGGCGATGCGGGCCTGGCGGGTGGCCTCCGGGTCGTCGGAGGCGGCGATCTCGCGCCGGAAGACGACGTTGGCGGCGCCCTCGGCGCCCATGACCGCGATCTCGTTGGTGGGCCACGCCAGGGCGAGGTCGACGCCGATCGAGCGGGAGTCCATCACGATGTACGCCCCGCCGTAGGCCTTGCGCAGCACCAGGGAGATCCGGGGCACGGTGGCGTTGCAGTAGGCGTAGAGCAGCTTGGCGCCGTGCCGGATGACGCCGCCGTGCTCCTGGTCGACGCCGGGCAGGAAGCCGGGCACGTCCACGAGGGTGACCAGCGGGATGTTGAAGGCGTCGCACATCTGGACGAAGCGGGCGGCCTTCTCGGAGGACTCGATGTCGAGCACGCCGGCCAGCCGCTGCGGCTGGTTGGCCACGATCCCGGTCACCTCGCCGCCCAGCCGGGCCAGCGCGCAGATGATGTTGGGCGCCCAGCGCTCGTGCACCTCGAAGAAGTCGCCGTCGTCGACGATCTCCTCGATGACCGCGCGCATGTCGTACGGGCGGTTGCCGTCGGCCGGCACCAGGTCGAGCAGGCGCTCGGTGGTCCGGTCCGCCGGGTCGTGGGCGATCTCGGAGGGCGGCATCTCGCGGTTGTTGGAGGGCAGCAGCGACAGCAGGTGCCGTACGTCCTCGAGGGCCGCCTCCTCGTCGTCGTACGCGAAGTGGGCGACCCCGGAGGTCTCGGCGTGGACGTCGGCGCCGCCGAGCCCCTCCTGGGTGATCTGCTCGCCGGTGACCGCCTGGACCACGTCGGGGCCGGTGATGAACATCTGCGAGGTGCCCCGGACCATGAAGACGAAGTCGGTCAGGGCGGGGGAGTAGGCGGCACCGCCCGCGCAGGGACCCATGATGACGCTGATCTGGGGCAGCACGCCGGAGTTGCGGACGTTGCGCTGGAAGATGCCGCCGTAGCCGGCCAGCGCGGTGACGCCCTCCTGGATGCGGGCGCCGGCGCCGTCGCACAGGCCCACGATGGGGGCGCCCGCGGTCTCGGCCAGGTCCATCAGCTTGTGGATCTTCTGGGCGTGGGCCTCGCCGAGCGCGCCGCCGAAGATCCGGAAGTCGTGGGCGTAGGCGAAGACCGTGCGGCCGTCGACCTCGCCCCAGCCGGTGACGACGCCGTCGGTGTACGGCTTCCTCGCCTCCAGGCCGAAGCCGGTGGCGCGGTGCCGCCGGAAGGCCTCGGTCTCGCTGAAGGTCCCCTTGTCGAAGAGGAGTTCCAGTCGCTCGCGGGCCGTCAGCTTGCCCTTGGCCTTCTGTGCCTCGGTGGCCTTGGCGCTCGGCCCCTCGAGGATCTGCTCGCGCAGCTCGGCCAGCTCCGCCACGCGGTCGGCCATGCCGTCCGGGGTGCTGTTCAGCGGCTTGTCCTCGACGATGCTCACGCGGACCTCTTCTCCGGTCGGGAACGCCCCGTCGTAGGGTGGCGCTCGGCGCCGCCAGCGTGGCGAGGGCCGCTATACGGCGGCTCGAAGCGAGGTGGACTCCGGCCTGGGGCGCGCCCCACCGCCTCTCACCCGTACCTCGATCCCGCCTCGAGTGGGGCCGCCCAGTCTGGCGGCGTGCTCACAGAGACGACAGAGACGATTTCCCCCGACCTGTTCCGCGCCGCGCTCTCCCACTGGGCCAGCGGCGTCACCGTGGTGACGACGCGCGACGCCGCCGGGCAGAACCACGGGTTCACGGCCAGTGCGTTCTCCTCGGTGTCGCTGGACCCGGCGCTCGTGCTGGTGTGCCTCGACAACAGAGCGAACTGCTTCGACGCCTTCGACAGCTCGGAGGGCTTCGTCGTCCACCTGCTGGCGCGGGACCAGCAGGAGCTGGCGGGGCGCTTCGCCAGCAAGGGGGCGGACAAGTTCGCGGGGTCGGGGGTGACGCTCTCGCCGGCCGGGCAGCCGCTCCTGCCGGGCGCGCTGGCACGCCTGGAGTGCCGCACCGAGCGGCGCGTTCCGGGCGGCGACCACCTGATCCTCATCGGCGAGGTGCACCAGGCCTCGGAGCGGGAGGGCGAGCCGCTGGTCTACTTCCAGCGCCGGTTCCACGACCTGACGCCCGCCGGCTGACCCACCCCGCGACCGGCCCCGCGACCGGTTCGGCGACCGGCCCCGGCGCGAACCGCTCAGTTCGGGGCCGGAACGCCCGCCTCCGACATCAGGCGCAAGGGCCGGTCCGCCGCCACGTCCAGCCGGGGCAGCACCTCGGGCACGGTGATGGCCGGCAGGACCAGCCGGAAGAGCGCGGCGATCTCGTGCACCAGCTCCCCCTCCTGCGGCACGGCCTCGGAGACCAGCTGCACCCCCGTCCAGGACCCGACCAGCAGCCGCGCGACCTGCACGGGGTCCACGCCCGGCAGCGTCTCCCCGTTGGCGCCGGCCTGCCGCAACAGCTCGGCGAGCACCTCGATCCAGTCGGGCCACCTGGTGCCGAACAGCGCCCGCGCCCGCGGGTCCACGGACAGCCGCAGGGAGGCCCGCAGCAGCGGCTCCCGCGTCAGCCGGTATGCCAGCAGCAGCGAGGCGTCCACCAGCTCCTGCAGTTTGAGCTCCTGGGGCAGCACGCCCTCCGTGGTGACGGCCGTGTCGAGCACGCCCCGCGCCAGGTCCTCCTTGGAACTGAAATGGAAGTACAGGGCGCCCCGCGTCACCTCGGCCTGCGCCAGGATCTGGGCGATGGTGGCCGCTTCGTAACCCCACTCGTCGAAGACCTTTCCGGCGGCCTCGAGAATCGCCCACCGGGTCCGGATCGCACGCTCCTGCTGCGCCATGCAAACCCTCCTTCTGTTTCGACGGGTCTGACGGTCCCCGATTGCCGGCATTCCAGGGGGGCCGTGTCCGTGGCGGTGGAGTAATCCTGCACGTTGGAAGAGAGAATTCCGAATCGACAGGAGCGGGTACGGGAACCGGAATTCGGCGCGGAGGGCGGGGGACCGTCGGGCGGAAAGGCAGCCCTTCCGAAAGGAAAAAATACCGCTTATGCGGTATGGTCTGCTGGTCATTGGTGAGACTCAGTCAGCCGCGGTCGTGGTGCCGGGTAAGGGGTGGGGCATGAGAGGCCAGTCGTTACCGATCTTGCCGTCGTTCACCGGTGGGCTGGTGGCCGCCCTGGGCGTCATCGGCGGGAAGTGGAAACCCGTGATCCTGACCGAGCTGCACCGCCATCCGTTCCGCTTCGGCGAACTCAGGCGCGCCATCCCCGGCGTCAGCGAGAAGGTGCTCAGCCAGCAGCTGCGCGAGATGGAGCTGGACGGCGTCGTCCACCGCGACGAGTGCTCCCGGACCCTGCCCCGCTCCGTGCGCTATTCGCTGACCGAGCTCGGCCTCGCCCTGCACGAGAGCCTGCGGCCCCTCGCCGCCTGGGGTGAACAGCACGAACAGCGCGCGCCACGGGCCGGGCGGTGACGGAAGGCGTGCCCTTGAGCCGACCCCGGCCCCTATGGGAAATTCCACTCTTCGGGTGAAGTTCCCACCCAAATGTGTGTCGGTCTTCCCAATGCGGCATGTACTGGACATAGCCTGCCGGATCATTTCGGCGGTCCTGGGCATCGAGCATCGATACCGACGCGACTGGGAGAGGCCGTCATGGCAACTTTGTGCAGACCGGCCATCGCCGTCCCCGAGCATGTGATCACGCGGGAAGAGACTCTGGAGCTCGCCCGTACGCTGCATGCCGATCACCCGCAGCTGGGGCTCGCGCTCCGGCTGATCGGCAATACGGGTGTGCAGAAACGACACCTCGTGCAACCGATCGAGGACACGCTCAAACATCCGGGCTTCACCATGCGCAACGCCCGCTACGAACGGGAGGCCAAGGCGCGCGTTCCCGATGTCGTACGGCGTGCGCTCGACCATGCCGAGCTGACCACCCGTGACATCGACCTCATCGTCTACGTCTCGTGCACCGGCTTCATGATGCCGTCGATGACGGCATGGCTGATCAACACCATGGACTTCCGGAACGAGACCCGGCAGCTGCCCATCGCCCAGCTGGGCTGCGCGGCGGGCGGGGCGGCCATCAACCGCGCCCACGACTTCTGCCGGGCCTATCCCGGGGCGAACGTGCTGATCGTGGCTTGCGAATTCTGTTCACTGCTCTACCAGCCCACCGACCTGGGCGTCGGCAATCTGCTCTCCAACGGGCTCTTCGGCGACGCCCTGGCCGCGGCCGTCGTGCGCGGCGAGGGCGGCACGGGCGTGCGGATCCAGGCCAACGGCTCACATCTGGTGCCCGACACCGAGGAGTGGATCTCCTACGGAGTACGGGACACCGGCTTCCACTTCATCCTGGACAAGCGGGTGCCGGGCACGATGGCGATGCTCGCGCCCGCCATGCGCGACATGGCCGAGCCCCACCAGTGGGACGTCTCCGAGCTCGACTTCTACATCGTGCACGCCGGCGGTCCGCGCATCCTGGACGACCTCAGCCACTATCTGGGCCTGGCGCCGGAGACGTTCCGCTACAGCAGGGAGACCCTCACCGAGCGCGGCAACATCGCCAGCGCGGTCATCTTCGACGCCCTCGAGCGGTTGTTCCAGGACGGCGGCGCCGACCACCAGGCCCGGGGCATCATCGCCGGCTTCGGACCGGGCATCACCGCGGAGATCGCGCTGGGGACCTGGTCCGGGAGCAACGGCCACGGCGGCGCGAACGGCGACGGTCACGGGGGCGGCGAGCGCGCCGCCCCCGTGACCCAGCCGGTCTGAGGCCGGGGGCCCGGCGGGGTCACCCGCCGTCGGCGGGGTCGCCGACGACGAGGCCGACGACCCGGTCGCCCGCGTACCAGACGCGGACGTCCCCGGCCCGCCCGCCCGCGAACGCGGCGTGCACCGCGTGGCGGACGTCCGGTCCGGGGCGCTCGAGCCCGCGCCAGGCCCCGGCCACGTACAGCCGCAGCCGCGGACCCGACCCGGGCGGGTAGGGCATCAGCTCGTCCCACAGCCGTTCGGCGACGCCGGAGCCGACCGGGCCGGGCAGCAGCCGCGCGAGGGCCGCGCGCAGGTCGGGGCGGTCGCCGATGCGCTGGGCGGCGGGTCGGCCGGGCGCGTCCCGCTGCGGCGAGCCGGTGGTCCGCAGCAGCTCGCGCGCCCGCCGCGGCGTCAGCGGCGGCAGGCCCGCCGCCCCGAGCGCGCCCTGTACGGACGCCAGAGCGCCGCCGACGACGGCCGCCGCGGCGGAGGTGCCCCGGAAGGCGTCGGTGTACCAGGCGTCCTCGTCCGGGCCGCCGCACAGGTCGCCGGGCCCGTCCCAGTGGCCGCCGGTCGTGGTGACCTCGTGGCCCCAGCCCTGCGCGTCCACCCGCGTCCCGAAGCACGAGAAGGCGAGCCGGGAGCGGTCCGGGCCGTGGTCGCGGCCGTGGGTGCCGGGCGGCGGGGCGCCCGCGCCCACGACGACGGCGCCCGACGAGGGGCCGTGGGCGTCGAAGGGGTTGTCCCACCAGGCGGGGAAGCCGTCCGGGCGCTCCCGGTACAGCGCGTCGTCCAGGCACTCGGCGCCGTTGCCGGCGGCCGCCACGACCAGGACGCCGTTCGCCGTGGCGTGCCGGATCGCCGCGAAGTCGTCGGGCCACCACTCCAACGGGACGCAGCCGCGCTGGTCGTCGCGGTCGCGGTAGCCGAAGCGGGGGCCGGGCCGGTGCAGCCCGACCAGGACGACGTCCCCCGGCGACAGGCGAGCCGCCGCCTGGTGGATGGCGGCGGCGGTGCCGATGCCGTGGAAGGAGGCGGCGCCGACGTGGGCGCCGGGCGCCAGCCCGGTGGTGCCGGGTCCGCCGCGGTCGCCGCACACGACGCCGATCGCGTTCGTGCCGTGGTTGCGCCAGGCCAGGTCCGCCACGGGCGTGCCCGCGACGATCCCGGCGAGCTGATGGCCCAGGTTCTCGTGGCCGAGCCGCCAGGCGGCCCCCACGTCGACGACCCGTACGCCCTCGCCGGTGCCGCCCGGCAGGGTCCAGGCCCAGCGGGCGTCCACCCCGGCGGGGGCGGGGTCCAGAAATCCCTGACGCCGAGTGAGATCACCGTGCTCGGAGGGCGGTTCGGCCGGGTCGCCGGGGGCTCGGGCGGGCATGGCGCTCGGTTTGACGTACGCCGCCTCGACGCCCGGCAGCGCGGTCAGCCGGGCGGCGATCTCCTCCTGCCGCCGGTCCGTGCCGTGCACCCGGTGGAAGAGGCCCAGCGGGGGAGTACGGCCGGCGCCGAAGAGGGGTTCCAGGGTCAGGCGCTCGTCGGCCAGGAACGCGTCGAGTGCGCGCAGGTCGGCCCCCGCCTCGGAGCGTACGCCCGAGGGGCCCGCGCGCAGCCGCGCCTCGGCGCGCGCCACCACGATCAGTTCGCGGTCCAGGGGGAGGTAGGTGAAGCCGCCCGCGCGGGGGCGATGCCGGTCCGCCATGGGCCCCCAATCTGCTGGGGCGGGCGAGCGGCCGGCAAGGCCGGCGGATCGGACACCGCAGTCCGGACGGCGGGTGCCCCTCAGCGGCACGGGCGCAGGTCACCGAGGCGACCCGGGCCCGTGCCGCGGGCGGAACGGCGGTCGGTTATCCGCCGCCGCCCGCCCGCCCGCCGTCAGAGGGCTCAGAGGGCTCAGAGGTCGAACTCGGCGGGGTTGACGCCCAGGGCGAAGCAGACCTCGCGGACGACGGCCTGTTCCGACTTGTCGAAGTCGCCGTCGGCGCCGCCGATGACAATGCCGATCTGGATGACGGCACGTGCCTCGGTCGGCTTCTTGTGCACCTTGCCGATGGTCTGCATGACGCTGACCTTGCCGAAGGCGAAATCGGTGGTGAGTTTCTGGCAGTAGTCGTTGAAACGTGCCTGCAGATCGTCGGCGGGGAAGTTCCGCAGAACGTCATTGGTGGCGATCAGCGCGGCGACGCGCTGCCGCTCGGACGCGTCGATCGAACCGTCAGCGGCCGCCACCAGAGCGCACATTGCCATGCTCGCGTCACGAAACGCCCCGCTCTTCAGGTCGTTCTTCTTCGCCAGCAACTGGCCCTGCATCGTCGTGGCCGATTCCTTGAGCCGGTCCCAGAGCGCCATGTGCGTGTATCTCCTTGTGCGAATAGGGGTGCACAGGGAGAACCGTTCCGGACGGTAAAGAAGTTCCCAAGGCGGCGGGTGGGATTCGATCGCGGAGGGGATTCGATGGGGGAATCGCTCTCCGGGTCGGATTTCAGCTCACCATCGGGTCCAGCTTCATCGGCCGGATCTTGCCCTCCATCATCGCGCCCAGCCCGACGACGGAACAGGTGTCGGGGTTGTCCGCGACGCGCACGACCATGCCGGTCGCCTGCTCGATCATCGTGTCCAGCCCCGGGAGCATCGCACTGCCGCCCGCGAGCATCACCCCGCGCTCGGCGAGGTCGGCCACCAGATCCGGCGGGCACTCGCGCAGAACGCGCCCGATGGCGTCCAGCACGCCGGTCAGCGGGGTGTGGATCGCCTCACGGACGTGGGCGGTGTTCACCAGGACCGTACGCGACAGCCCCGTCGCCACGTCCCGGCCGCGCACCTCGGTCTCCGTGCCGATCCGCATCGGGTCGAACAGCGCCAGGTGCAGGGGGTGCAACCCCTTGGAGGCCAGCATCAGTTCGTGCTCGCTGCGCAGGTGCTGGACGACGGCGTAGTCGATCGCGTCGCCCCCCACCTGGACCTTCTCGGCCGCCACGATCGAGCCCAGCGACAACACCGCGACCTGCGTCGACGCGGCGCCGCACACCACGATCATCGTCGCCTCGGGCTGCTCGACCGGCAGCCCGCAGCCCACCGCCGCGGCGATGAGCGTGTCGACCATCTCGACCTTGCGGGCGCCGAGCGCGCCGAGCACCTCGACGGCCGCCCGCTGGGCGATCGGCTCGGCGTCGTGCGGCAGGCAGACGGCCGCGCGCAGCATCGGCTTGCGCCGCCAGGCCCGGCGGATCTTGTCGTCCACCAGGAAGCGCAGCATCCGCTGGGCCATGTCGATGTCGACGACCGTGCCGCCGGAGATCGGCCGTACGACCCTGATGTGGCCCGGCGTCCGCCCGGCCATCCCGCCGGCCATCTCCCCGACCGCGATCAGCGAACCCGTCCTGGTGTTGACCGCCGCCAGGCTGGGTTCGTCCACGACCAGGCCGGTGTCCTTGAGGTAGACGCGGGTCCTGGCCGCCCCGAGGTCGACGGCGACGGTGCAGCGGTTCAGCTGGTCGAGACAGAGGGTCATGGCGGAACCTGCCCTGGGGTGCGGGAGAAATGGGGGTCCATTGCCATCGTGCAAGGCGACCCGCCGTACTGCCCGCTGAAATGGGCCGCATGGGGCAGTGCCGGGCAGGCCCGTGAGCCGGGGGCGGAGGCGAGCACCCCCGTGGCCCGCCTCCACCCCCGGCTCACGGATGTGAGTCTGCCAGGGGGGTCTGACAATCACCGTGACCTCGGCTCGCGGCGGCTGCCGGCTCGTCCCGCCGGTCCGGCCGGCCCGGCGGTACGTCGGATTCCGGTCGTTTCCACCGCCCTCGCCCGGGGCGGCGCCGGCGGCGGCGCACGCGAGGGATCAAGAATGCCGTGAGATGAGGCCGATGCCCTTTTCCGGAGGCTCTTCTGCTGGAGGTTCAGCTTCCGGGAAGAAGTCGTGAAGTAGTGGCGGGAACACCCTGAGTGCACGTGCATCGGCTCATGCATCGGCACATGAACGCCGCTATGATCCGGAGCAGTTGCCATCCTCGAATCCCTGTTCCGGGTGAGGGTGTCCCCCTGCAAATGATCCGGGAGAGTCCAGTGCCCCAGGCGCACAACGGCATGGCCGCCTCGGACATCGAAGATGTCGTCTGGCGAAAGAGCCGCCACTCCAACTCCCAGGGTTCCTGCGTCGAGTTCGCCAAGCTGCCGGGTGGCGGGGTCGCTGTGCGCAACTCCCGCCACCCGGATGGCCCGGCGCTCGTGTACACCCCGGCCGAGATCGAGGCCATGCTCCTCGGGATCAAGGACGGGGAATTCGACTACCTCGTTCGCGATTAGCCCCCCGAATCGCGAAGGGGAGTAGTCGTGACGAGCGCTTGGGGGCCGGGGCGGCGGCCGAGGCCGCGAACGGCGCCGTCAGTCGCGCGGCAGGCGGAACAGCGCCCAGACGACCTTGCCGTGCAACGCCCCCGCGAGGGGATGCCATCCCCACGCGTCTGTGAACTGCTCCACGAGGAACAGTCCTCGCCCGCGTTCGTCCCCGGCGCCGGCCTCGCCCGCGACCGGGCTCGCCTCGCTCGGATCGCGTACGGCGCATACCAGCCGCGACGTCCAGCGCAGCAGGTGGAGACGTACGGGCGGCTCGTACTCCGTGCCGACACTCCTGTGGTCGGCCGGTATGGCATAACGCATGGAGTTGGTCACGAGCTCGGAGACGACGAGGGCGACCTCGTCGAAGAGCCCGTTCAGATTCCATTGGCCCAGCGTGGATCGGGTGAACTTGCGGGCGGTGCCCACGGCTTCGAAGCGGGGTGGCAGTCCGCATGAGGCCGAGGTGGAGACGGCGGATGAGTCGATCGGGGGCAGCCCTCTCCATAAAGGGGAGAGCACAGTCGATCCTTCGGTACCCATCCGAGGCACTCCTGGCAATCGAGGACGTGACGTGCACGTGTGCGAGCTCCATGGTTGCCAATGCGCGGGGCGGATGCAAGGGCAGATGCACGTGCACGAGAGGGATTTGGGGGCGCACAGGGGGGTTACGGCGCAATTCTCCCTACGCCTCCTTCGGTAGCGCTCCCGTCGTTGGCTTGTCTGCGTAACCGGACATGCACTCAACGGAGCCCGGAAGTGGCAGACTTCGGCGCCGGGGGTAGCGGGGGTCGCCCTCAGAGGGGTGCGGAAGCGACGAGACCACAAAAAACCTGGCACAGGACCGGAAGAGGAAGGTCGCCATGATGGCCACGAGCGAGTCGAGCGGTTCCGTGGTGCGGCGCATACTCCTGGGCTCCCAGCTCAGGCGGCTGCGGGAGTCACGGGGCATCACGCGCGAGGCAGCCGGGTACTCGATCCGTGCGTCGGAGTCGAAGATCAGCCGTATGGAGTTGGGCCGGGTGAGCTTCAAGGCACGGGACGTCGAGGATCTGCTCACGCTCTACGGAGTCACCGACGGCGCCGAGCGCGATCCGCTGCTGGGGCTGGCCCGGGAGGCCAACGTCGCCGGCTGGTGGCACAGCTACGGCGACGTCCTGCCCAGCTGGTTCCAGACCTATGTGGGCCTGGAGGGCGCCGCGTCGCACATCTCGATCTACGAGGTCCAGTTCGTGCACGGCCTGCTGCAGACCGAGGGCTATGCCCACGCCGTCGTGGTGCGCGGCCAGCCCCGGGCCGACGCCGCCGAGGTCGAGCGGCGCGTCTCGCTGCGCATGGAGCGCCAGAAGCTGCTGTTCTCCGAGCGGGCGCCGCGCTTTCACGCCGTGCTGGACGAGGCCGCACTGCACCGTCCGTACGGCGGTGAAACGGTCATGCGCAACCAGCTCCAGCATCTCATCGACATCTCCGAGCAGCCGAACGTCACGCTGCAGGTGATGCCCTTCGCCCATGGCGGACACGCGGGCGAGAGCGGCGCCTTCACGATGCTGCGCTTCCCCGAGTCGGACCTCTCCGACGTCGTGTATCTCGAGCAGCTGACCAGCGCGCTCTACCTGGACAAGCGCGAGGACGTGGCCCAGTACGAGCGGGTCATGGACCGGCTGCACGCCGACAGTCTTTCCCCGGCGGGCAGCCGCGAGCTGATCGGACGCCTACTTCAACTCCGCTGACTCATCAGTACGATGACGTCACATCGGGAGTACGCAATCGTTACGGGCGTCACGAGCGCCCCGCTATTCGCAGACAGGATGGCGCATGTCCGACGGCACTTACGATTCGATTTTCACCGACCTCGCCTACCAGTACATCGACGGGGAATGGCGAGCCGGCAGTGGCTCCTGGGACATCGTGGACTTCAATCCCTACGACGGGGAGAAGCTCGCGTCGATCACCGTGGCCACGGTCACCGAGATCGACCAGGCCTACCGCGCCGCCGAGCGTGCCCAGCCGGGCTGGGCGGCCACCAATCCGTACACCCGCCGGCTCGTCTTCGAACGGGCGCTGCGCGTCATCGACGACCATGAGGCGGAGCTGACCGCCGCCATCACGGCGGAGTGCGGCGGCACGGCGGTCAAGGCAGCGTTCGAGCTGCACCTGGTCCGGGAGTTCTTACGTGAGGCCATCCACCTGGCCCTGCGTGCGGAGGGGCGCATTCTGCCGTCCCCGGACGACACCAAGGAGAACCGTCTCTACCGGGTGCCGGTCGGGGTCGTCGGGGTCATCAGCCCGTTCAACTTCCCGTTCCTGTTGTCGATCAAGTCCGTGG
Source organism: Streptomyces sp. C36 (assembly GCF_040932295.1). Taxonomy (NCBI): domain Bacteria; kingdom Bacillati; phylum Actinomycetota; class Actinomycetes; order Kitasatosporales; family Streptomycetaceae; genus Streptomyces; species Streptomyces sp. C36. The sequence continues at coordinate 82,846 of NZ_JBFQGI010000004.1, read as the reverse complement.
CACCCGCGCTGGCGATGGGCAACGCGGTCGTCCTCAAGCCGCACCAGAACACCCCGGTGTGCGGCGGCGGCCTGGTGGCCCGGCTCTTCGCGGACGCCGGTCTTCCGGCGGGCGTGCTGAACGTCGTCGTCACCGACATAGCGGAGATAGGCGACGCCCTCATAGAGCACCCCGTTCCCAAGGTCATCTCCTTCACCGGCTCCGACAAGGTCGGCCGCCATGTGGCCACCGTCGCCGCCTCGCACTTCAAGCGCACGATCCTCGAACTCGGCGGTAACAGCGCGCTGATCGTCCTCGACGACGCCGACGTCGACTACGCCGTGGACGCCGCGGTCTTCAGCCGGTTCATCCACCAGGGGCAGGTCTGCATGGCCGCCAACCGGGTGCTGGTCGACCGCTCGGTGGAGCGGGAGTTCACGGAGAAGTTCGTCGCCAAGGTGCGCACCCTGAAGGTCGGCGACCCGGGCGATCCGGCTACGCACATCGGCCCGCTCATCAACGCGGGCCAGGCGGAGGCGATCACCACACTGGTGGAGCAGACGGTCGCGGACGGCGCCACCGCCCTCCTGCGCGGCCGTACGGAGGGCACGCTGGTCGGTCCGTCGGTGCTGACGGGGCTGGCGCAGGACGCGCCGATCCTGGGCCAGGAGATCTTCGGCCCGGTCGCGCTGATCATCCCCTTCGACGGAGAGGAGGAGGCGATCCGCCTCGCGAACGCGACGCCGTACGGCCTGAGCGGCGCCGTCCACACGGGTGACGTGGAGCGGGGCGTACGGCTGGCCAAGCGCGTCGAATCGGGGATGGTGCACGTCAACGACGCCACGGTGCACGACGAGGCGATCGTGCCGTTCGGGGGCGAGAAGCACTCGGGTGTGGGGCGGCTGAACGGCGACTCGATGGTGGAGGCGTTCACGACGACGAAGTGGATCTCGATACAGCATGGAAGGAGCAGATTCCCCTTCTGACGATCAATATAGGTCGGGATCTGGCCTACATGGCTCCTACTGTGAACTCGTCGAACAGCAACACAGGAACACAGGAACGCAGGAACAGACGAGAAAGACGGTGGAAGCCCCATGCCTACTCATGTGGTCGAGAAGAACGTCGCCGACGAGCGCGGCACGCTGCTGGACTTCCTCGACGCCCAGCGCGGCGGCATCCGCAGGTCCGTCCTCGGACTGACCGACGAGCAGGTCGACGCCACGCCGAGCGCCAGCGAGCTCTCGCTCCGGGCGCTCCTGAAGCACGCCGTCGAGGGCGAGCGCGGCTGGGTCGAGCGGGCACGCGGCCTGGCGCCCGAGGACTTCGAGGAGTCCATGGCGCACTGGCAGGCCAGCTGGCGCCCCACGGAGGAGGAGACCGTCGCCGAGCTCCTCGCCCGCTGGGACGCGGTCGCCGCGGACACCGAGCGCTTCGTCCTTTCGGTGAACCTCGAGGACACGTTCGCGCTGCCCGACGCGCCGTGGTTCCCGCAGGGCGCCGGCGTCTCCGTGCGCTGGCTGCTGCTCCACCTCATCGAGGAGATCGCCCGCCACGCCGGCCACGCGGACATCGTCCGCGAGTCGCTGGACGGCAAGACGGCGTTCGAGCTGCTCGCGGAGCAGCAGGCGGGCTGAGCGGCGGCCCCGGGCGGGGCGCCGGACCCGTACGCGCCCCGTCTACGCTGGGCCGTAACGGCACGTGGTCGCACCGGCACCCGCGCTGTCCCACGGCCCAGGCGGCACAGAGAGACTGAGGCGAGAGATGTCAGCCATCCGGCTGCTCGTGCTGGGCGCCGTCCGCCGGCGCGGGCGTGCCCACGGCTACCAGGTCCGCAGCGACCTGGAGTTCTGGGGCGCCCACGAGTGGTCCAACGCCAAGCCCGGGTCGATCTACCACGCGCTGAAGGCCATGGCGCGCCAGGACCTCCTCTTCGCCCACGACGTCGCGCCCAGCGAGGCCGGCGGCCCGCCGCGTACGGAGTACGAGCTGACGGAGGCGGGCGACCGCGAGTACCTCCGCCTGCTGCGCGAGGCGCTGACCTCGGCGGACCAGAGGACCGACGTCCTGACGGCGGGCGTGGGCTTCATCGTCGACCTGCCGCGCGCCGAGGCCGTCGCCCTCCTCAAGCGGCGGCTCGCCGCGCTCGAGGAGTGGCGCGAGGACATCCGCGCCCGCTGGACCCCGGCCGAGGGCGAGGACTGGGGCCACATCGGTGAGGTCATGGGGATGTGGGTCCAGATGGCCGACAGTGGCGCGGAGTGGACGCGGGGGCTGATCGGGCGCCTCGAGGACGGGGCGTACGTGATGGCGGGCGAGGGCGACCAGTGGGAGGCCGGCGGCCCGTTGGTCTAGTGGGTCTGCGCTGCCCCGTCGGACACCCCCTAGGGGCTCAGCGCGTCGCCGGGCGGACCGGGGAGTCGTCGCGTGCGCCCGCTTCGGCCGTCTGCCGTTCGCGCAGGACGGCCGCTGTGCGCAGGCACCAGTCCCGGTTGCCCCGCTCGAAGTCCAGGCCGCGCAGGCAGGTGAGGTACGGGCCGATCCGCTCGCCGTGGCGCAGGAACTCCTCCTCGTCCGTGTCGCCGCGCATCCGCCGCAGAATCTCACCGAAAAGCCTGATCTTGGCGTCGGCCGCGGCCGCGCGCTCCTCCAGCTGTTCGATCACCGGCCCGGTGCCGGTGCGGTCGGCGGCCTGGACCTTGACGAGCAGGTCGTCACGGATGAACGAGGGCTTCGACGCGGCCGCCGCGAAACGTTCCAGCTCGGCGAGGCCGGCGTCGGTGGTCCGGAAGAGGCGCTTGTTGGGCCGGGTCTCCTGCACCACCTGCCGGCCTATGACCAGGCCTTCCCGCTCCAGCTTGGTCAGTTCGGCGTAGAGCTGCTGAGGGAGCGCGTGCCAGAAGTTGGCGACGCCGACGTCGAACGCCTTGGCCAGCTGGTAGCCGCTGTACTCGCCGTCCAGCAGCGCCGCCAGCACCGCGTGCCGCAAGGCCATGCGAGACCACCCCTTCCCTTTTCCTCGTCCGCCGGGGCAGCATACCTACTCAAGAATCTGAGTAGTCCTCTTCTTGAGTATCGGAGGGTTCATGTCCACGGAGACCACCGCCACCGCCACCGCCGCTGCCGCCGCCACCGCCACGCGCTTCCGCGCCGCCGTCGAGGCGCGCGATCTCGCCGCGATGAACGACCTGTTCACCGAGGACATCCGCTTCTACAGCCCTGTGAAGTTCACGCCCTTCGAGGGCCGGACCATGGTCCTGGGCCTCCTCAACGTCCTCCTGCGCACGTTCGAGGACTTCCGCTACGTCGGACGCTTCGACGGCACCGCCGAGACCAGCACCGACGGCGCCGAGACCCCCTCGGAGATCCTCCTCTTCCGCGCCGGCGTGGGCGGCAAGGAGGTCCACGGCATCGACCTGCTGCAGTTCGACGAAGCGGGCCGGGTCAAGGAGTTCACCGTGATGGTCCGGCCCCAGTCCGCGGTACGGGCCCTGGGCGAGGCGGTGTTCGCCGGCCTGGTCGCCGACGGCCTCGTCCCGGAGCCGGACGGCCGCCCGGTGGCAGATCGCTAGATCACCGTGTCCGCGTCGCGGTTGTCCTGGCTGAGCGTGATGCGCTGGGTCCGGTTGACGGTCACGCCCTCGCCGCCCGAGTAGTTCATGGTCGCGCGGAACGTGAACGACCACGTGTCGTGGCCGACGGGGTCGATGCGGATGTGGACGGTGCCGCCGCTCAGATCGGGCAGGGGACTGGCCGCGCGGACCACCAGGCCGATCTCCGGCGAGTCCTCGCCCTCGTCCCACTGCCCCAGGTCGCCGCTCTGCTCGGCGACGACCGTGTGGTTGTGGTCCCGGACCGTGATGGTCACCCGGGTGTCGCCGTCCTTGTCCTCGTCCTCGGTGTGGAAGCGGATCGAGGCGGACTGAAGGGTCGACACCGCCTTGGGAGCGGCGGCCGCGGGCGCCGGGGCGGGGGCGGTGAGGAGGAGCGCTGCCGCCGCCACGGCGAGGGTCAGCTTCCGGAACGCGGGTCGCCGCGGGGTATGCCGCGGGGTGTGCCTGCTCATCACTCGGCCTTCCTGCCGGGGGAGCGTGCGTTACGAAGGCAATCCTCTTGGCGGGTGCGAACGGGGGCAATCACCCACAGGGGCGAGCGGCGGCCCGAGCTCGCTCGGGCGGGCCGGGGGCCGTCTATCCGCGATCCGAAGGCGGCGTGTCAGGGCTGTCCAGGGCCGTTTCGGGTTTCGTGTAGAGGAGGTCGCGGGCCTGCTCCGCGGCGCGGGTGATGCTCTCGGAGACGAAGTCGACGAAGCGGGCGATGTTCTCGAGGCGTTGGGCGGCGGGGGTGTCGGGGCCGAGGACGCCGACGCCCTGCCGTGCCGCTTCGGCGAAGTACGTGGTGCCGCGGGCGCTGGCGATCATGGACTGGTACCAGACGTCGTCGTCGACGACGTAGCGCTCGCGGCGGCGTTCGTCGCGTTCCCGGCGCACGAGGCCCTGGGTTTCGAGGAACGCGATCGCCTTGGAGATGGACGCCGGGCTGACCTGGAGGCGCTGGACGAGTTCGGACGCGGTGAGGCTGCCCGCGTCGGTGGTGTAGAGGCAGGTCAGCACCCGGGCCATCATCTTGGGCGTGCCCGTTCCGATGAGGACGGTGGTGAGCACCTCCTCGTACTCGCGTACGGCCTCGGGGTCGCGTCCATGGGCCTGCGCGGGCGCCTGCGACTCCCGGGGCGCGGCCTGCCTGCGCCGGGTGGCGCGGCGTTCGGTGGCGCGGTGGGCCAGGTCGGCGCGGTAGGCGGTGGGGCCGCCGTTGCGCATCACCTCACGCGTGACCGTGGAGGTGGGGCGGTCGAGACGCCTGGCGATCTCCGCGTAGGCGAGGCCGTCGGCCATGCCCAGCGCGATCTGCTGGCGTTCCTGCTGGGTGAGCCTGCCTCCCGGCATCGCGATCTCCTTCGTGGGTCCTAGGTGCCTCCGAGCATAGCCTTCACTTCCAATCCATTGCAACGAACGGAGGGCTGTCATTGCGTTAAATTCAGGACCGTTGCAACGATATTACGGCTGTGACCTGCAGTTATGCTGATTATTCGCAACGAGTGTGTTGCCAGTTCTCGAAACGCAACGTAGCTTTTCCCTCGTCAGAAACGACGAGTCGAAGGAAGACATCATGCAGAAGTTCGCCACCGCCGCCCCGATCGCCGCCGTCCTCGACATCCCCGCGGGCCGCATCCAGTTCATCGCCGCCGACCGGGCCGACGCCACGGTCGAGGTCCGGCCCGCGGACGCCTCGAAGGGCCGCGACGTGAAGGCGGCGGAGCGGATCGAGGTCGCGTACGCCGACGGCGTCCTGCGGATCGAGGCCCTGGAGGCGAAGAACCGGCTCCTGGGCAACCCCGGTTCCGTCGAGGTCACCGTCCAGCTGCCCGCCGGCTCCCGCGTCGAGGCCAAGGCGGCCAGCGCCGAACTCCGGGGCGTGGGGCGGCTCGGCGACGTCGCCTTCGAGGCCGCGCACGGCACGGTCAAGCTCGACGAGGCCGAGGGCACCCACCTCGCCCTCCAGGCCGGCGACATCGCCGTCGGTCGCCTGCGCGGCGACGCGCAGATCAGCACCCAGAAGGGCGACCTCCACATCGCCGAGGCCACGCACGGCACGGTCACGCTGCGCACCGAGCACGGCGAGATCTCGGTCGGCGCCGCCCGCGGAGTCTCCGCCTCCCTGGACGCCGGCACCGCCTACGGCCGCATCCACAACACGCTCAAGAACACCGACGGCACCGCCGACGTGACCATCCACGCGACCACGTCCTACGGCAACATCACCGCCCGCAGCCTCTGACAAGTACTCTTCGCGCCAAAACCGAAAACGATCATGGGGGAAGAAAGAATGAGCACCACTGAGGACTACCAGGCCGCCGAGCAACTCTTCCGCCGCCCCGCCCGCCCCGGCGAGCTGGTCATCGGCGACAAGGTCAGGCCGCAGTGGATCGACGGAGGCGCCCGCTTCCTGTACGCGGTGAGCAACGGCGTCGGCAGACGGTTCGTCCTGGTCGACCCGGCGGCGGGCACCCGCGAACCGGCCTTCGACCACGCCCGGCTCGCCACCGCGCTGACCGCCGCCTCCGGGCAGCAGGCCGACCCCGAGGCCCTGCCGTTCATAGCCGTCGAACCAGCGGGAAACGCCGTGGAGTTCGCCGCGTTCGGTGAGTACTGGCGCTGCCGCCTCGACGACTACACCTGCGAGCGGGCCGAGTTCACACCTCCGGGCAGCCCGCTGGAGGTGCCGTCCCCCGACAAGAAGGTCGCGGTGTCCCGACGGGGCTACGACCTGTGGGCGCGCTCGCTGTCCGACGGCCGCGAGTGGGCGCTGACCACCGACGGCGAGCCGGACTACCAGTACGGCCCCGGCCCGGACTGCACGAGCAACGGCACCCTGCTGCGCAAGATCGGCCTGCCGTACCTGCCGCCCGCGGTGGCATGGTCGCCCGACTCGACGAAGGTTCTGGCGCACCGGACCGACGAGCGCGACGTCCGGCAGACCCACCTCGTGGAGGCCCGGCCCGCCGACGGCGGCGCCCCCCTCCTGCACACCCAGCGGTACGCCTACGCCGGGGACGAGAACATGCCGCTGGCCGAGCTCGTCGTACTGGACGTCGCCGAGGGCACCGTGGTCCGCGCGCAGGCCGAGCCGCTGCTCATGCCGATGATGTCGCCGATCACGAGCAAGTGGGCGTGGTGGGCCCCGGACGGCTCGGCCGTCTACTACCTCTCCCGCCCCCGCGACCTGCGCACGCTCACCCTGCACCGGATGGACCCGGCCACCGGCGAGGTCACCACCGTGCTCACCGAGACCGGCGCCACCCGCGTCGAGCCCAACCAGGGGATGTACGAGCCGCCGATCGTGCGGGTGCTGGCCGACGAGGTGCTGTGGTACTCGCAGCGGGACGGCTGGGGCCACCTGTACCGGTACGACCTGCGCACCGGCGAACTGCTCGGGCAGGTCACCTCCGGACAGTGGGCGGTCCGGCAGATCCTGCGCGTCGACGAGGCCGAGCGGGTCGTGTACTTCACCGCCTCCGGGCTGGTCGAAGAGGACCCGTACCGGCGCACGGTGTGCCGGGTCGGCCTGGACGGCACCGGCTTCGCCAAGGTCACCGACGACGAGCTGGACCACGTCGTCACCATGCCGGACGACCAGGACTACTTCATCGACTCCGCGTCCACCGTCGACACCCCGCCGGTCACCCGCGTCCGCGACTGGGCCGGGCGGGTGCTGGCCGAGCTGGAGCGCGCCGACATCGGCAAGCTCACCGCCACCGGCTGGACGGCGCCGGAACGCTTCCGCGTCAAGGCGGCCGACGGCGTGACGGACATCTACGGCGTGCTGTACCGGCCGCGCGGGTTCGACCCCGCCGAGCGCTACCCGGTGGTGGACAACCTCTACCCCGGCCCGCAGGTCGCCCGGGTCGCCCCCTGCTTCGACCCCGGCGGCATGGGCCTCGACGCGGAGCCCCTCGCCGCGCTGGGCTTCGTGGTGATCGCGCTGGACGGACGCGGCACCCCCGGGCGGAGCAAGTCCTTCCACGACGCCTCCTACGGCCACCTGGCCGACGCGGGCTGCCTGGCCGACCACGTCGCGGCGCTGCGGCAGCTGGCCCGGACCCGGCCGTGGATGGACCTGGACCGGGTGGGCTCGTTCGGCCACTCCGGAGGCGGTTTCGCCGCGGCGCGGGCGATGCTCGACTTCCCCGAGGTCTACAAGGCCGGAGTCGCCCTCTCCGGCTCGCACGACGCCCGCCACTTCAACCTGGGCTTCGTGGAGACCTACGACGGCGCGGACAACCCCGAGGCCTGGGCCCGCACCTCCAACGTCGACCTCGCCGACCGCCTGGCGGGCAAGCTGCTGCTCGTCCACGGCGAAATGGACGACCAGGTCCACCCGCACCACACGCTGCGGCTGGCCGACCGGCTCTTCGCCGCCGACAAGGACTTCGAGCTCCTCATCGTCCCGGGCGCCGAGCACACCTTCATCGACTGCCTGTCCTACGTCCGCAAGCGCTGCTGGGACTTCCTGGTCCGCGAGCTGATGGGCGCCCAGCCGCCCGCCTACCGGCCCGCCCCTATCCCCCTCGGCCCCGAGCTGCTCGGCGAACTGTTCGCCTGAGCAGCCCGTTTGGGGCGAGCGAGGAAGCGGGCTCGCCCGGCTTGATGGGCGGCTCTCGCCGCCGCCGCTGCTGCGGCTCGGGTGGGGGCGGGTGAGGGCTCGGGCGGCTCGGTCGGCTCGGGCGGGGCGCCGTGGCAGGGGTGGCAGAGGCCGTCGGGGAGAGCTTCCGGGCGGCCTGGGGTGCCGCAGCCGGCGCATTCCGAGAGGGTGGGTGTGGGTGAGGCGTGCTGCTGAGCGGGGGGAGGCAGCTCCGGTGGGCACTTCGTGAGCAGGCGACTGCGCGTGAAGGCGGCCGGGGCGTGGATGTGTCCCGGCAGGTTCGCCGTGAGTGCTCGGACGAGTTGGGAGCGAGTGATGCCGCGCGCCAGCCATTCCGCCGCCAGCGGTTCCAGGTCCGCGCACTCCGCAGCGGACAGGGGGAGACGGGGGTCCGTCCGGCCGACGACCGCCAGGGCCTCGTAGGCCTCTGAGCGGCGCGGTTCCTCCTCCGCCGCTTGCGGCTCTCCGGCCGTGTCGCCCTTCAGGAAGCGCTTCCACCACGCTTCGCTACGCGGCGTGCGCGAGAAGTACGAGCGCCACACCCACTGGGTGCGGCCTTCGCCGATGGGTTCACGCTTGCGGAAGACGTGCCCGGCTGTGGTGAGCGCGGTGAGGGCTGTGCGGATTGCTTGCTGGCCGTATGCCGCCAGCTCCTTGGCCAGGGTCTTCACGTCGATCGCGGCGCCGTCGGGCAGTCGATCGATGTGCGCCGCGATGTGCGCTTCGCGCTCGGGCAGATGAGCGAAGGTCCGCCGGTCGCGGGCTGCCTGGTCCGGTGCGGAACGTTTTCCGTAGCCGGGTGCGGCCATTGGGGGAGCGTAGGGGCGGGGGGCGACGATAGTGTTGGCCACAGCCACGGGATCGCTCTTTTCGATCTCGGTGGTCAGACCCCCGTCCCGGTGTTGGCGCACCGGCGGGGGTTGCTTCTTGCTGCGCACGCTACACGGCGAACGCGGGCTGTCGCGACGCAGTTGCGCAAAGTCATCTGCGTGTGCTTACGCGGGGGTTGGGAGGGTGGGTGGGTTCAACCCCACCTCCCATTCCCTAAAGAGGGCGCTCGAGGCTCGACGCCCGAAGCTCGGCTATGAAGGTCCCCCATGTTTTCGGGGGGATCGTCAGCCGGGGGCCGCGTTCCCGAAGCTCGAGCTTCGAGTCCCGGACGTGAATGACATCAGGGAGGGTGGCGACCTCTATGCAGTTGCCGCCCACGTTGTCGCTGTAGCTGGACTTGAGCCATGCCAGCTTGTTGCTCATAGCGTTTCCAGTGCCCTTCTGATGAACTGTTCCGACTCCTCCGCGCTGAGCGCCTGCATGCGGATCATCCCGTAGCGCTTGGTCAGGGTGCTGACGGTAGGTGCGTCGGAATACAGCACGTGGGTGTTCTGGCCTTCCACGTAGCCATAGTGGCTGTGTTGCTCGGTCTCCAGTAGCAGCAAGGGGCCGTTCAAGTGGGAGGGTGCGTACCGATCGGCGGGAAGCACCTGGATCGACACGTTGCGCAGAGTGCCCACGTCGAGCATGTGGCTCAGCTGGTCTTTCATGACCGCTGTGCCGCCAGTGCTGGTGCGCAACGCGGCCTCGTAGACCACGAAGCTGAACAGTGCGGCTGGCTTGCGCGTCAGTTTTTCCTGGCGTCGTAGGCGGGCTGTCACGCGGTCTTCGAGCGTGTCGTCATCGATGGGCGGCCAATGGCTGGCCATCAGGGCTTTTGCGTACTCTTCGGTCTGCAACAGGCCCGGGACAAAGAGGGTTTCGTAGGAGTAGATCGCGATTGCCTCGGCCTCGACCTCCATGTACTCCCGGACGTGTCCGGGCTGCCGCTCCGGCTGCAGGTAGTCCCTCGCCGCGACCAACTTGCCTCGCGCCCCGCACATCTCGTCCGCGACCTCGAGCAGTCGAACTGTCGGCCTCCGCCGCCCCTGCTCCATCGACTTGACGGTCTCGTACCCGTACCCGGCCTCTTTGCACAGCTCCTCGCGGCTGACGCCGGCCTGCGTGCGCCAGAGCTTGAGCTGGTTGCCGCAGTACCGCCATGCCATCGGCGGCTGAGAGCTCTCGTTTGTCACCGCGCGGTCCCCTCCGGTGCCCTGCCGGGTACGACAAGGGTCGTACCCACCTCGCTACTCCCGATGGTGCTCCTCCGCCAGCCACGGTTTCAGCCTGAACGCCGAAACTCACCGCTCCGAGGACATCGATGAGAGCAGCACGACCTCGCACCCCGCTGAAGTTCGTCGGCTGGTGCTTCCCCTGTCATCCCCGCAGCGTCGGGCGGGCGCGCAGGTTGTTGCGGGAGGAGGCGCGGGACTGGCCGGTCGGGAAGGAGACGGCCGACGTGGCCGCGTTGCTGCTGAGCGAGCTCATGGCCAACGCGTGCAGACACGGCCGGACGACGCCCGAGCGGGAGGTCAGGGCGCTGTGCACGGTCGACGGGGAGAAGCTGCGGATCGAGGTGTCGGACGCCGGGCGCGGCGTCCCCCGCGTGCGGCAGGCGAGGGACGACGAGGAGGCGGGCCGGGGGCTCGCGCTCGTCGCCGCCCTCGCCGACGTGTGGAACGTCAGCCTGCGCCCGCACGGCACCGGCAAGACGGTGTGGTGCGAGCTGAGGCTCCGACAGGAGTGAGGTCTCAGAGCTCGATCAGGTCGCGCAGGTCGATCTCGACGGGGAAGGGGACGTCCGTCTTGAGCGTGCCGACGTGCGCGGCGCGCTCGCGGGTGGGGGCGCCGTTCCTGGCGGTCTCGGCGTGCAGCGAGAGTTCGTGCACCACCGGGACGTCCCCGTCGCCTCGTTCGACGCGCCAGTAAGAGCCGGTACCTGCCTCGGCGTACAGGCCGGGCTTGAGGAAGCGCTCCACAGGGCGCGTGCCGGTGGACGAGACCTCGATCGCGAGGACGACTCTGTCGGCGGGGACGCAGTCCAGGGTGTGCACGTCGAGGCCGCGCTTGTCGAAGAGCACGATGTCGGACTTCACCACGGTGCGTTCGTCGACCATGACGCATCGCTCGATGTTGGCGGTGAACGGCTCCACCATGGCGCTCATCAGCGCCAGGTAGAGCTTGTCCCGCACCGCGTCGTGCCACCAATCGGTCATCTCGCGCACCACGATGCCCCCGTCCACGAATTCCCAGTTGAACTGCAGGCCCAGCCCCTTCACCTGGTCGTACGTCCAGCCGTCCGGCGGCGGGTGCATCCAGGTCTCCGGGGTGGCCCGGTCGCGCGCGTTCATGGTCGTGATCGTGGACGGATCTGCGCACGCGTGTCCCCGGGGCGGTGGCGCGGTCACCCGCCCGGGTGAGGGCGGGCGGTCAGGGCGCCACCGTCAGCACGATCTTCCCGGTGGTCCGCCCCCGCTCCCCCAGCTCGTGGGCCTTGGCGGCCTCCTCCAGGGGGAACACCGCGTCCACCTCGACACGCAGCTGACCGCTCTCCACGAGCGCGGCGATCTCGCGGAGGCCCGTGCGGTCGGGTTCGACGAGGACGAAGGTGGCCCGTACGCCCGCAGCGCGGGCGGCCTCGGCCGGGAAGGTGTCGTCCGGGGGGACGATCGTGACGAGGGTGCCGCCGGGGCGCAGGGTGCGCAGGGAGCGGTGGACGTAGTCGCCGCCGATGGTGTCGAGGACGACGTCGACGTCGTGGACGACCTCGGCGAAGTCCTGCTGGCTGTAGTCGACGAGCTCGTCGGCGCCCAGGTCGCGGAGGAAGGCGTGCTTGGGCTCGCGGGCCGTGCCGATGACGTACGCGCCGCGGGCCTTGGCGATCTGTACGGCCAGGTGGCCGACGCCGCCGGCGGCGGCGTGGACGAGGACGCGCTGGCCGGGACGGATGTCGGCGGTGTCGACGAGGGCCTGCCAGGCGGTGAGGGCGGCGAGGGGGAGGGCCGCGCTGCCGACGTGGCCGAGGCCGGCGGGCTGGTGGGCGAAGTGGCGGGCGGGGGCGGTGACGTAGTCGGCGTAGGCGCCGGCGGCGTGGGGGAAGCGGGGCATGCCGTAGACCTCGTCGCCGGGGGCGAAGAGGGTGACGCCGGCGCCGACGGCCTCCACGACGCCCGCCACGTCCCACCCCAGGGTGAACGGCGTGGTCGCGCCGGAGACGAGGACGCCACGGTCGCGGCTCTTCCAGTCGACGGGGTTGACGCCGGCGGCGTGGACGCGGACGAGGATCTCGGTCGGGCCGGGCTCGGGGCGGTCGGTCTCGACGAGCTCGAGGACGTCGGGGCCGCCGGGGGCGTTCTGGCTGATGGCGCGCATGTTTCGCTTCCTTCGGTGGGGGTGTGGCTCAAGATTCCCCGGGCCCGCCGCCGCCGAGTAGTGGCCCGATGGCCAACGTCTGAAAGAATCGGGCCATGAATCAGGCCGTGCGGAATCAGACCACGCACCGCGTCGGAGTCCTCGCGCTGGACGGTGTCGTCCCCTTCGAGCTGGGCATTCCCGCCCGGATCTTCGGTGCCGCCGTCTCGGCGGCCGGGGAGCCGCTCTATTCGGTGACGACCTGCAGCGTCGACGGCCGGCCCGTGCGCACGGACGCGGACTACGAGCTGGTGGTCGGCCACGACGCGTCCGCGCTGGCGGACGTCGACACCGTGGTGATCCCGCCGTCGCACGCCCTGGGGGAGATCCAGGAGACCGGGCTGCTGCCGGGAGACCTGCGGGACGCGCTGGCCGCCGTGCGGCCGGGGACGCGCATGGTGGGGATCTGCACCGGCTCGTACGTACTGGCGGCGGCGGGGCTGCTCGACCGGCGGCCCGCGACCACGCACTGGAAGGAGGCGGAGCAGCTGCGCCGGATGTTCACCGCCGTCCGGGTGGATGCCGGTGTGCTGTTCGTCGACGACGGGGACGTGCTGACGTCCGCCGGTGTGGCCGCCGGGGTGGACCTGTGCCTGCACATCGTGCGGCGCGACCACGGCAGCGAGATCGCCAACGCGGTGGCGCGCATGTGCGTGGTGCCGCCCTGGCGTGACGGCGGGCAGGCGCAGTTCGTCAGGCAGCCGGTTCCCGAGCCGGACGGCAGCGGCACCGCGCCCACGCGCGCGTGGGCGCTGGAGCGCCTGGAGGAGCCCCTGACGCTGGCCGATCTGGCCGCGCACGCGCGGGTCAGCGTGCGGACGTTCACCCGGCGCTTCCGCGCCGAGACGGGCGACAGCCCGGGGCGGTGGTTGCTGCGGCAGCGCGTCGAGCGGGCGCGGCATCTGCTGGAGACCACCGACTGGCCGGTGGACCTGGTGGCGCACCGCGCGGGCTTCGGTACGGGCGCGTCGCTGCGGCAGCATCTGCACACCGCCATCGGGGTGTCCCCCCTGACGTACCGGAGGACGTTCCGGGCCATGCGGGACGCCGCCTGACGGCGGCGCCCGGGCTCATGCCGGCGGGGGGCATGCCAGCGGGGTCAGGCCAGCGGCGTGATGACCACGGCCGTGCCGTACGCGCAGACCTCCGTGCCGACGTCGGCGGCCTCGGTGACGTCGAAGCGGAACATGAGCACGGCGTTGGCGCCGCGCGCGCGGGCCTGCTCGACCAGGCGCTCCATGGCCTGGTTGCGGGTCTGGACGAGGGTCTTGGTCAGGCCCTTGAGCTCGCCGCCGATGAGGGACTTCAGGCCGGCGCCGATCTGACTGCCGACGTGGCGGGAGCGGACGGTCAGGCCGAACACCTCTCCGATGACCCGGTCGACCCGGTAGCCGGGCACGTCATTGGTCGTGACGACCAACACATCGGACTTCTCGTGCTGGCCGCCGCCGTACTCGTCGATGCCCATCGAGCCCACCTCCGTCTGTCTGTGCAGTTTTGCCGTTCGTTGTCCGTGACGCACCCTGGAGGCGTGGGGTTGCGCCGATCGGGTGGAACCGTGACGGGCCCGGTGGCGTTGATAACTTTGGGCCGCACACCACACTCCCCGCCTGTGCCCGGACCTCGCACGAGCCTGTGCCCTCCATTCAGGAGCCTGTCACCCGTGACTCCCATGACCACTCTCGCGCTCGGCCCCCAGTGGCTCGACGCGAACTATCTGATCGAGCAATTCGGTCTGATCGGCGTCCTGGCCATCGTCTTCGCGGAGTCCGGCCTCCTGATCGGGTTCTTCCTCCCGGGTGACTCGCTGCTGTTCACCACGGGTCTGCTGGTCACCACCGGCCAGATCGACAAGCCGCTGTGGCTGGTGTGCACGCTGGTGGGTGCCGCGGCGATCCTCGGCGACCAGGCCGGCTATCTCTTCGGCCGCAAGGTCGGCCCCTCGCTCTTCAAGCGGCCGGACTCCCGCCTCTTCAAGCAGGAGAACGTCGAGAAGGCCCACGAGTTCTTCGAGAAGTACGGCCCGAAGTCACTGGTCCTGGCCCGCTTCGTGCCGGTGATCCGGACCTTCACGCCGATCATCGCCGGCGTGAGCCGGATGAACTACCGCTCGTTCCTCATCTTCAACATCATCGGCGGCCTCCTGTGGGGCGTCGGCGTGACGCTGCTCGGTGCGTCGCTGGGCAAGATCGACTTCGTTCACCAGCACATCGAGATGATGCTGGTCGCGATCGTGCTGATCTCGGTGGTGCCGATCGCCATCGAGTTCCTGCGCGCCCGGTCCAAGGCGAAGAAGGCCGCGGCCCAGGCGCCGGCGACCCCGGCGGCGCCGGCCCCGATGGCCGGCGGTTACGGCGCCGACCAGGGCGGCTTCGGCGGCCCCCAGCGCGGCTACGGCGCCGACCAGGGCGGCTTCGGCGGCAACCAGGGCGGCTACGGCGGTGGCGACGGGGGCTTCGGCGGCGGTCAGGACGGCGTCTACGGCGGCCAGGGCAACGGCGGCGGCTACTACGGCGGCGCCGGTGCCGGTGCCGGCTACGGCGGCCAGGGTGGCCACGGCGCTGGCTACGGCAACCAGGGCGGCTACGGCAACGGTGGCGGTCAGGGCGGCTACGGCAACGGTGGCAACGGCGGCGGCCACGGCCAGGGTGGCTACGGCGGTGGCCACGGCGGTGGCTACGGCAACCAGGGCGGCTACGGCAATGGTGGCTACAACCCCGGCAACGGCGGCCACAACCCCGGCAACGGGGGCTACAACCCCAACGGTGGCGGCTACAACCCCGGCAACGGGGGTTACGGCCCCGCCGACGACGGCGGTTACAGCCCCGACGACGACGGCGGCTACAACCCCGACGACCAGCAGCCGCCCGGCCCGCGCGGCCGGCACGCCCGGCGCTGAGCCCCGGGCCGGCTCCCGGCTTCCGGCTTCGGCTCCCACGGCCCGCCCCCAGGGCCCACTACGGCCCACCACGGCCCCCAGAACCCACCACGGCAGTCTCCGCGGCACCCCGCTGAGGCTGCCGTTCCGTATATCCGGGCCCCCGATGCGCGCCCGTACGGCCCATCAGGCATGGTGGCACTGAGCAGGACGGTGCACGAGGGCCTGACGAGGAGCGTGTGGTGGCGGATCGGCAGCGGGGAGGCGGCGGTTCGGGCCCGGGGGGTCCGGCGGACGACCGGGCGGGTGATCCGGCCGAGGACCGCAAGCCGCAGTCCGACGAGGCGCGCAGCGCCTTCACCCCGCCGCTGGGGGTGCCGCTGCCGCCCGTACCGGAGGACGAGCACCCCACGTCGGAGTTCGCGCTGCCCGAGGGCGTCGCGCCCGAGCCGGAGAGCGAGCCCGAGGGGTCGGCCTTCACCCGGCCCGGCGCCGGCCCGGCCGCCTCCTTCCCCGCCTTCACACCGCCCCACGGCATACCCAAGGTCAGCCTCATCAAGGAGGAGGCGCCCTGGCAGGACCGCATGCGCACCATGCTGCGCATGCCGCTCGCCGAGCGCCCGATGCCCGACCGCCCGCCGCGCCAGGAGGAGGAAGCGGGCCCGGCCGTGCCGCGCGTGCTCGACCTGACGCTGCGCATCGGCGAGCTGCTGCTCGCCGGCGGCGAGGGGGCCGAGGACGTGGAGACGGCGATGCTCGGCGTCGCGCACGCCTACGGGCTCGGGCGCTGCGAGCCCACCGTCACCTTCACCCTCCTGACCGTCAGCTACCAGGCCTCGCTCGTCGACGACCCGGTCACCGCCCACCGCACGGTCCGCCGGCGCGGCACCGACTACACCCGGCTCAACGCCGTCTACCGCCTCATCCACGACATCACCTCCAACGGTCTGACCTTGGAGGAGGCGTACGGCCGGCTGGCCGAGATGCGCCGCAACCGCCACCCCTACCCCGGCTGGGCGCTGACGCTGGCCTCCGGGCTGCTGGCGGGCGCGGCGAGCATGCTGGTGGGGGGCGGGCCGGTGGTGTTCCTCGCGGCGGCGGTCGGCGCGATGCTCGGCGACCGGCTGGCGTGGCTGGCGGCGGGGCGCGGGCTGCCGGAGTTCTACCAGTTCGTCGCCGCCGCGCTGCCGCCGGCTGCGATGGGCGTGGCGCTGAGCGCCAGCCGCCCGGACATCCAGGCCTCCGCCGTGATCACCGGTGGTCTCTTCGCCCTGATTCCCGGGCGGGCCCTGGTCGCGGGCGTACAGGACGGCCTGACCGGCTTCTACATCACCGCGGCGGCTCGGCTGTTGGAGGTCGGCTACCTCATCGTGGGCATCGTCTGCGGTGTGCTCGTCGTGCTCTACGGGGGCGTGCACATCGGCGGCGGCACGCTGAACCCCGAGGCGGCGCTGCAGCACAAGGAGCGGCCCGTCATCCAGATCGTCGCGGCGATGCTGCTGGCCTTCGCCTTCGCGGTGCTGCTTCAGCAGGAACGTCACACCGTGTGGGTCACCACGCTCAACGGCGGGGTCGCCTGGGTGATCTACGCGGCGCTCGCCGACACCATGGGGGCCGACCCGGTGCCCGCCACGGCGGTGGCCGCGGGTCTCGTGGGCCTCTTCGGGCAGCTGCTGGCGCGCTATCGGCACGCCTCGGCGCTGCCGTACATCACGGCGGCGATCGGGCCGCTGCTGCCCGGTAGCGCGGTGTACTTCGCGCTGCTGAACTTCGCGAAGAACGAGCTCAACACCGGCATCTCCAGCCTCACCAAGGCGGCGGCCCTGGCGCTGGCGATCGCCATCGGAGTGAATCTCGGCTCCGAGATGGCCCGGCTGTTCCTCAAGGTGCCCGGCGAGGGCGCCGGGCGCCGGGCGGCGAAGCGGACGCGCGGCTTCTAGTCACGTAGGACTGTCACGTAGGACTGTCACGTAGGACTGTCACGTAGGACGTGGAAGCCGCGCGTCGCGGGTGCTTCAGGCTCGGTGGTGCGAGCCTTCAGACGGCTCAGTGGTGCGAGCCGCCGGCGGCCTCGAGGCGCTTGTAGGAGGCCTCGATCTCGGCCTCGGCCTCGGCGCGGCCGACCCAGTCGGCGCCCTCGACGGACTTGCCCGGCTCCAGGTCCTTGTAGACCTCGAAGAAGTGCTGGATCTCCAGGCGGTCGAACTCCGACACGTGGTGGATGTCGCGCAGGTGCTCCACGCGGGGGTCGTTCGCCGGGACGCACAGCAGCTTGTCGTCGCCGCCGGCCTCGTCCGTCATGCGGAACATGCCGATGGCGCGGCACTTGATGAGGCAGCCGGGGAAGGTCGGCTCGTCCAGAATGACCATCGCGTCCAGCGGGTCGCCGTCCTCGCCGAGGGTGTTCTCGACGAAGCCGTAGTCGGCCGGGTAGGAGGTCGAGGTGAAGAGTCGGCGGTCCAGACGGATGCGACCGGTCTCGTGGTCCACCTCGTACTTGTTCCGCGAACCCTTCGGGATCTCGATGGTGACGTCGAACTCCACGGGTGGCTCCTTCATGATCAACACATACGTCTGGTGATTAAGTGTCCCCCACGTAGGTGTGTGGTGGCGAAAGGGGCTGGTCCGTGGAGCCTGGAGCCGAATGGTGGCAGGTCA
This sequence comes from Streptomyces sp. C36, assembly GCF_040932295.1. Classification (NCBI taxonomy): domain Bacteria; kingdom Bacillati; phylum Actinomycetota; class Actinomycetes; order Kitasatosporales; family Streptomycetaceae; genus Streptomyces; species Streptomyces sp. C36. Next base: position 64,845 of record NZ_JBFQGI010000004.1, on the reverse strand, counting down.
GACAGTGGCGGGACGCCCCCCTGGCGCAGCGCCGGACCATGGGGTTCGTCGCCGCGTCAGCCGTGGCCGGAATCGTGATCGCGACCGGTGCGGTGGCGGCCTCCGGCCCCTGGGACGGAGGCCAGCGTAAGGCCGAACGGGCCCGGGCCGCCGCCGAGGTACGCCCGGGGGGTGACGCCCCGCGTGGCGCCGCGCGCGCCGCCGGGCCGGTCACGGCGCCTCCCGTGCTCGGCGCGCTCCGCACCCGGGGCGCGGCAGCCTCCCGGGAGAGCCTGGCCGGAGCGCTGGAACCGCTGCTGGGCGACTCCGCGCTGGGCACCGACCACGCCGCGTCCGTCGTCGACGTCCCCACCGGGGAGCAGCTCTACGGGTCCCGCGAGGGCACCGCGTACACCCCGGCCTCGACGATCAAGCTCGCCACGGCCGCCGCCGCGCTCGCCGCGCTGGGGCCCGAGCACCGCATCGAGACCACCGTGGTCGCCGGTTCGGACGGCATCGTGCTGGTGGGCGGTGGCGACCCCACGCTCACCGCCGCGCCCCCCGGCAAGGGCGGCGGACCGCGCTTCGCCTCGCTCGCCGACCTCGCGGACTCCACGGCCCGCTCCCTGAAAGCGCGCGGGACCGCCCGCACCCGGCTCGCCTACGACGCCTCGCGCTACTCCGGCCCCGCACGGCACCCCATCGGCGTCAACGTGAACATCGCCCCCGTCAGCGCGCTGATGGTCGACGAGGGCCGCCTCGACGACTCCGCCCGCGGACCCGCCGAGCGCACGGCCGAGCCGGCCGCGGACGCGGCGCGGAAGTTCGCGGACCTGCTGCGCGAGCGGGGCGTGGAGGTCGAGGGCGACGTGTCGGAGACGCGGGCCGACGCCAAGGCGGCCCGCGTCGCCGCCGTCGCGTCGGCACCGGTGGCCGATCTAGTCGATCGGGCGCTGACCAACAGCGACAACGACATCGCCGAAGCGCTCGCCCGCCAGACCGCCCTCGCCTCCGGCCGTCCGGCCGACTTCGAGGGCGCGGCCAAGGCCGTCACGGACCGGCTGGCAGGGCTGGGGCTGCCCATGGAGGGCGTACGGATCGCCGACGGCAGCGGCCTCGACCGCGCCGACCAGGTCTCCGCCGGCTTCCTGGCCCGCCTCCTGGCCCGCTCCGCGGACCCGCGCACCCCACGCCTGCGGCCCGTCCTCACCGGCCTGCCGGTGGCGGGCTTCAGCGGCACCCTCCGCGATCGCTACCCCCGCGAGAACGCCGGCCGTGCCATCGTCCGCGCCAAGACCGGCACCCTCACCGGCGTCAACACCCTCGCCGGCACGGCGGTGACCCCCTCGGGCCGCCTCCTGACCTTCGGCTTCATGGCCTCGGGCACGACCGACGGCGACGCGGCGCAGCGGGCCCTCGACCGCCTGGCGGCGGCGGTGGCCACGGCTGACTGAGGGCGGGGCGCAGCCCCGGGATTCTTTCCGCCGCAACGGTGTTCAGCTCACCGCAAGGTGCCCGGCGGTGCCGAACCGGCCGTCCAGGTGCGGCCCGGTGGGCCGGTTTGTGCCCACCCTCCCCCAGCTACCGCTGGGAGGTGCCCCCAGCCCTGCGGAACGACTGCCCACAAACCCCGTGGGGGACGGGGTAAGACCTCACTCGGAGCCATGCGCAGCACGTACGGTGAAGGCATGACGAGCGTCGGTGGCACGGAGATGGTCGACTGGAAGCTCGCGGTCGCGACCGCGACCCGGCTCGTACGTCCGGGGCCGGAGGTGAGCCGGGACGAGGCGCGTGAGGTGGTCGCCGAACTGCGGCGGCACGCCGAGGCGTCGGAGGGGCATGTGCGGGGGTTCACGCGCATGGGCCTGCGGGAGGGCGAGGCCGGGGTGCGGACGCCCGTGCTGGTCGTCGACCGGGCGGGGTGGGTGAAGGCGAACGTCGCCGGGTTCCGGGCGGTGCTCGGGCCGTTGCTGGAGAAGATGCAGGGCCGCCGCGCGGGCCTGCCGGGCGGTGCCGTGCTGGGGGCGGTCGGCGGCAAGGTGACCGGCGTCGAGCTGGGGATGCTGCTGTCGTTCCTGGCGTCGCGGGTGCTGGGGCAGTACGAGACGTTCGCGCCGGTGACGCGCGACCTGCCGGGGTCTTCCGAGGGCGGCGGGCGGCTGCTGCTCGTGGCGCCCAACATCGTGCAGGTGGAGCGCGAGCTGGACGTCGACCCGCATGACTTCCGGCTGTGGGTGTGCCTGCACGAGGAGACCCACCGGACGCAGTTCACGGCCGTGCCCTGGCTGCGGGACCACATCGAGGGGGAGATCCAGACCTTCCTGGCGGAGACGGACGTGGACCCCGCCACGCTCCTCGAGCGGGTGCGGGAGGCGGCGCAGTCGTTGACGGGCGCGCGGCCTCCGCAGGAGGGGCGCAGCATCGTCGAGCTGGTGCAGACGCCCGCGCAGCGGGAGATCCTCACCCGGCTGACGGCCGTGATGTCCCTGCTGGAGGGGCACGCCGACTACGTGATGGACGGCGTGGGCCCTCAGGTCGTGCCGAGCGTCGCGGAGATCCGGGAGAAGTTCCAGAAGCGGCGCGCCAGCGGCGCGGGCCGGCTGGACGCGGCGCTGCGCAAGCTGCTGGGTCTGGACGCCAAGCTGCGGCAGTACCGTGATGGCGAACGGTTCGTGCGGGCCGTGGTCGACGAGGTCGGCATGGACGGCTTCAACCGCGTCTGGACGTCGCCGAACACGCTGCCCACCAAGGCCGAGATCGCCAAACCGGCGGACTGGGTCGCACGGGTGCACGGCCGTACCGAAGGGTGACGTCGGCACGCGCCGTGCCGGAAGAACGCTCCCGTAATCACCCGTCCGAGGGACCGTTTGCCAAGGGTGGGCGTGCGATGCTCGGGTAAAGGCTCGTCTCTGTCACCATCGACGCACACAGCGTGACGGAGACGGCGGATACTCGGAGCCGGCAAGGCGCCGAGGTCGGCTCCGCCACCCCCCTTTCGCATGGAACGATTGGACACACGGACATGGGTCCACACCCCGCGGTCGCGGCGATACGCCTGGCGGTCCGCCGCGTTCTCCACGACGTACTCACCCTCGCTCCGCCCGCCTCCGTACCCAGCGCGGCCGGCGACCGGCCGCCGCTCGTCCTCGCCGCCTGCTCCGGTGGCGCCGACTCCATGGCCCTCGCCTCCGCCCTCGCCTTCGAGGCCCCCCGTCTCGGAGTCCGGGCCGGCGGTGTGACCGTGGACCACGGCCTCCAGGCCGGTTCCGACCTGCGTGCCGCCGAGGTCGTCAGCCGCCTCGCCGTTCTCGGCCTCGACCCCGTGGAGGCCGTGCGCGTCGACGTCGGCCGTGAGGGCGGCCCCGAGGCCGCCGCCCGCGACGCCCGCTACGCCGCCCTGGACGCCGTCGCCGACCGGCACGGCGCGGCCGCGATCCTGCTCGGCCACACCCGTGACGACCAGGCGGAGACCGTGCTGCTGGGCCTCGCCCGCGGCTCCGGCATCCGCTCGCTGTCCGGCATGGCCACCGCCTCCGGCGCCGGCGGTCGCTACCGCCGGCCCTTCCTCGGCCTGGACCGCCAGACCGCCCGCAAGGCCTGCATGGTGCAGTCCCTGCCCGTCTGGGACGACCCGCACAACGCCGACCCGGCCTACACCCGCTCCCGGGTCCGCCACGAAGCCCTGCCGGTCCTGGAGAAGGCCCTGGGCAAGGGCGTCGTCGAAGCGCTCGCCCGGACCGCCCAGCTCTCCCGCGACGACGCCGACGCCCTCGACTCCTGGGCCGCCGCCGTGGAGCCCTCCGTCCGGGACGACGCCGGCGACCTGGAGGTCGCCAAGCTCTTCGCCCTGCCGCCCGCCGTCCGCCGCCGGGTGCTGCGCCGCGCGGCCATCGAGGCGGGCTCCCCGGCCGGTTCCCTCTTCGCCCGGCACCTGGAAGAGGTCGACCGGCTGATCACCGGTTGGCGCGGCCAGGGGGCCATCAACCTGCCCGGGCGCGTCGCGGTGCGCAGGCAGGGTGGCAGACTGGTCCTCCGGCAATCGTGAACGAGCGAGAGTGGCGCGGGTGGACGACAAGGACATGGGCACCGATCTGAAGTCGGTGCTCATCACCAAGGAAGAGATCGACGCGAAGCTGGCTGAGCTGGCCGCGAAGATCGACGCGGACTACGCGGGCAAGGACCTGCTCATCGTGGGCGTTCTCAAGGGCGCCGTGATGGTGATGGCGGACCTGGCGCGTGCCCTGTCCAACCCCGTCACCATGGACTGGATGGCCGTGTCCTCCTACGGCGCGGGCACCCAGTCCTCCGGAGTGGTCCGCATCCTCAAGGACCTCGACACCGACATCAAGGGCAAGCACGTCCTGATCGTCGAGGACATCATCGACTCCGGCCTGACCCTGTCGTGGCTGCTGTCGAACCTCGGCTCCCGCGAGCCGGCGTCGCTCAATGTCGTGACGCTGCTGCGCAAGCCGGAGGCGGCCAAGGTCGCCATCGACGTGAAGTGGGTCGGCTTCGACATCCCCAACGAGTTCGTCGTCGGTTATGGTCTCGACTTCGCGGAGAAGTACCGCAATCTGCCCTTCGTGGGCACGCTCGCGCCGCACGTCTACGGCGGCTGAGCGTCCCCGCTCCCCTGACGGACGGGGTATTCCGACGGGCGGGAACCGAATTCGGCTTCCCGCCGTTGGAGCAGGGGAGGGCGGGTGTTGACCGTCCTTGGCGGCGTCGGGTGACAATGCTGGGGTACCGTCCGAAGGTCAGTCTTTTCAATCTTTTCAAGGTCGAGCACGACACCGCACGCACAGGCACCCCGATCCGGGGTCGCCGTGCCTCACTGTGGCAGGAGGGACGGGGCGCTCGCGCCCCGTATGGATGGACGTGAAGCGCTACTTCCGTGGGCCGGTCATGTGGATCGTGCTGGCCGTCCTCGCCGTGGTCGTGTTGATGCAGGTCGTCGGCTCGTCCGGCGGCTACAAGTCGGTGGACACCAGTCAGGTCGTCCATGCGATCGACAAGAACCAGGTGAAGTCGGCCGAACTGACGACCGGCGACGAGAACAAGATCAAGATCGAGCTCAAGAGCGGCGTCAAGATCAAGGGCTCGAGCAAGGTCCAGGCGAACTACATCGGCGACCAGGGCGTCGAGATCTCCAAGGATCTCCAGGCCAAGGCCGATGACGACGACACCAGCACGCTGCCCGACGGGTACAACGTCTCGACGTCGAAGCAGAACCCCTTCCTGGGTGTGCTGCTCTCGCTGCTGCCGTTCGTCCTCATCGTCGTCGTCTTCCTGTTCCTGATGAACCAGATGCAGGGCGGCGGCTCCCGGGTCATGAACTTCGGGAAGTCCAAGGCCAAGCTGATCACCAAGGACACCCCGAAGACGACCTTCTCCGACGTGGCCGGCTCCGACGAGGCCGTCGAGGAGCTCCACGAGATCAAGGAGTTCCTGCAGGAGCCCGCGAAGTTCCAGGCCGTCGGCGCCAAGATCCCCAAGGGTGTGCTGCTCTACGGCCCGCCCGGTACGGGCAAGACCCTGCTCGCGCGCGCCGTCGCCGGCGAGGCGGGCGTGCCGTTCTACTCCATCTCCGGCTCCGACTTCGTCGAGATGTTCGTGGGTGTGGGTGCCTCCCGGGTCCGTGACCTGTTCGAGCAGGCCAAGGCCAACGCCCCCGCCATCGTCTTCGTCGACGAGATCGACGCCGTCGGCCGGCACCGTGGCGCGGGCCTCGGCGGCGGTCACGACGAGCGCGAGCAGACCCTGAACCAGCTGCTCGTCGAGATGGACGGCTTCGACGTCAAGGGCGGCGTCATCCTGATCGCCGCCACCAACCGCCCGGACATCCTCGACCCGGCGCTGCTGCGCCCGGGCCGTTTCGACCGGCAGATCGCCGTCGACCGTCCGGACATGCAGGGCCGTCTGGAGATCCTCAAGGTCCACCAGAAGGGCAAGCCGGTCGCGCCCGACGTCGACCTGGCCGCCGTCGCCCGCCGGACCCCCGGCTTCACGGGTGCCGATCTGTCGAACGTGCTGAACGAGGCCGCCCTGCTGACGGCCCGCAGCGACAAGAAGCTGATCGACAACCACATGCTGGACGAGGCGATCGACCGCGTCGTGGCCGGACCGCAGAAGCGGACCCGGATCATGAGCGACAAGGAGAAGAAGATCACCGCGTACCACGAGGGCGGACACGCCCTGGTCGCGGCGGCCTCCCCGAACTCCGACCCTGTTCACAAGATCACGATCCTGTCCCGGGGCCGCGCGCTCGGCTACACCATGGTCCTCCCCGACGAGGACAAGTACTCCACCACGCGCAACGAGATGCTCGACCAGCTGGCCTACATGCTGGGCGGCCGCGCGGCCGAGGAGCTGGTCTTCCACGACCCGACCACGGGCGCCGCGAACGACATCGAGAAGGCCACCGCCACGGCCCGCGCGATGGTCACCCAGTACGGCATGACCGAGCGCCTCGGCGCGATCAAGTTCGGCTCCGACAATTCCGAGCCGTTCCTGGGCCGCGAGATGGCGCACCAGCGCGACTACTCCGAAGAGGTCGCCGCGCTGGTCGACGAAGAGGTCAAGAAGCTCATCGAGACCGCGCACAACGAGGCGTGGGAGATCCTCGTCGAGAACCGCGACATTCTCGACAACCTCGTTCTGGCCCTCCTCGAGAAGGAGACGCTGAACAAGGAGGAGATCGCCGAGATCTTCAAGCACGTCGTGAGGCGCCCGGCCCGCCCCGCGTGGACCGGCTCCTCGCGCCGTACGCCCTCCAGCCGCCCGCCGGTGCTCTCGCCCAAGGAGCTCGCCCCGACCAACAACGGCGCCTCGCCGTCGGTCGACTCGGTCGAGCTGTCCAAGGACGCGCCGAGCACTCCGGAGAGCTGATCGGCGGCTCCCCGCGAGCCGCCGCCCGGGGCCGTACAGGGCCCGGAATGGATGCCGCGCCACCCAGGTTTTAGCCTTGGGGGCGCGGCATCGCGCATTTTCCCCTTCCGGTGGGGCCGCACGCAGCGCATAGGCACGAGAGAACGAGGCAAGCCCATGACCGACCCGGTGACGCTGGACGCCGAGGGCTCCATCGGTGAGTTCGATGAGAAGCGGGCCGAGAACGCCGTCCGTGAGCTGCTGATAGCGGTCGGGGAGGACCCGGACCGGGAGGGCCTGCGGGAGACCCCGGCGCGGGTGGCCCGGGCGTACAAGGAGATATTCGCCGGCCTGTGGCAGGAGCCGCAGGACGTGCTCACCACGACCTTCGACCTCGGCCACGACGAGATGGTGCTGGTCCGCGACATCGAGGTCTACAGCACCTGCGAGCACCACCTGGTGCCGTTCCACGGCGTGGCGCACGTGGGCTACATCCCCTCCACCACCGGCAAGATCACCGGCCTGTCGAAGCTGGCCCGGCTGGTGGACGTCTACGCCCGCCGCCCGCAGGTGCAGGAGCGGCTGACGACGCAGATCGCGGACTCGCTGATGGAGATCCTGGAGCCGCGCGGCGTCGTCGTGGTCGTCGAGTGCGAGCACATGTGCATGTCCATGCGCGGCATCCGCAAGCCGGGCGCCAAGACGCTGACCTCCGCCGTGCGGGGCCAGCTGCGCGACGCGGCCACGCGTGCCGAGGCCATGAGCCTGATCATGGCCCGCTGACGCCGAGCCCGATCACGGCCCGCCGAGACGGCGCCGGGCGAGAGCCCGGCGTACCGGCCCCGGGCCACGGGGTACCGGTCCCGGGCCACGGCATACCGGCCCCGGGTCACGGCGTACCGGTCCCGGGCCACGGCGTACCGCCCCCGGACATGGAAAAGGGCCCGCACGACGGCGGGCCCCGGGCTGGTGGCGACTAGGCGCTCAGGCGGCTGCTCATCCACTTGAGGGTGGGGTTCAGCTCGCGGCGCCAGGTGTTGAAGTTGTGGCCGCCGCTCTCGAGGATGATCGAGGAGACCCGGGTGGGGGACTTCGACGCCATGTCGATGAACTTCAGGGTGTCCTTGTAGTTGTGCTCGCCCTTCTTGCTGGAGGTCACCAGCAGCGAGACGGGCGGCAGCTCCTTGTTCTTCAGCCGCCACAGCAGGTCGTTCTCCTTCTCCAGCGACTTGCTGTTGCCGAAGAGGTTGCCGGTGGTGGCGTCCTGCGGGGCCTTGTAGTAGCCGGACAGGGAGGCGGCGGCGGAGTACGCGTCGGGGTGGCGCATGGCGAACTTCAGGGCACAGTAGCCGCCGGTGGAGTCGCCGATGATGCCCCAGTTCTTCGCCTGGGTGCCGACGCGGTAGTGCTCGGAGACGGCCTTGCGCAGGTCCTTCGTGAAGAAGGTCTCGGTCTGGGGGCCGTTGGGTATGTCGATGCACTCGGTGTCGCGCGGCGGGGCGACGGTGGGCCGCATCATCACGAGGATGGTGGGCTGCATCTTCTTGTCCTTGGCCAGCTTGTGCGCGCGCACCGGGTAGTCCAGGCCCTTGACCAGGGCCTCGGCGGTGCCCGGGTAGCCGGTCAGGGCGACGGAGGCCGGAAAGGTCTTGTTCGCGTACTCCGGCTGGAAGTACTCCGGCGGCAGGTAGACGTAGGCCGGGCTGGTGATCTTCGACTCGGGGCCGACGATGTTGATCTTCTCGATCTTGCCGCCGACGCGCGGCACGTCACCGCGCGGGACCTTCACGGCCTGGGCGCTGACGACCTGCACCCGCTTGGCGCCCGCGCTGTGGTCGACGACGACGCCCTCGTTCTTGACCTGGCCGAAGAGGTCGGCCCAGGATCCGTAGAAGCCGAAGGACTGGTTCGACCACAGGCCGATCGCGGCGAACAGCGACAGCTGTGTGGCCAGCATCATGCCGATGCGGGCGCTGACGGGACCGATGCCCTTCTTGCCGAGCCGGGGCCAGAGCCAAATGGTCAATGCGAAGAGCACTACCGCAGCCACGATGGCCAGCAGGAGTACTGGCATGCTGGTGAGACCCATGAGGTGCTTTCTGCCGAGCGACCCGGCGCCGAGTCGCGGAATGGTTACTTCTTTCCGGGCTCGGCCCCCCACGGAACCTCAACCCCGAAACCGTCGTCCTACAGGGCGCACATTGTCCGGGCGCTGCCGCCGAACGGCGCAGGTCCTCTCGACATGGACGACGGGAAGAGATGTCTGTCAGGGTAGATGGCAAAAAGTCCGATGGGGTTCCCTCGGGGCCCAAGTGGCTGTCGGGGCTTGCGCGTATCGCCAGGGGACCCAGGCCGGAGAGCGTTCCGGCGGTCGTGGGCACGGTCGCCGCCCTCATCGGTCTGGCCGACATCGCGGCGGGGGTCATCCCCCGGTTCCGCTGGAGCAAGGTCCACTCCCTCGCCGAGGTCCTGCCCGGCAGCGTGACCCAGCTGGCCGCGGCCGGCTCGATCATCGTCGGCATCCTGCTGCTCATGCTCGCCCACGGCCTCAAGCGGGCCAAGAAGCGGGCCTGGCTCGCCGCCGTCGTGGTGCTGCCGATCGGCGCCGCCGCCCAGCTGATCTACCGCCACTCCTACGCCGGCGCGATCCTGTCGCTGCTGCTGTTCATCTACCTCGTCGGCCACAGCAAGGCCTTCTACGCGCTGCCCGACCCGCGCAGCCGCTGGAAGGCGCTGGCCAACTTCATCCTGATGGGCGCCTTCAGCTTCGGCCTGGGCTGGGTCATCGTCGGCTCGCACCCCAAGCAGATGGTCGGCGACCCGCCGGTGCTGGAGCAGATCGAGCACGTCATCTGGGGCCTGTTCGGCTTCGAGGGATCGATCCGCTACACGGGCGGCATCGACTACACCGTCGGCTACTCCCTGGGCGCCCTCGGCCTGCTGACCGTGGCCACCACCGCGTACCTGGCCTTCCTCCCGGCGTACCCCGCGCCCGTGCTCACCGAGCAGGACGAGGACAAGCTGCGCGAGCTGCTCGCCAAGCACGGTGAGCGCGACTCGCTCGGCCACTTCGCGCTGCGCCGCGACAAGAGCGTCGTCTTCTCGCCCTCCGGCAAGGCCGCCGTCTCCTACCGCGTGGTCTCCGGCGTGATGCTGGCCAGCGGTGACCCGATCGGCGACGTCGAGGCCTGGCCGGGCGCGATCGAGCAGTTCATGGAGCTGGCCAAGCGCCACTCCTGGACCCCCGCGGTCGCCGGCTGCAGCGAGACCGGTGGCGAGGTCTGGACCCGCGAGACGGGCCTGGACGCCCTCGAGATGGGTGACGAGGCCATCGTCGACGTCGCCGACTTCAGCCTGAGCGGCCGTTCCATGCGCAACGTCCGCCAGATGGTCAAGCGCATCGAGCGCAACGGCTACTCCACCAAGGTGCGTCGCGTCGGCGACCTGACCCCCGAGGAGCTGGAGGCCGTCCAGAAGGCCGCCAACGCCTGGCGCGACACCGAGGACGAGCGCGGCTTCTCCATGGCCCTGGGCCGCATCGGCGACCCCAAGGACCTGGACGCGATCATCGCGACGGCCCACAAGGACCCGGAGGAGGGCGAGGACCTCCCCTTCGGCGACCTGCGCGCCATGCAGCACTACGTGCCGTGGGGCAAGGACGGCAGCTCGCTCGAGCTGATGCGCCGCGACCGCAGCGCCGACCCGGGCATGAACGAGCTGCTGATCGTCGCCTTCCTCCAGGCCGCGCCCGAGCTCAAGATCAAGCGCCTGTCGCTGAACTTCGCGTTCTTCCGCTCCGCCCTCGAGCGCGGCGGCAAGCTGGGCGCCGGCCCGGTCGTGCGCATCCAGCGCACGGTGCTGATCTTCCTCTCGCGCTGGTTCCAGATCGAGTCGCTGTACAAGTTCAACGAGAAGTTCCGGCCGCGCTGGGAGCCGCGCTTCATCGTCTTCCCGACCAGCCGCGACCTGCCCCGCATCGGCTTCGCGATGATGCAGGCGGAGGGCTTCCTGGAGCTGCCGCGCCTGCTGCGCCGCCGCCCGACGGAGCCCAAGCCGGAGCTGGACGACGAGGGCGCCCTCGCCGAGCAGGGCGAGGTCACGCGCGCGGCGTGACGGCGCGCCCGTCGCCGACGGCATCCCCGAAGGCCCTCCCGGAACGTTCCGGGAGGGCCTTCGCGCCGTCCGGGCCCGTTTGTGGCCTCCCCGCGGGCGGTGCCGGGCCGTGCCTACGCCCTAGGCTGGTCGGTATGAGTACGTTGCGCGGCCCGGTCGGGCCGGTCGGACTGCCCGCGTGGGACCGGTGTGCGGTGATGGGCGTGGTGAACGTCACCCCCGACTCGTTCTCCGACGGGGGGCACTGGTTCGACACCGCCCTCGCCGTCAAGCGGGGCCTGGAGCTCGTCGCGGCCGGCGCCGACCTGGTCGACGTGGGCGGGGAGTCCACCCGCCCCGGCGCGGTGCGCGTGGACGAGGACGAGGAGCTGCGCCGGGTGGTCCCGGTCGTCCGCGAGCTGGCCGGCGAGGGGGTGGTGGTGTCGGTGGACACCATGCGCGCCTCGGTCGCCGAGGCCGCCGTCGCGGCCGGCGCGGTGCTGGTCAACGACGTCAGCGGCGGCCTGGCGGACCCGGCGATGGTGCCCGTGGTGGCCGCCGCCGGGGTGCCGTTCGTGGTCATGCACTGGCGCGGCTTCAGCGCCGACATGAACAGCCGGGCGGTCTACGGGCCCGACGTGACCGGCGAGGTCCTCGCCGAGATGCGGCGGCGGATCGACGAGGTGATCGCGGCGGGCCTGGAGCCGGACCGCCTGGTCGTCGACCCGGGGCTGGGCTTCGCCAAGAACGCCGAGCACGACCTGGCGCTGGTGGCCGGGCTGGCCAGGCTGCGCCGGGAGCTGGACCTGCCGCTGCTGGTGGCCGCCTCCCGCAAGCGCTTCCTGGGCCGGGTGCTGGCCGGCCCCGAGGGGGATCCGCCGCCCGCCCGCGAGCGGGACGCCGCCACGGCCGCCGTCTCCACGCTCGCGGCGTACGAGGGGGCCTGGGCGGTGCGGGTGCACGAGGTACGGGCCAGCGCGGACGCCGTACGGGTCGTCCGGGCCGTCCAGGCCGCCGCGGCCGCCGAGGGGGCCGTGTGAGCGCCGCCCGTACGGACAGCGAGCGGGTCGAGCTGGCGAACACCGCCCTGTACGAGGCGGTGGAGCGCGGGGACACCGCGGCGATGGACCGCCTCTGGCTGAACGATCCCCGCACCGACGTCTCCTGCGTGCACCCCGGCTGGCCGGTGCTGCGCGGGCGGAACGAGGTGCTGCGCTCGTACGCCCTGATCATGGCCAGCACGGACTACATCCAGTTCTTCCTCACGGACGTCGAGGTGTCCGTCTCCGGCGACACCGCCCTGGTGACCTGCACGGAGAACATCCTCAGCGGCGCCCCGGCGGAGAACGAGGGCGAGCTGGGCCCGCTGGTGGGCCAGCTGGTCGTGGCCACCAACGTCTTCCGGCGGGCCGGCGACGAGTGGAAGGTCTGGTCGCACCACGGCTCGCCGGTGCTGGCGGGGCGCGAGGACGAGGACGAGGAGGACGAGGAGTCCGGGCCGACCGAGCCGGCGGGCTGAGCCGACGGGGTGACGGGCGGGTACGACACGTCAGCGTGAAGGGTATGTGACCACTCGTTCGAGCTGCCTGCTGCCCGGGTAGGGGTGGATCGCGGAGCCCCGGGTAAGCGCGGCGGGAGCCGGCTAGCACCCTCGGCGTCCTTTGTCCATAGCACCCGTGGACGGGCACTGTCGGTGCCCGCAGGTAGATTCGAACGTGGGCGACCCGGTCCGAGACCGGGTCCGGGCGCCGCGCCGGCCATGGGCCGGGGCGCTCCCGTACCGGCCCATACCGACAACCAGCAGGAGTGATTCGTGTGGATCGTGTCGCGCTGCGCGGCTTGAAGGCTCGCGGGCACCACGGGGTGTTCCCCCGGGAACGCGAGGAGGGTCAGACCTTCATCGTGGACCTGGTGCTGAGCCTGGACACGCGGGCTGCCGCGGCCGACGACGACCTCGCGAAGACAGTGCACTACGGCATCGTGGCGGAGGAGGTCGTCGGCATCGTCGAGGGCGAGCCCGTCGACCTCATCGAGACGCTCGCCGAGCGGATCGCCGAGCAATGCCTCAAGCACGATCCGGTGCGGGAGGTGGAGGTCGTCGTGCACAAGCCCGACGCGCCGATCACCGTGCCGTTCGACGATGTGACCATCACGATCACCCGGAGCCGAGTATGAGCAGCAGCAGCGACCCGACCGTGCAGCCGGTGCCCGCCTCCGTGGTGGAGCGGGTGGACGCCGCCGATGTGACGCTGAGCAACCCCAAGCGAGCCGTGATCTCCATCGGCAGCAACCTGGGCAACCGCCTGGAGATCCTCCAGGGCGCGATCGACGCGCTGGAGGACACGCCGGGCCTGCGGGTCAAGGCCGTCTCCCCGGTCTACGAGACCGAGCCGTGGGGCGTCGAGCCGGGCACCCAGCCGTCGTACTTCAACGCGGTGGTGCTGGTGAAGACCACCCTTCCGCCGGACTCCCTGCTCGAGCGCGGTCACGCGATCGAGGAGGCCTTCGAGCGGGTGCGGGAGCGCCGCTGGGGCGCGCGCACGCTGGATGTGGACATCGTCACGTACCAGGACGTCGTCTCCGACGACCCGGGGCTGACGCTGCCGCACCCGAGGGCCCACGAGCGCGCCTTCGTGCTCGTGCCGTGGTACGACGTGGACCCTGAGGCCGAGGTTCCGGGCCGGGGCCCGGTGGTGGAGCTGCTGGCCGGGATCGGCAGTGCCGGGGTCGAACCCCGTACCGACCTGGAACTCCGACTGCCGGAGTAGCCGTTCGGCGTGTGTAGTGGTCGAGGGAGAACGACGATGAGGGGCGACGGCTCGGTGAAGCAACTTCGGATCGGGGTGCTGGTCGGGCTGTTCGCCGTGGCCGGGGTGCTGTCGTGGGCCGGAGCCCGCCTGTGGGACTCCTTCGGCACGCTCCCGAGCGTGCCGGTGGCCGCGCCGATCGTGCTGGCGGTGATCGCCGTCGTGCTCGCCGCGACGGCCCTGTCCCTGCGGGCCAGGCTGCGCGCCCAGCGCGAGCGCCGGCCCGGCGCGAAGGGCGTCGACCCGCTGCTGGCCGCCCGTGCCGTCGTCTTCGGGCAGGCCAGCGCCCTGGTCGCCGCCCTGGTCGCGGGCGTGTACGGCGGCGTCGGCGTGTTCCTCCTCATCGACGGACTCGACGTCCCCGCACGGCGGGATCAGGCCATCTACGCCGGTGCCTCCGTCCTCGCGGGCGCGTGCGTCGTGGCCGCGGCCTTCTTCATGGAGCGGGTGTGCAAGCTCCCGGAGGACGACGACGAGAACGGCGGAGCGGACGCCACCCGCGCGTGAGGCGTGACGTCAGGGCGTAGGCCCAGGGGGTGTCCCTAGGGCCCGTGCCGACCCATCCGACACGCCCTAGAGCCCCGGAACCGTCTCCAGATCCACCTCGCTGCGCGCCCCGCCCCGCGCGTCGGCCTCGATGGAGCGCCGCAGCGCCTCGTGCAGCCGGGCCGGGGTGAGCACGCCCAGGTAGTGATCGGCCTGGTCGCCGTCCAGCACGGCGATCCACCCGGCGTCGTGCTGCAGCATCGTGCTGAACGCCTTCTTCAACGACGCCCCCAGCGGAAGCCACGCGTCCATGCGCCGCGCCCGCGACCGCACCCGGGCGTCGGGATCGCCGGAGGCCACCGCGTCCGCCGACACCCAGCCGTGCAGCCGTCCCGAGTCGTCCACGACGACGGCCCAGCGCGCGCCCTCCTCGGCGAGCCGCTCGGCCGCCGTGGACAGCGGGTCGTCCAGCCGGACCACCGGCGGCTGCTCGAGGTCGCCGGCCTCGATCGGCGTCACCGACAGCCGCTTCAGGCCCCGGTCGGCCCCGACGAAGTCGGCGACGTAGGGCGTGGCGGGAGCCCCGAGCACCGCCGCCGGAGCGTCGAACTGTTCGATGCGCCCGTTCCCGTAGACCGCGATGCGGTCGCCGAGGCGGACGGCCTCCTCGATGTCGTGCGTCACGAACAGCACGGTCTTGCGCACCTGTGACTGCAGGCGCAGGAACTCGCTCTGCAGCCGCTCGCGCACCACGGGGTCGACCGCACCGAAGGGCTCGTCCATCAGGAGTACGGGCGGGTCCGCCGCCAGCGCGCGGGCCACGCCGACGCGCTGGCGCTGGCCGCCCGAGAGCTGGTCGGGGTAGCGGTCGCCGTAGACGGTCGGGTCGAGGCCCACGAGGTCCAGCAGCTCGGCCGCCCGGGCGCGGGCGCGCTTGCGCTGCCATCCCAGCAGGTGCGGCACGGTCGCGGTGTTGTCGAGCACCGTCTTGTGCGGGAAGAGCCCGACCTGCTGGATGACGTAGCCGATGCGGCGGCGCAGCCGCACCGGGTCGACGGCGGAGATGTCCTCGCCGTCCACGAGGATCCGGCCGCTGCTGGGCTCGATCAGCCGGTTGACCATCTTCATGGTGGTGGTCTTGCCGCACCCCGACGGTCCGACGAGCGTGACCAGCTCGCCCTCCGCCACCTCGAAGGACAGGTCGTCCACCGCGGTGGTGCCGTCGGCGTAGCGCTTGGTGACGTGCTCGAAACGGATCATGGTTCCCCATTGTCGCCGTACTGCCGCTCGAAAATGGTGGCAGGGATCCGCACGGCCGGAGGCGAATGTCAGTGCCCCGGGTTAGGGTCGCCGTGACAGACCGTGAAGGCCGAGGGGGAGGTGAGGCACGGATGGCGGACGGGAACTGCTTGATCGCCAATGACTGGATCTGCGGCGAGTACGTGCGCACGCGCGGCCAGGAGTTGACGGACGCGACCCTCCAGCACATCGGCATCACCCTGGCGTCGGTCGCCATAGGCCTGCTCGTGGCCTTCCCCCTGGCCCTGCTCGCCCGCAGATGGCGGGCCGTCGCGGGGCCGGTCCTCGCCTCCACCACCATCCTGTACACGATCCCGTCGCTGGCCATGTTCTCGCTGCTGGTGCCCGTGTTCGGGCTGTCGGCGGCGGTCGTGGTGACCGGCCTGGTGCTGTATTCGCTGACGATCCTCGTGCGGAACATCCTCGCCGGCCTCGCGTCGGTGCCCCATGAGGCCCGGGAGGCCGCGCGCGGCATGGGATACGGCCCGGTGCGCCTGCTGTTCGGGGTCGAACTGCCCCTCGCCCTGCCCGCCATGATGGCGGGTCTGCGGATCGCCACGGTCTCGACCGTCTCGCTGACCACGGTGGGGGCCATCATCGGGTACGGCGGCCTGGGCAACCTCGTCTACGAGGGCATGCGCAGCTACTTCAAGGCCCAGGTGCTGACCGCGTCGGTGCTGTGCGTGGTGCTGGCGGTCGTCGCCGACCTCGCCCTGCTGCTGGTGCAGCGGCTGCTGACGCCCTGGGCGCGGCCCAAGCGCCGTACGACGTCCCGCGGGCCCGCCGCCCGCGGGGCCGGCCGACCCGAGAAGGCGGTGGCCTGATGGGAGTCGTCGAGCGGACGTGGGACTGGCTGACCACCGCCGCCCACTGGAGCGGCACGGACGGTGTCTGGCACCGCCTGGGCGAGCATCTCTTCCTGACCGTGGTGTGCCTGCTGGTCTCGTGCGCCATCGCCCTGCCCGTCGCCGTGGTGCTGGGGCACCTGGGCAAGGGCGGCGCCCTCGCGGTGAACATCGCCAACGTGGGGCGGGCGGTGCCCACGTTCGCGGTGCTGGTGCTGTTGCTGCTCAGCCCGCTGGGTACGCACGGCTCCTGGCCCACCGTCATCGCGCTGGTGCTCTTCGCGATACCCCCGCTGCTGACCAACGCCTATGTGGGGATGCGCGAGGTCGACCGCGACATGGTGGAGGCCGCGCGGGGCATGGGCATGACGGGCGTTCAGGTCATCGCCCGGGTCGAGCTCCCGCTGGCCTTCCCGCTGATCGTGACCGGGGTGCGGTCGGCCGCCGTGCAGGTGGTGGCCACGACCACGCTCGCCGCGCTGCCCGGCGGCGGCGGCCTCGGCCGGATCATCACGGCCGGCTTCCGGCTCACCGACACCGCCCAGGTGGTGGCGGGCGCCCTGCTGGTGGCCGTGCTGGCGCTGCTGGTCGAGGGCGCCTTCGTGCTGGCGCAGCGGTTTCTGGACCCGATGCGCGGGCATGTGACGTCTGTTCAAGATCGACTCGCCTGACTGGATGGAGAAGCGTATGCCCAGGACCCCGCGCCGGGCGCGGACCGTTCGCGCCCTGCTGGCGGCGGCCGGCGTCACCGCCCTGACGGCGGGTCTCGCCGCGTGCGGCGGCGACAGCCTGGAGAAGTCCGCCGGCGGGGCGGGCGGCCCCGCGAAGCCGGGACAGGAGTCCCTGGTCATCGGCTCCGCTTCTTTCACGGAATCGAAGATTCTTGCGGAGATATACGCGCGGCTGCTCAGGGACGCCGGATATTCCACGTCGATCAAGACCGCGGACGCGCGCGAGCTCTATGAACCGGAGCTGGAGAAGGGCGAGATCGACGTCGTTCCCGAGTACGCCGCCACCCTGGCCGAATTCCTCAACAAGAAGCAGAACGGCAAGGACGCCCCCCAGGTCGCCTCGGCCGATGCCGAGGCCACGGTGAAGGCCCTCCGTAAACTCGCGGAGCCGCGTGGTCTGAAGGTGCTCGACGCGGGCGGCGCCGTCGACCAGAACGCCTTCGCGGTGACCGCCGAGTTCGCCAAGGAACACCAGCTCAAGACCCTTTCCGACCTGGGAAAGGCGAAGCAGCCGGTCAAGCTCGCGGCGGGCGACGAATGCTCCCAGCGCCCCTTCTGCAAGCCCGGCCTGGAGAAGACCTACGGCATCGAGATCAGCGGCATCGACCCCCTCGAGGTCGGCAGCACCCAGGCCAAGCAGGCGGTCAAGGACGGCAAGGACCAGCTGCTGCTGACCACCACCACGGACGCCACGCTCGAACAGTTCGGGCTCGTTCTCCTCGAGGACGACAAGAAGCTGCAGAACTCCGACAACGTCCTGCCGGTCGTGAATGCCAAGAAGGCCGGCTCGCAGAAGATCACCGATGCCCTGGGGAAGCTCACCCGGGTGCTGACCACGGCCGATCTCACCGAACTCAACAAGAAGGTCGACGCGCAGCGCCTCAAGCCCGCCGATGTGGCCGCGCAGTACCTCAAGGAGAAGCGGCTTCTGACGAAGTGACCGTGTAAGGGAGAAGTAAGATCAAGGGAACAGTTTGGTGGGGGAGTCCCACGGTCGTGGCAACGCACGGTAAGTTTCAGGCCATGCCACGAGGACGCCACCGCCATTCCGCACCCCTGCACCGGCTTCTTCCACCGTTGACGGTCGCCGCGACATCGGTCGCCTGCGCCGCCGGCGCCCTGGTGGTGGGTGAAACGACCGTCATACGGGGCCTCGCCGTGGCCGCCGCGGCCGCCACCGTCGTCGGCTCGGTCCTGACGCGCCGCTGGGACCGCGCGGCCGGCCGGCGCGTCGCCCAGCTCACCGCCGCCCGCACGCGCGAGGAGTGGAAGACCGAGGAGCGCATAGCCGAGCTCGAGACGGACGTCGAGGAGACCCGTCTGGCCCGGAAGCGCATGGAGTCCAAGCTCCGCAACAAGCGCGCCGAGCTCGCCCGCCTCCGCACCGAACACGCCGACCTGCTGCGCCGCTACGCCGCCGCCGAGACCGGGCGCGCCAGCGCGCTGGAGGGCCGCCGCCTGCTCGCCAAGGGCACGGCGTCCGCGAAGGCCAAGACGCTCGAGCTGGAGGCCGCGGGCACGTCCGCCACGCACTCCGGGGCCACGGCCCCCGACGCCGCCGCCTTCCGCCGGGCCGCCGACGCCCTGCGGGACCTCGAGCGCAACGCCGCCGCCCAGCGCGCCGCGGCGGCCGCGAAGCCCGAGGCCGAGGCCGAGCCCGCGCCCGTCGAGGCGAAGGCCGCCGAGCCCCGGACCGAGCCCGGGCCGACGCCCCCGGTCGCGCCGGCGCCCGCTCCCGCGTCCATGACCACGCCCAAGGCCGTGACGCCCGCGAAGTCCCCGGCACCGGCCAAGGCCCTCGCCCCCGCGAAGGCCGCCCTGCCCCCGGCCGGCACCGCCGTGGCGCTGCCCGCCGCGCGGCGCCCGGCGTCCCGGGCCCAGGGCGGCTTCGACTTCTTCGGCAACAAGAAGGGGGCCCCGGCCCCCAAGCCCGTCGAGGAGCAGGACCTCGCGGACGTCGTCGGCGAGGAGGCCCTGGCCGACGCGCAGGCCGTCCGGGCCGTCGGGACCGTCGAGGCCGCCGAGTCGGACGAGGTCATCGACCTCACCGCGCACGACGAGACCGAGCAGATAGACCTCGCCGAGCTGCGCACGGCGATCTCGTAGCGGGCTGCTTCCGCATACGCCCGAGGGCCGGCCCGTAACGGGCCGGCCCTCGGGCGTATGCGGAACGCCTGCCCACGAACCGGCGGCGTTACTTGTCGATGTCGCCGACGACGAAGAACAGCGAGCCCAGGATCGCGACCATGTCGGCGACGAGCGTCCCCGGCAGCAGCTCGGTCAGCGCCTGGATGTTGTTGAAGGACGCCGAGCGCAGCTTGAGCCGGTAGGGCGTCTTGTCGCCCTTGGAGACCAGGTAGTAGCCGTTGAGGCCCAGCGGGTTCTCGGTCCACACGTAGGTCGAGCCCTCGGGCGCCTTGAGCACCTTGGGCAGCCGCTGGTTGATCGGGCCGGGCGCGAGCTCGGCGATCCGGTCCAGGCAGGCGTCGGCGAGGTCCAGCGCGTTGTGCGTCTGGTCCAGCAGGCACTCGAAGCGGGCCAGGCAGTCGCCCTCCTCGCGGGTGACGACCTTCAGGACGTCGCCCAGCTCCCCGTAGGCGAGGTACGGCTCGTCGCGGCGCAGGTCGAAGTCGACGCCGGAGGCGCGGGCGATCGGCCCGCTGACCCCGTAGGCGTGCACGGCCTCGCGCGAGAGGACGCCGACGCCGCGCGTACGGCCCCGGAAGATCTCGTTGCCGAGCACCAGCCGGTCGTAGACGTCCATCCGGGAGCGGACCTGGGCCACCGCGTGCCGGGCCCGGCCGAGCCAGCCGGCGGGCAGGTCCTCCTTGAGGCCGCCCACACGGTTGAACATGTAGTGCATCCGGCCGCCGGAGACCTCCTCCATCACCGTCTGCAGCTCCTCGCGCTCGTGGAACGCGTGGAAGACGGGGGTGATGCCGCCGAGCTCCAGCGGGTAGGAGCCGAGGAACATCAGGTGGTTGAGCACCCGGTTCAGCTCGGCCAGGAGGGTGCGCGTCCACACGGCCCGCTCGGGGACCTCCATGCCCAGCATCCGCTCGACGGCGATGACGACGCCCAGCTCGTTGGAGAAGGCCGACAGCCAGTCGTGGCGGTTGGCGAGCATGATGATCTGCCGGTAGTCGCGCGCCTCGAAGAGCTTCTCCGCGCCCCGGTGCATATAGCCGATGACCGGCTCGGCGTGCTGGACCCGCTCGCCGTCCAGGACGAGGCGCAGCCGCAGCACACCGTGGGTGGACGGGTGCTGAGGCCCGATGTTGAGCACCATGTCGGTGCTCTCCGCCGCGCCGCCGATGCCGACTGTCGTCTCCGTCATGGGGCTAGTTTCTCAGCCCCCGGCCGCGGGCTCGCCCGGGGCGCCGCCCGGCAGCCCCGCGCAGGCCTCGCCCACCGGCTGCAGCAGCCAGCCGAAGCCGCCCAGACCCGCCGGGGACGTCAGCTCGGCCGCCTCGCCGGCCGCTCCCAGAGCCCGTACGTACGCGGCCGGGTCGGCCGACGCGAGGGACAGCGGCGGGCGGGAGCCGTCCACGCCCAGGGCGCGCAGCGCCTCGCGCTGGGTGGTGACCGAGCCGCCCGGCAGGGCGGCCGCGTCGAGGGCCACATGGGCGGTGATGTCGCAGGAGCCGTCCGGCACCGGCCGCACCTCGCGGCCCTCGCGGAAGCCTGTGAGGGTGCCGAAGGGCGGGCGGGTGGCGCGCTCGTGCGCGTAGTCCACGGCCACCGCGAGCCCGGCCCGCAGACCGCCGGCCGCGCGGGCCCACGCGGCGTCGCGCGGGAGGCCGATCTCGGCGCGGGAGCCGGGCGGCGCGCCCTCCAGCGGCCACCAGCGGGCCAGCCAGCCGGCGTCCTCGCCGGTGACGGGGTCGCCGAGCAGCTCCTCGCCGTCCGGCCGGACGAGCACCTGGCGGGGGGT
Organism: Streptomyces sp. C36; assembly: GCF_040932295.1. NCBI lineage: Bacteria > Bacillati > Actinomycetota > Actinomycetes > Kitasatosporales > Streptomycetaceae > Streptomyces > Streptomyces sp. C36. Next base: position 43,805 of record NZ_JBFQGI010000004.1, on the reverse strand, counting down.
GCCCCCGCCGTCGGTCTCGGCGACGTCCAGCGGCACGTTGTCCAGCCACTCGTTGGCGAAGAGCAGGCCCTCGACGCCGTCCGGGGGAGTGTCCAGCCAGCGCACGCGCGCGTCGAGGCCGGGCGGGCGGGCGGCGAGCTCCACGGCGTACGGGCGCAGCCGCCCGGCGAGCTCGGGCGGGCACCGGTCGAGCACGCCGGTGACGAGCTCGCCGCGGCCCGCCCCGACGTCGACGAACGCCAGCTCCGCCGGGTGCCCGAGCGCGGAGTCGACGCGGCGCAGCAGCTCCACGACGGCCCCGGTGTAGAGCGGGGAGGCGTGCACGGACGTACGGAAATGGCCGGCAGGGCCCTCGGGGCGGCGGTAGAAGCCACCGGGGCCGTAGAGGGCGGCCTCGGCGGCCTCCCGCCAGGTTCTCGTTCCGTCCGTTCCGCTTGCCATATGCACACGGTAAGCCGGGGCGGCGGCGGGAGGGCCTCCACCTTGGGGAGTAGAAGGGAGGCGACCGGATCGATCGCCGGGCTGACCCCGGCGGCGATCCGGCGTGCCTACGCTGGGTGACGTGCACCGCCTCTACGACTTCCTCCGCAGGCACCCGACGGGTGTGGACAGCTTCTGGGCCCTCCTGCTCCTCGCGCTCAGCGGCCTGGCCGTCGTCTCGGAGACGGGCGGGCACGCGCGGCTGGCCCTGCACGTGCTCACGGCGGTGGCGCTGAGCGCCGTGATCGCCCTGCGCCGGCGGTGGCCCGAGAAGATGCTGCTGCTGGCGACGGCGGCCGGGCTGGCCCAGCTGGCGTTCGACGTGGGCCCCAACATCTGGGACTTCGCCTTCCTGGTGATCATCTACACGGTGGCGTCCGGCAACACCCGCTGGGCCTCCCGCTACGCCCTCGTCGGCGGCCTGCTGGCGCCGCTGCTGGCCACGGTCCGCTGGCCGGACCCCGTGACGTCGGCGGGCAAGAACGTCATCGGCGCGGTCTTCCTGACCGTCCCCTTCATCCTCGCCTGGGTCCTCGGCGACTCCGTCCGCACCCGCCGCGCCTACTGGGCGCAGCTGGAGGAGCGGGCCACCCGCCTGGAGAAGGAGCGCGAGCAGCAGGCGCAGATCGCGGTCACCGCCGAACGCGCCCGCATCGCCCGCGAGCTCCACGACGTCGTCGCGCACAACGTCTCGGTGATGGTGGTGCAGGCCGACGGCGCCGCCTACGTCCTGGACTCCTCGCCCGAGCAGGCCAAACAGGCCCTGGAGACGATCTCCGGCACCGGCCGCCAGGCCCTGGCCGAGATGCGGCGGCTGCTGGGCGTGCTGCGCACGGACGACGCCGCCGAGGGCGGCGAGTACGTCCCGCAGCCCGACGTGGAGCAGATCGGCGACCTGGTCGAGCAGGTGCGCCGGGCGGGGCTGCCGGTGGAGTTCCGCATCGAGGGCGCGCCGCGGCCGCTGCCGAGCGGCGTGGAGCTGACCGCCTACCGCATCGTCCAGGAGGCGCTGACCAACACCCGCAAGCACGGCGGCCCCGACGTCGGCGCCAGCGTGCGGCTGACCTACTTCGACGACGGGCTGGGCCTGCTGGTCGAGGACGACGGCCGCGGCGCCCAGCACGAGCTGTACGAGTCGGGCGGCGCGGACGGCATGGGGCACGGCCTGATCGGGATGCGCGAGCGCGTGGGCATGGTCGGGGGCACGCTGGACGCGGGCCCGCGGCCGGGCGGCGGATTCCGCATCAGCGTGCTGCTGCCCATCAGGTCCGGCCGCTGAGCGGCTGCGTACCCTGCGTGTACCACTACTTCGAGAGGGACCTCGCATGTCGATCCGCGTGATGCTCGTCGACGACCAGGTGCTGCTGCGCACCGGCTTCCGCATGGTGCTGGCCGCCCAGCCCGACATGGAGGTCGTCGCCGAGGCCGGGGACGGTCAGGAGGCGCTGGAGGTGCTGGCCCGCACGGCGGTGGACGTCGTCCTGATGGACGTCCGCATGCCGCGGATGGACGGGGTGGAGGCGACCCGGCGCATCTGCATCCAGGACGACCCGCCCAAGGTGCTCATCCTGACCACCTTCGACCTCGACGAGTACGCGTTCTCGGCGCTCAAGGTCGGCGCGAGCGGCTTCATGCTCAAGGACGTGCCGCCCGCCGAGCTGTTGGGCGCGATCCGCGCCGTGCACAGCGGCGACGCGGTGGTCGCCCCCAGCACCACGCGCCGCCTGCTGGACCGCTTCACCCCGATGCTGCCCAGCGCCGGCAACGAACCCACCACCGCGGAGATCGGCCGGCTGACCGAGCGGGAGCGCGAGGTGATGCTGCTGGTGGCCCAGGGCCTGTCCAACGGCGAGATCGCGGCCCGCCTGGTGCTGTCGGAGGCGACGGTGAAGACCCATGTCGGCCGGATCCTGACCAAGCTGGGCCTGCGCGACCGGGTGCAGGTCGTGGTGATGGCGTACGAGAGCGGGCTGGTCCGGGCCGGCGGTGGCGGCGCGGCGCACTAGCGCCCGCTCCCATCTCCGCCTCACGCGCCCGCTCCCCCTCCCGCGTTCAGCGCAGCACGCCCTCCACGAAGTCGCTGCCGAGCCGGGCCACCACCGTCAGGTCGAGCTGGTGCAGGACGTACCGGCCGCGGCGCCGGGTGGTGACCAGGCCGGCCTTCTTGAGCACCGCGATGTGCCGGGAGACCTCGGGGGCGGTGATGTCGAGCGCGGTGGCCAGCTCGCCCGTGCTGTACGCGGCCCGTGACAGGTAGCGGCACATCCGCATCCGCATGTGGTGGGACAGGGCCTCCAGGCGCAGCTTGAGCAGGTCCAGGGAGGCGGGGCCGGGCAGCTCGGGCGCGGCCACGGGGTAGTGGACCACCGGGCGCCAGCCGGGGGCGCGCAGCACCCACAGATGGGGCCAGCCGATGGAGGACGGCACGAAGGTGACGCCCGCGCCGACCGCCGGGTCGAGCGCGGTCGTCCGGCCGCCGCCGAGCTTGTCGACGACGATCCGGGTGCCGTTCTCCGTCAGCGTCATGGCGGGCGACACCTCGGCCAGCGCCTCGGCGAGGCCCTTGTGCCGCAGCAGTTCCGTCTTGTGCCGGGCGTCGGCGGCCAGCTGGACGCGCACCCGCTGCCAGAGGTCGTTGAAGAACGCCTCCGCGCAGTCCTCGAAGAGACGGCGCAGCCAGGCCCGTACGGCCGGCGGGTCCTCCAGCAGCCGCTTGGCGAAGTCCAGCTGGCGCGGGCCGCGCGCGGTGGCCCGCTCCAGGGCCAGTTCCCTGGCCCTGGCGTCCACCAGCGGCGACGGGCCCTTCTGGGCGTAGAGCTGGGAGCAGGAGATCTCCAGGGCGGCGTCGGCGAAGAGCTCGTCGTCGAGCCGGTCCAGCTGGTCGAGGTCCTCGGTGAGCGTGGCTCCCGGCTGGCCGTGGGTGTCCGGCAGCGCGGCGAACGGCATGTTGATGTCCGAGAACGTCGAGGTCCACAGGAAGTCCGCCTCGCACAGCCGGTCCGCGAGGTCCGGCTTGAGGGAGGAGTTCGTCGCCGTCGTCCAGCCGTGCAGGCCCGGGTGGTGCCCGGGCTCGGCCAGGGCGTGCAGCGCGGTGCACAGCTCGGCGAGGGGAGAGGGGCGGAACACCAGGCGCTCGGGTGACAGGCCCGCGATGTCGATCATCACGCTCATGGGGCCATCGTGCCTCTCTTTTCGCAGGTCGGGGCCGCCGATTGACGTTCCTCGTCAATCCGCGATGCGAAAGTGGCCGCCGGTTCGCACCGTAGAGACATGGACGCCACTCAGCAGCACATGTTCGACCTCTACCGTTCCGCCCGGCACGACGTGCCCGCACCGCCCGCCCCCGGGACCGGCGAGTGGCGGCTGATCCGCGGGATGCGCACCCGGCGGGCCTTCCGCGCCGTCGTCGACGAGCGCGTCGCCGCCCGGCGGGCCCGGTGGGCCGCCGTCCTCGGCCGCCTGCGGCGCCCGGCCGCCCCGGTCCGTACCGGCCCCGCCCACACCGCCGAGTCCGGTCCGGCCGCCGCCGGGCGCACCGCCCGGACGGTGCCCGGCGCCCGGCGCTGAACCGTCGTCCACAGGGCTGGGGACGACGGAGGAGGCGTGCGGGTCCTCGCGTAGCATGACAAGGGAATCGTCCGGTACCCCCGCGGACTGGAACGGAAGGCATCCCGCCGCGTGAACGCACACCTCTCGCCCGAGCATGCGAGCCCCAAGGACCGTCCCGCCCGGCTCACCGTCGGCGTCGTCGGCGCGGGCCGCGTGGGCCCTGCCCTCGCGGCGTCCCTGCAGCTCGCCGGGCACCGTCCGGTCGCCGTCTCCGGCGTCTCCGACGCCTCCCTACGGCGCGCCGCCGCCATGCTGCCGGACGTGCCGGTCATGGCCCCCGCCGATGTGCTCGCGCATGCCGAACTGGTCCTGCTGACCGTGCCGGACGACGCCCTGCCGGGCCTCGTCGCCGGGCTCGCGGAGACCGGCGCCGTGCGCCCCGGGCAGCTGCTGGTGCACACCTCCGGCCGGCACGGCACCGCCGTGCTCGACCCGGCCACCCGCGCGGGCGCCCTGCCGCTGGCCCTGCACCCCGCGATGACCTTCACCGGCACCCCGGTCGACGTCCAGCGCCTGGCCGGCTGCTCCTTCGGCGTCACCGCGCCCGAGGCGCTGCGGCTGGCCGCCGAGGCGCTGGTCATCGAGATGGGCGGCGAGCCCGAGTGGATCGAGGAGAGCGCCCGCCCGCTCTACCACGCGGCCCTGGCCATCGGCGCGAACCACCTCGTCACCCTCGTCGCCCAGAGCATGGAGCTGCTGCGCACCGCCGGCGTCGGGCACCCCGCCCGCATGCTCGGCCCGCTCCTGGGCGCCGCCCTCGACAACGCCCTGCGCAGCGGTGACGCCGCCCTGACCGGCCCCGTCGCGCGCGGCGACGCCGGCACGGTCGCCGCGCACATCGCCGAGCTGCGCGCGCACGCCCCCCAGGCCGTCGCCGGATACCTGGCCATGGCCCGTACGACCGCGGACCGCGCCCTCGCGCACGGCCTGCTCAAGCCCGAACTGGCGGAGGACCTGCTCGGCGTCCTCGCGGACGGAGGCAATCAGTGACCATCCAGCTCACCCGCACCGCCGAGGAGCTGCACGCCCTCCCGCGAGCCGGCCGCCGCGCCGTGGTGATGACCATGGGCGCCCTGCACGAGGGCCACGCCACCCTCGTGCGCGCCGCCCGCGAGCTCGTGGGCGGTGACGGCCAGGTCGTCGTCACGGTCTTCGTCAACCCGCTGCAGTTCGGCGCCGGCGAGGACCTCGACCGCTATCCGCGCACGCTGGACGCCGACGTCGAGATCGCGCGGGAGGCCGGCGCCGACGCCGTGTTCGCCCCGTCCGTCGACGAGGTCTACCCCGGCGGCGAGCCGCAGGTCCGGGTCAGCGCCGGCCCCATGGGCGAACGCCTCGAGGGCGCCTTCCGCCCCGGCCACTTCGACGGCGTGCTCACCGTCGTCGCCAAGCTGCTCCACCTCACCGCGCCCGACGTGGCGCTGTTCGGGCAGAAGGACGCCCAGCAGCTGGCCCTGATCGGCCGCATGGCGCGCGACCTGAACTTCCCCGTGGAGATCGTCGGCGTGCCCACGGTCCGGGAGGCCGACGGCCTGGCCCTCTCCAGCCGCAACCGCTACCTCTCCGCCGCCGACCGCACCACCGCGCTCGAGCTCTCCCGCGCCCTGCTCGCCGCCCACAACGTCGTCGAGCTCGGCCCCGCGGCCGTCCGCCACGCCGCCCACGTCGTCCTGCACGAGGCCGCCGGGATGACCCCGCCGGCCGACCTGGACTACCTGGCTCTCGTCGACCCTTCCGACTTCACCGAGGTCGCAGACGACCACACCGGCCCGGCCGTCCTCGCCGTCGCCGCCAAGGTCGGCACGACGCGCCTGATCGACAACGTCCCGCTGGAATTCGAGGCACCTGGAGCAGACCGATGACCGGTATACGACTGCACGCGCCCCGCCCCGGTTGGGCGGCCAGTGCCGACGTCGTCGTCATCGGCTCGGGAGTCGCCGGCCTCACCGTGGCGCTGCGCTGCGCCGCCGCCGGCCGCAAGGTCACCCTCGTCACCAAGGCCCGCCTGGACGACGGCTCGACCCGCTGGGCCCAGGGCGGCATCGCGGCCGCCCTCGGCGACGGCGACACCCCCGCCCAGCACCTGGACGACACCCTCGTCGCCGGGGCCGGGCTGTGCGACGACGAGGCCGTACGCACCCTGGTCACCGAGGGCCCCGACGCCGTGCGCCGCCTGATCGCCGCCGGCGCCCGCTTCGACACCGACGCCGGCACCGGCGAGATCCTGCTGACCCGCGAGGGCGGCCACCACCGCAACCGCATCGCCCACGCCGGCGGCGACGCCACCGGCGCCGAGATCTCCCGCGCCCTGGTCGAGGCCGTGCGCGCGGCGGGCATCGAGACGATCGAGCACGCCCTCGTGCTGGACCTGCTCAAGGACGCCGAGGGCCGGACGGCCGGCGTCTCGCTGCACGTCATGGGCGAGGGGCAGCACGACGGCGTCGGCTCGGTGCGGGCTTCGGCCGTGGTGCTGGCCACCGGCGGCATGGGCCAGGTGTTCTCCGCGACCACCAACCCCGCCGTCTCCACCGGCGACGGCGTGGCGCTGGCGCTGCGGGCCGGCGCGGAGGTCTCCGACCTGGAGTTCGTGCAGTTCCACCCCACCGTGCTGTGGCTGGGCCCGGACGCCGAGGGTCAGCAGCCGCTGGTCTCCGAGGCGGTGCGCGGCGAGGGTGCCCACCTGGTGGACGCCGACGGCCACCGCTTCATGGTCGGCGCGCACGAACTGGCCGAGCTCGCCCCGCGCGACATCGTCGCCAAGGGCATCATGCGGCGCATGCAGGAGCAGGACGCCGAGCACATGTACCTCGACGCCCGCCACTTCGGCGCGGCGATGTGGGAGCACCGCTTCCCCACGATCCTCGCCGCCTGCCGGGCGCACGGCATCGACCCGGTCACCGAGCCCATCCCGGTCGCGCCCGCCGCGCACTACGCCTCGGGCGGCGTCCGCACGGATCTGCGCGGACGCACCACGATCGAGGGTCTCTACGCCTGTGGCGAGGTCGCCTGCACGGGTGTGCACGGAGCGAACCGGCTGGCGTCCAACTCGCTGCTGGAGGGGCTGGTCTTCGCCGAGCGCATCGCCGCGGACATCACCGCGGACATCGCGGACGTCGCCGACGGCGTCCGTCCGGCGGGTGAACCGGTGGCCGGCACGGCGACGCTGCCGCTGCTCGCCCCCGAGGCCCGCCAGGCCGTCCAGCGCGTCATGACGCGGGGCGCCGGCGTGCTGCGTTCCCGGCGGAGCCTGGAGCAGGCCGCCGCCGAGCTGGCCCGTATCCAGGAGGAGGCCGACAAGGCCGCCGAGCCCGGAACGGAGGCCTGGGAGACCACCAACCTGCTGCACGTCGCCCAGGTCCTCGTCGCCGCCGCGCTGCGCCGGGAGGAGACCCGCGGCTGCCACTGGCGCGAGGACCACCCCGACCGCGACGACGCCGCCTGGCGCCGTCACCTGATCGTGGCGCTGCGCCCGGACCGTACGCTTACGGTTTCCGCCACGGAATCGGCCGCCTTCCCGCCCCTGACTCCCGCCCCCAAGGAGATCCGCGTGAGCACCAACGACGACCGTCCGCTGCACCAGATCGGCCTGTCCGGCCAGGAGTCCGCCGAGGACGCGTCCGGTGGCTGCGGCGACGGCTGCGGCTGCGGCGCGTACGACGGCGAGGCCTACGAGTGCGGGCTCGACCCCGAGCTCGTCCGCCTGCTGGCCGCGGCCGGGCTGGACCCGCTGCAGATCGAGGACATCGCGCACCTGGCCATCGAGGAGGACCTCGACGGCGGCAAGGACATCACCTCCTTCGCGACCGTCCCCGAGGACGCGGTGGCCACCGGCGACTTCACCGCCCGCGAGGCCGGCACGGTCGCGGGCCTGCGCGTCGCCGAGGCGATCCTCTCGGTGGCCTGCACCGACGAGTTCGAGGTCGAGCGGCACGTGGAGGACGGCGACCGGGTGGAGGCCGGCCAGAAGCTGCTGACGGTCCGCACCCGCACCACCGACCTGCTCACCGCCGAGCGCAGCATGCTCAACATCCTGTGCCACCTCTCCGGCATCGCCACCGCCACCCGCGCGTGGGCGGACGCCCTGGAGGGCACCGGCGCCGCCGTCCGCGACACCCGCAAGACGACGGTCGGGCTGCGCGCCCTGGAGAAGTACGCGGTCCGCTGCGGCGGCGGCGTCAACCACCGCATGTCGCTGTCCGACGCCGCCCTGGTCAAGGACAACCACGTGATCGCCGCCGGCGGCGTGGCCGAGGCCTTCCGGGCCGTGCGCCGCGAGTTCCCCGACGTGGCGATCGAGGTCGAGGTCGACCGCATCGACCAGATCGCGCCGGTCCTGGCCGAGGGCGCCGACCTCGTCATGCTCGACAACTTCACGCCCGAGCAGACCCGCGAGGCCGTCGAACTCGTCGCCGGCCGCGCCAAGCTGGAGTCCTCGGGCCGCCTGACGCTGGCCAACGCCCGCGCCTACGCGGACACCGGCGTCGACTACCTGGCCGTCGGCGCCCTCACCCACTCCTCCCCGATCCTCGACATCGGGCTGGACCTGCGGGAAGAGGACAACTGATGCTGCTCACCATCGATGTCGGCAACACCCAGACCGTCCTCGGCCTGTTCGACGGCGAGGACATCGTCGAGCACTGGCGCATCTCCACCGACCCCCGCCGCACCGCCGACGAACTCGCCGTGCTGCTGCAGGGGCTGATGGGCCGCCACCCGCTGCTCGGCGACGAACTGGGCGAAGGCATCGATGGCATCTGCATCTGCTCCACCGTCCCCTCCGTGCTGCACGAGATGCGCGAGGTGACCCGCCGCTACTACGGCGACGTACCGGCCATCCTCGTCGAGCCGGGCGTGAAGACCGGCGTGCCGATCCTGATGGACCAGCCCAAGGAGGTCGGCACGGACCGCATCATCAACGCGGTCGCCGCCGTCGAGCTCTACGGCGGCCCGTGCATCGTCGTCGACTTCGGCACGGCCACCACCTTCGACGCGGTCAGCGCGCGCGGCGAGTACGTCGGCGGCGTGATCTCCCCCGGCATCGAGATCTCCACGGAGGCGCTGGGCGTCAGGGGCGCCCAGCTCCGCAAGATCGAGATCGCCCGGCCGCGCAGCGTCATCGGCAAGAACACCGTCGAGGCCATGCAGTCCGGCATCCTCTACGGCTTCGCGGGCCAGGTCGACGGCGTCGTCGGCCGCATGGCGCGCGAGCTGGCGGACGACCCCGACGACGTCACGGTCATCGCCACGGGCGGCCTGGCGCCGCTGGTCCTCGGCGAGGCGAGCGTCATCGACGAGCACGAGCCCTGGCTGACGCTGATCGGCCTGCGGCTGGTCTACGAGCGGAACGTCGCGCGGGGCTAGGGCGGGTTAGGGCTAGGGCTAAGGCGCGTCCGGTGGGCCTGAAGGTGGGCCTGAAACCGCCTCAGCCGTGCCCGCCCGTCACCCCCTTGAGGCAACCAACCGGCGTCCAGGACTGTCCTGACTGCTGTCAGAGCGGATCAGGACACCGGACGGGCTGGGGCGTGGGCAGCGTGAAGCGATCACTGCGACTGGCGGCGGCGGCCGCCCTCGTGGCGGCGGCCGGCCTGGTCCCGACCGCCGCCGTCGCCGCCGAGGCGGCCGCCCGCGCCGACTACCAGGCCATCGCCCACCCGGTCACCGGCCGCGTGGGCGAGACCGTCGCCGTCGAACTGGGCGTGCGCAAGGCCGGCACGGGCCGGGCCCTGGCGGACCGGGCGTACGAGGTCACGGCGCCGGAGGGCACCACGATCGTCTCGGCGGCCGCCTGCGCGCCGGGCGACGCCGACCCCCGTACGTACCGCTGCGCCATCGGCGCCGACTTCCCTGCGGACGCCCGGGAGACGCTGCGCTTCCGGGTCCGCATCGACGAGCGGATCGACGGCGCCGAGGGCTGGGTCCGCGTGGTCGACCGCGACGAGGACCCCGACCCGGACGCCGACCCCGGCAACGACTCCGCGCCGATCCCCGTCGAGGTGACGGGCTCCGGCACGCCGCACCGCACCACCGGCGACCGGGTCGCCTCCGGCACCCTGCTCATCGCCGCCACCTCCGGGACCGCGCTCTCCGCCGGCGCCATCGCCCTGGGCGCCGCCCGCCGCCGGGAGAACTGAGCCCGCGCGTTCGAGCCGTGCGGCCGTCATGCCACGCCCGAGATGGTGTGCTAAGCGAATTTTGTCCGCTTAGCACTTAAAGTCAGCCCATGCCCACGCCCTATGGATCCCGCGGCGGCATGGCGTTCAGCGCGGACGAGCTGCGCGTGCTGCGCCGTGCCCTCGACATCGCACTCCGCCCCCACTCCCTCACCGACTCCCTCCCCGACCGGTCCGGCCCCGAACGGGACGCCGAGCTGCGCGACCGCCTCCGGCTCTCGGAGGCCATGACCGAGGCCGCCCGCGAGGGCGCCCGGCTGCGCGCCTTCCTCCTCGCCGACCTCGCCCGCTACCGCGACGCCCTGCCGGGCGCCGCCCCCGGCTATGTGCGCCGACTCCAGGACGCCCTCGCGGACGGCTACGGACCCGGCGCCGAGGACCTCGCCGCCCTGCGCTCGCTGTGCGCGGCCCCCTCCGGCGAGGCCGAGGCGACCCGCCGCAGGGCCCTGCTGCTGCGCTGCGAGCATCTCGCCGAGCGGGCGGTACGGGACCGGCTGACGGCCCGCGCGGCGCCCACCGTGCCGGGCTCCCGGCCGGAGTCCGGGGGCGGCCGTCTGCTCGCGCTGCGCGGCGGGCCGACGCCGTACGCCGCCGAACCGCGGCCCGGCCCGCGGCCGGGGGAGACCCCCGCGCCGCCGAACAGGCCCGCACCGGCCCCGCCGCCGGCCGCACCCCCCGCCACGCCGAAGCCGCAGCCGGGCCGGCCCATCCCGACGCCCGGCGAGGTGTTCCCACCGCGCCGCAAGCCGGCCCCGCCGGCCGTCCTCGCCCTGACGGCGGCCCGCCCCGCCTGACCCCGCCCGACCCCGCCCGCCCCCGCTCTGACCGACCGGCCGGTACGCATCGCCGCCGCGCCGCGGCGCCGGGCGGCCGTCCGACTCGCCCCGTTCGCCCCGGCCCCACCCGACCGGTCCGCGTGCGGGGCGGGCGCGTAATCTGGTCGGGTCGCTCAGCATGCGCATGCGCAGACCCGATCCAGAAGGAGCCGAAGGCCATGGACTATGTCGCCGCGCTGGTCCCGCCCGTGGTGATGGCGGTGGCTTTCACCGCTCTGGTTGTGACGATCATCAAGAGCCAGGGTGGTGCGAACAAGGCCAAGGAAGACGCCATTGTCGACGCCGCGCTGGCCCGCGCCGAGGCCGCCCGGCAGCCTTCCAAGGGCACCGCGGCCTGAGCCGAGCGACGACGCTCGGCGCACCGGGGCGTACGTACCGGGACCGAATTCTCGGACCGTGCGCCCTTTTTTAGTCGGGGGATTGCCGCCCCGATAAACCGGCATTCGAGACATCTCCCACTATTATTCGCGTGTGGTTCGACGCCTGGGTGATCTGGAAGACGCCGTGATGACGCGCGTGTGGGAGTGGAACCGGCCGGTCACTGTTCGGGAAGTGCTGGAAGACCTTCAGCAGGAACGGTCCATCGCCTACACCACCGTGATGACCGTAATGGACAACCTGTATCAGAAGGGCTGGCTGCGGCGGGAAGCCGAAGGCCGCGCCTATCGATATGAAGCGGTCTCCAACCGTGCCGCCTACTCGGCCGCACTGATGAACGAAGCCTGGTCCCTCAGCGACAACCCCGCGGCCGCTCTCGTCGCCTTCTTCGGCATGATGTCGGCCGAACAACGCGAAGCCCTCCGCGACGCGATCCGGGTCGCCCAACTCGACGGGCCCGACGAGGCCCCGCAAGCCCCGGGACGATAGCGTCCGGACATGCCCGCTCTCACTAAAGTCGTCACCGTCCGCAGGGCCCGCACCAGCGATGTCCCCGCGCTGCGCCGCCTCCTCAACAGCTACGTGCGCGACCGCATCCTGCTCGACAAAGCCACGGTGACGCTTTACGAGGACATCCAGGAGTTCTGGGTCGCGGAGCGGGACGAGGACGGTACGGTCATCGGGTGCGGCGCGCTCCACGTGATGTGGGAAGACCTCGCGGAGGTACGCACTCTCGCCGTCGACCCGGATGTCCGCGGCGGCGGAGTCGGCCACCTGCTACTGGACAAGCTGCTGCGCACGGCCGGCTGGCTGGGTGTGCGGCGCATTTTCTGCCTCACCTTCGAAGTCGACTTCTTCGCGAAGCACGGCTTCGTCGAGATCGGAGAGACCCCGGTGGACGGTGATGTCTACAGCGAGCTGCTGCGTTCCTATGACGAGGGCGTTGCCGAGTTCCTGGGTCTCGAACGAGTGAAGCCGAACACCCTTGGCAACAGCCGGATGCTTCTGCATCTGTGAAGCGCGGTCTCTATGTCCGAATCGCGCCCCTATCGTGCCGGCCCGGAAGCCATCGTTCCCACGCCGAAGGCGGACTGAACCTTCCCGGGGGGTTTGTGTTTTTCAGGGAAAGGCGGTTTGCTATTCCTTCGTAATCCCTTTTACGCTGATGAAAGGAATCCCCCGTGGCGCAGAAGGTTCAGGTCCTTCTTGTCGACGACCTCAACGGCGGCGAGGCCGACGAGACCGTGACGTTCGCCCTGGACGGCAAGTCCTACGAGATCGACCTCACCACCGACAACGCGGACAAGCTGCGTGAGGCGCTCGCGGACTACGTCAAGGCGGCCCGTCGTACCGGTGGCCGTACCGCCGGAGGCCGTGGCAAGGCCCGCGCCGGTGCCACCGCGGCCGCCGGCAGCCCGGACACCGCGAAGATCCGCGCCTGGGCCAAGGAGAACGGCTACAACGTGAACGACCGCGGCCGTGTCCCCGCCGAGATCCGCGAGGCGTACGAGAAGGCCAACGCCTGATCGTCCGGATCCCCCGGCCCCGCGGGCCGGTCCGGCGGCTGGTCCCTGCGCGCCCGAGCGGCGCGCAGCAGCCGGTTCCGGTGGCACTCCGTGGCCGCCGCGCTCACGAGCCGTACGAGATCGGGGGCACCGCCGTCGCCCCCGAGGCCGGCCACCGGCAGCGTCGGCTCCACGGCGCCCCCGGGCTCGGGAGGCCGCACCCATACGGCCTCCACGGCGCCCCCGGGCCCGTAGGGCCCCCTGAGCGCCCGCCGGGCCCCCGAGGGCTCCGGAGCGACCAGCCGGCCTCCCGGACCCAGCACGGACAGCTCCAGGGCGATCCCGCCCCATTCCAGCCAGGCGAGCAGCCCCGGCAGCTCGTCGGCGCTGCCGACGGCGGTCAGGAACCACATCCTCCGGGCCCGCCCGTCCAGCGCCACCGGCCCTGTGGCCGGCACCCGGCCGAGCACGGCGAACCCGGCCTCGGCGGGCATCCCCAGCGCGTCGAAGCGGACCCCGGTGATCAGCTCCAGCGGCCGGCCCTCCGCGGCCGGCCAAGTGGGCCAGCCCAGGACGCACTCGTACCACTGGCGCCATTGCCGCCGACCGCGCGGATCCGCGGGTGACACCGCGTCCGCGGCGGAAACCGCAGGTGGGCCCGTGGGCGGAGCCGCGTGCGGGTCGTCCGGGGGGCGGCACGGGCGCGGGAGGGCTACCGTCATGAACGGTGCAACTGTGGAAAACCCAAGAGGTTACGCTGGGTGGATAGTTGGGCACGCTCCGTATAAGAGGGCAGGGGCGCACAGGCGCTCCGGATGGTGCGAGGGTGTTCGCCCGTAGCGGATGGAAAAGCCCCGCGCCGCATGGAGTGTCAGTCCCCACGGGTAAGACATTCCCCGTGGGAAGAGGCTGTACAACGGGGCCCGGACCGCGTCATCAGGGGTGGCGGCGGGGCCATGGACGGGCGTGTCGGCCCGGCCGGGCGTTCGCCATGGGCGTAGTGGTGGTGGGCGTATATGCCTGGCCTGCGGGAACATCGTCTCCCACCATCGGGTTGGAGGAGATGTCGGCTGTTCGGCAGCAGGTTTCCCCGCCGGCGCGGGGGTGATCCGGACGGGTGTCGGCAGTTGGAATGAGCTGTCCCGCCCAGCGGGACTAGCATGCGGAAGGACAGGGAGGGGACCGACCCCTAACTGCCTGACCGCTCTGAGGAGCGATTAACGATGTTCGAGAGGTTCACCGACCGTGCGCGGCGGGTTGTCGTCCTGGCTCAGGAAGAAGCCCGGATGCTCAACCACAACTACATCGGCACCGAGCACATCCTCCTGGGCCTGATCCACGAGGGTGAGGGTGTCGCCGCTAAGGCCCTGGAGAGCCTCGGGATTTCGCTCGAGGCGGTCCGCCAGCAGGTGGAGGAGATCATCGGCCAGGGCCAGCAGGCCCCGTCCGGGCACATCCCCTTCACTCCCCGTGCCAAGAAGGTCCTGGAGCTGTCGCTCCGCGAGGCCCTCCAGCTCGGCCACAACTACATCGGCACCGAGCACATCCTGCTCGGCCTGATCCGTGAGGGCGAGGGCGTCGCCGCCCAGGTCCTCGTGAAGCTGGGCGCCGACCTGAACCGGGTCCGGCAGCAGGTCATCCAGCTGCTCTCCGGCTACCAGGGCAAGGAGGCCGCCACCGCCGGCGGCCCGGCCGAGGGCACCCCCTCGACCTCGCTCGTCCTGGACCAGTTCGGCCGCAACCTGACGCAGGCAGCCCGCGAATCCAAGCTCGACCCGGTCATCGGGCGCGAGAAGGAGATCGAGCGGGTCATGCAGGTGCTCTCCCGCCGTACGAAGAACAACCCCGTTCTCATCGGCGAGCCCGGCGTCGGCAAGACCGCCGTCGTCGAGGGCCTGGCCCAGGCCATCGTCAAGGGCGAGGTGCCCGAGACCCTCAAGGACAAGCACCTCTACACCCTCGACCTCGGCGCCCTGGTCGCCGGCTCCCGCTACCGCGGTGACTTCGAGGAGCGCCTGAAGAAGGTCCTCAAGGAGATCCGCACCCGCGGCGACATCATCCTGTTCATCGACGAGCTCCACACGCTGGTCGGTGCGGGTGCCGCCGAGGGCGCCATCGACGCCGCCTCGATCCTCAAGCCCATGCTGGCGCGAGGCGAGCTGCAGACGATCGGCGCCACCACGCTCGACGAGTACCGCAAGCACCTGGAGAAGGACGCCGCCCTCGAGCGCCGCTTCCAGCCCATCCAGGTCGCCGAGCCGTCGCTGCCCCACACCATCGAGATCCTCAAGGGTCTGCGCGACCGCTACGAGGCCCACCACCGCGTCTCCATCACGGACGAGGCGCTGGTCCAGGCCGCCACCCTCGCCGACCGCTACATCTCCGACCGCTTCCTGCCGGACAAGGCGATCGACCTGATCGACGAGGCCGGCTCCCGGATGCGCATCCGCCGGATGACCGCGCCGCCGGACCTCCGCGAGTTCGACGAGAAGATCGCCGACGTGCGCCGGGAGAAGGAGTCCGCGATCGACTCGCAGGACTTCGAGAAGGCCGCCTCCCTCCGCGACAAGGAGAAGCAGCTCCTGGCCGCCAAGGCCAAGCGGGAGAAGGAGTGGAAGGCCGGCGACATGGACGTCGTCGCCGAGGTCGACGGCGAGCTGATCGCCGAGGTCCTGGCCACGGCCACGGGCATCCCGGTCTTCAAGCTCACGGAGGAGGAGTCCTCCCGCCTGCTGCGCATGGAGGACGAGCTGCACAAGCGCGTCATCGGCCAGAAGGACGCCATCAAGGCGCTCTCCCAGGCCATCCGACGCACCCGTGCGGGCCTGAAGGACCCCAAGCGCCCCGGCGGATCGTTCATCTTCGCCGGCCCGTCCGGTGTCGGTAAGACGGAGCTGTCCAAGACGCTCGCCGAATTCCTCTTCGGCGACGAGGACGCGCTGATCTCCCTCGACATGTCGGAGTTCAGCGAGAAGCACACCGTCTCCCGCCTCTTCGGCTCCCCGCCCGGATACGTCGGTTACGAAGAGGGCGGCCAGCTCACCGAGAAGGTGCGCCGCAAGCCGTTCTCCGTGGTCCTCTTCGACGAGGTCGAGAAGGCCCACCCGGACATCTTCAACTCGCTGCTGCAGATCCTGGAGGACGGTCGCCTGACCGACTCCCAGGGCCGCGTCGTCGACTTCAAGAACACCGTCATCATCATGACGACGAACCTCGGCACCCGGGACATCTCCAAGGGCTTCAACCTGGGCTTCGCCGCCCAGGGCGACGTCAAGACCGGGTACGAGCGGATGAAGGCCAAGGTCAACGAAGAGCTCAAGCAGCACTTCCGGCCCGAGTTCCTCAACCGCGTCGACGACACGGTCGTCTTCCACCAGCTGTCCGAGGAAGACATCATCCAGATCGTCGACCTGATGATCGCCAAGGTGGACGAGCGCCTCAAGGACCGCGACATGGGCATCGAGCTCAGCGCGGACGCGAAGCTGCTCCTGGCGAAGAAGGGCTACGACCCGATCCTGGGCGCCCGCCCGCTGCGCCGCACCATCCAGCGCGAGATCGAGGACATCCTCTCCGAGAAGATCCTCTTCGGCGAGCTCCGTCCGGGCCACATCGTGGTCGTCGGCACGGAGGGCGAAGGCGAGGAGAAGAAGTTCACCTTCCGCGGCGAGGAGAAGTCGGCACTCCCCGACACCCCGCCGGTGGAGTCCACGACGGGCGGGGCCGGGCCCAACCTGTCGAAGGACGCGTAACGAATAAGTGAGTGGGCCGGCCCCGGAACCGTGGAGACACGGTTCCGGGGCCGGTTTCGTTTTGCGCGGGCGGTCAGTCGTAATCATCCCTGTGCCCGATGGTGAGGCGATCACCGAAGTGGTCTGCACCCAGAACTGTCAGCTTTTGCCAGGTGGGGCTGGAGAGCTCGAGTCCGTGCCCGGGCAGTTCTTCCACGTCCGTGAAGTCGACGACGGTGGTGCCTGAGCCGACTCGCTCGACATAGAGGGTGTGCAGGGCGGGGAAGGCCTCGAGGATTTTCCCCTCCACGGTGAAGGTCTCGGTGAGGCCGAGCTCCAGCTCGGTTATTTGGGGCAGTGCCTCCAGCTTCAGGAGACCGTCGAGGGGGCCCTCGAGCATGAGGGAAGAAAGCTGCGGGAGGCCCGCGAGGTGCTTGAGCTCCTCGGGGGAGGCCAGGCAGTCCAGAAGAACCAGGCGGCGAAGGCTTTCCCAGCCTTCGATGCCCTGGAGCGATATGGGGTCGCTGTCGCTGATCACCAGCTCGGTGACGCTACTGAAGGGGGGTGGCAGTCTGCCACCGCCCACCGCGTCCGGGACACCGCGCAGGCCGAGATACGAGAGATTCGGCAGCTCGAGGGTCGCCAGGCACTCCGGCGGGAGTTCGGACACATCGAGGTGCAGCTCGCGCAGGTTAGAGCGGTGCAGCGCAGAAATGTCCCGCAACAGGGGGCAGGCCGACACCGACAGGAAGCCGATTTCCCGATGGCTGTGCAGGAAATCCGTGTCCGAGAGCGCATCGTTGCCCGTGATGACCAGCTTGCGGACCTCACGGCCTTGAAACACGTGACGGAGGGTGTCCGATGAGTGGTCGCCTTCGATGGCCAAGGTCTTGACGGCCCCCAGACGCGGCAGCTGCGAGAGCTCTTCCGCAGTCGCGATGCTGAGGCGGACGTCGTCGAGCCGAATGGGAGCGAGGACGTCTTCCGCGTACCGCTGCGCATCCGAGTTCCGCCAGCCGTAAGCGACGAGCTCGCGGACCTCGACCGCCTCATGCTGTCCGTAACGTGCCATGAGGGGAATCGCCGCATCACCCAGCGGGCTCAGGACCCACACCACATGTCGGGCGGCTTCCTCGTCCAGCTCTTCTGGCCCGGGCAGAATCTCCAGCACCTCCGGACCCAGCGAGGACAGATGGCCGACCTCTGCCGTGTTGCGTGGTGGCCCCAGCTCCCTGAGTCCCTCCCACACCGCCGCGTGCAGCTCGTTGTCCAGAGATGCCGCGCTCATCGCGCACTGCGCCGCGAGCGTCCGTACCGACCACCTTTCCTCCCGACTCGCCTTCGGGGCCTTACCCACCATGACGAGCGCCTTGATGACCCGCCGCTCCTCGCTCCTCCCGCAGTGCCCGATGACGAGTCGGATGACGTCCTGCCATTGCTCTTCCGGCGCATGGCCCAGCAGTTCGTCGAGGCTGTCGCTGTCCTGGAACTCCTTCGCCGCGAGATAGTCCTGGAAGGTGCGGTGAATGAATTGGATGGAATCCGCCGTGCGTTCCTGCAGCAGACCGCTGCGGTTGAGCAAATGCGTCAGCACCTGTTCCGCTGTGCCCTGCTCGCGCACCTGTCGTAGGCCATTCATGGCCGACTTCAGCTGGTGCACCGCCTGGCCGTGGGAAAGCTCGGTGCGGTTGTTCCGTACCAGCCAGACGGCGATGTGCTGCAGGAGCTGCTGCCCGTCCTCGACCGTTAGGTCGATGCCTTCGGGGGCGCCGACGCGGCGGTAGGCATCGCGGTTGCCCAGCAGCATCGCCAGGGCGGCCTGGTAGAGGTGCCAGCGGGTGCGCGGCAGCAGACCGCTGCGGCGGCGGTGGAGGGCGCAGATCACGGCACACAGCAGCGGCGTACGGGCCAGGTCGCGCAGGCCCGGGTTGCGCCGGAACTCTTGGGAGAGATCGCGCTCGAGGGCGGCCAGGCGGGAGCGTTCCTGTCCGGCCCGCAGCTCCTCGGAGAAGATGCCGCACTCCAGGCGGGCGGCCTCGTGCCAGGCGGTCACGAATGACTGGATATCGCCGTCGCTCATCGGCAGAAGCTGCAGTTCCTCGAAGCCCTCCGACTCCAGCCAGGACTGCTCGACGGCGAGCGGTCGCACCGTGACCAGACAACGCGTCCCCGGGTGCATCCGCAGGAACTGGGCGAGCCATTGCCGGGCCGGGGCGCGATCGGCCTGGGGCAGCTCGTCCAGGCCGTCGATCAGCAGGAGCGCGCGGCCCGCTGTCAGGACCCGGCCCGCCCAGCCGGCCGGCGGGTCGTCCGCCGGCAGCTGGGCGATGGTGGGGAGCTGGGCGGGCGTGGGGTTGGTGATGCCCTGGGCGGCGAGGCTGCGCATGGGGATCACGAAGGGGATCAGGCCGTCGAGCGCGCTCAGCTCCTCGGGCATGGTGCGGCAGACGGCATGGGAGGCCAGCCACCACACCAGCGTGGTCTTGCCCGCGCCGGCCTCGCCCCGCAGGACGGTTCGGGGGCGGGAGCCGAGGAGATCCTCGATGCGTCGCCGTTCGGGCCGGAGCGAGGTCTCCGGGCCTGCCTTCCGCGCCTCCAGGCTCAGATACGCCGTGTCCAGGTCCCAGCTGTTCTCGTTCGTGCCCAGGTCGTCGAGCCCGAAGATCTCCATCCGGCTGTATCGGGCCTTGACGGCCTTCGCGTACTGCTCTTCGTAGGCAAGGTCCCGGGGGTCGGGACTGCTGAGTTCCTCGAGGGGCGGGGCGTCGGGCCAGTACCGCTCGAGCACCTCGGACAGGCCCTCGGCCAGGATGCGCGCGACGGGCACGGCGTCGACGGCCGAGTGTTCCCAGCCCTGGGGGTCCTCGGCGGCGATCCCCAGCAGCACCGACCCGGCGAAGAGCGGGCCGCCGGACAGGCCCGCCCAGGGGGATCCCTCCAGGTAGGCCCCGGGCGGGTGGTGGTCGCTGTGCAGTACGTATCTGCCGCGCATCCGCCCGGACAGAGGCGTCAGCGTGCCGACGATCTGTGCGGCCTCCAGCTCGTCGCCCCGGTACCGCTGAACCTGCGGGAAGCCGAGGATCTGGCAGTCGGCCACCGGCTGCTCGACGGCGAGGGTGCCCCAGCGCAGCGGCGGCAGGCGGTCGGCGGGAACCAGGTCGCGCCGGGCCCGGAGGAGCGCGGCGTCGCAGCGGTCGGGATGGCCGGCCCACAGGACTTCGCAGCTCACCGTGCCGGAGCCGCCGGGTGCGGCCGCCTCGGCGACCGCACTGCGGCTGAAGTCGAAGATGTGGCTGCTGGTGAGGATCAGGTTCGGGGTCAGCAACACCCCACTGCCCTGCTGCGCGGCCAGCACCACCACCAGCCGGTCCTCCACCGACCTCATCGCTCAGCGGCTGGGCTGAACCCCGACAGTCCCGCCGCCCGGTCGTTGCCGACCTTCCAGCCCTCGCCCGTGTGCCGGTCCTTCGGGGTGAGGGTGAAGGCGACCCGGTGGGTGCGGGTCGAGCCGCGCGAGGCCTCCGTGCCCGTATCGACGACCCAGGCCTTCACTCCGCCCGTTCCCTTGGCGTCCCGGCGGAGCTCCACCGTGAACTCCAGGGCGATCTCGCCGACGTCGAACGCCAGCCGCTCCCCGGCCCCGGCCTCCGCCGCCTCCGCCAGGCCGTCGCGGATCGCCCGCACCGCCTCCGCCAGCTCTATGTCCTCGAAACCGTTGCTCACTGCGAGACCCCCCGCACGGTGCGTACACATCTGCCGCCCGGAGCGTACCGCCGATCTCGGGTCTCCGAGCCCGGAATGCGGGGTCCGGACCGGCCTCCGCGGTGATATGGGGCACAGGTCATTTCGGCGCTACTACGCCGCATAGCGGAAAAGTCGATCTCGGGAATTACCCCGAAATTCCGGGGGAGACGGCGGTCGGCCCTTCTCTGAATTCCGGCCCCGATTACGGCGTCGGCTAGTAAGAGGGCCACTCGACAGCACCGGGAAGCGCTGGTTACCAAGGTATGGCGATCCCGGCCCGCAGTCGGGACCTGTTTATTGCCTGGAGGTTTATCCGTATGTCGAAGCGCACCGCTTTCCGTAACTCGAGCAAGGCCGTTCTCCGTACCCGTGCCGCCGTCGTGGCAGCCGGTCTGGGAGCCTCGGTCGCGCTGGGTTCCGGGGTCGCGCTCGCAGCCGACACCACCGCCACGGTGAGCGGGTTCCCCGCGTTCGCGTCCGTCGCCTCCCTGGGCGACTCGCTGAACACGCAGGCCGCCACCCAGCTGAAGGTGGCGGAGAAGGAGAAGCAGGCCGCCGAGCAGGCCAAGCGGGACGCCGCCAAGCGTGCCGAGGAGGTCCGTAAGCAGGCCGAGGCCTCGCGCAAGCGTGCCGACGGCTGGGTCGCCCCCGTCGCCGGCTACCAGATCGGCCAGCCCTTCGGTAAGGCCGGTTCCATGTGGGCCCACAAGCACAGCGGCCAGGACCTCGTCGTGGGCACCGGCACCTCCGTCATGGCCGTTCACGGCGGTACGGTCGTCAAGGCCGGCCCCAACGGCGGCGGCGACGGTCCGGCGTACGGCAACGCCATCGTGATCAAGCACGACGACAACACGTATTCGCAGTACGCCCACCTCTCGCAGGTGAAGGTGTCCGTCGGCCAGACCGTGACCACCGGCCAGGTGATCGGTCTCTCCGGCTCCACCGGCAACTCGTCCGGTCCCCACCTGCACTTCGAGATCCGCACCACCCCGAACTACGGCTCCGGCATCGAGCCCGTCGGCTTCCTGAAGGCCCACGGCGAGAACCTCTGATCCCACCGGATCCGCCTCTGCACGGGCCACGCATGGCCCGACAGCGTCACGAGCCGGCGCACCGCCTCACCCGCGGTGCGCCGGCTTCGTCGTACGAGCGCCCGGAAGCCCGCCGCGGGCCGGCTACGTCCGGGCGCGGTAGGCCCGCATCGCCAGCGGCATGAACACCGCCACGATGCCGACCGCCCACGCCAGCGTCCACAGCACCGAGCTGCTCGACGCGTCGCCGAGCAGCAGCCCCCGGAAGGCGTCCGACAGGTGGGTGACGGGGTTGAGGTGCACCCAGGCCTGCAGCCAGCCCGGCATGGTCTCCACCCGGACGAACGCGCTGCTGGTGAACGTGATCGGGAAGATCAGGACGAAGGCGAAGACCTGCACCTTCTCGGCGTCGCCCGCCAGCATGCCGATCAGCACCGCGATCCAGGAGACGGCGGCGGCGAAGATCAGCAGCATCAGCGTGGCACCCAGGAAGCCGCCCAGGCCGCCGGTGATCCGGAAGCCGAGGGCCACGCCCAGCGCGATCATCAGCAGCATCGCCCACAGCTGTTTGACGAGGTCGGCGGCGATCCGGCCGAACAGCGGCGCGGACCGGGCGATGGGCAGGCTCCGCAGCCGGTCGAAGACGCCTTTGGTCAGGTCGGTGTTCAGCGACATCGCGGTGTACGTGGTCATGAACAGCGTGTTCTGGACGATCACCCCGGCCAGCGCGTACCGCAGGTACTCCTCGGGCGAGCCCGCCATCTGCCCGCCGAACACGTAGGTGAACAGGAACACGAACATGATCGGCGTGATGCTGTAGTCGACCAGCTCCAGGGGGTTGTGCTTGATGGACACCAGGCTCCGCCAGGCCAGCGTGGCGGTCTGCCGCAGGGCGTCCAGCGGGCGCACACGGCCGCTCCCGCGCAACCGGGGCGCGACGACCGGGGCGGGGGCCCGGCTCGCGGCGGTCATGACGGCCTCCCGCTGTCCGGCCTCCCGTTGTCCGGCCTCCCGCCGTCCGGCCCCCCACCGGCAGGCCTCCCGCCGTCCGGTGGGCCCCCGCCCTCCGGCCTCTCCCCGTCCGGCCCCGTGCGGTGGCCGGTCAGGGCGAGGAACACCTCGTCCAGGGAGGAGCGGCGCAGGCTCAGCTCGCCGACCGCGATCGACGCCTGGTCCAGCCGCCGCACGACCGAGGGCATCAGCGCCGGGTCGTTGACGGGTGCGGTGATCTCGTCGCCCTCGATCCGGGCCTTCGGGCCCGCCGCCTCCGTGATCAGGGCGTGGGCCGTCGCCAGATCGGCCCGGTGCACCGGTCTGAGCTGGAGCACCTGCCCGCCGGCCTGCGACTTCAGCTGGTCCGGGGTGCCTTCGGCGATCACCTTGCCCCGGTCGATGACGACGATGTCGTCGGCGAGCCGGTCGGCCTCGTTCAGATACTGCGTGGTGAGCAGCGCGGTCACCCCGTCGGCGACCAGGCCGCGCAGCATGTCCCACAGCTCGCCGCGGCTGTGCGGGTCGAGTCCGGTGGTCGGCTCGTCGAGGAAGAGGACGCGCGGCCGGCCGACGAGGCTCGCCGCGAGGTCGAGGCGGCGGCGCATGCCGCCGGAGTACGTCTTGGCGGCCCGCGCGGCGGCGTCGGCGAGGTGGAAGCGCTCGAGCAGCTCTCTGGCGCGGGCGCGGGCGTCGGACCGGGTCATGCCCAGCAGGCGGCCGATGAGCAGCAGGTTCTCGGAGCCGGTCAGCTGTTCGTCGACGGCCGCGTACTGGCCGGTGAGCCCGACGACGGCGCGGACCCGGCCCGGCTCGCGCACGACGTCGTGGCCCGCGACCTCGGCCCGGCCGGCGTCGGGGCGCAGGAGGGTGGCGAAGATTCGTACGGCGGTGGTCTTGCCGGCGCCGTTGGGGCCGAGGAGGCCGAGGACGGTGCCGGGGCGCGCGGCCAGGTCGACCCCGGCCAGCGCCTGGGTCTCCTTGAACCGCTTCACCAGGGCCTCGGCCCGGATCGCGTACGTCGTGGCGGTGGTCATGGCAGTCCCCCTTGGAGCGACTCCCTCAACTGTGACCCATGCCACTGACAACGCGCGCCCGCTGGCCGCCCGCGGGCGGAGAGGCCCTAGGGCGTGACCGACCCATCGGACACGCCCTAGTCCGGCACCTGGATGATCGGGAAGCTGCCCGTGCTGGTGGGGGACGACTCGGGGAGCCAGAGCACCGCGATCGCGCCGCCGCCCCCCTCCGCCTCCGGGTCGGCGTTGCGGAAGGTCAGGCGGGCGCCCAGGACGCGGGCCTGGCCGGCGGCGATGGTCAGGCCCAGGCCGTGGCCCTTGCCGGCCCGGTCCTTGCTGCCCGTACGGAAGCGGCTCGGCCCCTCCCGCAGGAGTTCCTCGGGGAAGCCGGGGCCGTGGTCGCGCACGCGCAGCACCCGGCCCTCGACGGAGACCTCGACGGGGCCCCTGCCGTGCTTGGCGGCGTTGGCGAGCAGGTTGCCCAGGATCCGCTCCAGGCGGCGCGGGTCGGTGGAGGCGTAGGCGTTGCGCACGACCGTGACCTTGGCGTCGGGGGCCGCGGACCGCACCCGGCGCTGTACGAACTCGCCGAGCTCGATGTCCTGCATCTCGGCGCGTTCGGCGAAGCCGTCCAGCCGGGCGACCTCGAGCACGTCCTCGACGAGCGTGCGCATGGCCTGGGCCCGGTCCCGTACGAGCTCGGTGGGCCGGCCCGGCGGCAGCAGCTCGGCGGCCGTGAGCAGGCCGGTCACGGGGGTGCGCAGTTCGTGGGCGATGTCGGCGGTGACGCGCCGCTCGGCCTCCAGCCGGTCGCGCAGCGCCTCGGCCATGCCGTCGACGGCCCGGGCGAGGTCGTCGGTCTCGTCGCGCACCCGGCCGCCGATGGCGTCGCGCACGCGGACGTCCGGGTCGTCGCCGTCGGCGAGCTTGCGGGCGGCGGTGGCGGCCTTGCGCAGGCGGCGGGAGAGCTGGCCGCCGACGAGGATGCCGAGGGCGCAGCCGCCCAGGACGACGGAGACCGAGCCGATGATCAGCGCCCGGTCGAGGTCGTTGAGGATGTCGTAGCGGTCCTTGAAGCGGGTGTGGATCGACAGGATCCGGCCGTTGCGCAGGGGGGTGGAGGCCCATACCTCGGGGGCCCCGCTGCCGTTGTCCTGCAGGTAGGTGGCGCGCAGGCCCACGTCGGCGGCGTCGCGCAGCGGCTTGGGCAGCGCGGGGTCGTCCACCTTGGCGCGCAGCATCAGCTTGCCGCCGGTGGATTCGTAGTACCGCTGGGCGATCTGGACGCGGTCGTCCATCTGGTCGCGGCTGCTGTTGAGCATGGAGACGCGCGCCGCGTTGTGGACGACGAGGCTGAGCGCGACGGCGACGAGCGCGCCGACGGCGGCGATCGCCAGACTGACCTTCCAGCGCAGGCCGCTGCGGAGGGCGAGCTTCACCACGAGAGGTTCCACGAGGGGTTCACGAGGGGTTCACCGGACGATCCACGATCCACCGGAGGCTCAGCCTCTGAGCTTGTAGCCGAAGCCACGGACCGTCTCGATCCGGTCCTGGCCGATCTTTCCGCGCAGGCGCTGCACGTGGACGTCGACGACGCGGGTGTCGCCGCCCCAGCCGTAGTCCCAGACCCGCTCCAGGAGCCGGTCGCGGGAGAGGACGGTGCCCGGCGCGGACGAGAACTCCAGCAGCAGCCGCATCTCGGTGGGGGTCAGGGCGACGGGCGTGCCGGCCTTGCGGACCTCCATGCCCTCGGTGTCGACCTCCAGGTCGCCGAAGCGCAGCACGCCGCCCTCGAGGGTCTCGTCGGCGGAGTCCGCCGCTCCGCCGCCGACGGCACCGCTGGCGTGGCCGAAGCGGCGCAGGACCGCGCGGATCCGGGCGACGAGCACGGCGCCGTCGAAGGGCTTGGTCACATAGTCGTCGGCGCCGGCCTCGAGGCCGAGGACGACGTCGATGGAGTCGGCGCGCGCCGAGAGCATGATCACGGGGACGGTCGACTCGTCACGGATCCGGCGGCACAGGCTGACCCCGTCCAGTCCCGGAACCATCACGTCCAGCAGCGCGATGTCCGGCCGCCGGGCGCGGAAGCTCTCCAGCCCCGACAGCCCGTCCGGCACCGCCGTGACGACGAAGCCGTCGCGCTCCAGGGCGAGCTGCGTAGCCTCGCGGATGACGTCGTCGTCCTCGACGAAGAGGACATGCGTATCGGCCACGCTGCTCTCAGCCCTCCGTTCCTTCGCTCGGCACCTTGCCGGTGTTGCCGACCTTGCCGAAGTCGGTGTGGGTGCGGCCGGTCTCGCGGAAGGTGTTGTCCGACCAGTGATAGGTCAGGACGTCCTCACCCGAGGCGCAGCAGACGGCGTCGCCCGGGCCGTAGACCTGCTTGGTGATCGTGAGATCACGCCGGTCGATGTCGGCGTAGACGGGCGCCTGCTCGGCCACGAACACATTCTCGTACGTGTTGCCCTTGGCACGGTACACATAGGAACCGACGCCGACGGAATCGCCGCACGTCAGGACGTTCACCACGACGTCGGGGCGGGAGCCGCCGGTCAGCTGCCCGTAGATCACATCGACGGGGTACTGGTCCTTCACGCACGGCTTGAGGTTCTTCTTGACCTGCTCGCCGACCTTGGGGTCGGACTTGATCAGCTTGACGGCGTCGACCTTGTCCTGGGGCGAGGCGGCCGACGCGGACGCCGAGGGCGTCCGGGGGGAGGCGGCCTTGGCCGCCGGCTGGGTCTGCGCGGGCCCCTCCTTGCGCACACCCTCACTGCTCGTACCGCATCCGGCCAGCAGAAGACCGGCAGTGGCGGCCATCGCGGTGACCGCACCACCGGTGATCAGTGCCGGCGTGGCTCTGCGCCCCCTGCCGGGGCGGGAACCCGCCGACCCGTTCAGGCCGCGCACCGTTCGCGCCCCCGATCGGTGCGCTCCAGGGCGTGGAAGTCCAGGTCGCGGCTCTCCAGCTCCTGGCGGAGCCGGGCCAGCGCACGATGCAGCGTGCTCTTGACCGTGCCGGTCGACATGCCGAGCGCCTCCGCGGTCTCCTCGGTGCTCATCTGCTCCCAGTGTCGCAGGACGACGACGCTTCGCTGCTTCGGTGCCAGGACGCCGAGGATGTCCATCAGCAGGGCACGGTCGGCGTGCTGCTCGGTGCCGTCCTCGACGCTGGCGTCGGGGAGCTGCTCGGTGGGCACCTCGTCGAGCTTACGGGCGCGCCACCACTCCGTACGAGTGTTGATCATGACGCGGCGCAGGTAGGCGTCGGCCAGCGACTTGTCCGCTATACCTTCCCAGCGGCCGTAGGTGCGGACGAGGGCGGTCTGGAGCAGGTCCTGGGCGTCGATGGGGTCCGGGACGAGCCGCCGGGCGCTGCGCAGGAGGGCGTCCTGACGGTTGCGTACGTACTCTTCGAAGTCCAGAACCTTGCCGCTGCTGGCCATGCTCAACAGCCTCCATTCCCGCTTTGCGTTCCCCGCGACGCTGGCAGTCGTCCAGCACGGGTAGGACGCTACGGACGGGCTGTTGCGACGCGATGTGCGGGAGCCCTTCGGCTGGTGCACAGCTGTCCATAGGTTGTGTAACAGCTGTGAGCGGGGGGTGGGGAAAGGGCGGCTCTGTCCGATTCGGGCAGGGCTGTGACCAGGGGTTTGTGACGCCAGTGATGGCTGGTGCGGCGTGTGGTGACGACGGGCGGTGCGTCTTCACCAGCACGCCGTGGCGAACCGGGCGGCGGCGCGGGGGCGAGCGTTACGCGACCGCCGTTACCCGACCGCCGTTACAAGACCGGCGTTACAAGACCGGCGTTACGCGACCGCCGTTACGCGAGCGGCAGCCGGTACATCCCGCCGGGGAGCGGCTCGACCAGACCGTCCGCCACGAGCCCGTCCAGCGCCCGGGCCCGCTGCACCGGCTCGTGCCACACCGCGTCCAGCGCCGCCTGCGGAACGGGCGACACCGCCTCGCGCAGCACGGCCAGCAGCTTGCCGCGCACCTGCCGGTCGGTACCCGCGTACGTCTGCCCCCGGCGCGGCGGCCCGTCGTGGGCCGGGGAGCCGGCGGCCAGCCACGCGCACCGGTCCGCGATCGGGCAGCGGGCGCAGGAGGGCGTACGGGCCGTGCAGACCAGCGCCCCCAGCTCCATGGTCGCCGCGGCCCAGCTGGCGGCCACCGGCTCGTCGTCCGGCAGCAGCGCCCGGGCCAGCCGGCGCTCGGCGGCCGTGGTGGCGTTCGGCGGGTACTGGGCGCCGGTCACGGCGCGGGCGAAGACGCGGCGGACGTTGGTGTCGAGCACCGCGTGCCGCTGTCCGTAGGCGAAGGACGCCACGGCCGCGGCCGTGTACTCGCCGACGCCCGGCAGGGCCAGCAGCTTGGCGTGGTCCCTCGGCACCTCGCCGCCGTGCCGCTCGGTGATGGCCGAGGCGGCGGCGTGCAGCCGCAGCGCGCGGCGCGGATAGCCGAGCCGGCCCCAGGCGCGGACCGCCTCGCCGGGCGCCTCGGCCGCCAGGTCGGCGGGGCGCGGCCAGCGGGCCAGCCACTGCTCGTACATCGGCAGCACCCGGTTGACCGGGGTCTGTTGCAGCATGAACTCGCTGACCATCACCCCCCACGGCCCGGCCTCGGGCCAGCGCCAGGGCAGGTCCCGGGCGTGCGCGCGGAACCAGTCGATGACGGGGGCGTGCAGGAGGGTGGACGTCTGGGGCGTGGTGGCCGGCGGAGCCGGAGTGGCAGGCATCAAAGTCATGACTCTTCGATCCTGGCACGCCCGCGTGAAGCGACGAAACGCGCCGGGCCCGGCTCGGCCATACGCCTGTGCCCACCACGCCTCGATCGGGTGACCGGATCCGCCAACCGTGGGCGGGCGACTGCGGGCGACTGCGGGCGACCGCGGGCGGACGACCTGCGGAGGGCCTCTCCTCGGGTCTTCGGGCCGGCTTCCGTGGAGGGCCGCCGCCATGGGCGGCAGGCTCCCGCGGGCGGCCGGCTTCATAGGCTTGATCCATGACCGACACGCAGGCCGCCCCGCCGCCGGCCGAGATCACGGCCGCCCTCCAGGCGCATACGACCCTCACCCTGGCCTATGCCGACGAGGACGGCCCGCAGGCGTGCGCCGTGCTCTACGCGGTCGACGAGGGCCCCGTCCCCTCCCTTCTCTTCGTCACCTCCGCCACCACCCGTCACGGCCGCGCGCTCACCGCGGGCGCCGGTGCCGGTGAAGGCGGTGCTCGCGTCGCCTTCACCGCACAGCACGACGGTCAGCGGTGGACCGAGCTGACCGGTGTTCAGGGGCGGGGCCGCTGCCGCCCGCTGGAGGGCGCGGAGCGCGCGGCGGCCTGGCGCGCGTACAGCGCACGCTTCCCCTATGTGGAACGTGACGACCGGCTGCGCGCGGCGATGGAGCGCACCGCGCTGTGGCAACTGCGGCCCGACTGGCTGCGTCTGATCGACAATGCGCGCGGCTTCGGGCACAAAACCGAGTGGCCGCACGCCGATTCGGCCTGAAGCGCATTCGGCCGGAAAGCGACGGCGACGCTCCGAAAGCGACGACAACGCTCCGTATGCGGTCGGCCCCGGAAGGGCGTCAACAGTCCCGCTTCCGTACAGATGATGGGAAAAGTAGGCACTCCTACGGCGGGTACTGGCTGGTGCCCCGGCCGATCTCTCGTAGAGTCTTCGCGTGGGATCTCTGCGCAATCCGATCGGGCCGCTTCCCTCCTCCATCTATTGGCGGCGGAGGGCAGTTGCGCTTGGCCTGCTCGGCCTTCTCGTACTGGTGGTGTTGTGGCTGCTCGCCTTCGGAGGTGACGGCGGCTCCGAGGACGGGCAGAGCAAGGGCTCTGACGGTAAGGGGCAGACGGACACCACGATCACGCCTGGACCCACCCCTTCCGGTCCGCACATCAGCCAACGCCCGGGCGGGCGTGGTGATTCGGGCAGCGGCGGCAGCGGAGGCAGCGGCGGAGGTTCCGGTTCGGGCGGTGGGAACGGCGGCTCCGGCGGTACGGGCGCGGGTTCCGGCGGCTCGGCCGGCGGGAGCGGTGGCGGCGGCTTCGGCGGTGGCGCCGGGGTGGTGGTGACCGGCGAGGGCAGGACCGTCGCGGCGGGCACCGACCTGCCCGACTGCACGGCGGGCTCCGTGAAGCTGAGCATCCGTCCGGTCAAGGACTCCTACAAGCCCGACGAGAAGCCCACGTTCGAACTGGTCGTGGAGAACTCCGGCAGCAGCGCCTGCAAGGTGAACTTCGGCGCGGCCGCCGCCCTGCTGAAGATCACCGACAGCAAGGGCGAGGAGCACGTGTGGGCGTCCGACGACTGCCCGCGCGGAAACGGCGCCGTGCTCTTCGAGGTGCCGGGCTCGGGCGAGACCAAGCGCACGCTGGAGTGGGACCGCAGGCGCACCGCCCCGCACTGCGCGACGCCGTCCGGCGCCGCGGCGGTCACGCCGGGCAGGTACCGGGTCGAGGTGAAGGTCGCGGGCGTCACCGAGCGGACGGAATTCGTCCTCGAGAAGGCATGAAGCGCCACGGACAGGCCTGAAGCGCTACGGATATGGGTGAGGGCCCCGCGGCCGCGGGGCCCTCACCCATATCCGGGAAGTCGTCCCGGAGCCCTTGGACCAGGCCTTGGACCAGCCTTTAGACGTACCGCTCGAGGATCGAGGACTCCGCGAGCCGCGACAGCCCCTCGCGGACCGAGCGGGCGCGGGCCTCGCCGACGCCGTCGACCGTCTGCAGGTCGTCCACGCTGGCGGCGAGCAGCTTCTGCAGCCCGCCGAAGTGGTCCACGAGGCGCTCGATGATGGCGCCGGGCAGCCGGGGAACCTTCGCCAGCAGGCGGTAGCCGCGCGGGGAGACCGCCGAGTCCAGCGTCTCGGGGGAGCCGCTGTAGCCCAGGGCGCGGGCGACGATGGGCAGTTCGAGGAGCTCGGGATGGCTGAGGGAGTCCAGCTCGGACATGGCCTCGGCGACCGTGCGGGTGCGCTTGGCGGTCGGCTCGGGGACGTAGTCCCGTACGACCAGCTCGCGCTCGGGCTCGACGCCGGCGATGAGCTCCTCCAGCTGCAGGGAGAGCAGCCGGCCGTCGGTGCCCAGCTCGACGACGTACTCCGCGATCTCCGTGGCGATGCGGCGCACCAGCTCCAGCCGCTGCGAGACGGCCGTGACGTCCCGGACGGTGACCAGGTCCTCGATCTCCAGCGCGGAGAGGGTGCCGGCGACCTCGTCGAGGCGGAGCTTGTAGCGCTCGAGGGTGGCCAGCGCCTGGTTGGCGCGGGAGAGGATCGCTCCCGACTCCTCCAGGACGCGGCGCTCGCCGCCCACGTACAGCGCGATCAGCCGCATCGACTGGCTGACGGAGATGACGGGGAAGCCGGACTGGATGGAGGCGCGCTGCGCGGTGCGGTGGCGGGTGCCGGTCTCCTCGGTGGGGATCGAGGCGTCGGGGTAGAGCTGGACGCCCGCCCGCACGATCTTGCTGCAGTCCTTGTCGAGGATCAGCGCACCGTCCAGCTTGCACAGCTCGCGCAGCCGGGTGGCGGTGAACTCCACGTCGAGGACGAAGCCGCCGGTGCACATCGCCTCGACGGTCTTGTCCATGCCGAGCACGATGAGACCGCCCGTATTGCCGCGAAGGACGCGCTCGAGGCCGTCGCGCAGGGGTGTGCCGGGCGCGACGGCGCTCAACGAGGAGCGCATCAGCCCGTCGACTCCGGAGCCACCGGAGGCGCCTCCGGCCTTGCCGGGGCCCGATGCCCGGTCGTTGGCTGCCACTGCACTCCTCCGGTCGCAAGGTCAACGGTGCCTTGGGCCGCCGCCCGGCTGTCGCGTACGCGCCGCCGTACACGCCGTGCGCGTCGCGCGGGTCGTGTGCATCGGTGCGTACGTACGGGCGGGACCAGGGCAAAGTCTACTGGCGCCCAGCCTATTAGGGGGCTGTCCTCAGCTCTCCTCAGGTCGGGCTCCGGCCACCGCCCGGCGACCGCCGCCGCGACCGCCCTCGCGAGCGCTCTCGCCACGGCCTTCTCCACGGCCTTCCCCACGGCTCTCGCGCTGGGGTCTGGAGGGCAGCACCCGCAGGGCTTCGCCGAT
The DNA here is from genome assembly GCF_040932295.1 of Streptomyces sp. C36. Classification (NCBI taxonomy): domain Bacteria; kingdom Bacillati; phylum Actinomycetota; class Actinomycetes; order Kitasatosporales; family Streptomycetaceae; genus Streptomyces; species Streptomyces sp. C36. The sequence goes on along the minus strand of NZ_JBFQGI010000004.1, from coordinate 12,228 downwards.
GTCCGAGACCTCCAGGACCCGCATGCCGCTGGGCACCTTGCCGGGGTCGCCCGGCACGAGGGCGTGGGTGAAGCCCAGTCGGGCCGCCTCGGCCAGCCGCCGCTGGACGCCGGTGACCCGCCGGACCTCTCCGGCCAGACCCACCTCGCCGATGGCCACCAGGTTCTTCGGCAGGGGGGTGTCGCTGGCGGCGCTCGCCAGGGCCAGGGCGACGGCGAGGTCGGCGGCGGGCTCGGAGAGCTTCACGCCGCCGACGGTGGCGCTGTAGATGTCGCGCTTGCCCAGGGCGCTGATGCGGCCGCGCTGCTCGAGGACGGCGAGCATCATCGACACCCGGGACGTCTCCAGGCCCGAGGTGGTGCGGCGGGGGGAGGGGATCTGGGAGTCGACGGTCAGCGCCTGCACCTCGGCCACCAGCGGCCGGCGGCCCTCGAGGGTGACCGTCAGGCATGTGCCGGGCACGGGCTCGTCGCGGCGGGTCAGGAACAGGCCGCTGGGGTCGGCCAGGCCTGTGATGCCCTCGTCGTGCAGCTCGAAGCAGCCGACCTCGTCCGTGGCGCCGTAGCGGTTCTTCACGCCCCGCACCAGGCGCAGCCGGGCGTGCCGGTCGCCCTCGAAGGACAGCACGACGTCGACCAGGTGCTCCAGCAGCCGGGGGCCGGCGATGGCGCCGTCCTTGGTGACGTGGCCGACCAGCAGCGTGGACATGCCGCGTTCCTTGGAGGCGCGGATGAGGGCGCCGGCCACCTCGCGCACCTGGGCCATGCCGCCGGGCGCGCCGTCGATCTCGGGGGAGGCCACGGTCTGGACGGAGTCCAGGATCAGCAGGGAGGGCTTGACCGAGTCCAGGTGCCCCAGGACGGCCGACAGATCCGTCTCGGCGGCGAGGTAGAGGTGGTCGGAGAGCGCGCCGATGCGGTCGGCGCGCAGCCGGACCTGGCTCGCCGACTCCTCGCCGGTCACATAGAGCGTGCGGTGCTCGTCGGAGGCGGCGCGGGCCGCCACGTCCAGCAGCAGGGTCGACTTGCCGACGCCGGGCTCGCCCGCGATCAGCACCACGGCGCCGGGCACCAGCCCGCCGCCCAGGACGCGGTCGAGCTCGGGCACGCCCGTGCCGCGCGCGGTGGCCTGACGGCCGTCGACCTGCGCGATGGGCACGGCCGCCGAGGTCACCCGGCCGGGGGCGGTCGTACGGACGGCGGGCGCGCCGAACTCCTCGACCGTCCCCCAGGCCTGGCACTCGGGGCAGCGGCCGAGCCACTTGGCGGTGGTCCAGCCGCACTCGGTGCAGCGATAGGAGGGCCGGTCCTTGGCGGACGAGCGGGAGGTACGGGCAGCCATGCGGACCACCGTAGCGGTGGGCACTGACAGCGTCGGGGGGGCGTCGTCCACCAATACGCGCCGCATGCCGCTTTCGGGGCGGAATGGATGGCTCCTGTCCCCCTTTGAGGGAGAGAGTCACCCGTATGGGTTAAACCTGGGAGGGCAGGACGAACGAGGCGGCACCACCCGCCTACCGTCGCCGGGATGATGACGCCCGAGCCCCCCACGCATGCCACCGGCGCGCACCGCGCATCCCGCCGTGCGCCGCGCGCGGCCCAGCCCCCGGTCGTCGAGAACCCCGCCGTCGGGACCGCGTACTTCTGCCGCCCGGCCCCCCGCCCCGCCCACGAGGCCGCGACCACGCCGGCCGCCGCCCACGAAGCCCTGGACCACGAAGCCCCCGACCACGACGACCGGGACCACGAAGCCCTGGACCAGGCCTCCCCCGAGCACCGCTACGAACCCCACCTCGACGGCCTGTTCACCTACTGCCTGTCCGTCCTGTGCGACCACGACGCCGCCGTCGCCGCCCTCGGCGAGGTCCTGGCCCTCGCCGTGCGCCGCACCGACCGCGCCCCCGCCGCCGAAGAGGCCCACCGCGCCTGGCTGTACGCCCTGGCCCGCTGGGAGTGCCTGCGCCGTCTCGCCACCCCCGGCACGCCCCCCGCCGACCCCGCCTCGGCCACCGGCCCCCGGGCCCGCGCGGAACTGGCCCTGCTCGCCTGGCCCGAGGCCGCCGGCACCACCGCCGGCCAGCGCGAGGCGCTCGAGCTGGCCGTACGCCACGGCCTCGCCTCCCACGAGGTCGCCGCCGTGCTGCGCATGGACCACGAGGCCGCGCGGGGCCTGCTGTCCAGCGCCGCCTGCGAGGTCGAGCGCACCCGCACCGCGCTCGCCGTCGTGGAGTCCGGCCGCTGCGCGACCGTCACGCGCTTCGTGGGCGACACGGAGGTGCTGCTGGGCGCGGCCCTCCGGCGCGAGCTCGTGCGCCATGTCGACGAGTGCGCGGACTGCCGGCGCACCGCCGAGCGGGCCACCGCCGGCGAGCCCTGGCCCGGTACCGCGGCGTCCTCCGCGCCCCTGCCCGTGCTCGAGGCCCCCCGGCCCGCGGTGCACTCCGCGCTGCTGCGCGCCCTGGGCCCGCGCCCCGCGCGCCGGCGCGGGGCCACCGCGCATGCCGCCCCGCGCTTCGACCGTGGCGGCTTCCCGCTCGCGCCCAAGGACCGCGCCGCCCGCCGCGGTCGCCTGCGCAGCCGGGCGGTGACCACCACCGTCGTCGCGACGGTCGTCGCCGCGCCCGTCCTCGCGCTGTGGGCCGCCTACCGAGGCGGCCCGATGGGGGAGGGGCAGGGCGCCGCCTCGGTATCCGCCCCCGACAGCCTGGGCGGCAGCCCGGGCGAGGGCTCGTACGACCATCCGTACGGATACGAGGAGGAAGCGGCGGCGGAACCGGCGCCGCCGACGGGACGGCCGGCGGTTCAGAGGCTGTCCGAGGTCTCGGTCGCCGTCCTGGGCACCGGGCCCGGGCGGCTGACCGTCGAGGCGCAGCCCGGCGGGGCCGCCACGCACATCACGCTCACCGCCAGCGGCGGCGAGCTGGTCGGCTGGTCCATGTCGGCGGACGCGCCGTGGCTGCGGCTGAGCCAGCCCGGCGGCGTCCTGCGGCCGGGTCGGACGGTGACGGTCGTGGTGACCGTGGACCGGGCCCGGGAGCCCGCCCGGGCCTGGCGGGCGCGCGTGGCCGTCGCGCCGGGCGGCTCGGTGGTGACGCTGGAGGGAAAGGGCGGGGCCCCGTCATGACGCCGCCCCTCGCCACCCGCCGTCGCGGAGCCGGGCCCCTGCCGCAGCAGCCACAGCAGCCTCAGTCGCCACAGCCGCCGCAGTCGCCTCAGCGGGCGTCCGCCGGGTGCGGCGCCATCGGCAGGAGCGACGCCATCCGCTCCTCGCACAGCTCCACCAGCCGCGCGTACGCCTTCTTGCCCATCAGCTCGATCAGCTCGGCCCGGTACGTGACGTACACCGGATCCCCGGCCCCGTGCGCGGACCGCGCGGAGGTGCACCACCAGTGCAGGTCGTGCCCGCCGGGGCCCCAGCCGCGCCGGTCGTACTCCCCGATCGTGATCTGCAGCACCTGCGTGTCGTCCGGCCGGTCGATCCAGTCGTACGTGCGGCGCACCGGCAGCTGCCAGCACACGTCGGGCTTGGTCTCCAGCGGCTCGCGGCCCTCCTTCAGGGCCAGGATGTGCAGCGAGCAGCCGGCGCCGCCCGCGAAACCCGGCCGGTTCTGGAAGATGCACGAGCCGTTCCAGCGCCGGGTCTGCCGCTCGCCGTCGTCCTCGTCGAGCTGTGTCCAGCCCGATTCCGTGCCGACGTCGTGGAACTGCCAGATGTCGGGCGTCAGCCGGGCCACGTGCCCCGCCACGCGCTTCTCGTCGTCCTCGTCCGAGAAGTGCGCCCCGAGGGTGCAGCAGCCGTCGTCGGCGCGGCCCGCCTTGATGCCCTGGCAGCCGCTGCCGAAGACGCAGCTCCAGCGGGAGGTGAGCCAGGTCATGTCGCAGCGGAAGATCTGCTCGTCATCGGCCGGATCGGGAAACTCCACCCAGGCGCGGGCGAAATCCAGCCCGACCTCGTCCGGTGCGCCGACGGCGGCATCGGCGGCGACCGTCACGGTCTTGGGAGCCTTGCCGGCACCCTTTGTCTGCTTCTTGGAGGCTTTGTCCCGTGTTTTGTCCGGATTCGCCTTCTTCGTCTTCGCCACCCCTCCAGCCTATGCGCCAGAAGTGGCAGCAGTAGCGTTCAGGCCATGAGACTCGGTGTCCTCGACGTGGGTTCGAATACGGTCCACCTCCTGGTGGTCGACGCGCACCCCGGTGCCCGCCCGCTGCCCGCCCATTCCCACAAGGCCGAGCTGCGCCTCGCCCAACTGCTCGAGGACGACGGCGCCATCAGCGACGCCGGGATAGACCGCCTCGTCGCCGTGATCCAGGAGGCCCTCCAGGCCGCCGAGGACAAGGGCGTCGAGGAAGTCCTGCCGTTCGCCACCTCCGCCGTCCGCGAGGCGACCAACGCGGACGCCCTGCTCGCCCGCGTCCAGCAGGAGACCGGCGTCACCCTGCCCGTCCTCACCGGCGCCGAGGAGGCCCGGCTCACCTTCCTCGCCGCCCGCCGCTGGTTCGGCTGGTCGGCAGGGAAACTCCTCGTCCTCGACATCGGCGGCGGCTCCCTGGAGATCGCCTACGGACTCGACGAGGACCCCGACGCCGCGGCCTCCCTCCCGCTCGGCGCCGGCCGCCTCACCACCGGCTGGCTCCCCGGCGACCCGCCCGACCCCACGGACGTACGGGCCCTGCGCCGCCACGTCCGCGCGGAGATCGCCCGCCACGTCGGCACCTTCGCCCGCCACGGCACCCCCGACCACGCCGTCGCCACCTCCAAGACCTTCAAGCAGCTCGCCCGGATCGCCGGAGCCGCCCGCTCCGGCGACGGTCTGTACGTCCAGCGCACCCTCAGCCGCAAGGCGCTGGCCGACTGGGTGACCAAGCTCGCCGCCATGCCCTCCGGGCGCCGCGCCGCGCTCCCCGGCGTGTCGGAGGGACGCGCCCAGCAGCTGCTCGCCGGCGCGCTCGTCGCCGAGGCGGCGATGGACCTGTTCGGCGTGGAGGAAGTGGAGATCTGCCCCTGGGCGCTGCGCGAGGGCGTCATCCTGCGCAGGCTGGATCACCTGCCGACGCCGTAGCGGCCGGTGGCGGGAGGCCCGGGCGCGACGGTGCGACCACCTGCGTGACCACCAATGACCACCCACGTGACCACCCACGTGGCCTCCGGCCTGACCACCGGTGTGACCACCTGTGGGTGACGGCGTCGTCGCCGACAGGTGACACAGGCCGCACCCGGACCACCTGCCCGCCGCCGGAGGGGCGGGCATACGCTGTCCTTCGTGACAGAGCCAGTGGTGCGCATTCCGGATGCGAAGGTCGCGCTGTCAACGGCATCGGTGTACCCCGAGTCGACGGCGACGGCCTTCGAGATCGCCGCGCGCCTGGGCTACGACGGTGTCGAGATCATGGTGTGGACCGACCCCGTCAGCCAGGACATCGCGGCCCTGCGCCGCCTGTCGGACTACCACCAGGTGCCCATCCTCGCGGTCCACGCCCCCTGCCTCCTGATCACTCAGCGGGTGTGGTCGACCGACCCGTGGGTCAAGCTCCAAAGGGCCCGCACGGCCGCCGAGAAGCTGGGCGCGAGCACGGTCGTCGTCCATCCGCCGTTCCGGTGGCAGCGCTCGTACGCCCGGGACTTCATCCGCGGCATCTGGCGGATGTCGGGCGAGACGGATGTCAGGTTCGCCGTCGAGAACATGTACCCCTGGCGCTACCGCGACCGCGAGATGCTCGCCTACGCGCCCGACTGGGACGTCACCAACGACGACTACCGCCACTACACCGTCGACCTCTCGCACACGTCGACCTCCCGCGTCGACGCCCTGCAGATGGTCGACCGTATGGGCGACCGGCTCGCCCACATCCACCTGGCCGACGGCAACGGCTCCGCCAAGGACGAACACCTCGTCCCCGGCCGCGGCAAGCAGCCCTGCGCCGAGCTGCTGGAACGGCTCGCGGTCAGCGGCTTCGACGGGCACGTCGTGATCGAGGTCAACACCCGTCGCGCGATGTCCGCCGCCGAGCGCGAGGCCGACCTGGCGGAGGCCCTGGCCTTCACCCGTCTGCACCTCGCCTCCCCGACTGGCGTCCCACGGTCATGACGGCCCCGGCCGATCCGCCGCCCGCACCCCGTCGGCGCGGCCGCCCCGCCCGTACGGACGCGGCCGCCGGGCCCGGCGCGCGCGAGCGCATCCTCGCCGCCGCCCGCGCCGAATTCGCCGAGCACGGCTACGACAAGGCCTCCATCCGCGGCATGGCCAAGATCGCCGGGGTCGACCCCGCGCTGGTCCACCACTACTTCGGCCCGAAGGAACGGATCTTCGCCGCCGCCGTGGAGGAGGCCGTGGCCCCTGCCCTCAAGGCGCCGGCCGCCGTCGCGGAGGGGCCCGCCGAAGGCGCCGGGGAACGGCTGGCACGGTTCGTCCTGGGCGTGTGGGAGGACCCGGCCACCCGTGAGCCGATGCTCGCGATCCTCCGCTCGGCGCTGGCCAACGACACGGCGGCCGGTGTCTTCCGCGACCTGATCAGCAGCAGGGTGATGATCCGCGTCGCCGCCGAGCTCGGCGGCCCCGACGCCCGGCTGCGCGCCGAGCTGGCCGCGGCCCATCTGGTGGGCGTGTCCATGCTGCGGCACGTCATCAAGATCGAGCCGCTGGCCTCGGCCGACATCGAGCAGGTCGTCGCCATGACGGCCCCGGCGGTGCAGCGCCACCTCATGGGCGGCTGAGCCCTCCCGGCGACCGCGCCCCCGGCGACGGCCGCCCGCAGCCACCGCGCCCCCGCAGGCGCCCGACACGCCCCGCGCCGTCTCGTATACCGGAAACCATGTCCGGATCCCGGATCTGCGGCGTAGGCTCGAAAGACGCGTAATCCCCAACCCGGAATCACCCGATTCCAGGATTCGAGGAGTGGAGCAGGATGCCCGAGCTGAGGTCCCGCACTGTCACCCACGGCCGCAACATGGCGGGCGCCCGAGCCCTTCTGCGGGCCGCGGGCGTAGCGCGCGAGGACTTCGGCAAGCCGATCATCGCGGTGGCGAACAGCTTCACCGAGTTCGTGCCCGGCCACACCCACCTCCAGCCGGTCGGCCGGATCGTCTCCGACGCGATCAAGGCGGCGGGCGGCATCCCGCGCGAGTTCAACACCATCGCCGTCGACGACGGCATCGCCATGGGCCACGCCGGCATGCTCTACTCGCTGCCCTCCCGCGACCTGATCGCCGACTCCGTCGAGTACATGGTCGAGGCGCACTGCGCCGACGCGCTGATCTGCATCTCCAACTGCGACAAGATCACGCCCGGCATGCTCATGGCCGCGCTGCGCCTGAACATCCCCGTCGTCTTCGTCTCCGGCGGCCCCATGGAGGCCGGCCAGGCCACCCTCGTCGACGGCACGGTCCGCAAGCTCGACCTCATCAACGCGATCGTCGACTCGGTCGACGAGAACGTCTCCGACGAGGACGTCCTGCGCATCGAGGAGAACGCCTGCCCCACCTGCGGCTCCTGTTCCGGCATGTTCACGGCCAACTCGATGAACTGCCTCACCGAGGCGATCGGCCTGTCCCTGCCCGGCAACGGCTCCGTCCTCGCCACCCACACCGCCCGCAAGGCGCTCTACGAGGACGCCGGCCGCACGGTCGTCGAGATCACCAAGCGCTACTACGAGCAGGACGACGAGTCCGTCCTGCCGCGCAACATCGCCACCCGGGCCGCCTTCGAGAACGCCATGGCCCTCGACATCGCCATGGGCGGCTCCACCAACACGATCCTGCACCTGCTCGCCGCAGCCCAGGAGGCGGGCCTCGACTACGACCTCACGGACATCGACGCCGTCTCCCGCCGCGTCCCGTGCCTGGCCAAGGTCGCCCCGAACATCGCCCCCGGCGGCACGTACTACATGGAGGACGTGCACCGCGCCGGCGGCATCCCCGCCATCCTCGGCGAGCTCTACCGCGGCGGGCTGCTCGACGAGGACGTCCACAGCGTCCACTCCGCCTCGCTCGCCGACTGGCTCAAGACCTGGGACGTGCGCGGCGGCTCCCCCTCCGCCGAGGCCGTCGAGCTGTGGCACGCCGCCCCCGGCTGTGTGCGCTCCGCCACCGCCTTCTCGCAGTCCGAGCGCTGGGACTCCCTCGACGTGGACGCCGCCGGCGGCTGCATCCGCTCGGTCGAGCACGCCTACTCCAAGGACGGCGGGCTCGCCGTCCTGCGGGGCAACCTCGCCGTCGACGGCTGTGTGGTGAAGACGGCCGGCGTCGACGAGTCGATCTGGACGTTCGAGGGCCCGGCCGTCGTCTGCGAGTCGCAGGAGGAGGCCGTCGAGAAGATCCTCACCAAGAGCATCAAGGAGGGCGACGTCGTCGTCATCCGCTACGAGGGCCCGCGCGGCGGCCCCGGCATGCAGGAGATGCTCTACCCGACCTCCTTCCTCAAGGGCCGTGGCCTGGGCAAGGCCTGCGCCCTGGTCACGGACGGCCGCTTCTCCGGCGGTACGTCGGGCCTGTCCATCGGCCACGCCTCGCCGGAGGCCGCATCCGGCGGCACCATCGCGCTCGTCGAGGACGGCGACCGCATCCGCATCGACATCCCCAAGCGGTCGATCGAACTGCTCGTTCCGGACGCCGAGCTGACGGCCCGCCGAGAGGCCCTCGGCGGTACGTACGCGCCTAAGAACCGCGAGCGCAAGGTCTCCGCGGCGCTCAAGGCGTACGCGGCCATGGCGACCAGCGCCGACAAGGGCGCGGTGAGGGACGTCGGCAAGCTGGGCTGACACGCGGGTCCGAAGGCGGGCCCCATGGGCCGGTGCGGATCCCGCGGTACGCCGGGGAGCTCACCGGCCGACGGAGTAGGGCGTGTCCGACGGGTCGGTGCGGGGTCCTGCCGTGCCAGGCGCCGCAGGGCCCGTGCCGGCCCGTCGGACACCCCCTAGCGCCACCTGGACGGGTTCCGCCCGTCCACCGCGAACACGGTCCCGTCCGGTGCCGCCCCGAAGACCTTCCCCTCGGCCGTCACCGGTGCCGGCATCATCTCGAGGTAGCCCCGCCCGGCCCTGGCCAGGCGGGGCGACGTCGTTCCGAGCAGCGCGCCCTTCGTCGTGTCCACGGCCAGCAGCCGTCCGTCGGCGGCGGAGAAGTACAGCCGGTCCTCCGCCGCGACGAGCGCCGACGCGTTCGCCACCGACGTGTCCAGCCGCCAGTCCGTCACGCCCCTGCCCGTGTGCAGCGCGGTCAGACCGCCGTCCGAGGACAGCACGTACACCGATTCGCCGTACGGAACCACGCTCGTCGCCTCGAGCGGCGTCGACAGCGGAATCCGCCGCTCCCGCCCGATCCCCGGGGCGTAACGGACGACGGCCGTCACTCGCGTACGGGCATCGCTCTCCGTCAGATAGAGGACGCCCCCCGGCCCGGTCCCCACGGCCGTCAGCGCGCCGTCCGTCGTCCACTGCCACGACGTCGTACCCCGTACGGCGTCCACGGCGACGACGGTCGTACGCCGGCCGTCGGCGGACGGCGCGAGGGCGTAGGCGGGACCGCCGCCGTAGAAGGCGAAGACCGGCTTGATGCCGCCGGGGAGCCCGTGCCGCCAGAGCTCGCGGTTCGTGCCGCCGTCGACGGCGGTGACCGTGCCGTCCGCGGCGACCAGCAGCACGGCGTCCCCCGCGTGATAGACCCGCCCCCCGTACGCGGACACATCCCGCTTCCAGCGCGGATCGCCCGTGGCCGGATCGAGCGCGACCAGCTCGCGCTTGTCGGGCGACAGCGAGTGCACCAGCCCGCCGGAGACGACGGGCGCACGGGGCGTCCCGCCGCCGGGTCGCGCGGCCTCGCCCGCCCGCCGCCAGGCCACCTTGCCGGTGGCGGCGTCTATCCGGGCCGCGTGCACCCCGCGCGCGGAGCAGTAGAGCGCGCCGTCCGCGTGCGTACAGAAGCCGGCGCGCACCTCCCCCTTGCCCGCCGGGTCCTCGGGCACGGACGTCTCCCACGGCTTCCACGACGCCCCGGCGGGCGCGGGCCGCGCGTGCGACGGCTGCCTGCCCAGGCCGTCGATCTCGTTCAGAGCCCACGCCCCGCCCGCCGCCAGCGCCACCACGACCGTAGCGGCGAGGGCGATCCAGCGGGCACGGCGGCGAGCGCCGCCCCGGGCACTGTCGCCGGGACCGTCATCGCCGGACGACGGACGCTCGGGCAGGCCACCGGCCCGCGAGAGCGGCTCGCCCGGCCTCGCGGCGGCCGCGAGGGCATCCGTGCCCTCGGACACCACCGGCAGCATGGCCATGATCGCGTCCGGGGTCGGCCGGTCGGCCGGCTCCTTCGCCAGACAGGCACGGATCAGCGGGACGAGATCGTCGGGCACACCCGTCAGATCCGGCTCGTCGTGCACCACCTGATAGGCGACGATGTACGGACTCTCCGACTCGAACGGCCCCCGCCCCGTCGCCGCGTGCACCAGCAACGACGCCAACGCGAACACATCCGCCGCCGGCCCCACCTCACGCGGCCGCTGGAACTGCTCCGGCGCCATGAAGGGCGGCGTACCGATCAGCTTTCCCGTCTCCGTGCGCAGCTCGCTGTCGTACGGGCGGGAAATGCCGAAGTCGATCACCTTCGGCCCGTCCTCGGCCAGCAGCACATTGCTGGGCTTGAGGTCCCGGTGCACCAGCCCCGCACGATGAATGTCGCGCAACGCCTCCGCGAGCCCGGCCGCCAGCCGCCGCACCTCACCGGGTGCCAACGGACCGTTCCGCTTCACCCGGTCGGAGAGGGTGGGCCCGGGTACGTAGAGGGTGGCCATCCAGGGCCGCCCGGCGTCCGGATCGGCATCGACCACCGAAGCCGTGAACGCCCCGCTGACCCGCCGCGCCGCCGCGACCTCCTGCCGGAAACGCGCCCTGAACTCCGGGTCCACCGCGTACTCGGCATGCACCACCTTCACCGCGAGCCGCAGCCCCGAAGCCGAGCGCGCCAGGTGCACCACACCCATGCCACCGGAGCCGAGGCGGCGCTCCAGGCGGTACTGACCCGCATATTCCGGATCGTCCGCTTGCGGTCCCGTCCCGGCACCGCCCAGTGGCGGCATGCCCCCACCCCCGTGTCACCCGTGCGTGTCACCCGTGTCATTTGGCCGCATTCGGCGGCTTGCGGAGCCTAAACGATGCGGCAGGTGGGAACCGGGAGGCGTGCCGGTGGCGTTACTAGGCCTGCACATGTCATCCACTCCTCGGGGGGACAACCAGATGGCCTACTACCCGCTCGCGCCCGGACACCAGGTCAACGTCCGCACGGGCCCCAGCACCGACAGCGGACTCGTCAAGGTGCTTCCGCAGGGCTCCAGCGTTCCCATCCGCTGCCAGACCCGCGGCGAGACGGTCTCCGGCCCCTGCGGCACCACCGACGTCTGGGACTGCATCGCGCCGGGGCAGTACGTGTCCGACGCCTATGTGAAGACGGGCAGCACCGGCTACGTGGCCGAGCGCTGCGCGGGCTGACGACGGCGGTCCGCGACGGCAGGGTCGGACAACGGGGGAGTCCGGCGGCCGGGGGCCCACGGCGGATCCGCGACGGCGGGGGAGCCGGGGCCGCAGACGGCGCCCCTGGCGATAATCGGCGTATGAGCGATGAGCACGCGCCGGTGAGCGATGAGCACGCGCCGGCAGACGGCACGGCAGGCCCCCGCCCCGAACCGATCCGCTTCTTCGGCACGACGTGGGTCGATCACGACGGCGGCTACGCCCTGCGCCGAGCCGGCCTCGTGGTCGGCTCCCTCGCCGCGGCGGCGGTCGGCGCCTTCGTCCTGCGCCTCGGCTACGAGGGCCTCGCCATCGCCGAGGTGGGCGGGCTGATCAAGGCCTTGGTCGTCGTCGCCTTTGCCGTGTGCAGCTCACTGGCCTTCCGTAGGACGTGGGAAGGCTTCGTACGCCGCCGCCCGCACACCGCGGAGGACGCGGCCGTCGAGCGGTCGATGCAGAGCCTCATGATGATCGGCTTCATCGGCACCCTCCTCGCCTACTTCTTCCGGGGCCTCGTCGAAGCCCCGGGCGAGAAGCTCCACCGCGAGGAGTACGAGCAGGCCCGCACCCGCTACGAGCGCCGTCGCTCCACCCGCGCGGGCAACCCGGCGGCGAGGGCGGCGAAGCGGCGGCGCAAGCACCCCTGAACGTCGTGTAGAGTTCTCCGAGTTGCCAGGCGGCAACAACCTCCACTACCTGCACGGCCCCTGAACGGGAAGAATTTCGGCTTGCCCGA
>NZ_JBFQGI010000032.1:0-237 GCF_040932295.1 Streptomyces sp. C36 | reverse complement strand
GCGCTCGTCGCGGCGGAAGCCGCCGCGGTCGTCGTCGCGGCGGCCGAAGCCACCACCAGGACGGCCACCACGGTCGTCGCGGCGCGGGCCACGGTCGTCGTCGCGGCGAGGACCGCGGTCATCACGACGGTCGTCGCGACGGAAGCCGCCGGCACGGTCATCGCGGCGGAAACCGCCACGGTCGTCCTCACGACGCGGACCACGGTCGTCATCGCGGCGCGGACCACGGTCATCACG
>NZ_JBFQGI010000031.1:0-401 GCF_040932295.1 Streptomyces sp. C36 | reverse complement strand
ACGCCGCCGTCGACGTGGACGATCTCGCCCGTGGTGCGGGGGAAGAAGTCCGACAGCAGACCGACGACGCCGCGGCCGGCCGGCTCGGGGTCGGCGAGGTCCCAGCCGATGGGGGCGCGGTGGTTCCACACGTCCGCGAGCTCCTCGAAGCCCGGGATGGACTTGGCGGCCATCGACTTGATGGGGCCGGCCGAGACCAGGTTGCAGCGGATGCCCTTGGGGCCCAGGTCACGCGCCAGGTAGCGGTTGGTGGACTCCAGGGCGGCCTTGGCCACACCCATCCAGTCGTACTTCGGCCAGGCGATCTGCGCGTCGAAGGTCAGACCCACGATCGAGGCGCCCTCACGCATCAGCGGCAGCAGGGCCATCGACAGCGACTTGTAGGAGTACGCCGAGACCTG
>NZ_JBFQGI010000030.1:0-466 GCF_040932295.1 Streptomyces sp. C36 | reverse complement strand
GGTTCCCGGGTTGCGAACAGTCGCACCGGTTGAACCAGTTTCACTTACTTAATTGAAGAGTGTGCTTGTTCGCTAGAACCCGATAGGGTTTCGGTGGTCATAGCGTTAGGGAAACGCCCGGTTACATTCCGAACCCGGAAGCTAAGCCTTTCAGCGCCGATGGTACTGCAGGGGGGACCCTGTGGGAGAGTAGGACGCCGCCGAACAATCTTTCAAGGACCCTTGGTCCCAGCGTTCACGCTGGGACCAAGGGTCCTTTTGTTTTTCTGTTGCTTTGCCGAAGCGCGCCTGTGAGCCGGGTGCGCGAGAATGACTGCGTTACCCGAAGACAGGAGTCACGTCGATGTCCACCAACTCTCCCGAGGGTCGCTCGGGCGGCGAGTCGCGCTACGGAGGCCCCCGCGGCCCGCGCAGCGGCGGTTTCCGGCGCGACGACCGTTCCGGTGGCTTCCGCCGTGACGAGCGT
>NZ_JBFQGI010000003.1:0-834984 GCF_040932295.1 Streptomyces sp. C36 | reverse complement strand
GCACATGATGGGCGCCTAGCACCCCGTGCGGAAACGGTCGGCGGCGCGCACATGATGGGCGCCTGAGCGTACGTCCGGAACCCGGCCCTCGGCGGTTGCCGCCGAGGGCCGGGTTCGTGCGTGTGCGGGGTGAGCCACTAGAGTGACGCTCCGTGGCTGCACGACCATTGAACGAGATCGTCGAACCGGGCTGGGCCAAGGCGTTGGAGCCGGTGGCCGGGCGCGTCGCCGCGATGGGCGACTTCCTGCGGGCGGAGATCGCCGCGGGCCGGACCTATCTGCCCTCGGGGGCGAACGTGCTGCGGGCCTTCCAGCAGCCGTTCGACGACGTGAGGGTGCTGATCGTGGGGCAGGACCCCTACCCCACCCCCGGCCACGCGGTCGGGCTCAGCTTCTCCGTGGCGCCCGAGGTGCGCCCACTGCCCGGCAGCCTGGAGAACATATTCCGTGAACTGCACACCGACCTCGGCCTGCCCCGGCCGTCCAACGGCGACCTGACGCCGTGGACGCGGCAGGGCGTCCTGCTGCTCAACAGGGCGCTGACCACGGCCCCGCGCAAGCCCGCCGCACACCGCGGCAAGGGGTGGGAAGAGGTCACCGAGCAGGCGATCCGCGCGCTGGTGGCGCGCGGCCGGCCCATGGTGGCGGTGTTGTGGGGGCGCGACGCGCGCAATCTGCGGCCGCTGCTGGACGGGGTGCCGTGCGTGGAGTCCGCGCACCCCTCCCCCATGTCCGCGGACCGCGGCTTCTTCGGCTCACGGCCCTTCAGCCGGGCCAACGACCTTCTGACGCGCCAGGGTTCGGCCCCGGTGGACTGGCAGCTGCCCTGACCCCGTCCGGGGCGGTAGGGTGCGCGCCATGTCGCTTCGTACGGGCGCGCACCGCGCCCACGGCCACGGGTGACCGGCGCCGTGGCGGCCGTCCCCGGCGTGGCCGGGCATGTCCTGGGAATCGACTCCGGGGGCTCGGGCCTGCGGGTCGCCCTGGCTCCGGTCGGCGCCGGCGGGCGAACCCTGACCTGGTCCTCGCCGGTGCCGGTGACCACCGGCGAGCGCGGCATCGACGCGCGGTCCCTGCTCGGGCGCGTGCTGCCCATGGCGGACGGACTGCTGCGCGAGGCGGGCGCCCGGGGCTGCGTCGCCGTCTGTGTGGGGGCGGCCGGGATGGCCATGCTCGGGGACGATCTGCGGGCCGTGCTGCCCGCCGCCCTGCGCGACGCGCTGGGGACGGACCACCTCGCCCTGGCCTCCGACGCCGTGACCGCCTACGCGGGCGCCCTGGGGCAGCGATCCGGCGTCGTCGTCGCGGCCGGCACCGGGCTCGTCGCGCTCGGCACGGACCTCTCGACGGGGAGCGGCTGGCGGCGCGCGGACGGCTGGGGGCATCTGCTCGGCGACTGCGGGGGCGGGGCCTGGATCGGCCGGGCCGGGCTCGAGGCGGCGCTGCGCGCGTACGACGGCCGCGCGGGGGGCTCATCGGCGCTGCTGGCCCGCGCGGAGGCGGTGTTCGGGCCGGCTCCCGGGCTTCCCGGGCTGCTCTACCCACGGCCTGACCGGCCCGCGGTGCTCGCCTCCTTCGCCCCGGAGGTGGGGCGCCTCGCCCCCGGCGACCCGGTCGCCGCCGGCATCCTGCGCGCGGCCGCCCGTCACATCGCCGCGGCGGCCGCGGCGGCGTGTCCGGCGCCGGCGGCGGACGTGGCGCTGACCGGTGGCCTGTTCGGCCTGGGCGAGCAGTTGATCACGCCATTGCAAGATGAGTTGCGATTGCAAATTCCACGGGCCCGACCGGTCGCCGCCGAGGATGATCCACTGGCCGGCGCGGTGACCTTGGCCACGGCACTCGCGAGGAACGATCTGAGGCTTCCCGTCGACGACACGCTGCTCCGGGTCGTTTGCTGATCACATCTGCGCTTATCGTATGAGCCATCGAATAAAACCGGACAGACGTTGTTCAGTTACCCCCCGCCCGAACGTCCGAGCTCCATGAACGACTAACATGCGGCGCCATGAGTTCCCCCACTGGGCCCGAGTCCGGCCTGCCTGTACGAATGCCACGTCCCCGCCAGCCAGGGCGGCATCGGCGGCCGGAGCCCCTGGCCGCACCGGTCGGGGCGCCCCCGCTGGTGCTCGCCGTGCCCGGCACCCCCGACCTCGCCACGCGCCGCCTCGCCGAGGAGACCCTGAGCATCGCCCGCTCCGAGCTCCCCGGACTCGACGCGCGCGTCGGCTACGTGGACGCCGAGGCGGACAGCGAGGGCTTCCCGCCCCTGGACGCCGTCCTGGCCTACGCGGCCTCCCAGCGCGCCGCTCGCGCGAGCGAAGCGCGCGAAGAGGAGTCCGCCGAGGACATCTGGGCCCAGGCGCCGGACGCCGTCGTGGTGCCGCTGCTCGCCGGACCGGACAGCGCCGCCCTGCGGCGGATACGTCAGTCCGTCATGAACAGCGGTTCCGCGAGCGAGCTCACGGACACCCTCGGCCCGCACCCGCTGCTCGCCGAGGCGCTGCACGTCCGCCTCTCCGAGGCCGGCCTGGCCCGCGCCGACCGCGCGCGACTGTTCACAGTCGCAACGGCAGCCGACGGAATCGTGCTCGCGACGGTCGGCGGCGACGAGGCCGTGCAGGCCGCCGGCATCACCGGCATGCTGCTCTCCGCCCGCCTCGCCGTGCCGGTGCTGGCCGCCGCGCTCGACGAGGACGGTGCCATCGCCCGCGCCGCCGAGCAGCTGCAGGGCTCCGGTTCGCGGAACCTGGCGCTCGCCCCCTGCCTGATCGGACCCGAGGTCGACGAGACGCTGACGGCGATGGCCGCCAAGGAGGCGGGCTGCGCGGCGGCCGAGCCGCTCGGCGCGTACCCGGCCGTCGGCAAGCTCGTGCTGGCCAAGTACGCCTCGGTGCTCGGGATCGCCACCCAGCCGTCGCCTCAGGGCGCCTCGGCCCACTGACGCCCGCCGCGGCCGGTCCCACCCCGCCGCCCGTGCGCCCGTGAGCCGCGCGGACGCCCAGGAGCCCGGCAGACGCCCGGGAGCCCGTACGTCGCGTGAACGCCCGCCTCTGGAGGGGCCTCCGTCACAGGAGGCCCCTCCAGGCGTTTCGGGCCCGGAAGCTCCCGCCCCGGCGTGCGGGACGCCGTCAGGCGAAGAGCACGCAGGAGGCCGCCGGCAGCGCGAGCGCACCGGCACGCGCCGGTACGCCCGTGTCCGGGTCGACGGTGAACCAGGTGACGTCCCCGGAACGCTCGTTGGCGGCGTACAGCAGCCGTCCGTCCGGGTGAGCGGTCAGGTCACGGGGCCAGTGCCCGCCGCAGTCGGTGGTGGCCCGCAGCTCGAGGCCGTCCCCCGCCGCGTCCAGGGCGAGGGTGGCGATGGTGTCGTCGCCGCGGTTGGCCGCCCACAGGAACCGGCCGTCGGCGGAGACGACGGGCGCCGACGGATGGCTCGGCGAGACCGCTCCCGGGGGCAGGACGCGGGTCCGCGAGACCGGCTCCAGCGTCCCGGCCGAGGCGTCCCACCGGCAGACGGTGACGGTGGGCTCCAGCTCGCCCAGGACGTACACCCGGCGGCCGTTCGGATGGAAGACGAGGTGCCGGGGGCCGGTGCCGGGGCGCAGCGGCGTCTCGCCGTGCGGGCTCGGGGCGCCGGTCACGGGGTCGAGGGCGTGGATCCACACCGAGTCCGTGCCGAGGTCGACGGCGAGCAGCCAGCGCCCGGAGGGGTCGGGCACGACCGCGTGGGCGTGCGGAGAGGCCTGTCGGTCCGCCACCGGGCCGCGGCCGCGGTGCGGGAGCACCGCCGAGGGTGCGCCGAGCGAGCCGCCCACACGGACCGGCAGGGCGCTGACGCTGCCGGAGCCGTAGTTGGCGGTGAACAGCCACGGCCCGGCGACGGCGAGGTGGGTGGGGCCGTCGCCGCGCACCGCGACGGGCACGCCGAGGAGCTCGGGGCGGGCCGGGTCGGCCAGCGAGAACGCGGCGGCGGCGCCCTCGTCCGTCTCGCTGACGGCGTACAGCACGTCGCCGCCGGGCGAGAGCGCCAGATACGAGGGGTTCACCACCGCGTCGGTCGTGTGCACGGGCTTCAGCACGCCCGTGGCGTCGTCGGTCTCGGCGACCGTCAGTCCCGGGCCGCCCGCGTCGGTGAACGATCCGATGTACGCCCACCGGCGTCCGTGCTCCGTCGTGCCTGCCATTGCCCGCCCCTCCCGTCGAACCGGCCCGCCGCACCCGACGCTACAAGGTGCCACTGACCGTCACGGAACGTGGCCCGGGGTCAGGCGTCCGCGAAGACCCCGCGCGGCCGGTCGCGCAGGGGCGTGGCCAGCGAGGCGAGCGCGGCCTCGAGGTCGTGGAGGTGGGCGAGGGCGCGCTCGGCGCCGGGGTGGTGCGGCACGCCGTCCGCCGGGGCGGCCGGCACGGTCTCCTCGGGGGCGGCGAGGGCGAGCAGCGCCGTCTCGACCCGCAGGCAGGCGGCCGTCAGCCGGGCGTCGTGGGAGGCGTCGGGGTCGGCGGCCACCTCCGCCAGGCCGCGGACCTGCCGGACGCAGTCGTCCAGATGCGCCATGACCTCGGCCGCCCGGGCGCGGCGCGCCCGCAGCGGGCTGAGCGGGTGCAGCAGCGGCGCCAGCGACACGCGCACCTTGGCGAGGAGGGTCTCCAGCTCGGCGACGTGCGGGGCGGGGTCGGCGGCGTCGTCCCCCGCGAGCCGGCGCGCGGACACGGCGGTGCAGTGCCGCACGGCCAGCAGCGCCCGGCGGATCCAGGCGTCGGTGGCGGCGTGGGTGGTGACGGGCAGGACGAGGGCCACCGCGAGTGCGGCGGCGCCCGCCCCCACGAGGGTCTGTTCGAAGCGCAGGGCCAGCAGACCGGGGTGGAGCACGCCGAGCAGCCCGTAGAGCAGGCCGGCCATGACGGTCACGAAGAACATCATCCAGCTGTACGAGGGGGCGGCGGTGTAGAAGATGCCGAAGACGCAGACGGCGAGGAGGGCGGCGGTGGGCACGGGGGCGCCGTGCAGCGGGACGGCGACCAGGAGGCCCACGACGATGCCGGCGAGGGTGCCGACGACGCGGCGGAAGCCGCGCACGAGGGTCTCGCCGCGCGACGCGGTGTTGACGAAGATCCACCAGGCGGTGCCGACGGCCCAGTACCAGCGCTCGTCCGAGACGAGCTGGCCCACGCCGAGGGCGATGGCGCAGGCGAAGGTGTTCTGGAACGCCAGCCGGGTGGTCGGCCGGGCGAGGCCGCGTCCCGCGAGCGGTGCGGGCCCCGCGGGCGGCGGGGTGCGGCGCTCCACGCACCACAGACCGAAGCGGACGAGGGCGGACGCGCCGATGGCCATGGCCACGGCCGCGTACAGCCCGGGCAGCCGGTCCGGGACGGCGTGCAGGAACTGCGCGGCGAAGAACATCATGAAGGCGAAGATCCCCAGCGCCTGCCCGCGGGCGCCCCAGCGCCGGGCGTAGACGCCGGCGAGGACGACGGCGAGGAACGCCGCGTCGCGCACCAGGGGGAGGCCGTGCAGCGCCGCCGCCAGGGCGAGCACGGGGAGGCCGACGGCCGGCAGCAGGGCGGTGGTGACCGCCTGGCGCCGTACGGTCGGGTCGCCGACCGTGAACAGGGCGAGGAGCGCGGCGAGGCCGCCGAGGATCACCGCGGGCAGCGGCAGTCCGGCGAGCTGGGCGGCGGCGACGGACAGGCCCACGCCCAGCACGGCGCGCACGCCGGTGCGCAGCCTGAGCCGGCCGGGATCCGGCGCCACGAACAGCCTCTTGAGCACCTCTTCCGGTCCCCCCTCTGTGAGTACGTCTCTGTGAGTACGCGCAATAAAAGAGGCGCCGCGGGGATCCGCAGCGCCATCGACAAGGGACATCAAAACATCCGGTCGCCAGCTGGCTCAACAGACCGCACTTCGACTGTGCCATTGGCTCAGCGGCAGGTCCGCTCGGCCCGCCACCGAGAGGCCAACGGACCAAGGCGCTGACCGGGGGGACGAAGGCTCACCCGCGTACGGCCCGGCGCTCGTCCAGGGCGTCCAAGGCGTCCAGGGCCCCCAGGACGTCCTGAGGGCCGATGCGCAGCAGGAGGGGGTCGGGCACGGGCGCGTGCGGGTCGCCGGGCAGGCCCGGGTGCCACAGCACGCGGTGGCGCGGCGAGGGCGGCGGTCCCCACAGGGCGGGTGCCACCGGACCGAACAGCGTCACGGTGGGTGTGGCGTGGGCGACGGCGAGGTGGGCGATGCCGGTGTCGCCGCTGACCACCGCGCGCGCGGCGGCCACCAGCGCGGAGAGCGCGGCGAAGGACAGCCCTCCGGCGAGGGCCCGCGCGCCGGGCACGGCGACGCGGGCCACCAGCTCCTCCTCGCCCGGGCCGCCGGTGACCGCCACGCGGTGCCCGCGCTCCAGCAGGCCGCGCGCCACCGCGGCGTAGCGCTCCGGGGGCCAGCGGCGCGAGGGTGAGCCCGCGCCGGGGTGGAGGACGACCGCGCCGGGCGCCGGGGAGGGGGTGCGGGGCGGGGCCAGGGCCAGGTCGCGGGGGTCGCCGGGGATGCCGTAGAAGCTCAGCAGGCGGCACCAGCGCTCGCGTTCGTGCTCGTCCGGCCGCCACCGTGGCCCCTGGACGCCGGGCGTGCCGGGGTGGGCGAAGGCCAGGAGCCGGCGGGGGGCCAGGGCGGCCAGCAGCCGGTGGCTGGGCGGGCCGTTGCCGTGCAGGTCGACGGCGATGTCCGGTGGCGGCGCGGCCCAGGGCAGCGCGGAGGGTACGGCCCGGCCGGGAGCGGCGGCGGGCAGCAGGGTGTCGACGGCGCCGCAGGCGGCGGCCGGGCCGGCCAGGCCGCCGGGCGCGGCGAGCACGATCTCGTGGCCGGGGTGGGCCGCGCGCAGCGCCCGCAGCGCGGGTACGCCGGCGAGCAGGTCCCCGAGGCCCAGCGCGCGCAGGACCAGCAGGCGGGGGCGGCCGTCGGCGACGGGCCCGGCGAGGGGAATCGCGGAGGGATGACAGAGCGTCATGTCCTGGGCGGACGAAGGGGGTTCGGCGCGTGGTGAGCGAGGGGCCGGCACACGGCACCTCCTTCCGCACCGGATCGCGGGGACGTCGCCCGCCTCCCCAGGCTGGCCCGCACGGGCGGCGGGGGCAAGCGGGCGCCTCGAGTGGAGGGATCGACGGCCGTGTGCGACGCTGCTGTGTGAGTCGTTTCGGCTACGGGCGGTATGCGAGCAAGGGCTCCGACCGCCCTCGGCGCCACGGACGAAGGCCGCGCGCCGGCCGCCCGGTCACGGACCGGCGGATCCCAACTCCACTCGGTCGAAAGGTTTCTCCCGCCCCGGACGATCCGCGGAAGGGACGAGGCCTGCCCGCAGTGCGCGAAGGAACCGGGGCCCGTAAGGAGCGTGACCATGGACGAGCGACGCTGGAACCGTGCGGTGGTCACCGGCGGGGCCGGTTTCATCGGCTCCCACCTGTGCGAGCGGTTGCTGGCCGAGGGCTCCGAGGTGTGGTGCGTGGACAACCTGGTCACGGGCTCCCGGTCCAGCATCGCCCATCTCGAGGGGCGGCCGGGCTTCGTCTTCGTGGAGGCCGACGTCACCGAGCCCGGCGGGCTCGCCTCGATACCCGGGACCGTGAGTCTGGTGGCGCACCTGGCCTGCCCGGCCTCGCCCGCCGACTATCTGCGGCTGCCGATCGAGACGCTGGAGACGGGCAGCAGCGGCACCCGCGCCGCCCTGGAGCTGGCCCGCCGCGACGCCGCGCGCTTCCTGCTCGCCTCCACCTCCGAGGTGTACGGAGACCCGCTGGAGCACCCGCAGAGCGAGCGGTACTGGGGCAACGTCAACCCGGTCGGGCCGCGCAGCGTCTACGACGAGTCCAAGCGGTACGCCGAGGCCCTCGTCTCCGCGTACCGGCGCACCCACGGCACCGACACCGCCATCGTCCGCATCTTCAACACCTACGGTCCGCGCATGCGGGCCGGGGACGGCCGTGCCGTGCCCACGTTCATCCGGCAGGCACTCGACGGCGACCCGCTGACCGTGGCGGGGGACGGCGGCCAGACCCGTTCCCTGACGTACGTCGACGACACCGTGGACGGCATCGTCGCCCTCGCCGCCAGCGGCCGTCCGGGCCCGGTGAACATCGGCGGCGGCGAGGAGACCACGATCCTCGAACTGGCCCGCCGCATCGTGGACCTGACGGGGTCGGCCTCCACGATCCGCTTCGTGGAGCGGCCGGCGGACGATCCGGCCAGGCGTCGCCCCGACACGGAGACGGCCCGTCGGCAGCTGGGCTGGGCGCCCCGGGTGGACTGCTCGGTGGGCCTCAAACGGACCGTGGAGTGGTTCATGCGCTCCGCCCTCCCCTAGCGCGTTCCCCACCGTTCCCAGCCGTTCCGACGGTTTCGCGGCCCCGTCCCGGCAGCCCCGGCGCCACCGTCCCGACAGACTCGGAGCACGCCATGCGCATCCTCGGTATCAACGCCCTCTTCCACGATCCGGCCGCCGCGCTGGTCGTCGACGGGCGGATCGTCGCGGCCGCGGAAGAGGAACGGTTCTCCCGGCGCAAGCACGGCAAGCGACCCGTCCCGTTCGCCGCGTGGGAACTGCCCGCGCTGTCCGCCCACTGGTGCCTGGAGCACGCGGGACTGCGCCCCGGCGACCTGGACGTCGTCGCGTACTCCTACGACCCCGCGCTGGCCCGGGCCCCGGAGTCCATGGGCCTGCACGACCCCTGGGACGCCATCCGCCAGACCTACGCCCGCGAGGCGCCCGGCTTCCTCGCCGAGGCCCTGCCGGGCCTGGACCCCGAGCGGGTCCGGTTCGTCCCGCACCATGTCGCCCACGCGGCGTCGGCGGGCCTCGCCACCCCCTACCCCGACAGCGCGGTGCTGGTGCTCGACGGGCGCGGCGAGTGCGCCTCCCACCTGGCCGGGCGCTACGCCGGCGGCACCCTGGACGTCCTGGCCGCCCAGCGGCTGCCGCACTCCCTGGGCCTGGTCTACGAGGAACTGACCGAGCACCTGGGCTTCCTGCGCAGCAGCGACGAGTACAAGGTGATGGCCCTCGCCGCCTACGGCAAGCCGCGCTTCCTGCCGGTGCTGCGGGAGCACCTTTACGCCACCGGCGACGGCGGCTTCCGGGCGCACGCGGTGCCGTGGGCCGCGCTGACCGAGCCGCGCGTGCCGGGGCAGGAGTGGACGCAGGACCACGCGGACCTCGCGGCGAGCACGCAGGCGTGCCTGGAGGAACTGCTGCTGGACCTCACGCGGTGGCTGTTCAGCCGCACCCGCGCCGAGTCGCTGGCCATGGCCGGCGGGGTGGCCCTCAACTGCGTGGCCAACTCGCGGATCGCCGCCCAGAGCCCCTTCCACAGGGTCTGGGTGCAGCCGGCCGCCGGTGACGCGGGCACCGCCCTGGGCGGGGCCCTGCACCTGGCGGCGGAGGGCGGCGAGGCGGCGGAGCCGATGACGGGCGCCGACCTGGGCCGGGGCTGGTCGGACGAGGAGCTGCGCGGCTGGCTGGATCGGGCGCGCGTGCCCTACGAACGCCCGCCGGACATCGCCGAGGCGGTGGCCGAGGAGCTGGCGCGCGACGGCATCGTCGCCTGGTTCCAGGGGCGCGGCGAATACGGGCCCAGGGCGCTGGGCCACCGGTCGCTGATGGCCCACCCCGGCCGCGCGGAGAACCTGGAGCGGCTCAACCACGTCAAGGGGCGCGAGGAGTTCCGGCCGGTGGCCCCGATGGTGCTCGCCGACCGGGCGGCGGAGATCTTCGAGGGGCCGCTGCCGAGCCCGTACATGCTGTTCGTGCACGGCGTGGTGCGGCCGTGGCGGGACCGGATACCGGCCGTGGTGCACGTGGACGGCACGGCCCGGATCCAGACCGTGGATCCCGGGCGGGAGCCTCTCCTGGCCCGGACGCTGGCCGCCTTCGAGCGGCGTACGGGCCTGCCGGTCGTCGTCAACACCAGCTTGAACACGGCGGGCCGGCCGATGGTCGACGACCCCCGCGACGCCCTGGAGTGCTTCGGCTCGGCACCGGTGGACCTGCTGGCGATCGGCCCGTACGCGGTGCGGCGCGGCCGGGCGTACGCGGGCGGGAAGGAGTCGGCATGAGCACCGGCGGCTCCCCGGCGTACGCGGTCGTCGTGCCCACGATCGGTCGTGCGTGCCTCGCCGACTGCCTGGCCTCGCTGGCCGCGTCGGCCGGCCCCGCCCCGTGCGAGGTGGTCGTCGTCGACGACCGGCGCGGGCCCGCGGCCGGGCACGCGCCGCTGCCCCTGGAGTCGCTCGGCCGGCTGCGCCCGCGGGCCAAGGTGCTCAGCAGTGGCGGGCGGGGGCCGGCCGCCGCGCGCAACACCGGCTGGCGGGCGGTGGACGCGCCCTGGGTCGTCTTCCTGGACGACGACGTGCGCGTCGGTCCCATGTGGCGCGCCGAACTGACGGGCGAACTGACCTGCGCCGCCGCGGACGTGGGCGGCGTACAGGGGATCATCGAGGTGCCGTTGCCGGCCGGGCGGCGGCCCACCGACTGGGAGCGCGGTACGGCGGGCCTGGCCGTGGCCCGCTGGGCGACCGCCGACATGGCCTACCGGCGGGCGGTGCTGGCGGCCGTGGGCGGGTTCGACGAGCGCTTTCCGCGGGCCTTCCGCGAGGACGCCGACCTCGCGCTGCGAGTGCTGGCCGCGGGCTGGCGGCTGGAGCCCGGCATCCGCGTGATCCGCCATCCGGTGCGGCCGGCGGACCGCTGGGTGTCGCTGCGCACCCAGGCGGGCAACGCCGACGACGCCCTGATGCTGCGGCTGCACGGCCGCCGGTGGTGGGGGCGGGCGGGCGCCCCGCGCGGTCGGCTGCGCGCCCACGCCGCGGTCACCGCGGCCGGGGCGGTGGCGGCGGGCCTCGTGCTCGCCGGGCGCCGCCGCGCGGGCGCGGCGGCGGCCCTGGGATGGGCGCTGGGCACGGCCGAGTTCGCCTGGTCACGGATCGCGCCCGGGCCGCGCACGCCCCACGAGGTCGCCACCATGCTGCTGACCAGCGCCGCCATTCCCCCGCTGGCCGTCTGGCACCGGCTGCGCGGGACGTGGCGGCACCGGGACGCCGGGCCGCTGCCCGGCGCGCGGGGGCCGGCCATCGTGCTGCCGGCCCCCGCGCCGCCCTCGCCGAGGGAAGGACCGGTCTCATGAACGGCGACCGGCCGCCCGCCGCCGTGCTGTTCGACCGGGACGGCACGCTGGTCGAGGACGTCCCCTACAACGGCGACCCCGGCCGGGTGACGCCGATGCCCGGCGCCGGCTCCGCGCTCGCGCTGCTGCGCCGGCACGGGATACCCGTCGGTGTGATCACCAACCAGTCGGGGGTGGCCCGGGGGCTGCTGACCATGGATCAGGTGCGGCGGGTGAACGCGCGCGTGGACCGGCTGCTGGGACCGTTCGACGTCTGGGCGGTGTGCCCGCACGGACCGGACGACGGCTGCGGCTGCCGCAAGCCCGCCCCGGGCCTGATCGTGGCCGCCGCCCGCGAGCTGGGAGCCGACCCCGGCGACTGCGCCGTCGTCGGCGACATCGGCGGCGACATGGAGGCGGCCGAGGCCGCCGGCGCGACGGGCGTGCTGGTGCCCACGGCGCTGACCCTCCCCGAGGAGGTGCGGCGGGCCGGGCGGCGCGCCCCGGACCTGCTGAGCGCGGTCCGGGGGCTGCTCGGGGACGCGGTGCCCGCGGCCGGCGGGAGCGGGCCGTGAGGGCGCTCGTGGCACGCCTCGACAGCTTCGGCGACGTACTGCTCGCCGGGCCGGCGGTACGCGCCGTGGCCGCGCGCGCGGACCGCACGACGATGCTGTGCGGTCCGCGCGGCGCCCCGGCGGCCCGGATGCTGCCGGGGGTCGACGAGGTGATCGTGTGGGACGCCCCGTGGGCGGGCTTCGACCCGCCGCCCGCCGACCGGGCCGGCGTCGACGACGTCGTGCGCCGCGTCGCGCGCCGGGCGCCGGACGTGGCGCTGGTGCTCACCTCGTTCCACCAGAGCCCGCTGCCCACGGCGCTGGTGCTGCGGATGGCCGGGGTGCCGCGGGTGGCGGCGGACTGCGCGGACCATCCGGGCTCGCTGCTGGACGTACGGCACCGCCGGGCGCCGCGCCGGCACGAGGTGTGCGCGGCCCTCGACCTCGCCGAGGCGGCGGGCTTCCGGCTGCCGGAGGGCGACGACGGACGCCTCGCCGTGCTGGAACCCCCCGCGCCCGGCGGGCTCGTGGGCGAGCCGGGGTACGTGGTCGTCCACCCGGGCGCCGCCGTGCCCGCCCGGCGGTGGGGGCGCGAACGGTGCGCCGCCGCGGTGCGGTCGCTGGTGCGGGCGGGCTACCGGGTGGTGGTCACCGGCGGCCCCGGCGAACGCGAGCTGACGGCGGCGGTGGCCGGCGGCGGCGCCCTCGACCTGGGCGGGCTGACCGGCCCGGCCGAGTTGGCCCGGGTGCTGCGCGACGCGGCGGCCGTGGTCGTCGGCAACACCGGGCCCGCGCATCTGGCGGCGGCCGTGGGCACCCCGGTGGTGTCGCTGTTCGCTCCCGTGGTGCCGGCCGAGCGGTGGGCCCCCTACGGCGTGCCGCACGTGCTGCTGGGCGACGAGCGGGCGCCGTGCGCGGGCAGCCGCGCCCGGGTGTGCCCCGTGCCGGGTCACCCGTGCCTCGGCGGCGTCCTCCCCGAGGACGTGCTGGCCGCCGTGGAGAAGCTCACCGGGCGCGTCCCGGGCCTCGACCCCGCTCCGGAGGCGACGTAGATGAGGATCCTGTTGTGGCATGTGCACGGTTCGTGGACGACGGCGTTCGTCCAGGGCCGTCACACCTATGTGGTGCCGGTGACCGAGGACCGGGGGCCCGACGGGCTCGGCAGGGCGCGCACCTTCGACTGGCCGGACACCGTGGTCGAGCTGCCGCCGGAGCGGCTGCGCGACGCCGGCGCGGACCTGCTGGTGCTCCAGCGGCCGCACGAGTTCGCGCTGGCGCGCCGGTGGCTCGGCCTGCGACCGGGAGTCGACGTGCCCGCCGTCTACCTCGAGCACAACGCGCCCGGCGGCCCCGTCCCGGGCACCCGGCACCCCGCCGCCGGACGGCCCGGCCTGACCATCGTGCACGTCACCCACTTCAACCGGCTGATGTGGGACTGCGGTTCCACGCCCACCACGGTGATCGAGCACGGCATCGTCGACCCGGGTCCGCTGTGGACCGGCCGCCTGGCGCGGGCCGCCGTCGTCGTCAACGAGCCGCTGCGGCGCGGCCGTACGACCGGCACCGACCTGTTGCCGTACTTCAGCGAGGCCGCGCCCCTGGACGTCTTCGGCATGGGCACCGACGGCCTGGCCGGCCGGCTGGGCGTCGCGGCGGAGCGGTGCCGGGACCACGAGCTGGTGCAGAGCGCCCTGCACCGGGAGATGGCCGAACGCCGCGTCTACCTGCACCCGGTGCGCTGGACGTCGCTGGGGCTGTCCCTGCTGGAGGCCATGCACCTGGGCATGCCCGTGGTGGCCCTGGCCACCACCGAGGTGTGCGAGGCCGTGCCGGCGCGCGCCGGGGTGGTCTCCAACCGGATCGAGCTGCTGCACGACGCCGTCCGCGCGTTCGTCGCCGACCCCGCCCGGGCCCGCGAGACGGGCCGGGCGGCACGGGCGGCGGCACTGGCCCGGTACGGGCTGCCGCGGTTCCTGGACGACTGGGACCGGCTGATCAAGGAGGTGACCCGATGAGGATCGCCATGGTGTCCGAGCACGCGAGTCCGCTCGCCACGCTCGGCGGCCCCGACGCGGGAGGCCAGAACGTCTACGTCGCCCGCCTGGCGGGGCTGCTGGCCGGCCGCGGCCACGAGGTGACGGTCTACACCCGCAGGGACGACGCGACACTGCCCGACCGGGTGCCGCTGCCCTCGGGGGCCGTCGTCGAGCACGTACGGGCCGGCCCCGAGCGGGCGCTGCCCAAGGACGAGCTCCTCGGCCACATACCGGCCTTCGGCGACCACCTCGCCCGCGCCTGGGCCCGCACCCGCCCGGACGTCGTGCACGCCCACTTCTGGATGTCCGGCATGGCCTCGCTGCCGGGCGCCGGGGACCTCGCGGTGCCCGTCGTCCAGACCTTCCACGCGCTGGGCACCGTCAAGCGGCGGCATCAGGGCGCGGCGGACACCAGCCCGCCCGAACGCCTGGACGTCGAGCGGCGCCTCGGCGCCTCCTGCGCCAGGGTCCTGGCCACCTGTTCGGACGAGGTCCGCGAGCTGGAGCGGATGGGCGTCGGTCCGGAGCGCTGTTCGGTGGTGCCCTGCGGGGTGGACACCGCGCACTTCACGGCCCGCGGCCGGATCGCCCTCGTCCCGGGGCGGCGGTCCCCGCACCGGCTGCTGTGCGTCGGCCGGCTCGTCCCCCGCAAGGGCGTGGACCTGGCGCTGCGGGCGCTGACCCGGCTGCCGGACGCCGAGCTGCTGGTGGCCGGCGGCCCGCCCAGGGACGGGCTCGGCCGCGACCGCGAGGCCATGCGGCTGCTGTCGCTGGCCCGTCGGCTGCGGGTGGCCGAGCGGCTGGTCCTGCTGGGCTGCGTGCCGCACGAGGACATGCCGGCCCTGATCCGCAGCGCGGACGTGGTGCTGTGCACGCCGGTCTACGAACCCTTCGGCATCGTGCCGCTGGAGGCGATGGCCTGCGGTGTACCGGTCGTGGCCACGGACGTCGGCGGCCACCGCGACACGGTGGCGCACGGCGAGACGGGCCTGCTGATCCCGCCGGGCGAACCGGACCGGCTCGCGGGCGCGGTGCGCGCCCTGCTCGCCGCCCCCGGGCGGCTGGAGTCCTTCGGCCGGGCCGGCCGGGCGCGGGTGGTCGCCCGCTTCACCTGGGACCGGGTGGCGGACGGCGTGGAGCGCGTCTACGACCGGGTCGCCGCCCCCGTACCGTCAGGAGCCCCGCGATGACCGTCACCGGAACGACCGACGCCACCGCCGCCGTCTCCGACGGCGACCATTGCGGCCGGCTGCTGACGGCACTGCGACGGTTCCGCGAGGACAACGCCGACACCGCCCGGCGGTGGGGCACGCGCCTGGCGGCCGGCCTCGGCGCCGGCGGGAGGCTGCTGGCCGCCGGCAACGGCGGCAGCGCGGCGCAGGCCCAGCACCTGACCGCCGAACTGGTGGGCCGCTACCGCGAGGACAGGGCGCCGTTCTCCGCCCTCGCCCTGCACACCGACACCTCCAGCTGCACCGCCATCGTCAACGACTACGGCCCGGACGAGCTGTTCGCCCGTCAGGTGCGCGCGCACGCCCGCCCCGGCGACGTGCTCATCCTGCTGTCGACGAGCGGCGCCAGCACCAACCTCCTGCGGGCCGCCGAGGCCGGGCACGCCGCGGCCGCCGACGTGTGGGCCCTCACCGGGCCCGCCCCCAACCCGCTCGCCGAGGCGGGCGACGAGTCGCTGTGCGTGGCCGCCGGCACCACCGCCACCGTGCAGGAGCTGCACCTGGTGGCCGTGCACCTGATGTGCGACGCCTTCGACGCGGCCCTGGCCGCCACCCCCGGAGGGACGACGCCATGAGCACCGGCACTCCCCTGCTGGTCGTCGGCGACGCCCTGCTCGACCGGGACCTGGTCGGCACCGCCGAGCGGCTGGCCCCCGACGCGCCCGTGCCCGTACTGGACGACTGCCGGGAGCAGCTGCGCCCGGGCGGTGCGGCGCTCGCGGCGTACCTCGCCGCGCGGTCGGGACGGCCGGTGACCCTCGTCGCCCCGCTGGGCACCGACTCCGCGAGCCTGCAGGTGCGGGCGCTGCTGGAGCCGTCGGTCACGCTGGTGCCGCTGCCGCTGGACGGCCCGCTCGCGGAGAAGACGCGGGTGCTGGCCGGGGGCCGGCCGGTGGTCCGCCTGGACCGGGGGGCCGGGCGGGCCGCCGGGGCCACCGGACGGGCCCGGCGCCTGATCGCCGAGGCGCCGGCCGTGCTGGTGGCCGACTACGCGCGGGGCACCGCCGAGGTGCTGCGTCAGGCGCTGGCCGCCCGCGCCCCCGGCACGGCGCTGGTGTGGGATCCCCATCCGCGCGGCGGCCCGCCGGTGCCGGGCGCGCGCCTGGTGACGCCCACGAGCGAGGAGGCCTTCCTGTTCGCCGGGGCCGGCGGACAGGAGGGCGAGGCGCTCGGCGCGGTCGCCCACACGGCGGAGGAGCTCGTGCGGCGGTGGCGGGCGGTGTGCGTGGCGGTGACGCTGGGCGCGCGCGGCGCGCTGCTCTCCCAGGGCGAGCGTCCCATGCTCGTCCCCACGGCGGCCCGGCACGGCGGCGACCCGTGCGGCGCGGGCGACTGCTTCAGCGGCACGGCGGCGGGACTGCTGGGGGACGGGGCGCTGCCGGTGGAGGCCGTGCAGGGTGCGGTGGCGGCGGCCACCCGGTACGTCGCCGAGGGCGGCGCCCGGGCCGTGGCCCGCGGCCCCTACCCGGGCCCGGATCGCCGCGGGACCATGGAGGGGGACGCCCTGCAGCTCGCGCGGCACGTCCGGGCGGCGGGCGGGACCGTGGTCGCGGCCGGCGGCTGCTTCGACCTGCTGCACGCCGGGCACGTCGGCCTGCTCCAGCAGGCCAGGGGCATCGGCGACTGCCTGATCGTCTGCCTGAACTCCGACGCCTCCGTCAGCCGCCGCAAGGGTCCCGGACGGCCGCTGGCCCCGCTGGCCGACCGGATCCGGGTGCTGCGGGCCCTGCAGTGCGTCGACGCGGTGGCGGTGTTCGACGAGGACACGCCCCAGCGGCTGCTGCCGTGCCTGCGGCCGCACATCTGGGTCAAGGGCGGCGACTACGCGATGGAACAGCTGCCGGAGGCGGCACAGCTCGCGGAGTGGGGCGGCCAGGCCGTCCTGCTGCCGTACCTCGACGGCCGGTCCAGCACCCTGCTGGCCACCCGGGCGGCGGACAGCCTCGCCGTCGCCCGCCGCACCACCGCCCCCGGTGGTGCGGCCGTTTCCCGCACGAGGCGGAGATGACCGTGCCCGGCGGCGGGGCGGTGCCCCGTCCGCCGGCCCGGCAGGAAGGTCAGGTGGCACCATGACCGCACCCAATCCCGACCCGGACCCGGACCGCACCGCCGGTCTCGAGCCGGGCGGAGGCGTCCCGCCGGGAGAGACGCCTCCCGGTGAGAGCAGCATGTCCGGCGCCGGCCCCCGCCAGCCGGACTACAACCAGCGGGGCTGGGCCACGGCTCCGGTCCTGGTGATCGGCCTGTGCGTACTGGTCTTCGCCGTGACCGTCTTCATCTGGGCCGCGCTCGTCTGAGTGCCGTGGGCCGCGCTCGTCCGAGTGCCGTGGGCCGCAATCGTCCGGGTCCCGGCCCACGGCCTCACGCGGCGGTCCGGAAGGCCGCCCCGGGGGCCGGCAGCACGGCGCTCGTGCGGCCGGCGGGCCTACGCCGCCGCACGAGCGCGCCGGCTCCGATGACGACCGCGATGACGGCGCCGCCGAGGATCAGCGCGCCGCGCTCGCCCGCGCCCTGCACCAGCAGACCCAGCAGGGGCGGCCCGGCCAGGCCCCAGCCGGTGCTCACGCTGCGCCAGACGCCGAGGACGCGGCCGCGCATGTGGGCGGGCGGGTCGGTCTGCAGCACGGTGGTGGTCGCGGTGTCGCACACCGACTCCACGATGGCCATCGGCACGACCATGACCAGCAGCAGCGACAGCACCGGGCTGGAGCCCGCCGCGATCTGCAGCACGCCTCCGGCGGCGGCCAGCAGGGCGACCAGGCGGACCGTCGGCTTCTGCATCCGGCCGGCCAGCACGGCGCCCACGATGCCGCCGACCGCGAGGAGGGCGGAGACCAGCCCGTAGGCGCCGGCGCCGCCGTGCAGCGGGCCGGTGACCAGGGTGGCGAGGGTCAGCTGGTAGTTGCGGCCCAGGACGGCGCTCAGCGCGGCGATCAGGGCGAGCGCGACCAGGCCGCGGCGGCTGAGGAAGAAGGACAGGCCCCCGCGCTCCCGGCCGGCCGCGCCGCGCGGGCGGGCGGCGGCCGCCGCGGCCTCCGCGCGGGCGTGCGGCTGCAGCCGGAGGAAGGGGATGACCGCGGTCACGAACAGGAACGACACGCCGTTGACCGCGTACGCGCCGGCGGTGCCGATGGTCGCGATGCCCACCGCCGCGAGGGCGGTGCCGGCGAGCCGGCCGACGCTGTGCACGACCGAACCCAGGGCGATCGCCGAGGGCACGTCCTTCTCCGGCACCAGGTCGTTGCCGAGCAGGGCCGTGGCCGGGCCGTCGACGGTGGCGATCAGGCCGGTGATCCCGGCGAGCACCATGAGCAGCGGCACGTTGAGCATGCCGAAGGCGACCAGCAGCGCGGTGGCGAAGGCCACCAGGGCCAGCAGCGCCTGGCTGACGGCGGCGGTGAGCTTGCGGGGCAGGCGGTCGACCACCGCGCCGCCCAGGAGGCCGAAGAGCAGGCCGGGCGCGGCCTGGACCGACAGCGACAGGCCCGTCGTGGCGGCGGAGCCGGTGAGCTGCAGGACGAGCAGGTTCTGCACGGTGAGCTGCATCCACGTGCCGAGGTTCGACACGAGGTTGGCGGCGGACCACCAGCGCATGCTGCGGCTGCGCAGGCAGCGCCAGGGGGACCGGTCGCCGGCCGTGCCCGCGGCCGCCCCGCGGCGGGCGAGCAGACCCCGCACCGGCCGCACGACGGGCGCGGCGGTGACGGGCGCTGTGGTGGAGGACGGGGGCGTGGCCGGAGCCGGGGACGAAAGGCGCAAGGGTCCGTTTCCGTGGTCGGGGGTGCCGTGGTCGGGAGCGCGTACCCGGCGCCTCCGGCGACCGTGGGCGCGCCGTCCGCCGGGGGCGGAGGGGCACGACGGCTGTGGGCGTCGAAAACCCCGCCGGGTGGAACCCTCGGGCGGGGGCCGGGGACGTCGCCGGTCCGCGCTTCGCCGCGCCGGTCGCGATGACGTCTCCGCCATCGTCACAAGCGCTTCCCTGCGCTGAGAAGTTCGTACGCTGTGCGGTCGGTCACCATGCGGTGAAATGCGGGTCCGCTCCGTGGTGGGCTGCCTCACACACCGCCTCGCCCGGCCCGCCGACGGGTGAACCGGGGGCCGGAACGGTGGGCCATTGGTACAGTGCGAGGCCGCCGATACCGACCACGAGAGAGCCGGTGCCCATGGCCGTGGACGCGCTGGACGCCAGGATCCTGCGGCTGCTGCTGGAGCAGCCGCGGACGAGCGTGCGCGAGTACGCCCGCCTGCTGGGCATCGCGCGGGGCACGCTCCAGGCGCGGCTCGACCGGCTGGAGCGCGACGGCGTGATCACGGGGACGGGCCCCCGGCTGTCCCCCGGGGCCCTCGGTCACCCCGTGCTGGCGTTCGTCCACATCGAGGTCACCCAGGGCCATCTGGACACGGTGGCGGACGGCCTGGGCGGCGTGCCCGAGATCATCGAGGCCTTCTCGATAACGGGTGGCGGGGACCTGATGGCCCGCGTCGTCGCTCGGGACGCGGCCCATCTGGAGGACGTGATCCAGCGGCTGGTCCAGCTGCCCGGGGTGGTGCGCACCCGTACGGAGATGGTGCTGCGCGAACGGGTGCCGTACCGGATGGTGCCGCTGGTGGACGCGGTGGGCCGGGCGGCTGGCCGGCGGCCCGCCTGACGGGGCGTCCGAAAAGTACGGCCGGACGACGCCGGTCGTGGCGAGGACGACGGACCCGGCTTCTCACCAGGGATGAACTGGTGCGATTATCTGCTCGCTCATCCCAACCAGCGAGAAAAAGGTCCGTACATGGAGCGAAGTGGGAGAAGAACCGCGCGCCGCTGGGGCGTCGCCGCGGTCGCCTCGACCGCGGCCGTGGCCGTCGCACTGCCGGCGACCACGGCCCAGGCCGCGAACGGCCCGTCGGGCATAGCCGCCAAGGGCGCCTTCCTGCTCGACAGCGGCCCCAACCGCACCCTGTGGGGCAAGGACGCCGACACCAAGCGGCAGATGGCCAGCACGACCAAGATCATGACCGCGGTCACGGTCCTGGGCGTCAAGAACGTCGATCTCAACAAGAAGATCACCGTCAAGCAGTCCTACCGCGACTACGTGGCCCGCACCGGCGCGAGCACGGCGGACCTGCGCACGGGCGACCAGCTGACCGTCCGCCAGATGCTCTACGCCCTGATGCTCCCCTCCGGGTGCGACGCCGCCTACGCGCTCGCCGACACCTTCGGCAGCGGCAGCACGGAGGCCGCCCGGACGAAGTCGTTCATCGCCAAGATGAACAAGAAGGCCGCCGACCTCGGCATGAAGAACACGCGGTACGACTCGTTCGACGGCATATCGCGTGCGGGGGACAACTACACCACCCCGCGCGACACCGCCCAGCTGGCCCGCAAGGCCCTGACGAGCAGGACCCTGAGCACGGTGGTGCGCACGACCACCACCAAGCAGAAGGCCGCGAACGTCAACCGCACCTACTACTGGGACAACACCAACAAGCTGCTCGGCTCCTACCAGGGCGCGATAGGCATCAAGACCGGGACCGGCACGGCCGCCGGGCCGTGCCTGGTCTTCGCGGCCCAGCGCGGCAAGCGCACGGTGGTGGGCGTCATCCTCAACGACCCCACGAACCGCTACCCGGACGCCGTGAAGATGCTGGACTGGTCCTTCAAGTCCAAGTCGAAGGTGACGCTGCGCCAGCTGCCGCCGTCGGCCCAGAAGGACTGACCCACCGGCACGCCCAAGGGCTGTGACCCGAGCGCTCCGGCCCGATCGCGGCCGGAGCGCTCGCCGTTGCCGGAGCGCTCGCGGTTGTCGTGACGGCCCCGGTCAGCCCGGTCAGCCCGGTCAGCCCAGGAAGGTCAGCCGGACCTGGCGCTCGGGGTTGTCGCGGTTGGTGTCGACCAGGCACACCGACTGCCAGGTGCCCAGCTCCAGCCGTCCGCCGATGACCGGAAGCGTCGCGTGCGGCGGCACGAGCGCGGGCAGCACATGGTCGCGGCCGTGGCCGCGGCTGCCGTGGCGGTGACGCCAGCGGTCGTCGGCCGGCAGCAGGTCACGCAGGGCCGCGAGCAGATCGTCGTCGCTGCCGGAGCCCGTCTCCAGGACCGCGACGCCGGCCGTGGCGTGGGGCACGAAGACATTCAGCAGGCCGTCGCGGCCCGCGGCGGCCTCGCGCAGGAAGGCCTCGCAGTCGCGCGTGAGGTCGTACACCGTCTCGGCGGAGCCTGTGGTGACGTCGAGGACGTGGGTGCGGAAGGTGTCGGTCATGGCTCCATCCTCGTACGCGCCCGGCGCCCCCCGCACCCGCCCCTAGGGGGTGTCCGATGGGTCGGCGCAGACCCCACGACGCCTGGCACGGCACCTCGCCGCGTTGTCGCATCACCCGAGTACGCCCAGTACGCGGGAGATGCTCCGCCTTGCGATCCACCGCACCAGACGCCGCGGGGCCCGCCCCGACCCATCGGACACCCCCTAGGGCGGGAAGTGATCCACGGCCTCCGGCGTTGGCAGAGGCATGAACGACTCAGGGACGCCGGAGACCCAGGTCGAGGTCGTCGTCGCGGGCGCCGGACAGGCGGGCCTGGCCGGCGCGTACCACCTGCGGCGCGCGGGCTACGCACCGGACCGGGACTTCGTCGTGCTGGACGGTTCGCCGCGGCCGGGCGGGGCCTGGCAGTTCCGCTGGCCGACGCTGACCTACGGCAAGGTGCACGGCATGCACGCGCTGCCGGGGATGGAGCTGACCGGCGCGGACGACCGGCGCCCCTCCTCCGAGGTGATCGGCGACTATTTCGCGGCGTACGAGCGCGCCTTCGACCTGCGCGTCCGGCGGCCCGTGCGGATCCGGGCGGTGCGCGAGGGCGGCGGCGGCAGGCTGC
The DNA here is from genome assembly GCF_040932295.1 of Streptomyces sp. C36. NCBI lineage: Bacteria > Bacillati > Actinomycetota > Actinomycetes > Kitasatosporales > Streptomycetaceae > Streptomyces > Streptomyces sp. C36. Next base: position 813,161 of record NZ_JBFQGI010000003.1, on the reverse strand, counting down.
GCGTGGAGACGTCCGAGGGCGTGTGGTCGGCCCGGGCGCTGCTCAACGCGACCGGGACCTGGGACCGCCCGTTCTGGCCCCGCTACCCCGGCCAGGAGACCTTCCGCGGCCGGCAACTGCACACCGCCGGCTATCCGGGGCCCGCGCCCTTCGCCGGGCGGCGCGTGGTGGTGGTCGGCGGCGGTACCTCGGCCGTGCAGCACCTGCTGGAGATCGCCGAGGTCGCGGCCTCGACGACCTGGGTGACGCGGCGGCCTCCCGTCTTCCACGAGGGCCCCTTCGACGAGGCCCGTGGCCGTGAGGTGGTCGCGCGGGTCGAGGAGCGGGTGCGGCGGGGGCTGCCGCCGCGGAGCGTGGTGTCGGTGACCGGCCTGCCCATGACCGAGGCGATGCGGCGCGCCCGCGCCGCCGGGATCCTCGACCAGCTGCCGATGTTCGACCGTCTCACCCCCACCGGAGTGGCGTGGGACGACGGCCGGGTCGTCGAGGCGGACGTCGTCCTGTGGGCCACCGGCTTCCGCGCCGCCCTCGGCCATCTCGCGCCGCTCGGGCTGCGGGAGCCCGGCGGGGGCGTCCGCGTCGAGGGCACCCGCGCGGTCCGCGACCCGCGGATCCACCTGGTGGGCTACGGGCCGTCGGCGAGCACCATCGGCGCCAACCGGGCCGGCCGGAACGCCGTGCGGGAGATCCGCGCCCTGCTCGCCGACGCGCCGGCGCGACCTTCCCAACCGGCCCTCGCTGCGGCAGTATGAGGCGCCGGACGATCAACCGCCGCCCCGTCGACGGGTCGTCCGCAACGATCCGCAGGTCCGCCCGCCGATCCGTGGTCCGGTCGATCCGCCGGTGACCGGCCGGGCGGCCGACGGCCGCCGGGAGGTGCCGAGGTGTCATGCGCGTAGGGCTGTTCGTCACCTGCGTCAACGACACGCTCCACCCGGGCACGGGCCGCGCGGTCGTCACCCTCCTCGAACGGCTCGGCGTACGGGTCGGCTTCCCCGCCGAGCAGAGCTGCTGCGGCCAGCCGCTGTTCAACACCGGCTACCGCCGCCGCACCGAGCCACTGCTGCTGAGGCACGCCGCCGCCTTCCGCGACTACGACCACATCGTGACCCCCTCGGCCTCCTGCGCCGCCATGGTCCGCGAGCACTACCCCCGCATCGCCGCGCGGGCCGCCGCCGAGGGGCGGGGCGGGCGGGAGAGCGTGGCGCTGGCCGAGGCGGCCGCGAGCGTGGTGCCCAGGACGTACGAACTCACCGAGTTCCTTCTCGACGTGCTGGGCGTGACCGACGTCGGCGCGTACTTCCCGCACACCGTCACCTACCACCCCACCTGCCACGGACTGCGCGCGCTGCGCCTGGGGGACCGGCCGCGCCGGCTGCTGGAGCACGTGAGAGGGCTCGAACTGCGCGAGCTCGCCGGCGCCGAGGAATGCTGCGGCTTCGGCGGCACCTTCGCCGTCAAGAACGCCGCGGTGTCGGCCGCGATGGGGGCCGACAAGGCCCGCGCCATCGGGGACACGGGAGCCCGCGCCGTGTGCGCGGTCGACAACTCCTGTCTCCTGCACATCGGTGGCACCCTCGCCCGCGCCGGTTCGCGCGTACGGCCGTTGCACATCGCCCAGATCCTGGCGAGCACCGACGGGAGCGTTCCATGAGCCGTACGTACGTCGGCATGCCCGCGTTCCCGCGCGCCGCCGCGCGGGCGACCGAGGACGCCACCCTGCGCTCCAACCTGCGGCGCGCCACCCACACCATCCGCGCCCGGCGCGCCCGGGCCGTCGCCGAGCTCGCCGACTGGGAGGAGCTGCGCGCCGCCGCGGCCGCCGTCAAGGACCGGACACTGCGTCATCTCGACCACTATCTGACGCTGCTGGAGGAGAACGTCACCCGGGCGGGCGGCACGGTCCACTGGGCCGCCGACGCCGACGAGGCCAACCGCATCGTCACCGAACTCGTCCGGGCCACCGGGGAGCGCGAGGTCGTCAAGGTCAAGTCCATGACCACCCAGGAGACCGGCCTGAACGACGCCCTCGAGCGGGCCGGCATCCGGGCGTACGAGACCGACCTGGCCGAGCTCATCGTGCAGCTCGCCGACGACCTGCCCTCCCACATCCTGGTCCCGGCCATCCACCGCGGGCGCGGCGAGATCCGCGACATCTTCCGCGACCGGATGGCGGACTGGGGCCGCCCCGCCCCCGAGGGGCTCACCGACCGGCCGGCCGACCTGGCGGAGGCGGCCCGCCTGCACCTGCGCGAGAAGTTCCTCACCGCGAAGGTCGCCGTCTCGGGCGCCAACTTCCTCGTCGCCGAGACCGGCACGGCGGTGGTCGTCGAGTCCGAGGGCAACGGCCGGATGTGCCTCACGCTGCCCGAGACCCTGATCTCGGTCGTCGGCATCGAGAAGGTCGTCCCCGCCTGGCGGGACCTGGAGGTCTTCCTCCAGCTGCTGCCCCGCTCCTCCACCGCCGAGCGCATGAACCCCTACACGTCCATGTGGACGGGCACCTCCGACGCCGACGGACCGCGCGCCTTCCACCTGGTCCTGCTCGACAACGGCCGCACCGACGCCCTCGCCGACCGGGTCGGCCGCCAGGCCCTGCGGTGCATCCGCTGTTCCGCCTGCCTGAACGTCTGCCCCGTCTACGAGCGCGCCGGCGGCCACGCGTACGGCTCGCCCTACCCCGGCCCGATCGGCGCGATCCTAACGCCCCAGCTGCGCGGCCCGGCCTCCGCCCTGGAGGAGTCGCTGCCGTTCGCCTCCACCCTGTGCGGCGCCTGCTACGAAGTGTGCCCGGTGGCCATCGACATCCCGGAGGTCCTGCTGCACCTGCGCGAGCGGGTCGCGGAGGGCGGCGAGGTGACGGTCCGTGGGGTGCGCACCCGCGTCCGGCCGGCGAAGCGGCGCGCGGTGGAGCGGACGGCGATGCGGGCGGCCGGCTGGACCTTCGACCACCCGGGGGCCCTGCGCCGGGCGCAGCGCCTCGCGGGGCGCGCCCGCCGGCTGCGGCCCCGGCGGCTGCCCGGCCCGCTGGGTGCCTGGACGGACAGCCGGGAACTGCCCGAGGTGCCGGCCGAATCGTTTCGGGACTGGTGGTCGCGGACCCGGGGGGACGCTCCATGAGCGGCGGTACGAGCAGGGAGCGCGTCCTGGGGCGCGTACGGCGTGCGCTGGCCGACGTCCCGCGCCACGAGCGCCCGCGCGACCACCCCGTACCGCGCGACTACCGGCTCCCGCACGGCACCCGCACCCCGGCCGACGCCGCCGCGCTCCTCGCCTCGAACCTCACCGACTACCGGGCCGTCGTGCACCGCACGGACGAGGGAGGGCTGCCGGCGCTGGTCGCCGGGCTGCTCGGCCGGCGCGGCGCGCGCCGCGTGGTCGTACCGCCCGGGCTGCCGGACGCCTGGCTGGCCCACGAGCTGCTGGCGGCCGCCGGAGTGGAGCAGGTGGCCGACTCCCCCGCCCTGACGACGCGTGCCCTGGACGGCGTGGACAGTGTCGTCACCGGCTGCGCGCTGGCCATCGCCGAGACCGGCACGATCGTGCTGGACGCGGGCCCGGGGCAGGGGCGCCGCGCGCTGACGCTCGTGCCCGACCACCACGTGTGCGTGGTGCGCGTCGCCGATCAGGTGGTGGACTCGGTGCCGCGGGCCCTGGCCCGACTGGCCCCGGACCGGCCCCTGACCTGGATCTCCGGCCCGTCGGCCACCAGCGACATCGAACTGGACCGCGTCGAGGGCGTGCACGGGCCGCGCACCCTGGAGGTGGTCCTCCTCGACGGGACCGGACCCCGGTGACCTCCTCCCCGGGCGAAACCGCGTCGGGGCCGCCCCTGCGCGGCGTCACGGTCGTCGCGCTCGAACAGGCCGTCGCGGCGCCCTTCGCCACCCGGCAGCTCGCCGATCTCGGGGCCCGGGTCATCAAGATCTGAGCGAGCAGAACGACCGAGGTGCCGTGCCAGGCGCCGCAGGGCCCGTGCCGACCCATCGGACACGCCCTACGCCCCAGGGTGACCCCGGCAGGGGTAGGCACGGCGTGCGTAGGCGGCGCACGGGGCTGGGTGGCTCCCCGGCCGCGCGGCAGGCTCTTTCCCGACAGCGAAAACCGTCACGAGACGGCTCGCGGAGCACCTCGCGACGTCTTCAGGAAAGGCCCGCTCATATGACGAACCCGGCAGTCTCCTGGTCCACCGGCTGGTCCGCCCCGGTCCAGCGACCCAGCGACGGCTTCGAGGAGAACTGGTCCGAGACCGGATTCGACGACCAGTCCGTGCGCCAGGTCGTACGGGTCGGCGGAAGCGGCGACGCGGCACGGATCCGCCTGTCGAACCGTTTCGGCACGGGACCGCTGACCGTCGGCGCCGCGACCGTCGCCCTGGCGGCCGGGGGCGCCGCCGTGCGGCCGGGCACGGTCCGGTCCCTCACCTTCGGCGGGGCGGCGTCCGTGGTGATACCGGCGGGCGGTGAGGCCGTCAGCGACGCGGCGCCGCTGCGGGCCGAGCGCTTCGACGCCGTCACGGTGACTCTGTACTTCCCCCGCCCGACCGGGCCCGCGACGTTCCACGCGCAGGCCTACACCGACAGCTACCGCGCGCCCGGCGACCGTACGACCGCCGTCGACGACTCGGGGTTCGACGAGCGGACCCGCTCCTGGTACCACCTCGCCGGCGTCGAGCTGGCGGGGGACGGCTCTTCGCCCCGCGGGACGGTGGTGGCCTTCGGCGACTCCCTCACCGACGGCTTCGGCTCCACCGCCGGCGCCGACCGCCGCTACCCGGACGCCCTCGCCGAGCGACTCGCGGCGGCGGGGCGGGAATGGGCCGTGGTCAACGCGGGGATCGGCGGCAACCTCGTGCTCAACGACTCGCTCTGGTACGGCGAGGCGGCCCTGGCGCGCTTCGAGCGCGACGTGCTCGACACTCCGGGCGTCCGGTCGGTGATCGTCCTCGCGGGTCTGAACGACATCGGCTTCAGCGAGGTCGACCTGCCGACCTACAAGCCCGCCCCGGATGTTTCCGTGGAGGAAGTGACGGAGGGCTACCGGCAGCTGATCAAGCGGGCGCACGACCGGGGCGTCAGGGTGATCGGGGCGACGCTCCTGCCCTTCAAGGGAGCGGAGTACCACACCCCGCGCTCCGAGGAGAAGCGCGCCGCGCTCAACGCGTGGATCCGCACCTGTGGGGAGTTCGACGCGGTGGCCGACTTCGCCACCGCGATGGCCTCGCCGGACGACCCCGAGACGCTCCACCCCGCCTACGACTGCGGCGACCACAAGCACCCCAACGACGCCGGCTACCGCGTCATGGCCGGGGCCGTCGACCTGGGCTCCCTCTGAGCGCTTCTCGCGCAGGCGAGGGGGCGGCGAGGACGCTACGGGACGTGGTGCCGGGCCGCCGGATCGGCCGCCCGGCACCACGTCCGGTCCCGGGCCGCCTCCTCAGACCTTCGCCGTCAGGTGCGTGTCCCGGCGCACCAGCGCGGCGTAGTGCCCGTCGTCGGCGAGGAGTTCCTGGTGGGTGCCGCGTTCGGTGATGCGGCCCCGGTCGAGGACGACGATCTGGTCGGCGTGGCGGATCGTGGAGAGCCGGTGCGCGATGGTGATCGTGGTGCGCCCGGCGGACAGCGCGTCGATCGCCTGCTGCACGGCGTGCTCGGTGTGGGTGTCGAGCGCGCTCGTCGCCTCGTCGAGGATGAGCACCGGCGGGTCGCGCAGGATCGTCCGCGCGATGGCCAGGCGCTGCTTCTCCCCTCCGGAGAAGCGGTAGCCGCGCTCGCCGACCAGGGTGTCGTAGCCCTCGGGAAGGCCGGCTATGTAGTCATGGATCTGGGCCGCCTCGGCGGCCGCCTGGATCTCCTTGTCGGTGGCGTCGGGCTTGGCGAAGCGGAGGTTGTCGGCGACGGAGGCGTGGAAGAGGTAGGTCTCCTGCGAGACCACGCCCACCGCCCGGGAGAGGGTGTCGAAGTCGAGGTCACGGACGTCGACGCCGTCCAGCAGGACCCGCCCGCCGGTGACGTCGTAGAGCCGGGGCACGAGATAGCTCAGGGTGCTCTTGCCGGAACCCGTCGGGCCGACGACCGCCAGGCTGCCGCCGGGCGGGACGTGGAGGTCGATGCCGGAGAGGGCGGCGGCGGGGGGATCGTAGGAGAAGGAGACGTTCTCGAAGCGCACCTCGCCGCGGACGGTCTCCAACCGCACGGGCTTCTCGGGCTCGGTGATGTCCACCGGCAGGTCGAGGTATTCGAAGATCCGTTGGAAGAGCGCGAGGGAGGTCTGCATCTGCACGCCGGTGGAGAGCAGGCTGACGGTGGGCCGGAACAGGCCCTGCTGGAGGGAGACGAAGGCCACCAGCGTGCCGAGGGAAATGCCGGGGCCGCCCGTCCGCAGCGCGATGCCGGCGGCCCAGTAGATGAGGGCGGGCATGGCGGCCATGACGATGCCGATGGTGGACATCCGCCACCGTCCGGCCATGTTGGTGCGCACCTCGAGGGCGACGAGCCGCTCGGACTCCGCGGCGAAGGCCTGGGTCATGGACACCGACCGGCCCATGGTGCGGCCGAGGAGGATGCCGCTGACGGACAGCGATTCGGTGACCATGGCGGCCATGGCCGCCATCTGGTGCTGCCGCTCGGAGGTGATCCTCTTGCGCTCGTCGCCGACGCGGCGGCTGATCCAGACGAAGACGGGCAGCAGAAGGAGGGAGACGACCGTCAGCCGCCAGTCGAGGGCCACCATGGCGACGACGGTGGCGATGACGCTGGTGAGGTTGGAGACCAGGGACGTGGCGGTGGAGGTCACGGTGGCCTGCATGCCGCCGATGTCGTTGGCGATGCGGGACTGCACCTCGCCGGTGCGCGTGCGGGTGAAGAAGGCGAGCGGCATGCTCTGCAGGCGGCCGTAGACCGCGGTGCGCAGGTCGTGCATGACGCGCTGGCCGACGGTGGTGGAGATCAGGGTCTGCAGCACGCCGAAGACGCTGTTGACGACCGCGGCGGCGATCATGCCGAGGGCGAGCAGGCTGAGCAGGCCGGTGCGGCCGTGGGGGATGGCGTCGTCGAGGACCTCGCGCAGCATGAACGGCGAGGCGACCGTGACGAGGGAGGAAGCGGCCACGAGCAGCCCGACGAGGGCGAGCCGGCCGCGGTACGGGTGGAAGAGGCGGAGGATGCGCCGCACCTGGGCGGGCTGGTCCGGGTCCGCGGGAGGTGGTGTCCAGTTCGGTTCGTCGTGAGGCATGGGCTCCTTCAACGAGGTCGGTCCGGTGGGCGAAAGACGTGCGGACGCGCTGAGCGCCCCGAGATTGCCGGCGCCGTATCAGAGCATAGCTCACTGTTACCTATGCTCACAATGGACAGAGTCCTGATACCCTGTGATCATGACGGCCCCCGACACGTCCGGCCAGCTCGCCGAGCAGCTGCTGAGGCTGACCCGCAGGCTCCACCGCGCCCAGAAGCGCTACCTGGACCCGGTCGGCATCACCCCCGCCCAGTCGCGGCTGCTGCGCACCGTCGCGCACTACGACACGCCCCCACGCATGGCGGACCTGGCGGAGCGCCTCGAGGTCGTGCCCCGGGCGGTCACCACGCTGGTCGACGCCCTGGAGGCCAACGGCGCCGTGCGCCGGGTGCCGGACCAGTCCAACCGCCGCGTGACGCGGATAGAGCTCACCGACGAGGGCCGTTCGACCCTGCACGCCCTGCGCAACGCCCGGCGTGCGGCCGTCGAGGAGATCCTCGCCCCTCTGGACGCCGGGCAGCGCGACGTGCTCGAAGACCTGCTGGCCACGCTCCTGTCCGGTCGCGGCCTGGCCTGAGGCGAGGCCCCTCCCCCGCGTCCCCCGCGTCCCCCGTGTTCCCCGCGAAAGACCGGGCGGGCCCGGGGAGCCGCTCCCGGCCCCCGGACCCGCCCGGCGTCGACGGACTCAGCAGCGGTGCCGGTCCTCCGTCAGCTCGCCCTGAGCGGTGGCCAGCGTGTGGTCGTAGCAGGCGCCCGGGCCCTGGAGGCGGTAGCGCTCGCGCGAGACCCCGGTGGCGTGGCGCTGCTCGCGCGGCACGTTCTGGTTGTACGCGGCGTCACCCGTGTAGGTGTCGTCCATACGGGACCAGCCGATGCGCTCGCCGGCGCGCAGCGTGAGGCTGTCGGCGCGGTCGCCCATCGTCATGACCGTCCGCAGGCGGTCCCCCGCGCCGACCGACGTCTCGCCGTCCATGGTGTAGACGCGATGGCTGGCGGTCGTGGTGGCCGGGCCGCGCCCGGCGACGGTGACCTTCTCGTCGTCGGTCCAGCGGGCCTTGAGCGCGTCCACGGACTCGCCGTCGGTCCAGCCGTGCGCGGACGTTCCCGCGACCTCACGGGAGACCGTCGTGGTCACCCGCCCGTGCGAGGTGTTCACATGGCCGGCGACAGTCAGCGCGTGTCCGCCGTCGGACGTCAGCCGGTGCCGGTCGCCGGCCTCGTACGTGGTGGCGTTGGCCGGAGTGCCCTCCCGGTGGGTGGTGAGCGCGCCCGTGACGCGGTCGGACCCGGCGTCCTGCCACACCAGGACGTTGACGGGGGTGCTCCAGCCGCTCTGGCCCTCGGGCACCCCCGCGACGGACACCGCCACGGTGTGCGGCTTGCCGTCGTTGAGCTGTCCGGCGAACGGGGTGAGGTCGTACTCCAGCGGCCGGACGTCGAAGGCGCGCGGGCCCGGGATCACGTACCAGAGGAAGGGGTTCGACCAGCCTCCGGTCCACACGGTCGGGAACGGCGCCGCGATGCCGGCGAGCCGCCCGTCCACCGAGACCCGCACCTCGCGGTAGGGGCCGTCCTTCGCCTTGCACGAGTAGGGCGCCGCGTCCGGCACGGTGAGGTACCAGAACTCCTCGCAGCCGCCGCCCGAACCGGTGGCGTAGACCTCCGCCACGATCCGCTCGCTGTTGGCGGGGGTCGTCAGCTTCCCCTCGTACGCCGCGCCCTCGTGGTGCGCGCCGTCCAGGGTGAGGACCTTGTCCGGGGTCCGCGCGGGCCCGGTGCGGCCCTCGGCCTTGTAGAACGTCAGCGTCACCTTGACCTTGATGACGCCGGTGTAGGTCTCGTTGACGAGGTTGCCGATGAGCATCTCGACGGGCTGCCGTTCCCGCAGGGTGGGGGCGTAGCGGGTGACGTCCTTCTCCACCTTCCAGGTGATGCCCTCGGGCGACGGTTCCGGAGTCGAGGTGCGCAGCACTTCGACCCCGCCTATCCGCAGATAGCCCAGGCGGTCGTACTGCCGTCCGGCCACCGCGCCCTCCAGCCGCAGGACCACCTTGTTCCAGCGGTCGCCGCAGCCCTTGGGCGGCAGATACGTGCCCTTGTAGGGCGTGTAGTCGCGGAACTCCGTCTGGGCGACGGTCGCTTGGCACGAGGTCGTGCCGGGAGCGGCCACGGGCGGGGCCGCGGTGACCGGGTCGTGCCAGTCGGTGCCGAATTCGGGGGGCGCCGCGGCCGAGGCCGGGCCGATGCCCGTCAACAGGCCGAGTGCGGCGGCGCACAGCACGAGAAGCAGTCGTCTCATGGGGCAGGAGTGAAGCGCTTCGCCGCGCGTCACACCAGTAGCGGTCTGGCCTGATCCGCCGCACCGGCGGAAAAACCAGTTGAACCGGACGCTCGCGGAGCGCGAGCCTTGCACGGCCCCGCCCCCACCATGCCGAAGCCGGGATGCCATGCAGATTCGCGATCTTCCGTATGCCGATCCGGGTCGACCGGACGTCCGGTCGGGTCCGCTCTTCCTGCTCTGGCTCGGACGCCGTCAGCTCGGCGGCCAGGTGCGGGCCATGCTGTGGGGCACCCTCCACATGGCGTCCGTGGCGCTGTTCCCGCTGGCCGTGGGCATGGCCGTGCAGGCCGTCATCGACGGGTCGCAGGCCCGGCTGGCCGCGGCCGGCGCGCTGATGCTGCTGCTCGGCGCGCTGACCGCGCTGGGCGACACGATGCTGCACCGCGCCGCGGTCACCAACTGGATCCTGGTCGCGGCACGGGTCCAGCAGCTTCTGGCGCGCAAGACCGCCGAGTTGGGCTCCGCGCTGACCCGGCGGGTGGCCGCCGGCGAGGTCGTCGCGGTGTCCACCGGGGACGTCGAGAAAATCGGCTGGTTCGTGGAGTCCCTGTCGCGCTTCGCCTCGGCCGCGTTCACCACGGTCCTGGTGTGCGCGGCCCTCGTCGTCCACCAGCCCGCGCTGGGCACGGTGGTGGCTGTCGGCGTTCCCGTACTGGCCCTGGCCGTCCTGCCGTTGCTGCCACCCGCCGCCGAACGGGCCGACGAGCAGCGGGAGAAGGCCGGACGCGCCACCGAACTGGCGTCGGACACCGTGGCGGGCCTGCGGGTGCTGCGCGGCATCGGCGGCGAGGAGCTGTTCCTCTCCCGCTACCGGCAGGCCTCGCAGGAAGTGCGCCGGGCGGCCGTGCGCAGCGCCCGCATGTGGGCGCTGATCGCGGCGGTGCAGGTGGTGCTGCCGGGGCTGCTGCTGATCGCGGTGGTCTGGTACGGCGTGACGCTGGCCCGGGACGGCCGGATCGGCGTGGGTGAGCTGGTCACGGTGTACGGCGTGGTGACCTTCCTGCTGTTCCCGCTGCGGCAGTTCGAGGAGATCGCCATGGCCTATTCCTTCTCCCGGCCGTCCGCGCAACGCGCCGCCCGGGTGCTGGGGCTGGAGCGCACCGCGTCCGCGGCGGACGCCGACGGGCCCGTCCCGGCGCTCAAGGGCGATCTGTACGACCCCGCGAGCGGCCTCCTGGCCCCCGCCGGGCGGCTGACGGCGGTGGTGTGCGGCGACCCGGACGCGGCCGGACGGCTCGCCGAACGGCTGGGCGGGCACGCGGCGGACGCCCCGGCCGGCGCCCCCTCCGTGCTCCTGGGCGGGGTCGCGCTGGACGAGGTGCCGCTGGACGCCGCCCGCGCCGCGGTGCTGGTGCAGGACAAGGACCCGGTGCTGCTCTCGGGCACGCTCGCCGAGCTGTTGGACGTACCGTCCTCGGGGGACGTCACGGCCGAGGCGGCCCTCGCCGCGGCGCAGTGCGAGGACGTCCTGGTCTCCCTGGCGCGGAGCTCGGCGGACTCCGCCGACGACCCGGCCCGGGCCCGGATCACCGAGCGCGGCCGCTCGCTGTCCGGCGGCCAGCGCCAGCGGCTGGCGCTGGCCCGGTCGCTCGTGACCGACCCGGAGGTGCTGGTGCTGGACGAGCCCACCTCCGCCGTCGACTCGCACACCGAGGCGCGGATCGCGGACGGGGTGCGCGCCCTGCGGCAGGGGCGCACGACGGTGCTGTTCTCCTCCAGCCCGCTGCTGCTCGACCGGGCGGACCGGGTGGCGTTCCTGCGGGACGGCCGCGTCACGGCGACGGGGACGCACGGCGAACTGCTGCGGGCCGACCCCGTTTACCGCGCGGTCGTCACCCGCAGGACGGACGAGGAACCGGACATCCGGCTCGCGAAGCCCGACGAACGCGAGCCGGCCGAGGAGTCGGCATGAACGCCGGTCTCGGCGTGGTCGTCGATCGGGCGATGGACATGATCGAGAGGTCGGCATGATCAGGGAGTCGGCATGATCGGAGTCACGCCGCCGGCGTACGACCCGGCGGCACCGGAATCCGCGACCACCCTGCCGGTCGGCGGACCGGCCACCGTGCGCGCCTACGTGCGCGACCTGCTGCGCAGGCACCGCACCGCCTTCACCGTGCTGGTGGCGGTGAACGCGGTCGCGGTGACGGCCTCGATGGTCGGCCCGTACCTGCTGGGCGAACTGGTCGAGGACCTCTCGGCGGGCTCGCGGGAGCTCCACCTCGGACGCACGCTCTCGCTCTTCGCGGTCGCCCTGGCCGTGCAGACGCTGTTCGTCCGCATGGTGCGGCTGCGCGGGGCGGTGCTGGGCGAGCAGATGCTGGCCGACCTGCGCGAGGACTTCCTCGTGCGGTCGGTGGCCCTGCCGCCGGGCGTACTGGAACGGGCCGGGACCGGGGATCTGCTGTCGCGGATCACCACCGACGTCGACCGTCTGGCCGAGGCCATGCGGGAGGCCGTGCCCCAGCTGGCGATCGGCTTCGTCTGGGCGGGGCTGCTGCTGGGCGCGCTGACGGTGACCGCCCCGCCGCTGGCGCTGTGCGTGCTGATCGCGCTCCCGCTGCTGATCTCCGGCTGCCGCTGGTACTTCCGGCGGGCGCCGGGCGCCTACCGCTCCGAGGCCGCGGGGTACGCGGCGGTCGCCGCGGCGCTCGCCGAGACCGTGGACGCCGGGCGGACGATCGAGGCCCACCGGCTGGGCCGCCGCCGGGTGGCGCTCTCCGACCGGCGGGTCACCGAATGGACGGCGTGGGAGCGCTACACCCTGTGGCTGCGTTCGGTCCTCTTCCCCGTGATCAACGGGACGCACGCGCTGTTGCTCGCCTCGGTCCTGCTCCTGGGCGGGTGGTTCGTCCTGCGGGGGTGGCTGTCGGTGGGCGAGCTGACGACGGGCGCGCTGCTCGCGCAGATGCTGGTCGATCCGCTCGGGCTGATCCTGCGCTGGTACGACGAGCTCCAGATCGCCCAGGTGTCGCTGGCCCGGCTGGTGGGCATCCGCGAGATCGAGCCCGAACCGGCGGACGAACGCGTCCGCCCCGAAGGCCGCGACGTGCGCGCGGCGGACGTGCGCTTCGGCTACCTGACGGGCGCCGACGTGCTGCACGACGTCTGTCTGGACGTCCGGCCGGGCACCCGCGTGGCACTGGTCGGGCCGTCGGGCGCGGGCAAGTCGACGCTGGGCCGGCTGCTGGCCGGGATCTACGCGCCGCGCACCGGCACGGTGACCCTGGGCGGGGCCGAGCTGGCGCGGATGCCGGCCGAGCGCGTGCGCCGTCATGTGGCGCTGGTCAATCAGGAGCACCACGTCTTCGTGGGATCCCTGCGCGACAACCTGCTGCTCGCCCGCACGGACGCCGACGACGGGGACCTGTGGTCGGCGCTGGCCGCGGTGGACGCCGACGGCTGGGCGCGGGCGCTGGAGAAGGGCCTGGAGACCGAGGTCGGCTCCGGCGGCCTCGCCCTCACCCCGGCCCAGGCGCAGCAGATCGCGCTGGCACGGCTCGTCCTGGCGGACCCGCACACGCTGATCCTGGACGAGGCGACATCGCTGCTGGACCCCCGGGCGGCCCGCCATCTGGAGCGGTCGCTGGCGAAGGTGCTGGAGGGCCGCACGGTCGTGGCCATCGCCCACCGGCTGCACACGGCGCACGACGCCGATGTGATCGTGGTGACCGAGAACGGCCGCGTCAGCGAGCAGGGCAGCCACGACGAACTGGTCGCCGCGGGCGGGGCCTACGCGGCGCTGTGGCGCTCCTGGCACCGGTAGCAGCCGGCGCCGCGCGGGGCCCCGGGCCAGGCCGACCCGTCGGACACCCCCTAGAAGAGGTCCAGGGCCCCGAGCCCGCCGACGCCGCCGAGCAGCATGAACGCCGGCATCAGCACCTTCACCTCCACCCGGCTGCCCGCTCGGAACCGCATGGCCTTGGGCGGGCCGAGCGGGTACCACCGCTTGCGGCCGATGGGCAGCGGCCACAGGATCGGGCAGCCCGAGACGGTCAGGGCGTCGCCGATGTCGTGCACCAGCGCGCCGAGGACTATCGGCAGGCCCAGCCACAGATACTCCTGGCCGGGCCCGGTGAACAGCCATGTGGAGCCGTTGCCCGGCCGGTCCAGGATCCCGGCGAGTATCCACGCGCTCGTCGCGCCCAGCAGCCAGACCAGGACGTCGCTGGAGGTCCGGGCCGCCCGCCACAGCAGCCCCTCGACGGCGAGCACCATATGGACGAAGAGGATGCCGAGCACGGCCCAGCGGTCGCCGGTCACCGCCAGCGCCGACGCCCCGGCCCCGATCAGCACGGCCCACAGCGCGGTGTGGGTCAGGGTGCGGTGACCGCCGTTGCGGCGCGGGTCGCCCTTGGCCCGGGTGGCCTTGTACACCGCGTGCGAGAGCTGGTCGATGATCCCGCACAGGATGCGGGAGAGCGGGCCGAAGGAGCGCGATATCGTCGCCGACTTGTGATCGAGGTCGGGGGCGAGCGCCGCACCGGCGCAGATCAGCGCCCCGGTGACGAGCACGGGCCAGGGCATCGGGTGACCGAAGCCCGCCGCGGCGGCTCCCACCCCCAGCCAGGCTGCGGCCCCGGAGAGCGAGTGCGCCGGTCCCATCATGGTCGTTCCACCCCTTGGTGCGCCGGCGTCCGGCCGTCCTGACGCCGTGTCGGCCACTCAGCGTAATGCCCGGATGATCATCGTTCGACCGGCCGGTTCCCTGATCCGGGCGGGGGACAGGCAGTATGGGGGTGTGACCCTTATCGATCAGATGCCGAGCCATGCCGACCCCGATGCCCTCTTCGAGGCTTTCTCGACCTGGGCCGAGGAGCGGGGCATCACGCTCTACCCCGCTCAGGAGGAGGCGCTGATCGAGGTGGTCTCCGGCGCGAACGTGATCCTTTCGACGCCGACGGGCTCGGGCAAGAGCCTCGTGGCGGCCGGCGCGCACTTCACCGCGCTCGCCAACGACCAGGTCACCTTCTACACCGCGCCCATCAAGGCACTGGTCTCGGAGAAGTTCTTCGACCTGTGCAAGATCTTCGGCACCGAGAACGTCGGCATGCTCACGGGCGACGCCTCGGTCAACGCCGACGCCCCCGTGATCTGCTGCACCGCCGAGGTGCTCGCCTCCATCGCCCTGCGCGACGGCAAGGACGCCGACATCGGCCAGGTCGTGATGGACGAGTTCCACTTCTATGCCGAGCAGGACCGGGGCTGGGCGTGGCAGATCCCGCTGCTGGAGCTGCCGCAGGCGCAGTTCATCCTGATGTCCGCGACGCTCGGCGACGTCTCCCGCTTCGAGGAGGACCTCACCCGGCGCACCGGACGGCCCACCGCGGTGGTGCGCTCGGCGACGCGGCCCGTTCCGCTGTCGTACGAGTACCGCGCGACGCCGCTCACCGAGACCCTGACCGAGCTCCTCACCACCCACCAGGCGCCGGTGTACATCGTGCACTTCACGCAGGCCGCCGCCGTCGAGCGGGCCCAGGCGCTGATGAGCATCAACATGTGCTCGCGCGAGGAGAAGGACGAGATCGCCAAGCTCATCGGCAATTTCCGCTTCACCACCAAGTTCGGCCGGAACCTCTCGCGCTACGTCCGCCATGGCATCGGCGTGCACCACGCGGGCATGCTGCCCAAGTACCGGCGGCTGGTGGAGCGGCTGGCCCAGGCCGGCCTGCTGAAGGTCATCTGCGGCACGGACACGCTCGGCGTCGGCGTGAACGTGCCGATCCGCACGGTGCTGTTCACCGCCCTGACCAAGTACGACGGCCAGCGTGTGCGGACGCTGCGGGCCCGGGAGTTCCACCAGATCGCCGGCCGGGCCGGGCGGGCCGGCTTCGACACGGCCGGATTCGTCGTGGCCCAAGCGCCCGACCATGTCGTCGAGAACGAGAAGGCGCTGGCCAAGGCGGGCGACGACCCGAAGAAGCGCCGCAAGGTGGTCCGCAAGAAGGCCCCCGAGGGCTTCGTCAACTGGACCGACAGCACCTTCGAGAAGCTCATCGGCGCCGAGCCCGAGCAGCTCACCTCCCGCTTCCGGATCACCCACGCGATGCTGCTGGCGGTCATCGCGCGGCCGGGCAACGCCTTCGACGCCATGCGCCGACTGCTCGAGGACAACCACGAGCCGCGCAAGAGCCAGCTGCGGCACATCCGCCGGGCCATCGCCATCTACCGCTCGCTGCTGGACGGCGGCGTGGTCGAGCGCCTCGAGGAGCCGGACGCCGAGGGCCGCATCGTCCGGCTGACGGTCGACCTGCAGGCGGACTTCGCGCTCAACCAGCCGCTGTCGACCTTCGCGCTCGCCTCCTTCGAGCTCCTCGACCCCGAGTCGCCGTCCTACGCGCTCGACCTGGTCTCCGTGGTCGAGTCCACTCTGGACGACCCGCGCCAGATCCTCGCCGCCCAGCAGAACAAGGCGCGCGGCGAGGCGGTCGCGGCGATGAAGGCGGACGGCGTCGAGTACGAGGACCGCATGGAGCGGCTCATGGACGTCACCTACCCCAAGCCCCTGGAGGAGCTGCTCACCCACGCCTACGACGTCTACCGCAAGAGCCACCCGTGGGTCGGCGACCACCCGCTGTCGCCGAAGTCGGTGATCCGCGACATGTACGAGCGGGCCATGACCTTCACGGAGTTCACCTCCCACTACGACCTCGCCCGCACCGAGGGCATCGTGCTGCGCTACCTGGCGAGCGCCTACAAGGCGCTGGACCACACCGTGCCGGACGACCTGAAGTCCGACGACTTCGAGGACCTCATCGCCTGGCTGGGCGAGATGGTGCGCCAGGTCGACTCCAGCCTGCTGGACGAGTGGGAGCAGCTGGCGAACCCCGAGGAGGAGACGGCGGAGCAGGCGCAGGAGCGCGCCGACCAGGTCAAGCCGGTCACCGCGAACGCCCGCGCCTTCCGGGTGCTGGTGCGCAACGCCCTCTTCCGCCGGGTGGAGCTGGCCGCCCTGGACAAGGTCGGCGAGCTGGGCGAGATGGACGCCGAGTCCGGCTGGGACGAGGAGCGCTGGGGCGAGGCGATGGACGCCTACTGGGACGAGTACGAGGAGCTGGGCACCGGCCCCGACGCGCGCGGCCCGAAGCTGCTGCGCATCGAGGAGCGCCCGGAGGACGGGCTGTGGCGGGTCCGGCAGACCTTCGCCGACCCCAACGGCGACCACGACTGGGGCATCACCGCCGAGGTGGACCTCGCGGCGTCCGACGAGGAAGGCCGCGCGGTGGTGCGGGTCATGGACGTCGGTCAGCTGTAGCCTCCCCTTCGCGGGCCGGGGCGCGGGCCCCGGCCGAGGAGGAGTGGCGATGACGAGTCCCGCCGACCGTCTGGTGGGCCTGCTCGACCTGGAGCGGATCGACCTGAACATCTTCCGGGGCCGCAGCCCGGACGAGTCGCTCCAGCGCGTCTTCGGCGGGCAGGTGGCCGGCCAGGCGCTGGTGGCGGCCGGCCGGACCACGGACGGGGACCGTCCGGTCCACTCGCTGCACGCGTACTTCCTGCGCCCGGGGCGGCCGGGCGTGCCGATCGTGTACCAGGTCGAGCGGGTGCGTGACGGACGGTCCTTCACCACACGGCGGGTGGTGGCCGTCCAGCAGGGCCGTACGATCTTCAATCTCACCGCCTCCTTCCATCAGAGCGAGCCGGGCTTCGAGCATCAGGTGCCGATGCCGGACGTGCCGGAGCCGGAGAAACTGCCCCGGCTCGCGGACGAGATCCGCGACCGCCTGGGCGAGCTGCCCCAGGCGCTGGAGCGCATGGAACGCCGCATGGCCTTCGACATCCGCTACGTGGACCGGCTGCGCTGGACTCCGGAGGAACTGCGGGAGGCCGAACCGCGCAGCGCGGTGTGGATGCGCGCGGTGGGTCCGCTCGGCGAGGACCCGCTCGTGCACACCTGCGCGCTCACCTACGCCAGCGACATGACGCTGCTCGACGCGGTGCGCCTGCCGGTCGAGCCGCTGTGGGGGCCGCGGGGCTTCGACATGGCGTCGCTGGACCATGCCATGTGGTTCCACCGGACCTTCCGCGCGGACGAGTGGTTCCTGTACCAGCAGGAGTCGCCCATCGCCACCGGTGCCCGGGGCCTGGCGCGTGGCCTGATCTTCGACCGCGCGGGCAGGCTCCTGGTGTCGGTGATGCAGGAAGGGCTCTTCCGCCGGCACGGCTGAACGGCCGCCGACGTCCCGTCCGCCTTCCGCTATGTCCGGCGCCATGCCCTCGGCCGCAGCCATGCCCGCCATCGCGGTGGCCGCGCCCGTTCACCCGCTCGTTCACCCGCCCGTCCGGTGTCCGTCTCCGGTGGCTTCCTCTCCCCGGCGGGGGCGGCGGGTGCCGGCGGGGCGGTGGGCGGGTGGGCGCGGCCGGGTGCCGGCCGGGCGGTGCGGGCTTGCGCCAGCGCCGCGGCCAGGCAGTGCCGGTACCACTCGATCTCGTCCGGGTCCTCCGCCAGCAGCAGGTCGTCGACGATGTCGCGCGCGGCCGCGGCGTCCGGCCGGGACGGGACGAGCGCGGGGCGCAGCGCGCACAGGTAGGCCCGCTCGTCCGGGTCGGGTACCGCCCGGGCCAGTTCGCCGGGGTCCAGCACGGCGGCGGGCACCGCCGCCCGTTCCCAGGGGTCGCCGGCCTGGGCCGTCAGCTGGTCGAGCCGGCGGGCGCGCCAGCCGCGGGCACGCCGGTCGGGGTGTTTGTCGAGGGCGGCCTTCAGCAGGGCCGGTGTGCGGCCGGTCAGGAGCTCGGGGTTGCCGTCGGCGAAATCCGCCAGGTCGGAAGCCAGGTAGGACCAGACGACGACGCGGTAGCGGTTGACGTAGAAGCGCACCGGGGCGAAGCAGCCGCCCCGGGCGAGGCGGGCGAAGCGGGCGGGACCGATGCCCAGGAGCTCGGCGCCCTCCGTGGTACCCACGACCCACAGCCGGGTGCGCAGGGCCTTGGGGAATCCCTCGGCGGAGCGGTGGCGTTCGATCTCCTGCCGGGGCACCCGCCGCCGGCCGCCCGGCTCCGCGGCGACGGTGCGCACCTCCCCCAGCTGGACGGCCAGTTCGAGCTCCCGGGGCTTGAGCTCCAGCTCCCTGGCCGCCCGCGCCTGCGGCACCGTCTCCTCGGCGACGTGCCGGTCCTGGTCCTGTCGTACCGTCATGACGTCCTCCCCACCATCGGTCGATCACTGACAGTGACGAAGGTAGCGCCCGGGTACGACAGCGCGTCAGGCCTGTGGATAACTCCCGGCCCGCTCCCCCGGCCCGTCATCCCCGGACCCGCCGCCCTCCGGCCGACCATCGATGCGGTTGACCAGCAGCGTCATCTCGTAGCCGATGCGGCCGATGTCGGCGTCGGCGCCGCCCAGGACGCACAGGCAGCTGTCCTGCCCGGCAGCGGTCACGAACAGCACGCCGCCGTCGAACTCGACCATCGTCTGCCGCACCCGGCCCGCCCGGAACTGGCGGCCCGTACCCTTGGCCAGGCTGTGCAGCCCCGACGCCACGGCCGCCAGACGCTCGGCGTCCGACCTCTCCAGGCTCGCGCTCGCCCCCGTCACCAGTCCGTCGTCGGACAGCACCAGGGCGTGTCGTATTTCCCCCACGCGCTCCGTCAGACCATCCAGCATCGCGTCGAGTTCCCTGCCGATCGACATACCCCGCCTCCCCGTTCCGCAATTCCCCGTAAGTGCCGTGCAAGCCTCGCTCACCTCTGTGCTCCCGGCAACCCGCCCGGCCCGTCGGCACGCGTCTGTGCGCCAGTTGGCACAGGATGGGGACATGGCACGGAAAATGAGCAAAGAAGAGTGGCGGGAATTTCTCTCGGCGGACGGCCGTACGGGCAAACTCGCCACGGTGCGGCCCGACGGCAGCCCGCACATCGCCCCCATCTGGTTCGTTCTCGACGGTGACGACCTCGTCTTCAACACGGGCAAGAAAACGGTCAAGGGCCGCAATCTCTCCCAGGACGGCCGGATCGCGCTCTGCGTGGACGACGACAAGCCGCCGTACGCCTTTGTCACGGTGCAGGGACGGGCGCGTCTGAGCGACGATCTGAACGAGATCCGCGCGTGGGCGACGACGATCGGCGGACGGTACATGGGAAAGGAGCGCGCGGAGGAGTACGGGGCCCGTAATGGTGTTCCGGGCGAGCTGGTCGTCCGGGTACAGGTCGAGAACGTGGTGGCGGTCGCGGCGGTCGCCGAGTAGCACCGGGCATCGGGCACGGTCGGCTCCCCGTCATTCGTCGGAGGTTCAACTCCCCTACCACCGGGAACACTTGAACGACCGCAGGAAATGCCGCTCATGGGGGCAGGTGATCCGCGTGTTCGAGAAACTTCGCAGGCGAGTCGAAGAGGCGCGGCAGGCACCCGCCCCGGGACCCTCGGCGAGTCCCGGTTCCGGCCGGGCGCGGCAGCGCAATCTTTTCGAGGCCGCGGCGGTTTATGTGGCGGCCTGCGCCGAGAACGACGTCGAAAAGAGCGCGGAAGCGGCCCGCTGGGTCTCCCCCGAGGCCCTTGGCTTCGGGGTGAACGAGCTGGCGTGCCGGGCCGTCATAGCGCTGGCCCGGGAGCGCGACGAGTCACCGCAGACGGTGGCGCGCACACTCCTGGGGCTGCCCGCGGCCTGAAGGCCGCCTCACCGGACGCGGCGCCGCGCGTGACGCGGCGTCGTCTCCCGCTCGGCGGGCGTTCCCCGATCCGTCATCTTGAAGTCGTGTACATGTCACGTCGTGCGTCCTACGCTGCCATCGCACCCCGCGCGCCCCCACCGACTTCCCTCGCACGGAGGACCTCGTGCCCGCCGCAGCCCGCTCCGACAGCCCCCGCCCGCCCCGCCGCCGCTACTCCCTCGCCCTGGCCACGGCCTTCGGGCTGGCCACCACGTCCCTGGGCCTGTGGGCCTCGGACTCCGCGGCCGCCCCGGCCGTGCCCACCCCGGACCGTGTCGTGGTCGTCGTATTCGAGAACCACGGCTACGGCCAGGTCATGGGCAGCTCCAGCGCGCCGTACATCAACTCCCTCGCCGCGGGCGGCGCCAGCCTGACCGCCTCGTACGCCGAGACCCACCCGAGCCAGCCCAACTACTACGCCCTGTTCTCCGGTGACACCCAGGGCATCACCGACGACAGCTGCGTCGAGCCCGGCTTCAGCGACGAGGCCAACCTCGCCTCGGAGCTCATGGCCAACGGCAAGACCTGGGCCAGCTACAACGAATCCCTGCCGGCCGAGGGGTCGACCACCTGCTCGAGCGGCAAGTACCGCCAGAAGCACAACCCGTGGTTCGGCTTCGACAACGTCCCCACCAGCACCGCGCACACCTTCGGCGCCTTCCCCCGCGACTACGCCACCCTGCCGACGGTCTCCTTCGTCGTGCCGAACATGTGCAGCGACATGCACGACTGCTCCGTGGGCACCGGCGACACCTGGCTCAAGAACAACCTCAAGGGCTACGCCGACTGGGCCAAGACCCACAACAGCCTGCTGCTGATCACCTTCGACGAGGACAACCGCCTCAGCGGCAACCGCATACCCACCGTCCTCTACGGCCAGCAGGTCAAGGCCGGTGCCACCTCCGCCACCACGTACAACCACTACGACGTGCTGCGCACACTCGAGACGATGCACGGCCTGCCGCACGCCGGAAACGCCGCGAACGCCAAGGACATCACCGGCATCTGGAACAACTGACCGTGTACCTCGCGGACAGCCGTACCACCGCGGACACCGCCGGTCGCGACATCGCTCCCGGCCGGCGGACCGCCGCCCTACCGGCCACGGTGCTCACCCTGGGCGCCGTCAGCCTGATCACCGACGTCTCCTCCGAGATGGTCACCGCCGTACTGCCGCTCTACCTCGTCACCGGCCTGGGCCTGTCACCCCTGGGGTTCGGCCTCCTGGACGGCGTCTACAACGGGGTCAGCGCGCTCGTGCGGCTCCTCGGCGGCCGGCTCTCCGACCGCGGCGACGGCGGCCACAAGACCGTGGCCGCCGTCGGCTACGGCATCTCCGCGCTGTGCAAGCCCCTGCTGCTCGTCGCGCACAGCCTGCCCCTGATCGGCGCCGTCCTCGCCGCCGACCGCACCGGCAAGGGACTGCGCACGGCACCTCGCGACGCGATGATCTCGCTGGCCTGCGAACCGGGCGGCCGTGGCCGGGCCTTCGGGGTGCACCGCGCGATGGACACCGCCGGGGCACTGCTGGGCCCGTTGTGCGCCTTCCTCATCCTGCGGGCCGCGGCCGAGGGGTACGACGCGGTCTTCACCGTGAGCGGCTGCGTGGCGGCGCTCGGGGTCCTGGTCCTGCTGCTGTTCGTGCCCGGCGGGCGGCCGAACCCCGCGCACGGTCCGCGTCCCCGGCGCACCGGAGCGCGGGTTCCGTTGCGCGAGGTGCTGCGACGGCCCGGCGTACGCCGGCTGACCGGCTGCGCGATGCTGCTCGGCCTGACCACCGTGAGCGACTCGTTCCTCTACCTCACCCTGCAGCGCCGCCTGGACCTGCCCGAGGCGTGGTTCCCGCTGCTGCCCCTGGGCACGGCGGGGACGTTCCTTCTGCTGGCGGTGGGACTGGGCACCCTCGCCGACCGCTTCGGCCGCCGCCGGCTCTTCCTCTGCGGCCACCTCGCGCTGCTCGGGGCGTACGTCCTGCTCCTCGCTCCGCTCGGCGGCTCACCGGCCCTGGCCGCCGTCGTCCTCGCCCTGCACGGCGCCTTCTACGCCGCCACCGACGGCGTCCTCGCCGCGGCGACCGCCGACGCCGTGCCCCGAGCGATCCGCGGCAGCGGACTGGCCGTGGTGCAGACCGGCCAGGCGGCCGCCCGCTTCGTCTGCTCGATCGCGTTCGGCGCCGCCTGGACCGCCTGGGGCGACCGTACGGCCCTGGGCGCCGCGGCGGCCGGGCTGCTGGTCTCCGCCGCGCTCAGCGCGCTGCTGCTGCGCCCGTCCCCCACCGACGTCACGCCGGAGCACGCACGGTGAACCGCGCCCCCCTCGACCGCAGGAACCGCCTGTTCATCCTGCTCACCGCTGTCCTGCTGCTGACCACCGTGGCCGTCGGTGCCACCCTGCGCGCGGCGGACCGGGCCGGCGAGAAGGACCGCGCCCGCTCCGGCGGCCCGGCCGTGCGCTCCGGCAAGGTCACCCTGGACGCCCCGGGCCGCGGCGTCTTCCGCAACATGGCCTGGGGCCCGCACCGCGACGAGATCGCCTCGGTGTCCGCCGACGACCCCTCCGGCCCGCGCACCGCCTCCGGCGTCCGCTGCCTGCGCTTCCACGCGGCCGGGGGAACGGGCGTCTGCCTCCAGGCGGTGCGCGGCGGACTCCGTGACCGCTACCGGGCCGTCGTTCTCGACGCGCACCTGCGCGAGCTGCGCCGCTACGACCTCGCGGGCATACCCACTCGCGCCCGCGTCTCCCCCGACGGCCACACCGTCGCCTGGACGGTGTTCGTCAGCGGCGACTCCTACGCGGGGACGGCCTTCTCCACCCGCACCTCGGTCCTGGACGTGCGCACCGGAGAGCTGGACCGCGACCTGGAGGCCTACTCCCTCTTCCTGGACGACCGTCCGCACAAGGCCGCCGACATCAACGTCTGGGGCGTCACCTTCGCCGACGAAACCCATTTCTACGCCACCGTCGCGACGGGCGGCACGACCTATCTGGTGCGCGGGGACCGCGGGAGCAGGACCCTGCGCGCGCTGCACGAGAACGTCGAATGCCCGTCCCTGTCCCCCGACGGAACGCGCATCGCCTACAAGAAGCGCGTCCAGGGCGCCTCCTCCGACGCGCCCTGGCGGCTGTACGTACTGGACCTGAGGACCCTGCGCGAGAGCCCCACCGCCGAGCGGCGCAACATCGACGACCAGGCCGTCTGGCGGGACGCGGACACCCTGGTGTACTCGCTGCCCGGCGACTACGGCTCCGACCTGTGGACCGTTCCCGCCGACGGCTCCGGCGCCCCCCGGGTGACCATGGCGGCGGCTCTCGCCCCCGCCTTCACCGGCCGTTCCTGACGGGTTCCCCACCCCGCAGCGGGGCGCCGACCTCGTGCATGTGGCGCAGCGCCTGTGCGTAGGAGCCGAGCAGTCCGGTCTCCGTGTACGGCAGGCCCGTCTCCCGGCAGTGGGCGCGCACCAGAGGCCGGGCGAGCCGCAGGCGGTGCCGGGGCATGCCCGGGAAGAGGTGGTGCTCGATCTGGTAGTTCAGCCCGCCCATGAACCAGTCGGTGACCGGTCCGCCGCGTACGTTGCGGGAGGTGAGCACCTGCCGGCGCAGGTGCCCCCAGCGCTCGCCGCCGGGCTCGGGCATCTCCATGCCCTTGTGGTTGGGGGCGAAGACCATGCCCAGGTGAAGGCCGAAGAGGGCGTGGTGGAGCAGGGCGAAGGCGAGCGCCTTGCCGGGCGACATGGCGGACAGCAGCAGGGTCGCGTAGCCGGCGGCGTGGAGGGCCAGGAACAGCGCCTCGACCCCGCGCTCGCCCGCCTCCTGCCGTTTGAGGTCGAGCACGCCCGAAACCTTCAGATTGATGCCTTCGAGCAGCAGAAGGGGAAAGAACAGCCGCGCCTGATGCCGGGTGAGCCACCGTGCGAGGCCCTCGCGGCGGGCGGCCTGCCGCTCGGTCCACACCAGGACGCCGACCCCCACGTCGGGATCCTTTTCGACGTGGTTGGGGTTGGCGTGGTGGCGGACGTGCTTGTCGTTCCACCAGGCGTGGCTCATGCCGAGCAGCAGATTGCCGTGCACGAGCCCCAGCAGGCGGTTGACGCGGCGGGTGGCGGCTATCTGGGCGTGCCCGCTGTCGTGGCCGACGAAGGCGACACGGGCGGAGAAGACCGCGGCGGGCACGGCCAGGAAAAGAACCCACCACGTGTCGCCGAGGGCCACGACGGCGGCGGCCGTCGTGGCGAGGGAGAGCAGGTCGGCCGCGACGGTCAGGGCGTAGCGGCGCCGGTCGCGCTCGAGGAGGCCCGCCGCCCTGACCTGTCGCAGGAGCGGGGCGAAGTCGCTGCCCGCGCGGGGTTCCGCACGGACGGCAGTGGCCTGGGGCATGAGGTCTCCGATGGCTCGATCAGCGGCTTCCGGCGGTCGGTCCGACCTCAAGGACCGTACGGAGCAGGGCCCTTGGCGGACCATGGCGTCACCACCCGGACCGGCGGGGGGTCATCACCCGTACCGACGGGGGGACAGCCCCCGGGTGCGGCGGGGGCCGAGGGCCCCTCCGGCGGCATGGCGCACATCACATGCTGAATCGCTTCGTCCGGGGCGCCGGACCTGTACCCTCGGCGACTCCGACTCCGGCTAGTCAAATTTGAGGAATGCGCAGCCCTGTGACTCCGCTTTCTGCCGCACCGCCCTCCGATGTCCACCTCCTCGCGCGTTGCACGGCGGTCTTCCTCCCCGAAGACCCCGCCCGCACGGGACGCGTCGCGTTCTGGCTGCCGGACGGCGAACCGCCCGTCGCGGCGGGCGGCGACGCCGGTCCGGCCGTCGAAGAGCTGACCGTCGTCGTCCCCGACGGCCCGGACGTCACCACCACGGTCGTTCGCGCCGTCGTTCTCCCCGTGCGCCAGGCCCTGCCCGTCCTCACCCGCGCCCGCGCCGCCGGCACCGACGAGGCGGCCGCCTTCTGGGGAGCCGCCGCCGTGCTCGCCCTCCAGCTCGCCGCGCGCGGCAGGCTGCTGCCCGGGCTGACCGCCGCCGACCACGACGCCTGGCGCGTCGGCCCGCTCACCCCCGAGGACCAGCACCGGGTGCGCGAACTGGCCGCCGCCATGCCGCCGGCCGCGCACGCCGTCCCTCTGCCGGGCGACGGTCCGCCGCTGCTGGGCGAGCCCGAGTCGCTCGTCCGCGCCTTCCTCGACGCCGTCGCCGACGGCCTGCCCCGCTCCCCGGCCGCCGCCCTCGCCTCCGGCGGCCGCGCCTTCGCGGCACCGGAGCCGCAGAAGCTGCCCGAGCACCGGTCCTGGGCCGCGGACGTCTCCGCCGGCCACGACGCGGGCGTACGGCTGTCCCTGCGCGTCGAGGTCCTCGGCCTGACCGGCCCGGCAGACGCGTCCGGCGACGACGCCGGGGAGCGGACCGCCCACCCGCGCTTCCGGGCCGTGCTCCAGCTGCACAGCCTCAGCGACCCGGCACTCGTCGCGGACGCGGCGGACGTATGGTCCGGCGCCACCCCCGCTGGGAGCGCATGGGGGCGCGGCACGCGCATGCACGCGCTCCTCGCGCTGCGCCGCGCGGCGAGCGCCTGGCCCGCGCTGTCGCCCCTGCTGTCGGCGGCCGTTCCGGACGCCGTCGACCTCGCCGACGAGGAGGCCGGCGAGCTGCTGGGCGCCGCCTCCGTGGCGCTGGACGCCGCCGGCGTCGAGGTGCACTGGCCCCGGGAG
This sequence comes from Streptomyces sp. C36, assembly GCF_040932295.1. Taxonomy (NCBI): domain Bacteria; kingdom Bacillati; phylum Actinomycetota; class Actinomycetes; order Kitasatosporales; family Streptomycetaceae; genus Streptomyces; species Streptomyces sp. C36. Next base: position 787,232 of record NZ_JBFQGI010000003.1, on the reverse strand, counting down.
CTCGTGCGCAAGCTCACCGCACGCGCCGTCGTCGGCCCGCCCGACGACGAGGACGCTCCCGCGCCCGGCCACCGCGAGGGTCCGCCGTCCGTGCTCTCCGCCGACGCCCTGCTCGCCTTCAGCTGGCGCTTCGCCATCGGCGGCCAAGAGCTGACCCAGGAGGAACTCGACGTGCTCGCCGAGGCGAGCCGCCCCGCCGTGCGCCTGCGCGACCAGTGGGTGCTCGTCGACCCCGAGGCGGTGCGCCGCGCCCGCGAGCGCCGGGACCGCGCCCTCACCCCCGTCGAGGCGCTCGGCGCCGCGCTCACCGGCCGGGCCCGGGCCCGGTCCACCGGCGACGAGACCGTCGAGGTCGAGGCCACCGGCTGGCTGGCGGCCCTGCGCGACCGCATCGCCGACCCCGAGGCCACCCGTGAGCCGGTCGCCCAGCCGGCCGCGCTCGCCGCCACCCTGCGCGACTACCAGCTGCGGGGACTGGACTGGCTGAACCGGATGACCTCGCTCGGCCTCGGCGGCTGCCTGGCCGACGACATGGGCCTGGGCAAGACCATCACCCTCATCTCCCTCCATCTGCACCGCCAGACCCTGCCCGAAGCCGCCGGCCCGACCCTTGTGGTGTGCCCCACCTCCCTCATGGGCAACTGGCAGCGCGAGATCGAACGTTTCGCCCCCGGCACCCCCGTGCGCCGCTTCCACGGTTCCGCGCGCTCCCTGGAGACCCTGGCCGACGGCGAGTTCGTCCTCACCACCTACGGCACCATGCGGCTGGACGCCGAGGCCCTGGCCGGCACCGCCTGGGGCCTGGTCGTCGCCGACGAGGCCCAGCACGTCAAGAACCCCTACTCCGCGACCGCCAAGGCGCTGCGCACCATCGGCGCGCGGGCACGGGTCGCGCTCAGCGGCACTCCGGTCGAGAACAACCTCTCCGAGCTGTGGGCCATCCTCGACTGGACGACACCCGGCCTGCTGGGCTCGCTGAGCGGCTTCCGCCGGCGCTACGCCCAGGCCGTCGAGGGCGGCGCCGACCCGGCCGCGGCCGAGCGGCTCGCCGCGCTCGTCCGCCCGTTCCTGCTGCGCCGCCGCAAGTCCGACCCCGGCATCGCGCCCGAACTGCCTCCCAAGACCGAGACGGACCGGGCGGTCGCGCTCACCAAGGAGCAGACGGTCCTGTACGAGGCGATGGTCCGCGAACTACTCGCCGAGGTCGGCGAGGCGGACGGCCTCGAACGCCGGGGACTGATCGTCAAACTGCTCACCGGCCTGAAGCAGATCTGCAACCACCCGGCGCAGTTCCTGAAGGAACACGCCCCCAAGGACGACACCGCCCGGTTCGCCGGCCGCTCCGGCAAGGTGGAGCTGCTGGACGAACTGCTGGACACCATCCTCGCCGAGGGGGCGAGCGTGCTCGTCTTCACGCAGTACGTCCAGATGGCGCGTCTCCTGGAGCGTCATCTGGCCGCGCGCGGCGTCCCGGCGCAGTTCCTGCACGGCGGCACTCCGGTGGCCGGACGCGAGGAGATGGTCCGCCGCTTCCAGGACGGCGAGGTCCCGGTCTTCCTGCTGTCCTTGAAGGCCGCCGGTACGGGGCTGAACCTCACGCGTGCCGCGCACGTCGTGCACTTCGACCGTTGGTGGAATCCCGCGGTCGAAACCCAGGCGACCGACCGCGCCTACCGCATCGGCCAGACCCAGCCCGTCCAGGTGCACCGCCTGATCGCCGAGGGCACGATCGAGGACCGGATCGCCGAGATGCTCCACCGCAAACAGGCACTGGCCGACGCGGTGCTCGGGGACGCCGGGGAGGTGGCGCTGACCGAACTGACCGACGCGGAACTCGCCGAGCTCGTCGAACTGAGGGGGACCACTCGATGACCGAACGCACCTTTGAGGCGCTGCCGCCCGTGCGGGACCGGGCCTTCGCCGGCAGTTGGTGGGGCCTGGCCTGGCTCCGGGCGCTGGAGGACAGCGCGCTGGACGGCCAGCAGGTGAAGGCCGGCCGCCGTCACGCACGTGCGGGGGCGGTCGGCGCGGTGTCCGTACGCCCGGGCCGGATCACCGCGCTCGTGCGCGACCCGGACGGCACGGCCCACCGCTCCGACGTGCTGGTCCAGCAGCTGTCCGAGGCCGACTGGGACCGCTTCCTCACCCTCGTCGCGGACCGGGCGGGGCACATCGCGGCGCTGCTGGACCGCGACATGCCGCCGCACCTGGGCGAGGACGCCGCCGCGGTCGGCGTCGAACTGCTGCCCGGCATCGGCGACCTGGAGCCGGAGTGCACCTGCGAAGCCTGGGACCACTGCCCGCACACCGCCGCGCTGTGTCATCAGGTGGCGCGCCTGCTCGACCAGGACCCGTTCGTCCTGCTGCTGTTGCGCGGCCGGGGCGAACGCGAGCTGCTGGACGAGGTGCAGGCGCGCAGTGCGGTGCACGCCACCGCGCACACACCCGAGCCGCCCGCCGGCATACCGGCGCACGAGGCGTTCGCGGTGCGCTGGCTCGTACCGCCGCTGCCGGATCCCCTGCCCGCCGTCGACGCGCCGTGCCGCCCGCCCGTGCTCACCGGCGGCACCTCCCCCGCGCCCGGACTGGACGCCGGCGCGCTGGAGTTCCTGATCGCCGACGCGGCCGCGCGGGCCCGTCAGCTGCTGGCCGAGGCCCTGGCGCCCGGCCACGAGCACACGTCACCGCCCGAGGAGCCGACGCTTCGCCAGGACGCCGTCCGCATGGCCGCCTCGGCGCCGCCCGAGCGCGTCACGGCCCGGCTCGCGGCAGGCTGCGGCTACGGCCGGGCGGAGCTGGCCCGGGCGGTACGGGCCTGGGAGTACGGCGGACCGGCGGGGCTGGCCGCCCTGGAGGAGGAGTGGACGCCGGGGCCCGCGGAACTGGCACGGGCCCGCGACCGCCTGGCCGCCGCGTGGCAGGACGAGGACGGCGCCCCGCGGCTGAGGGCGGCCGGCAACCGCTGGACGGCCCTCGGCACGGGCGCCCAGGTGCGCTACGGGCGCGAGGGGCGCTGGTGGCCGTTCCGCAAGGAGGGCGGCCACTGGCAGCCCGCCGGCCCGGGCGACGACGATCCGGCGGCGGCTCTCGCCGGTGTGCTCGCGGGCGACTGACCCGGCGGCCGGAGGGCGCCGTCTACAGCCCGAAGACACCGGTGGGAAAGGCCGACGGCAGGCTCGTGGGCAACCCCGAGGGGAGCCACGACGGCAGACCTGACGGCAGGCCCGACGGCAGCGACGACGGCAGGCCCGATGGCAATCCCGACGGCAGGGAGAAGGACGGCGACGCCTCGCCGCGCCCGCCGGCCGAGGCGTCCTGGCCGGGCGTGCCGTCGCTCCGGTGCCCCATGATCAGCACCGTCCCGAGGCCGAGAGCCGCCACCGCCAGCAGTGCGATGACGGCCAGCGCGATCCGCCGCCCTCCGCCGGGCGGCGGATCGGGCGACCAGGAGGGTCCGCCGGGGCCGAAGCCGCCGGCCGGCGGAGCCGGCGGTCCCGCGGGCGGGCCGTACGGGGGGCCGGGTGGCGATCCGGGTGGAGTGGCCATGGGACCAGCGTCCCCCGCGGGCGGACGACCACGGCCGCGCGGTGACGGTTCCGCTACACGTTCCCCGCTGGACCGCGACATTCCACCGCCGCGGGCCGCGTGGCGCACCCGGCGCAAGGTCGCCGCAACCGTACGATTTGGCCGATGATGAGAGCGATCACCCTGTTAGCGGGCAGCCCGGAGGAAGGCTTCCAGGCCCGCCAGGTCGTCCGTGTTGAGGTAGTCGACCCCCGCGGCCAGCAGCTCCCGCCAGAGCGCCTCGCGCTCCGGGCCGGGCCGGTCCGGCGTGGCCCAGAAGCGGACCTTCCGGCCCTCGCTCCGCGCGGTGGTGACGATCCGTATGAGCGTCTCCCGCTCCCGCTCGGGCATGGGCCCGGCGCCCTGCCAGGTGAAGTACTGCGTCCAGTTGTCGCTGACGAGCGGCGCGAAGGAGGCCGGCGCGCCGCCGAGGTCGGCGAGGCGGCCGTCGTAGAAGGCGTACCGCACCCGCTCCGCCTCCATCGGGATCCGCGCGCCCCGGTCTCCGGAGACGACGGCGGCGACCGCGCCGCGGCGCACCCGCCCGCCGGAGCAGACGCTGAGCATGGCGCGATAGGGGCGCAGGTGCCGGGAGAGCGCCCGATAGGTCGCCTGCCCCTCGGACTTGATGTCGATGAGCAGCTGCAGCGTCAGGTCGTATCCGGCATACACGCGCCCGTGCTGGGCGCGTACCCGGCGCAGGAGCGGGTCGAGATAGAGGGCCTCCAGGGTGCGGGCGGGGTCGAGGTCGGAGGCGTCGTGGCCCACGAGGAGCCGGTCGCCGACCAGCCAGATGTCGGCCTCGACGCTGGAGAACCCGTGCGCGAGCGCGTCGGTGAGGGGGTGCGGATGCGCGTAGTCGTTGTGCGCGTGGGCGTGGCGCAGCGGCGGCCGGGGGCGCGCCGCGTCCGCCGGGGCGTGGGCGGCGGCGCGCGCGGGGGCGGCGAAGGACCCCGCGAGGGCGGCTCCCAGGGTGATGACGGCGGCTCGGCGCGTACGGGGCATCGCGGTGCCTCCCGGCTCGGTGAGCGAATAGGCGCGGCCTGCGCGCGCCGACGTCTGTGAGTATCGGGGCCCATCGGGCCGTGCGACAGGGCCGTGCCGAGAGTTGACGGGGTCGACTCCGGAGCGTTGCCCGCTGTTCTTTCGGGGCATGAATAAGGCCCTTGTGTCATGGCGGAGTTGCCGAGACCTCTGGGGTGACAATGGGTAGACGAGTTCGCCGCGTACGCGCGGTCACCGCGGTGCTGGTGGCCTGGGTCTCGCTGATCGCCGGCGGCCCGGCGTGGGCCGGCACGGAAGAGGCCTCCCCGCTGCGGCTCGAGGCTCCGGCCTCCCTGGGGCCCGGAGTGACGTACCGGGGCCTGTCGTTGAAGGGCTCGCACGGACCGGCGTACGGGCATCTGCTCACCGTCGACCTGCGCGACCCGCACGTGTCGGTGGATCTGCTGCACCCGGGCGCCGTGGCGGAGCGGGCCAGGGTGTCGCAACTGGCCGACAGGCGGGGTGTGGTGGGCGCGGTGAACGGGGACTTCTTCAACATCACCGAGACGCAGCATCCCGGGGTCGAGGCGACGGGCGCCCCGGTGGGACCGGCCATCGCGGACGGTCGGGCGCTGAAGGCGGCGGTGCCGGACAGCCAGCGCTTCGGGCCCGCGATGCCGACGGGCGTCACCACCGAGGACGTCCTCGGCGTGGGGACGAACGGGGTGGGCCGCCTGGACCGGCTCACGCTGGAGGGATCCCTGCGCACGCCGGACGGAGAGCTGCCGCTGAACGGTTTCAATCAGTACGCGCTTCCGGTGGACGGCATCGGAGCGTTCACCCCCGCCTGGGGCCGGGCCTCCCGGGTGCGCGCCACCTGCGGCACGGACACCGACCGGGGTGGTCCGTGCAGCGACAACACCTACGAACTGACCGTGCGGCGCGGCCGGGTGGCGGCGGCGACGGAACGGCCGGGGCGGGGCCCGATCGCCCAGGGTTCGGTGGTGCTGGTGGGGCGGGAGGACGGTGCGCGCGAGCTGCGCAAGCTGTCGGTCGGCGACCGGGTGACGGTGGGGCAGCATCTGCGCGCCCGGCGCCGTGGAGCTCTGTCGTTCGCCGTCGGCGGCTTCCCGGTCCTGCGCGGCGGGCGGACGGCCTCGGGGCTGGACCCGGTGACGGCGGCCGTGCGCACCGCCGCGGGCCTGGCCTCGCACGGGCGTCGGCTGTACCTGCTGGCGCTGGACGGCGACCCGGCCTACCGTTCCGGGCTGACCGTGCCGGAACTGGCCTGGACGATGCGGGCGATCGGCGCCGTCGACGCCTTCAACCTGGACGGGGGCGGTTCCACCACGCTGGTCACCCGCGGCCGGGGCGGCGGGCGTCCGGTCGTGCGCAACCATCCGTCGGGCGGCGCCGAGCGGCCCGTGGCCAACGGCATCGGCGTCTTTATCAGCCCCTGACAATCACACTTCAATCCCATCCGTTTGAGTGATCGCGCCCGGCGAATGCCGCTGCTAGCTTCGAGAGGAGCCACGCGGGAATTCCCGGCAGCCTCCGCCCGGGTATTCCGTGGGGCCCGCGATCGCAATGAACGCAGCCGTTTCGGGTACAGCCGTTTTGGGATGGGTGGGCATTCGCATATGACGACGTCAGTGGAGTCCGGGACGGGCACGGACGATCCGCCGCACCGGCTGAGTCTGGGCACTCAGGCAGCCCGGAATCTGGCGACCACGACCAAGTCCGTACCGCAGATGCAGGGGATCACCTCCCGGTGGCTCCTGCGGCTGCTGCCGTGGGTGCAGGTCTCCGGCGGTACGTACCGGGTGAACCGACGGCTGACGCACACGCTCGGCGACGGCCGGGTGGAGTTCTTCAGCACCGGCGCGGAGGTGCGGGTCATCCCGGCGGAGCTGGGCGAGCTGCCGCTGCTGCGCGGGTTCTCCGACCCCGAGGTGCTCGAGGGCCTGGCGGGCCGCTTCGCCCAGCGGGAGCTGCGGCCCGGCGAGGTGCTGGTGGAGGCCGGGCAGCCGGCCGACCAGGTGGTGCTGATCGCCCACGGCAAGGCCGAAAAGGTCCACGCGGGCGAGTACGGCGACGAGGCCGTGCTGGGCGTGCTCGCCGGCGGCGGGTACTTCGGCGACGGGGCGCTGGCCGCGGCCGAGGCCGGCGAGTGGGACTTCACCGTCCGCGCGGTGACCGCCTGCACGGTCCTGACGCTGCCGCGCCGGGAGTTCGAGGAGGCGCTGGAGCGTTCCGAGGCCCTGCGCTCCCATGTGGAGGCGTTCCGCGCCCGCTCCCTCCGGCCGCAGAACGACCAGGGCGAGTCCGCCATCGACGTCTCCTCCGGCCACAGCGGGGAGCCTGTGCTGCCTGGTGTCTTCGCGGACTACGAGCCCTCCCCCCGCGAGTACGGGCTGAGCGTGGCGCAGACGGTCCTGCGGGTGCACTCCCGGGTGGCCGACCTCTACAACGAGCCCATGAACCAGGTCGAGCAACAACTCCGGCTGACCATCGAGGCCCTGCGCGAACGCCAGGAACACGAAATGGTCAACAACCGCGAGTTCGGCCTCCTGCACAACGCCGACCTGAGGCAGCGCATCCACACCCGCGGCGGCCCGCCCACCCCCGACGACCTCGACGACCTGCTGGCGACCGTCTGGAAGGACCCGGGCTTCCTGCTGGCGCACCCGCGCACCATCGCGGCGATGGCGCGCGAGTTCAACCGCCGGGGCGTCTACCCCGACCACGTGGACGTGGGCGGCCACCAGCTGCCGGCCTGGCGCGGAGTGCCGATCTTCCCGTGCAACAAGATCCCGGTCACCGAGACCGGCGTCAGCTCCATCCTGCTGATGCGCACCGGACAGGAGTCCCAGGGTGTCGTCGGACTGCACCGGACGGGAATCGCCGATGAATACCAGCCGAGCCTCTCGGTGCGTTTCATGGGGATCAGCGAACAGGCCATCATCTCCTATCTGGTGAGCGCCTACTATTCAGCGGCTGTTCTTGTGCCCGACGCTCTCGGAATTCTCGAGAACGTCGAAATCGGGCACTGACGGGGAAAGGCCGGGCGGGCCCCGTTCCGGGGCACAGCCGCCGCCCGGCTCTCCGGCATGCCCTCGCAAGCCCCTCTCGTCTCATGTCCCGTCCCAGCCTTCTCACAGATGGGTGATCACCACCAATGAGCACGTCAGTGGAGCCGGAGAGCTCCGTGCAGCCGGCACAGGACCAGCTGAGCCTCGGCACGGACGCGGCACGCCAGCTCGCGACGACCACCAAGTCCGTACCCCAGATGCGAGGGATCTCCTCGCGCTGGCTGCTGCGCGTGCTGCCCTGGGTCCAGGTGTCGGCCGGCACCTACCGGGTCAACCGGCGGCTGACCTACACCGTCGGCGACGGCCGCGTCGAGTTCGTCTCGACGGGCTCGGAGGTCCGGGTCATCCCGCCGGAGCTGGGTGAACTGCCGCTGCTCCGAGGGTTCGAGGACGCCGAGACGCTCGAGGCGCTGGCGGACGCCTTCGTCCAGCGGGAGTACGCGGCGGGCGACACGCTCGTGGCCGAGGGGCAGCCCGCCGATCACGTCTTCCTGATCGCCCACGGCAAACTCGCCAGGACCGGCACGGGCAAATACGGCGACGAGACCTCCCTCGGCACCCTGGCCGACGGCGACTACTTCGGCGAGCGCGTGCCCCTCGAGCCCGACGCCACCTGGCACTTCACCGTCCGGGCGGTGACCCGCTGCACAGTCCTGGCCCTGCCGCTGCAGGCCTTCCAGGAGCTCGCCGACCGCTCGGAGTCCCTGCGCACCCATGTCGCGGACTTCGCCAACCGCAGCACGCCGCCGGCGAACAAGCGCGGCGAAGCCGACATCGCCGTGACGTCCGGGCACTCCGGCGAGCCGGCCATCACAGGCACCTTCGTGGACTACGAACTCGCCCCGCGCGAGTACGAACTGAGCGTCGCCCAGACGATTCTCCGGGTCCACACCCGGGTGGCCGACCTCTACAACGAGCCCATGAACCAGGTCGAGCAACAACTCCGGCTGACCATCGAGGCCCTGCGCGAACGCCAGGAACACGAAATGGTCAACAACCGCGAGTTCGGCCTCCTGCACAACGCCGACCTGGGCCAGCGCATCCACACCCGCGGCGGCCCGCCCACCCCCGACGACCTCGACGAGCTCCTCTCCCGGCGCCGCAAGACCCAGTACCTGCTGGCCCACCCGCGCACGATCGCCGCGTTCGGCCGCGAGTGCAACAGCCGCGGCCTCTACCCGCAGAACATCGACGTCCTCGGCACGGCGGTGCGCTCCTGGCGCGGCGTCCCCCTGCTGCCCTGCAACAAGATCCCGGTCAGCGAGACGGGCACCAGCTCGATCATCGCGATGCGCACCGGCGAGGACAATCAGGGTGTCGTCGGCCTCCACCAGACCGGCATCCCCGACGAGTACCAGCCCAGCCTGAACGTGCGCTTCATGGGCATCAACGAGCAGGCCGTCTCGTCCTACCTGGTGAGCGCCTACTACTCGGCCGCGATCCTGGTGCCCGACGCGCTCGGCGTCCTGGAGGACGTAGAGATCGGTCGCTGAGCCGTCACGGCCGTAGCCGGCACCGAGCCGTCACGGCCGTACGCCGGCGACGAGGTGCGCGGTGGCGGTGAGCCCGTTGGAGATGGTCGGCGCGATGCTCGTACTCGCCAGAAGGAAGCCGAGCAGGACGCAGACCAGCGCGTGCGAGGAGCGCAAGCCCCCGCTGCGCATGAACACCACCGCCAGGACCAGAAGCAACAGGACCACGGAGATGGAAACGGCCATGGTGTACCTCCTCGGAGGAGCGGCGGTCGACCGCCAGTCTCGCTCATCCCACCGCGGCGACCGGCGCGACGGGCATCCTCCATTCGGGTAGGAAATCACCGATTCGGCCGTGGACGGGCGACAGCCGGGTGCGTGCGGGCGGAACGCGGGCACCCGGCTGTCGCCCGTCTGTCGAAGGGCCCGCGCTCTTCGACAGGCGTACGGCGCCGTGGCATGCCTAGGCTGACGGAATGAGCCGCACTGTCCGGGACCGCGAGGGCGCCCCGGCGCCGGAGGCCGGGGCCCGGGAGGCGGCGGTCCCCGGCACCGGGCGCGACACGGCGTGGCACCGCTTCCTGCACCGCGTGCCCAACGGGTTCGCGATCTTCTTCGGGCTGGTCGGCCTCTTCTGCGCGGTGACCGCGCTGATCCCCCCGTTGCGGCGCGCGGCGGCGCCGCTGACGGACGCGATGGACCTGCTGACCGTGCCCACCGCCCCGAACCTCGCCCTCGCCGTCTTCCTGCTGCTGCTCGCCACAGCCATGGCGGCCCGCAAGCGCGTCGCGCTGTGGTTCGTCCTCGGCTATCTGACCCTGCTGCTGCTCGCGGACGCGCTGCTGGCGGCGGTGGGCTACTGGGACATGATCCCCTCGCTGGTGCTGTGCGTCGCCGCGATGGCACTGCTGATCCTGGCCCGGCGGGAGTTCTACGCCGCCTCGCGGCGCGGCGCGTTCCTGCGCGCCCTGCTCGTCCTCGCGGCCGGGCTCGCCGTGGCCGTACTCCTCGGCTGGGCCCTGGTCTCGGTCTTCCCCGGCACGCTGGAGCAGGGCGGCGGGAACCGGCTGCTGTTCGTCGTCAACAGGGTCTTCGGCGGTCTGTTCAGCGGCCGCCACTTCGCCGGTCACCCGCCGCACTGGGTGTACTTCCTGCTGGGGCTGTTCGGGGCCCTCGCCCTGCTCAACGCGGCCACGGCGCTCTTCCGCTCGCAGCGCCTGGAGGCGGCCCTGCACGACGACGAGGAGCCGCGCATCCGCGCCCTGCTGGCCCGCTACGGGGGCCGGGACTCGCTCGGCTACTTCGCCACGCGCCGCGACAAGGCCGTCGTCTTCTCCCCCAGCGGCAAGGCCGCGATCACCTACCGCGTGGAGGCGGGGGTCTGCCTGGCCTCCGGCGACCCGCTGGGCGACCCCGAGGCGTGGACCCCCGCCGTCGACGCCTGGCTGGAGCTCGCGGGCCGCTACGGCTGGCAGCCCGCCGTCATGGGCGCCGGCGAGGAGGGCGCGCGGGCCTACGCCCGTTCGGGGCTGGGCGCCCTGCAGCTGGGCGACGAGGCCGTCCTGCAGGTGGCCTCCTTCGACCTCGAGGGCCGCGAGATGCGGGTGACCCGGCAGGCGGTCAACCGGGTGGAGCGCACGGGCGCCACCGTGCGCGTCCGGCGTCACTCGGCGCTGTCCGACGAGGAGATGGGCGAGGTCATCCGGCGCGCCGACACCTGGCGGGACACCGAGACCGAGCGCGGCTTCTCCATGGCGCTGGGGCGGCTGGGCGATCCTGCCGACGGCGACTGCCTGCTGGTGGAGGCGTTCGACCGCGAGGGCACGATGATCGCGCTGCTGTCGTTCGTGCCCTGGGGGACCGACGGCGTGTCGCTGGACGTGATGCGCCGCGACCGGTCGGCGCCCAACGGCGTGATGGAGTTCATGGTCACGCGGCTGTGCGCGCAGGCCGGGCGGCTCGGCGTCAAGCGGATCTCGCTGAACTTCGCCGTCTTCCGCTCGGCCTTCGAGGAGGGCGCGCGGATCGGGGCCGGACCGGTGCTGCGGCTGTGGCGGAAGCTGCTGCTCTTCTTCTCCCGGTGGTGGCAGCTGGAGGCGCTGTACCGCTCGAACGTGAAGTACAACCCGGAGTGGCATCCGCGGTTCCTGTGCTACGCCGACGCGGGAGCGCTCGCCCGGATCGGGCTGGCGGCCGGCATCGCGGAGGGGTTCGTCGCCGTGCCGAGCCTGGGCAAGCTGTGGAGCCGGGGCCGCCGCGGGGGCGGGGCGCGTCGCGGGGGCGGGGCGCGGCCGGCCTCCACCGCCGGGCTGCCCTCCCTGTCCGAACTCGGCTTCACCGGCGCCGAGGCCGCGGGCGCGGCCGGCCAGGACGAGCTCGCCGGCCTGCCGGAACAGGTGCGGGTACGGCGGCGCAAGCTGGAGCGGCTGCGCGAGGCCGGCGTCGACCCCTATCCCGTGAACGCCCGCCGCACCCACACCCTCGCCGCGATCCGGGCGGCGCACGCCGGGCTGGGCCCGTCGGCCCGTACCGGCGAGCGGGTCGTCGTGGCCGGCCGCGTGCTGCTGATCCGCAACCACGGCGGGATCGCCTTCGCCGTGCTGCGCGACTGGACCGGCGACCTCCAGCTCGTCCTCAGCCGCGACGGCTCCGGCGAGGACCTGCTGCGCCGCTTCGCGACCCACATCGACCTCGGCGACCACATCGAGGCCGAGGGCGAGGTCGCCACCACGGACCGCGGCGAGCTGTCGGTGTTCGTCACCGCCGCCCGGATGACCGCGAAGTGCCTGCGGCCGCTGCCCGACAAGCGGCACGGGCTGAGCGACCCCGAGGCGCGGGTGCGGATGCGCTACGTCGACCTGGCGATCTCGCCGCGGGCCCGGCAGACCGTACGGGAGCGCAGCGCGGCCGTGCAGGCGCTGCGGCGGGGCCTGCTCGACCGCGGCTTCCTCGAGGTCGAGACGCCGATGCTGCAGCAGGTGCACGGCGGCGCGAACGCCCGGCCCTTCACCACCCACATCAACGCCTACGACCTCGACCTGTACCTGCGCATCGCCCCGGAGCTGTACCTGAAGCGGCTGTGCGTGGGCGGCATGGAGAAGGTCTTCGAGATGGGCCGCACCTTCCGCAACGAGGGTGTGTCCTACAAGCACAACCCGGAGTTCACGATGCTGGAGGCCTACCAGGCCTTCGCCGACTACCAGGTGATGCTGGACCTGACCCGCGAGCTCATCCAGCAGGCCGCCGTCGCCGCGCACGGCGCGCCGGTGGCGGTTCGGGCGGACGCGGACGGCCGGCGCGTCGAGCACGACATCTCGGGGACGTGGCCGGTCAAGACGGTCTACGGCGCGGTCTCCGAGGCGCTCGGCCAGGAGATCGGCGCGGACACCACGGTCGAGGCGCTGCGCGCGCACTGCGACGCGGCGGGCGTGCCGCACCGGCCGGAGAACGGGCGCGGCGACATCGTCCTGGAGCTGTACGAACGCCTGGTGGAGGAGCGGACCACGCTGCCGGTCTTCTACAAGGACTTCCCCACCGACGTCTCGCCCCTCACCCGCCCCCACCGTCACGATCCGCGCCTGGCCGAGCGCTGGGACCTGGTGGCCTTCGGTACGGAGCTGGGGACGGCCTACTCCGAGCTGATCGACCCCGTCGAGCAGCGCCGCCGGCTGACCGCCCAGTCGCTGCTGGCGGCGGGCGGCGATCCGGAGGCGATGGAGCTGGACGAGGACTTCCTGCGCGCGCTGGAGTACGCGATGCCGCCGACGGGCGGGCTGGGGATCGGCGTGGACCGGGTGGTGATGTTCCTGACGGGGCTGTCGATCCGCGAGACGCTGCCGTTTCCGCTGGTGCGGCACCGCTGAGCCGGCGTCATCTCGCGGAACGAGGCCTCACGAGGCATCCGCCGTGCCCGGCACGAGGGAGGCCCAGCGGACCGTGCGGTCGCACCAGCGGTCCAGCAGCGCCGCGTCGTGGCCCACGGCCAGCAGTCCGGCGCCGCTCTCGCGCCGGTAGTCCTCGACGACGGCGACCAGCGCGGCCGTCGTCGACGCGTCCAGCATCGCGGTCATCTCGTCGCAGATCAGCCAGCGGGGGCGCGGCACGAGCGCCCGCGCCAGGCAGGCGCGCTGCAGCTGGCCGTCGCTGACCTCGTGCGGGCGGCGGGCCAGCAGGTCCTCCGACAGGCCGACGGCGGCCGTCAGTTCGTCCACGCGGGCCGCCGCCTCGGCGCGCGACCGCCCCGCCGCGCGCAGCGGCTCGGCGATCACGTCGCGCAGCCGCAGCCGGGGGTCGGCGGACTGGCGGGGCTGCTGGAAGACCACGCCGAACGCCGTGCGCTGCTCCCGCGGGGCGCGGTGGCGCCAGCCACGGGCGGGCTCGCCGTCGATGACGACGGTTCCGGCCGTCGGCCGGTGCAGCAGGGCGGCGACGCGGGCGAGGGTGGACTTGCCGCAGCCGCTGGGGCCGAGCAGCCCCACCGCCTCGCCGTCGGCGACGGTCAGGGACACGTCCCGTACGACGGGGTCGCGGGGGTCGTAGCCGGCGGTGATGCCGCGCAGTTCAAGCACGGGAGGCCTCCCGGGCGGACGGGTGGGGGTGGGGGTGATGGCAGGCGACGCCGTCGGCGAGGCGGGGAACGGCCTGGCAGCCGGCCGCCGCCCGGGGGCAGCGGGCGGCGAAGGCGCAGCCTTCGGGCAGGTCGCCCAGTTCGGGGGGCATGCCGGGGATGGGGGTGAAGGCCCGCTCCGGCAGGGCGTCCAGCAGCCCGCGCGCGTAGGGGTGGCGGGGGCCGGGCCCGCCGAAGAAGGCGGCGGCGTCGGCGACTTCCACGATGCGGCCGGCGTACATCACGGCCACGCGGTCGGCGATCCGGTGCGCCGCCGCCAGGTCATGGGTGATCATCAGCAGGGCGCGGCCCGCGTCCGCGTGCCGGCGCAGCTCGTCGACGGTGCGGTCGACGAGGTCGCGGTCCAGGCCGGTGGTGGGTTCGTCGGCGAGCAGCAGGGGCGCGTCGCCGACGAGCGCGAGCGCGGTGGCCGCGCGCTGGGCGAGGCCGCCGGAGAGCTGGTGGGGGTAGCGGTCCAGGTGCCCGGCGGGGAAGGCGGCCCGGTCGGCCGCCGCCTCGGCGGCCGGCCGCAGGGCGCGCCCGCGGACGCCGGTGAGTTCCCGCACGGTCTCCTCGAGCTGCGAGCGCACGGTGCGGACGGGGGTGAGATGCGCGGCGGGGCTCTGGGGGACGAGTCCGACGCGGCGGCCGCGTACGGTGCGGGCGAGCGTGCGCTCGTCGGCGGCCAGCAGGTCGAGGTCGCCGAGCAGGGCGCTGCCCTCGGTGCGCGCGTTGCCGGGCAGCAGTCCCAGCAGGGCGGAGGCCAGCACGGACTTGCCGCAGCCGCTCTCCCCGACGAGGGCGAGGCACTCCCCGGGGCCGAGCCGGAAGGACGCCTCGGTGACGGCGGCGACCTCCCGGCCGCCGCGCATGCGGAATCGTACGGACAGAGCGCGTACGTCCAGAACGGTCACAGCGTCAGCTCCGATCGGCGGCGCGGGTCGAGCCGTTCGCGCCAGGCGCCGGCCAGGCCCGCCACGGCCAGGGTGGGGACGATGATGAACAGGCCGGGGAAGAGGGTCGGCCACCAGTCGCCCGCGAGGAGGGAGCCGCGGGCGCTGTTGACCATGTTGCCGAGGCTGGCCTGGTGGGTGGGCAGGCCCAGGCCCAGGAAGGACAGGGCCGACTCGTGCCAGATGGCGTGCGGGATCATCAGGACGGCCGCGAGCCCGGCCTGGGGCAGCACCCCGGGCAGCAGGTGCCGCACGGCGACACGCCACCGTGACGAGCCGCCCGAGACGGCCGCGTCGATGTACGGGCGGGTGCGCAGCGAGAGCACCTCGGCCCGGACGATCCGCGCGGTCGACAGCCAGTGGGTGACCGCGACCGAGGCGATGACGGGCCAGACGCCGGGCCGGAACAGGGCCACGACGAAGATGCCGAGCAGCAGGTGCGGCACGGAGGAGAAGAGGTCGACGATCCGCATCAGCACCCGGTCCGCCCAGCCGCCGAGCGCCCCCGCCAGCGCGCCGACCGCCGTGCCGACGACGGTCGCGACGAGGGCCGCGACGACGCCGACCAGCAGCGAGACGCGCAGCCCGTAGACGCAGCGCAGCAGCAGGTCGCGGCCCACCTCGTCGGTGCCGAAGGGGTGGGACGGGCTGGGCGGCGTCAGCTTCGCGGCGAGGTCGACGGCCTGCTCGTCCAGGGGGACGGCGACCGGCACGACGAGGACGGCGAGGACGACGGCGGCCACGACCAGTCCCGAGGCGCGCAGCCGCGTGATCCGGTTACCCATCGCGGTCACATTCCTTCACATTCCTTCATGGGCGACCCTCGGGTCGGCCAGTCCGTACAGCAGGTCGGAGAGGAGGTTGCCGAGCAGGACGGCGGCCGTGGCGAGCACGGTCAGGGCCGCGAGCAGCGGGAAGTCGACCTTGGTGGCCGCCTCGACCGTCGCCGAGGCGATGCCGGGCCAGCTGAACACCGTCTCGACCAGCAGCGCACCGGTGATCAGTTCGGGCACACGGGAGCCGATGAGGGTGAGGACGGGCAGCAGTCCGGAGCGCAGGGCGTGGCCGAGCAGGACGGTGCGCTCGCTCAGCCCGCGGGCGCGGGCGCCGCGCACCGGATCCTCGGCCAGCGCGTCGCCGACGCCCTGGCGTACGTACAGCACGAACCACGGCAGCTGGGTGACGGCCAGCACGCCGGCGGGCAGGGCGAGATGGGAGGCGACCTGCCCGGCGGTGACGACGTCGGCGCCGGTGTCGGTGAGGCCGCCGGCGGGCAGCGCGCCCAGCCGGATCGCGAAGAACCAGATGGCGAGCAGGCCCAGCCAGAAGGGCGGCGCCGCCTCGAGGGCGTACGCCAGCGAGGTGACGACCCGGTCGAGGAGGCCGCCGCGGCGGCGGGCGGCGAGCACGCCGAGCGTCGTGCCCACGACGACGGCGAGCACGAAGGCGACGCCGCACAGCAGCACGGACCAGCCGATGCGCTCGCCGATGACCTGGCTCACCGGCTGGCGCAGGGAGACGGAGTCGCCCAGGTCTCCGGTCAGGGCGGCGCTCAGCCACTCCCACCAGCGGGAGAGGAGGGGACGGTCGGCGCCGAGGTTCTCGCGCAGCTGGTCCAGTACGTCCTGGCGGGCGCCGAGCCCGGCGGAGCCGGCGTAGGCCTGGGCGGGGTCGAAGGGCGAGGCGGCGGCGAGGGCGAACACCCCGAAGGTCACCGCGCCCAGCAGGGGGACGGCGGCCAGCAGCCGCCGCCCCGTCATGCGCGCCATGGGCCCCCACGGGAGGCCGGTGGTGGTGCCGCGGGTCACTTCTTCGGCTGCCAGTCCTCGACGTTCCACCAGGGGCCGGCGCCGAGGCCGTGGTCATGGGGCTCGACCTGGGTGGTGAGGTCCTTCCAGGCGTCGTTCATGACGTAGAGGTGGTCGACGTGGGTGAGGAAGACGTAGCCGGGGTTGTCGGCGAGGCCCCGCTGGACCTTGTCGTACGCGGCCTTGCGGGCGGCCTTGTCGCCGCTGCGGCGGCCCTCCTCCAGGGCCTTGTCGACGTCGGCGTCGGCGTAGGCGGCCATGTTGTTGAAGCCGTCGAGGGCGAGGGAGGAGTGCAGGAGGTTGTAGAGGTCGAAGTCGGGGTCGGCGGGGTTGCCGCCGCCGGCGAGGACCGCGTCGTCCTTCATCCGCGGCTCGATGACCTCCCATGTGCCGCTGCGCACCTCGGCCTTGATGCCGGCCTTCTTGGCGTCGGAGGCGAAGGCGAGGGCGTGCTCCTCGCGGAGCTTGTCGCCCGCGGGGAACCAGAGGGTGAACGCGGCGCGCCGGCCGTCCTTCTCCCGGACGCCGTCGCCGCCGGGCTTCCAGCCCGCGTCGTCCAGCAGCTTCTTCGCCCTGTCCAGGTCGTGGGGGCGCTCGGTGCCCTTGGCGAACCACTCGCTGCCGGTGGGAACCGGCCCGTACCCGGCGCGGCCCGCGCCCTCCAGCAGCTTGTCGACCATGGCCTCGCGGTCGACGGCCAGGTCGAGGGCGCGGCGGACGGCGGTGTCGCCGGTGACCTCGTTCGCGGTGGGCAGGGTCACGCCGCGGAAGTCGGTGGTCTTCGCCGTGATGGTCCGCTTCGCATTGTCGCCCTTGAAGCCCTTGGCGAGGTTGGGCGGCAGGATGGCGCCGTCGAGGTCGCCGGAGCGCAGCCGGGTGGCGCGCACGTCGTCGTCCTTGACGATCGCCATGGTGATCTTCTTGACCGCGGGCTCGCCGCCCCAGTAGCCGGGGTTGGCCTTGAAGGTCAGCTTCTCGCCCTTGCTCCAGCCCGTGAGCACGTAGGGCCCGGTGCCGACGGGCGCGGTGTTGAAGGAGCCGGTGTTGACGTCCTGTCCCTTGGCCACGTGCTCGGGGACGATGGGCAGGACCGTGCGCTCGGCGAAGGGGGCGTAGGGGTACTTGAGCGCGAAGACGACGGTGTCGTCGCCCTCGGCGGTCACCTTGTCGATCGCGTCGAGCTCGCCCTTGGCGGCGTTGTTGGTCTTCTCGTCGAGGATGGTCCGGTAGGTGAAAACCACGTCCTTGGCGGTGAACGGCTCGCCGTCGCTGAACTTCACACCGTGGCGAAGTGCGAACGTATACGTCCGCCCGTCGTCGGTGACCTTGGGCAGCTCGGCGGCGAGGGCGGGCCGGAGCTTCATGGCGGCGTCACGACGCAGCAGCCCGTCGAAGACCTTGGAGTTCCCGTCCTTGCCGTAGCCGAGGAGCGGGCTGAGCGTCTCGGGCTCGTTGGCGAGCCCCACCACGAGCGACTCCTTCCCACCGGAGCCCCCCTCACCCCCGGCCCCGGGCGCCGAGCAGGCCACCGCCCCCGCCGCGAGTACGCCTGCCATGGCCGTGGCGGCCACTCCCCGTATGGACCGGGCCGTCATGCCCTACACCTCTGTTCAAGATCTGTTGCTATTGCGAACGAATTGCAATTAAACAACAGGCAAAGTGGCGCGGAGGCGGCGGGGTGGTGACGGTGCAGGTCAGGGGCGGTGGGGGTGGGGTTTGGGGGCGTCCGGGGAGCCAGATGGGGAGCCGGGGACAGCGGTGGGTGCAATCAGGGAAAAGCGAGCGCCCGCCCTGGCCGGCAATGGCGCGCAGGACGCACGGGGACCTCAGGGGCCGTGCGTGCTCGTATCGTGACGTCGTGCGAAACGAGAAACATGACGAGCCCCTGTCCAAGCAGGAGTTGGAGACCTTCTTCCAGTACCTGCACCGCTTCTGCAGGCACGATCTGGACCTCTTCGCGATCATCGAAGCAGGGGATCCCGAATACCCCGCCTACGTGACGATCGCCAGAGACCCCGCACCGGGAGTCGATCCGGACGCGTACCGCCGGCCGTGAGCCGCGGGGCGGACTCTTCGGAGAAACGGCGCTCCCAGTACGGCCGGACCTCAGTAGCCCCAGGGCAGGCCACCCGCTGGACCTCGACACCGGCCACATGATCTTCCCGCTCCACCTGGAGAGAGCGCTTACGCCTCTCCCACCGCCAGCAGTCACCCTCACCTCAGCCCCGCAGAAAGCCCGCGTGTACCCCCCACGACCAGCCTCCGGGCCACCCCGCTACCGCCTCCCGGTAGCCTGCACCCCACGCCCGCACGGTCCGCCGCAACCACCGTGGACAGCCAGGTCGCCAACGCCTCCAGTGCCTCCGCAGCAGGAGCAAGTTGGGGCGGAAGCAGTGAAGCCAGCTGCCTCGGCTGCATAAGAGCTGACGCGCACGAAGACAGCATCAGCACGATTCCCCGTTCACAGACACGATCACGGTGGATGTTGAACAGTGGCCGCATCAGCGAAGAGTCACTCCAGCTGGGTGGCGGGGCCAGCACAGGGCCCGCTCAAGGTGGAGATCCCGTGCCGGTCACCGGAGATGACGCCGCCCACCGGCTACTCTTGGCGTATGGGGCTCTGATCAGCGGTGTACGGGCCCAACCGCCTTGACGGGGCCGCGCTACTTCCTCCCTGCGCCAGATTGGCCCACCGGCCGAGCCAGAAAGCCGCGGTGGACGGCCACCCCACTCCCGAAGTAGAGCCGTCGTGCGGCAGAAGTTCAGTGGGCGCGATGTAGCCGTCCCCGGGTTCCAGACGGATACGCAGGCATTGCAGGGGCCGCCCCCGGACGACGTACTGCCTCACGTCGTCGGTGTGCGGATAGCGCTGTTCCGGGTCCGGCCGCACGGCTCGGAAGATCTCTTCGATGTCCCGGTCGCCGAGGAGTAGATAGCGGGTTCCAGGGCCGAGGTTCAGGCAGAGCCGACGGCGGCCTTCGTGCCGGGCCCCGTACGGGAGCCGGTCCCAGTTGTCCACATGGAGGCCGAGGCGTCGCCCAGTTGCGGGGTCTTCGGTGGTGGTGCGTGCGTCTTCAGGGTTCGTGGCACAGCCCAAGAAGTCGGCGGGCCAGCGGTCGGCGAACGGGTAGAAGCCGGCGGCGGCCGCGTGAAGATCCCCTGCTGCGCGGGTGACCGGCAGGGTCTGATGTACCAGTTCGACCTGGGTGCTTTCGGGGATGCCCGGCTTGGCCTGAAGCCACTGCGTTTCCCGCGCATTCAGTGGCCGCCAATCGCCGACCGGCACGACGGCTCCTTCGTCGTAGTCCATCTCCCTGCGGCTAATCTGGACGGAGCCGATCTCGCACCGTTCTCGCAGGTTTCCGTTCCGGCTGAACGCCAGGCTCACTGACATGGCCGTCCCTCTCGCTCCTCAGCAGGGGTCAGTCGTCGTCGAGGTCTTCGCCGTAGGTGACCTCCAGCTCGGACGCCAGCGCCTCGGCCAGCTGGGCGACTTGCGCACGGTCGATGAGGACCTTCTTGAGCGCGGCCACACCCCGCAGGGTGCTCAGGTCATTGCCGCGCAGGTCGCAGTCGCGGTACTTGCCGCCTTCGAACTCGGCCAGCCGCAGGTCACAGGCGTCGAAGGCGACCGCACTGAGGTCGCACGCCTTGATCGTCGCCTCCCGCAGGGTGCATTTGGAGAAGATCACGGGGCCGGTGGCGCGGAGGCGGTCGAGGGTGGCGTAGTCGAACTTGCAGTTCTCGAAGAGGACGTTCTCCAGGGCGACATCCTCGAACAGGGCGCCCATGATCTTGCAGTTGCTGAACGTGACGCGGGAGAGCTTGCTGTCTGACCACGTCAGCGAGGACAGGTCGCAGTCGGAGAACTGCACCGAGTCGGCCCGTACCTCGTGGAGCCTGGCGCGCTGGGTCCGCACGCGCTGGATGCGGCCGTCCAGCAGGTGGGCGCCGGCGAGGTCCAGCTCGCGCAGGTCCTGGTCGGCGTACTGGAACTCCGCAACTCTGCCCCGGCCGCCTTCGAGCGACGTGACGTTCGACAGGTACAGGCCCGGCTCGTCCAGGGCGGGGAGGGTCACGCTCACACGGCGTACCTTGCGCGATTCCATGCGCTCTTCCTTCACGGTGTCCAGCGGGTGGCACACCCGCGTCCGTGCGGGCGTGCCACCGGGAGGGGCGGCCTACTTCTTCTTATTCCAGTTGTCCCAGGTCGGCTGATTGTTGAAGGTCACCGCCGGTGTGTTCGACCAGTTGTCCCAGGTGGGCCGGTTGTCGAACTTGGCGTGGACGGTTCCGCCCGGCGGACGTCCGTACGCGGCGATCAATTCGCGCACCACGGCTGCGTCGGTGGTCGTGAGCTGTTCCAGCAGTGTCATACGGCGTGCTCCTTCTTCACGGTGGTGGACAGGGCCATGACCAGGGCCTGGCAGGAGACGCGGCAGTAGTTCGTCTCGGTGGTGGCCAGGCTGCCGTTCTCGAAGTAGCGGTTGCCGGCCTGGGCCCCGCGACAGAAGTCGAAGAACTCGCACTCGGTCCGGCAGAGCTCGAGGCCGGTCAGGAAGTCGCGGACGTAGCGCAGGCGGGGCGCCTGCCGCAGCATCTGTGCGATGGTCTGCTCCCGTACGTTCCCAGCCAGGAAGTCGCTGTATGCGCCGTCCGTGGTGTCCGCCAGCTCCGGCGACAACAACACGACGTCACCGTTCCAGGTCACGGTGGGGATGGGGTCGAGCAGGCGGCTGTGCCACTCGGCCTTGCGCCCGCCTCGGGCCAAGCTGAGGTACTCGGAGAGCCGCTCAAGCTCCCTCAGCACCGGGCCATCGTGCTCGCGGGACCAGGCCAGGACCCGCCGCCAGAAGTCCTCGGCCTGCTCACGGGTGGGCGGGCGGCGCTCGGTGTTGACGCCCTCGGTCTCCTCGATGTTGAAGCCCAGCGAGTGACAGCCGAGAGCAGCGAGGAAGTCCAGCAGCTCCTCCGGGCGGCCGATGCCCTCCTTGCCCACCACCGCGATGACCGAGAACCCGATGCCCCGCTCCCGCAGACGGGCGATGCCCCGCACCGCCCGCTCGAAGGCAGGCCGGCCCCGGCGGTCCACCCGTTGGGTGTTCAGGGCCACCGGGCCGTCGATGCTCACCCCGACGCGGAACTCGAACTCCTCCAGCAGGTCACACCAGGCGTCGTTGAGCAAGGTGGCGTTGGTCTGGACATAGTGCTGAACCCGGCCCTCCCTACGCAGGGTCTCGAACGGGGCCAGCAGAGCCGTGAACTTCTCCGTCCCTAGGGTCAGGGGCTCCCCGCCGTGCCAGACCAGCCCCAGCGGCTGACCGCCGTCGGCCAGCTCGTCGACCGATGCCGCCACGGCACCGGCGGTCACGGGCAGCATGTCGTTCTTCAGGCCCCGATCCCGCAGGTAGCAGTAGGTGCAGTCCATGTTGCAGAAACTCGTCGGCTGGAGCACGACCGTCTGCGGCGTCGATGCGAACCACCGGTCGTACAAGCGGCGTAACCCGTCAGCGGAGCGTTGTGCCATGTGAGCCTCCTCATCTTCGCGATCCGTGCAGTTGCCGCGGACACTGGCCGCCTCCGGCAGTCAGGGACCCTGTGTCGTGCTGCCGAACGTGAGCGTGCCGGTTCCGGTGCCACTGTTCGTGCGCCCGGCGGGCAGGTCGGGCGGGCGCTCGCCCACGTCCAGCACCGCTCCGCCGAGCGCCTGGTAGTCCGTGAAAATCTGGGCACCGCACCAGCAGGTGGCCACCCCGTCCTCGGTAGTGCACGACTCGGGGGGGGTGAAGGCAGCGCACGGGTCCGAGACCGCCCTGTTGGGCTCTGGGGGTCATGTCAGGCCGCCCGGACAAAGGTCCGGGCTTCCCGAAGCTGCCTGGCCTTTGGATGCAGTGGCGTCGCTGTGAGCGACACGTACGGCCCGGTCACGACCAGTTCGACGCGGGCGCCGGCCCGCAGCTCGTCCATGGCCCGCTCGTGCGCCGCGACGTCGGCCTCCCAGATCCTCAGGATCTGGACAGAGTTGCCCTCGCCCAAGGGGCGGCCAGCGGTGATCGCTCCCAGGTGCAACACGTCCTCGGGGGCCGGGTCTATCCGCTGGGCGGCATACAAGGCGTGCCATCTCAGCCACCGCACGGCCAAGGGACGGGTTGTGGTCGGCTCGCCTGCGAGGGGGACGATCCGCGACCGGTCGGCTGCTTCCGCATTCAGCTCGCACCAGTACCGGTGCCCGGCCCGAGGCGCAGGAGTGTGGGTCACATCGGCTCCCCGTCGGCCCGGCCCGCGAGGTATGCCCGGTACAGGCGGCTGATGATCACGTCGTAAGTCAGGTGGCCGGGGTGTTTGGCCAGATGCCCGAACACCCATCGCTGTGTGGCCTCGGAGCTGACGTCGGCCGGGCTCTGCGCCCCGGCCTTCACCGGGTCACGGTCCTGATCAGCGATCTCCTCCATACAGACCACGCAGGTCCGGGCGTGCGTCAAGGGCCGGGCGTCCGGCTCCGTGTCCGGGGTGAGGAACCACCGACCGTGAAACAACACCGACTTGAGGCTCATAGGATTACCCCGCCTCGCTGGTGGCTGGCCGCGTTCGTCTCGGCGACTCTCGCCTTCATCCGGTCCGAGGCCGGGACCTGCTCCATGTCGGCCACGGCGGCCTCCCACTCCCGGCCACCTGCGGGTGGGCGGAGTTGGTATCGGGGACCGACGTTGTCCATGACGATGCCGATGCGGCCCCTGCGGGTGTCGCGGACGACATCGTCCTTCTCGAAATCCCGACCCGCCCGAGGACCCCGGGGCGCCTCTTTCTCACCCGCCTGATCCGATGCCCGGGGCTCCCTCCAAGACACCTCTGTTTCGTCGCGCACGGGTACTCCTCCTCCTGTCCACTGGTGCCGGGGCCGGGCGCACACAACCGCTACTGTGCGCGGTTATGCTTCGACTGTGCGTGCCGTGTGCCCCATGCGTTGAACCTACGGTTGGCCACGGACTCCGGAAACTGACCCTCTGTACGAGTTCCACTCCAGTCGCGCTAGTGGAGAACAGGCGATGACCCCACCGCGCCACAGTCCGGCCACGGGAACACTGACCACGAGTCGGCGTTCCCGTGAGCGAGCCCTCGAAGGGTTAGTAGCAGGGCACCTGTTCAAGATCGTCCGGGAGCGATTGCCCTGCACGCAGCAGCGACTCGCAGAGCTGCTCGGCGTGGACACAACCACCGTGCAGGGCTGGGAAAGCGGGCGGCGGCCCTTGACCGCCATGGCCGCCGGGCAGTTCCTGGCCCTGCGCCGCAGTCTCCTCACCCATGGGGCCGAGCAGGCCCTGCTCACCCTCTTCGATTCCGCGATGGAGGCAGACGCGGTCATCGCCCACGCGTTGAACGACGTCGGCTGTCGCAGCGATCTCACAACGCACCCTCTGGCGAGTTGGGTGCTCACCCGAACCTCGACCCACATGATCGCCTGGGCCCTTACCGGAGCAGCCCCGGCCGCCGTACCGCCCGCCATGGTCGAGCCCCCGCGCCGTCGTGGCCCTGCCCGGGACAGCCCTCTTCTTCCGCCGGCGTTGCTGGAGCAGTTCCACACCCACATGCGCCGATGTGCCGAGCTGGCCGACCACGCGGGAGAGCCCGGCGCGCTGCTCCGCCGCCAAGCCCTGTACTTGTGCAGTTACGACCCCGCCCCGGACACGCACACGTGGCTAGACGATCTGCGCTCCCGACACCCGCTCCATCTCTCCCATACCGCTTGGTCACCGCGGTGGGCCGACGCACGTTCCGTGGCCACGTCCCTGACCCGGTACGGAGAACTGGACGTTCTGCACGGCTTCATCGAGCGCGCTATGGGAGGCGATGCGGGCGAGATCGCCAACCTCAACTACTGGGCGCACTGGCTCGGCCTCGACCGCTCCCCCTATCCCGACGACTCGTTCATGACTGAGCGCTCACCGCACCGCTGGGACGCCGGAGCTCTGCTGCGCGGCCTTGCGGACCGCCTCGACCCGGCGCTGGGCTGCGTCGACCTGAATGTGCACTCCGTGTGGGCACTCATCGCCTCGCGGCCGGGGTCGCTGTCGGCCGACCCGCAGCTCGGAGCAGAGCTCCGACGGCGAGTGACCATCCTCCTGGACGGCAGCCAGATCTCACCACAAGCCCGGCGCGAGCTCGATGCCGTGCACTACGGTCTGAAGCTGAGCAGTCCATGATCCACGGAGGGGTAGGTCGTATGTCTGACGAACAGCACGACAAGGGGACTGTCGGCTACATGATGGAAGTGGGCGCCCTCAAGCGCATGAAGCGCTCAGGGTGGTGGATCGCCGGCGTCAAGGACCCCGAGACGATCGCCGAACACAGCTTCCGCACCGCCGTCATCGGGTCCGTCCTCGCCATGATGGAAGGCGCCGACCCCTCGAAGGTCGCCCTGCTGTGCACCTTCCACGACACCCAGGAGACCCGCGTCGGCGACATCCCGTGGATCGGCCGCAGGTACGTC
Organism: Streptomyces sp. C36; assembly: GCF_040932295.1. Lineage (NCBI taxonomy): Bacteria > Bacillati > Actinomycetota > Actinomycetes > Kitasatosporales > Streptomycetaceae > Streptomyces > Streptomyces sp. C36. The sequence continues at coordinate 762,265 of NZ_JBFQGI010000003.1, read as the reverse complement.
ACCGCGGCCGGCAACGAACGCGTCACGGCCGACCAGGTCTCGAAGGCCCACCCGGCCGTCGCGGCAGGCATCCAGGCCATCGTCCAGGAGTACGAGAACGGCGACACGCTCGAAGTGAGAGTCGCGCGCGACGCCGACAAGCTCGAGTGCATGATCCAGGGCTTGGAGTACCTGGAGCAGGGCTACCGCAACGCCCAGGAATGGGTCGACAGCACCCGCGCCAAGCTCAAGACACCCTCAGCCCTGGCACTCGCCGAGGCCGCGCAGACCATGTCCTCTCTCGAATGGCAGCGCACCTACCTTCCCTGACAAGGTCATGTCGGCCAGCCACACGTGTCGTTCACAGCGGCTGAGTCTGCAACTGAATCACCCCGACTTCCTTGGCTCTCCGAGAGGTATCTGGTCCGCCAGTTCCTTCTCCCCGTAGTCGAGGAGCATGGAACGGAGGGTGTCCAGGAGGTCATCTGCGGGGCTGAGTTTGTCGACGAAACTGGCCGAAATACATACGGAACAGCGAACGCGTTGGTAGCGAACATCGAACTCAGCCGGGCGCGGTACGGCACACTTAGTTGAGCTCGGACCTGCCCGTTTCCCTCCTGCGTCATGCGACGGCCATGCCAATATGGCGACGCAGCGTGAAGGAGAACACGAGGCATCCAGCGCTAGGGTGCACCGAAACCGCCACCCGTGTGGGGTCGTGGTACCACCTGTCCAGCCCTGAACACTCGGCAGCAGACTGCAGTCAGCTCTAGGCGATCCCGCTGGGACATCGGCTGGCTTGCACCTCCTCCCGCAATCTCACAGAAGTTCCGGCGCCGGCGCACCGGCCTGGCTACGGTCGAGCACATGCGCGAGAGCGAATACAGAAGCCATGGGACTCCCCTCGAGGAGTACCAGCTGACCCGGCGCGACCACAGTGGCCAGAAGGTCGCCGACCAGATCCGTGATGCCGTGGGGCGGCAGGCTGCCGAGTGGCGCGCCGCCGAGGCTGCCGACCCAGAGCTCAAGCAGCGTGCAGATGCACGACGGCAGGAGGTTCTGGAACTGATGCTCTCTTTCAAGAACCCTGATCACGAGATCATGCGGTGGCGAGTCCGGTTGTACTGCGGCCACATCACCGAGACCCAGCGGCACTGCGAGAACGATGAGCCCACGAAGCATGGATCGTCCTCCATGCGGTGTCCGGAGTGCGGGAAGGACCCTGCCCGCATCGTGGCCTACGAACCGATCGGACTGGCCGCCGAGCCGCCCAGGGCCCGCAGCGGAACGGTCGCTCCCACCCGGCAAAGGAAGCCCTCTCGGGTAGAGCTGGAACGCCGCGTCGCGGAGCTCGAAGCAGAGAACCGTCGGTTGAGAGGGCACTAGGCGCCAGCCGCCGGGGCCGAGTGACAACGCACCACTTATCGCTCCTGAGCCGGCGTGGCTGCTCTCTGCCCATTTCTGCACTACGCCAAGGCCAGTCGGGGTGACGTGCTGACGAGACCACTTCAAGCGTGGGCAGTGGGAAGGACGCGCCGACCGCGCAATACCGCTCGCAGGGCGGCCACGTGGTCGGTCACGTGTCCCATGCCTCCGACTGCAGCAGGGCCGGAGAGTGCCGCGACACCAGCACAGGCAGCACAGATGCTGCTCTGCTGGCCGCGGGGCAGGGGATCACGGCACTCCCCGCATTCGGCCAGGGGAGCCGCGGGTGCGGCAGCGTCCCGGCGAGTGCGCGGCGCGGGCAGCTTGCGGATCAGGCGGTCGGCCAGGAGGGCTCGTGGCGAGTGGACGGTCGGCGGCAGGCCGGCGGTGAGCAGGTTCCGGATCTCCAGCTCGGACAGGCCGCGCTCCAGCCAGGGGGCGGCCAGGGGAGCCAGGGCGAGCGCTTCTGCCGTGCCTAGGGTGAGCTTCGGCTCGGCGGTCCCGAGCCTCGCCAGCAGCGCGGCTGCGCGGCCCGTGTCGTCAACCATGGAGGCCTCCTCCCCCGCCCGCCCGGCGGGCGCCGGGGTGGGAGGTTCTTCTTCCGGGTTCTTGTTCCCCTTGGGGAACGCTCCCGCCTTCCCGGCCTCCGCCTCACCGGTTCCCGCCGGCACGGGAAACGGGGCCCCGGCAGGCTGCGGGGTGTCGAAGACGTACGTCTCGGTCTGGACCTGGCCCGTCTCCTCGTCCCGAACCGTGCGGCGTACGTAGTAGCCGAGCTCGATCAGCTCCTCGACGGCCTTGGCGACGCCCCGGCGGCCCAGGCCCGGGTTCTTGTCAGCGAGGGTGCGGACGTCCTCCCGGGCACCGTCCGGCAGGGACAGCAGGAAGGCGAGGATCCCGCGGGCGGTGAAGCTGAGCCTCCGGTCCCGTAGGACCTCATTGCCCAGCACCGTGAAGGCACGCTTGCGCGCGCTAAGGTGGATACGCATCGAAGATCTACCTCTTCGGTGTCGGGCCCCGGGGTGTTGGTAGCACCGCCGGGGTCACCTGTTTATGGGGTTGTGATCGGTGAGCGTAGCTTGGCGTCCAACTGGTCATCCAGCTTTGGCCTCAGCCTCCTGGACCGTCTTCCCGAAAGCGCCGGGAATTGCGCCGACAGAGCGTCAGGATCCAGCGTTTGTTGCGGGTCAGAGGCCGTGTCAACGACGCCTCACAAGGCGCCTTCTTAGCGCTTGGGCGGCAGCGGCGAACAGGGCGAGGCCGGCGTCGTGTGCCCTTGTCGTGCCGCTGCTCCACCGGGTATGCGCCCTGGCTGCCGCCTACGCGGCAGGAGGAGAGTTGGCTCTGCGTTCCGAGGTCGGGGCGCCTTGGGGATCGGGCGGGAGGCGGATGAGGGTGGCAAAGGTCCCGCAGCGCTGTGGCGCGCGGACCGGGGCCGGTAAGCCGTGCAAGCTGCCGGTCAGGCGTGGGACTTCGCGCTGTTGGAGGCATCAGGGAGAGTGGACGGCAGGCGGACGGCTTTTGCTTCTTCAGAAGGAATTGAAGGAGGCCAAGGAGAAGCTGACCAAGTCGCGGAAGAAGTGACCGGGACCGGCTCCGGGGAGCCGGGCGAGGTCACGGGACGCGGGCGCGGGACCAGGCGGCGAGTATGAGGCGGCGCTCCAGGAGCGAGCGCGGACGGCCACTGCCGAGCCGGGTGGGCTCTGGCAGAGGAGGACCTTGCCGGTGGGCATCACCACACCGCCCTGGAGGTCGCCCAGGTGCTCGCAGACGGTCTGCACCCCCCGCCGCTGGGCCGGCAGCGGCCTCACCTCAGCACCAGGGCCCGCATGGCGTGGATCCGCGGGGCCCAGTTCCCGTCGGTGATGCCGTACGACACCAGGTGCGCGGCCATGTCCGGCTCGCTGCACGCCCGTTCCCTGGCCTCCTCGCACTCCTTGTGGCCCTCGGACCACAGGAGCGGGAGCATGGCCGCCTCGTCCCCGAATCACTCAGTGAACGATTCCAGCACGCCTGCGACCTCGGACTGCGGGCTGTTGGGCCCGTGCGGCACGGACGTCTTCAGCAGCGCGGACAGCGGGACGTGCCAGGGGATCTGGTGTGTACGTGCCGTTCACCCGTTCGGGGCCGCCGTCCCCGTGCTGCTTCGTCGGCACAGGCGCGGCACCGTGTCCTGGGTGCTGGTCGGGGGGGCGCCGGCGAGGAGGGTGATGAGGTGGTGGGCGGCGTGGCGGCCGAAGGCTGGGGTGTCGCGGGTCAGGGCGGTGAGGGTGGGGTGGGTGTTGCGGCAGAGGGCCGAGTCGTCCCAGGCGACGATGGACAGGTCGGCGGGGACGGCCAGTCCGCGTTCGGCGGCGACCGCGAGGCCGGCGACGGCCATGACGTCGTTGTCGTAGACGATCGCGGTCGGGGGACGGCGGGCGGAGAGGGCGCGGCGGGTGGCCTCGGCACCCTGGGCGTCGGAGTAGTCGGTGGGGAGGGAGACCGCGTCGGCCAGGCCGCGGCGGGCGGCCTCGGTGCGCAGGGAGTCGATGCGGCGGCGGGTGTGGGAGAGCTCCGACAGGCCCGCGATGTGGGTGATGCGGCGGTGGCCCAGGTGGTGGAGGTGGTCGACGACTGAGGCCATGGCGCCGGTGTCGTCGGCCCAGACGGTGGAGATCGGCGCGCCGGGCGGGACGGGCGCGGCGGGGGCGCCGACGATCACGGTGGGCAGGCCCAGCTCGGCGAGGAGGGCGGGGCGGGGGTCGCCGTCGCGGGGGTCGACGACGAGCAGGCCGTCCACGCGGTGTTCGGCCCACCAGCGGCGGTGGACGGCGCACTCGGCGTCCAGGTCCTCCACGACCTGGAAGAGCAGGCCGAGGCCGTGGCCGGCGAGGGTCTCCTGGACGCCGGAGAGGAGCTGGAGGAAGAAGGACTCGACGCCGAGGGTGCGGGCCGGGCGGGCGAGGACGAGGCCGACGGTCGCCGCGCCCTCGCCGGACAGCGCGCGGGCGGCGGTGCTGGGTCGCCAGCCGAGCTGTTCGGCGACGCGGCGGACGCGCTCGCGGGTGGCCTCCGAGACGCCGGGCCGGTCGTTGAGCGCGAAGGACACCGCGCTCTCCGAGACGCCGGCGCGGCGCGCGATGTCCTTCATCGTCGGCCTGCGGGCCGGCCTGCGGCGCATGGCTGTCCTTCCCGCCGGAACGCTTCGGGGACACCGGCGCCACCACACTAAAGCGCATTAGCGCGTGGCGGCAGTATTGACGAACTCCCCTACCGGGTGCAGGTTTTGACCTGCCTCCTGCCGACCCGATCGAAGGAGTTCCTCCCGCCATGCCCATACGCCGGTCCAGACCCGTCGCCGTGCCGCTTCTCGCCGCAGCGCTGCTGCTCACCGCCTGCGGGCCGGGGGACGACGGCGGCGGGGGTTCACGTGCGGACGGAAAGCCGGAGGGCCGCATCACCTTCCAGACCTGGAATCTGCGCGCGAACTTCAAGGACTACTTCGACGGCGTGGTGAGGGATTTCGAGGAGAAGTACCCCGATGTGAAGGTCAAATGGGTCGACCAGCCCGCCGAGCACTACGCCGAGAAGCTCAGCGCCGACGCCGGCGGCGGGACGCTGCCGGACGTCGTCAACGTCTCCCCCGACCTGTCCTATCCGCTGGCCAGGGCCGGGTTGTTGATGAACCTGGACAAGGAGAAGGCGGCGGCGCGGTTCAAGGGCGAGTACACGCCGGAGGCGTGGCAGGGCAATGTGCTGCCGGGACTGTCCGGCGCGTACGCCTTTCCCTGGTATCTGAACACCGGACCGCTGTTCTACAACAAGGCGCTCTTCCGCAAGGCCGGCCTCGATCCCGAGAAGCCCCCCAGGACGTACGACGAGTTGTTCGCCGCCGCCCACCGGTTGGCGGCCGCGCCGGGCGGCAGCGCCGCCACCCTGGCGAGCGCCCCCACGATCGAGGACTTCGGGCGCTACGGCGTGCGGCTGATGAACGACGACGCCACGAAGTTCACCTACAACGAGCCGAAGGGCGTGGAACTCCTCGGCAGATACAAGGAGCTCTACGACCGCGGCGGCCTCGACCCGCAGGCGCTCACCAACACGCCGGAGAAGGCGGGGCAGAAATTCCTCGAGCAGAAGGTCGCCATGAATCCCGGCGGCGCCCATGACCTGGAGACGTTCAAGAAGAACGCGCCCGGCCTCTACCGCGGCCTCGGCATCACGGACGCCCCCAACAACACGGGGAAGCCCAACATGTACGTGATGGGCCTGGCGGTGAGCGAGAAGAGCCGGCACAAGGCCGCCGCGGTCGCCTTCGCCCATTTCGTCACCGGGCGGGAGAAGCAGGAGGCGTTCGCGCACAAGGTCGCCGTCTTCCCCAGCACCCGGGGTTCGCTCCAGGACCCGTACTGGACGCGGGACGACGGCACCGACGCGGGCCGGGTCCGGGTGGCGTCGGCGAGAATGCTCCAGGGAGCGGTCAATTACACGCCCGTCGTGATGAGCGACGAGATGAAGACGGTGCTCAGGAACGAGGTCGCCAAGGCCCTGCAGGGAAAGAAGTCCCCCCGCCGGGCGCTGGACGACGCGGCCGCACAGAGCAACGCGCTCCTCGAGCGGGGCTGACCCCGCCGTGCCGCGACGTACGCACCGGGCGCTCAGTCCCTGGCTGTTCCTGCTGCCGGGGCTCGCCGTGGTCGCCGCCTTCAGTCTCTATCCCTTCCTCAGCACGGTGGGCACGGCGTTCACCGATGCCCGTACGCTCACGCCCGGCCGGTGGGTGGGGCTCGAGAACTTCCGCGCCCTGGCGGCCGACGAACAGTTCTGGGTCGCCCTGCGCAACAGCGGTCTGTACGTGCTCCTCGTCGTGCCGTTCACGGTGCTTCTGCCGTTGCTGCTGGCGCTGCTGGTGCAGAAGCGGCTGCCGGGCGTCGTGTTCTTCCGCTCCGCCTTCTACACGCCCGTGGTCGCGTCCGTCGTCGTGGCGGCCCTGATCTGGGTGTGGATGCTCGACGACCGGGGCCTGGTCAACGGCATTCTGGGCGCCCTCGGGGCCGGGCCGGTGCACTTCCTGGGCGACGCGTGGGCGCTGCTGCTGAGCGCCATGGCGCTCACGGTCTGGAAGGGCCTGGGCTACTACATGGTCATCTACCTCGCGGCGCTGGGCAACGTCCCGCGCGAGCTGCACGAGGCGGCCGCCGTCGACGGGGCGGGCGCGCTGCGCCGCTTCGTCAGCGTGACCGTGCCGGCCGTGCGCTCCACCATGGTGCTGGTCGGCGCGCTGTCGTCGGTGGCGGCGTTCAAGGTCTTCTCCGAGGTCTATCTGATGGCCGGGCCGACCGGCGGGCCGGCCGGGCAGGACACCACGCTGGTGATGCTCGTCCAGCGCACCGGCACCGGGCTGAACGGACGGGTGGGCTACGCCTCGGCCCTCTCGCTGGTGGTCTTCGTCATCACGCTGCTGCTGATGCTCCTGGTGCTGCGCGCCGACCGTGCGGAGGAGGTCTGATGCGGCGCACGCCCGGCTGGGAGAAGGCGCTGCGCTACCTCCTGATGCTCCTCGTGCTGGCCGTCACCGTCGGCCCGTTCCTGTGGCAGCTGTCCACCTCGTTCAAGGGGACCACGGAGGACGTCTACACCTCGCCGCCGCGCTTCCTGCCCGCGCACCCCACGGCGGGCAACTACGCCGAGGTCGCGGACATCATCCCCGTCTGGGACTACGCGCTGAACTCCCTCGAGGTGGCCGTGGCGAGCGTGCTCACCAATCTCGCCGGCGCGTCGATGGCGGGCTACGCGCTGGCGCGGCTGCGCTTCCGGGGGCGCGGGGTCGCCGGTCACGCCTTCGTGCTGGCGCTGCTGGTGCCCCTGGAGTCCGTGATCATCGCGCAGTTCACCATGGTCCGCGATCTCCACCTGAACAACACCCTCACCGCCGTCGTCCTGCCCGGATCGGTCGGCGCCCTGAACGTCCTGCTCATGCGGAACGCCTTCGCCGCCGTGCCCCACGAGATCGAGGAGGCGGCCGTCGTGGACGGGGCGAACGTCTGGCAGAGGTTCACCCGGATCGCGCTGCCGTCGGTGCGGGGCACGCTGGCGGTCGTCGCGATCTTCTCGTTCATGGGGGCGTGGGACGACTTCCTCTGGCCGCTGATCGTGCTCTCCGACTCGGAGAGGTTCACGCTGACCGTCGGACTGAACTTCCTCCACGGCACGTTCGCCCAGAACCCCCGACTGGTGGCCGCCGGCACGATCATCGCGGTCGCCCCGCTCGTCGTGATGTTCGCCTGCCTGCAGCGGTACTTCTTCCGCGGCGTCGGCGAGGGCGCCGTCAAAGGCTGAAGGGACGGAACGCCTCATGCGCTTCGGCGTCAACTACACCCCCACCCGGGGCTGGTTCCACCACTGGCTCGACTTCGACCTGGACGACATCCGCGCCGACCTGGACTCCATCGCCACCCTCGGCGTCGACCACATCCGGGCCTTCCCCCTCTGGCCCCTCTTCCAGCCCAACCGCGCCCTCATCCGCCCGCGTGCCGTCGAGCAGCTCACGCTGCTGGTGGACGCCGCCGGGGAGCGCGGGCTCGACGTCGGCGTCGACGGGCTGCAGGGCCACCTCTCCAGCTTCGACTTCGTTCCCTCCTGGACCACCACCTGGCACCGCCGCGGCCTGTTCACCGATCCCGACGTCGTCGAGGCCCAGGCCGCGTACCTGACCGCCCTCGCCCGGGCGCTCGCGGACCGGCCCCACTTCCTCGGGATGACCGTCGGCAACGAGTTCAACCAGTTCTCCGGTCCCCCGCACCCCGACCCCGACCGGATCGGCCCCGCGCAGGCGGACCGCTGGCTGCGCCGGATGCTCGACGCGTGCGAGAAGGGCGCGCCGGGGCGCGCGCATCTGCACGCCTCGTACGACGCCGCCTTCCACGACGGCACGCATCCCTTCACCCCCGCCCACTCCGCGCGGCTGGGGGCGATGACGGCGGTCCACTCCTGGGTGTTCAACGGCACCGCCCAGCGCCACGGGCCCGGCGGCGCCGCCACCGTGCGGCACGCCGCGTACCTCGTCGAGCTGTCCAAGGCCTGGGCCACCGATCCCCGCCGGCCCGTCTGGCTGCAGGAGGTGGGGGCGCCGGCCCCGCACATCCCGCCGGAGCGGGCGGCGGAGTTCACCGAGGCGACGATCGCCGCCGCGGCCGACTGCCCGGACCTGTGGGGGATCACCTGGTGGTGCTCCCATGACGTCGACCGCGCGCTGGCGGACTTCCCGGAGCTCGAGTACGGGCTCGGCCTGTTCACCAACGACCGGCGGATCAAACCCGCCGGGGAGGCGTTCTCGCGAGGCGTACGGCGGTGGCGGGAGGAGGACCCTCCGGGTCCTGCGCCCCGGCGGACTGCGCTGGCCGTGGACGCGGGCGACGAGGAGACGGCGCCGGCGCGGGCGGTGTGCGCGCCGGGCGGGGCGTTCTTCGAGGCGTGGACGCGGCTGGCCGCCGACGGCGTCCGGCCGGCGGTCGTCCTGGCCCAGCGGGCCCACGACGCCGGGCATCTGGCGGCGCGCGGCATCACCGAGGTGCTGACGGTGGAGCAGGTGGGGTCATGAGCGTGACGCGCCGCGAGGTCCTCGCCGCCGGCGCCGCGAGCGCCGCGGCCGCCCTCGCGCCCACCCCGGCCGCCGGGGCAAGCCCCTCCGCGGCTGTCGGGACAAGACCCTCCGGGGAGGCCGTCACCCGTGCCACCGGTGACCTCCGGCCGTACGCCTCCTACTGGTACCCCGACAGCCTCCCCGACGGCTCGCCCGGCCCCGGGATCGTCTGGCGCGGCCTGGCCTCCTGGACGCCCGAACAGGACCCGGACCTGCCCTTCAACAGATCCACCGTCCCCCTCGCCCCCCGCTTCGCTCCCCTGCCCGCCAACCCCACCGCCCGCGCCGGCCAGGCCCGGATCTGCGCCCTCGCCGCCTTCGCCACCACGTCCGGCAACCCCTCGCAGGGTTCGGAGACGGCCGACTTCTACGCCCTGACGCACTGGGCCTACCTCGACGAGCTGGTCTTCTGGGGCGGCTCCTCCGGCGAGGGGCTGATCCTGGCGCCCAACGCGCCCGTCGTGGACGCCGCCCACCGCAACGGCGTGCCCGTCCTGGGCACGGTCTTCCTGCCGCCCACGGCCTACGGCGGCCGGCTGCGGTGGACGCGCGAGCTGGTCCGGCGCGGCCCGGACGGCGCCTTCCCGGTGGCCGACAAGCTGATCGAGGTGGCGCGGGCGTACGGCTTCGACGGCTGGTTCGTCAACGCCGAGACCGGCGGCGGGGACGCCCGGCTGGGCGCGGACATGCGGGACTTCGTGGCGTACCTGCGGGCGCGCGGCGGCGGGCTCCGCGTCACCTGGTACGACGCCCTGGCCGTCTCCGGCGACGTCGCCTGGCAGAACGAGCTCAACGACGCCAACGCCCCGTTCTTCACCGCCGCCGACACGATGTTCCTCAACTTCGGCTGGGACCGCTCCCGCCTCGTCTCCTCCGGCGAGCGCGCGCGAGGGATGGGGCGCGGCCCGTACGAGCTGTGGGCCGGGATCGACGTCGAGGCGGGCGGCTGGGACACCCGCGTCGACTGGGACGCGCTCGTGCCGGCCGGCGCCCCGCACACCGCCTCGTTCGGCTTCTACCGTCCCGAGTGGACCTGGAAGAGCCTGCCCTCCGGCGGGCGTTCCCCCGGCGCCTTCCACGCACGCGACGACCGCTTCTGGTCCGGGCACGCGCTGGACCCGGCCCGCCCGGACGACGCGGGGCCGTGGCGGGCCCCGGCCGCGTCCGTCGCGGACCGCTCCACACTGACCACGCTGCCGTTCGCGACGACGTTCAACACCGGTCACGGCCTCGGCTGGTACGAGCGGGGCCGGCGCACCGGCGAGAGCGCCTGGAGTCACCTGGGGCTCCAGGACCGGCTGCCCGGCCGCCGCTGGGTGATCCACACGGAGGGCGCCCGGCCGGCCGTCGGCTTCGACTTCGCCGACGCCTGGCGGGGCGGCAGCAGCCTCCTGGTCGACGGCACGCTCGGCGCTCCGGCGACGATCGAGCTGTTCACGGCGCGGCTGCCGCTCTCCGGCCCGGCCGTCGTGCACCTGACCCACCGCACCGACCCCGGCTCGGCGGCCGTCCGCGTGGAGCTGGCGGTCGCGCTCGAGGAGCGGCGCCCGTACCGCTTCTCCTACGTGCCGGCCGGCACCGCCCGCGGGGACGGCAGCGGCTGGAGCACCGTCACGCTGCGCCTCGGCGCGCTCGGGGCCGGCGGCCGGGGCGACCGTACCGTGCGGGCCCTGGGCGTCCGGCTCACGGCCCCGGACGGCGGGGCGGTGCGCTGGCGGCTGGGCGGCCTGGCGGTGCGGGACGCGCCGGTGGCGGCGCCCGGCCGGCCGGGCGCCGCCGGCGTGACCGCGGCCGCGCGCGCCGCCGACGGCGCCGCCGCCCTGCGCGTCGTCTGGGCCCCGCCCCCGTCCCGGCCGGACGTCCCGCCCGTACGCCACTACGAGCTGCACCAGGTGCTGCCCGGCGGGGCGCGCCGCTTCCTGGGCGGCACCTGTGGGCATGCCTACTACGTCCCGGCTCTGCGCCGTACGGCCGACGAGGCGGTCACCCGCCTCGAGGTGCGCGCCGTGGACGAGCTGTACACGGCGTCGGCCCCCGCTCGCGTCACGTACCGCTGGTAGTCCACGGACGACGACACGGACAAGACGACACGCACGAGACGACACGGACAAGGAGAGGCATGCACAACGACCGCGCCATCACCGAAGCCCGGCTCACGAGGGTGCTGGAGGAGCGCATCCGCCCGGCCGTGTACCCCGAGTCCGTGCCGCTGGACGTCTCCGTGTGGCACGCGTCCGGCGAGCCCGTGCCCGTCGAGGAGGGGCTGGCGGCCCCGCGCACGCCCATCGCGGTAGGCGAGCGGTGGGGGCCGGCGTGGGGCACCAGCTGGTTCACGGTGTCGGGGACGGTGCCGGAGCGCTGGGCGGGCCGTACGGTCGAGGCCGTGCTGGACCTGGGGTTCGACGAGAACATGCCGGGTTTTCAGTGCGAGGGCCTGGTCTACCGCCCGGACGGCTCGCCGGTGAAGGGCCTCAACCCGCGCAACCAGTGGGTGCGCGTCGGGGAGCGCGTGGCGGGCGGCGAGCGGGTGCTGCTGCACGTCGAGGCCGCGTCCAATCCCGTGATCATGGACTACCACCCCTTCGTGCCGACCGAGCTGGGCGACCGGGAGACGGCCGACGACGCCCCCCGCTACCGCCTGGCGCGGATGGACCTGGCGGTCTTCGACCGGACCGTGTGGGAGCTGGTGCAGGACCTGGAGGTGCTGGGCCAGCTGATGACCGAGCTGCCGGTGGACTCGCCGCGCCGCTGGGAGATCCTGCGGGCGATCGAGCGGACGCTGGACGCGGTGGATCTGCAGGACGTCGGCGGCACGGCGGAGCGGGCGCGCGGGGAGCTCGCTCAGGTGCTCTCCGCGCCCGCGCACGCCTCCGCGCACCGGCTCAGCGCCGTGGGGCACTCCCACATCGACTCGGCGTGGCTGTGGCCGCTGCGCGAGACGGTGCGCAAGGTCGCCCGTACCGCCTCCAACATGACCGCGCTGCTGGAGGACGAGCCGGACTTCGTCTACGCCATGTCGCAGGCGCAGCAGTTCGCTTGGATCAAGGAGCACCGGCCGGAGGTGTACGCGCGGGTGAAGAAGGCGGTCGCGGAGGGCCGCTTCGTGCCCGTGGGCGGCATGTGGGTGGAGTCCGACACGAACATGCCGGGTGGTGAGGCGCTGGCGCGGCAGTTCACGCACGGCAAGCGCTTCTTCCTGGAGGAGTTCGGGATCGAGACGGAGGAGGTGTGGCTGCCGGACACGTTCGGCTACTCCGCCGCGCTGCCGCAGCTGGTGCGGCTCGCGGGGGCGAAGTGGTTCCTGACGCAGAAGATCTCCTGGAGCCAGACGAATACGTTCCCGCACCACACGTTCTGGTGGGAGGGCCTGGACGGCACCCGCGTCTTCACCCACTTCCCACCGATCGACACCTACAACTCCCAGCTCTCCGGGCAGGAGGTCGCGCACGCGGCCCGCAACTTCCGTGAGAAGGGCGGGGCGAGGCGTTCCCTCGCGCCGACCGGGTGGGGCGACGGCGGGGGCGGCACGACACGGGAGATGCTGGCGCGGGCGAAGCGGCTGGCGGATCTGGAGGGGTCGGCGAGGGTCGGCTTCGACAAGCCGGCGGCGTTCTTCGAGAAGGCCCACGCCGAGTACCCGCACGCGCCGGTGTGGGTGGGCGAGCTGTATCTGGAGCTGCACCGGGCGACGCTCACCAGCCAGGCACGCACCAAGCAGGGCAACCGCCGCAGCGAGCACCTGCTGCGCGAGGCCGAGCTGTGGGCGGCGACGGCGGCGGTACGGGCCGGCTTCCCGTATCCGTACGAGCGGCTGGACCGGCTGTGGAAGACGGTGCTGCTGCACCAGTTCCACGACATCCTGCCGGGCACGTCGATCGCGTGGGTGCACCGGGAGGCGGCGCGGACGTACGCGGAGGTGGCCGCCGAGCTGGAGGCGGTCGTCTCGGACGCGCTGGCGGCCTTGACAGGCGGCGGGGGCCCGGGGACGGTCGTCGTCAACGCCGCGCCGCACGTGCGCGACGGGGTGCCGGCGCTCGGCGGCGTCCTCGAGCCGGCCTCCGGCGGCGGGGGGCGCCTCACGGCCGCCCGGGCGCGCGAGGGCGGCGGGTTCGAACTCGACAACGGCCTGCTGCGGGTCGGGATCGACGGGCGGGGGCTGGTCGTCTCCGTGGTCGACCTCGCGGCCGGCCGGGAGACCGTCGCACCGGGCGCGGCGGCCAACCTGCTGCAGCTGCACCAGGACTTCCCGAACATGTGGGACGCCTGGGACGTGGATTCGTTCTACCGCAACACCGTGACCGACCTGACGGACGCCGAGGTGGTGGAAACGACCGCCGACGGGTGCGGGGTGCGGGTCGTGCGGGCCTTCGGGAACTCCAGGGTCGAGCAGCGGCTCACCCTGCCCGCCGGGGTGCGGCGGCTGGACGTCGACACTGAGGTCGACTGGCACGAGACGGAGAAGTTCCTCAAGGCGGCCTTCCCCCTGGACGTGCACGCCGACCGGGTGGCGGCCGAGACCCAGTTCGGCCACCTCTACCGCCCCACGCACGCCAACACCAGCTGGGACGCGGCGAAGTTCGAGGCCTGCGCGCACCGGTTCGTGCATCTGGCGGAGCCGGGGTGGGGGGTGGCGCTGGTCAACGACTCGACGTACGGCTACGACGTGTCGCGGACGGTCCGCGAGGGCGAGCACGCGGGAACCACGACGACGCTGCGGCTCTCCCTGCTGCGCGCCCCCCGCTTCCCCGACCCGCGCACCGACCAGGGGACGCACCGCTTCCGCTACGCCCTGGTGCCCGGCGCGACCGTGGCGGACGCCGTACGGGAGGGCTACCGCGTCAATCTGCCCGAGCGACGGGTGCCGGGCTCCTGCGGCGTGGAGCCGCTGGTGACGGTGGGGAACGAGGCGGTGGTCGTCTCGGCGGTGAAGCTGGCGGACGACGGCGGCGGGGACGTCGTGGTGCGGCTGTACGAGTCGCTGGGCGGGCGGGCCGTCACACGGCTGACCGCCGCCTTCCCGGTGGCGGAGGCCTCGGTCTGCGACCTGCTGGAGCGGCCCGTGAGCACGCTCGCGGCCGAGGACGGCGGCCTCACGCTGTCGTTGCGGCCGTTCGAGATCGTCACCCTGCGAATGCGGCGGACCTGAGGCGTGCGCGCCCTTCACCGCGGGGCGACGGCGTGACGGCGTGACGGTGCGACAACATGCCCGGCCGGGCGGGCGGCGAGGGGGAAGGCGGCTCCGCTTAGCATTCGAACATGAAGCTGCGTCTCCCTCGCCCGCGCGGGCGGCGGCTGGTGGCCGCCCTGGCCGCCGGCGCCGTGCTCGCCGGCGCCGGCACCTGGACGGTGGCCTCGGCCACCGGCGACGATCCGCCCGTGCACCGCGAGGACCGGCTGATCGCCATGGGCGAAGAGCCCGGCGACGGCAAGGGCGGCGTCCGCGTCGACACCTCGTTCTTCACCTCCGGCGGCCCGGGCCGCCGGCCCGCGGTCCTGCTCGCCCACGGCTTCGGCGGCAGCAAGGACGACCTGCGGGACCAGGCGGAGGGCCTGGCCCGCGAGGGCTACGCGGTGCTGACGTGGTCCGCGCGCGGCTTCGGCCGGTCCTCCGGCCGCATCGGGCTCAACGACCCCGGCCACGAGGTGGCCGACGTCAGCCGGCTCGTCGACTGGCTGGCGCGGCGGCCGGAGGTGCGCCTGGACCGGGCGGGCGACCCGCGCGTGGGCATCGCGGGCGCCTCCTACGGCGGCGCGGTCGCCCTCCTCGCGGCCGGGCACGACAAGCGCGTCGACGCCATCGCGCCGCAGATCACCTACTGGAACCTCGCCGACTCCCTCTTCCCGGGCGAGGTGTTCAAGCGGCTGTGGGCCGGCATCTTCTTCACCACCGGCTCCACCGTCACCGGCTCCCCGGGTGCCGCCGGCAAGGCGTCGGCCGGCCCGGCCGGATCCGGCTGCGGGCGGTTCGAGAAGAGCCTGTGCGAGATGTACGAGCGGGTGGCCGTGGCCGGCCGGCCCGACGCGGCCGCCCGTGAGCTGCTCGAGCGCCGCAGCCCCTCCGCCGTGGCGGACCGCATCAAGGTCCCCACGCTGCTCGTGCAGGGGCAGAACGACTCCCTCTTCCCCCTCGACCAGGCCGACGCCGCGGCCCGGGCCATCCGCCGCAACGGCGCGCCCGTCGCCGTCGACTGGGTCTCCGGCGGCCACGACGCGGGCATGACGAACGAGCGGCAGCGCGTCGAGCAGCGCACGCGCGCGTGGTTCGACCGTTACCTCAAGGACGACGAAGGGGCGGACACCGGCCCCGCGTTCCGGGTCAGCCGGACCGGCGGCATCGACACCACCGACGGCGCGGTACGACTGCGCACCGCGACCGGCACCCGCTACCCCGGGCTGCGCGACGAGACCCGTACGGTCGCGCTGACCGGCCGCCGGCAGTCCTTCGCCAACCCGGCCGGAGCCAACCCGGCCGCCGTCTCCGCCGTGCCCGGCATCGGCGGGGCCGCCGCCCAGCTGTCGGGGCTGGGCCTCGGGGTGTCCCTCGACTTCCCCGGCCAGTACGCCCGCTTCGACTCCGGCAGGCTCACCGAGGGCGTGCACGTCACCGGCTCGCCCACCGCCACCGTGAAGGTGGCCTCGGACACCGGCGAGGCGGTGTTGTTCGCCAAGGTCTACGACGTCGGCCCGAACGGGCAGCAGCAGCTGCCCGGACAGCTCGTCACTCCCGTGCGCGTCACCGGCGCCGAGAAGGGCCGCACGGTCGAGCTGCGGCTGCCGGCCGTCGACCACACCTTCGAGGCCGGCCACCGGATGCGGCTCGTGCTCGCCGCCACCGACCTCGGCTACGCCTCGCCGGTGCGGCCGGCCACGTACACCGTCTCCCTGGCGGGCGACGGCCTGAGCGTACCGACGGCTCCCGGCGTGCGGACGGCCGCGTCCGGGCTGCCGTGGTGGACGTGGGGACTGCCGCTGGGCGGCGTCGCGGTCGCGGCGGTGGTCCTGCTGACGGGCCGCAGGCGCACCGCCACCCCGCCGCCGGACCCGGCGCTGGCCGACGTCCCGCTGCAGATCACCGGGCTGGGCAAGCGCTACGCCAAGTCGGCCGACCGGTACGCCGTGCGGGATCTTTCGTTCCGGGTCGAGCGCGGCCAGGTGCTGGGCCTGCTCGGGCCGAACGGCGCGGGCAAGACGACCACGCTGCGCATGCTCATGGGTCTCATCCGCCCCGACGCGGGCGAGATCCGCGTCTTCGGACACGCCATCCGCCCGGGCGCGCCGGTGCTGTCGCGGGTGGGGGCCTTCGTGGAGGGCGCCGGGTTCCTGCCGCACCTGTCGGGCCGTGCCAATCTGGACCTGTACTGGCGGGCGACCGGCCGGCCGGCCGAGGACGCGCACGTCGACGAGGCGCTGGAGATCGCGGGCCTGGGCCCGGCGCTGGAGCGGGCCGTGCGCACGTACTCCCAGGGCATGCGGCAGCGCCTGGCGATCGCGCAGGCCATGCTCGGCCTGCCGGACCTGCTGATCCTGGACGAGCCGACCAACGGCCTGGACCCGCCGCAGATCCGGGAGATGCGAGAGGTGATGATCCGCTACGCCGCCGCAGGGCGTACCGTCATCGTCTCCAGCCATCTGCTCGCGGAGGTCGAGCAGTCCTGCACCCACCTGGTCGTCATGGACCGTGGGCGGCTGGTGAGCGCCGGGCCGGTGGCGGAGATCGTCGGTTCGGGCGACATGCTGCTGGTGGGCGTCGCGGGCCGGCTGTCGGAGGTGATGGCCGACAAGGTGGCGGCCCTGCCGGGCGTGGCCTCGGCGGTACGGACCGACGAGGGCCTGCTCGTACGGCTCGACGGCGCGACCGCGCCGGAACTGCTGGCGGAACTGGTCCGGCTGGAGATCCCGGTGGCGAGCGTGGGCCCGCACCGGCGGCTGGAGGACGCGTTCCTGACCCTGATCGGAGGCTCGGCATGAGCTCGGCGACCACCCCCGGCACGGCGGCGACCCCGGCCCCGGAGTCCGCCCCCGGCTACCGTGCGCGGCGCACCCTGCCGCTGCGGGTGGAGGCGGCGCGTCAGCTGCGTCGGCGCCGCACCCTGGCGATGGGTGCGGTGCTGGCCGTGCTGCCGTTCGTCCTCATCGCGGCCTTCGCGATCGGCGGGGATCCGGGCGGGCGCAACAACCGGGTGACGCTGATGGACACGGCCACGGCGTCGGGAGTGAACTTCGCGGCCACCGCGCTGTTCGTCTCGGCGGGCTTTCTGCTCGTGGTGCCGGTGGCGCTGTTCTGCGGCGACGCCGTGGCGTCGGAGGCGAGCTGGTCGTCGCTGCGCTATCTGCTGGCGGCCCCGGTGCCGCGCGCCCGGCTGCTGCTGAGCAAGCTGACGGTGGCGCTGGGGTTCAGCGCGGCCGCGATGGCGCTGCTTCCGCTGGTGGCGCTGGCGGCGGGCACGGCGGCCTACGGCTGGGGGCCGCTGCGGATCCCCACCGGCGGCTCGCTGGAGGCGGGCACGGCGACGGGCCGGCTGGCGATCGTCGTGGCCTATGTCTTCGTCGGCCAGCTGGTGACGGCCGCGCTGGCGTTCTGGCTGTCGACGGTCACCGACGCGCCGCTGGGCGCGGTGGGCGGGGCGATGGGCCTGACCATCGTCGGCAACGTCCTGGACGCGGTCACGGCGCTGGGGCACTGGCGCGACCTGCTGCCGGCCCACTGGCAGTACGCGTGGGCCGACGCGCTCCAGCCGCACCCGGAGTGGGGCGGGATGGTGAAGGGGACGGCGGTGTCGGTGGCGTACGCGGTGGTGCTGTTCGCCTTCGCGTTCCGGCACTTCCGGGGCAAGGACGTGGTGTCCTGAGGGCGGGCCCGCCGGGGCGCTACGCCCCGTACACCGGCCGGGCCCGGCGGGCTCCCGCCAGGAGTTTCCGTATCGCCTCTCCCGCCTCGGCCGGTGCCCAGCGTTCGCCCTTGTCGGCCGTCGGCCCGGGGTGCCAGCCCTCCATGACCGTGATGCGCCCGGCCTCCGCCTCGAAGACCTGGCCGGTGACCCCGGCGGAACCGGCGGAGGCGAGCCATACGACGAGCGGCGAGACGTTCGCCGGTGCCATGGCGTCGAAGGTCCCGTCCGGTGGCACGGCCATGGCCTCCGGGAAGACGTTCTCCGTCATACGGGTCCGGGCGGCGGGGGCGACGGCGTTGACCTGGACGCCGTAGCGCCCCAGTTCGGCGGCGGCGACGAGCGTCAGGCCGACGATCCCCGCCTTGGCCGCCGCGTAGTTCCCCTGGCCCACGCTCCCCAGCAGCCCGGCGCCCGAGGTGGTGTTGACCACCCGGGCGTGCGGCCCGCGACCGGCCTTGGCCTCCGCCCGCCAGTGCGCGGCGGCGTGCCGCAGGGGCAGGAAGTGGCCCTTGAGGTGGACGCGGACGACCGCGTCCCAGTCGTCCTCGTCCAGGTTGACGAGCATGCGGTCGCGCACGAACCCGGCGTTGTTGACCAGCGCGTCGAGCCGTCCGAACGTCTCCAGCGCGGCGGTGACGAGGGACGCGGCCCCCTCGTCGGTGGCGATGTCGCCGCGGTGGGCGACGGCTTCGCCGCCGCGCGCCCGTATCTCGTCGGCCACCGCCCGCGCGGGGTGGGCGGACGTGCCCTGCCCGTCGGGCCCGGCGCCCAGGTCGTTGACGACGACGCGCGCGCCCTCGGCGGCGAGCGCCAGCGCGTGCGCCCGGCCCAGGCCCCGCCCGGCCCCGGTGACGACGGCGACGCGCCCGGAGCAGATTCCGGTCATCTCACGGCTCCCCATGGTCGGTGTGCGCGGCGTCCAGGAAGGCCGGGCGTTCGCCGCCGCCGTGGACGAGCAGGCTGGCGCCGGTGATGTACGCGGCGCGGTCGGAGGCGAGGAACACGGCGGCCTCGCCGATCTCGTCGGGCTCGGCGAGGCGCCCGGCGGGCACGGTCCGGGCGACGGCGGCGACGCCGTGTGCGTCGCCGTAGTGCGCGGCGGCGGACTCGGTGCGCACCATGCCCAGGACGAGCGTGTTGACGCGTACGGCCGGGGCCCATTCCACGGCCATGGTGCGCGCGAGGTTCTCCAGGCCGGCCTTGGCCGCGCCGTAGGCGGCGGTGCCGGGCGAGGGGCGGGTGCCGCTCACGCTGCCGACCATCAGGACGCAGCCGCCCCCTCGCCGGCCGCGCATGAGCCGGTGAGCGGCGAGCGAGGCCGTCAGCGCCGCGGTGAGGTTGAGGTCGATGACGCGCAGGTGGCGCTCGGGGTCCGCCTCGTCGAGCCGCCGGTGGGGCGTGCCGCCGGCGTTGTTCACCAGCACGTCCAGCCTTCCGTGGTCTCCGGCCACCTGGTCGAAGAGGGCCTGGACGGCGGCGGGTTCGCGCAGGTCCACCGGCAGGAAGCGGGCCGTGCGGCCGGCCGCCGCGACCGGCCGTCCGGGCGGCCTGCGGGCGCAGACGACGACCTCCGTGCCGGCGCGCAGGAACGCGCGGGCGATGCCCGCGCCGACGCCGCGGGTGCCGCCGGTGACGACGGCGACGCGGCCGTCCGGGCCTGGTGCGCTGACCACTTCGGGTACCTCCCGCGGCCGTGGGTCCGCTGCTACCGTCGCACCTAACAAACGTTTGGTGGAAAGGTAGCCGATGAGCGTCTCCACCGCACGCCCCGAACCGGGCATCGCCGTCGTCACCGTCGACTTCCCGCCGGTCAACGCCCTTCCCGTGCGCGGCTGGTACGAACTGGCCGAGGCCGTCGACGCCGCGGGCGGCGACGCCGGCACCCGCTGCGTGGTCCTCGCCGCCGCCGGGCGCGGCTTCAACGCCGGTGTGGACATCAAGGAACTGCAGCGCGTGCCCGGCCACCGGGCCCTGGTCGGCGCCAACCACGGCTGCTCCGCCGCCTTCTCCGCCGTCTACGACTGCGAGGTCCCGGTCGTGGCCGCCGTGCAGGGCTTCTGCCTCGGCGGCGGTGTCGGCCTGGCCGGCAACGCCGACGCGGTCGTCGCCTCCGACGACGCCACGTTCGGTCTGCCCGAGCTGGACCGGGGCGCCCTGGGCGCCGCCACCCACCTGGCCCGGCTCGTCCCCCAGCACCTGATGCGCACGCTCTACTACACCTCCCGCACCGTCACCGCCCGCGAACTGCACCGGCACGGCGCGGTGTGGCGGGTGGTGCCGCGCGGGGAGCTGATGGCGGCGGCCCTGGTGCTGGCCCGGGAGATCGCGGCCAAGGACGGGTCGTTGCTGCGGCTGGCCAAGGCCGCGCTCAACGGCATCGACCCCGTCGACGTCCGCCGCAGCTACCGCTACGAGCAGGGCTTCACCTTCGAGGCGAGCCTGACCGGCGTCGCCGACCGCCACCGCGACGCGTTCGTCTCCGGCGGAACGGCGACGACCGGAACGGCGACCACCGGCACAGCGACCACCGGAACGGCCACGACCGGCACGGCCACGACCGGCACGGCGCCGGGGAGCACGGGAAGGGAGCGGTCGTGACCGCCGACAAGACGATGACCGCCGACGAGGCCGTCGGCCGGCTGGAGAGCGGCATGACGATAGGCATCGGCGGCTGGGGCTCGCGCCGCAAGCCGATGGCGCTGGTCCGGGCCCTCCTCCGCTCGGACCTCACCGATCTGACCGTGGTCTCCTACGGCGGCCCGGACGTGGGCCTGCTGGCGGCGGCCGGGCGGATCCGCAAGCTCGTCGCCTCCTTCGCCACCCTCGACTCGATCCCCCTCGAACCGCACTTCCGCGCGGCCCGGCAGCGCGGCGAGCTGGAGCTGATGGAGCTGGACGAGGCCATGTTCATGTGGGGGCTCACGGCCGCCGCCCACCGGCTGCCGTTCCTGCCGGTGCGGGCCGGGCTGGGCTCGGACGTGATGCGGGTCAACCCCACGCTGCGGACGGTCACCTCGCCGTACGCGGACGGCGAGGAGCTGGTGGCCGTCCCCGCGCTCACCCTCGACGCGGCCCTCGTCCACCTCAACCGCGCCGACGCGCACGGCAACGCCCAGTACCTGGGCCCGGACCCGTACTTCGACGACCTCTTCTGCGAGGCCGCGCGCGAGGCGTACGTCTCCTGCGAACGCGTCGTGGACACCGAGGAGTTCGCGGCGGCCGGCGGCCCCCAGACGCTGCTGGTGCAGCGGCACTGCGTCACGGGCGTCGTCGAGGCGCCGGGCGGCGCCCATTTCACCTCCTGCGCGCCGGACTACGGACGGGACGAGGCCTTCCAGGCGGCGTACGCCAAGGCCGCGGCCGACCCGGACGCCTGGCGGGAGTTCGCGGAGCGCTTCCTGTCCGGGGACGAGGAGGGCTACCGCGCCGCGGTCGCCGACAGCGTGCGGGAGGCGTCGTGAGCACCGCCGTGGCGACCAGGGCCGAGGTGTGCGTGGTGGCCTGCGCGGAGGCCTGGCGCGGCGACGGCGAGATCCTGGCGAGCCCGATGGGCGGCGTGGTGCCCACGGCCGGCGCCCGGCTGGCCAAGCTCACCTTCGCGCCGGACCTGCTGCTGACGGACGGCGAGGCGATGCTGGCCGCCGACGTCCCCGCGCTGGGGGCGAGGCCGCGGGTGATCGAGGGCTGGCTGCCCTACCGCCGCCACCTGGCGCTGGTCACCGGCGGGAGGCGGCACGTGATGATGGGCGCGAGCCAGCTGGACCGGCACGGCAACCAGAACATCAGCTGCGTCGGCGACTGGCGCCGCCCGGCCCGTCAGCTGATCGGCGTGCGCGGCGCGCCCGCCAACACGCTCAACCACCCGACCAGTTACTGGATCCCCCGGCACTCCCCCCGCGTCCTGGTCGAGCGCGTCGACATGGTCAGCGGCGTCGGCTACGACCGGGCGGCGGCCGCCGGCCCCTCCGCCGCCCGCTTCCACCGCATCCCGCGCGTCGTCACCGACCTCGCCGTGCTCGACTTCGAGACCCCCGACCGGACGATGCGCGTGCGCTCCCTGCACCCCGGCGTCACCGCCGAGGAGGTGCGGGCGGCCACGGGGTTCCCGTTGGACGTCCCCTCGGACGTCCAGCGCACCCGCGACCCCACGGCCGCCGAACTGCGCCTGATCCGCGAGGTCCTCGACCCGG
This sequence comes from Streptomyces sp. C36, assembly GCF_040932295.1. NCBI lineage: Bacteria > Bacillati > Actinomycetota > Actinomycetes > Kitasatosporales > Streptomycetaceae > Streptomyces > Streptomyces sp. C36. The sequence continues at coordinate 740,156 of NZ_JBFQGI010000003.1, read as the reverse complement.
CCGCGCTGCGCGACCGCGAGGTGCCGGCGTGAGGACCGCGCTGACCGAGCTGGTGGGCGTCCGGTACCCGGTCGTGCAGACCGGCATGGGCTGGGTGGCCGGACCCCGCCTGGTGACCGCGGCGGCCGAGGCGGGAGCGCTCGGCATCCTGGGGTCCGCGACCATGTCCCCCGACCGGCTGCGGGCGGCCGTGCGCGAGGTGCGCTCGCGCACGGACCGCCCGTTCGGGGTGAACCTGCGGGCGGACGCGGGCGACGCCGCCGAGCGCGTACGGATCCTCGTCGAGGAGGGGGTGCGGGTCGCGTCGTTCGCGCTGGCGCCCTCCCGGGAGCTGATCGCCCGGCTCAAGGACGCCGGGGTCCTCGTCATCCCGTCGGTCGGGGCCCGGCGGCACGCCGAGAAGGTCGAGGCCTGGGGCGCGGACGCGCTCGTCGTGCAGGGCGGCGAGGGCGGCGGGCACACCGGGCGGGTGGCGACGTCGGTGCTGGTCCCCCAGGTGGTGGACGCGGTCGGGATCCCCGTCGTGGCCGCCGGCGGCTTCCGCGACGGGCGCGGCCTGGTCGCGGCCCTCGCCTACGGCGCCTGCGGCATCGCCATGGGAACCCGCTTCCTGCTCACCTCCGACAGCACCGTCCCGGCGGCGGTGAAGGCCGCCTACCTCGCCGCGTCCGTCACGGACGTCACCGTCACCACCAAGGTCGACGGCCTCCCGCACCGCGTGCTGCGCACACCGTTCGTCGCCTCGCTCGAGCGTACGGGCCGCGTGGGCACGCTGCTGCGGGCCCTGCGGCACGCCGCCGCCTTCCGCCGGCTCTCGGGCATGAGCACGCGGCGCATGCTGCGCGACGGCCTGGCCCTGCGGCGCGGCACGGACCTGGGCTGGGGCCGGGTCCTGCTGGCGGCGAACACGCCGGTGCTGCTCAGGGCCGCGATGGTGGAGGGCCGCACCGACCTCGGCGTGATGTCCGCCGGGCAGGTGGCGGGGGTGATCGAGGACCTGCCCTCGTGCGCCGAGCTGCTCGAGTCGATCATGGCGGAGGCGCACGGGACGCTGCGCCGCCTGGCCGCCCCGTAGGCCTCCGCCGCTCAGATCCGTTCGATGATCGTGACGTTGGCCTGGCCGCCGCCCTGGCACATCACCTGCAGGCCGTAGCGGCCGCCGGTGCGCTCCAGTTCGTGCAGGAGCGTGGTCATCAGCCGGGCGCCGCTCGCGCCCAGCGGGTGGCCGAGGGAGATCGCGCCGCCGTTGACGTTGACCCGGCCGGGGTCGGCGCCGGTCTCGTGGGTCCAGGCCAGCACCACGGAGGCGAACGCCTCGTTGATCTCGACGAGGTCGATGTCGTCGAGCGTCATGCCGGCCCTCTTCAGCGCGTACGCGGTCGCGGGGATCGGCGCGGTCAGCATGCGGATGGGGTCCTCGCCGCGGACGGACAGGTGGTGGATCCGGGCGCGCGGGGTCAGGCCGTGGTCCCGCACGGCGCGCTCGCCCGCCAGCAGCAGGACGGCGGCGCCGTCGGATATCTGGGAGGAGAGGGCGGCCGTCAGCCGCCCGCCGGACACGACGGGCTCGAGGGCGGCCATCCTGTCCAGGGTGGTGTCCCGGCGCGGCCCCTCGTCGGCGGTCATGCCGCCGTAGGGGGCGATCTCGCGGTCGAAGCGGCCCTCGTCGGCGGCGCGCACCGCCCTTCTGTGCGAGGCGAGGGCGAACTCCTCCATCCGCCCTCGGGTGATCCCCCATTTGTGGGCGATGAGTTCGGCGCCGTGGAACTGGTCGACGGGCCGGTCGCCGTAGCGTTCCCGCCAGCCGCGGGAGCCCGCGAACGGGCCCTGTGCCAGGCCCAGCGGCTCGGTGGCCCGGCGGGCGGCGTAGGCGATGGGGATCTGCGACATGTTCTGCACCCCGCCCGCCACGACGAGGTCCTGGGTGCCGGAGAGCACGGCCTGGGCGGCGAAGTGGACGGCCTGCTGGCCCGAACCGCACTGCCGGTCGACGGTGACGCCGGGCACCTCCTCCGGCAGGCCCGCCGCCAGCCAGCTCGTGCGGGCGATGTCGCCGGCCTGCGGCCCGACCGCGTCGAGGCAGCCGAGGACGACGTCCTCCACCGCGGCCGGGTCCACGCCCGTGCGGTCCATCAGCGCCCGCAGCACGTGCGCACCCAGGTCGGCCGGGTGGACGGCGCTCAGGCCGCCGCCCCGCCTGCCGACGGGTGTGCGGACCGCTTCGACGATGTATGCCTCGGCCATGGCCTGCTCCTCGGTGCTCGGTTCGTACGGCTCCGGGTTCGTGCGGCTCTTGGTGCGCGCGGTTTCGGGTGCGTAAGGCTCTAGATGCGCGCGGCTCTAGGTGCGTACGGCGATCCCGTCCAGGACCATCGACAGGTACTGCCGGGCGATCTCCTCGGGGCTGTGCGCGCCGCCCGGCCGGTACCACGACGCCGCCACCCACACCGTGTCGCGCACGAAGCGGTAGGCGAGGCGGACGTCGAGGTCGGCGCGGAACGTCCCGTCGGCGACGCCGCGTTCGAGCGTGCCCAGCCATGCCCGCTCGAACTTCCGCTGGGACTCGGCGAGGTAGCCGAAGCGTGGCCTGCCGGCGAGGTCCTTGGCCTCCCGCTGGTAGATGGCGACGGCCGCGCGGTGCCGGTCGATCTCCCGGAAGGACTCGGTGACCAGCGCCTCGAGGGTCTCGCGGGGCCCGAGCCGGGCGGCGAGCACGGCGTCGTAGCCGGCCCAGAGCTCGTCGAGGAAGGTGGAGAGGATCTCGTCCAGCATCGACTCCTTGGAGTCGAAGTGGTAGTAGAGGCTGCCCGCGAGCAGGCCGGCGGCGTCGGCGATGCGACGGACGGTGGTGGCGGTGTAGCCCTGCGCGGCGAACACCTCGGCCGCCGTCGCGAGCAGTTCCCCGCGCCGCCCGGGGGCCTGCTTGTCGGTGGTGGTCTTCTTGCTGATCGGCACGCTCTCATTGTCGGTCACGTTCTTTCACGATCACGCGCGCTGGCTGCTGACGGCCACGGTCTCGCCCGTCATGTACGAGGAGTAGCCGCTGGCCAGGAAGACGATGACGTTGGCGACCTCCCACGGCTCGGCCGCCCGCCCGAACGCCTCGCGCCGGGCCAGCTCGGCCAGCAGCCCGGGGGCGGCGACCCGGTCCAGGTGGGGGTGGGCGGCCAGGCTGGGCGAGACGGCGTTGACGCGTACGCCGTAGGCGGCGGCCTCCACCGCCGCGCAGCGGGTGAGCGCCATGACGCCGGCCTTGGCGGCGGCGTAGTGGGCCTGCCCGCGCTGGGCGCGCCAGCCCACGACGGAGGCGTTGTTGACGACGATCCCGCCCGCGCCGCTCGCCCGCATGCGGCGCAGGGCGGCGCGGGTGCAGCGGAACGTGCCGTGGAGCGTGACGTCGAGGACCCTGTCCCACTGCTCGTCGGTCATGTCCACGAGCTCGGCGGTGCCGCCCAGGCCGGCGTTGTTGACGAGGATGTCGAGGGGGCCGTGCCGCTCCTCGGCGAGGTCGAGGAGCGCGGCGACCTGCGTCTCGTCGGTGACGTCGCAGACCGTTCCGGCGACGCGCGCCGCGCCGAACTCCCCTGCCAGCGCGGTGACGGTGTGCGTGAGGCGGCGGGCGTGGACGTCGCCGAGGACGACACCGGCGCCCTCCTCGAGGAAGCGGCGGGCGGTGGCCCCTCCGATGCCGGTGCCGGCGGCGGCGGTGATGACCGCGGTGCGGCCGGACAGCAGCTCGTGGGCGGGGGGACGGGGCGGCGGGCCGAAGCTCTCGACGCTGCTCATGACCGTACGTTAACCTACCAAACACTTGTTAGGGAAGGATGGTTGATGACCACTGACCCTGTGAACACCGGCCCCGTGAACACCGGCCCTGCGACCGCCGACCCTGTGACCGCCGATCCCGTGGTGCGCTACGAACGCCTCGGCCCCGTCGCGACGATCACGATGAACCGGCCCCGGTACCGCAACGCCCAGAACTCCCGCATGACGTACGCCCTGGACGACGCCTTCGGCGCGGCCGCGGCCGACGACGGGGTCAGGGTGGTCGTCCTCGCCGGGGAGGGCGACCACTTCTCGGCGGGGCACGACATCGGCACACCGGAGCGGGACGCGCACCTGCCGTTCGCGCGCCGGGCGGGGCTGTGGTGGGACCACACGGCCGCGGCGGGCGCCGAGGGGCGTTTCGCCCGGGAGTCCGAGGTGTACCTGGGCATGTGCCGCCGGTGGCGCGAGCTGCCCAAGCCGGCGATCGCCCGGGTCCAGGGCGCCTGCGTGGCGGGCGGGCTGATGCTGGCGTGGGTGTGCGACCTGATCGTGGCGAGCGAGGACGCCTTCTTCGCCGACCCGGTGGTGCGGATGGGCATCCCCGGCGTCGAGTACTTCGCCCACCCGTGGGTGATGCCCCCGCGCGTGGCGAAGGAGTTCCTCTACACCGGCGACCGGATGAGCGCGCGGCGCGCGTACGAGATCGGCATGGTCAACCGCCTGGTGCCGCGCGGCGAACTGACCGAGCACACCGCCGCGTTGGCCGAGCGGGTGGCGCGCATGCCGCGCATGGGGCTGGCCCTGGCGAAGCGGGCCGTGAACCAGGCCGAGGACCTGCAGGGCCTGCACGCCGGGCTGGACTCGGCGTTCGCCCTGCACCACCTGGCGCACGCGCACAACGCGGAGACCGCCGCCGACCCGCTCGGCGGGATGGACGTGCGCGCCATGAAGGACGCCTGATGGACCCCTGCCTCCCCCCGGGCACGGAGGCCTTCCGCGCCGAGGCCCGCGCCTGGCTGGCAGGGCACGTGCCCCGCGCGCCGCTCGCGTCGCTCGAGACGGAGCGGGGCTTCGACGAGCACCGGGAGTGGGAGCGGACGCTGCACGCGGGGGGCTGGTCGGTGGTCTCCTGGCCCCGGCGCTTCGGCGGCCGGGATCGCTCGCCGGCGGAGTGGCTGGTCTTCGAGGAGGAGTACTGGGCCGCGGGCGCCCCGGCCCGGGTGTCGCAGAACGGCGTATGCCTCCTCGCCCCCACGCTCTTCGAGCACGGCACGGACGAGCAGCGCGAGCGGATCCTGCCGCCGATGGCGAGCGGGGAGACCGTCTGGGCGCAGGCGTGGTCCGAGCCCGGGGCGGGCTCGGACCTCGCCGCGCTGCGGTCGGCGGCCCGGCGCACCGCGGGCGGCTGGCTGCTGAGCGGGCACAAGACGTGGTCGTCGCGGGCGGCCTTCGCCGATCGGGCGTTCGGGCTGTTCCGCAGCCATCCCGCCGGTCCGCGGCCGCAGGACGGGCTGACGTACGCGATGTTCCCGCTGGACACCGACGGCGTGACCGTGCGGCCGATCGGCCGCCTCGACGGCAAGCCGGCCTTCGCCGAGATCTTCCTCGACGACGTCTTCGTGCCGGACGCCGACATCGTCGGCGAGCCGGGCCGGGGCTGGCGCGTCGCGATGAGCACGGCGGGCAGCGAGCGCGGCCTGACCCTGCGCGCCCCCGGCCGCTTCGTCGCCGCCGCCCGGCGGCTCGTGGCGCTGTGGCGTACGGCCGCCGACCCCGGGGACACGGCCCTGCGCGACCGCGTCGCGGACGCGGTGATCCGCGCGCGTGCCTACCAGTTGTACGGCTACGCGCTGGCCGCCCGGCCGGCGGCGGGCGCGACCGCGGCGGAGGCGAGCCTGACCAAGGTCTTCTGGTCCGAGCTGGACCTCGCGCTCCACGAGACGGCCCTGGACCTGCTGGGCCCGCACGGGGAGCTCGCGGACACGGCGGACGAGGCCCCGCGGGGCGGCGGCTGGGCGGAGGGCTGGACCTTCGCCCTCGCCGGGCCGGTGTACGCCGGGACGAACGAGATCCAGCGCGACGTCATCGCGGAGCGGCTGCTGGGGCTGCCGAGGGGACGTCGGGCCGGCGCCGGGCCGGCGGAAGCCGCCCCCCGGCGACGTGGCGCCCCGGGTGGCGGCTTCCGCGTCCCCGCCGGGTTCCCGCTGGATGCCGGCCAGGCGGACTTCTCGCGCACGCTGGACCGGATGTTCGCGGCGTCCGGCACGGCGGCCGCGGTACGGGCCTGGGCGCGCGGCGAGCGGAAGCCGGGGCTCGCGCTGTGGGAACGGGCGGCCGGGGCCGGGGTGTTCGCCCTGGCCGTGCCCGAGGCGTACGGCGGCGTCGGGCCGCTGCCGGTGGAACTGGGCGCGGCCTTCGTGGAGTTGGGCCGTCACTGCGTGCCGGGTCCGCTGGTGGAGACGGTCGCGGCCGCCGTCCTGCTGAGCGGGCTCGCGGAGTCGGGAGAGGCGGCGCCGGCGAAGCGGTGGCTGCCGAGCCTGTGCGCGGGCGACGCGATCGCCACGCTGACGCCGCCGGGCGGAGGCCCGTACGTGCTGGACCCGGACGCGGCGCGGCTGGTGTTCACCGTCACCGGCGACGGGGACGCGCTGCGCCTCGCGGATGACCACGGCCCCGTACAGCCCTCCCTCGACCCCGCCAGGCGGCTCGCCCGGCCGCACGGAGGCGGGGAGCTCGTCGCCGCGGGACCCGCCATGCGAAAGGCGGTGGAGCACGCCGCCGCGTGGGCGGCGTACGCGACGGCCGCCCAGGCCCTCGGGGTGGGGCTGGCGCTGCTGGAGAAGGCGGTCTCCTATGCCGGGGAGCGCCGGCAGTTCGGGGTGGCGATCGGGTCGTTCCAGGCGGTCAAGCACCGGCTGGCAGACACGCTGATCGGCCTGGAGTTCGCCGGACCGCTGCTGCACGGCGCCGCGCGGGCCCTCGCCGCGGGCGACAGCCCGCACGACGGGCCGGCCGGCGACCTGGCCGACGTGGCGGCCGCCAAGGCCGCCGCCTGCGACGCCGCGTACGCGGCCGCGCGCACCGCGCTGCAGGTCCACGGCGCGATCGGCTACACGAGCGAGCTCGATCTGTCGCTGTGGATCGGCAAGGCCAGGGCGCTGAGGACGGCATGGGGGACGCCGGCGGAGTGCCGGAGCAAACTGTTTCACATATAAAACACCTGCTAACGTTCTGGCCATGCCGAAGCTGTCGAAGCCCCTGCCCGCCCGGCCCCTGCCCTTGCCCCTGCGCGGCCTCGTGCGGCTGCGGCCGGCCGCCGACATCTGGCACAAGGCGGCCTTCAGCGCGGCCGTGGCGATGGCGGTGCCCGACCTCGTCCTGCTCGCGCTCGGCCGCCTCGACCTGGTGCTCTACACCGCCGCCGGCGCCCTGTGCGCCCTGTACGGGCACGACCGGCCGTACGCCGCGCGCGCCCGTACCGTGGCCTGGGTGGTGCTGGCGACCGTCGCGGGCGTGGGCGCCGCCCTGACCGGCGCCGCGCTCCTCCCCTCCGCCCCGCTGCTCGTCCTGGGTGCCGCGCTGCTGGCCGCCGTGCACAAGGTGGTGTGCGACGCGACCCGGATCGGGCCGCCCGGCAACGTCGTGCTCACCTTCGTCACCTCGAGCGCCTTCTTCGTCCCCCAGCGGATCGGCGAGGTGCCCGGCCATCTCGGCCTCGTCCTGGCGGCCGGGGCGCTCGCCTGGCTGGTCTGCATGGCGCCCGCGCTGGTGCGGCCGTACGGGCCGGAGCGGATCGCCGCCGCCCGCGCGCTGGAGGCGGCGGCCGGCCTGCTGCGCGCGGAGGCCGCCGACGCGGCGCCGGCCCGCCACGCCACGGCCGCCGCGGTGAGCGCGGCCCGGCGGGCGCTCGGCGGCGACACCACGTCGCGCGACGCACTGCGGCGGGCGGTGGCCCGCGCGGACGCCGCCCTGACGGCCGGACCGGCCGACCCGGCCGAGGCCGAGCGGCTGCTGGCCCAGGCGCGCGGGTTGCGCGGCGGGGGCGCCCTCGGCGCCCGGCTGCGCGCCCACGCCCATCTGGCCCCCGCCGGCGTACGCGTGGCCACGGGCGCGACGCTGGCCGGGTGGGCCTCGCTCGCGCTCGGCAGCCACCACCCCTACTGGGCCGTGGTGACCGCGGCCGCGGTGGTCCAGGCGAACACCACCGCGACATGGCAGCGCGCGGTGCAGCGCGCGCTCGGCAACCTGCTCGGCCTGCTGCTCTTCACGGCCGTGCTCCCCCTCGCCCGGTCGGGAGAGGTCGCGCTGGTGCTCCTGACCCTCCTCCTGCAGATCGGCGCCGAGGCGTTCATCGCCCGGAACTACTGGCTGGGCAGCGTGTGCGTCACCCCGATGGCCCTACTGCTGGGCGAGTTCGGCGGCCCGCACCCGGCCGGGGCGCTGGTCGCCGACCGCTGGACGGACACCCTGGTGGGGGTGGCGCTGGGACTGGCGGTGTGCGCGCTGGTCACCAACCGGCGGGCGGCCGGGCGGGTCCACGAGGCCCTCGGGCGGGCGACGGCCGCGCGGGCGGCCGCCGAGGCCGCGGCGGCCGGCCCGTGCTCCGCCGACGAGGCCCGAGCGGCGCGGGACCGGCTGGGCGCCGCGCTGCTCGCGCTGCGGGAGGCCGTGGACGTCGCGGCGGGCGAGTGGTGGCAGGCCGCGTGGCCGCGGCGGCGGGCGGCCGAGGAGGAACGGGAGGGCTACCGGGCGCTGGCGGCGCTCGGCGCCGGGGCCCGTCCGGCCGCGGACGACGCCGCGCCCCCGCACGGGCGGGGGGCCCGGCGGCCTCTTCACGCCGCGGACGGCAGAATCTGAGGCGGACCGTCGTACGAACCGGAGAGGACCGACACCGTGGCCGAGGACATCGTCGCGCGCGTGCTGCGCCAGTGGCAGCAGGTCCATCCCGGGCTCGACACCGCGCCGATGGCCGTGATCGGCAGGCTCAACCGCTGCGCCGCGCTGCTGCAGCAGGCGGCCGACGCGCCGCTGGTGCGGGAGGGGCTCACGCGGGCCGAGTTCGACATCCTGGGGACGCTGCGCCGCACGGGCCGTGAGCTGACGCCCGGCCAGATCGCACGGGAGACCTTCGCGTCGGGGGCGGCGGTCACCAAGCGGCTGCGGGTGCTGGAGGAGCGGGAGCTCGTCACCCGCCGCCCCGACGACCGCGACCGGCGGATGGCCCACCTCTCGCTCACGGACGCCGGCCGCGAGATGATCGACCGGCTCATCCCCGACCAGCTCGCCTACGAGCAGGCGCTGCTCGCCGGCCTCGGCCAGGACCGCCAGGACGAGCTCGCGGGCACCCTCGCCGAGCTGCTGGTCCTCCTCGAGGGCCGGCTCGGCGGCCTCCAGCCCTGAGCCGCCCGCCCGTACGGGCACGAACCCAACCAGAGAGCCGCATACCCCGCCGGGTATGCGGCTCTCGGTGTTCCCTCCCTCGCCGCGGACACACCCCGGGGGCATAACATCCCTGAGATACTCCCTAGGGGTATAGTCGGCGCCCGACCGGCCCTCCCACTCGAGGTGATCGCCGGAGCCGCCATGGAGTTCTCCTCCGTCTTCGTCGTCGGCAACAGCCTCCGCCGGCGCCGCTACTCCCCCGCCCACTGAGCCCGCGCGGCCGGCTCGCACAGCCCGGGCGTCGTGAAAAGGGCCGTAGGTGGCATATTCCTGCCACCGACGGCCCTTGAGCGACGGCTTCCGCCGCAAGAGGCTGGGACCATGAATGATCTTCTTCGTACCGGTGTCGTGCTTCCCGCTACGGACCGCCGCCCGCCCCACAGCGTGCTGGTGATCGGCACTCACCCCGCGGACATCGCCCTGCACGCCGGCGGCACCCTCGCGCGGTGGGTCGAGCGCGGCACCCGCGCGACCTACTGCGTCCTCACCGGCCCGGACGGCGAGGACGGCACGCCCGCGGAGCTCCGCCGGGCCGGGCAGCGCCTGGCCGCGAAGCTCTGCGGCGTCACGGACGTGCGCTTCCTCGGCCGCGGGGAGCTGGCCGCGGTGGTCCGGGACCTACGCCCCGGGCGGGTGCTCGCGCCGGGGACGGATCCGCTGGAGGAGTGGGCGGAGCTCGAGGCCGTCCCGGAGCTGTGGCTGACGGACGCCCCCGAACCCAACCAGTACACGGACGTCACGGCCGTCCTGGAGCGCAAGCTGGACGCGCTGCGGTCGGACGCCGCCTGGGCCGCGTCCGGTGCGGACCCCGAGGAGCGGCTGCGCGAGCGGCTCGCCGCGCACGCCCGGGCGGGCGGGCTGCCGCAGGGGCGCCTCGCCGAGGCGTTCCAGGTCCTGCGGCCCGTACGGCGCAGGCCCTGACCCGGCGCGGTCAGGGCGCGGAGGTCGGCATGGCCGGGGCCACCGCGGGGGCGTTGTACTTCTTGTCGCACAGCAGGTCCGGGATCTTCTTCCCCGCGCCGACGAGGTCCACCCGGACCTGCTCCGGCCTCAGGCCGCCGGGCACGGTGTTGTGGGCCGCCGTGCACACCAGCTGGGCGCGGGCGACGGGCGAGAGCCGGGTCACGTCCAGGGGCAGGGTGACGGTGACCCTGCCCACGGCGGAGAGGACCTCGAAGCGGCCGCCGATCCGGGGCAGTTCGGAGTAGAGGCCGCGCATCTTCTCGGCCTCGTTGGGGCCGGCCAGCAGCAGCGGCACCGCCTCCTCGGCGCTGACCTCCGCGTCGGCCGGGCGGTTGACCATCTGGACGCCGCCCGGGAAGCCGAAGTAGAGCCGGACCTCCGGGGTCTTCACGCCCGGCCGCCTGACGCCCTGGGCCGGCTGGCCCACCTCCACGACCTCGGTCGGCTCGATGCCGCAGGCGGCCAGCGGCGCGGCGAGCGACCCCAGCAGCAGCGCGGCGGCCGCCGCGCGTCGTGCCTTCACTTCTCGTCGCCTCCTCGCCGCAGCGGGAGGTCGACGGTGAACACCGCTCCGCCCCCGGCCATGTTGGCCGCCCGCACGGTGCCGTCGTGCAGGCGTACGTTCTCCATGGTGATGGCGAGGCCGAGGCCGCTGCCCTCCGAGCGGACGCGGGCGGCGTCCGCCTTGAAGAACCGCTCGAAGACGTGCGGCAGCACCTCGGGGTCGATGCCCTCGCCCCGGTCCGCGATCTCGATCAGCAGCCGCTCGCCCTCGCCGTGCGGCCTGACCCGGACCGCGACGCTCACCGGCTCCCCACCGTGGCGCAGCGCGTTGCCGACGAGGTTGGCGACCACGACGTCGATGCGGCGCGGGTCCAGCCGGGCCCGTACGTCCTCGGGCAGGTCGGCCCGCACCTTGTCCTGCCAGCCGCGGGCCTGGAGGGTCTTGCGGACGGTCTCGGCGACGTCGACCTCGTCCAGGTGCAGGGCGGCGGCGCCCGCGTCGAAGCGGGAGATCTCCATCAGGTCCTCGACCATGCGGGCGAGCTTGCCGGTCTCCTGGCTGATGAGGCGGACGGCGTAGGCGGTGTCGGGGTCGAGGGTGGCGGCGTCCTCGTCGAGGACGTCGACGACGGCGGTCATGGCGGCGAGCGGGGTGCGCAGTTCGTGGGAGACGTCGGCGGCGAAGCGCCGGGAGTTGGCCTCCATGCGGCGCAGTTCGGCCACGTTCTCCTCCAGGGCGGCCGCCATGTCGTTGAAGGTGCGCGAGAGGTCGGCGAGTTCGTCGCGCCCGGTCACCTTCAGCCGGGTGTCGAGCCGGCCGTCGGTGATCTGCTGGGTGGCGCGGCGCAGCTCGCGCACGGGCCGCAGCACGCCGCGCGCGGCGACCAGGGCGGGCACCACGGCCAGCGCGATGGCCGGCAGGGCCCCGCGCTGGGCGGCCTTCACCAGCGCCGAGACGTTGACCTCGTCCTCGCGCAGCGGCACATGGGCGTAGACCTCGAGGCCGGACATCTGGCCGCCGTCGCCGCTGAAGGCCACGGGCAGGCCGATGACGAGCCACGGCTTGCCGGCGCTGTCGACGCGCTGGAAGGACGCGATGCCGGCGCGCACCTTCGTGCGCACGCCGTCGGGAACCGTCCTGCCCACCGCCCGGGTGCCGGGGACGACGGGCTCGTCGCGGTAGCGGGCCTGGACGACCCAGTGCTGGGCCTGGCCGGCCCGGTCGAGGTTCTGGGTGAACTTGACCAGGTCGCCGGTCCGCGGCGGGAAGGTCAGTTCGGGGGCCTGGGAGTTGACCTGGGCCCGCAGCTGCTGCACGGCCGTGTCCTGGGTGCGCTTGAGGATCGCGGTACGGGCCTCGCGGAAGGTCAGGGCGGCGGTGGTCAGCGCGCTGAGCGCGGCGACCAGCAGGAACGCCACGACGAGCCGGGCGCGCAGCCCGCGGGCGAGGGTGCGCAGGGCGGGGCGGCGCCAGGTGGGCCGGCGCAGGGCGGGGCGGCGCAGGGCGGGGCGTCGTATCGCCGGGCGGCGCAGGACCGGTCGTCTCACCGTCGTTCCGCTAGCTCTGGACGGGGCCGAAGCGGTAGCCGAAGCCGCGCACGGTCTGGATGTACTTGGGGGAGCGGGTGGACTCCTCGACCTTGGTGCGCAGCCGCATCACGCAGGCGTCGACCAGGCGGGCGTCGCCGTGGTAGCTGTGCTCCCAGACGTGCTCGAGGAGTTGCTGGCGGCTGAAGACCCGGCCGGGGGTGGCGGACAGGTACAGCAGGAGCTTCATCTCGGAGGGGGCGAGCGCGAGGTCCTGGCCGTGCTTGGAGACAAGGAGGCCGGCGCGGTCGATGGTGAGGTCGCCGTGCGACTCGGCCGCGGCCGGGACGAGCGCCGGGTCCGGGCCGCCGTCGACGGGCGCCGCGCGGCGCAGCACGGCGCGGATGCGGGCCTCGAGGACCTCGCCGCGGGCGGGCTTGACGATGTAGTCGTCGGCCCCGGCTTCCAGGCCGAGGACGACGTCGATGTCGTCGCCGCGGGCGGTGAGCATGATGATGGGGATCTGCTGGGTGGCCCGGATGCGGCGGCAGACCTCGAAGCCGCTCAGGTCGGGCAGCATCAGGTCGAGCAGCACCAGGTCGGGACGGAAGGCGTCCAGGGCCGCCAGCCCGGCTCCGCCGGTGGGCGCGGCCTCGACTTCGTGGCCGCGGCGGCGCAGGGTGAGGGTGACCCCATCCCGTACGGCCCGGTCGTCCTCGATCAGAAGCACGCGTGACATGCGAACAGTATCGGTCGTTCGAACACACGAATGCGCCCGGAGCGGTCGGAGCGGGGGAACTGTCACCGACTTCTCATATTCCCCACCAGCCCCAACACCCCCTCAGCCACCGATGTGCCGCAGGAGCAGGGACCGGAAGTCCCGGTCGAAGGCCTCATAGCGCAGGCGCAGCCGGTCGCCGGGCCAGTCGGCGGGCAGCAGGGCGGGGGGCAGGACAGGGTCGGACAGCAGGTGGCGCAGCACGGCGGCGGAGACGGTGAAGCGCCCCGCCAGGCCGCCGGGCCGGTCCGGCGGCGCCTCGAGCGCCGCCTCCAGGGCCCGGGCCCGGCGGGCCCAGCCGGCCAGGTCCCACAGGGCGGCGGCGAGGGTCGCGGGGTCGCCTTCGGGGGCTCCGGCGAGCAGGGTGCACTGCTCGGTGACGACCGCGGGCCGCCCGTCGCGCACCAGGTTCGCGGGCCGCAGCCAGCAGCCCTCGCGCAGCTCGGCCAGGCGCAGCGCCGCCATGGCCTGGCGCAGCGCGGCACGGTCGGGGGCGGCGCGCCGCTCGGGGGTGACCACGGCGATCTCCCAGGAGCCGTCCCAGGGGCGGGTGCGCGGGGCGCGGCTGTCGTCCTGGCGGGCCTGGCGGGCGAGGAGGCGGTCGGTGAGCCGGTACGCGCCGTCGCGCTGCTCCAGGTCCCCGGCGGCCACCATCCGGGTCAGCGCGGTGCGGACGGTGCCCTCGGCGGTGCCGAACAACTCGCCGACGCGCACCAGCGCACGGGCGGGCAGCGCGGGCGGGTGGTGGCCCAGCAGGGTCGAGAGCACGACCGAGCGTGCGGTCAGCGGCCGCAGGGTGAGCGGTTCGGGCGCTTGTGTGTCATCCATGGCTGACGAAACCCTATCCATTACAGTCTCGCATCACGCATCATGAAACTGTAATACCGACCGCATGCCCGCCGCCGTACCCGCCCGGAGGTCGCCGTGAGCCCCACGCACGACGTGTTCAACCAGGCCCCGCCCCTGACCGGCTTCTCCACCGCCGACGACCCCGCCCTGCTCGAGGCCCTGCGGCGCGACGGCGGCGGCTGGGGCGAGGCCGAGGTCCGCGAGCTGGGCGCGCGGGCCGGCTCGCCCGAGGTGCAGGACTGGGCCCGCATGGCGGAGGCCAACCCGCCCGTGCTCCACACCCACGACCGGTTCGGCCACCGCCTCGACGAGGTCGAGTTCCACCCGGCCTGGCACCAACTGATGGCCGCCGCCGTGGAGAGCGGGCAGCACGCGGCCCCCTGGACCGAGGCCCGCCCGGGCGGACACCTGGTGCGGGCGGCGAAGTTCTACGCCTGGGCGCAGGCGGAGGCCGGCCACGGCTGCCCCGTCTCCATGACCTACGCCGCCGTGCCCGCCCTGCGCGCCCAGCCGGAACTCGCCGCCGCCTACGAGCCGCTGCTGGCCTCCCGCACGTACGACTACGGCCTGCGCCCCCCGCTGGGGAAGCGCGGCCTGATCGCGGGCATGTCGATGACGGAGAAGCAGGGCGGCTCGGACGTACGGGCCAACACCACGACGGCCGTGCCGACGGGCGACGGCACGTACGTGATCACCGGGCACAAGTGGTTCACGTCCGCGCCGATGAGCGACGTCTTCCTGGTCCTGGCGCAGACCGAGCAGGGGCTGACGTGCTTCCTGATGCCGCGGGTGCTGCCCGACGGCACCCGCAACGCCATCCGGCTGCAGCGGCTGAAGGACAAGCTCGGCAACCGCTCCAACGCCTCGTCGGAGGTCGAGTACGAGCAGGCCGTGGCCTGGCCCGTCGGCGAACCGGGCCGCGGGGTGCGCACGATCGTCGAGATGGTCAACATGACCCGGCTCGACTGCGTGATCGGTTCGGCCGCGGGCATGCGCGCCGGGCTGCGGCAGGCGCTGCACCACACCGCGCACCGCCGGGCGTTCGGCGCCGAGCTGATCGACCAGCCGCTGATGCGCAACGTCCTGGCGGACCTGGCCGTCGAGTCGGAGGCCGCGACGGTGCTGGCGATGCGGCTCGCCGCCGCGCTGGACCGCTCGGAGGCGGGGGACGCCGCGGAGGCGGCGCTGCGCCGCCTCGGCCTGGCGGCGGGCAAGTACTGGGTGTGCAAGCGCGGCAGCGCGCACGCCGCCGAGGCCCTCGAGTGCCTGGGCGGCAACGGCTACGTGGAGGACTCCGGCATGCCCCGGCTCTACCGGGAGGCGCCCCTGCTGTCGATCTGGGAGGGCTCCGGCAACGTCGCCGCGCTGGACGTGCTCAGGGTGCTGACCAGGGAACCGGACGCCCTGGAGGCCTACTTCGCCGAGGTCGGCCTGGCCTCCGGGGCGGACCCACGCCTCGACGCCGCCGCCGCGCACCTGCGCGATCTGCTGGGCACGCTCTCCGACCCCCGCCGGGCCCAGCTCGCGGCCCGCCGCGTGGCCGAGCGGCTCACGCTCGTGCTCCAGGGCAGCCTGCTGGTGCGCCACAGCACCCCGGCGGTCGCGGACGCGTTCTGCGCCTCACGGCTCGGCGGGGACTGGGGACAGGCGTTCGGCACGCTGCCCGGCGGCACGGACCTGGGCGCGGTGCTGGAGCGGGCGAGGACCGAGGACGCCAAGGCCGGAGCGTGACAGGGACGTCGGCGTCCTGACGACAGGACCGACGTCAACACGTGACGCGTCTTCATCCCATCGAGGGAATTGGGCCGGATGGGTGAGTGAGGCGGCCGCGAGGATCGCAAGATCCCCGTCGTGACGGGATGGCTTCGGGCGGCAGGCACCGGTTTCGCGGCCTTGGCCGCCGTGCTGGCGACGGCGGGCGCGGCGCACGCCGCCCCGGCGCCGCCACTCCCCCTGCCGGGCGGCGTCCGGGCCTCGGCGAGCGCCGTGGTGCGACTGAACCCCCTGTACGTGTGCGTGACCGCCGACGCGCGGGCCCTCGGCGGCGCGGTGACCGCGCACGCCCGTCTCCTCTGCCCGCCCGCGGGGGCCCCCGCGCCGCCCGCACCGGCGCCACCCGCGCCCGCTCCTCCCGCTCCGGCACCGCCCGCGCCGGGCGCCCCACCGGCGCCCGCGCCGCCCGCTCCCGCGCCCCCGGCCCCCGCGCCCCCCGCGCCCCCCGCGCCGGCACCACCCGCACCTGGAGCACCTCCCGCCCCGGCACCACCGGCGCCCGCGCCTCCCGCACCTGGGGCACCACCGGCCCCGGCTCCGGCCCCGCCCGCGCCTGCCCCGCCCGCTCCCGCACCACCGGCACCACCCGCCCCCGCGCCACCCGCGCCCGCACCGCCGCCCGCCCCTGCCCCGCCGGCGCCCGCGCCCCCGGCGCCTCCCGCGCCCCCCGCGCCCGGGCCCGTACCGCCGCCCGGCGCCCCCGCGCCGAACCCTCCGCCGGCCGCACCTCCGGCCGCTCCCCCGCAGGCGCGCCCCGCACCACCGGCAGAGGCACCGGCACCCGCGCCCGCACCGGCTCCGGCGCCGGGAGAGCGTTCCACGCCGCCGTCGCCCTCGCCGACCCCGCCCCGGGCCTCGTCCCCGCCCGTCCGCGTGCGCGCGCTGCCGCGTACGTACCGCCAGCCGGTGTCCGAACCCGTCGTCCGTGGCACGTCCGTGGTCACGTTCACGCTCATGCTCACGGCGCCGGCCGTTCTGACGGCCGCGTTGCTGCGGCCGCGCGGCAGCGGTCGTCGCGGCCGCTGACGCCCGCCGTCACCCCGCCCCTGTCACCCCGCCCCGTGCTCGATCCCGGAGGTTCCCTTGTCCGAGTGGCTGGTTCTGGCCATCGCCATGGCCGCGGCCTGTGCCGTCGTCCTGACCATCACCGTGCTCAGGGAACGCAGGCTCGGCGATGACGACGACCCGAGCGAGACGCCCGACGTCATCGAGTACATGACGATGATGGTCGGCGTGGTCTATGCCATCGTGCTGGGCCTGGCCATCGCCGGGGTGTGGGAGGCCCGCAACGCCGCGCAGGACACCGTGCGCGTCGAGGCGCAGGCCTTGCACGAGGTCACCGAGCGGGTGCGGGTCTACGCGCCCGAGGCCCGTGACCGCACGCGCAAGGACGTCGAGGCCTATGTGAACTACGTGCTCGACGAGGAATGGCCCGTGGTCCTCGAGGAGGGTGAACTGACCGACAAGGGCACCGAGCTGCTGGAGAAGGTGCGGGAGGACGTCACCTCGTACCGGCCGCGCGACGACTTCGAGAGCCAGTCCTACCAGCCGCTGGTGGACCAGGTAGGCGCCGCGGACGCGGCCCGCACCTCGCGGGGCCTGGCGGCCGGGCCCACGATGCCGGGCGTGGTGTGGTTCGGGCTGATCGGCGGGGCGCTGGTGTGCGTGGGGCTGATCTTCACGCTGCAAATCAGGCGGTCACCGCGAGAACTGCTGCTGGCGGGCGTCTACAGCGCAATGATCGCCTTTCTCCTCTTCCTCATCTGGGACTTCAACTCGCCGTTCGGGCACTCCGTGGCGGACTCCACGGGCCCGTTCAGCGATCTGTTCTCCACCTGACGGGCAGGTGGGTGAGCCCGTTCTGGAAGTTGGACGTCAGCCGGACCGGTTCGCCCGCCCGCTCCAGGCCGGGCAGCCGGTCCACGGCCGCGCGCAGCATGGCGCGCGTCTGCGTGCGCGCGAGGTGGGCGCCCAGGCAGAAGTGCGGCCCGAAGCCGAAGCTGAGGTGGTCGTTGGGGGTGCGGGTGATGTCGAAGCGGTCGGGGTCGTCGAAGACGCGCTCGTCGCGGTTGGCCGAGACGTGGTAGACGACGACCTTCTCGCCGCGCCGGACGTGCCGGCCGCCGAGCTCGGTGTCGCGGGTGGCGGTGCGCCGGAAGTTCATCACGGGCGGCCAGTGGCGCAGCGTCTCCTCCACCGCCGACGCGGTCAGCTCCGGCCGCCGACGCAGCGCCTCGTACTGCCCAGGATGGTCGAGGAGCGTCAGCAGGGCGCCGGGGACGCCGTTGCGCAGCGTCTCGTTCCCGGCCACCGCGAAGAGGAAGAACATGTTCTCGAACTCGGCTCGGCTCAGGCCTCCTTCGCGCATGCGGGCCATGACGCTGCCGGGGCGGGGCCGGTCGGCGAGCGCGTGGGCGTAGGCGAACATGTCGGCCAGCGCCTCGCGTGAGCGCGGGTTGAGGGGCGTGCCGTCGGCCCTGACCGGCGACGCGGGCCGTTCGGCGAGGGCCGCGCGGCCCATGGGGGTGAGCTCCGCCGGGTCGGCGGTGTGCGAGGCGGCGTGCTCGGGGTCCTGGTAGCCGATGACGCGGTTCGACCAGTCGACGAGCAGCCGCCGGTCCTGCTCCGGCACGCCCATCACCTGGGCGAGGGTCCACACGGGCAGGTCGGCGGCAAGCTCCACGAAGTCGGCGGCGCCTTGACGGGCGACGGCGCCGACGAGGGCGTGGGCGCGGGCCTCGACCACCGCCTCCAGCTCGCGCACGGCGCGCGGGGTGAAGGCGGCGGCAACGATGCGGCGCTGACGGGCGTGGGCGGGCGGGTCCTGGTTGAGCATCATCGCCCGCACGAAGTCCAGGTCACCGGGGGTGTCCGGGTCGCGGATCTGGGTGGCGCCCAGGTGGGAGGAGAAGAGGCCGGGGGTGCGCAGGACGTGTTTGACGTCGGCGTGCCGGAAGACGGCCCAGTAGCCGGGGCCGGCGGGCCAGGGGCCGACCGCCGGTTCCGGGACGCGGCACACGGGGCTGGTTTCGCGCAGCTCGCGGAAGAGGGCGTGGGGGACGCCCCGGGCGTAGGCCGCGGGGTCGAACACGGCGGCGGGGTCGTGTGCGGTCACGGGCCGGACCGTACGTCCTCCCCTGGCGGGGGCGTCAAGGGCTGGCCACAATGTGTGCGTGACCAGGAGTCCGCTTCGTCCCCCTGCGGGGGACGCGTTCCGGCCCGGCCCGCGCATCCCCCGGATTGACCGGTTCCAGTCTGGCTCCGCGACGCTCCGACTGGGCGCGGCCTTTTGGGGGTACGGAGCAACGGACAGGAGGTAGCAAGCGTGACCGAATGCTTTGCTGACAAGGAAGGCCTCACGAGGCCGGTCGGCGAGTCGGAAGCCGACGCGTACGTGCGGGGCATCTGCTTCAAGACCGGGCCGCCCCGCCTTCTGGGTGCCGAGCTCGAATGGCTCGTCCACGACGCGCACGACCCGACGCGCCCCGTCGCCCCGCACCGTCTGGCCACGGCCGCCGAGCGAGTGGGTGCGCTGCCGCTCCGCTCGGTGTTCACGGTCGAGCCCGGCGGCCAGCTGGAGTTCAGCTCCCAGCCCGCGCGGTCCCTCACCGAATGCGTCGAGGACCTCTCCGCCGACCTCGCCCTGGCCCGCCCGGTCCTGCGGGAGCTGGACCTGGTCCTCGCGGGGTACGGCAAGGAGCCGTGGTGCGAACCCCCGCGCGTGCGGAGCAACTCCCGCTACAACGCCATGGAGATCTACTACGACCGGATCAACGGCGCCGGGCGCAACGTGATGTGCCGTACCGCGTCGGTGCAGGTCTGCGTGGACGCCGGGGAGGAGGATCCCGGGCCGCAGTGGTACCGGCGGCGCTGGCGGCTGGCCCACCAGCTGGGCGCGGTGCTCTCCGCCGCCTTCGCCAACTCCCCGCTGCACCTGGGCCGCCCCAGCGGCTGGCGCTCCAGCCGGCAGGCCTGCTACGCGCGCATGGATCCCGGCCGCACCCTGGCCCCGGTCGACGACCTCGACCCGCGGGCCGCCTGGGCGGAGTACGCGCTCGACGCCAATGTGATGTTCATACGGTCCGAGGGTGAGCCATGGGCCGTACAGCGGGGGCTGGCCCTGCGCCAGTGGACCCGCACGGGCCTGCCCCGGCCGGCCACCACCGACGACGTGGCCTACCACCTGACCACGCTGTTCCCACCGATAAGGCCGCGCGGCCATCTCGAGCTGCGCATGATCGACGCGCAGCCCGGGGACGACGGCTGGATCGTCCCGCTCGCCGTGACCGCCGCGCTCTTCGACGACCCCTCGGCGGCGGAGACCGCCCTGCTGGCCGTCAAGGGCCTGGGGGACATGCCGAGCGCGCAGCCGCCGCCGCGCAACGCCCTGTGGCGCAGGGCGGCCCGGCACGGCATGAGCGACCCCGAGCTGCACGCCGCGGCCGCGGTGTGCTTCGCGGCGGCCCGCGAGGCGCTGCCCCGGCTCGGTGCGCGACGGGCGGTGCTCGACGCCGTCGACGAGTTCACCGCCCGGTACGTCGACCGGGGCCGGTGCCCCGCGGACGATCTGCTCGACAGGGTCACGGGCGGGGAGGTCCGTCCATGACCGCAGCCCCGATGCCGGACCCCGGCGGGCTTCGGGAGCGCGCCGCGAGCGCCCTGATCGGCGCTCGCGAGCGTACCCGCCTGCTGACCGGCTGTGTCGACGAGCGCGAGCTGACCGCCCAGCACTCGCCGCTGATGTCCCCCCTGGTGTGGGACCTCGGGCACATCGGCAACCAGGAGGAGCAGTGGCTGCTGCGCGCGGTGGCCGGGCAGGAGCCGCTGCGCCCCGCGATCGACTCCGTGTACGACGCCTTCGAGCATCCGCGCGCCGAGCGGCCGTCCCTGCCGCTGCTGACGCCGAAGGAGGCGCGGGCGTACGTAGCGGACGTCCGTAGCAGGGTCCTGGACGTCCTGGACGCCGCGCCGGCCGACGGCGACGGCGGCCCGCTGACGCAGTCCTGCTTCGCGTTCGGCATGATCGCCCAGCACGAGCAGCAGCACGACGAGACCATGCTGATCACCCATCAGCTGCGCCGGGGCCCGGCCGCCCTCACCGCCCCCGAGCCGCCGCCCGCCGCGCCGGACACCGCCCTGCTGCCAGCGGAGATCCTCGTCGAGGGCGGGCCGTTCACGATGGGGACGTCCACCGAGCCCTGGGCGCTGGACAACGAACGCCCCGCCCACCCCTGCTTCGTCCCCTCCTTCTTCATCGACACGCTGCCGGTCAGCAACGGCGCCTACCTGCGCTTCATCCAGGACGGCGGCTACGAGGACCCGCGCTGGTGGCACCCGGAGGGCTGGGACCAGGTGCGCCGGCACTCCCTCGCCGCGCCGCTGTTCTGGCGGCGCGAGGGCAGCACGTGGACGCGCCGGCGGTTCGGCGTCGAGGAGCCCGTGCCCGAGGCCGAGCCGGTGCTGCACGTCAGCTGGTACGAGGCCGAGGCGTACGCGGCCTGGGCGGGGCGGCGGCTGCCGACGGAGGCGGAGTGGGAGAAGGCGGCCCGCCACGACCCGGTCTCCGGCCGCTCGCTGCGCTACCCGTGGGGCGACGAGGACCCCACCCCCGAGCACGCCAACCTCGGCCAGCGGCACCTTCGCCCGGCGCCCGTCGGCGCCTACGCGCGCGGCGCCTCGCGGCGGGGGGTGCGGCAGCTGATCGGGGACGTGTGGGAGTGGACGGCCAGCGACTTCCTGCCGTATCCGGGCTTTCGCGCCTTCCCCTACCGCGAGTACTCCGAGGTCTTCTTCGGCCCCGGGCACAAGGTCCTGCGCGGCGGGTCCTTCGCCGTGGACCCGGTGGCCTGCCGGGGGACGTTCCGCAACTGGGACCTGCCGGTCCGGCGGCAGATCTTCTCCGGCTTCCGCACCGCACGCGACGCGGAACCGACCTGATGTGCCGTCATATCGCGGTCCTGGGGCCGGACGCCCCGCTCGCCGAGACCCTGGTGGAGCCTCCGCACTCCCTCGTCCACCAGTCCTGGGCGCCGCGCAGCATGGCGAGCGGCACGGTCAACGCGGACGGCTTCGGCGTCGGCTGGTACGCCCCGGGGGATCCGGTGCCCGCGCGGTACCGCCGGGCCGGGCCCATCTGGGGCGACGAGTCGTTCGCCGACATCGCCCGGGTCGTCAGGTCCCGGGCGCTGATCGCGGCGGTCCGCGACGCCACCCTCGGCGGCGCGGACGGGGAGGCCGCCGCGGCCCCCTTCGCGAGCGGCCCCTGGCTGTTCAGCCACAACGGCGCGCTGGCGGGCTGGCCGGACTCGGCGGCGCCGCTGGCCACCCTGCTGCCACCCGAGGCGCTGCTGCGGCTGACGGCGCGCAGCGACTCCGCGTTCGTCTGGGCGCTGGTGGAGCGGCGGCTGCGGGCCGGCGAGGGCCTCGGCCCGGCGCTGGCCGGGGCCGTGACGACGCTGGCCCAGGCCGCGCCCGGCTCGCGCCTGAACCTGCTGCTGACCGACGGTGCCGCCATCGCCGCCACGACCTGGGGCGACTCCCTGTGGTACCTCGCGGGCGGCGGCCGGGGCCGCACGGTCGTGGCCTCCGAGCCGTACGACGACGACCCCCGCTGGAGACAGGTCCCCGACCGCAGCCTCCTGACCGCCGACCGCTCGGGCGTCGGCGTCCGTCCCCTGGCGCCGCCACACGCCCCGCCGCCGCGCCGTGCCCCGCATCCCCCGGAATTCCCGCGCAAGGAGCCCGTTCAGTGAGCCCGTTCGTCCTCACCCGCACCCTTCCCCTCGACGCGACGGCCGCCGCGCTGCGCGCGGACGTCTCCGAGGGCCTGGCCCGCTCGCCCAAGGTGCTCCCGCCGAAGTGGTTCTACGACGCCCGGGGCAGCGAGCTGTTCGACGAGATCACCCTGCTGCCCGAGTACTACCCCACCCGCGCCGAGCGCGAGATCCTCATCGCGCGCGCCGGCGACATCGCCGCCGCCACCCGTGCCCGCACGCTGGTGGAGCTGGGCTCCGGCTCCTCGGACAAGACCCGTCATCTGATCGAGGCCCTGTCCGGCCTGGAGTGCTACGTTCCGGTCGATGTCAGCGAGAGCGCCCTGCGCGGCGCCGCCGCGACACTGCTGGCCGAGCACCCGGCGCTGACCGTGCACGCCCTCGTCGCCGACTTCCAGTACGGCCTCGCCCTGCCCGCGGACCTCCCCGGGCCGCGCCTGGTCGCCTTCCTCGGCGGCACCATCGGCAACCTCCTCCCACCCGAGCGGGCCACCTTCCTGGCCGGCCTGCGCTCCCGCCTCTCCCCCGGCGACGCGCTCCTGCTGGGCACCGACCTGGTCAAGGACCCGAGCGTGCTCGTACCGGCCTACGACGACGCGGCGGGCGTCACCGCCGCCTTCAACAAGAACGTCCTCTCCGTCATCAACCGCGAACTGGGCGCCGACTTCGACCCTGACGACTTCGACCACGTGGCGCTGTGGGACGCCCGGCGGGAATGGATCGAAATGCGGCTGCGGGCCCGCGTGCCCGTGGTGGCGAAGATCCCCGCGCTGGACCTCGCGGCGCACTTCGAGGCGGGCGAGGAGCTGCGCACGGAGGTCTCCGCGAAGTTCCGCCAGGAGGGCGTACGGCGCGAACTCGCCGCCGCCGGACTGGAGCTCACCCACTGGTGGACCGACGCGCAGGGCCGCTTCGCGCTGTCCCTGTCGGTGCCGGCACCGCATCCGTTCCACGCCGGTTAGCCTCCCTGAGTGAACGAGGACACCCACAGCGGCAGCCTGCCGACCGGCTTCGAGCGCGGCACCGACGGCCCCAAGGTCATCGTCGTCGGTGTCGACGGCTCCGACACCTCCTGGCGGGCCACCGCCTACGCCGCGGGCCTGGCCCGCCGCCAGAACGCCCTGCTCGCGATCGTCTACGTCCAGCCGGTCCTCCCCGGCAGCGTCGCCCTGGGCGCCCCCGTGGCCGAGGTCACCGAGGAGGTCGCCGAGGAACTGCTGACCGAGATCCGCGAGACCGCCGAACAGCTGCGCGGCATCTTCGAGGTGCGCTGGCGCTTCCACACCTTCCGGGGCGACCCCTACGCGGGCCTGGTCCGCGCGGCCGACGACCTCAAGGCCGACGCCGTCATCGTCGGCGCCTCCGAACAGGCGGGCCACCGCATCGTCGGCTCGGTGGCGGTACGGCTGGTGAAGGCGGGCCGCTGGCCGGTGACGGTGGTGCCGTAGTTCCGGACACGGCGGGCCGCCCTCCGGCGTCATCCGAACGAGTGACGCTGGGGCGCCGGGGTGATGGGTAGTTTGCCGGACATGACGGAGCGGGCCGAGCCTCAACGGCCCTGCCTAGGCCAGGTTTTGGGTCATTACGTTGACGGGGGGGGCGACCACCCATCCGGTGCGGTGTCTCGTCAGCGTGCTCCGCCGGCTCGGAAGTGGACTTGCGCGACGCTCTTGTGACTTTCCGGAATCACATGGCAGCCGACTGCCGTAGTAGTCGGCCAGTGAACGGTGAAGGGGATGACGATGAGCACTGCCCAGGCGGCAACCACAGACGGCGAGCACCCCGCCCCTCCGATCAGCACGGTCGCGGGGACCGGGGTCGCGGGATTCAAAGGGGACAACGAGCCTGCGGTCAAGGCCGAGTTGAACCGCCCGTACGGAATCGCGGTGGACAGCACCGGCACCCTCTACGTCTCCGACTTCAACAACCACCGGGTCCGGAAGATCACCACCGACGGGAGGATCAGCACGGTCGCGGGGACCGGGGTCGCGGGATTCAGCGGGGACAGTGGCCCTGCCGTCTCGGCCCAGTTGAGCTACCCGCGCGAGCTGGCGGTGGATGACGCAGGCACCGTCTACTTCGTCGACCAAGGCAACCACCGGGTCCGGAAAGTCGCGGCGGACGGCAAGATCAGCACGGTCGCCGGCACGGGCAGCGCGGGCTTCGGCGGCGACGGCGGCCCCGCCACCGCCGCCCGGTTGAGCACCCCGGTGGGGGTGGCGGTGGACAGCACCGGCATCCTCTACATCGCCGACTACGGCAATCACCGGGTTCGCAGGATCACGACCGATGGGAAGATCAGCACGGTCGCGGGGACCGGGTCCGCGGGCTTCGCGGGAGACGGCGGTCAGGCGCTTTCAGCCCAGCTGAACTGCCCGTTCGGAGTGGCGGTGGATGGCGCGGGCGACCTCTACGTCGCCGACTACGGCAACCACCGGGTCCGGAAGGTCACGGCGGACGGCAAGATCAGCACGATCGCCGGCACGGGCACCGCAGGATTCAGCGGTGACGACGGCCCGGCCGCCTCAGCCCGGCTGAACTACCCGGTAGGAGTGGTGGTGGACAGCACCGGCACCCTCTACATCGCCGACTACAGCAACCACCGGGTCCGGAAGGTCGCGGCCGACGGCAAGATCAGCACGATCGCCGGCACGGGCACCGCGGGCTTCGGCGGTGACGACGGCCCGGCCGCTTCGGCCCAGCTGAACTACCCGTTCGGACTCGCTGTGGACTGCGTCGACACCCTCTACATCGCCGACCATGTCAACAACCGGGTTCGGAAGGTCGCGTCGGCGAAGCTGGCCGGGCTGCCCGAGTCAGGCGCGGTGGTCTCCTGGGCCAACGTCCGGAGCAGGCTGCGGATGGGGGTTCTGCGGGAGTCCACCAAGGACGGGGCCGAGATCCACCAGCTGCTCGCCGCCTCCAGGGATCACCAGCGGTGGCGGCTGGTCGCGGCGGGTCAGGACAACGGCGACGTCCTGTACAGGATCGAGAACGTGCGCAGCGGCAAGGTCCTGGAGGTCGTCGGAGCGCAGGAGAGGGCCGGGGCGATGGTCGCGCAGCGCGCCTACGAGGGTGCTGACGCGCGCCACCAGCAGTGGCGGCTGATCCCGGTGGGCTCGGTGGCCGACACCCCTCGGGTGTACGAGATCGCGAACGGGAACAGCGGTCTGCTCCTGCGGGTCGACACCAACGCCCGTACGGTGATCAAGCAGCACGGGGCGGAGGGCGACCACCGGGACCGGCAGTGGCAGCTGCTCCCCGTATAACGCACGGGGGGTCAGGGGCGACAGCGCCCCTGACCCCCCGGAACCCGGTCCTTACTCGGAACGGGACGGTTTCTCGGCGGTCGCCTTGGGTGCCTGGGTTTCGGGCGCCTTGGGGGCTTCGGGGGCCTTGGGGGCCTTGGCGTAATCGCTTTTCTTCGGCTTGCTCTCCAGGTCCTCGTTCTTCTGAAGGTCAGGGTGCCCCGTCACCGTCGCACTCGACTTCCGCATGCCGTCGGTCGCCGCCGTGGACACCGAGCCGGGATCCCCGGCGTACTGCGCCTGTTCACCGGCCGACGCCTGGGTGGTCCGGATGAAGGAGCCGAGGAAGCCAAGGACGGCCCGTGCTTCGGGGGACTGTTCCTGCACGACCTTCGCCCGGGAGGAAGCCCCGTGGATGGCGCTGGTGAACAGGCTCGTGGTCTTGTCGTCGTATGTGTAGTCGTCGGCGTCCTCGAAGTCGACATCCTCCCCCGGCTGCGGCTTTTCGCCATCGGTGGTCACCGAGAAGAGCCGCGCGCCCTTGCCCGCGAAGCCGAAGATGTTGTCGAACACCATGGTCGTCACCCCTGGTCGTCGTCCGCCCGGTCAAGGCTGCTTGTGCAGGGCTCGTTGGCTGTCGGTCAGGCTCTCGCCGTCGAACATCGTGTGGTGGACCTCCAGGGCGGAAACGACCTCGGCCAGCCCCTTCATGCGGAAGCCGCCGCCCGCCAGGTCGATGTCGCCGATGTCACGGCACACCAACCGGTCGAGGCCGGGGTGGTCCCCGGACTGCGGAGGAGACAGGACCGCCACCGGCACGTCGTACATCACCGCGATGAACCCGGAGAAGGTCACCGGGATCTCGTAGCAGTACTGCTTGCGGCAACGCCGCTGCGTGGCGATGGTCTGTACGCGGGAGCTCGGCGGGACCTGGCCGGAAATCTGCGATCGCGAGGTCCAGCTGGTGTTCAGGGAGCCGCCGACGGAGGCCGTGATCCCCAGCATCAACTGGGCGTTGAGCGTCGCGGTGCCGGTGGCGCTGCCCGTGGTCGTGAAGCCCACCGAGTTCGTCAACGCGTTCGCCGCGGAGTTCGTCATCGCGTTCCGCATGCCCATCTCGGTGGCGTTGGCGTTGTCCACCCCGACATTGTCCTTGCTGTTCTTGTTGGTCACCGTGTTCGTGTTCCTGCACGACATCTCGTTCTGGAGCTGCGTCTGAAGCTGCGTCTGGAGGTCCATCCGGAGCTGGTTCTGCAACTGCAACTGGAGCTGCGCGCTGACGCTGCCGCCGAAGGTGAGCTGGGCCGTTCCCTGGAGCGACCACGTGATGCCGTTCGACACGGTGAAATCGACCGATTCGGTGAAGGTCATCGGGGACGTCTGACTGCGGTTGGCGTAGGCGCGCGAGGAGCACGTGTCGGGCGGGGGCTGGCTGATGTCGCACCGCTCCTCGATCAGCGGCTCCCCGAGGTTCATATAGGCGATCCAGCCCAGCTGGAATGCGGATCCGGGGAACACGCCGAAGCTCGACTTGTTCACGGAGAACCCGACGGGCTTGTGCCGCACACCGTAGTCGTCGACGTAGACCAGGTTGGGGTGGTCCAGGATGGACCGCCAGGTCTGCTCGATGTTGAGTTCCCGCAGGTTCTTCTTCGTCAGCGGCTGGCGCTTGGCCCGGTCCAGGTTGTACGCGTTGGAAGACATTCCCCGCCCTCGACTAATCTGGCCGAATTTCGCTCGGTGAATGCAGAGCAAGAATCTGCGCGCGTTTTCCGAAGGTGAAGCTAGCACGGGCTCCGGCACCCGGGAAGGCATTTCCGCATTATGTGCTCAATCGAGTGACAAGGCTCGATGACCGCCCCAACTCTCCTGGGTTAAAGGTAACTTGGGGCTGACGGTTACTCGATCGACGGCTTTCGAAGTCGTATCGATCGAATGCGGTTGAGCGTGCGGCATTTCCGCATGAAAGGCCATTGCATTGAGCGTCCGACCCATTGTTCTCCACGTTCGGGAGAGGTGAGGTTCCGCGATGTATACCCAAGAGCGCACGACCATGGCGAATTTGGTGGTCGGCGGCCCGGTGGCGGTGAACAGCTATGACAACGCCATCGTGGCGGCTCTGGTCGAGAATCGGCCGGTCATGCTCGTCCACGCCTTCAACGGCGGCTACCTGCGGCCCGCCGAACTGAAGGAGGACAGCCACGACAAGGGGGTCAAACTGGCCACCGCGCTCGACCCGGCCACCAAGGACGCGCAGGGCCACCTCTGGCACATCACCCCCGCCGGCTTCTTCGGACAGCGACCGCTGTACTTCATCGAGAGCGCCGCGGGCCAGGTGTCGCCCAAACCCGCCGGTGCGGGCGGGGTCGACGACGGGCGCGGCGACGACGGCGCGCCGAAGCCGCAGCGCAGGCGTATCACCGTCCACCAGGAGGCCCCCAAGAGCACGGCCGACGCCGTCCAGGTCGGCCTCCCCGACAAGGTGGGTGACAAGTGGCGTGGTAAGAACGGCGCGATCGAGGACACCCAGCTCTGGGTCGTCACAGTGACGCCGTGGGGCGGGATCACCTTCGTGCCGATCACCCACCCCGACGCCATCCTCGGGTTCAAGGACCACGCGGTGGCGACCGACAGCGAGGTGCGACTCACCTACAACTGGGGCGGGGACTTCACCGGAACGGTCATCAACACGTTCTACCCGCGGCTGCCCAACGAGTGGAGCGTGCCGTACCACCACGTCTTCACGTGATCCGCGACGTGATCCACGACGTGATCCGCGGCCACCGTCGCACCGCACCCGTCCCGAGTCGACGCCCCAACCGCCCGGAAGAGGCATCACGATGTCCGTGCCCACGGAAGAAATGAAGCTGGAGATCGTCCACGCCGCCACGGGGAAGACCCTCGCCACCAAGGCCGCGCCGAGCGCGGACGGGGCGCTCGTCGTCCGCGACTTCCCCGATGGCGGCCCGAGCCCGGATCAGTGGCAGCTCTCACCCGTGCCGGCCGCGCAGGACGGCCCGGCATATGTGATCCGCAACGCGGTCGGCGGCAAGGTGCTCGACAACCCCGCCGCCGCGAACCGCGGTGTCCGCCAGTGGGACGCCGCCGCAGGCAAGAAGGGCCAGCAGTGGTACGTCGTCCCCGTCGAGGGCGAAGCGGGCCTCTACTTCATCGAGGGCGCGACCGACGGCGCCGTTCTCGACCTCGACGACCCCGGCGCGGACGACACCCGGGTCGTCCTGCGCGAGTACGACGACAGCGCGGAGAGCCAGCGGTGGCGGTTCGTCCCGGCCGAGCCCGAGCGCACCAGCGACCTGGCGCTGCACTGGGCACCACTGAGTCACTGGAACGGCCGCCGGTCCTGGCGGCTGGACCGCTCGGCCGCGCTGCGGCCGGTACCCGACGCGACGCCCTCCTTCAGCGACGTGCTGCTGGTCCTCAAGCGGTTCGGGAGCGATCAGGATGCCGGTAGGTGGGAGATCGACGGGGCCAACCCCTCTCCCGGCGGGCAACCGGGCTGGTGGGCCGGGCTCGGTGCGCGGTTCCTCGCCGACACCACGGGAACAGGGCGGGCGGACATCGTAGGACTCAAGCCCGCGAAGGGCACTGTGACGTCCTTCGGCAAAGGCGACGGCACGTTCGACGACGCCGAGCGCGTCCTGCACCAGGGCGCGCCCTCCCCGAGCCCCGCGGACCTGTGGACCGTCGTGGACACGACGGGCGACGGCAAGCCCGACGTCGTCGTGCTGGCCGCCGACGGTGTCCGGGTGTCCTCTCACGACGATGCCGGGACGTTCGCGCCCACGGGCGGCAAGCAGGTCCTCAAGGCGTTCGGACACGGCCCGCAGGCCGGTGGGTGGCTTGCCGACAAGCACCCCCGCTTCCTGGCCGACACCACCGGTGACGGCAGGCTCGACATCGTCGGCTTCCACGACGACGGCGTCTGGGTATCACTCCAGGACGAGGAGGGAAAGTTCGCACCGATCGCCGACGAACCGGTCCTCCGGGCGTTCGGCCACGACGAGGCAGCGGGTGGCTGGCTTGCCGACAAGCACCCTCGCTTCCTCGCCGACACCACCGGTGACGGCAGGCTCGACATCATCGGCTTCCACGACGACGGCGTCTGGGTATCACTCCAGGACGAGGAAGGCACCTTCGCCGACCCTCTGTACATCCTTGACGACTTCGGGACCGAGCGAGGGTGGAGCTCGGTCGAGGAGTACCCCCGGTTCCCGGTCAGGACCACCGATGGCGGGGCAGTGGACATCGTCGGGTTCGGCCCACAGGGCGTCGTCCTCTCACGCGGGCGCGGCGACGGCACGTTCGAGCCCCCGAAGCTCGTCCTGAACGACTTCGGGCTCGCCCAGGGGTGGACGAGCGGGAAGCACCTTCGCCTCCTCGCCGACGTCACCGGCGACGGAAACCCGGACGTCGTCGGCTTCGGCGACGAGGGGGTCTGGGTGTCGCACAGCCGCGGCGACGGCCGGTTCGAGCAGGCCCAGCTGGTGTGCCGCGGGTTCGGGTACAACGAGAACGCGGGCGGCTGGCGGGTCGACCGCCACCCCCGTTTCCTCGCCGACATCACCGGTGACGGACGCGTCGACATCGTCGGCTTCGGTGGCCCCGGCGTGTACGTGGCCCGAAACCTCTTCCGCCGCTTCAGGACCCGATGACCCCCGGAGGACCGCCCGCTTCGTACAACACGCCCCGGCCCCCGCCCGGCCCACCCGCCTCGCGCACCCGCGGCCGGTGCGGCACGGTGGGCTCATGTCCAACCACACCTACCGTGTGACCGAGATCGTCGGCTCGTCCCCGGACAGCGTCGATCAAGCCATCCGCAACGGCATCGAGCGGGCCTCCCGCACGCTCCGCGAACTCGACTGGTTCGAGGTCACCCAGATCAGGGGGCACCTCGTCGACGGAGGGATCGGCCACTACCAAGTGGGACTGAAGGTCGGCTTCCGGCTGGAGGACGGCGAATAGGGGCCGCCGGGCGGCTCAACCGGGCCGCGTGGGGGAACAGTTGTACCCTCACGCACGTTCACGTCTCATGCTGAGTCTGCTGACAGGCCCCGCCCTGGCGCTCCTGATCGTCGTTCCGCTGTTCCTCCTGGCCGCCGCCCGGAAGAGCGCCCGGCTGGCGCAGGACCAGGGGTGGCTGCCGGGGCGGCCGGCCGGGCGCGGGTCCGGCGCACGCGGGGTCGGGGCGACGGCCACGGAGGAACTGCACGCCCTGATCTATCCGAGCAAGCGGGTCCAGTTGGAGCAACGCCGGATCGAGCTGGTCCTGCGGGACGACGAACAGGACGGCGCCCCGAAGAGGACCGGCATCGATCTCGACTCGGGAACCGCCCGCATCGGCGGGCGGAGGGGTGGCAGCGGGGCGTGAACCGACAGCGCGCCGTCGCTCAGACCGCCGTCCGCTCCACGGGTATCCACAGTTCCGCGTCCGCCTGTGCCCCGTCCTGCGACAGCCGGGTGCGCAGGATCTCGGGGCCCTGGCGGCTGCGGTAGGGGTTGGACGGGAACCACTGGGTGAAGACGTCCCGCCACAGGTACTGCAGCGCCTGCGGGAACGGCCCCGAGCTCTCGAAGACGGCCCACATGCCGGCCGGGACGGTGAGCGTGTCCATGTCCTCGGGCGCGGCGGCGCGGGTCACTACACCGTGGTAGTAGTCGAGTTCGGTTCCTTCGGCGCGGCTTTCGTCCAGCTGGTCGCTCACCGAGACGATCCCCTCGGGCTCCTGGTCGGACAGGCTGTGGATGCGCCGCAGCGTCTCCCGCCCGAGGCCGCGGATGAAGTCCGCGATGGCCGGGTTGACCCCCTCGTGCACGAGGGGGACGCGCGCCTTCCTGCCGACCACACGGAACTCTTCCTTCTCCACGATCCGGTATCGCATGCTGCCGCTCCCTTCGACGGTGAGACGAAAGGACAGCCGTGGCTGGGAGCGCAGCGGCGCACCGGACCGTCTGGCCTCGCCGGGGCCGACGCCGTGCATCCCACGGAACGCACGCGCGAACGCCTCCCCCGAGGTGTAGCCGTAGCGCACCGCGACCTCCAGCAGCGTCCGCTCCCCGGCCAGCACCTCGGCCCCGGCGACGGTCAGCCGCCTGCGCCGGACGTACTCCGACAGCGGCATCCCCGCCAGCGCGGAGAACAGCCGCCGGAAGTGGTACTCCGACGTCGTCGCGATCCGCGCCAGGTCGGCCGCCTCGATCCGCTGATCGAGCCGGCCCTCGATGTGCTCCATCGCCTGGTTGAGCCGCTCCAGCACCGCGGCCTCCTTCCCTTTCGATCACTCACGTTAGGAAGGACCCACCCTGCCGCACCCGACATCCTGTGTCCGGTCCGGTCGGGTCGGGTCGGGTCGGGTACGGACTCACGCGTGCGCCTCGCGCAGGTGTACGCCCATACGGGTGGCGGTGGCGCACATCTCCCGCACGTCGACCAATCGGCCACCTCGAGGCGGCGTGCGACACCTGGGGCAAGGCGGTGGAGATCTATCCGCAGGTCCAGTCGGGCCAGTGCGACGAGCGCATGTCGGAGATGTTCACGCGCCTCAAGCCCCACCTCAAGAACCCCACCGCGCGCCATCTCCACGAGCGCGCCCGCGAGGTCGTGCCCGTGAAGCAGCCGGCCTGACGGCCTGGGTAGAGTCGACGGCGCCGCACCACCTGGACGAAGGAACCGCCCGGCCATGCTCCTGCGCGAACTCGCCGCCGTCGGGCCGTTCTTCGCCCTGCGCGTCGGCGATGCCCCCGACGACGTCCCCGACGCCGCGGAGGACTATCTTCCGATCGGAGCGGAGGCCATGCGGCTGCGCGTCGCGACCGTGGCCGCGCGGCTGGGGACGACGGACCGGCGCGTGGCCGCGTCCATCGCCTTCCAGGGCATCGCGGGGCGCCTGCTGTCCATCGGTCTCGGCTCGGCGGTGCTCCTCGGGGAGGTGCCGGACCTGACCGCCGGCGGGGGCCTGCGCTGGCATCCGGCCCGCACCGCCCCCGACGACCTCTGGCTCCCCGCGGCGGCCACGGCCCCGCCCGCCACGCCGGCCGCACAGCTCGCGGACGGCGTCCTGCACGGGCTGCTCGTCCCGCTGCACCGGGCCACCCGCGCGGTCACCCCGGTATCCGCCCGGCTGCTGTGGGGCAACGCCGGCTCCTCCCTCGCGGGCTCGCTGCGCGTCCTGTACTCCTGGTGTCACGAGCGGGGCCGGCCGCAGGACGCCGACCGGGCGCTCGCCCTGGCCCGGGCCCTGTTCGAGGACCCGCTGCTGCGCGACACCGGGACGCTGGCCGCCGGCCCGGGTGGCGTCTCCTTCGAACGCGGCACCTGCTGCCTGTACTACCGGGTGCCCGGCGGCGGCCTGTGCGGCGACTGCGTGCTGCGTCACCCGCCCCGCTCCCGCTGAGCGGCGGCGGCCTCCGGCGGCCACACGCCGGGGACGAGCACCCCCAGCACATACGCCTTCGCCACCAGCGCCGTACGGTTGGGCACCCGCCAGCGGCGGGTGAGCCGCGCGAGGTGGTAGTTGACGCCGTCCACGGTCAGCCCGACCGCCTTGCCGATGGCCGCCGTCGTCGCCCCCGCCGCCGCCAGCGCCAGGATCCTGCCCTCCACCTCGCTGACCTCCGCCGCCGGCTCCGGGGGCGGCGCCTCGGCCCGTACCCGCAGCACGGCCAGCAGCATGGGGTAGGCCAGCGACGCGACGCTCACCGGGTCCACCAGCAGCTCACCTGCCCGCTCGGCGCCGCCCGCGCCCGCCTGCCAGCGGACGTCGATGGTGTAGCGGGACCGCCGGCCCAGCCGTAGGGCCTCGGTGAGCCGGCCGAGCTGGGCGGCGGCGCTGTGGCTGGGCCGGAAGAGGTCCAGCAGGTTGCGGCCACGTACCTGCCCCGGCACCGTGCCCCACTCGGCCGCCATGGCGGGGTTGGCCACCGTCACCTCACCGTTGGCCGTGCAGACCGCGACGGGGATGGGGAGCCGGTCGAGGAGCACCAGGAAGTAGTTGCGCCACGCGAAGTACTCCTCGCTGTTCACGGTGCCGCCCCCTCGCTCGTACAGTGCGCGGCACGGACGCAAGAGCGACGCGCCGCGCACCACTGCACAATCATGCAGTGATCGCGCCGGGCGGCCCGGCGCGGGGCGGCCACGCTGGACGCATGAACCACGCGACTTCGGAACAGATGGCGACCGTCCCCCTCGTGGACGTCTCGGCCGTCGGCGCCACCGACACCCCCCTTCAGCAGGCGATGCGGCTGGCCCGCCGGCACGGGCCCGTCTTCCGGCGGCGGCTGCACGGCACGGACCGGCTCTTCGTCACCTCGCTCGACCTCGTCACCGAACTCGCCGACGAGGAACGCTTCACCAAGCACGTCGGCCCGGCCCTGGAGAACGTCCGCGAGTTCACCGCCGACGGGCTCTTCACCGCCTACAACCACGAGCCCAACTGGGCCAAGGCGCACGACATCCTGATGCCCGCCTTCGCCCTGACCTCGATGCGCGCCTACCACCCGGCCATGTTCACGGTCGCCCGCCGTCTCATCGACGCGTGGGACGCCCGCCTGGCCCGGGGCTCGGCCGTCGACGTCCCCGAGGACATGACGCGCATGACGCTCGACACCATCGGCCTGGCCGGATTCGGCTACGACTTCGAGTCGTTCGCCCGGGGCGAGGAGCACCACCCCTTCGTCTCCGCCATGGTCCGCTGCCTGGACTGGAGCATGAACCAGCTGGGGCGCGAGCCCGAGGGCGACTACGCGGCCGAGGACGCGGCCTTCCGTGCGGACGCCGCCTTCCTCGCGACCGTCGTGGACGACGTCATCGGCGCCCGTACGGCCTCCGGTGACACCCGGACCGACGACCTCCTCGGCCTGATGCTGGGCGCCCCCCACCCGGCCGACGGCACGACCCTGGACGCCGCCAACATCCGCAACCAGGTCATCACCTTCCTCATCGCCGGGCACGAGACCACTTCCGGCGCCCTGTCCTTCGCCCTCCACTACCTGCTGAAGGACCCCGTCGCCCTCCGCCTGGCCCAGCGCGAGACCGACGAGCTGTGGGGCGACGAGGCAGACCCCGAGCCGGCGTTCGAGGACATCGGGCGGCTGCGCTGGATCCGGCAGGTCCTCAACGAGGCGCTGCGGCTGTGGCCCACGGCCGCGGCCTTCACCCGCGAGGCGCGTGAGGACACCCTGCTCGGCGGCCGCATCCCGCTGCGTGCCGGTGAGGGCGTCACCGTCCTCACCCCGATGCTCCACCGCGACCCGGCCTGGGGCGACAACCCCGAGCTGTTCGACCCCACGCGCTTCGCGCCCGAGGCGGAGGCGGCCCGCTCCCCGCACGCCTACAAGCCCTTCGGCACCGGCGAGCGCGCCTGCATCGGACGGCAGTTCGCCCTGCACGAGGCCACCATGCTCCTCGGCCTGCTGGTCCATCGCTACCGCTTCGTCGACAGCGCCGACTACCGGCTGCGCATCAAGGAGACCCTCACCCTCAAGCCCGACGGCTTCACGCTCACGCTGGCCCGCCGCACCTCCGCCGACCGGCTCGCCCTGCGCGCCGCGCTGCCCGGCACCCCGCGCGCGAGCGCCGAGGCCACGGCCGGGCCCGCGCTGCCCGCCCGTGCCCGCCAGGGCACCGGCCTGCTGATCCTGCACGGCTCCAACTACGGCACCTGCCGCGACCTGGCCCACGGCCTCGCCGGCGAGGCCGCCCGGCTCGGCTTCGACACCACGGTCGCGCCGCTGGACGAACGCGCCGGAGCTCTGCCCGCCGACGCGCCCGTGGTCGTGGTCGCCGCCTCCTACAACGGCCGCCCCACCGACGACGCCGCCCGCTTCGCGCAGTGGGCCGAGCACACCGCCCCGCCCGGCGCGGCCGACGGCGTCCCCTACGCCGTGCTCGGCATCGGCGACCGCAACTGGGCGGCCACCTACCAGCGCGTCCCCACCCTCCTCGACGAGCGCCTCGAGGCCCTCGGCGGCACCCGGCTGCTGCCCCGCGCCGAGGCCGACGCCTCGGGCGATCTCACGGGTACGGTCGAGGAGTTCACCCGTGACCTGCGCCGGGCCCTGCTGGAGCGCTACGGCGACCCGGCGACCGCCGGCGCGACCGACCCCGCCGACGCCCCCGACGACGGCCCGGCGTACACCGTCACCGAGGTCACCGGCGGCGGCCCGCTCGCCGCCCTGGCCGCCCGCCACGGCCTGACGGCCATGACGGTCACCGAGGCGTACGACCTCACCGCCCCCGGCCACCCGCGCACCAAGCGCTTCCTGCGCCTCGCACTGCCCGAGGGCACCGGCTACCGCACCGCCGACCACCTGACGGTGCTGCCCGTCAACGACCCCGCCCTCGTCGACCGCGCGGCCCGCCTCTTCGGCACGGACCCCGGCACGGTCCTCACCGTCGCGGCCCGCCGCGCCGGACACGACGCCATACCGGTCGACGGCCCCCTGACCGTCCGCGAACTCCTCGCCCACCACCTGGAGCTGAACCGCCGCCCCACCGCCCGGCAGCTGCGCGCCCTGGCGGACCGCAACCCCTGCCCGCCCGAGCAGGCCGCCCTGCGCGCCCTGGGCGCCGACGACCCGCGCACGACGCTGGAGATCGTCGAGGACCACCCCGCCCTGCGCGGCGCGCTCGGCCCGGCCGCCCTGCTCGAGCTGCTGCCGCCGATGCGCCCCCGGCACTACTCCATCTCCTCCTCCCCGGGCACCGACCCGCGCCACGCCGACCTGATGGTCTCCGTCCTCGACGCCCCCGCCCGCTCCGGCCGCGGCCGCTTCCTGGGCACGGCCTCGCACCACCTCGCCGGACTGCGCCCGGGCGACACCGTCCTCGCCCGCGTCCAGCCGTGCCGCGAGGCGTTCCGCGTCACCGGCCACGAGCGGACCCCCGTCGTCATGGTCGCCGCCGGCACGGGACTGGCCCCCTTCCGCGGCACGGTGGCCGACCGCGTCGCGCTCGCCGCGGCGGGCACCGCCCTCGCGCCGGCCCTGCTGTACTTCGGCTGCGACGCGCCCGACGCCGACTTCCTGCACTCCGCCGAACTGCACGCGGCCCAGGACGCCGGCGCCCTCTCGCTGCGCCCGGCGTTCAGCACCACAGGCGGCCCCGGCGGCCCCTTCGTCCAGCACCGCATGGCGGCCGAGGGCGACGAGCTGTGGTCCCTGCTGGAGTCGGGGGCGCGGGTGTACGTCTGCGGTGACGGCGCCCGCATGGCCCCGGGCGTACGGGCCGCCCTGCGCGATCTGTACGCCCGCCGGACCGGCGCCGACGCCCGCGCGGCCGACGCCTGGCTGCGCGAACTGACCGACGAGGGCCGCTACGTCGAGGACGTGTACGCGGCGGGCTGAGCCCCGCCCCGCCCCGGGCCCCTGCCGCTCCATCAACTCCCGTACCCTGCTCATCGTTCGTAACAGCAGTGACAGGGGAGCGGTGGGGGCCATGCGTACGGCCATACGGAGAACGATGACAGCGGTCGTGGCGGCGGCCGCCGCCCTGGCCGTACCGGCGGCCCCGGCGGGGGCCGAGCCCTCGCCGTCGTACGCCGCCACGACCTCGGTCGGCGTCCACAACGCCTACGACCGGGCCAAGTACCCCTACCTCGCCGACGCCCTCGACTCCGGCGCCGGCCTGCTCGAACTGGACGTGTGGACCAACGGCTTCGGCGGCCGGGCCTTCCGCGTCTCGCACGCCAAGCCGCTGAGCAACGACAACAACTGCGAGGGCGCCACCTCCCCCGCCCGGCTGCGCACCGGGAAGCGCGACCAGCCGCTGTCCGGCTGCCTCGCCGACATCCGGGCCTGGCACGACGCCAACCCCGGCCACCGGCCGGTCCTGCTCAAGGTCGAGATGAAGGACGGCTTCAACGCCGACAGCGGACGCGGCCCCGCCGAACTGGACGCCCTGCTCACCGCGAAACTCGGCGACGCCCTCTACCGCCCTGCCGACCTCGTGGGCGGACACGCCTCCCTGGACGAGGCGGTACGGGCCGGCGGCTGGCCCGCCCGGTCCGCGCTCGCCGGCAAGTTCGTCGTCGAGCTCATCCCCGGCACGGTGGAGGAGCGCAACCCGGCGGACCGGCTGTGGACCGACCGCGAATACGCCACCCACCTGCGCGACCTCGCCGCCGCCGGCCGGCTCCGCCAGGCCGCCGCCTTCCCCGCCGTCCACGGCGCCGTCCCCGGCGACCCCCGCACGCGCTACGCCGACACCACCATCCGTCCCTGGTTCGTCCTCTTCGACGGCGACGCGGCCACGTACGCCAAGGGCGGCATCGACACCGGCTGGTACGACAGCCGCCACTACCTCGTCGTCATGACGGACGCCCACAAGGTCCCGCCCGCCATCGACATCACCCACCCGACCGAGGCCCAGGCCCGCGAGCGCGT
The DNA here is from genome assembly GCF_040932295.1 of Streptomyces sp. C36. Lineage (NCBI taxonomy): Bacteria > Bacillati > Actinomycetota > Actinomycetes > Kitasatosporales > Streptomycetaceae > Streptomyces > Streptomyces sp. C36. Next base: position 702,132 of record NZ_JBFQGI010000003.1, on the reverse strand, counting down.
CACCCTCATGGCCCGCACCCACGCCAGCTTCGCCACCGCCGACTGGTACCCCCTGCCGCGGGTGCTGTCGACGGTGGTCCCGCGCGGCTGACCGCCGTCGGGCCGACGGACCGGGCGGGTGGCGTCCCCCGAACAGGTGACGCCGCCCGCTCCCCCGGCTGTCCGGAACACCACGCCCACCATCCGACGCATCCTTGACTCCCCCCACGCCCCGGGCGAGCCTCTGCGCTGACAGGACGTCAGCCGAGGGGCGTGGCCGCATGAGACGACGGACCGTACACCCACTGCCGCGCCGCACCGGCGCGGCCGCACTCGCCCTCCTGGCGGTGCTGGGCTCCACCGCGCTCGCGCCGCCGGCGCCCGCCGCGCCGGCCGCGCCCACCGACGGCCTCACCCACCTGGTCAACCCCTTCATCGGCACCCAGAACGAGGGCAACACCTTCCCCGGCGCCGCCGTGCCCTTCGGCATGGTGCAGTTCTCCCCCGACACCGGCCACAACACCGGCTACGACTACAAGGACGACCGCATCCGCGGCTTCAGCACCGTGCACCTGTCCGGCGTGGGCTGCCGCATCGGCGGCGACCTGCCCGTGCTGCCCACCACGGGCGAAGTGGAGAGCACCGACAACGCCCGGTACGCCGCGGCCTTCAGCCACCGCGACGAGACCGCCCGGCCCGGCTACTACCGGGTGCGGCTCGGCTCGTACGGCGGGATCACGGCCGAGCTCAGCGCGACCGCCCGCACCGGCCGGCAGCGCTACACCTTCCCCGCCACCGAGCGGGCCAACGTCCTCTTCAACACCGGCCAGTCGCTGCACAAAACGGTCTCCAGCAGCGTCCAGATCGTCGACGACCGCACCGTCCGCACCACCATCACCGGCCGTGGCTTCTGCCAGGACACCCGCCCGTACACCCTGCACACCCTCACCCGCTTCGACCGGCCGTTCTCCTCCTTCGGCACCTGGAACGACGACGGCCTGAACCGGGGCTCGCGGTCCTCCACCTCGCTCACCCACAACGGCGCCTGGGTGCGCTTCGACACCACCCGTGACCGGGTCGTGGAGGCCAGCACCGCCATCAGCTACGTCGACGCGGCGGGCGCGGCCGCCAACCTGCGGGAGGAGGAGGCGGGCTTCGACCGTACGGCCGAGGCGGCGCGCGAGGCGTGGGAGCGGCGGCTGGGCGACGTGGCGGTCCGCGGCGGCGGCCGGACGCTGCGCCGGACGTTCTACTCCTCCCTCTACCGCTCCTTCCTCGCCCCCAACGTCGGCAGCGACGTCGACGGCCGCTACACCGGCTGGGACCAGCGCATCCACCGCGCCAAGGGCTTCACGTACTACCAGAACTGGTCGCTGTGGGACACCTACCGCACCCAGGCCCAGCTGCTGGCCCTGCTGGCACCGCGCGAGTCGCGGGACATGGCACTGTCGGTGCTACGGATCGACGCGGACGCCGGATGGCTGCCCAAGTGGGGCTACGGCCCGGTCGAGACCAACATCATGACCGGTGACCCGGTGACGCCGTACCTCACCAACGCCTTCCAGCACGGACTGCTCACGGGCCACGAGGAGGAGGCCTACCGCGTGCTGAAGAGGAACGCGGACGGCGTGCCGCCGTCCGTCTCCCCCTTCGTCGGCCGGGAGGGCAACGCCGAGTACCTCCGCGACGGCTACGTCCCCTATCTGCCCGACCGGACCCGGCGCAAGCCCGGCGACTCCGACTTCCACGAGGGCGCCTCGGCCACCTTGGAGTACGCGCTGGCCGACGGGGTGCTCGCCCGGATGGCCCGGGATCTGGGACACCGCGCCGACGCCGAGCGCTACACGGCCCGCTCCCGCAACTACCGGCTGCTCTTCGACCGGAAGACGGGCTTCTTCCGGCCCCGGGGCGCCGACGGCGCGTTCACCGGGCCGACCGACCCCTCCCGCAGCCCGGGCTTCCACGAGGGCACCGCCTGGCAGTACCAGTGGCTGGCGCCCCAGGACCTGCCGGGCCTGGTACGGCTGCTGGGCGGCCGGGAGGCGACGGAGAAGCGGCTGGACTCCTTCTTCGCCTACGACAGGCTGCTCGACGACCCGGAGCGCACCGCGCGCCGGGTGTGGGTCAACGGCCCGTACGACTACTACAACGCCGACAAGTACAACCCGCAGAACGAGCCGGACCTCATCGCCCCGTACACCTATCTCTCCACCGGCCGCCCGTGGAAGACCACGGACGTGGTGCACGCCGCGCTCACGCTCTTCACGGACTCGCCGACCGGGATGACCGGCAACGACGACCTGGGCACGATGTCGGCGTGGATGGTGCTCTCGGCCATCGGCGTGTACCCCGTGCAGCCGGGCGCGGACGTGTGGGGCCTGAGCACGCCCGTCTTCGACCGGGTCGACCTGCGGCTGGACCGGCGGTGGTACCCCAAGGGCCACTTCACGGTCAGCGCCCCGGGCACCTCGGACCGGGACCGCTATGTGCGATCGGTGCGCCTGGACGGGGCGGCGCACGAGCGTACGTACCTGACGACCGACGCCATCCGCCGGAGCGAGCGGCTTCAGTTCACGGTCGGGCCGAAGCCTTCCGAGTGGGGAACGGGCGCCCGGTCCGTGCCACCTGCCATCGGCTGATCCACGCGGCCGAGCCGGGGCGGCGCCTTCCGTCGTCGCCCCGGCTCGGCCATGATGGGCGGGATTCGCGGCCATTTGTCCAGGGGCGACTCGCCCTCAGAGCCGACGAGAGGACACGCCATGGCAGATCTCGGGACGGGACAGGGCGTATGGCGCCGCAAACCGATCGAGACGATCGAGGAGGCGGAGGAGACCGAGGCGCACGGTGAGCGTCTGACCCGCACCCTCGGTCTGTGGCAGCTGACCGCCATCGGTGTCGGCGGCATCATCGGCGCGGGCATCTTCAGCCTCGCGGGCACCATCGCCAACGGCGTGGCGGGGCCGGCCGTCCTCATCTCCTTCCTCATCGCGGGCGTGGCGAGCGCGGCGGCGGCCTTCTCGTACGCGGAGTTCGCGGGCCTCATCCCCCGGGCGGGGTCGGCCTACACCTACGGCTACGCGGTGCTCGGCGAGCTGGGCGGCTGGTTCATCGGCTGGGACCTGCTGCTGGAGTACACGGCGATCGTGGCCGTCGTGGCCATCGGCATCTCCGGCTACATCAACTTCCTGCTCGGGGAGACGAACGCCCATCTGCCCGCCTGGATGCTGGGCGCGCCCGGGACGGGCGAGGGGCACCGGTTCGACCTCTTCGCCGCGGTGCTGTGCCTGCTGATCGCCTATCTGCTGACCCTGGGCATCAAGAACGCGGCCCGGTTCGAGACCGTGGTCGTGGTGCTGAAGATCCTGGTGGTGGCCCTGGTGGTCGTCGTGGGCTTCTTCCACATCGACACCGCCAACTACACCCCCTTCTTCCCCTTCGGCGTCAGCGGCGCCTTCACCGGAGCGGCGACGGTCTTCTTCGCGGTGTTCGGCTACGACGCCATGTCGACGGCGGCCGAGGAGTCCAAGGACGCCCAGCGGCACATGCCCCGCGCGATCATGTACTCGCTCGCCATCTCGATGGTGCTCTACGTCCTGGCCTGCCTGGTGCTGACGGGCATGCAGCCCTATACGGAGATCGACAAGGCGAGCGGCTTCTCCACCGCCTTCAAGGCGGTGGGCCTGAGCGGCATCGCGGACATCATCGCGGTCGGCGCCATCATCGGCATTCTCACCGTGATGTTCACGTTCATGCTGGGCGTGACCCGGGTGTGGTTCGCCATGAGCCGCGACGGGCTGCTGCCGAAGTGGTTCGCCCACACCCACCCCACGCGGCACGTGCCGACCCGGGTGACCTGGATCGTCGGCGTGGCGTCGGCGCTGATCGCGGGCTTCGTGCCGATCGGCGAGGCGGCGGAGCTGACCAACATCGGCATTCTGCTGGCCTTCGCCGTGGTGTGCAGCGCCGTGATCGTGCTGCGCTACCGGCGGCCGGACCTGCCGCGCTCGTTCCGCTGCCCGGGCATGCCGGTCGTCCCCGCCATCGGGGTGGCCGCGTCGATCTGGCTGATCACATATCTGGCGTGGCAGACGTGGGTGCGGTTCGCGGTCTGGTTCGTGATCGGGCTGGTCGTGTACTTCGCCTACTCCTACAAGCACTCGGAGTTGTCCCACGCCGACGCCCGGGGCATCCCGCGGGACTAGCCCCTGCACGTCAGCCGGCGAACCGCGGCACCACCAGACCGGACTCGTACGCGATCACCACCGCGTGGGTCCGGTTCTGTGCGCCGAGCTTGGTCAGCACGTTCCCGACGTGCGTCTTGACCGTCTCCAGGCTCACCGTGAGCGTCTCCGCGATCTCCGGGTTGGACAGGCCGGTGGCCATCAGGCGCAGCACCTCCTCCTCCCGCCCCGTCAGCGCCGCCGCCGGCAACGCCTCGGCGGAGTCCAGGGGGCGGGCGGCGACCATCCGGCGCAGTGCCGCGGGGAAGAGGATCGCCTCCCCCTCCGCCACCACCCGCACCGCCTCCGCGATCCGCCGGACCGGGAACCGCTTGAGCACGAACCCGCTGGCTCCCGCGCCGAGCGCGGCGGTGACGTAGTCGTCGTTCTCGAAGGTGGTGATCACCACGACCTTCGGCGGTTCGGCCGACTCGGCCAGCAGCTGCCGGGTGGCCTCGATCCCGTTGCGACGCGGCATCCGCACATCCATGAGGACCACGTCCGGCCGGAGCCGCCGCGCCTGTTCGACCGCCTCGATGCCGTCGGCGGCCTCCCCGACCACCGCGATCCCCGGCTGTGCCGCGAGCAGCATGCGCAAACCGCTGCGGGTCACCTCGTCGTCGTCCGCGATCAGGAGCGTGACGGGGGTGCCGGGGGAGCTGGTGGAGCTGGTGCCGGTCGTCACGGCCGCGCTCGTGTCGGAGCCGATCATGCCGACAACCGTACCGGCAGCCGGACCGCCAACCGCCAGTGCCGCGGCCCGTGCGGACCGGCCTCCATCTCACCGTGCAGCAGCCGCACGCGCTCGGCCAGCCCCGGCAGGCCGTGCCCGGACGTCGGGAAGGCACCCCGGCCCGCACCCGTGCTCGTACCCGCGTCCGTCCCCGCGCCCGGCCCCGCCCCGGTCCGGTTGACCACGCCGATCTCCAGCCCGTCCGGCGCGGCCGCCACGCGGACCTCGATCGGACCGCCCGCCCCGTGCCGCAAAGCGTTCGTCAACCCCTCCTGCAGGATCCGGTACGCCGCCCGGGAGAGCGTCCCCTGCACCTGCGTCAGCTCTCCCGACAGCTCCTGCTCCACCACCGCGCCCGCGTGCCGCACCCGGTTCAGCAGCTCGGGCAGGTCGGCCAGGGTCCGGGTGGGCGCCGTCTCGGCCTTCTCCGACTCCTGCTCGCGCAGCACGCCCAGCACATAGTCCAGGTCCTCCAGCGCGGCCCGGGACGACTCCTCGATGCTGCGCAGGGTGGCCCGCGCCGCCACCGGGTCGGCGGTGAGCACCTCGCCCGCCACCGCCGCCTGGATCGTGGTCGCCGTCAGCGTGTGCCCGATCGAGTCGTGCAACTCGTGGGCCAGCCGGTTGCGTTCGGCCAGCGCCCGCTCCCGCTCGGCCGCCAGCGCGAGCCGCTCGGCCGACGACGGCCCCAGCAGCCTGGGCGCCGCCCACCGCAGAACGTTCGTCACCGCCACGCACACCGTCGCCGCCGACAGCAGGCAGCCGAACGCCGCCGCCCAGCTCCCCCAGCCGTCCTGCACCCGCACCGTCCGGCCGAACAGGCTCAGCCCCGCCTCGGCACCGAGCGGGAGGGTCAGGGCCGCGAGGAACAGCATCCCGCTCACCAGCGCCCCGGCCCACCCCAGCGCCACGTGCAGCAGCAGCCAGAGAGGAGTCCGCCAACGGCCGGCGCCCGCGGGCCGGCATTCGGCCACGGGATCCGGCAACGGCTCCCCCAGCATCCGGCGGGCGCACACGATCAGCACCCGCCGCGTGGTGCCGGCCAGCCCGACCAGGCCGATCAGCACGGCCCAGACCAGCAGGGTCGGAGCGATCCGCACGTCATCGGTGGAGGACGGCCCCGCCAGCGCCGGCAGGGCCGCGAAAGGCAGCAGCAGAAGGCTCGCCAGCGCGCCGCAACAGGCGAACAGCGCACCCGAATACGAGGAGACGCGCAGCAGCGGCCGCATTCTCTTGATCATAATCGGCCAGTATGGCCGGGTGGCCCGCCTGTGACCTCCCCCGATCGGGGGAGTGTTTTCTCCCGCCTTCCCGCGATGCGCACCCGGGGCCCCGGAAATCAGAATCGTGTCCGACCGGTTGACCGACCGGCTGCCTCTCCCCGGTAAGGACGAGCATCATCGTGCGCAACAGACGAATCGCACCTCTTCTGACGGCCGGCATCGCGGCGGTGGCTTCCCTTTCGGCTCTGACCCCCGCGACGGCCTTTCCCACGTCCGGGGCGCCCACTGCCGAGGACCCCCTGCGGCAGTACACGCAGCAGCGGCTGACGTGGCAGCGCTGCGACGCGAACGGACCCGCCGCCTTTCAGTGCGCGACGGTCAAGGTGCCACTGGACTACGGCGATCCCGGCGGCAAGAAGCTCGACATCGCGGTATCCCGGCTGAAGGCGAGCAGCGCCAAGGACCGTCGCGGCGTTCTGCTGATGAACCCCGGCGGCCCCGGTGCGCCGGGTCTGAATCTGCCCGTCGACCCGATGATGAAGTTGTCCGCGGAAGTGAAACGGCGGTACGACCTCATCGGGTTCGACGTGAGAGGTGCCGGGCAGAGCTCTCCCGTCAGCTGCGGCCTGACCCCCGAGGAACAGGACGAACGCCCCTACAAGGCCGAGACCTTCACGAAGGACGTGGAGCGGGCACGTGCGTTCGCCGAGAAGTGCCAGGCCAAGGCCGGAGACAAGCTGCCGCACCTCACCACCCGCAACAACGCTCGCGACATGGATGTCATCCGTGCCGCGCTGGGCGAGAAGAAGATCTCCTACCTGGGGATCTCCTACGGCACCTACCTCGGCGCCGTCTATATGCAGATGTTCCCCCAGCAGGCCGACCGGTTCGTACTGGACAGTGCGACCGACCCCACGCGGATATACCGGGGAATGTTCCAGGACATGGCGAAGGCGGCCGAACAGGCTTTCACTCGATGGACCGAATGGACCGCCCGGCGACATACGACATACGGACTGGGCGACACCCCGGCCAAGGTCCGCGAGACCTTCCGGGATCTGATCGCGCGGGCGAACCGCAAGCCCATCCGTTTCGAGGGGCGGACCCTCACCGGTGACGGCATCCGCGCCGACAACCGCACGTTCTTCCACGTCCGGAAAGCCGCCGAATGGATCGCCGGGCTGAAGAACGCGGCCGAGGGCGAGAACGCTGCCGAGGGCAGGAACCCGGACCCGTCCGGCACGCCCGCTCAGGCCCAGGAGCCCGACGACAACTACGCCTCGATCGCCTGGTCCGTCATGTGCGCCGACACCCGCACCTGGTCGCACGACCCCGAGCAGTACCGCCGCGAAGCGATACGCGACAAGGACCGGTACCCGCTGTACGGCGACTTCGCGGCCACCATCACGCCGTGTGCCTTCTGGAAGCAGGGCAGCGAGCCGCAGACCACGATAGACAACAAGGCCGGTGCACTGATCGTGCAGAACGAGTGGGACTCCCAGACACCCCTCTTCGCCGGCCAGGGCATGCACCGGGCCCTGCGCGGCTCCCGGATGGTCACCGTCGTCGGCGGGGAGGGCCACGGCGCCCTCGGCGCCGACACCGATTCCTGCGCGGACAGGAACGCCACGGCCTACCTGACCACGGGCAGGCTCCCGGCCGAGGACCTGACCTGCCGGGCGCCGGGCGGACAGTAGGCCTCGCCCCCGGCGGCGGATCCCGGCGGGCTCACTTCAGCAGGCGGGACAGCCGCCGGTCGGCCAGCGGCTTTCCGCCCGTCTGGCAGGTGGGGCAGTACTGCAGCGAGGAGTCGCTGAAGGACACCTCGCGGATGGTGTCGCCGCAGACCGGGCAGGGCTCCCCGGTGCGGCCGTGCACCCTGAGCCCGGTCTTCTTCTCGCCCTTCAGCTCGGCGGCCGCGTGCCCGCGCGAGCGCTCGACGGCCTCGCGCAGCGTCGTCTCCAGCGCCTCGTGGAGGCCGGCGGCCTCGGCGTCGGTGAGGGTGGCGGCGAGCTTGAAGGGGGACATGCGGGCGGCGTGGAGGATCTCGTCGGAGTAGGCGTTGCCGATGCCGGCGATCACGCTCTGGTCGCGCAGCACTCCCTTGATCTGGCGGCGTTCACCGCGCAGCAGGCCGGTGAAGGCCTCGAGGGTGAAGCCGGGCGCGAGCGGGTCCGGGCCCAGCCGGGCGATGCCGGGCACCTCCGACGGCTCGCGCACGCAGTACACGGCCAGCCGCTTGCGGGTGCCGGCCTCGGTGAGGTCGAAGCCCTCGCCGCCCGCCAGCCGCACCCGCAGAGCCAGCGGCCCCTTGCCGGGGGCCGGGGGCGTCTCGGGCAGGCTCTCGCGCCAGCGCAGCCAGCCGGCGCGGGCGAGGTGGAAGACCAGGTGCGGGCCGTCGTCCGTGGCCAGGTCCAGGAACTTGCCGTGCCGCCGCACGGCGGTGACCGTGCGCCCTTCGAGGAGGGACAGTGGCGGGTCGTAGGTCTTGAGGACGCTCACGGCGGCGGGCAGGACGCGTTCGACCGTACGGCCGAGAAGGTGCTCGGTCAGGAATCCGGCGAGGGCCTCGACCTCCGGCAGCTCCGGCATGGCTCCAGTCTGCCGCAGCGGGCGGCGGCGGCAACTCAGTGGACGCGGGCGTCCCAGTCGATGCGGTAGCCGGTGAGCCAGTCGGCGGTGCCGGCGGTGTCCCGCGCCATGTCGAGCGCGACGCCGGCGTCGCGCTCGCGCCGCTCCTCGGCGGTCCGGGCGACGCGTCCGGCCATGGCGGCGCTCAGGGCGACGACCCGTTCGACGCGCTCGCGCCGCAGTCGCTCGTACGCGGCGAAGGCCCGCCCGGTGTCGGGCAGGTCGCGCAGGCAGCGGGCGAGCACGACGCCGTCCTCGATGGCCATGGAGGCGCCCTGGGCGGCGTTGGGCGCGGTGGCGTGGGCGGCGTCTCCCACCAGGACCGTGCGGTGGTCGTGCCAGACGGGGACGGAGGGGATGTCGAAGACGTTCAGGCCGACGATGTCGTCGCCGGTGGCGGCGGCGAGGGCGGCGGCGGGCGTGCCGTCGTCGGCGAACGCCTCGACGACGTGGCGGCGCCACCGGGCGGGGGTGCGGGCGGCGAGCTCTGCCGCGGACAGCTCCGCGCCGGGGACGTTGGCGAACCAGTAGGTGGTGCCGTCGGGTCCGGTGGTGCAGCCGAAGAAGCCCCGCCGCCCGTACATCATCCGGTAGGTGCCGGGCGGGACGCGGTGGCCGGTGTCGCGGGTGCGGCCGGAGACGGTGAACTGTCCGGTGTGGCGGGGGCCGGGCGCGGCGGGGTCGAGCAGGGCGCGGGTGCGGGAGTGGATGCCGTCGGCGCCGACGATCAGGTCGCCCTCGGCCCGGGTGCCGTCCGCGAAGAACGCCGTGACCGTCCCGTGCGGGTTGACCGCGGTGTCGACGAGACGCTTGCCGTGGACGACGGGGATGCCGCGCCGGACGGCCTCCTCGCGCAGGGCGCGGTGGAGGGCGGCGCGCGGCAGGGTGCGCGGGGTCGGCCCGTCGGCGGGACCGGCGATGGGCCGGGAGCCGAGCGTGGCGCCGGTGTCGCCGAGGAACTCGACGGCCTCGGAGGGGAAGGAGCAGGCGCGCACCGGCCGGTCGGCGTCGATGGCCGCCAGCGCCGACAGCCCGTTGGCGAACAGGATCAGGAACGCGCCGGCGTCGTCGGCGCCGGCGGGGTAGGCCTCGTGGACGGTGGCGTCGATGCCCGCCCGTTGGAGGGCCATCGCGGTGACGGGTCCGGCGATGCCACCGCCGACGATCAGGGCATGGGCCATGGCGTTCCGCTCCGTCCCGGTGCGTGGGAGGCGATCGGCCGGCCGACCGGTCGCCGAACCGTTCGATCGCACATCTGCCCATGACGTAATCAGAAGGAGTGCCCGCCCGTCCAGAGTCGGGTACGGGCGACGCGGACCGGCCCGGCGCTAGGGGTCCTCGCGCAGCGCCCGCGCCAGGTACGGCGCCGTGGCGCTCCCGGTGGCCCGCGCCACCTCGTGGGGAGAACCGGCCGCCACCACGCGTCCGCCCTCCGCTCCCCCGCCGGGCCCGAGGTCGACGACGTGGTCCGCGCCGGCCACCACGGCCATGTCGTGCTCGACGACCACCACGGAGTTGCCCGCCTCGACCAGCCCGTGCAGCTGGCGCAGCAGCACCTCGGTGTCGGCCGGGTGCAGGCCGGTCGTGGGCTCGTCCAGGACGTAGAGGGTGTGGCCGCGGTGGGTGCGCTGGAGTTCGGCGGCGAGCTTGATGCGCTGCGCCTCGCCCCCGGACAGCTCGGTGGCCGGCTGGCCCAGGCGCAGATAGCCCAGGCCGACGTCGCGCAGGGTGCGCAGGCCGCGCGCGGCGGCGGGCACGTCGGCGAGGAAGCCGGCGGCCGCGTCCACGGTCAGGTCCAGGACGTCGGCGATGCTCGCGCCCCGGTAGGTCACCTCCAGCGTCTCGGGGTTGTAGCGGGCGCCGTGGCAGGCGGTGCACGGCGCGTACGTACCGGGCAGGAAGAGCAGCTCGAGGGCGACGAAGCCCTCGCCCTGGCAGACCTCGCACCGCCCGGCCGGCACGTTGAAGGAGAACCGGCCGACGCCGTAGCCGCGGGCGCGGGCCTCGTCGGTGGCCGCGAAGACCTTGCGCACGGCGTCGAACAGGCCCGTGTAGGTGGCGAGGTTGGAGCGCGGCGTCCGGCCGATCGGCTTCTGGTCGACGCGCACGAGCCGGCCGACCGCCGCGAGGCCCTCCGCCCGCCACAGCGTCTCCCCACCGTCCAGGTGCGTCGCGACGGTGTCCGCGAGTACCTCGCCGACCAGCGTCGACTTGCCCGAGCCCGACACTCCCGTCACGGCGGTGAAGACGCCCAGGGGCAGGTCCAGGTCGAGGTCGCGGAGGTTGTGCCGGCTGACGCCGCGCAGCCGCAGCACGCCGGAGGGTTCGCGGGGCGTACGGGCGCGAGGGGCCTGTCCGCCGGGGAAGACGAAGCGGCGGGTCGCGGAGTCCGCCACGTGCTCCAGCCCGTCGACGGGACCGCTGTAGAGGACCCGCCCGCCGTGCTCCCCGGCCGCGGGCCCGACGTCGACGATCCAGTCGGCGCGGCGCACGACGTCCATGTGGTGCTCGACCACGAACAGCGAGTTGCCGGCCGCCTTGAGCCGGTCGAGGACGGTCAGCAGCGCGGCGCTGTCGGCCGGGTGCAGCCCGGCGGACGGCTCGTCCAGGACGTAGACCACGCCGAACAGCCCGGAGCGCAACTGGGTGGCGAGCCGCAGCCGCTGCAGCTCGCCGGCGGACAGGGTGGGGGTGGGGCGGTCCACGCCGAGGTAGCCCAGGCCGAGTTCGGTGAGCACCTCGATGCGGGCCAGCAGGTCGCGCGCGAGCGGGGCGGCCGCGCCCTCGCCGCCGGTCTCCCGCAGCGTGGCGGCCAGCGCGGTCAGCGGCAGGGCGGTCAGCTCGGCGATGGTGCGCCCGGCGAACGTGACGGCCAGCGCCTCGTCCCGCAGCCGCCGCCCGCCGCAGCGCGGGCAGGGCCCGCTGACCAGGTGCCGCTCGGCCCGGGCCCGCAGCGCGGCGCTCTTGGAGTCGGCGAAGGTGTGCAGGACGTAGCGGCGGGCGCTCATGTACGTGCCCTTGTACGGCCGCTGGATGCGCTCCGCCTCCCGCACCGGGTGCACGGTGACGACGGGCTGCTCGTCGGTGAACAGGATCCAGTCGCGCTCCTCCTGGGGCAGCTCTCGCCACGGCCGGTCGACGTCGTGGCCGAGGGCGTCGAGGATGTCGCGGAGGTTCTTGCCCTGCCAGGCGCCCGGCCAGGCGGTGATCGCGCCCTCGCGGATGGACAGCGAGGGGTCGGGAACGAGCGATTCCTCCGTCACGCGGTGCACCTGGCCCAGGCCGTGGCACTCGGGGCAGGCCCCGGCGGCGGTGTTGGGCGAGAAGGCGTCGGAGTCCAGCCGCGGCGCGCCCTCGGGGTAGGTGCCGGCCCGGGAGAAGAGCATGCGCAGGGAGTTGGAGAGCGTGGTGACCGTGCCGACGGAGGACCTCGAGGTGGGCGCCGACCGTCGCTGCTCGAGCGCGACGGCGGGCGGCAGCCCGGAGATCTCCTCGACCGTGGGCGCGCCGGCCTGGTGGATCAGCCGGCGCGCGTAGGGGGCGACGGACTCGAAGTACCGCCGCTGCGCCTCGGCGTAGACGGTGCCGAAGGCCAGCGAACTCTTGCCGGAGCCGGACACTCCGGTGAAGACGACGAGCGCGTCGCGGGGAATGTCGACGTCGACGGACCGGAGGTTGTGCGTCCGTGCTCCGCGCACGCGGACGTAGGGGTCGTGCATGCGCACGATCCTAAGGACCACCGCCACGGACGGGTGATCACGACCCGACGCGCTGACGTGATCAGAGGGTGTGCGCCACGATGCACCCTCTGGCAGAGCGAGACACCGCGGAAGTGGACGGGATGCCCATGTCCGACACTGACACCGACACCGGCGCCGACCCCCTCCTGCGGATCGCCGCCGCGATCGACCGTGAGCGCGATCCGTCCTCCCGGCCCTGCCTGACCTGCGGCGGCCCGACCCGGGTGGTGGTCAGGGAGCAGCCGTCCGGCGCCGGCGCGCCCGTCATCAGCGTGGGCAAGGAGTGCGCGATCGGGAGCTGCGCGCGTCCATGAGCCGGTACGCGGCCGCTTGACCGGGCGTCAGCCCTTCGCGCCGTGCTTCTTCCCTTCCGTTTTTCCTTTCCCTGCAGAGATCTTGACTGACCGTCGGCCGGGCGACGAGAGTCTGGCGACACCCCGCGGGTGATGGACGCGTCAGGCAAGGCGGTGCTACGAGTGCAGGGGACGACGAGAGAGGGCTGACCGCCATGGGAGATCCGGCAGCAGACGCACAGCACGGCCCCCAGAAGCCGGAACCGGTGGTACCGGGCCAACGGGTGGCGTTCGTACGCCGCATCGGTCTGTTCCAGGCCACGGCCATCAACATGAGCCAGATGTGCGGCATCGGCCCGTTCATCACCATCCCTCTGATGGTCGAGGTGTTCGGTGGCCCGCAGGCCGTCATCGGCTTCCTCGCGGGAGCCCTCGTGGCACTGGCCGACGGGCTGGTCTGGGCCGAGCTCGGGGCGGCGATGCCGGGCGCGGGCGGCAGCTACGTCTATCTGAGACAGGCCTTCCAGTACCGCACCGGGAAGCTGATGCCCTTCCTGTTCGTCTGGACCGCCATGCTGTTCATCCCCCTCGCCATGGCCAGCGGCGTGTACGGCTTCGTCCAGTACCTCGGCTTCCTCTGGCCGGACATGACGCCAACTCAGGGAGATGTGACGGGGCTGGCCCTGATCGTGCTGGTCGTCGCCCTGCTGTGGCGCCGGGTGGAGAACATCGCGCGCATCACCGCCGTGCTCTGGGGCGTGATGATCCTCTGCGCCGCGCTGGTCATCATCGCCGCCTTCACCCACTTCGACGCGGACCTGGCCTTCACCTACCCCGACGGCGCCTTCGACCTCTCGAAGTCCACCTTCTGGATCGGCTTCGCGGCGGGCCTGACCATCGGCGTCTACGACTACGGCGGCTACGGGACCGCCGCCTACCTGGGAGCCGAGATCAAGAACCCCGGGCGCACCCTGCCCCGGGCCATCGTCTTCTCGATCCTCGGCATCATGGCGATCTACCTGCTGCTCCAGATCGGCATCCTGGGCGTGGTCGACTGGCACGAGATGCTGGAGAAGGACTCGACGGCCTACACCGCGGTGGTCTCCGTCATGCTGGAGCGGACCTGGGGCGGCACGGCGGCCCGGATCATCACCGGGCTGATCCTCGTCACCACCTTCGCCTCGCTCTTCACCGGGCTCCTCGGCGGCTCCCGCGTGCCCCACGACGCCGCCCGGGAGAAGGTGTTCTTCCGCTCCTTCGCCACCCTCCACCCCCGGCACCGCTTCCCGGTGTGGCCCCTGCTGTCGATGGGGGTCATCGCCTGCGTCGGCTTCCTGATCGGCCGCCACAGCAGCCTGGCCGCGATCATCCAGCTGCTGATGGCGGTCATGGTGATCGTGCAGGCGCTGGCCCAGATCGCGGCCGTGACCGTGCTGCGCCGCCGCCAGCCGGGGTTGCGGCGCCCGTACCGCATGTGGCTGTATCCGCTGCCCGGCCTGGTGGCGCTGGCGGGCTGGCTCGTCATCTACGGCTACGCGGACGAGAGCTCACCGGGGCAGCACCCCATCGAGTGGTCGCTGGCCTGGGTCGGGGCGGGCTGTGTGGCGTTCGTGCTGTGGGCGGCGTACGAGAAGGTGTGGCCGTTCGGGCCGCGTGAGATCAGTGAGGAATACCTCCACGGCGCGGGGCGCGACGAACCGTCGGACATCGATCCCGACGGCGAGGCGGACCCCGGAGCCCGGGAGGCCACGCCCGCCTGACGGGGCGTCGGCCGCCCGGCCGCCCCCGGCCCGGGCTCCGCGGGCGGGTCCGAACGGTGATAAAACGGCACCCATGCCCTTGACCAGTGCCGCTCCACCGCCCACCCCCGCCGCCAAGCCGCGCAAGCTGCTGTGGCACCGCCTGATATTCGGGCTCTGGTACCGGCCCGTCGAGGTGCTCGACGAGGCCCGGGACCGGGGCGTGTGGGGCGCCGCCGCGTTCCTGTCCCTGCTGTGCGGGGCGCTGGGGACGCTGGCGAAGGACTCCTTCTGGGGGCAGTGGGACGTCAGTCCCGTGCTCGCGCTGGAGGCGATGGCGATCTGGTCGGTGGTGATGATGCTCGCCAGCCTGCTGCTGGGGACCGTCACCCACGCCATCGCGCGCCGGCTGGGCGGCAATGGTCGGTTCTCGCCGACCGCGAGCCTGTTCGTCGTCCTGTTCTGGACGAGCGACCTGCCCCGGCTGGCCCTCGACACCTGCCTGCCCGCGGGGTCGGTGCCGGTGCGGGCCGCGGCGTCGGTGACGGCGGCCTTCGGGTGCGCGCTCGCGGTCCTGCTGATACGTGGTCAGCACCATCTGCCGACCCACAGGGCCGTGGCGGCGGTGAGCATCCAGATGCTGGCGGCCGTCGCCCTGCTGAAGTTCCCGCCCGGCAGCGGCTGAGCCCGCGCGCACGGCGCCGGGACGGCGAAGGCCCGCCCGGTGCGACGGGGGATGCACACCGGGCGGGCTCGAGGACAGTTCTACCTCATCAACGGTGGGTTATGCACCAAAAACCTGTTCGGACCCGTGATTACCACCGGACGGGGAGCGAAATCAGGCCACGTGCACGAATCGCCGGACGCCACCTCAGCGCATCCCTCGGAACGTCGAGTTCCAGATTTTTGAAGCGCTCGAGCAGCGCCGCGAGGGCCGTCTCCGTCTCCATCCGGGCCAGCGGAGCGCCCAGGCAGTAGTGGATGCCGTGGCCCAGCGCCAGGTGCCCCGAGCGCTCCCGCCGCAGGTCGAGGCGGTCGGGGTCGGGAAAGTGCCGGGGGTCGCGGTTGGCCGAGGCGATCGACAGCAGCACCGTCTCACCGGCCGGGACGCGCACGCCGCCGATCTCCATGTCCTCCAGCGGAAAGCGGCGGATCGCCAGCGGAATCGGCCCGTCCCACCGGCCGATCTCCTCCACGGCCGCTCCGAGTCCGTCCGGATTCGCTCGCAGCTCGCTCAGCAGCCGGGGGTGGTCCAGCAGGGCGAGCACCGCGTTGGCGATGAGGTGGACGGTGTTCTCGTAGCCGGCGAACAGGATGAGGAACGCCAGCGACGTCAGTTCGTCCTCGGACAGCGCGTCCTCGCCGTCCCGCACCGCGATCAGGTCGGAGAGCAGGTCGTCGCCGGGCTCTGCGCGCTTGGCGCGGATCAGGCCGGTGAAGTAGCCCATCAGCCCGGCGACCGCCTCCTTCATCAGGTGCGGCCGCTCGCGGTCCGGAGTGACCAGCGCGTCCGTCCAGGCCCGGAAGTCCTGCCGGGCGTGGGGCGGGACGCCCAGGAGGTCGCAGATGACGATGATCGGCAGCGGCCCCGCGTAGCTCTCGAGCAGGTCCGTACGGCGCTCGTCGCCCGCCTCGACGGCGTCCAGCAGCTCGTCGGCGACCCGGCGCACCGGAACCCGGAGCCTGTCGACGCGGCCGGGCGTGAACGCCTTCACCACCAGGGCGCGCACCCGGGTGTGGTCGGGCGGGTCCATGTTGAGCAGGTTGGCGTCCAGCGCGGGCGGCAGCGAGAAGCCGCTGTAGTTGCCGGGCAGGGCGTGGCGCCGGTCCAGCGAGAGCCGGGGGTCGGCCAGCGCCCGGCGTACGTCGTCGTAGCGGGTCACCAGCCAGGCGGGTCGGCCGTCGGGGCCGGTGACACGGTGCACGGAGCCGGCCTCGCGGAGCCGGGCGTAGGTGCCGTACGGGTCTTCTATCAGCGCGGTGACGTCGATGGGCTGCATGGCATCCGACTCTAGAGGGCGGGCGGGTGACGGGGCGTTCGCACCGGCGCCGTCCGCGCGGGGTGTTCGCACCGGCGGCGCCGGAGCCGGGCAGATCCTCGATCTGTCCGGCTCCGGCGCCGGCCGGTGTCGCAGGCGGCCTTGACCCCCGTCCAGGGCCGCCTCGTCCGGTCCGCGACGCGCCGTCAGGGACGGCGCGCCGCGGTGATCTCGCGTAGTTCGGTGAGCACGGCGTCGACCAGCGGGTGGTGATAGACGTCCGCGACGCGTGCCAGGTGCTCGTGCTCCTCGGCCGGGTCGGCGCTGACGGTCATCACCACGTTGTCGGCGTGCGGTGCGGCCAGATGGCCGGTCTGCTGGTTGGCCAGGCCCCGGCGCAGGGCGGCGGCCTCGACCACGGCGGCCGCCCGGCGCTCGTCGAGCGCGGCGGCGGCCGCCTTCTCGCGGGCGATGTCCAGGGCGGAGGCCTCCACATGGCGCCGGACGCCGCGCTGGATGTCGCGGATCTCGGCCATCTGCCGGTTGGCCCGCCACTCCAGGTCGGCCAGGGGCCAGCGGGACGTCCAGCGGGAGGTCTCGATGGTGACCTCGGGGGCGTGGGCGGTGACCTCCTGCCACAGCGGGTCGAGGCGGCGCAGCCGGCGCCAGGCGGCCGCCCGGGGGCCGACGGCGGGCAGTGAGAACCCGAGCAGGACCAGCAGCGCGGCCACCGAGGCGCTCATCGGCGCCACGCCGTTGGAGAGCCAGTACACATCCGTCCCGGACCAGCTCAGGACGAAGCCCACCAGCTTGCAGGTGCAGTAGACCAGGCCCAGCCAGCAGCCCGCCGCGAGCGTGCGCAGGCCCTTGGCGAGCCAGGAGCGGCCCAGCTGGGCGGCGTAGCGCGGGCAGAGGTAGCCCAGGCCCGCGAGGCTGGTGCCGAAGATGGCCAGATACAGCACCAGGAAGGCGACGACTCCGGGCGCGTGGGCATAGGCGGTGCTGAAGTCGCGGGGGTGTTCCACGGCGTCGGGGCGGCCGACGGCGAAGCACACGATCGCGGTCGTCCAGGCCACCGCCACGGCGGCCATCGCGTACCGCGAGCGCGCGGCCGCCCGGGCTCGGGCCGCCTCGTCGCCGTGGCTGGTCCAGCGCAGCAGCAGGACGGTCGCGCCGGAGGCGAACAGCACCACGGCGGAGTAGAGGAAGACCATGGCGAGGTTCGCCACGCCCGTCAGCCGGTCGAACGCGCGGTAGACGCTGGGCGCGGAGAACAGGAAGACGATCGGGACGCCCGAGGTCATCAGGGCGGTCAGGCCCAGGTCGACGTTGTCGCGGTCGCGGAACCAGGCGCGGGCCTTGTAGCCCACGATGGCCCAGGTGACGGCGGAGAAGGTCAGGTAGAGGACGTCAAACACCGGTGGCGCCCCCTTCCCTCAGCCGCTGGCGTACGTGCTGCAGCGCGGGGCCCAGGGAGGCGGCGAGCGCGGCGGCCTGGCCCTCCAGCTCGGCCTCCTGGCCGGGCGGCGGCGGGACCACCTTCGCCATCAGCAGGGTGCCGAGGATCTCCGTCTCGCGCTCGGTGAGGTTGTCGTAGCAGTGGTGCCGGGCCAGGCCCATGGTCAGGCCCATGCGGCGCATGGCGGTCGCCACGTCGACGGAGGGCGTCCACACCTTGAGGGCGTCCTCGGTGACCGTGGGGTCCTGGTCGTGCCCCAGCAGCAGATGGCCGATCTCGTGCAGCACGATGTGCACCTGGTGCCAGGGGGAGGTCTTCTGCTCGTAGACGACCCAGTACGCGTCGTCGGTGGTGGCGGTCATTCCGGAGACGACGCCGTCCAGGCTCATCGGCACCAGGTGGATGGGCCGGCCCACGCGTGCCGCGACGGCGTCGCACATGCCCTGCAGATCGGTCGACGCGGGCAGTGCGAGCTCGTGGATGAGCTGCTTGCACCGGCGCCGTATCCGCCCCACGCGCATGCTTGCACCGTCCTCGTCCTCGGTACGCCGCCAGTAAGTGAAGAGCCGGTCCTCCGCCGCGACGGTCACGGGCGCTCCTCACCTCCCGCACCGGGCGGGTCGGACGGAAGGTTCATCTGCTGCCGGAACTGCGAAATGATCGTGGTGAGGCTGTCCTGCACCTCCGGCGGGAGGCCCACCGAGCGCAGCGCGATGGCCCGCACGCGCTGGTCCCGCATGGCGACGAGGAAACGGACCTCCTCCTCCACCCGTTCCGCCTGCGAGTCCGACAGATCGCCCATCAGATAGCCGACGGGCACGGCGAAGAACTTCGCCAGCGCCCGCAGCACGTCCGGGCTGGGGTTCGCGCGCTTGCCGTTGCGCAGCATCGACAGGTACTGCTCGGTGAGGCCGACCTCGCCGTACTCCGCGCCGTTGCTGATCTCCTCGGCCACGTGCCCGTTGGTGTACGGCGCGCCCGGCGGGTGCATGTTCGCGAACAGGTAGTTGAGCCGCTGCGCGAGCGGGCTGCCCGCGTCACCTGCCGAACCCGGCCTGTCCCCCCCGACTGCCATCTGCCCCGTCCTTCGAGCGCGCCCTGTGATGTCACACGGCTTAACGAACTCTCACGGCCAGTTAAGCTCGAATCCGGCCGCGAAGGCATCCTGTCATGGAGGAACGCCGAGCACTAGCCCGTTGCTGGTAACAAGCACATGAAGGACTTAACCACTGGTTGAGCCGGTCGAGTCGGTTGGGCCGGCCGGCCTCAGTGCGGGTGCACGGTGATGTCCCGGCCCTGGTACAGGGTCTGCACCCGGGCCTCCCCGGAGACGCTGTTGACGACCGTGCTGTTGTCGACGCTCGCGTACACGGCCCTCGCCGACTCCTCCCACCGGCGGTACTCCGCCGCGAACGCCTCGTCCTGGAAGGCGCGCCCGAACAGCAGCGCGGCCAGCGCCTGGTTCTGCGGCCCGCTGGCCGGGTCGAGCGGCAGCGCGGCCGCCGCGCCGTCCGCCTCCTGGCGGCCGCGCCCGAAGGCGCGTCGCGCGAGGTCGGCGAGCGACCCCCACGCCTGCCGTCCCGCTTCCGTACCCACCGACCCGGCGGCCGCCGTGACCGCCGTCGTGATCGCCTCGAGAGACAACGGATCGACCATCTGCCAACTCCCCACCCATGGACCGCACGGCCCGGACGCCACACTGCCGCCTCAGGCTATGGCACGCTCACCTCGTACGTCCCTGTCATGTCGTCCGCGCACCAGGGAGGAACCGTTCATGTGGTTCAAGAGGCTCAAGTGGTTCGCGCACAGATGGTTCGCGCAAGCGCACAGATGGTTCGCGCACAGACCCACCGTCCTGCGCGGCGGTGTCCTCGTCCTTCTCGCCGGGCTCCTCACGGCGACCACCGTGGTCCCGGCCGCCTCGGCGGTGCCGGCCGCCGTGTCCGCCGACGCGTACTGGACCGCCGAACGCATGCGGGCCGCGCTGCCCGCCGCCGACGCGATGCGGCGGAGCGCCTCCAAGCCGTCGTCCGATCCGGTGCCGCCCAGCCACCCCTTCGACGGCCTGCCCCAAGTGGGCACGTTCTTCTGGACCGACGGCCAGAACTCCGGCCGTTTCTGCGGCGGCACGGTGGTGCGCAGCCCGCACCGCGACCTCGTCGTCAGCGCCGCGCACTGCCTGCGCTCGCCCGACCCGAAGAAGCACCTGTCGTTCGTGCCGCAGTACCACGACGGCCTCAAGCCCCACGGCGTCTTCCCCGTCGAGCTCATCTACATCGACCAGCGCTACTACGACCTGGGCACCGACGGCGGCGCGCGCTGGGACTTCGCCGTGGTCCGGCTCGGTGACCGCGCCGACGGAACGCCCGTGCAGCGCGCGGTCGGCGGCTTCGACCTGGCGGTCCGCCCGGGCTACGACCACGGGGACGTACGCCTGATCGGCTACCCGGGCAGCAGCGACGCCACCCACCCCAAGCCGCTCGACTGCCGCTCCTCCACCCACCGTTACACCAGCACCGACCCCAAGGCACCGGGCGACTTCCTGGAGATCGCCTGCGCGGGCTACATCGGGGGCACCTCGGGCGGCCCGTTCCTGGTGCGCGGCCTGACCGGCTACCTGGTGATCGGCGTCATCGGCGGCTACCACACCGGCGGTGACACCCCGGACATCTCCTACAGCTCGTACTTCAACGACGACCTGCTCGACCTGTACCTGAGCGCCGTCGACGGCGACGACCCGGCCGGCCGCTGACACGGACACCGGCACGACGAAGGCCGCATCCCGCGGTGCGGGATGCGGCCTTTTACATCCTATTACGTCCTGCTCCGTCCCGATGGGTCGGCTAGCGGCGGTGCGGGTGCCGCGTCAGGGTGTAGCCGCCGACCGCCGCGAGCGCGCAGAGCACCGCGCCGCCCACGGTCCAGCCCCAGCGGCCCGACCACCAGCCGCCGTTCCAGCCGCCGTCCGGCTCGGCGACGGCCGCCGCGTGCAGCGGCGCGCCGAGCGCGCCGCCCTCGGCACGGGCCCCGCCCGCGTCCTCGGCGCTCACCCGCACCTCCGCCTTCACCGGCAGCCCGAGGTCCCGGTCGGGGACGTCGACGACGGTGAGACGGATGTAGTACGCCCCGGGGAGCGGGTCGTTGGCCCAGCGCTCGGACCACGGCCGTACGGTCCGCAGCGTGCAGCTGAGGGCCACCGTGGTGTCCTGCTCGGACGCCCGCGCGGTCCGGTCCCCCGTGGTGCACGCCTGGCGGCGGCGCAGCCCGTCGAAGACGTCGAGCTGCCAGGTGGCGGCGCCGTGCCGCGCCGAGGCCTCGGGCAGGTTCACCGTCGCCTTGACGGTCGCCCGCTGCCCGGCGCCGGCCGGGAACTGCCAGTACAGGTAGTCACCCGTGGACGCGTCGGCCGTGGCCTTCTCGTCCTGCTTGATCGCCACCGCGGTACGGAAGGCGGTGCCGGCCTCGGTGGGCGCCTGGTCGTCGGCCGTGGCGGCCGACGCGGAGCCCATCAGGGCTGCTGCCGCCAGCGCGAGCGCGGTCAGCGCACGTGTCGTGCGTCGCATCAGTTCTCCCTCCACACCGCGACCCGCCAGCGGGCCAGCCAGCCCCACAGCAGTCCGGCGAGCAGCCCGGTCACACCCAGCACGGCCAGCAGGATCCAGCCCCGGCCCAGGCCGAACGCGGCCAGGTCGGAGGGGTTGTCGGGAGCCTTCACCACATCGACGGCCAGCTCGAGGGGAAGCCCCGGGTCGCGCTTGACGGAGGCGGGAGCGGAGAAGGAGTGGGAGACCTCGAGGCAGACGGTCCTGGGCTCCTTGTCGTCCTCCTTCGCCTTCCACACCGGAAGCCTCAGCCCGGACGCCATCACATCGGTACGCCCGCTGCCCGCGTCCGAACCGCGCACCAGCTCCTGCCCGCTCTCGCCCACCGCGCGCACCAGGACCCCGTAGTCCCGGTCCACCGCGCGGTCGGCGCCCACGCTCACGGACGCCCGCAGCTCCTGGCCCGGCTTCACCGTGACCCGGTACCAGCGGTGCTCGCCGAACGTCGCACGGTCCGTCCAGATCCCCGCGCCGATCCCGGGCGCCGTCGAGCACGCGTTCGCGCCCTGGACGGGCCTGGGCGTCTCGACGGGCGTGTCCGCCCGGCGCACCAGCTGCTTGATGCGACCGGAGAGCTCCTTGGTGTGCCGCACGGTGGTGTACGTGCCACCGGTCGCCTCGGCGATGCAGCTGAGCTGCTCACGGGTCTTGTCGTCCTGGGTCAGGCCCAGCGTGTCGACCGTCAGGTGCGTGCCCTTGGCCGCCAGTTCCCGCGCCACGTCGCACGGGTCGGGCATCCCGCAGGAGTCCTCACCGTCGGTGATGAGCACGATCCGGCGCGTACCGCCGTCCGTCCCCAGATCCTGGTCCGCGCCGCGCAGGGCGTACCCGATCGGCGTCCAGCCGGTCGGCCGCAGCGTGGCCACGGCCGTCTTGGCCTCGGTCCGGTCGACCTTCCCGACGGGGTAGAGCTGCTTGCTGTCCCGGCAGCCGGTCTCCTTGTCGTCGCCCGCGTAATTGGCGCCGAGGGTACGGATGCCGAGCCGGACGTTGTCCGGCACCGCGTCGATGACCTCGTTGAACGCCTGCTGCGCGGCCGCCATCCGCGACTGCCCGTCCACGTCCCGGGCCCGCATCGACCCGCTGACGTCCAGCACCAGCTCGACTTTCGGGGATTCCTTCGCCGGCCCGTCGGCGGCACTCGCCGGCACGACACCCGCGGCCAGGGCGGCGAGCAGGGCACAGGCCCCCACCGCCAGCCGTTTTGTGATGATCATCCGAGGATCCTAGTGATCCCGGGTGGCGGACCCAAATGGCCGGAGCGGGCCTGCCCCGCTCCGGCCGGGCGTCCTGTCTACTCCCCGCCCTCCAGGTCGCCCTCCGTCTCGAGGAAGACCTGCCGCAGCGCCTCGAGGGTCTCGGCGTCCGGCTTGGCCCACATGCCGCGGCTCTCGGCCTCGAGGAGGCGTTCGGCGATGCCGTGCAGGGCCCAGGGGTTGGCCTCCTGGAGGAAGGCGCGGTTCTCCGGGTCCAGGGCGTAGGTCTGGGCGAGCTTGTCGTACATCCAGTCGGGGACGACGCCGGTGGTGGCGTCGTAGCCGAACAAGTAGTCCACGGTCGCGGCGAGTTCGAAGGCGCCCTTGTAGCCGTGGCGGCGCATGGCCTCGATCCAGCGGGGGTTGACCACACGGGCGCGGAAGACGCGGGAGGTCTCCTCGACCAGGGTGCGGGTGCGGATCGTCTCGGGGCGGGTGGAGTCGCCGATGTACGCGGCGGGGGCGGTGCCCTTGAGGGCCTTGACGGTGGCGACCATGCCGCCGTGGTACTGGAAGTAGTCGTCGGAGTCGGCGATGTCGTGTTCGCGGGTGTCGGTGTTCTTGGCCGCGACCGCGATGCGCTTGTAGGCCGTCTCCATGTCCTCGCGGGCCGGGCGGCCCTCGAGGCCGCGGCCGTAAGCGTAGCCGCCCCAGACGGTGTAGACCTCGGCGAGGTCGGCGTCGGTGCGCCAGTCGCGGCTGTCGATGAGCTGGAGCAGGCCCGCGCCGTAGGTGCCGGGGCGGGAGCCGAAGATGCGGGTGGTGGCGCGGCGTTCGTCGCCGTGGGCGGCGAGGTCGGCCTGGGCGTGGGCACGGACGTAGTTCTGCTCGGCGGGCTCGTCGAGCGAGGCCACCAGGCGCACGGCGTCGTCCAGGAGGCCGATGACGTGCGGGAACGCGTCGCGGAAGAAGCCGCTGATGCGCAGGGTGACGTCGATGCGGGGGCGGCCCAGTTCCTCGAGGGCGACGGGCTCGAGGCCCGTCACGCGTCGCGACGCCTCGTCCCACACCGGGCGGACGCCCAGCAGGGCCAGCGCCTCCGCCACGTCGTCGCCGGCCGTGCGCATGGCGCTGGTGCCCCACAGGGACAGGCCCACCGACTCGGGCCAGCCGCCCTCGTCGGTGCGGTAGCGCTCGAGCAGCGAGTCGGCGAGGGCCTGGCCGGTCTCCCAGGCGAGGCGGCTGGGGACGGCCTTGGGGTCGACGGAGTAGAAGTTGCGGCCCGTCGGAAGGACGTTGACCAGGCCGCGCAGCGGGGAGCCGGAGGGGCCCGCGGGGACGAAGCCGCCGGACAGCGCCTTGACGGCGTGGTCGAGTTCGGCGGTCGTGCCTGCCAGGCGGGGGACCACTTCGCGGGCGGCGAAGTCGAGGATGGCCGCGACGGCGTCGGCCTTCGCGGGGTCGGTGCCCACGACACCGGTGCCCACGACAGCCGGGATCGCCGCCGGGTCCCAGCCCGCCGCCTCCATGGCCTCCACCAGGGCGCGGGCCTCGGCCTCCGCCTCGTCCGCCGTCGTGCGCGTGGCCGCCGACTCGTCCAGGCCGAGTGCCTCGCGCAGGCCCGGCAGGGCCGTCGTGCCGCCCCAGATCTGGCGGGCGCGCAGGATCGACAGGACGAGGTTCACCCGCGCCTCGCCGGTGGGGGCGTCGCCCAGGACGTGCAGACCGTCGCGGATCTGGGCGTCCTTGACCTCGCACAGCCAGCCGTCGACGTGCAGCAGGAAGTCGTCGAAGCCGTCGTCGTCCGGGCGCTCCTCCAGGCCGAGGTCGTGGTCGAGGCGGGCGGCCTGGATCAGGGTCCAGATCTGGGCGCGGATCGCCGGCAGCTTGGCCGGGTCCATGGCGGAGATCTGGGCGTACTCGTCGAGGTGCTGTTCCAGGCGCGTGATGTCGCCGTAGGACTCGGCGCGGGCCATGGGCGGCACGAGGTGGTCGACGAGGGTGGCGTGGGCGCGGCGCTTGGCCTGGGTGCCCTCGCCGGGGTCGTTGACGAGGAAGGGGTAGACCAGCGGCAGGTCGCCGAGGGCGGCGTCGGGGCCGCAGGCGGCGGACAGGCCGGCGTTCTTGCCGGGCAGCCACTCGAGGTTGCCGTGCTTGCCCAGGTGCACCATCGCGTCGGCGCCGAAGCCGCCGTCCTCGCGGGAGGCCGCGATCCAGCGGTAGGCGGCGAGGTAGTGGTGGGAGGGCGGCAGGTCGGGGTCGTGGTAGATGGCGATGGGGTTCTCGCCGAAGCCGCGCGGCGGCTGGATGAGGATCAGCAGGTTGCCGCGGCGCAGGGCGGCCAGGACGATGTCGCCGTCCGGGTCGCCCTCGGCGGTACGGCTGCGGTCGAGGAACATCTCGCCGGGCGCCGGGCCCCAGTGCTCCTCGACGGCCTCGCGCAGCTCGGCGGGCAACTGCGCGTACCAGCGCTTGTAGTCGGCGGCCGGGATACGGACCGGGTTGCTGGCCAGCTGCTCCTCGGTGAGCCAGTCCTGGTCGTGGCCGCCGGCCTCGATGAGGGCGTAGATGAGCTCGTCGCCGTCGCCGGAGGCGAGGCCGGGCACGGCCTCGTCGCCGAAGTCGTAGCCCTCCTCGCGCAGTCGGCGCAGCAGGGCGACGGCACTGGCGGGGGTGTCGAGGCCGACGGCGTTGCCGATGCGGGAGTGCTTGGTGGGGTAGGCGGACAGGACGAGGGCGATCCGCTTGTCGGCGGCCGGGATGTGGCGCAGCCGGGCGTGGCGCACGGCGATGCCGGCCACGCGGGCGGCGCGCTCCATGTCGGCGACATAGGCGGGCAGGCCGTCCTCGTCGACCTCCTTGAAGGAGAACGGAACGGTGATGATGCGGCCGTCGAACTCGGGCACGGCGACCTGGGTGGCGGCGTCGAGCGGCGAGAGCCCCTCGTCGTTCTCCTCCCACGCGCTGCGCGGCCCGGTCAGGCACAGCGCCTGCAGGATCGGTACGTCGAGCGCGGCGAGGGCGCCGGCGTCCCAGGACTCGTCGTCGCCGCCGGCGGAGGCCTCGGCGGGGCGGGTGCCGCCGGCCGCGAGGACGGTGGTGACGATGGCGTCGGCGCCGCGCAGGGCGTCGATCAGTTCGGGTTCGGGGGCGCGCAGGGAGGCGACGTACAGCGGCAGCGCGCGGCCTCCGGCGTCCTCGATCGCCCCGCACAGGGCCTCGACGAAGGCGGTGTTGCCGCTCATGTGGTGCGCGCGGTAGTAGAGCACCGCGACGAGCGGGCCGCTCGCGCCGGGCTTGGGGGTGCGCTCCAGCTCGCCCCAGGCGGGGGCGGCGGCCGGGGGCTCGAAGCCGTGGCCGGTGAGCAGCACGGTGTCCGAGAGGAAGCGGGCGAGCTGCTCGAGGTTGGCCGGGCCGCCGTGGGCGAGGTAGGCGTGGGCCTCGGCGGCGATGCCGACGGGGACCGTGGAGGCCTCCATCAGCTGGGCGTCGGGTGCCTGTTCGCCGGTGAGGACGACGACGGGCCGCGGGCCGGCGAGCAGCAGGTCCAGGCCCTCCTGCCAGGCGCGGAGGCCGCCGAGGAGGCGTACGACGACGAGGTCGGTGCCCTCCAGGAGCGCCGGGAGCTCGTCCAGCGCGAGCCGGGCGGGGTTGGCGAGCCGGTAGGACACCGGGCCGCCGGCCGCGCGGGCGCTGAGCAGGTCGGTGTCGGAGGTCGACAGGAGAAGGATCACGCGGCGCTCCCGAGTGCGAGTGCTTCGAGGGTCGCCCGGGGTGCGCGGCACCGGAACGTGCGCATGCTGCGGCTGGCCTTCCTCGGGGTCCGCGCCCCGGGCGGTGGGAAGACGGCGGGAGTTCCTGACTCGCCCGGCATCGCTGCCGTGCTCACAGTGGCGGGACCGTGCCGGAGTCTCACCGGCTTCCTCCCCTGTCGCCGTCTCTGGCGTCCGGCGGACCCATGGCTCCGCCGATGAGCCATAGTAGCGAGCGGAACCCCGATGACCAGCGCGTGTTCCGTTCTCCCGCCCCTGCCGCCCGGAGCCGGCGAACCGGGGCGGGCGGGGCCGCGGAGAGGTGCCCCTCGGTATGCTCGCGGCCATGTCCGCCACCCCCACGTCCGGCCGCGAGAGCGGTGACCGCTGCCCCGGCGCGCTGCGGCTGCACGCCGCGGACGACGGGGCGCTGGCGCGCGTCCGGCTGCCCGGCGGTCTGCTGACGTCCGTTCAGGCCGAGGTGCTGGCCGGCCTGGCCGAGGAGCTGGGCGACGGCCGTCTCGACATCACCTCGCGCGGCAACGTCCAGCTGCGCGGCCTGCCGGACGCCTGCGGCGCGGCCCTGGGAGGGCGGCTGCGCGCGGCCGGGCTGCTGCCGTCGGACCGTCACGAGCGGATCCGCAACGTGGTGGCGTCGCCGCTGTGCGGGCTGGACGGGCGGGATGACGGGCGGACCGACGCGCGCGTGGATGTGCAGGCCTGGGCGCGCGCCCTGGACGGGCTTCTGTGCGCCGGAGAAGGCGCAGGAGAAGGCGCAGGAGAAGGCGCAGGAGAAGGCGCAGGAGAAGACGAAGCAGGAACAAGCGACTTGTCGGGATTGTCGGGCCGTTTCCTCTTCGGTCTCGACGACGGCCGCGGCGACATCGTGGCTCTGGCGCCCGATGTGACGTTGATCGCAGAGCGGGACGGCCGGCACGCCCTGCTGTGCTTCGGCACCGCCGGCCCCGCCGTGCGCCTCGCCTCCGGCGACGCCCCTCGCGCGGCCCTCCTCGCCGCGCGGGCGTTCCTCGCGGCACGGCGCGCGAGCGGCGTCGGGGCCTGGCGCGTACGCGACCTCGCCCCCGAACAGCGGCCGTCCCCCGAGCGGTTGGCCGAGCGGCTCGCCGCCGCCGGGATCGCCTGCTCGCTCGTACCGCGCCTCACGCTCCCCCACGGCCCGGCGCCCCCGCCGGGCGCGGTGCACGGCCGGGACGGGCGGTGGGCGCTGTCCCTGGCGGCGCCCCTGGGACGGCTGACCGTGGGCCAGTGGCGTCTGGTCGCCGGTGCCGCCGCCCAGGACGGCGACGGCGAACTGCGTGTGACACCCTGGCGCGGCATCGTCGTGCCGGGGCTGACGGCCGTGGCGGGCGCCGCCCACCGCACGGCGTTCGCCGACGCGGGCCTGGTCGTCTCCCCCGACTCCCCCTGGCACGGGGCCGGCGCCTGCGCGGGCCGTCCCGGGTGCGCGAAGTCCCTCGCGGACGTACGGGCCGACGCGGCCGCCTGCCTCACCGGGACGCTCCCTGGCGGGGCGGACGTCCTGCCGGTGTACTGGTCCGGGTGCGAGCGGCGCTGCGGGCACCCCGGCGGCCGGTGGGTCGACGTGCTCGCCACGGACGAGGGCTACCGGCTCGCCGTGCGGGACGATGCGGCGCGAGGACCGGCGACGGCGAGGACGGTGCCGGCGCGAGAGATGGCCGACGCGGTGGCGGCGGCCCGTACCACGACATGAACGAGGGCCAAGTGTTCGACTACGACAAGGACGGCGCGTCCATCTACCGCCAGTCCTTCGCCACCATCCGGGCCGAGGCCGACCTCGGCGGGCTGCCCGCCGACGTCAGCCGGGTCGCGGTCCGCATGATCCACGCCTGTGGGATGACGGACCTCGTCAAGGACCTGGCGTACTCCCCCGGCGTGGTGGCGAAGGCGCGCGCCGCGCTGCTCGCCGGCGCGCCCATCCTCTGCGACGCGAACATGGTCGCCTCGGGAGTGACCCGCAAGCGGCTGCCCGCGGACAACGAGGTGCTGTGCACGCTCGCCGATCCGGCGGTTCCGGATCTGGCGGCGCGCATGGGCACGACCCGCAGCGCCGCCGCCCTGGAGCTGTGGCACGAGAAGCTGGACGGCGCCGTCGTCGCGGTGGGCAACGCGCCGACCGCGCTGTTCCGCCTGCTGGAGATGGTGGCGGAGGGCGCGCCCCGCCCGGCGGCCGTGCTCGGCATCCCGGTCGGCTTCATCGGCGCCGCCGAGTCCAAGGACGCGCTGGCCGACAGCCCGCTGGGGCTGGAGTACCTGGTGGTGCGGGGGCGGCGGGGCGGCAGCGCCATGGCCGCGGCCGCGATCAACGCGATAGCGAGCGAGGAAGAGTGAGCGAGCAGCACCCGCGGACCGAGCGGCGTCCGCAGACCGACCGGCACCCGCGGACGACGGGCCGGCTGTACGGGGTGGGGCTCGGCCCCGGCGACCCGTCACTGATGACCCTGCGGGCCGTCGAGACCATCGCCGCGGCCGACGTCGTCGCCTACCACAGCGCCCGGCACGGCCGCAGCATCGCGCGCTCGATCGCCGAACGCCACCTGCGCCCGGACCACATCGAGGAGCGGCTGGTCTACCCGGTCACCACGGAGACCACCGACCACCCCGGCGGCTACCGGGCCGCGATGGAGGAGTTCTACGAGGAGGCCGCGGCCCGGCTGGCCGCGCACCTGGACGCCGGGCGCACCGTGGCCGTCCTCGCCGAGGGCGACCCGCTCTTCTACAGCTCGTACATGCACATGCACAAGCGGCTCGCCCACCGCTACCCCACGGAGGTCGTGCCCGGGGTCACCTCGGTGAGCGCCGCGGCCGCCCGCCTCGGGGAACCGCTCGTCGAGGCCGAGGAGGTGCTCACCATCCTGCCGGGCACCCTGCCCGAGGAGGAGCTCGCGGCCCGGCTCGCCGCCACCGACTCGGCGGTCGTGATGAAACTCGGCCGCACGTTCCCGGCGGTGCGGGGCGCGCTGGAACGGGCGGGCCGGCTGGAGGAGGCGCGGTACGTCGAACGCGCCACGATGAGCGGTGAGCGCACGGGCCGGCTGGCGGACATCGACCCGGAGTCGGTGCCGTACTTCTCGGTGGCGGTGCTGCCGAGCCGCGTCGGCACCGAGCCGGAGCCCGCGGCCTCCGGCGAGGTCGTGGTCGTCGGGCTCGGCCCGGCGGGCCCGCTGTGGCTCACCCCGGAGGCGCGCGGCGCGCTGGCGGCGGCGCAGGACGTCGTCGGCTACAGCACCTACGTGGACCGGGTGCCCGTACGCCCCGGCCAGCGCCGCCACCCCTCCGACAACAAAGTGGAGTCCGAGCGCGCCGAGTTCGCCCTCGACCTCGCCCGCCAGGGCCGCCGGGTCGCGGTGGTCTCGTCGGGCGACCCGGGCGTCTTCGCCATGGCCACGGCCGTCCTGGAGGTCGCCTCCGAGGACCCCTACCGCGAGATCCCGGTGCGCGTGGTCCCCGGCATGACGGCCGCCCACGCGGCCGCCGCCCGGGCGGGCGCCCCCCTCGGCCACGACTACGCCGTCGTCTCCCTCTCCGACCGCCTCAAGCCCTGGGAGGTCATCGCCGAACGGCTGCGCGCCGCGGCGGCCGCGGACCTGGTCCTCGCCCTCTACAACCCCGGCTCCCGCTCCCGCCTCTGGCAGGTCGGCAAGGCCCGCGAGCTCCTCCTCGAGCACCGCACCCCGGAAACCCCCGTGGTCCTCGCCCGCGACGTGGGCGGCCCCGAGGAGTCCGTACGCGTCGTCCGCCTCGGCGAACTCGACCCCGCACAGGTCGACATGCGCACCCTGCTGATCGTGGGCTCCACGCAGACCCGGGCGGTACGACGAGGCGCATCCGGCACGGAAGAGATCGCCTGGACCCCCCGCCGCTACCCCGAGCGCTGACGCGCGACCCCGCCCCCTTCGGCACGGCGCCCGCCGTGCCCCGTCCCCGTCCCCGGCAAGCGCATCCGCCCGGGGGCGGGGCATCGCGTGGGGGGGCGGGGGGCGACCGGGCCCTACGCGCGCGAGGGGCGTGCGTGTCAGCGCAGACCGAGCAGCATCACGTCATGGAGGTCCGCGCCCTCCCACGGGCGCGCCTCGCCGATCTTGCAGTATCCCCACGCCCGGTAGGCGGCCGATGCCGCCTTGCTGTCCGGGTGGACGTTGAGCAGCACGCGCTCCGCCTCGATGCCGTCGACCAGTGCCTCGTGCAAGCGGCGCGCGACGCCCTGCCGGCGCCACGGCCCGCGCACAGCGAGCTCCATGAGCCCGAAGGTGCGGTGCCCGTCTTCCCGCCGCATGTCGTCGGACACGGGGTCGGTCAGTTGGTCCCACCACCCCGTGTCGGGCCCGAGCGGGTAGCCGTACGCCATGCCGACCGGCTCGCCGCCCTCGGCATGGGCGAGAACGGCACGAAAGGTGCCTTTGCGGGTCTGAGAGCGGAAGCGCCGGAAGGTGGCTGCCACGTCGTCCGCGGTCTCGTTGTACGGCGGTTCCGCGAACGCCTCGGCGTATACCAGCCTGAACGCCTCCTCGACCCGAGCGGCGGCAGAGCCGTCCATGCGTTCCACCGTGATGGCCCCTTGCTGCGTCACGTAGTGCCTCCTCGGACGGTCTCACGGATGCGCTCGCCGCACTCACGGGCCGCGATGCTGTCGACCCGGGCCACGGCCCGCTGGAACCCTCGGATCTTGCCCAGCAGCCGCGGAGAGGCGATACCGCCGGACGCGTCGAGAGCAGCGCCCATCTCCGCGCAAGCTTCGTCGACCTCCCCGGCGGCGAGAAGTACATCTGCGAGCTTCACGCGGTACGAGGCGCTGTTGCGAGCCAGGTCGCCGCCGATGCCGCGCACGGCGGCGCGCAGGAACGGCACGGCCTGTTTCGGCTGCTCGGCCCGTACGTACATGTCCGCCGTCGCGTAGTCGACCTCGAACGGGCCGACGAACCGGGCCCACTTCGGCACCTCGGCATCCGTGTCCGCGCGCCCCTGTTGTCTGACGGCCCGACTCAGTGCGCGGCGCGCCCCGGACAGGTCTCCGGCGTGGGTCGCGACGTTCGCATCACGCAGCGCGATCACAAGGTGCACCGTGTGACCGGCGCCCGCGCGCGTGGCGAGCCGGTACGCGTTCTCGACCGCGCTCGCCGCCTCCCATGCTCGCTCCGCCTTGATCGCGAGAAGCACCAGCGTCTCGAGCACGGAAATCTGTAGCACCGGATCATCGACAAGTTGCGCCGCGGCGAGCGCTTCCATGCAGGCGGCGCGCCCCTGATCAATACGACCACCGTCGTAGCCATACCAAGCCCGGTGGCCATGCAGCTCGGCAAGCATCGTCTGCAACTCGCGACCAATGCGGCTGGTGCACGAGGCAGCGCCGAGAGCGTCCGTAATCTCACCATCGATACGGCCCGCCTGCGCCATAGCCGGCACGCTGCCCGCCGTATGGTCCGTCTGGTACAGGCCGTCGAGCCTCGACCGCAGGCGGGTGATGTCGGACATGCCGAACCGCGGCCCCGGTCGAACAGGAACAAGGGTCGCTGCGGCGAGTGCCCCAGCGTCGGCGACGAACGTTCTCCGCTTCACCTCTCCAGCGTCGCTGATCGGCATAGCAACCGTCACACGGCGCTTCGGGACGTCGAACCCCATCTCGGCCAGCGGCACGCCGAACATGGCTTCCAGCACAGCCTGCTGACCCGGGTGCGGCAGAGGCGGCGGCGTTTCTCGTTCCCACCGGCGCAGTTGTCGCTCACTGAGAGAAGCAACGACCCCGAGGCGCGCCGCCTCCTCGATGAGCGCCGCCACGAACGACGCTTGTGTGTACCCGGCGGCCCGGCGTAACCGGGTCAGTTTGCTGATCGTCCTGCCCGCCATGCGCTCTCCTCGCGACCGCGGATTTCCTCCACACCGTACTTACTTGGATTAGTGCCGAGCATGAAAACGTCCGCCTGAACGTCCGGTCCCTCGACGCCCACAGCGCCCGCTCGAGCAGTGAACTGGTGGTGCACCACTTCGAGCTACGCAGAGAGGGGGCAAGACCTGAGCAAGTCCGTACGAGCGCACGCCGGACGGCCGGCGCAGGCTATCGGTGACCACATCAAGGGTCTGCCGCAGTGGCACCGGCGGGGTGAGCACGACATCACCGCGCGCTCGCCGTCGCTTCAGCTGTTGAGGCGGGAGAGGACACCGAATCGTGAATACTCGTGTCGCTGCGCCCTGGTTCGCCGGACCGAGTCCGCTCGGAGAAAGCGGCTTCCGTACCGGCGTCGGCTGGCACCTGAATGAGGTGGCCCGCGGCTGCGGCGCCGAGGTCACAACCGCGCGCCTCGACAGCCGCACCGAGGTCATCCCCGAGGCTCACCTGCCTATCGAGTGGGCCGCGTAGGCCGTGCGTAGCCCCGGGCTGCTCCGCGCCGTACAGGACGTAATCGGCAACGCCGTGGCCGTTGAGAACACCTTTCTCATGGTCAAGTGGCCGGGACGCGAGTTCCTGGTGCCCTGGCACCACCCCACGTCGGTCCGAAGGTTCGCTACGTCGCGCCCGGGCGCCGTCCGGGCGCGCGGCGACTACAGCCCCAGCCTGTACCCGCTCACCGGATCGGGCTGGTAGCCCAACAAGGCTCCAATGGGAAAGAGAGGAGCACCAACCGTGACCATCCTCGAGACCGGCGCACCGCCGATCACCCGTGTGCGCGTCCTCACCGGCGACGACGCCGACCCCGCCCGCAGGGGCAGCAAGACGGTCATCGCGTTCAGTGACTGTCGCTACCACTGCCCCGACGCCGCCACTGTCGAACGGTGTGTCGAGCACCTGCGCGCCAGCGACGAGCGGCTTCGTTCCCGTCCTGAAGAGCAGATGCTGTGGGACTGGCAGTGCACCTACTTCGAAGCCGACACCGACAACACCAACGGCGGTGGGACAGTCATCCTCGGCGTCTCCTGGTACGACCGGGCGTTCTTCGACGACCGCCGCGACGCCTGGTTCGGGGCCATGCACACCCGCATCTACACGGAGATCGGCGTGCCCCTTGAGGACGTCACCGTGGAGCACTGGCTCGCCCTCGAGGTGGCCCAGTGGAAGGCCGAGCCGCAGTCCGCGTAGCGGCTCGGCGCCAGCCTCCTGAACGGCCAGCCTCCCCGTAAGGCCCTCGGCCCCGCCGCGTCTGCACCCCGTGGCGGGACCGAGGCACGTACCCCGCTACTCCGCGACCACCGTGCGCCCACGGGCCGCCGTTTGCGCAGGCAGAGCCGCGTCCGGACGCAACACCTGAGAGGCGACGAGCAGCGCGCCGAGAGCCGAGCCGGCCACGATGACCCCGCCCACCACGAATGCCCCACGTGGCGAGGCGTCGACCAGGAACGGCAGCAGCAGCATTCCGGCCGTGCCACCGGCACGGATCAGGGTCTGATCCACGGACATGAGTCGCAGGCGCTCGGCGGGGGCGAATGCGCCAAGGCGCGCCCGCAAGGTGACGCTTGTAGCGGGGGTGACCAGACCGGTCACCCCGGCGAGCAGCACCAGCACGGGCAGACTCCGCACCAGCCCCATGCACGCCGTCGCTACGCCTTGAACCATCCACGCCGCGCAGTAGATGCCCATCCAGCCGCTCGAGCGCCGATTGCCGGCAAGAGGATTGCCCAGCAGCGCCCCGACACCCACAGCCGCGGTCACAAGCCCGTAGACGGCCGCCCCGGCGCCGTACCGGGTGGCGAGCAGCGCCGGCATGCCGACTGCCGTCACGGCCGAGCAGAACAGCGCGACGCCGTGCAGCCCGATCGCAAGTCCGACGCGGGGATGCGTGCGAATCGTCGGCCACGCTCGGGCCGACGGTCGCGCCCCGCCGGACCGCTCCGCCCCCTCACCCCCGGCCGCCATGGCGTACCGCCGCGCCAGCCAGCCGAGCGCCACCGCGGACACCGCGAATGTCACCCCGTTCAGTGCGAAGAGCTGCACCTCGGAGACAACGAGCAGCAGCAGACCGATACTCGCCGGCCCCGCGATCCGGGCAACGCGTCCCGTGAGGTCGAACAGTCCCGTGACCTGTTGCACCCGCGCCGGCTCGACGAGATCCGGCACCAGGGCGCCGAGGTTCGGATCGAACAGCGCCCCGAGGGTGCCGAGCAGCAACACCCCGACGAGTAGAAGCGCTACGCCCGGCGCATCCGGTGACCACAGGAAGGGCAACGTGACCGCGACCAGCGCCCGCGCCGCGTCGACCCACGCCAGCCGCCCGAATGTCGAGAACCGTGCGACCGCATGGCGCCCGGCGGTGCCGAGCACGACGTATGGAAGCGACTCGACGACCGCGACCAGCCCCATGAGCGAGGCCGATCCGGTCGCGGCATAGACGACCCACATCACCGCGAGCGCGTACAGCCGATCCCCGAGCACGGAGAGGCTCTGCGCGAGCCACAGCACCAGTACAGACCGCTGCCGAAGCAGCCGCAGGTAGCTCACGTACCCTCCGAGCCGAGGCGTAGA
Organism: Streptomyces sp. C36; assembly: GCF_040932295.1. Taxonomy (NCBI): domain Bacteria; kingdom Bacillati; phylum Actinomycetota; class Actinomycetes; order Kitasatosporales; family Streptomycetaceae; genus Streptomyces; species Streptomyces sp. C36. The sequence goes on along the minus strand of NZ_JBFQGI010000003.1, from coordinate 667,095 downwards.
GACCGGAAGCGCTCGCCCCGGTGGAACCGGCGGCCACCCTAGGCACCCCTGGGCGCATCGGGCCCGCTGTTCCCCGACACCTCACACGAATGCGGCAGGGCCCGCGCGACACAGATCGGCCCCGCCGTGCGACCGATGCCGCAGGGCAGGAACGAGGGGCCATCCCCCTGTGCCCCGAGGGCACACCCAGGGCACAACAACCCGATCATCCGATCTTCACTCATTCGTGGGCTGCTCATCCGGCTCGAACTGCCGCGGCTACTCCTGGTGGGATGCTCCCTGCCACCTGTTCGATCACTGGGGGGCATCTTGTCGCAGCAACCGCTCGCCGAGCCGAAGGGCGGCAAAAAATGGAAGAAGGGCTGTGGTGGCTGCGCGGTCGCCGCAGCACTGATCGCGGTCATCCTCGTTGTCGCCGCGATCGCGTCGTCGGGGGGCGGCAAGGAATCTGCCGGAAAAACGGGCTCCGATTCCCGCGGTAGTGCCTCCGACGCCCCGGCGGCCACCAAGCCGCGGACGGTCTTGTCCGAGTCGGGCAACGGGATCAAATCGACTGCGAAGTTCACTGTCTCCGGCGACTGGGACCTTCGCTACACATTCGACTGCTCGTCGTTCGGCAACTCGGGAAACTTCATCGTGTCGGAGGGCCAAGCGCTGGGCGCCGTGCTGGTGAATGCGCTGGCGGCGAAGGGCGACGATGTGACCCACCTGCACGACGGCGGCACCAAGCACTTGGAGATCAACTCAGAGTGCTCCTGGACCGTGCAGGTCGTCGACCTTCCCTGACGGGGAACGGGAGCGGATGGCGGGCTCCGCGGCCCGTCCTCAGCCCAGGGTCCGGGTCAGCCACTCCACCGCCTCCGCCGGCCCGGTGGCCACGGGTACCCCGGAGGGGGTGGGCGGGCGCTGGACGACGACCACCGGGATGCCCGCCTCGCGGGCGGCCGTCAGCTTTGCCGACGTCGCGGCCGCTCCGCTGTCCTTCGTCACCAGGACGTCGATGCGGTGGCGGCGCAGCAGGTCGGCCTCTCCTTCGGGGGTGAACGGGCCGCGGTCGAGCAGGATTTCCGTGCGGGGCGGCATCGGGGGTTCGGGGGCGTCGACGGAGCGGACCAGGAACCACCTATCCTCGAGGTGCGCGAAGGCCGCCAGGCCCATCCTGCCCGTGGTCAGGAAGACGCGTTCCCCCAGTGCGGGCAGCGCGTCCGCCGCCTCGGCCAGGGAGCCGACCGGGTGCCAGTCGTCGCCCGGGCCCGCGACCCAGCCGGGCCTGCGCACGGCCAGCAGGGGGACGCGGACGGCGGCGGCCGCCCGCGCGGCGTTGAAACTGATCGTGCCGGCGAAAGGATGGGTGGCGTCGATGAGCGCGTCCACCTGCTGCTCGCGCAGCCACCGGGCGAGGCCCTCGGGCCCCCCGAACCCTCCGATCCGCACCCGCCCCGCCGGCAGCCGCGGCTCGGCGACGCGTCCGGCGAGCGAGCTGGTCACGCGCAGCGCGGGGTCGGCCGCCAGGTCGGCCGCGAGGCGGCGCGCCTCGGTCGTGCCGCCCAGGATCAGGATGTGGCGCACGGCGCCGTTCACGATCTGCCGCCCTTCCGTCGTCGTCCGGTCGGCCCAGCCTACGGGCGGGGGCGGCCGTGGCTGACGCCGAGGCCGTCGGCGGGCGCACCGCCCAGCTCAAGCACACCGGAATGCGCCACGGCTGGACCACGGGCGCCTGTGCGACCGCCGCCACCACGGCCGCCTACACCGCGCTGCTGACCGGCGAGTTCCCCGACCCGGTGACGATCACGCTGCCCAAGGGGCAGACCCCGGCCTTCGCGCTCGCCGCCGAGGAGAAGAGCGCCGGGCGGGCCATGGCCGCCATCGTCAAGGACGCCGGGGACGACCCGGACGTCACGCACGGCGCACTGATCCGCGCCACGCTGCGGCTCCTGCCGGCCGGCTCCGGCGTGGTCTTCCGGGCGGGCCCCGGGGTGGGCACGGTCACCCGGCCGGGGCTGCCGCTGGACGTCGGCGAGCCCGCGATCAATCCGGTGCCGCGGCAGATGATGCGCGACCACGTGGCCGAGGTCGCCGCCCGGCACGGCGGCACCGGCGACGTCGAGATCGAGGTGTCGGTCGACCACGGCGAGGAGATCGCCCGCTCCACCTGGAACCCGCGCCTGGGCATCCTGGGCGGCATCTCCATCCTGGGCACGACGGGCATCGTGGTGCCCTACTCCTGCTCGGCGTGGATCGACAGCATCCGCCGCGGCGTGGACGTCGCCCGGGCGGCCGGGCGCCGCCATGTCGCGGGCTGCACGGGCTCGACGTCCGAGAAGGTCGCGGTCGCCGTGCACGGGCTGCCCGAGGACGCGCTGCTGGACATGGGGGACTTCGCGGGGGCGGTGCTGAAGTACATCCGCCGGCACCCCGTGGACCGGCTCACCGTCGCCGGCGGCTTCGCCAAGCTCTCCAAGCTGGCGGCCGGTCATCTTGATCTGCACTCGGCCCGATCCCAGGTGGACAAGGCGTTCCTCGCCTCCCTGGCCCGCCGGGGCGGGGGTGACGACGGCCTCGCGGCCGCCGTCACCGACGCCAACACGGGCCTGGAGGCCCTGCGTCTGTGCGAGGCGGCGGGCGTCCCGCTCGGCGATCTCGTCGCCGCCACCGCCCGGGACGAGGCCCTGGCGGTGCTGCGCGGGGCGCCCGTCGCGGTCGACGTCATCTGCGTCGACCGCGCGGGCGTGATCGTGGGCCGCGCGGACCCACGGGGGCCTTGACCCCTACCGGTTCACCGGGCCGAGCGAGGCCCGGGCCGCCGTCGGCGCCGTCGTGCCGCAGAACGCCCCCTCGAAGACGTTCTCGAAGGGTGCGCTCTGCTGGAGCCAGTCACCGTTGATGTTGAAGGCGAGCGCGGTGTTGCCGTCGCGGGTCGTGGCGGCCCCTGACAGCGAGCCCCACACGACGCCGTCGTGGCCCCAGACGGTCGTCCCGCAGGACAGTGCGCGGGACATGATGCCGAGGCCGTAACCGAAGTGCTGGCCGGTCGGCACCGCCGTGAGCATCTCGTTCAACTGCGCGGCCGGCAGCACCCTGCCCTGCATCAGCGCGGCGTAGAAGCGGTTGAGGTCGCCGGAGGTGCTGACGATCTCGCCCGTGGCGCCGGACCAGGAGGGACGGTAGTAGGTGGCGTCGTAGATCTCCTTCACGGGGGTGGAGAAGAAGAGCTTCGAGTAGCCGACCGGATGCGTGCCCGGCAGGGCCGGGTCGGTGCCGGGGAAACGGGTCTCCGTCAGGCCCAGCGGCTTGACGATGCGGCGGTCGATCTCGCTCGCGTAGGAGTTCCCGGTGACCTTCTCGATGACCATGCCGGCCAGGACGAAGCCCGTGTTGGAGTAGCTCCAGCCCTTGCCCGGTTCGAAGTCGGGCTTCTGGCCGAGCCCGATGGCCACGATGTCCTGCGGCGTCATGACGTCGTAACGGTGCCGGTAGAAACCGGAGCCGTTCATCGCCGCGTCCCACTCCTCGGTCGACACCATGTCGTGAATGCCGCTGGTGTGATTGAGGAGTTGACGGACCGATATTTTGTTTCCGTCGTAGCCGTTGCCCTGCACCACTCCGGGCAGCCAGCGCTCGACCGAGTCGTCCAGGCGCAGCCTGCCCTCGGACTCCAGCTGCAGCAGCGTGGTGGCGACGAAGGTCTTGGTGATGCTGCCGGCCCTGAAGTGGTCGGCGGTGGTGCGTCGTTGCTTGGTGTACGTGTCCGCGTAGCCCGATTTGCCGAACCAACTGGAGGCCGACGTACGGATTTCCGCGCCCACACCCGGCATCCCGGCGGCGACGAGGCCGTCGAGGGCCTGCTGCGTCGCGGTACGGGAAGCCGTTTCCCCCGCCGGCGTCGCGGCCGAGGCCGGACCCGCCGCGAGGACACCGCCGGCGACGGCCAACGCCGCCGTTAACGCGACAAGCCTGCCACGCATCCGCGATGTGTACTTCGACATGAACATCCCCTTAGGAAATGTGCGGCCCTGGCCCTGCCACCGCTACATGATCTTCCGGGGGAACCCTCACGACAAGGGGTCTGCGGCATGACCAGGCACACATCCGTGGGCCGTTTACCGCCCTAATTCCGCACTGTCCGACCGCAGTTGTCCCGGTCCCGGGTCGCCGAGTACAGGAAGCTGTCGGGGAACTGCCCGGCGGCCAGCGTGCGGCCGACGAGGATCACCGCGGTGCGCACCACGCCCGCCGTCCGCATCTGTTCCGCGATGTCGGCGAGGGTGCCGCGCAGGACGATCTCGTCCGGGCGGCTGGCCATCGCGACGACCGCCGCCGGGCAGTCCGGCCCGTAGTGCGGGAGCAGTTCGGCGACGACCCGGTCCGCGTGGCGGGCGGCCAGGTGGAGGACGATCAGGGCGCCGCTGCGGCCGAGGGTGGCCAGGTCCTCGCCGGGGGGCATGGGGGTGGCCCGCTGGGCCACGCGGGTGAGGATGACCGTCTGGCCGACGGTGGGGACGGTCAGCTCGCGGCCGAGGGCCGCGGCCGCGGCCGCGAAGGCGGGGACGCCGGGCACGATCTCGTACGGGATGCCGTGCTCGTCCAGGCGGCGCATCTGCTCGGCCACGGCGCTGTAGACCGAGGGGTCGCCGGAGTGCAGGCGGGCGACGTCCTGGCCGGACGCGTGGGCCCGGACGAACTCGGCGGTGATCTCGTCGAGGTTCAGGTGGGCGGTGTCGACGAGGCGGGCGTCCGGCGGGCACTCGGCGAGGAGTTCGGCCGGTACGAGGCTGCCGGCGTAGAGGCAGACGCCGCAGCGGGCCAGGGTCCGGGCGCCGCGGACCGTGATGAGGTCGGCCGCGCCGGGGCCGGCGCCGATGAAGTACACGGTCATGGGGTCTCCTCCGGTGAGTGCGGTTGGGGTGTGTCGTGGGCCGGGGGGGCGCCGTCACCGTTTGGACACCGACCACTGCGTCACCGGCATCGCCTGGCGCCACCCCGTGAAGCCCCCGACCGGGACGGCGTGGGCCACCGCCAGACGCGTCAGCTCGCCGCCGTATCGGCGGTACCAGTCCGTCAGCAATGCCTCGGATTCCAGCGTGACCGTGTTCGCCACCAGGCGGCCGCCGGAGGGCAGTGCCTGCCAGCACGCGTCGAGCAGGCCCGGTGCCGTGAGGCCGCCGCCGATGAAGATCGCGTCCGGAGTGGGCAGGTCCGCCAGGGCCTCGGGCGCGCGGCCCGTCACCACGCGCAGCGCCGGCACACCCAGGGCGTCCGCGTTGCGGGCGATGCGCCCGGCACGTACGGCGTCACGTTCGACCGTGACGGCCCGGCACGAGGGGTGCGCCCGCATCCACTCGATGCCGATCGAGCCGGAGCCACCGCCCACGTCCCACAGCAGCTCGCCGGGGGCGGGCGCGAGCGCGGCGAGCGTCGCGGCGCGTACGTGGCGCTTCGTCAGCTGGCCGTCGTGGTCGAACGCCTCGTCCGGCAGGCCTGGGGTGAGGGCCGTGCGCAGGGCGCCCGGCTCTCGGCGGCAATCGATCGCGATGACGTTGAGCGCGTCGACGGGCGCGTCCCGCCAGTCCGCCGCCGTGCCCTCGACGCGCGCTTCGCGCCCGCCGCCCAGTTGTTCCAGTACGACCATCCGGCTCGGCCCGTAGCCGCGCTCGCGCAGCCGCGCCGCCACCTCCGCGGGCGTATCCGCGCCGGCGCTGAGCACCAGCAGCCGACGGCCCTCGTGCAGCGCCGCGGCCAGGGCACCCAGCGGGCGGCCCACGAGGCTGATCACGTCGGTGTCGTGGAGGGGCCAGCCCAGGCGGGCGCAGGCGTACGAGACGGACGAGGGGTGCGGCAGGACGCGCAGCCGGTCGGCGCCGAGGATCTCGGCGAGGGTGCGGCCGATGCCGTGGAACATGGGGTCGCCGCTGGCCAGGACGCAGACGCGGCGCCCGGCGTGCTCCGACAGCAGGCCCGGGACCGCCGGGCGCAGCGGGGACGGCCAGGCGACGCGCTCGGCCGGGCAGTCGGCGGGCAGCAGGTCCAGCTGGCGGGGGCCGCCGATGATCACTTCGGCCGCGCGCAGCGCCTCCCGGGAGGTGGGGGCCAGGCCGGGCCAGCCGTCGGCGCCGATGCCTACGACCGTCACGGGGGCAGGGCTCACGGGGCGTACCTCGGAATTCGCGGTGTACGGGGGCATCGGAACTCTACTGACCTGCGGAGACGGCACGACTCCCGGGACCTTGTTGCATAAGATGTGCAATTACTAGAGGAAGGCAGGAGGCGTGCTCGTGAGGCGTTCACCGGTGGTGCTGGGTATCGAGTCGTCCTGCGACGAGACCGGCGCGGGTCTCGTCCGGGACGGGAAACTGCTGGGCCACGCCGTGGCCTCGAGCATGGACGAGCACGCCCGGTACGGGGGTGTCGTCCCGGAGATCGCCGCTCGGGCGCATGTCCACGCCGCCGCACCCGTGGTGCGGGCCGCGTTGGACGACGCGGGGATCGCCATGCGCGACATCGACGCCGTCGCCGTCACCACCGGGCCCGGGCTCTCCGGTGCTCTGCAGGTCGGCGTCGCCGCGGCGAAGGGAGTGGCCTATTCGTTGGGTGTCCCTCTTTACGGTGTGCATCATCTCGCCGGGCACGTGGCCGCCGACACGCTGGAGCACGGGCCGTTGCCGAATCCCTGCATGGTGCTGATCGTCTCCGGTGGGCACACCTCGCTGCTGCTCGTGCGGGATCTGGCGCGGGATCCGATCGTCCATCTCGGGGACACCCTCGACGACGCGGCCGGTGAGTGCTTCGACAAGGTGGCCCGCGTCTTCGGGCTGCCCTATCCCGGCGGTCCCGCCGTCGACCGGGCGGCTCGTGAAGGGGATCCGCGGGCGGTGGCCTTCCCGCGGCCGCTGACCGGGCCACGCGACGATCCTTACGCCTTCTCCTTCTCGGGGCTGAAGACCGCCGCCGCCCGGTGGGCCGAGGGGCATCGCGCGGCCGGGCGTGAGCTGCCCATCGCGGACGGGGCCGCCTCGCTGCAGGAGGCCGTGGCGGACGTGCTGACGCGCAAGGCCGTCGGCGCGTGCCGGGAGCACGGCGTGGGCACGCTGGTCGTGGTCGGCGGCGTGGCCGCGAACTCGCGGGTGCGGGCGCTGGCGCAGGAGCGCTGCGATGCTGCGGGCATCGAGCTGCGCGTCCCGCCGCTGCGGCTGTGCACCGACAACGGCGCGATGATCGCCGCCGTCGGCGACCTGCTGGTGCGGGCGGGAGTCGAACCCGCGCCGCTCGACGTGTCCATCGATCCGTCCGCGCCCTTGGAATTCGCGACGCTTCACCCCGTGGCCCGCACCGTCCGCGTCGCCTGATCGGAGTCCCCTGTGCGTACCGCCGACATCCGCAGCCGCTTCCTCGACTTCTTCGCCGCGCGCGGTCACACCGTGGTGCCCAGCGCGCCGCTGCCGACGCCCGACCCGACGCTGCTGTTCGTCAACGCGGGCATGGTCCCCTTCAAGCCGTACCTGACGGGCGAGGCGTCCCCGCCGTGGCCGCGCGCGACCAGTGTGCAGAAGTGCGTGCGGACGCTGGACATCGAGGAGGTCGGCAGGACCACCCGGCACGGTTCGTTCTTCCAGATGAACGGGAATTTCTCGTTCGGGGACTACTTCAAGGAGGAGGCCATCGCCTTCGCCTGGGAGTTGTCCGTCTCCGCCGTCGAGGACGGTGGGTACGGGCTCGATCCCGGGCGGATCTGGGCCACCGTCCATCATTCCGACGACGAGGCCGCCTCGCTGTGGCGGCGCGTCGCGGGGCTGCCCGAGGAGCGGATCGTCCGCCGGGGCGACGAGGACAACTTCTGGTCCATGGGCGTTCCCGGGCCGTGCGGTCCCTGCTCGGAGCTGTACTACGACCGGGGGCCGGCCCTCGGCCGCGCGGGCGGGCCGGCCGTGGACGAGGACCGGTACATGGAGTTCTGGAACCTCGTCTTCATGCAGTACGAGCGGGGCGAGGGTGCCGGCAAGAGCGGCTATCCGATCCTGGGCGAGCTGCCGCGCCGCAACATCGACACCGGCATGGGCCTGGAGCGCATGGCCACCCTGTTGCAGGGTGTCGACAATCTGTACGAGATCGACGAGACGCGGCCCGTGCTCGACCGGGCGGCGGAACTGACCGGTGTGCGGTACGGGACCGATCATGTGGCGGACGTGCGGCTGCGGGTCGTGGCCGACCATGTGCGCACCGCCCTGATGCTGCTCGCCGACGGCACCGCGCCCGGCAACGAGGGGCGCGGGTACGTGCTGCGGCGCGTTCTGCGCCGGGCCGTGCGGTCGGTGCGGCTGCTGGGGTACCAGGACCCCGCGCTTCCGGAGCTGCTGCCCGCCGCCCGGGACTGTATGAAGCACAGCTATCCGGAGGTGGCCGAGGAGTTCGACCGCATCTCCCAGCAGGCCTACGCCGAGGAGGACGCCTTCCGGTCGACGCTGCGGCAGGGGACGACCGTGCTGGACACGGCCGTGGCCGAGGTCAAGGCACGCGGCGGTCACCTGCTGCCGGGCAGGCAGGCGTTCCTGCTGCACGACACCTACGGCTTCCCCATCGACCTGACCCTGGAGATGGCCGAGGAGCAGGGCGTCGAGGTCGACCGTGAGGGTTTCACCGCCCTGATGACCGAGCAGCGCGAGCGGGCCCGCGCGGACGCCCGGGCCCGTAAGTCGGGCGGCGCGCTCGACACGTCCGTGCTGCGGCCGGTGCTCGACGCCCACGGGCCGACGGACTGGCGGGCCTACGACGCGCTGGAGACGGAGTCGCGGGTGCTGGCCCTGCTGGGGCCGGCCGGTCCGGTGCCGTCGGTACGCACCGGAGAGATCGCCACCGCCGTGCTGGACCGCACGCCCTTCTACGCCGAGTCGGGCGGCCAGGACAGCGACGCGGGCGCGCTGACCGGTGCGTCGGTGGAGGCCGAGGTGCTGGACGTGCAGCGACCCCTGCCGGGGCTGGTGGTCCATCAGGTCCGGGTGATGGCGGGCGAGTTGGCGGTGGGCGATGCCGTACGGGCGGCCGTCGACCCGGAGTGGCGGCTGGGCGCCCGCCAGGCGCACTCGGGCACCCATGTGCTGCACGCCGCGCTACGGCAGGTGCTCGGCCCGACGGCCCTGCAGGCCGGTTCGTACAACCGGCCCGGCTATCTGCGGCTGGACTTCCCCTGGCGCGGCGCGCTCGGGCCGGCCGCGCGCGGCGAGGTCGAGGAGGCGGCCAACCGCGCCCTGCGCCGGGACCTGCCGGTGGACGTGCGGTGGATGTCGCTGCCCGAGGCCAAGGAGCTGGGCGCGCTGGCGCTGTTCGGCGAGACGTACGGCGAGCGGGTGCGCGTGGTCGAGATCGGCGGGGCGTGGTCGCGCGAGCTGTGCGGCGGCACGCACGTCGCGCACGCGGCCCAGGTGGGTGTGGTGGCGCTGACGGCGGAGTCGTCGGTGGGGGCCGGGATGCGGCGGCTGGAGGCCGCTACGGGCTTCGAGGGCTTCGGTTACCTGGCGCGCGAGCGCGACCTGGTCTCCCGGCTGGCGGAACAGCTCCAGGCGCCGCGCGCGGGGCTGCCGGAGCGGGTCGCGGTGCTGCTGGAGCGGCTGAAGGCCGCCGACCGGCGGGCGGAGGAGCTGCGGCGGCGGACCGCCCTGGCCCACGCGGCGGAGCTCGCCGCGGCGGCGGCCGACGTACAGGGCACGCTCGTGGTCACGGCCACGGCGGACGAGGACCCGCGCGCCCTGGCCCTGGCGGTCCGCGACCGCCTCCCGGCCGGGCGGCGCGGGGTGGTGGCGGTCGGCTCGGCGACGGGCGACCGGGCCACGGTGGTGATCGCGGCGACCCCGGCGGCGGGGCTCTCCGCGGCGGGGCTGGTGAAGGCGCTCCTCGGCGGCCGGGGCGGCGGCACGGCGGAGGTGGCGCAGGGCGGCGGCGTACCGGCGGCGGAGCTGTCGGCGGTGCTGGGACGGGTGGCGGGGCTGGTTCCCTGACCCGCCCGGGCCGGGAGCCGGGGCTCCGCCCGGGCCCCCGGTCCTCGGGGTTACCAGTTCGCCTTGCCGTAGTCCTTCAGGAAGCATCCGTACAGGTCCTCCCCCTCCTCGCCCCGCACGATCGGGTCGTAGACGCGCGCCGCGCCGTCGACCAGGTCGAGGGGGGCGTGGAAGCCCTCCTCGGCCAGCCGCAGCTTGTCGTAGTGCGGGCGCTCGTCGGTGATCCAGCCGGTGTCGACCGAGGTCATGAGGATCTTGTCGGCCTCGAACATCTCCTGGCCGCTGGTCCGGGTCACCATGTTCATCGCGGCCTTGGCGGCGTTGGTGTTCGGGTGCCCCGCGCCCTTGTAGCCGCGGCTGAACACGCCCTCCATGGCGGAGACGTTCACCACGTACGCGCGACCGCTGGCCGCCCGCCGTGCCGCCTCGGCCATCGCCGGACGCAGCGCGCTGATCAGGATGAACGGCGAGGTGTAGTTGCACAGCTGGGTTTCGAGCAGCTCCACCGGGGAGATCTGGTCGATGGTCTGCACCCAGGTGTTGGTCTCGACGACGTCCGGCAGCAGGCCGCCGGCGTCGATGGCGGTGCCGTCGAGGTGCCGTTCGAGGCTGGCGTTGCCCGCGACCAGGGCGAGGTCGGCGACCTTCTGGGCGTCCAGGCCGCTCGTGCCCAGCGGCAGCGCCGCCAGGCCGTCGACCGCGCCGGAGTTGAAGGCGCCGATGACGTGGTGGGCGGGCAGCTCTCCGGCGGGCAGCGGGGCGCCCTCGCCCTCGACCAGCGCGGCGTACGCGCTGGGCAGCCGGCGCACGGTCTGGGTGGCGTTGTTGATCAGGATGTCCAGCGGGCCGGCCTCGGCGACCTGCTCGGCGAGCGCGACGGCCTGGGCCGGGTCGCGCAGGTCGATGCCGACGACCTCCAGACGGTGCATCCAGTCCGCCGAGTCCTCCATCGCCTTGAAACGGCGGATGGCGTCCTTGGGGAAGCGGGTGGTGATCGTGGTGTGGGCACCGTCGCGCAGCAGCCGCAGCGCGATGTACATGCCGATCTTGGCCCGGCCGCCGGTGAGCAGCGCGCGCTTGCCCGCGAGGTCGGCGCGGGCGTCGCGCCTGGCGCGGTTCTCGGTCGCGCAGCCCGGGCAGAGCTGGTGGTAGAAGTAGTCGACCTCGACGTACCGCGTCTTGCAGACGTAGCAGGAGCGCGGGCGCTGGAGTATCCCGGCGATCCGGCCGGCCTCGGTGATCGAGGACGGCAGGATGCCCTCGGTCTCGTCGTCGATGCGCTCGGCGGAGCCGGTGGCGGTGGCCTCGGTGACCTGCTTGTCGTGGGCGGTCTTGGCGGCGCGGCGCTCCTGGCGGCGGCGCTGCTTCACCGTCCGGTAGATCCCGGCGGTGGCGCGGCGGACCGCGATCGCGTCGGGGTGGTCGACCGGGAGCCGGTCGAGTTCCTCCAGGACGCTCAGGCAGATCGCCATGCGATCCGGGGCTATGCCCGGGGTGTCCGTGTCCGACGGGTGGCCTGCACCGTCGAGGTGTTCTTCAGTGACGGTCATGACCGCTGTCGTTTCCCAGTCCGCTTGTCAGACAAATGTTCCAGGAAACTGTACGTAGACGAACCCGGCAGCGCCAAACCCATGATCGTTCCGGTCCGGGGGGCGGTCGCCCGCGCGGCCTGGGACGGCCTTTCGCGGCGGTCGGCCGGAGCCGCGTGAGGCGGTGCGAAAGTGCCGGAATATGATTTTTCAACTCCCGTACATTACATCCGACTTATTGACCTTTCCGGGTTAATTACGTGGCATCAGGCCCATATTGGCCCATCTCCTACTGAAACGGCGGCCACAATTGCCTCTCAACACCCCTTAGAAAGGTTTAGCCATGTCGCGTATCGCCAAGGCAGCCGTCCTGACCGCCGCCGTCGGCACGACCCTCACCGGTGCCGCCGGTCTCGCCGTCGCCGACTCCGGCGCGCAGGGTGCGGCTGTGGGCTCCCCCGGCGTCATCTCCGGCAACGTCATCCAGGTGCCGATCCACATCCCGATCAACCTCTGCGGGAACACGATCAACATCGTCGCCCTGCTGAACCCGACGTTCGGCAACACCTGCATCAACAACTGACCTTCGCCCCACCCTGAGCGCGCGCGTCAACAGCCGGACCGCGCGCCGCGTGGGAAAGGGGTCACAGTCAGCCGCCGGACCCCTCTCCCGTGCGTTCGTGGCGCCCACCGACCTCCTGGTGGGCGCCACTGCCGTGTCCGCCCCCGGCCGCCGGGTCGGCCTCGCCGCCCTCGGGGCCGGAGCGCTGGTCGTGCTGGGCGCCCGGCAGGTCGGGGATCTCGACGATCGGCGGCAGGTCGGGGGTCAGGTGCGAGTGGTTGGACTCCATGGTTCGGCCCTGCCTTGCTGTGGGAGGTGGCGCGGGCGCCGCGATGCCGCCCGTGAGGGGGATCAGGCAGCCGCGAGCAGCTGCCGGCGCAGCCGGGCGCAGGTGCGGCTGAGGATGCGGGAGATCTGCATCTGGGAGACGCCGAGGCGGGCGCCGATCTGCTGCTGGGTGAGGTTGCCGAAGAAACGCCAGTACAGGACGTACTTCTCCCGCTCGGGCAGCGCGTCCAGGAGCGGCTTGAGGGACTGCCGGTCGATCACCAGCTCCAGCGCCCGGTCGCAGCGGCCGAGGGTGTCGGCGAGCGGGAGCTCGTCCGAGCCGGCCACCGTGTGGTCGAGGGAGAGCGTGTGGTGCACGCCGTCGGCGTCCAGTCCGCGCCGCACCTCCTCCTCCGACAGGCCCGTCTCCGCCGCCAGCTCGGCCACGGTGACGTCGGAGCCCGCGCCGAGCTGCTCCAGGCGGGCCGCCGCGGCGCGCACGGCGGCTCGTAGTTCCTGGTCCCTGCGGGGGATGTGGAGGGACCACACATGATCGCGGACGTGCCGTTTGAGCTCGCCGTTGATGGTGGGGATGGCGAACGACTCGAAGGCGTGGCCGAGCCGTGGGTCGTAGCGGTCCACGGCGTGCACCAGGGCCAGCGCGGCCACCTGGCGCAGGTCCGCCGGGCTCTCGCCGCATTTGCGGAAGCGCATGCTGACCCGCTCGGCCATCGGCAGCCAGGCGGCGATCACGTCCTGCCGCAGCCGGTCGCGCTCCGGTCCGGGGGGAAGGGCCGACAGGCGGGTGAAGACTTCCGCGGTGTCGGCCGTCCCGCCGTCGTCGCCTCGGGCGTCGCGGGCGGATGGGCGGGGCGTCGGCTCAGCCATGGTCACGGTGGTCCCCTCGCTCGTGCGTCAAGGAGTCGCCTGCCGGCCGGAGGACCTTCCGGGGCGTGCGGGTGCCCTCGCGTCCCGTCCGCGAACGGGGAAGGGGCGCCGCTGGGCCGGGCCGGCCGGGGTCGGCCACGGTGGTCTCAGCATGCCTCCGGCCCACGCTTCCCGCGACTCGGAGCGGCCGTCCGGTGACGTGGCGTGATGCCCGGCGGAACGCCCCGGTGGGGCGGGGCCGGGGGCGGTCGGGGCCGCCCGGGATGAGAGGCTGCCGGAGCGGGGGAAGGGGCCGGTGGTCCTGGTGCGCGAGGACGACGCGGCGACGTTCTGACGGGTGAGGGGCGTATGTACGACGTACTGGTGGTGGGCTCGGCCAACGCCGATCTGACGGTCCGGGTGGACCGGCGGCCGGGGCCGGGCGAGACCGTGCTCGGCACGGACCTGGTGGAGTCGGCCGGCGGCAAGGGCGCCAACCAGGCCGCGGCGGCGGCCCGCCTCGGGGCCCGTACGGCCCTGCTGGCCCGGGTCGGTGACGACGCGTTCGGCGAGCTGCTGCTGGACGCCCAGCGGGACGCGGGCACCGAGCTGCGGCACGTCCTGGTGGAGAAGGGGGCCCGCACGGGCACCGCGATGATCGTGGTCGGCCCGGACGGCGACAACTCCATCGTCGTCTCCCCCGGCGCCAACGCGGCCCTCTCCCCCGCCGACGTCACGGCCGCCCGCGAGGTGATCGCCGCCTCGGCCGTCCTCTCGCTCCAGCTCGAGGTGCCCGAGCGGACCGTACGGGCGGCGGTCGCCGTCGCCGCGGAGACGGGCACCCGCGTCGTCCTCAATCCCTCGCCGGCGCCGGAGGTGCTCGATCCGGTCCTGCTGGCCGCGGCCGACCCGCTCGTCGTCAACGAGCACGAGGCCCGGCGGCTGTCGGGCCTCCCGGACGGCGCCCCGGGGCGGTGGGCCGCCGCACTGCGGGACCTCGGCGCCCGGTCGGTCGTGGTCACCCTCGGCGCGCAGGGCGCGCTGGCCCTGGACGCGGACGCCGCCGAGCCGGCGTCGGTGCCGGGCGTCGAGGTCGAGGTGGTGGACACCACCGGCGCCGGGGACGCCTTCACCGGCGCGCTGGCCGCCCGGCTGGCCCGGGGCGCCTCCCTGGCGGAGGCGGCCCGCTTCGCGGTGCGGGTGGGGGCGGCGTCGGTGACGCGGGAGGGCGCGCAGCCGTCGTATCCGACGACCGAGGAGCTGTGAGCGGCCCCAGGGCGTGTCCGATGGGTCGGTGCGGGCCCTAGCGCCCGGGGCCGGTGACCGACCCGTCGTCAGCGCACCGTCTGCCGTGGGACGAGGTCCAGCGCCTCCTTGGCGCCGGCGCCCCGCTCGGCGAGTGCCGCGAGCTCGCCGGCGGCCCGCTCCTCGCCCAGGGTCGCGGCGGCCCGCAGGTGGCGCCGGGCCTGTCCGAGGCGGTGCAGCGTCAGATGGAGGCGGCCCAGGGACAGATGGGCCTCGGCCGCCGGTCCCGTGGCGCCCGGTCCCTCGGCCGCGCGCAGCGCGTCGCGCAGCGCCTGCTCCGCCTCGTCGAAGAAGCCGTCGTCCGCCAGGCCGCGGCCCACCGTCAGCAGGGCCTCGCACACCGTCCGGCGCCGTGCCTCGAGGCGGGCCGCCGCGGTCTCGGTCAGCCGGCCGCCCACGCCCTCCAGGGCGGGCCCGCTCCACAGGTCCAGCGCGCCGCCGTAGAGGACACCGGCCCGGCGTGCCTCGCCGCGCGCGGCGGCGCGGTCGGCGGCGGCGACCAGGTCGTCGAACTCGCGGACGTCGAAGCCGGCCCGCTCGGTGCACAGCCGGTACCCCGAGCGCGTGCCGGCGATGAGCGTGCCGCTGTGCCCGGCGGCCCGGAAGGCCTTGCGCAGGGCCACGACGTCCAGCGCGACCCTCGCCCGCGCGGAGAGCGGGGCCCGCTCGCCCCAGACCGCGTCGACCAGGGTGGCGACGGGCACCACGCGGCCCCGGGCCAGGACGAGCAGCGAGAGGATGACGCGCTGTCTGCGGCCGGTGACGGTGACGCGTTCGTCGCCGACGCTCGCCGAGACCGGTCCGAGGAGGCTGAAGGAGACCGCGTCGGGGTGGACGCCCATGATGGTCACGGCATTCCCCCGGCCCGGCGGTCGAGTTCGCTCGCGAAGCGCAGCCAGGCCTCGGCGCTGTGCCGGGCCGCCTGGGCCACGGCGGCGTGGCGGTGCGGTGGCACGGCGTCGACGAGCCGGCGCCATCGCTCGCCGCCCATGCCGTGGACGCTGAGCAGGTTGAGCAGGGCCCGGCCACCTTCGGTGAAGCGGAGCGAGGGGTCGGAACGCAGCGTCCGCAGGAGCGGTTCGGTGCTCACCGCGGCGGCAGCGGTGGCCACGGGCCCGGGAACGCCGGCCCGCTGCGTGGTGTTGGCGGCCTTCGCGGCCGCGGTGACGGTCCGTACGGCGGGCTCGGTGGGTGTGCCCCGGGTCTCGGCGTCGCGCAGCTTCTTCGGCACCGGGTCGAGTCCCTGGAGCAGCCGCATGCGGACGTCGCGGGCGGTGCCGACGGCGATGCCGGCCATGCCCGCGATCTCGCGGAGGCTGGCCTGCGGCCTGGCGGCGATGAGGGCGCCGGCGCGGCGGCGGCCCTCGGCGGCGTTGAGCGGCCGGACACGGCCGTCGCGGCCGGTGCGGGCGGGCGGCTGCGGGCCGGTGTCGCCCGACCGCCGGCGCACGGCGGCCACCGTGCTGGCGGCGAGGCCCGTCGCCGAGGCGATCAGGCGGTCCGACCAGTGCGGATGGCTGCGGATGATGCGCTCGGCGGCGGCCGACCGGTCGGCCTGCGAGAGCGGCAGCCCGTGCAGGATGTTCGCCCTGACCGCGTAGACGAACGCGTCGTCGGGACTGCCGTCGAAGAACCGGACCGCGATCCGCTCATCCCCCCGTAGACGAGCGGCTCGCAGCCGGTGCATGCCGTCGACGACCCGCAGGGTGGTGCGGTGCACGACGATGGCAGGCAGGGATACGTCCAGTGCGGCGAGCGTCTGGACGTGCCGGAGGTCCTCGCCTGCCACCCGCGGGGAGTCCGCGGGTAACAGCGCGTCGGGAGAAAGCAAGGCGAACTGCTGCTGCTTCGGTTCCGGAACCGTCACGGCACCCCCTCCAGATGGACCTCCGGCCACGGCGGATCGCGCACTCGGGGGAGGCGGGCGTCTGGAACCCTCCTCCTCCAACTGGTGACCGATCGCCCTCGCGGGCCATCCAACACCAGTCGATCCGCCGACAGACAGGAAGCTAAGTACCGACCCCCACCTCTGTCAACCGCATTGGATGCGCGGGCACATGGGCCCGCACGGGGCCCCTTAAGCTAGATTGACGGCAGGAGGGAGGTGCGATCATGAACGACCCCGACGCTTCGGCGGAGCCCACGCTGGCCGACAAACTCAACCACCTGTTCCGCACGGTGGTTCCGGCCGGCCGGGAGCCGTACAGCACGGAAGAAGTGGCACGCGCGATCACCGCGGGAGGCGTCCCGATCTCCGGCAGCTACATCTGGCTGCTGCGCAAGGGTCAGCGAAACAATCCGACACTGCGGCATGTGGAGGCGCTGGCGAAGTTCTTCGGCGTGCCTCCGGCCTATTTCTTCGACGACCAGGTGACGGCGGCGGTCAATGCCGACCTGCGTCTCCTGGTGGCTCTCAAGGACACCCAGGTGCAGCGCGTCGCACTCCGCGCGGCCGGGCTGTCCCCCGAGAGCCTGCACTCGATCAACGAAGTGATCGAGCGGGTCCGCGAGTTGGAAGGACTTCCCACGAACCGGACCCGTCCGCCCGACAGAAACCCCTAGCCACTACGGGGGACCCGTGAAATTCAAGAGGTTGCACCAGCGAAGTCTGGAGCTGGTTCGCGGCCTGGACATTCCATCGCCGTTCGACGTCTGGGAACTTTCCCGGAGGGTGGCCGAACGGCATGGCCGACCGATTCATCTGGAGCCCGTCCGACTTCCCGTGGACGGGCCCTGCGGATTATGGATCTCCGCACCGGATGTAGATTACATCTTTTACGAACACGACACCAGTCCGCTGCATCAGGAACACATCATCGCCCACGAGTTGGGGCACGTCGTCTGCGGCCACAAGGAAAACGCGGTCCTGGGTGAGGAAACGTCACGCCTCCTGCTGCCCACGCTCGATCCGGCCATGGTCCAGGGCGTGCTGCAGCGCACGTACTACACCTCGGCCGAAGAACAGGAGGCCGAGATGGTCGCTTCGCTGATCCTCCAGGAGGCCAACCGGCAACCGCTGGAACGCAACTGGTCCGTCCCCCGCGAGGCCGCGGAGACGGTCGAGCGGCTGGACCGGTCCCTGCGCGGCGCCTTTTCGGACGAGACGTGATCACTTTCCTGCACTCCCTCGGAGCCGTCGTCGCCTGGGCGGGCCTTTTCTACAAGCTGCGCACGCTGCGGAAGAACCCCGGGGATCCCGCCCTGGCCGCCCTGTGCGCCGTCTTCGCGCTCTCGGGGATGAGCTTCTTCGTCTCCCTGCCCCCGGTGTGGGCACGCCTGGACGAACTCACCGGCATACCGAACATCGCGGCACTCGTCGCGCAGAGCTGTGTGCTGTCACTGGTCGTCGGACAGCAGGTGGTCCTGACGTACTGGGCGCGCCCGCCCGAGCGGGCGCGCCGGCTGGTGCGCTGGCAGCTGACGTTCTGCGCCCTGTCCCTGGCCGCGCTCGTCGGGCTCTTCTGTCTGCTCACCCCGACCGTGCAGCGGCTGAAGGGATTCACCCTCTATTACGTCCACGACCCCTACTACATCGCTTATCTCTCCCTGTACATCGGCGTCTATCTCATCGGCGAGGCCAATGTCTTCCGCGTCTGCTGGGGCTATTCCCGGGTGGCGGGGCGGACCTGGCTCCGCCGGGGGCTGCGGGTCATCGCCGTCGGCGCGTTCGTCACCCTCGGCTACGGCTTGGTCAGGGCCGGGAACATCCTGGGCACGGTCTTCGACTTCGACCTCCGCGCCTGGGAGGACGTGGCCTGGCTGTGCGGCGACCTCGGCTCCGCGCTCACCCTGGTGGGCTGGACGCTGCCGGGCTGGGGGCCGCGCGTGGCCGCGGCCGGCCACTGGGTGACGGCCTACCGCCGCCACCGCCGGCTGTATCCGCTGTGGGCCGCCCTGCACGCGGCGGTTCCCACGATCGCCCTGGCCCCGGCCCGCGGCGCCTTCGCCGACCGGCTGGCGCTGCGGCAGATGGAGTTCCGCCTCTACCGCCGGGTCATCGAGATCCGGGACGGGCAGCTCGCCCTGCGCGCCCACCACGACCCGGCGACGGCGGAACGGGCCCGGCACGAGGCCCTCGCCGCCGGAATGCCGGAGGACGACGTACGCGCCCACGTCGAGGCGGTCCGCATCAGGTCGGCCCTGGCGGGCAAGGCCGAGGGCCGGGCGGCGGCCGCCGACGGCACGACGCCGGCCGGTCCTCCCGTCGCCCGCAACGACCTGTCCGACGAGGCGGTGTGGCTGGTGCGCGTGGCCACCGCGTTCGCCGCCCTGCCCGCGCCCGCGGCGCACGGCGGCGGCGACGGAGCCGAAGACGGCAGCGGCGACGACGGCGTTCAAGTGGAGGTGATGCGACGCCAGTCGGCCGGTGGCGGTTGATAGCGTCCTGGGGTGAGCAGCAGTCGATACGGAAGGGCCACCGTGCCAGTACCAGTTGATGTGCACCACGAACTCGCCACCGCGCCCAACGGCAAGTTCATCGATGTCTACCGGCCCGGCACACACCCGACGCCGCTGGCGACGGTGCTGCTCTGGCACGGCATCGGCCCCGACGAGCGGGACGTCCTGGAGCCGCTGGCCCGGACGGTCGCCGGCCTGGGGGCGCTGGTCTTCGTCCCCGACTGGCGCTCCGACGCCCCCGACGGCGGCCGGGCGCACCTGCTGGCCTCGCTGGAGTACGCCCGTGCGCACGCGGCCGCGCTGGGCGGCGACGCCGGGCGCATGGTCCTGGCCGGCTGGTCGGCGGGGGCCTCCGCGGCGATGGGCGTGGCCCTCAACCCCGCGGTGGCGGACGGCTGGCGGCCGGCGGCCGTCGTGGGCATCGCCTCGCGCTACGACCGCCCGGCGCGCACCACGGGCACTCCCCCGCTGGCCGACCTGGCCGTCGGCGGGCCGTCCGATCCGCTGCCGGTCCCGGTCAGCCTGGTGCACGGCACGGCGGACGAGCTGATGGACACCACGTGCTCACGTGAGTTGCTGGAGGCCCTCATCACGCACCGCTGGCCGGCTCGGCTGGAGGAGGTGCGGGCGAACCACGCGGGCGCCATCGGCGCGGAGTACGACCCGGCGCTGGACCGCTGCCGGGCGAGCGAGGACGAGCTGATCCGGGCGGCCGCCGAGCTGACGGCCCGTACGATCGCCGAGGCCGCCGGGGTCCCGGCGGCCTGAGGCGGAAGGGCTCGAGCGGCGGGCGTCAGCCCGCCACGCGGTCCCCGCGCGAGAGGCCGGAGCCGTCGGGGACCGCGGCCGGGTCGCCGCCGAGGTGGGCCACGGCGTTGTGCTCGTCGACGAACACGACGCGGGGCTCGAAGGTGCGGGCCTCGGCGTCGTCCATCGAGCCGTAGGCGATGACGATGACCAGGTCACCGGGGCTGATCAGGCGGGCGGCGGCGCCGTTGATGCCGATCACGCCGGTGCCCCGGGGGCCTTCGATGACGTAGGTCGACAGCCGGGCGCCGTTGTTGATGTCGACGATGTCGACCTTCTCGCCGGGCAGCAGGTCGGCGGCTTCCATCAGGTCCGCGTCGACGGTCAGCGATCCCACGTAGTGCAGGTCGGCCTGGGTCACGGTGGCGCGATGGATCTTGGACTTCATCATGGTGCGATACATGGTGTGGTCATTTTATGTGCCCGGCGGGGGTGAGCCCAGGGCGGTGCCCGGTGAGGTCGGGCACTACCGCCCGCCGGGCGGCACCCGCGCGATGAGCAGGGCGACGTCGTCCTGGTCGTTGTCCGCGCGCAGCTCGCGCAGCAGCAGGTCGCAGGTGGACTCGAGGTCCAGGTCCCGCCCGTCGAGCAGGCGGAGGAGCTCCTCGAGGCGGGCGTCGATGGCCTCGTCGCGGTTCTCGACCAGGCCGTCGGTGTAGAGGACCAGCCGATCGCCCGGGGTGAGCGGCACCGCGACGCTCTCGAAGGGCACGCCGCCGACCCCGAGCGGGGCGCCGGTGGGCAGGTCGACCAGCGCCGGGCGCGCTCCGGGGCGTACCAGGACGGGCGGGAGGTGGCCGGCGTTGGCGAAGCAGCAGCGGTCGCGGCCGGGGTCGTAGACGGCGTAGAGGCAGGTGGCGATCGTCTGGTCCAGGCCACTGGCGGTGCGGTCGAGGTGGCGCAGCACCTGGGCGGGGTCGAGGTCCAGCCCGGAGAGCGTACGGGCGGCGGTGCGCAGCTGGCCCATGGCCGCGGCGGCGTTGATGCCGCTGCCCATGACGTCCCCGACGACCAGGGCGCTGGTGTCGCCGGCCTGGGGGATGACGTCGAACCAGTCGCCGCCGACCTGGACGGCGGCGCCCGCGGGCTGGTAGCGGTAGGCGACTTCCAGCCCCACCAGGTTCTGGGGCGGCTTGGGCAGCAGGTCGCGCTGGAGGGTGAGGGCGGTGGCGCGCTCGCGCTGGTACCAGCGGGCGTTGTCGATGCAGACCGCGGCGCGGGCGGCGAGCTCCCCGGCGAGGACGACGTCGTCCTCGCCGAAGGGCTCGGGATTGCGGGTGCGCTTGAGGTCCAGGGCGCCCAGTACCTCTCCGCGGGCGATCAGCGGCACGGCCATGTAGGAGTGCAGCCCGGCGCGGCCCAGGAGCTCGGCCGCCGCCGCGTCGCGGGCGATGCGCGGCAGGTCCTCGGGGGTGACGTGGGGCAGGTGGACGGGGTGGCCGGTGGTCACGCAGCGGGCGACGAGCCGGTCCGCGTCGTATTTGGCGATCTCCCCCGGCGGGTCGGCGGCGCGCACGGCGTCGGTGGCGTCGGCCGAGGCGACGGCCAGCGCCCGGAAGACGGCGGCGCGGTCGCCGGCCGGGGCGGAGTTGCCGTGCAGGGCGGTGTCGAGGACGTCGACGGCGGCCACGTCGGCGAGGACCGGGACGACGACCTCGGCCAGTTCCCGGGCGGTCTGGTCGAGGTCGAGGGTGGTGCCGATGAGTACGGAGGCGTCGGCGATCAGGGCCAGTCTGCGGCGTGCCTCGGTGACCGTGCGGTGCCGGTCGGTGACGTCGACGTCCGAGGTGGCCAGGCCCATGGGGCGGCCGGCGGGGTCCTCCAGCCGGTAGAAGGAGACCAGGCGGGCGCGCTCGCCGGCGGCCGGGTCGGCCGTGGGGCCGACGACGAACTGGTCCACCAGTGGGATTCCGGTGGCCATGACCTCCCGCATGGAGTCCTCCATGGCCCGGGCGTCGCGGTCGCCCAGGAAGGACAGCGCCTCCCGGACCGGGCGCATGAGGTAGGAGCGGGCGGGCCGGCCGTGGATGCGCTCGAGCGCGGGGTTGACCATGACGTAGCGCAGGCCGGCGTCCAGGACGGCCAGCCCGATCGGGGACTGGGCCACCAGGCGGAGGGAGAGGGCCAGGTCGCGCTCGACGTCGCGCACGATCTGCTGGTCGGTGGCCATGCCGAGGGCGTAGACGTCGCCGTCCTTGTCCTCCAGGCGCATGTTGCGGAACTCCAGCGGCCGCAGGCTGCCGTCCTTGTGCCGGGCGGGGAAGACCCCGGCCCACATGCCGCCGCCGCCCATGACCTTGGCGAAGAGCTCCAGGACCTCCTGCCGGTTGTCCTCGTCCACCAGCAGCCGGGCCGCGTAGTGGCCCAGCGCCTCCGGGGCGGTCCAGCCGAACAGCTCCTCGGCCTGCGGGCTCCACAGCACGATCCGGCCGTCCTGGTCCAGCACCACGGCGGCCACCCTGAGCACGTCGAGCAGCCCGCCGGCCTCGTACGGGGCCGCCCTGACCCGGCCCGGGTCCGGCCGGAATGCGTCCGTGGTGCCCATTCGAGGTCCTCCCGCTCGGGGTGGTGCGGCGGCCTCGCGCCGGAACGTGCCGGTCCGGTTCCTCAGTGCCTTTCTCGCCCGTTACGCCGCAGCGTCTTCCATGTTCTCTCCGAACCCGCCCGGTGCGCAGCCCGCGGCGGCGGTCCGAACGCCATTGGTGGTGTGATGCGGCCTCCCGCGCGCCCCCGAGGCGCGGGTCACTGGACCGGCGTGGCAGGGGGGAGGGACAGGGCGAACCAGACGGTCTTGCCGGTGCCGCTGCCCGTGGCGTGGTGGCCCCACCGGGCGGCGATCTGCTCGACGAGCCACATGCCGCGGCCCCCCTCGCTGTCCGGGCCGGCCTCGGCGCACGCCGGCAGGCAGCCGCCGGCGTCGCTGACCTGGGCGACGAGCTGGTCCGCCGTCCGGCGCAGGACCAGCTCCACCTCGCCCGCGCCCTCCGGCACGTGCACCACGGCATTGGTGACCAGCTCGGACAGCAGGAGGACGGCGTCGGCCACCAGGTCGTGGAGCCCCCATTCGGCCAGGAGGGCGCCGGCGAACCTGCGGGCGGCCGCCACGGAACGCGGCGAGGAGGGCAGCGTCACCATCCCGGCCGGGGGCGGACCCGGCGTCCGGGCCGGCCAGAGGCCGGGAGCGCTGTGCGAGCAGGAGAGCAGCCCCTGGCCCCATGGGCCGGGGAGCCGCCGTGGGCCGGGGGCCCGGTCCGCGAGGGCATCGGAGGCGCTGGTGATGGCGTCGGCCGTATGCGTGGGACTCACGATGTCATGACTGAATGCAGGCATGTGGCTCTGGTGCGCTCGAGGGGGTGCGAAGGAATTCCGGCCGATCTCTCGTCCGGTCCGCCGGTGCGGTCGGCTCTCGTGCTGCCCGGTCCGCCGGTCTTCGCAAGGAATTCCCCCCACATTCGCTCGGTTTCCGCCACAGGTCCAGACCCTATGAGTGACTCCTGATGCGCGCAGTGCGATATTCGCAGGTGACCGGGGGTGCGTTCGGCGTAAAGTCGCTGTGAGCGACGACACGATCCGGCCATGTCGCGGTGCGCGGGGGCGGCCCGCCGACCGCCCCCGCACCCGGCCTCGCCCGTCAGGTCTTGGGGCACTCCTTCCACGCCAGGTGGTAGATGGTGTTGAGGCTGCCGTCGGTGGAGTCCATGGTCATGAAGCTGGTGGTTCTGTTGGGGTCGGAGGTGCCGGCGTTGACCCGCAGCTCGGTGTTGATGTTGAAGTTCCGCAGCTCGCCACAGGGGTGCCAGACCAGCGCGGCGATCGGGACGCTGTCGGTGGCCTGCCAGTTGTCCGCGTAGTTGCCTCTGAAGGTGTGGCTGCTGGGGGTGGTGACCGGCGAGCCCTGGAAGTAGTACGACGCCTTCTCGGTGCCCGAGGCGCCGGGCTCGAGCTTGGCGTAGCCGCGGTAGTCGGCCGCGGCGATCGCGTAGGTGAAGCCCTGCGGCACGTGCACGTTCAGGTTCAGCTGGCAGTTCTTGCGGAAGTCGGTGGGCTTGGAGCCGACGCCCACCTGGGCGAGGTAGTCGCTGTAGGTGACGGTGAAGGCCGTGTTGTCGGGCGAGACCGCGACGGCGGCGGTCCCGGCCCGGCAACCCGAGCCGTTGACGGTGGCGACCTCGATGACGATCTTGTCCGGCGGCGGGTTGGTGATGACCGACGGGTTGTGCGTGGACAGCGGCGCGGCGAGCAACGCGGTGATCGCGCCTGCGGTGAGCAGTCCGGCGGGCATGGTGCTCCAATCGGTTGTCTACGGGCCTCGAGGCCCGCGGGGAAAGACAAGGACACGTGGTCCCGCGCCCGTTGGCGACGGCTGTTCCCCCGAGCGGAAGGGGAGGGCGGCGGAACCGGCGGTGCCGGGCGAGCCGGGAGGGTCCGCGGGCGGCGGCCGTGGTCGCCGGCGACATGGTCATAGAGGGTCATGCCCATGCCAACCCAGGGGCTCCCCGCAGCCCGTGGGACTGGGAGCGTTCGCATGGTAGGCGGCGCGAGGGGGGTTGGCCAGACTTCGCGCCACGGGCCGCCGCGGGGGCCGCCGGCGGCCCTGGCCGGAACCCGTCTGCGGAACGTCAGGTTCAGTCACGGCGGAACGTCAGGGTCAGTCGCGGCGCGGCAGCGCCTCGAACACCGCGTCCGGACAGTCCTCCCGCTCCCCGCCGCCGGGAAGCGCCCCGCCCTCAGCGGGCCTTGCGGACCGCCGTGTCGCGGAAGGAGCAGTAGGCGGCCGCCGGGTCCGTGTAATACAGCCAGGGCAGGGCCCCCACATGGCCGTCGATCATGCGGAACTGCTCGAGCGCCTCCGCGTGGCGCTTCTGCCGCACCAGGAAGTACGCCAGCAGATGGCGGACCTCCGCCAGCCGCGGGTGCGTGGGCGGCGCCATCGCGATGTCGGCGAGGACCGCGTCGACGTACGACCTCGGCCCCGCCTCGCGGTAGTCCGCCTCCGACGCGTCGTCGTCGTGGTGCTCGTACCACAGCACCAGCCGCAGGGCGGACAGCAGCGTCCCCTGCGGGGCGGCGGCGATCGCCGCCTCCACGAACTCCCGTGCCAGCGCCTCCGAGCCGCGCCACTTCTCGCACCAGTACTGCAGGGCGCTGTAGTGCGCCGTGTAGTGGTGGGGCGCCCGGGCGGTGATCTCGCCCCACAGCTCGCGCATCGCGTCGTGCGGGTAGCCGAGGCCGAGCGCCGCCCAGACCTCGGTGATCCAGGGGGTCGGGTCCTCGGGGTTGAGTGCCTTGGCGCGTTCGATCTCGGCGCGGGAGCGCTGGAGCACCCGGTCGAAGCCCTCGAACTGCTCCCGGCTGGTGCTGTCCGCCCGGGCGCCGCCGCGCACCTCCCAGGCGAGGAAGACGGTGGACCTCGCGCGCACGACGGCCGCGTCGGGGTCGTCGGGGCGCGCGGCCTCCCAGGCCGTCAGCCAGGCGTCGTCCTCGGCCGCCGCGCGCGCGACCTCGCCGACGAGCGCGGAGCGGCGCTCCCAGTTCGGGCCGGCGGTCGCGAGGGCACGCGCGGCGGGTTCCCACTCGCCGGCCCGTACCGAGGCGCTCAGGGCGTCCAGTTCGGCGTCGCGCCGGGCGCGCTCGGTGTTCTGAGCGCTCTCCGGCAGGAAGCCGAGGGCGAAGGCTCCTTCGGAGAGCGCGGAGGGCGAGGCCGACCGGGTCCCGGCGGACGCGCCGCGGCGGGACCTGAACCAGAGGTACACGAGCAAGGCGATGACGAAGAGGGGCAGCAGCAGTCGTCCCACAGGTGTTCCGTTCGTTTCTTCAGAAGGAGGCGGGGTGGAGCGCCCGGGGCAGCAGCAGCCGCAGGGGCCGCGTGTCCGGCGTGTCGGCGACCGCGGCCTCCAGGGCCTCGTTCAGCCGGTCCCGGTAGTCGTCCGACAGGTCGAGCCGCGCGCCGTCGGACCAGGACATCTCCCAGCGGGCCAGCCCGGCGTCGACGAGTTCCAGGATCACCAGCTCCGCCAGGCCGGACCTCAGCCGAGGGCGGAGGAACTCGCGTGCCGCCCGGCCGCTCGCCCGGCTCGCCTCCTCGGACTTGGGCAGCGCGTCGGCGACGCGCCACAGCGCCCCGCCGTCGGCCGCGTCCAGCAGCGCGCGCAGGGTGGCGTCGCCGCCGAGGACCTGCCGCACGGCCTCCCGCAGCGGTTCGGCGCCGGCGGCGCACTCGGCCCGCCGGCCCAGGTGGAGCAGTTCCGGCCAGTCCACGCGGCGCATCGCCAGCGTCTCCGCGGTGAGCGTGGCGTCCTCCAGCTCGCCGAGCACGCGCT
This sequence comes from Streptomyces sp. C36, assembly GCF_040932295.1. Taxonomy (NCBI): domain Bacteria; kingdom Bacillati; phylum Actinomycetota; class Actinomycetes; order Kitasatosporales; family Streptomycetaceae; genus Streptomyces; species Streptomyces sp. C36. The sequence goes on along the minus strand of NZ_JBFQGI010000003.1, from coordinate 641,054 downwards.
CGGGCTCGCGCAGCAGCGCCATCGCGGGCCCGGAGGACGCCGGGTCGCCGCGCCCGTCGTCGGGCAGCGCCTCGATCAGGCGGATCCGTTCGGCGGTCGGCGGGTGGGCGTCGTAGGGGGAGGTCTCCTCCCGCGGCGGCTCGGCGCGCAGCCCGGCCAGTTCCTCCTGCCGGCCCGGCTCGGCGAGCAGCCGGGCCAGGCCGCCGTAGAACTGCCCGCGCGGCGGCATCAGTCCGGCCGCGACGCCCGCCGTGGCGTAGGTGCGCAGGTAGAAGGCGTGCGCGGCGTCCAGTGCGACGGTCTCGCGGAGGGCGGAGGCCGCGGCGTCGCGGCCGGCGATCCGCACGGACACGCGGTCGGCGGCCAGTTCCTGGCGCCGGGCGACGCTTTGGCTGGAGCGCAGGTAGAACTTCGCGTAGGCGACGAACACCTTGGCCGTCTGGCGGTGGCCGAACCCCGCGCCGGCGGTGTCCACGGCCTTGGCCTTCCTGCCCTTGGCCACGGCCTTGGCGGCCTTCTTCTCCTGCCGGGTCCGCTCCTTGTCCACCCGCTGGTCGGCCTGCTCGTGGTAGGCGCGCACGGTACGGGTGACGGCGAGCCGGCCGCGCCAGGTGATGGCGGACAGCCGGGTGTCGGCGTTGCCGTAGTGGCCGAACTCGTGGCCGAGGACGGCCATCAGCTGCGCCCGGGTGATGCCGGCCAGGAGCGGGACGCCGAGACGGAGCCGGCGGCGGCCCGGCATCAGGCCGAGCATCCGGGCGTCCTCGCCGACGGCCGCGTTGACGGCGCCGGTGAGCCGGATCTCGTCCGGGGCCCTCGTCCCGGCCGCCTCGGCCGCCTGCCGCACGACGGCCCACAGCTCCGGCTGGCTCGCCTTGCTGACCCGCAGTCCGTCCTTGCCGTCGTCCTGCGGGGGACGGAGGAAGAACGACGCCCTGACGACCGGGAGCGCCAGCAGCGCGAGGATGAAGTCGATCTTCAGCGCGGCGACGCCGGGCGCCCAGTGATGGACGGCGAGCGCGGTCCCGGCGAACACGCCGAGCACGAGGAGGCACAGCAGGTAGAAGCCGGCGAGCAGAAGAAGAGCGCGCGACGCACGCAGGAAAACGCCCATGGGGCAGGGGCCCTCGCATGGTGAGGAGATGGGTCGAACGGGCAGTGAGCCGGGCAATCATGCAGTACGGCTGTTCGAGCCAGCAAGCCGATTACCTGTCGGCCGGACGGGCCGTCACCCCACGACAGGCTTGACACGCCCCTGTCAATATGCAGCGTCCCGTGGCACCCTGCTCACCGCACCCTCGCATCCGCTCCACTCGTCTGCCCGGACCGCCGCCACCGCGCGGTCCGGCCCCCACACGGCCGCGTGCGGTCCGCGCGGCCTCGGCAGAAGGAGTACGCGTGAGACGAACCCGCCGTACGATCGCCGGCGTCCTGCTGGCAGCCGGCGCCCTGGTCGCCGCGGGCGCCCAGGCCGTCCCGGCCGGCGCCGCCCCGGCCCCCTCCCCCTCCCTCCTCACGGCCCACACCGCCGCCGCCTCGGCGACGGCCCAGCAACGGGTCAGGGACTTCTGGACGCCCGAGCGGATGCGCTCGGCCACCCCCCTGGACCTCGTCACCGTCTCCGCCGGCGCGCCCTCCGCCCCCCGGTCCGCCGGCCGGGCGACGACCGTCGCGCCCACCGCGCCGAGCACGCACGTCAGGTCCTTCCCGCAGGCCGGCGGGCCGTGGACCGGCGGCGGCGCGGTGGTGAAGACCTCGGGCCGGGTGTTCTTCAGCTTCCAGGGCCGCACCGCCTCCTGCTCGGCCGACGCGGTCACCAGCCGCAACGCCAGCACCGTCGTCACCGCCGGACACTGCGTCAAGTACCAGGGCAGCTGGCACACCGACTGGACGTTCGCCCCCGGCTACCACGACGGCCAGGCGCCCTACGGCACCTGGTCCGCGGCCAAGACCCTCTCCACGCCCCAGTGGGTGGCCAGTGAGGACATCAACTACGACGTCGGCTTCGCCGTCGTCGGCCGGCTGGACGGCAAGAGCCTGACCGACGTGACCGGGGCGCAGGGCCTGTCCTTCAACGGCGGCTACAACAAGGCCATGTACGCCTTCGGCTTCCCCGCCGCCGCGCCGTACGACGGCACCAGGCTCATCCACTGCAGCGGGAACTCCTCCAAGGACTTCCTGCTCACCAAGGACCACGGCCTGGGCTGCAACATGACGGGCGGCTCCAGCGGCGGCCCCTGGTTCACGTCGTTCGACGAGGCCACCGGCACCGGCCTGCAGGCCTCGGTGAACAGCTTCGGCTACACCTTCCTGCCCAACAGGATGTTCGGCCCGTATTTCGGCGACGAGGTCAAGAGCGTCTACGACCAGGCGCAGGTCGCCTGACGACGCCGTCGCCCGACGACGCCCACCGCACGGCGACACGAGACCCCGGGACGCCTCACGCGTCCGCGCGTCCCGGGGGCACGGCCGCCGGGGCCCTTCAGGTCCTGACGGACCGCAGGATGACGAACTTCGGGTCGGAGGCGACCACGTCGCAGTTGCCGAACAGGCGGCGCAGCTTGACGTGGTAGCCGAGGTGACGGTTGCCGATGACCCACAGCTCGCCGCCCGTGCGCAGTGCCCTGCGCGAGCCGGTGAACATCCGCCAGGCGGTGGCGTCCGTCGTCGCCTGGTGGGAGTGGAAGGGCGGGTTGTTCAGCACCAGGTCGACGCTGCCGGGCTCGACGGCCGACAGGGCGTCGCCCACCAGGAACTCGGCCGTCCGCTCGGGGCCGGCGTTCGCCCGGAACGTGGCCTCCGCGGAGGCCACCGCCTGGTAGGACTCGTCGATGAACACCGGCACGGCGGCGGGGTTGGCGAGGGCCGCGGCCGTGCCGACGACGCCGTTGCCGCAGCCCAGGTCGACGATCCGCTCGGGGCCCCGGCGGCGCGGAAGGTTGCGCAGGAGGAAGCGGGTGCCGATGTCCAGGCGCTCGGCGCAGAAGATGCCGGCGTGGTTGGTGACGGTCAGACCCGAGCCGGCCCCGGCGTCGTCGGGCAGCCGGTAGGTGCGCGGCCAGGGGCTCGCCTCCCGCGCGAGGCCCGGGTCGGGCGTGCAGAAGATGAGCCGGGCCTTCTTCTTCGCCAGCGAGGTGCGGGTCGGGCCGAGGAGGCGCTCGAAGAGCCGCAGCGTCGAGGTGTGGATCTCGGTGACCCTGCCGGTGCCGATGACGACGGTGCCGGCGTGCACGGAGGGCGCCAGGCGGTGCAGCTGGTCCTCGAGGAGGGCCAGGCTCTTGGGCACGTGGACCAGCAGCACGTCGATGCGGGGCGGCGGGGTGTCGCGGGTGGACAGCAGCCGCACCGCCTCCGGGTCGGCGCCGTTGCGGGCCAGGTTGGCCCGGGTGGCCTCGCGGGCGAGGTGGGAGTCGGTGATCTGCGTGGGCCGGTGCGCGGCGAGCGCGGTGACGAGCGCCCCCCACCGGTCGCCCAGCACGACCACGGTGCCCGACAGGTCCACCGGTTCGCCGTCGGTCCCGGCGAGGTGCGCGAGCAGGTATTCGTCGGCGGCGTCCCAGGCGCGCAGCTGGTCGCGGGGGTCCTCGGGGAAGCGGGTGAGGGCGATCTCGCCGAAGGGCGTCGTCAGGCAGTTCATCGTGCCCTCAGGCTAACCGAGGCCCCCGCGCCCCTCGCACATCGCCGGGCGCCGCGGATCAGGCCGCGCCGCGGACCGCCCGGTGCACCGACGTCTTCATCGTCGTGACGAAGGCGTCGCGGGCGGCGGGGGCGAGGGCCTCCAGCGACAGGTAGGGGTTGAGGTCCTCGAGCTCGACCAGCAGCAGGCCGCCCTCCGGGGTGCGGCAGGCGTCCACGCGCTGGATGCCGTGCTCGATGTCGTTCCAGTCGACGAACCGCTGGGCGAAGGCCAGGTCCTGGGCGGTGGGCTCGTACGGCACCAGCTCCCAGCGCCGGTCCGGGCGGGGGGCGTGGAGCGCGTACTGGAACGCGTGGTCGACGAAGTAGAACGACACCTCGTACCGGAAGTCGATGCGCGGCTGCACCAGGACGTCGTCGTACGCCAGGTCCGCGAGCCGGTCCCGGGAGACGAATTCCAGGCCGATGGAGTCCGCGCCGAGCCGGGGCTTGACGACGTACTCGGCCGCCTCCGGCAGCCTCTCGAGGTCCTGCGGGCGGCCGGCGGTAGGGATGACGGGGAAGCCGGCGGCGGTCAGGTCGAGGAGGTACTGCTTGCCGGCCATGTCGGCCTTGCCCGACAGCTGGTTGTACACCAGCACGCCGCGCTCGGCGGCGCGCTCGCGGAAGGCGTCGTAGGCGGCCTGGTAGTGCAGCACGGGGCCGCTGTTGCGCACGACGACGACGTCGAAGTCCTCCATCAGGGCCACGGCGTCCAGGGGGTGACAGAGCGCCACGTCGAAGTCCTCGCGGAGCCGGGAGCTCAGGTAGATGTCCTCGTCGCAGTACCGGCGCCCCTTGGCCTCGAAGGCCAGGTCAGTGACGTACAGAACGCGGGACTGGGCGGTGCTCATGATTTCTCCGGTGGATCGGCGATCCCCCAAAACTACCTGCATCCGTCACGCACCGTGTCGTCGGGGCGTCCGACGTCGTTGGTCGCTGCGAGGGCCGCCGGCCCCGTCCGTTCGACGTCGAGACCAAGGATCCGTGATGCGACCGTTCCGCAACGCCGTTGTCGCCACCCTCGGGGCACTCCTCCTCGCCACCGCGCTGCCCGCGGGCAGCGCGGCCGCCAAGGACGGCGGATTCGCCTGGGTGGGCCCCAAGGGCAAGCCCTACTTCGTCCACCAGCTGCCGCCGAACAAGTGCATGTCCATGGAGCAGGAGGCCCGCGGCGCGCAGAACTACATGAGCAAGCCGCTCGCCGTCTACTCGGAGAAGAACTGCAAGGGCAAGGAGCTGCGCCTCGGCCCCCGCAGGGAGGCCCCGAAGAACTCCCCCTTCAAGAGCCTGAGGTACGACCCGCGTTGACGCGGGACCGTTCGGCGGCCCGGCCCGGCGCGATGGGTTACGCGCCGGGCCGGGCCGCGTCCGGGCCTCGTACGACCGGGACTTACGCGACCGGGACTTACGCGGCAGGGACTCACACGACCGGGACTCACGCGGCCGGGCCGGGGAGACCGCCGGGTCAGGAGGCCGCGAGGGCGGCCAGGCGCTGGTCGATCATGTCGGCGGTGGCGTGGCCGACGGCCAGGACGGCGGGCCCGCGCCGGGCGTCGACGGCGAGCAGGGTGGGGAAGCCCTCGACGCCCAGCCCGCGGGAGTGCCGGAAGTCCGCCGCGGCGGCGGCCCGGGCGGCCGGGGACGAGAAGGCGGTGACGACGGCGTCGGCGTCCAGCCCGGCCCGCTCGGCGATCACGCGGTACGTGGCGGGGTCCGACAGGCTCAGCCCGTCGCGGTAGAACGCCGTCTGCAGCGCCTCGGCCAGCTCCGCGGCCCGCGCGGGGGCGGCCTGCCGCAGGGCGGCCATGCCGCGGGCGGCGGCCTCGGAGTCCATGACGAAGGAGCCGTCCGCGATCAGCCGGTCGTAGGCCGCGCCGAACTCCACGCCCGTCATCTCGGCGATCTTGGCGTTGGCGCCCTGGACATAGCCGAACTCGCGGATCGGCACGCGGCGCGCCCCGGTGAAGAGTCCGCCGGAGACGACCTCCACGGGAAGGCCGGGGTGCCGGCGGGCGGTCTCGGCCAGCGTGGGGGCGAACCCGTACGACCAGCCGCAGTAGGCATCGAAGACGTAGACGAGCTTCATGGGGGGCGTCTCCTCCGGGAGCGGGGCGGTGCCCGCGGGGACGCGAGCGGTACACCTGACACAACAGTGTCTGCCGTGTCAGATATTTCCGTCGTCCGAAAGTTTTTTCCTCCCGGAGGTCGCCACCCCCTGCTTCGGCTACTTCAGCTTGTACTCGCAGGGCTTCGGCAGCGCGCCGTCCTGGTTGTCCGCGACCTTCTTCCCGTCGACGGAGATGACGCACGACGCGGCCTTGAGCATGCCGTCGGAGCCCTTGACGGAGCCGGGCGCCACGGACACCAGGCTTCCGACCTTGATCTCGGCGCCCTTCAGGGTGACCTTGGCGGTCTTCTTCCACGGCAGGGACACCTGCTCGGCGCCGTTGTCGTCGCCCAGGTTGTAGTAGACCTGCGTCGAGCCCTCGCCGCCCGCCACCTCGATGGTGACCTCGCGCGTCGGGCCCACGGCCGGGCCGTCCGCCTTCGCGTCGCCCTTCGGCTTCGCGGACGGCGCGGCGGTGGCGGCGTTCTTCGCGCCGCCGTCCCCGCGGCCGTCCCCGCTCTTGGCGCCCCCGCCGCAGCCGGCCAGCAGGACGGCGGTCACGGCCAGGGCCATCGCGGTGGCTGACTTGCGCATGTTTCCCCTCACGAACGACAACCGGCCCGGATGATCGCCCGGGCCGACCGGGATCATAACGAGCCCGGGTCGCACCCTCCCCATGCGGCACCGGCCGGCCCGCTCGGGCCCGGTGAGCGGCGAGGGGTCGCGGCTCGTACGAGCCGCGACCCCTTGATGTCGTATGCCTCCGCGCTGCGGGCGGTCAGGCGGCGACCGCTCCGGCGGTCTCGGACCGGCGCGGTGCGGGGACCGGACGCTCGGCCCCGGTCACGGGGTCCGGGCCCGGCAGCCCGTCCCGGTGGGCCTGGACGCCGGCGCGTACCGCCCAGAAGTAGAAGCCGACGGCCGACAGGGCGACCAGGGCGATGTCCACTCCGCCCGGGATCACGCCGTGGCCGCCGAACTCGGTGCTGCCGAGCGCGGACAGCAGCGCCAGCCACAGCAGGAAGGCGGGCATCCACCAGGCCGGGGCGAACTGCCGGCGCAGGCTCCCCGCGCCTCGGCGGCGCAGCACGAGCGCGGCGATGGGCACGGAGACCAGGGTGAGCAGGGCGACCTTGCCGGTGTTGGGCCACTTCGACCAGTACAGGGCGCAGGCGGCGAAGGCGAAGGTGATGGGGCAGAGGACCTTCGCGGCGGGCAGCCGGAAGGGGCGGGGCAGGTCCGGCTTGGTCCGGCGGAAGACGCCGACCGCGATCGGGCCCATGAGGTAGGAGACGACCATCGCGGCGGAGACGACGCTCGCCAGGGCCTCCCAGCTGTGGCCGACGGTCAGCAGCAGGAGGACGGAGAAGCCGAGGTTGAGCCACATGGCAGGGCGGGCGACGCCGTAGCGGGGGTGGACCTCGGCGATCTTCTTGGGGAAGAAGCCGGTCTCGGCGAGGTTCTGGGCCAGGTAGGCGGCCGAGGCGACGTTGCCGATGTTGGCGCCGTTCGGCGAGATGAAGGCGCCGAACTGGAGCATGGTGACGACCCAGTGCAGCATCAGCAGCTTGGCGAGGTCGGCGAAGGGCGAGGCGAAGTTCACGCCGCTCCAGCCGCCGGCCTCGGCGAGCCGCTCCGGCGGCACGGCGCCCAGGAAGGCAACCTGCAGGGCGAGGTAGATGACCAGGCCGAGGGAGAGCGCGCCGACGAGGGCGAGCGGGATGGCACGGCCGGGGTTCTTGGCGGCGCCGCCGAGGTTGACGACGGCCTGGAAGCCGTTGAAGGCGAAGACGACGCCCGAGGCGCTGACGGCGGTGAGCACGGCGGACCAGCCGTTGGGGGCGAAGCCGCCGTGGGCGGTGAAGTTGCCGGTGTGGAAGCCGGAGGCGATGAGTGCGCCGACCGCGAGCACCGGGATGGCGAACTTGACCAGCGTCAGCAGGTTGTTGGCGCGCGCCAGCAGCTCGACCGACCAGTAGCAGGCCAGCCACAGGGCGACGGTCAGGAGCAGGGCCATGCCCATGCCGGTGCCGGTCAGCCGGCCGTCGGAGACCAGGTCGCGGGCCCAGCCGAAGCTCCACGAGGACATGTACTGCGTGCCGGCGATGGCCTCGATGGGGATCAGCGAGGCGGTCGCGATCCACACCGCCCAGCCGGTGATGAAGCCCAGCACCGGGCCGTGCGAGAGGGAACCGAAGCGGGCCATGGCCCCCGGCAGCGGGTAGGCGGCGCCGACCTCCGCGTACGACATGGCGATCATGCCGATGAAGACGGCGCCGATCACCCAGGCGACCAGCGCGGCGGGGCCGGCGACCTGGGCGGCCTGTCCCGCGCCGAACAGCCAGCCGGAGCCGAATATGGACCCCAGGCCGATCATGATCAAGGCGAAGAGGCTGAGGCCCTTCCGAGGGGCCGCGCTCAGATCCACGAGGTGTTTTCCGTTCTGCCTGGAGACCAAGACGGGAAGCCGTCGCCTGCCGGGCCGGGCGGAGGTCGACCGCCCGCAGGGCGCACCGGCACCGAACGCGTGGGTTTCGCCGGAAACGGCCGCCGGGAACGGACACCGGGCACGGCCGAGGACACAGGAGCGACGCCCGACATACTACGACAACCGCAGGTAACCACCTGAACGGAGCCCGCCGTGACCGGCCGCCGCCCCGTGGCTCGCCGCGCCTTCCGGTATCAGCCGTGGGTCAGAGCGGCGTCAGAGCGGGCTGGCAAGTTATCCCTTGTCAACGGCATGGGAGACCGAGCCGATGCCTCGGTCCACCATCGAGGCAGGGAGTTCCACTTGCGCACCGATTACAAGATCGTGATCATAGGCGCCGGCATGGCGGGGCTCGCCATGGCGGCACGTCTGAAGCTGTCCGGCGAGACCTCGTTCGTCGTCCTGGAGAAGGCCGACTCCATCGGAGGCACCTGGCGCGACAACACCTATCCCGGAGCCGCGTGCGACGTTCAGTCGCACCTGTACTGGTTCTCCTTCGGCGAGCAGCCGGACTGGAGCCGCGTCTATGCCACGCAGCCGGAGATCCTCCACAACATCGAGCTGTTCGCCGAGCACCACCACCTGCACGAGGACATCCGCTTCGGCACGGAGGTCACCACCGCCTCCTGGAAGGAGGAGGACCGCACCTGGGTGGTGCGCACCGGCACGGGGAGCGAGATCACCGCCGAGGTGCTGGTGACCGCCTGGGGGCAGCTCAACCAGCCCTCGTACGGCGAGATGGAGGGACGGGAGACCTTCACGGGGCTGTCCGTCCACACCGCCCGCTGGCCCGAGGACCTCGACCTGACGGGCAAGCGCGTCGCCTGCGTCGGCAGCGGCGCCAGCGCCGTGCAGCTCGTCCCCGCGATCGCCGGGCGGACGGAGCACCTGACCGTCTTCCAGCGGTCGCCCAACTACCTGCTGCCCCGGATGGACCGCGCCCTCGGCGACGAGGAGCGGCAGGACCTGCTGAACGACCCGGTCGGCTACACCTCGCTGCGCGACTCGCTCTACCACGAGCGCGACCGGTGGGCGGACGGGCTGTCTCTGGATGCCAACCCCGTCCGCGACGAGTTCCAGCAGATCTCGCTGAACCACCTCGAGCAGCAGGTCCCCGACCCGGAACTGCGCGAACGCCTGCGGCCCACCTACGAGTTCGGCTGCAAGCGGGTCCTCATCACGGACGACTACTACCCCGCCCTGCTGCGCGACAACGTCGACCTGGTCGACACGGCCGTCGAGCGGATCGAGCCGGAGGGCGTACGGACCGCGGACGGGCGCCTGCACGAGGTCGACGTGATCGCCTACGCCACCGGCTTCAAGTCGCTGCTGGTGGCCGGCGGAGTGGAGATCTCCGGGCGCGGCGGCCGCACGCTGCGCGACGCCTGGCAGCAGGGGCCGGAGGCGTACCTCGGCACGACCGTCAGCGGATTCCCCAACATGTTCATGCTCTACGGGCCCAACACCAACCTCGGGCACCACTCCATCCTCTTCATGGTCGAGTCGCAGATCGACTACGCGGTCCGGGCGATCGAGGCGCTGGCGGAGCACTCCGCCGCCGCCTTCGACATCCGCCCCGAGGTGATGGCGGAGCACAACGACAGGCTGCAGGAGCAGCTCACGCGGACGGCGTTCGCGGGCAGCTGCACCAGCTGGTACAAGACGCCCATGGGTAAGATCGTCAACAACTGGCCGGGCAGTATCGAGGACTACCGGCAGGCGACCAAGGACTTCACCGTCGCCGACTACGAGATCCTGCGCACGCCGTAGCGCGTACGGCGCCGCCTCCCGCCCGGCGCACACGCGAAAGGCCCGGCCGCACCTCCTGGGTGCGGCCGGGCCTTTGTCGTGCGGGCCTTTGTCGTGCGGGCCTTGTCGCGCGGGCCGGTCAGCCGGTCGCGGCCGCCTTGGCGAGCAGCTCCTCCCGTACGCCGCGCCGCAGGATCTTCCCGCTGGGGTTGCGCGGCAGCAGCTCCGCGAAGTCGTACGTCGTCGGGATCTTGAAGTCCGCGATCTGGCCCTTGAGGAAGACCAGCAGCTCCCGGACGGTCACCCGGGACTCGGGCGCGAGCACCAGCCGCGCGTGCACCGACTCGCCCCAGCGCTCGTGGGGCAGGCCGATCACCGCCGCCTCGGCCACGGCCGGGTGCCGGGTGAGGGCGTTCTCGATCTCGGTCGGGTAGACGTTCTCGCCGGCCACGATGATCATGTCGTTGACGCGGTCGTTGACGTAGAGGTAGCCGTCCTCGTCGAGGTACCCGGCGTCGCCCATGTGGATCCAGCCGTCCACCACGGTCTTGGCGGTGGCCTCCGGCAGGCCCCAGTAGTCCACCATCCGGGCGGGCGTGCTGACGCAGATCTCCCCGGTCTCGCCGGGCGGCAGCTCCCGCCCCTGCCGGTCGACGATCTTCACCTTGATGCCCGGGTACGGCCGGCCCGCGGCCCGGAGCCGGGGGCTGCCGGGGACGTGGTCGGCGGGCGGCAGGCAGACCGCGAAGTTGCCGGTCTCGCTGCTTCCGTAGATCTGCAGGAAGTCGCAGTTCATCCGCTCCAGGCAGCGCGCCAGGAGGGTCTCGGTGATCGGCGAGCCGCCGTAGACCACCTTGCGCAGGGAGTTCAGGGCGCCCCGGGCCGCGGACGGCTCGGCGAGCATCATCTGCAGCATGGCCGGCGCCACGATGGCGGTGGTGATGCCCAGGCCCTCGATCAGACGGACCGCGTCGGAGCTGATGAACATGGGCATGGAGACCACGGTGACGCCGGCGTTGAAGCCCTGCATGGCGTACGAGAGCCCGCCGATGTGGAAGCCGGGCAGGCCGAGGAGGCTCTTGTCGCCCTCCTTCCAGTCGAGCCAGTCCAGGCCGTGGGAGTCCATGGCCTCGGCCACGTTGAAGAAGCTGCGGTGGGGCAGCACCACGCCCTTGGGCAGACCGCTGGTGCCGCTGGTGTAGATCTGCGCGACGGGCGTCTCGTCGTCGCCGAAGGGGGCCAGGTCGTCGTCGGGGCACTCCGCCTTCCGGGCGGTCAGCCCGCCGGCGGCGGCCCCCGCCGGGCCGAACGGCACCAGGGCCGTCAGCCGGGGCAGCCGGTCCCTGACCTTCTCGGCGACCGGCAGGTGCTCCTCGTCGACCAGGAGCAGCTCGGTGCCGGAGTCGCGCAGGATGTGGTCGACCTCCTCCGCGGTCAGCCGCCAGTTGACCGGGACGAGCACCGCGCCGATCTTGGCGCAGGCGAAGGCCGCCTCCCAGTACTCCTCCGACTCCTTGCCGAGGTAGGCCACGCGGGAACCGGGGCCGATCCCGGCGGCGCGGAACGCGCGGGCCGTACGGTTGCTCTCCCGGTGCAGCTGCGCGTAGCTGACGACGCGGCCCTCGCAGATGACGGCCGCCTGGTCGGGCCGCACACCGGCCTGGTGCGCGATGACGCCGTCCAGCGTCCGCGGACGGGCTGGGTCCATGGGCATGTCCTTGTCCGTTCCGTTCGGTGGGGTGGCAGGGCCGGCGCCGCTCACGCCGCCTCCTCGAGGCCGGGACCGAGCAGCCGGTCGATGTAGTCGGCCAGCAGGTTCACGCTGGGCTGGTCGAAGGCGATCGACACGGGCAGGGTGACCCGGAAGGTGGACTCCAGGGCGTTCTTCAGCTCCACCGCGTTGAGGGAGTCCAGGCCGAGGTCGGCGAGCTCGGCGTCGGGCTCCACGTCCTCGGCGGCGAACTGCAGCACGTCGGAGATCCTGGCGCGCACCGTCGCGTTGATGGCGTTCAGCCGCTCCTGTCCCGAGGCGGCCAGCAGCGTCGCCAGGTCGAGGGCCGCGCCGCCGCCGTCGGCGCCGGCGCCGTTCGTCCTCAGCTCGGTGTACAGGGCGTTCTCCGGCCTACGGGCGATGAAGCGCTCCCAGTCGCAGGCCCCGGCCATGATGTGGGCGCCCTCGCGCTCGAGCAGGGTGGGCAGCGCCTCCATGGCCTCGACGGGCTCGAGGAACGTGATGCCCTGGCCCTCCCAGCTCCTGACCAGCGAGCTGCTGAGCTTGCGCGCCGGGTCCACGGCGGCCCAGGGGCCCCATCCGACGCTCAGCGAGGGCAGGCCCCGGGCGTCGCGCCAGGCCATCAGGTGGTCGAGGAAGGCGTTGCCGGCGCAGGAGTTGGTCTGCGTGGTGGCGCCCAGGACCGACGCCGCGGTGGAGTAGCCGACGAAGAAGTCCAGCTCCGGCATCGAGACGGTGGCCTCGTGCAGCAGCCAGGCGCCGAAGACCTTGGTCCGGAAGACGGTGTCGATGCTCTCCCAGGTCTGGTCCGCGACGGGGATGTCGGCGACCGTGCCGGCCGCGTGGACGATGCCGCCCACCGGGTGGCCGCCCTCGGCGAGCGCGGCGGTGACCCGTACGACGTCCTCGGCCGAGCCGATGTCGCAGCGCGGTGCCGTCACCTGGACCCCCTCCCCCAGTTTCAGGGCGGCCAGTTCCTCGGCCGAGGCCCCGGTGCGGGTGAGGAGCGCCAGATGGCGGGCGCCGAGGCCGACGAGCCGCCGGGCCGTGGTCAGGCCCAGGGCGCCGAGGCCGCCGACGACGACGTAGGTGCGGTCGGGGCGGATCGTGACCGGCTTCTCGCGGCGCGGCCGATCGCCCGGTTCGGCGCGGCGCAGGCGCCGTACCCAGCGCTCCTGGCCGCGGTGGGCGAGCTGGGCCTCGGCGTCGCCGGCCGACAGCCACTCGCCGACGAGCGCCTCGTGGCCGGTGCCGTCGGCCGGGAGGTCGACCAGGGTCACCTGGTAGCCCGGGCACTCGACCGCGAGCGCCCGTCCGAAGCCCCAGAGGGTGGACGCGGCGGGCACCCGGTCGCCGGGCGCGTCGCCGGGCAGCTGCTGGGCGCCCTCGGTGATCAGCCACAGGCGCTGGTTGCGGCCGAAGCGCACCTCGCCCAGCGTGCCCAGGACGTCCAGCAGCTCACGGTAGTTGGCCTCGCTCTCGGCGCGCAGCCGCTCGGCCTCCGTGCCGCCGGGGCCGTCCGGGGCGCCGAGGTCGCCGCGCCAGAACCAGCAGAGGTCGGTGGGCGGTTCGTCGCGGAGCAGCGCGGCCAGGTCGCCGGCCGAGGCCGCGAAGGTCAGGCGCACGCCGGCGTCGGCGGCGCTCGCCACGAGGTGGGGGTACCGCTCGGCGGTGCCGCCGAGCGCCAGCACATGGCGCGTTCCGCGACGGGTGTCCGGCAGCGGCTGCCGGTCCCAGTGCGCCTCGTAGAAGAGGTGGCGGTCCTTCTCCCGCTCGGCCTCCGGGGTGCGTTCGGCCCGCCACGCCTCCTCGGCCTGCCGGCGCTGCGGCGTCGGCAGCCAGTACGGCTTGCGGTCGAAGGCGTACGCGGGCAGGTCGGCCTTACGGCCCGGGCGGCCCCGGTGGTAGCCGGTCCAGGAGACGGGCAGGCCCGCGGAGTACAGCTGGGCCAGCGACCGGCGGACGCGCTCCGCGTCCTGGTCGCCCCGGTAGGTGCTGCTCAGCCACAGGTGGCCCGGGTCGGCGGCGCAGTTGCGGGCGAGCGACGTCAGGGCGCCGGAGGGCCCGACCTCCACGAAGGCGTGGCGGCCGCGCTTCTCCACGGCCGCGATCCCGGCCTCGAAGTCGACCGGGGCGACCAGGTGGCGGACCCAGTAGTCGGGGGTGGCGATCTCCGCCGCCTTGGCGACCTGGCCGGTGACGTTGGAGACCAGCGTCATGTTCGGGGTCCGGAAGCTGATGGTCTCCAGGACCGCCCGGAAGTCGTCGAGGATCCCGGACAGCAGCGGCGAGTGGTACGGCACGGCCGACGGCAGGACGGTGAACTTGACGCCCTTCTCCGCGAGCACCTCGCCGAGCGCGGTGAGCGCGTCGCGGCCGCCGGACACCAGGCACTGGGTGGGGCCGTTGATCGCGCCGATGCCCAGGTCCGGGTACGGCTCGAGGAGCGGGGCGATGTCCCGGGCCGGGGCGCCCACGGCCGCCATTCCGCCGGGGACCGTCACCGACTGGCTCAGCCGTCCCCGCTCGGCCACCAGCCGGGCGGCGTCCTCGAGCGAGAACAGTCCGGCGACGGCTGCCGCGGCGACCTCGCCGAGGCTGTGGCCGATGAGCACGGAGGGCCGCAGCCCCCAGGAGAGCCACAGCTGGGCCAGGGCGTACTCCAGGCTGAACACGGCGGGCTGGGCGTAGCGGGCCTGGTCGATCAGGCCGGGCGCCTCGCCCTCGCCCTCGCCCTGACTCTCGCCCTGACTCTCGCTCTCGCTCTCGCCGAGCATGAGGTCCTTGAGCGAGAGGCCGAGGAGGGGGGCGAAGAGGCGGTCGCACTCGTCCAGGGCGTCGCGGAAGACGGGGTACTGGCGGTAGAGGGCGGCGCCCATGCCGGTGTACTGCGAGCCCATGCCGGTGAACAGCAGCGCCACCTTGGGGACGCCGGTGGTCGCCTGGGCGTCCGCCTGCTCCAGGTGCTTGTCGAGCAGGCGGGTGATGTCGCGGTGCTCGCGGACGGGCGCGGCGATCCGGTACTTGAAGTGGGCGCGGCCGGTGTTGGCCGTGCGGCAGAGGTCGGCGACCGGCTGTCCCGGATCGAGCTCCAGGAACTCCTTGTAGCGTTCCGCCTGCGCGCGCAGCGACTTGCGGTTCTTGGCCGAGAGGGTGAAGACGCCGCCCTGGGGCTGCGTCGCGTCGGTCTCGGTGAGGGCCGGGGTCCCGGTGACCGCGGGGGCCTCGGCGACGGCAGGGGTGTCGGCCGGGGCCTGCTCCACGACGACGCTCGCGAGCGTGCCCGTGACGCCGAAGCCGTTGACGAGCGCGCGCCGGGTCTCGGCGGCGGGCCAGGGGCGGGCCTCGGTGGGGATGGTGACCGGGGCGGTGGCCCAGGCGATGCGCCGCGAGGGGTTGACGAAGTTCAGGTGCGGGAAGATCGTGCCCTCGCGCAGCTGGAGGGCCGCCTTGATGATCCCGCCGACGCCGGCGGCGCCTTCCATGTGGCCGATGTTCGTCTTGAGGGAGCCGACCACCACGGGGGCGGACGGGCTGTGCGACTCGGCGAAGACGTCGCTGATGGCGCCCATCTCGGTCGGGTCGCCCAGGGCCGTGCCGGTGCCGTGGGCCTCGACGTACTGGATGTCGGCCGGCTCCAGGCGGGCGCTGGCGAGCGAGGCGCGCAGCACGGCCTCCTGGGCGGCGCCGTTGGGCGCGGCCAGTCCGGCGCTCTCGCCGTCCTGGCCCACCGCCGAACCGCTGATCACCGCGTGCACGGTGTCGCCGTCCCTGCGGGCGTCGGACAGCCGCTTGAGCACCAGCACGCCGCAGCCCTCGGCGCGGCCGTAGCCGTCGGCGCTGTCGTCGAACGACTTGCACTGCCCGTCGGGGGCGAGCATGTTGCCCGCCTGCAGGACGCTGTTGCCCAGGGCGTTGTGGATGACGTTCACGCCACCGCACAGGGCCAGACCGCACTCGCCGTTGCGCAGCGCCTGGACGGCCAGGTGGGCGGCCGCCAGCGACGAGGAGCAGGTGGTGTCGACGGTGAGGCAGGGGCCGCGCAGGCCGAGGAAGTACGACAGCCGGCCCGAGACGCCGCTGTGGCTCAGGCCCGGCGCGAGATAGCCGTCCACGTCGGCGGGGTCGAGGTCGGTGGCCTCGAAGATGTAGTCCAGCGTGGTCACGCCCATGAACACGCCACTGGTGCTGTGGCGCAGGGCGGCCGGGTCCATGCCGGCGTGCTCCAGCGCCTCCCAGGCCGTCTCCAGGGCCAGGCGCTGGTGGGGGTCGATGTATACGGCTTCCTTGGGCGAGATGTTGAAGAAGGCGGCGTCGAACCGGTCGATGCCGTCGAGGAATCCGCCGACCGGCCGGTCGCGGTCCGAGGCGCCGCCGGGGTCCGGGTCCAGGTGCCTGCGGTCGTCGGGCAACGGCCGGATGCCGGACTTCCCCGCGCGCAGGAATTCGGTGAAACCGGGGACGTCGGTGTTTCCCCCAGGAAAGCGCAAGCCCATCCCCACAATGGCGATGGGCTCGTACTTCTCGCGCATCAGTTCACCGATGAGCTCATCTTTCCTGTGAATCTCCTCGAGGGCCTTCCGAAGCTCTTCCCGGGTTGATTCATTGATGCTTGACACTATTGTTCTCCAGTCCTGGGACGTCCGCCGCAGGCGGCCCTTCCGGCTCGACGATGCCGCATCGTCAGGAGGTCTCGGCGAGATAGTCGATCAGCTGGCCGACCGTGGGCCTGCGGAAGAGGACCGCGATGTCGATCTCCTGCCCGACCCTCGTCTCCAGGGTCTGCTTGATATCGCTCAGGCGCAGCGAGGTGAGGCCGAGGTCGAAGAACCCCACGTCCAGCGGCAGGTCCTCGTCCTCCTCCATGTACAGCGCCGACTTGAACTCCTCGGTCACCAGGACCTCAAGGGCCTTCCTGAATTCATGCGGAGGCAATTCGCGCAACTCCTCGAGAGATACACCCTGATACTCCACGGAAACTCCTCCACATCGTCAGATGAAGCACTCGCCGTTAAATTCAATCACCTGTTGCTGACACCCGCCTGACGCCCAGCTGACGCGAACTCGCAGCCCCTTCATCCCATTTCGCGGACTAGGTTCTGGTGCTACCGTTGCACCATGAAAGAAGATGGCTTCGACACACTCGAAGAGCTTGACAACGTACTTGAATTACTGGGGATTTCCCGCGATCCCGCGGTAAGTGAGTTGACGATCACAGGCAGCGATCCGGTGCTTCCGTCCACGATCCGAATGGGATCGGCGATAGGAATTTCCCTGCTTTCGGTCTCCGTCGCGGCGGCCCAGATCTGGCACGAGCGGACCGGCCGTGCGCAGAGCCTCGACATCGATCTTCCCCAGGCCCTGCACCAGATCACGCCCTACCTCGGCGGCGGGAACCGGCTGGGCGGCTACGGCTCCAACATGGGCTCGATCCTGGGCGGCGACGGGCAGACCGGTCCCCTCGTCTGGGACTTCTACCGGACGGCGGACGACCGCTGGGTCATCGTCATCGCCTGTTACCCCCGGACCCGCGACGAGATGCTGGACCTCCTCGGCACCCCGCACACCCGGGAGCGCATCGCCGCGGCCGTGGCGACCTGGAACTCCTGGGAACTGGAGGAGGCCGCGGCCGCCCGGGGCGTGCCGCTCGCCGTGGTGCGCACCCGCGAGGAGTTCCTCGCCCACCCGCAGGGCAAGGCGATCCTGTCCGAGCCCGTGGTGTCCATCGAACGGGTCGGCGATGCCCCGCCGCGGCCGCTGCCGTCCGGCCCCCGGCCGCTGTCCGGGCTGCGCTGCCTGCAGTTCACCCACATCTTCGCGGGCACCGCGGCGGGCCGTGCGCTCGCCGAGCACGGGGCGGACGCCCTCCACGTGTGCGAGCCCAACGCCTTCGACCACGACCTGTGCTGGAACGAGTGCGGCGTCGGCCTGCGCTCGACCCGCCTGGACCTCAAGGACAGGGACGGTGAGGGCCGGCGCACCTTCGACGAACTGCTGCGCACCGCCGACGTCTTCGTGCACAACCACAGGGCGTCGAAGATGGCCCGGCTCGGCCTCACTCCCGAGGAGTGCATCGAGATGGCGCCGGGCCTCATCCACCTGTCCGTCAGCGCGTACGGGGAGAACGGGCCCTGGCACGACCGGGGCGGGTTCGACCACCAGGGCCAGGCGCTGGTGGGCATCAACTGGAACGAGCGCCAGGGCGACGAGCCCCAGGTGCCGCCCGGGCGGATGCTCAACGACTACCTCGCCGCCAACTTCGCCGCGGCGGGCGTCATGGCCGCGGCCGTCCGCCGGGCCCGCGAGGGCGGCAGCTACCGGGTGCACGTCTCGCTGGCCGGCGTCGCCAACTGGGCGTGGGAACTGGGCATCCTGTCCCGGGAGTCCATCGCGCACCTGGGCGCCGACACCCTCCCGCCCGAGCCCGAGTGGCTCGTCCACGACACCCCGATGGGCGAGTTCCGGCACGTCGCCCCGGCCGTACGGCTGAGCGAGACCCCCGCCGGCTGGGACGACACGGTCCTGGTGCCGCGCGGCTCCTCCCGGCCCGAGTGGCGGGCCCCCCACCCGGCCTGAGCCGCCCCACGCACCGCGATCCCGAACACCTCACCGTTTCCAAGGAGTCACGATGCCTCGCATGCCCTACAAGGACGCCGACGCCCTGCCCGAGTCGATGCGGGCCCTGAGCCAGGGCAGGATCATCAACGTGTACCGGATGCTGCTGCACTCCCAGCAGACCGTGGAACAGATCGCCCGGCTCGGTTCCGCCCTCTTCGCCACCGGCGCCTCGCTGAGCGCCGTCGACCGCGAGCTGCTCATCCTCAACTTCGGCCTGCACTACGAGGCCGAGTACGAATGGGCCCAGCACGTGTCCATCTCGGCGGCCGTCGGGGTCACCGACGAGCAGCGCGTCGCCCTGCGGCAGGGCGACACCGACGCCGACGTCTTCACCCCGGCGCAGCGGGCCCTGCTCCGGTTCTCCGGCGCCGTCGCCGACGGGCCGACCGTCAAGGACGACGTCCACGCGGCGGTCCGTGAGCACTACAGCGAGGAGCAGGTCGTCGAGACGCTGGTGCTGGCGGGCTTCTACTTCCTCCTCGGCCGTGTCTGCACCGTGCTGGACGTCGACATCGACGCGTCGGACGGCTACGAGGTCGTCCGCCAGGCGCTGCGCCTCCAGGGGCAGTAGCACCCGCCGGGTTCCGGAAAGCCCTGCGCCCCGGGGCCGGGAGGCCGAACGCCTCCCGGCCCCGGGGCGCACCCGTGGGGGCTCAGGCCCTTGCGGCCAGCCGCCGGCGCAGATGGCGGTCCAGGCTGTTCTGGACGGCGAGGGCGTGCTCGAAGAGATAGAAGTGGTCCCCCGGGAACTCCGTGGCGCCGAGGAACTCCGGGGTCAGCCCGGCCCAGGCCTCCAGGGCGCCGGGCCCGAGGGTGGGGTCGGACGTCCCTCCGTAGGCCGCGATGGGGCAGGAGACGGCGGCGCCGT
Organism: Streptomyces sp. C36; assembly: GCF_040932295.1. NCBI lineage: Bacteria > Bacillati > Actinomycetota > Actinomycetes > Kitasatosporales > Streptomycetaceae > Streptomyces > Streptomyces sp. C36. The sequence continues at coordinate 621,814 of NZ_JBFQGI010000003.1, read as the reverse complement.
CCTCGGTGTAGTCCGCCGCGACGACGAAGTCCCCGCGCAGGGAGGGCATCACCGCGGCCAGCATGTCCCGGCTGACCGGAACTTCGTCCGGAATGAGCCCGAACTCGGCGACACGGTCGAGGATCTGCTGGTCCGTCATGTCCGCTACGCCCTCCAGCTCCTTGGACGCGACGAGGCCGGGGGCCCAGCCGGAGACGCCCAGCAGCTCGGGGCCCTGCCCGCCGTTCCGCTCGATCTCCACCGTCAGCCGGTAGGCGAGCAGCGCGCCGAAGCTGTGGCCGAAGACGACGTACGGCCTGCCGTCGAGCTCCGCCTCCAGCGCCTCCTGGAGTTCGGCGAGGAGCGGCTCGATCCGGGTGAACACCGGCTCGTCCAGCCGTTCCTGCCGACCGGGCAGCTGCAGGGCCCGGCATTCGATCCCCGAGGAGACGGTGGCCGCCCACATCCGGTAGGTCAGCGAGGTGCCGCCCGCGTGCGGAAAGAGGAACAGCTGCGCCTCGGCGTCCAGCGAGGGGTCGGGTGACGAGAACCAAGGGGCCCGCCGCGGCCCCGTGCCCGTGGTCATGTGATCTCCGTTCAGTCGATGGCACGCGTCACGGCAGCGGCGCCTCGGGGATCCCCGCGACCGCGCCGTCGGGCCGGCCGCCCCCGGGCACGCTCCCGCACGCCCCGCCTGACGGCCGAGTCAACCAGCCCCCGCTGACATGTCGCTGATCGGCGGACCTCCCCTTCGCCCGCACACCCTGGGACACCCTTAGGCGGTTTTTACCCCTCTTCTCCTTGAATGAGTGGATGAGTGCCATGAGGGAAGAATCCCGCATGGGCGTCATTCAGGGGGAAGTCGCCTGATTTATGTGAATCCAGGGGGACATGTGAATACCGATGTGACCGTTCTCGGTCTCGGGCCGATGGGGTCGGCGCTGGCCGGCGCCTTCGTCGCCGCGGGACACCGCACGACGGTGTGGAACCGCACGCCCGGCAAGGCGGAGCCGTTGGTACGGCAGGGCGCCGTGGAGGCGGGGTCGGCCGGTGAGGCCCTGGCGGCGAGCCCGCTGGCCGTGGTGAGCCTGTCGACGTACGAGGCCGTCCGGGAGGTGCTGCGCCCCGCGGCCGGCGACCTCGCGGGCCGGACGCTGGTCAACCTCACCTCGGGGCCGCCCGTGTGCGCACGGGAGATGGACGCCTGGGCCGGACGGGCCGGCGCCGCCTACCTCGACGGTGTGGTCATGACGACCCCGTCCGGCATCGGCCGTCGGGACTTCCTGCAGCTCTACGCCGGCTCGGCGGCGGCCTTCGAGCGGCATCGCGAGACGCTCGCCGCGCTGGGCGACGCCACGTACGTGGGCGCCGACCCGGCCCTGTCGTCCGTGTACGACACCACACTGCTGTGCCAGATGTGGTCCACGCTCACCGGCTGGCTGCACAGCGTGGTGCTCATCGGCGCCGACGGTCCCGGCGGCAACGTGACCGCGACGGAATACACCGAGGTGGCCAACCGCTGGATGGACACCGTGCGCTCCTTCATGAGCGCGTACGCACCCCAGGTGGACTCGGGCGAGTACCCCAGCGGCGACTTCCCGCTGGATCTCCACCGCTCGACGATGCGCATCCTCGCCCACGCCTGCGAGCTCCGCGGGGCCGACACCGGCATGTCGGAGCTCTTCAGCGCACTGACCGAGCGCGCGATCGCCGCCGGGCACGGCGGCGACAGCTACGCGCGCCTGGTGGAGTTCGTACGACGGGAGGTCCGGCCGGAAGCGACCCTGTCCTGACCCGGCACGGGCGAGCCCGTGCTCACTTGCGGGCGATCACCATCGACTCGGGCCCGGCCAGGTGACGCACCCTGCTCTCACGGAACCCCGTGTCCGCCAGCCAGGCCCGGCAGTCGGCGCCGGTGTACTCGAAGCCGCCGGGCGTCTCCAGGAGCATCGTGAGGCTCATGAGCAGCCCGGGAACGTTCCGGCGGCGTTCGTCGTCGATGAGCGTTTCGTAGACGATGAGGAAGCCGCCCTCCGGCAGCGCTTCGTACGCCTTGCCCAGCAGCGTCTTCGCCCTGGCCAGGGTCCAGTTGCTCAGGATGTGCCCGAGGATCAGCACGTCGGCCCCGGGCAGCGGTTCGGCGAAGAAGTCGCCGGCGCGGAACGAGACCCGGCCGGCGAGGCCGGCCCCCTCCACCCGGCGCCGGAAGCCGGGGCCCACGGCGGCCAGGTCGAAGCCCGTGCCGCGCAGATGGGGATGACGCCGCAGCAGATGGGTCAGCACGGTGCCGTCGGCGCAGCCGATGTCGGCGACGGTGCGATGGGCGGACCAGTCGAAGGCCTCGGCGAGGGCATGGGCCGAGCGCAGGGACAGGCCGGTCATGGCCTGCTGGAAGGCGTCGAGGCGGTCGGCGTCGTCGTAGAGGTCGGCGTAGATGCCCTCCTCGCCGGCCGCGATCTCGTTCTGCGGCTCCCCCGTGCGCAGGCCCGCGTCGAGCCTTCCCCAGAGGTCGTACATACGGGCGTCGCTCATCTCCAGCAGGCCGCCCAGGTAGGCGGGCTCGCCGCGGACGAGGTGGCGGGCGGCGACGGGGGCGTTCGCGTAGACGCCGTCGGCGCGCTCCAGGACGCCCAGAGCGACGAGGGCGTCGAAGTAGTCGCGAGCGGAGCGGGGATGCAATCGCAGGCGGGCGCGCAGTTCCTCGCCACTCAGCGGCCCCTCGGCCAGCTCCGTGAAGAGGCCGAGGCGGGCGGCGACGAGCAGGGCCTTCGACGCCATGAAACCGGTGGCGACCTCCAGGAGACGGTCGATCTCCGAGGGAGTCCCGGGGGCGTTCTCCGAGGCGGTCTCCGGAGCGGTCTCCGGGCCGGGGAGCGTGTCGCTCATGGGTTCCTCACAGGGAACTCGCAGAGAAATGGTCGGACATTTCTCAGCTACCCACCGTGTGCCCGGTTCAGGCCCTTTCGCCGGTACCGCCGAGCCGCGCTCAGCTCGTGCGTACGTGCGAACCGGCGCCGCCCGCCGGGTGCGGGCGGCCGCGGTTCAGTGGTCGGAGTAGCTGAAGTCGCCCACGGTCCAGGCGCTGACGTCCTCGATCGCGACGCGGTACATCCCGCCCGTCTCGGGGATCCCGATGCTGCCCTGCAGGATCCGGGCGACGTGGAAGTGCAGATGCGTGGGCGGCTCACCGCGCTCGGCCCGGCCCTGGGGCCGGTCGGCGGTGAAGATCCCGGAGAACGGACCCAGACGGTCGGAGTCCGTCAGGACCTCCGACACTCGCTCCTTCCATACGGATTCCGGGGCCAGCCGCCCGGTGATGACAGTGCCGCCGGTGACCACGGTCAGGGACATCTGATTGCTTTGCTCGGACTCCACCTTGGTGGCCACGTCAACGAGCAGTGCGTCAGGGCTCGACATGAGAGCCGATTCTATTCGCCGACCCGGCCGCCCGGGTGGGCCCGGCCCGGCCTCCTGCCCTCAGTCGCACGAAGGCGACCCCGGGGTCACGCGCCCACAGGTCAGGATTCCCCCTAAAAGGAACAATCAAAACCATACATCCACATTATGCAGATATGATATGCGTCATGGCCAAGTCCGGACAGTCGCGCCTCCACCGCCCCCGTGGCCGGTGGTCCCTCGTGCAGCTGTCCCCGGTGATCCTCACCGTGGTCATCGCCGGCCTGGCCTACTCCACGCCCCCGGACATGGCCTTCAGCCGCATCCTGCCCGCGGCCCCCGCTCTGGCGGCCGCCATGTGGCCCGTGCTGCCCACCGTGCTGCTGGGGACGGTCTGCTTTCTGCTCATGATCGGCCTGAGCCTCGTGTTCCCCGGCCTGGGCGCGTGGTACACCGTGGCGGGCATCGTCGCGGTCACCGTGGCGGCCGCGTACGGAAGTCATGTGCGGCTCCAGCGGGAGCAGTCCCTCTTCCAGGTCCGGCTCGTCGCCGACGCGGCGCAGATGGTGGTCCTGAGCCCGATGCCGCGCCGCTTCGGGGGCATCGAGATCGAGTCGCTGTACCTCGCGGCCGCGGCGGAGGCCCGTATCGGCGGCGACTTCTACGAGGCGGTCGACACCCCCTACGGGGTCCGGTTGATCATCGGCGATGTGCGGGGCAAGGGCCTGCCCGCGGTGGGCACGGCGGCGGCGGTGGTCAACGCCTTCCGGGAGGCGGCCTACGACGAACCCGACCTCGGCGGCATCGCGCGCCGCCTGGAGGCCAGCAGCGCCCGCTACAGCGCCGCGTTCGCCACCGAGGACCTGATGGAGAGCTTCACCACCGCCGTACTCGTCGAGATCCCGCACGACAGGTGCCACATCAGAATCCTCAACTGCGGGCACCCCCCGCCGCTGCTCCTGAACCGTGAGGGACTGCGCGTCCTGAGTCCCACCGCTCCCTCGCCGCTGCTCAACCTCGCCGGGCTGATCGGCGACAACTACAGCATCGACACCTTCGACTGCGCCCCCGACGACCAGCTGCTCCTCTACACCGACGGCGTCACCGAGGCCCGCGACCGCGGCGGCCAGTTCTTCCCGCTGACGGACTGGATGCGGCGGCAGCAGCCCCCGGTACGGCCCCGGGAACTGCTCGACGGCCTCCACCGCGACCTCCTGCGCTACAGCAGCGGAGGCCTCGACGACGACCTCGCCGCCCTCGCCGTACGCCTGCGCGACGCCCCGGACGCGTGAGGGGGCCACCGCCTCCCCGGCCGGCCCAACCCGCCGGGGGCGCGTGCGGGCGCCGCTCAGCTGTCCTTGTGGGCGACGACCAGCACCTCGTTGACACCGTCCGGAAGCGCGACCGTCTCGGGGCGGAAGCCGGTCTCCTTCAGCCAGGCGTGGCACTCGTCCACGGAGTACTCCCGGCCGCCGTTGGACCACACGAGCATGCTCAGGCTCGCCAGCGTCGCGTACAGCGAGGGCACGGCGTCGCCGACCATGGGGTCGTAGACGATCACCGCGCCTCCGGGCCGCACGGCCCGGTGGGCGCTGCGCAGCAGCCTGAGCCGGTCCTCCGGGCCCCAGTTGTGCAGGACGTGGCCGAAGACCAGCACATCGGCCTCGGGCAGCGGGTCGGCGAAGAAGTCGCCCCCGTGGAAGGAGACCGCCGCCGTGCCGCCGAGGCCGGCCATGTGCGCGTCGAAGGACGGCTCGAGCGGCGGCAGGTCGAAGACGGTGCCGGTCAGGTGCGGGTGGCGGGAGACGAGTTCATGGGCGATGTTGCCGCGGGCGCCGCCCACGTCCACGAACGACGTCCAGCGGCTCCAGTCGAGGTCGGCGAGGTGCGCGGCGATGCCCGAGTTGAACATGTCCATGCTGTCGAGGAAGAGGTCGGTGGCGGGCTTGTCCTCGTAGAGCGAGTGGTAGGGGTTGCCCTCGCGGGCCGCCCGGTTCTGCGGCTCCCCGGTGCGCAGCGCCTCACCCAGGCCGTCCCAGGCGGGGTTCAGTTCCCGCTGGCAGAACTGCAGGTAGCCGCCCATGAAACCGGGCCGGCCGCGCACCAGGTGCTGCTCGGCGGCGGGACCGTTGGCGTACCGCCCGCCGTCGGTCTCCAGCAGCCCCAGGCCCACGAGCCCCACGAAGAAGGACTCCGCGCCCGGCATGCGGTGGCCCAGGCGCGCGGCCAGCTCGTCGGCCGTGGCGGGCGAGCCCGACAGGTGGGTGAAGAGGTCGGCGTCCATGGCGGTCAGCAGGAGCTTGGTCTGCCAGTGACCGAACAGGATGCCCATGACCTGGCCGGCGCCGGCGCCGTCGGCGGGCTGGGCGGGCTGGGCGGGCTGCTCGGGGCGGCTGGAGTGGGAGTTCATGTGTGGAGGCCCTCCTCGGGCGGAACGGAGTGAGCTGCGGGCGGAAGGGGGGTGGCGCCGGGCCGGTCAGACGGCCGGGCCGGCGAGGCTGAGGTGGTGGCGGTAGCGGGCCCCGGCGTCGCCGCCGCCGGCGTGCGCCAGCAGCGGCTCGATCACCGCGTCGATGTGCGCGACGGCCTCCTCCTCGGAGACCCACTCGGAGAGGACGAGCACGCTCGCGTCGTCGGTGCCGACGTGGAAGTTGGCGGCGATCGCACCGGGGTACGCCCGCTCCTCCCCCTCGGTCTCCTCCTCCGAGGACAGCAGGGCGTCGGTCCACTCCCGGGCCGAGACGCCGTCGGCCATCGTGAAGAAGGCCCCGGGGAAGCACTCGGCGACCACGCCCGGGTCCGGGGCGGCCACCGGGCGTACGACGCGGTAGAGGTGGAAGACGGCGGGCTCGGGCACGGCGGTGTCGAGCACTCCCCAGCCGGGCTTGCCACGGGAGACGCTCGTCCCGTCCCGCAGCGACTCCCGCAGGGCCTCCTCGGACGACCACTGCGCGTAGGTCAGGAGGGAACGACCATCCGTGCTCGTGTAGCAGTTGAGGGAGACGAGCCCTTCGGGCCATCCGCCGGCGCGCCAGTGCGCGACGACGGCGTCCGCCGCGGCGCGCTGCCGCGCGGGGCCGTCCACGGGCACGATGGCGACGAGTACGGCGGCGACGTCGGGACGTTCGAATACCGGTCGCGGCCCGGCTGCAATGGACATCCTCGGCTCCTCAAGACGGTGGCCCACACACGTGCTCGCCCATCTTCGGCAGCGCTCCGAAAAGATCCGACAACCGCTTTTCAAGAAATCCGTGAACTCGTGTCAGTTCTTTCCGGCAGGGCGCGGGCACTGTCAATTCACTGTCAGCGGAGTCATAAATACCGTCGCGCCACGGCGAACGGGCCGGAGCCGGCGGAACGGTGGGCAGTCGGCGGCGGGGCCGGGAGGGCGGGCGCCGAAGGGACTCCCGGCTGAACGCACCCGTACAATTCGGCGCCCCTGACGGTAAGATGTGCGGGTGACGACCCGAGGGCGCATCGACAAACGGCACGCGATCCTGAACGCCGCGTTCACCGTCTTCTCCCGCAAGGGCTACTCCCAGTCCTGCGTGAACGAGATCGCGGCCGAGGCGGGCGTCGCCAAGCCGACGGTCTACAACCACCTGGACAGCAAGGAGAACCTGTTCCGGCATGCCATGACCGCCGCGGCCGAGGGCGCCATGGCCCGCAACCTCGCCGCGATCGAGGGGCTGCGGGACGCGGGCGGCGAGCTGCGCGGCGCGCTGGAGGAGCTGGGCCTCCAGCTCCTGCTGTGCTACGCCAACGAGCAGTCCTGGGCCCTGCGGAGGCTGCTGTACGCCGAGGTCACCCAGTTCCCCGACCTCCTCGACATCGTCCTCGGCAACGGCACCAACCGCCTCGCCGAGGCCCTGGCCGACCGCCTCGCCCGGCTGACGCTCACCGGCCGGCTGCGGGTGACCGACCCGGCCGCGGCCGCCGAGCAGTTCCTCGCCCTGCTCACCGGACCCGTCGACATCCGCTCGCGTCTGGGCACCCGGCCGCTGACCGAACCGGAACTGCGGGACGTGGCCGGGAACGCCGTCAGCACATTCCTGCTGGCATTCGCCGCCGAGGACGCCCGGGCCGCGGCCGCCACCTGAATTTGACGGCGAATTGGTCGACTTCACGCGTTCTTGTAAGGAGAGCGATTGAAGCCCCTGCGAGTCTCCTCCTAGCTTGGCAGACGGCCAACGGCCCGAATCGCCGAGGAGGCACGCAGCAGATGACCGCCCCACACCCCGGTACCTGCCCTTTCCACGCCGCGGATTTCTCCGCCGAACGCCTGGACATGGATCCGCGATACGCCCGGTTACGGCTGACGGAACCCGTGGCGAGGGTGACGATGCCCTACGGCGGCGACGCCTGGCTGGTCACCCGCCACGAGGACGCCCGGACCGTCCTCGCCGACCCCCGCTTCTCCCGCGCCGCCGCGGCGGGCCGGGACATTCCGCGCAGCACCCCGCTGCCCGACCAGCAGAACGCCTCGCTGCTGAGCCTGGACCCGCCGGAGCACAGCCGGCTGCGACGGCTGGTGACCAAGGCCTTCACCCACCGCAGGGTGAGCGCCATGCGGCCGCGCGTCCAGGAGATCGTCGACGGCATGGTCGACCGGATGACCGAGACCGGGCCGCCCGCCGACCTGGTCTCCGCCCTCGCCTGGCCGCTGCCCCTCACCGTGATCTGCGAGATCCTCGGCGTCCCGGCGGAGGACCACGGGCTGTTCCGGGACTGGATCGACCGGTCGGTGGCCCTGTCCGCCGACGACCCGGAGACCATCAAGGAGGCCGACAACGCCCTTTTCTCCTATGTCTCCGGCCTCGTCGAGCGGCGCCGGGCCGCCCCCGCCGACGACCTGCTGGGACAGCTGGTGGTCGCGCGGGACGAGGGCGACCGGCTCAGCGAGCTCGAGCTGGTCGTCTTCGGGGTCAACCTGCTCATCGCCGGGCAGGAGACCACCGCCAACGAGCTGGGGAACTTCCTGCACACCCTGCTGAGCCGCCGGGAGCACTGGGAGGCGCTGACCGCCGACCCGTCCCTGATCCCCTCGGCCGTCGAGGAGTTGCTGCGTCACATCCCGCTGGAGGCGAGCGTCGGCGGGCTGGGGTTCCCCCGCGTCGCCCTCGAGGACGTCGAGCTCGGCGGCCGGACCGTCCGCGCGGGGGACACCGTCGTGGTTCCCAACGCCTCGGCGAACCGGGACGGAAGCGTCTTCGACCGGCCGGACGAGCTGGTGCTCGACCGGGAGCGCAACCCGCATCTGACCTTCGGGCACGGCGCCCACCACTGCCTCGGCGCCCCGCTGGCCCGGCTGGAGCTCCAGGTGGCCCTCGAGACGCTGGTCCGGCGCCTGCCGTCGCTGCGCCTGGACGTCCCGGCGGACGAGGTGGCGTGGAAGGCGAACCGGATGATGCGGGGGCCCGAGGCGCTTCCGGTGGCCTGGTAGCCCCGCCACGGGCGCCGGACGGGCTCGGGGAGCCCGTCCGGCGTCACGCTCGCCCTCGGACGGTCCTCAGGCGGCGGTCCTCTCCCGCGGGGCCAGGGCCAGCGCCAGGATCGCGCAGACGACCAGCGCCGTGGCGGTCGCGGCGGCGATCACCGTGAAGGCCGACCGGTAGCCGCCGTCCAGCGCGGAGAAGAACACCGAGCCCATCACGGCCACGCCCAGCGACCCTCCGAACTGCTGGGTCGTGCTCCAGATGCCCGAGGCGGTGCCCACATGCCGGGGCGGCACCGCGGAGGTGAACAGCGTCACCAGCGGCGGGATGATCAGGTTGAGCGCGGCGCCGAGCACGACCAGGCCGGGTACGAGCGACCAGGACGAGACCGTTCCGCCGGCCGCGCGGGCGGCGACGAGGACGCCCAGCGTGCCCACGGCGAACAGCAGGCAGCCCGCCATCACCACGCCCCGGCCGAAGCGGACGGTCAGCCGGCCGGCGACCACGGCGGTGAACAGGCTCCCCACGCAGAAGGACACCGTGACCAGGCCGGCGCGCAGCGGGCTGTAGCCCTGCCCGTCCTGGAGCCAGAGGGTGAGCACGAGCAGGAAGCCGTTGTAGCTGGCGAAGGCGAGCAGCAGGACGGCGAGTCCTCCGCTGAAGGAGCGGTCGCGGAAGAGCCCGGCCGGCAGCAGGGGCGCGTTGCGCCGCCCTCCCCCGCGCTCCTCGGCCAGGGCCAGCGCCACGATGGCGACGACCCCGGCGGCCAGCGACAGCCAGCACCAGACGGGCCAGCCGTACTGGCGGCCCTCCATCAGCGGGAAGACGACGGCGACCAGGCCGACGGTGAGCACGGCGGCGGACAGCAGGTTGGGCCGGGTGCCGCCGGGCACCTTCGTCTCGGGCACCAGCCAGGCGCCGAAGGCGATCACCAGTGCGGCGACGGGCACGTTGACCAGGAACAGGGTGCGCCATCCGAGGTCGCCGACGTTGGCGGTGATGAGGACGCCGCCCACGACCAGGCCCAGCGCCTGCGCCATGCCGGCGACGATGCCGAACAGGCCGAAGACGGTGGCGCGTTCGCGCCCCTCGAAGGTGCTCTGCAGGGTGCTCATGACCTGCGGGGCGATGCCGGCGGCGGCCAGGCCCTGGACGACGCGGGCCACGATCAGCTCCGTCGGGCTGTCGGCGAAGCTGCACCAGAGGCTGGCCAGACCGAAGAGGGCCACCGCGTAGAGGAAGATCCGTTTGCGGCCCCACACGTCCCCCAGCCGGGCCGTCGTGATCAGCGCGACGGCGAAGGCCAGCAGGTAGGAGGCGGAGATCCACTCCAGCTGGGTCGGACTCGCGTCCAACTCCCGCTGGATGGTGGGTAACGCGACGTTGACGATCGTGACGTCCAGCAGGTCCATCAGGAAGGCCACCGTCAGCACGGCCGCCGCCGCCCACCGGCGCGGGTACGGCCCCGCGGCTCCCGGCTCGGTCACGGCTTCGGCGGATACGGCGGGGGAGGCCGGTTCGACGCTCACAGCAGGTCTCCAACTCGGCTCGGTACACTGGAGTATCTGAACTAGTGGGTTCAATTTAGTGACCGAGCCGGTAGCCCGCAAGGTGGTTGGAGGTCGTGCCGATGCCCAAGGTCGTTTCAGGACGGGCCCGTTGACGCGGGCGCCGTCAGCGCGCCAGCATCGTCTCGGTCGCCTCGTGCAGCCGGGCCGCGTCGCCCGCATCGAAGGACGGGTGCCCCAGTCCGATCGGCCGGTTCTCCGCGTACGCGCTCAGCCGCGCCGCGGGCGGGGCGTCGATGAGGGCGGCGATCGGCACGATGCCCTGCTCCACGGGCTTGCCGAACTTCTTCATCATCTCGATGTGGGCCGCGGTCTCGGCGTCGTAGTCACCGGAGAAGCTCGTCGACACGCTGCCCGGGTTGATCAGGACGTACCGGACCCGGCCGGCCGCGTGCCGCTCGGCGAAGGAGACGCCGAGCAGGTCGTTGGCCTTGCCGCCCTGGTTCAGCGCCTCAACGCCGTCGTAGCCGCGGGCGAGGCCGAAGTCGTCCCAGTGGACCCGGCCCATCGGAGTGCCGGGCCCGGCCACGTTCATGATGACGGGCCGCTCGGCCTTCTCCAGTTCCCCGATGAGCCCGTGGCTCAGCAGGAAACGGCTCAGGTAGAAGAGCGCGAAAGTGCGCTCGAAACCTTCGGAGGTCTGCCGACGGATGCTGCTGTAGTGCCGGGCGCACAGCACGAGCGCGTCCACCACGGGGAAGTTCTCCCTGATGTGCTCGATCACCCGCCGGTTCTCGGCGACAAGGGCGAGATCGGCCTTGACGAAGAACGCCCGGTCGTCCGCTCCGATTTCCCGGGCGGAGTCCAGTAATGCCTTTCCTTTCTTCACGTCGCGGCCGAGGATCACCACCCTTTCGCCACGCCTCAGATAGGCGAGGGCCAGTGCCCTGCCCATCCCGTCGGTGCCGCCCTGAATCACCATGGTGCGCATCCGGAAAACCTCCCTGAACGGCGGCGAGAGATACTCAACTCGCCTTTGCCGACCCGGAGTTGGGCCGACTGCGCGTCAACGTACCACGCTGCCGAAGAGGCGGTAGCGCTTGAATCCGATGGGCCGGACACCAGGGATGTCGTTGCTGGCGCGCAGTGTCGAAGCCCGGCTCGCGCCGTCCAGGAATACGTCGTGCGCGGCGTCCGACGTCCATTCGGCGTAATTGAGCACGCGGGTGCCGTCCACGCTGGCGTGGAAATTGACGGAGATCATGCCCGGGTGTTGTGCGAGCGGCATGTTCTCGAGCGTGCCGACGAGCGAGCCGATGACGTGCTCCTGCCGTTCCGCGCCGTCGACGTCGAAGGCGGCGACGACCACGCAGCCCGTCTCCCGGGGAGCGGCATCGGGCACGACGGTCCGGTGCAGCCGGTATTCGACGGCGCCCGTCCGCGCGGCGGGGCCGAGCGAGCGCACGAAGGGCGCGTACGCCCTGGCGTCGTCGCACTGGGCATAGGTCAGTACGGTCTCGTCGTCGGCGCTGAGGAAACAGCTGAAGGACAGAATTCCCCGCGGCCACGGCGTGCCGCTCCATTGGTCGAGGAGTTCCCCGAGCACGGCGGTGCCGTGTTGGCGGCCGGGTACGTGGCGATGGCTGACGAACACCGCCCCGGCGTCGGCACGGCGGACGTCCGGCAGGGCGGCGGTGGCGGGCGAGGTCATGGCGCCTCCTGGGCGTGGTGGTCGGGGGTTCCGGCGCCCGGGGCCGGTGCGCGCAGCCCGGCGACGGCCGTCACCAGGCCCACGGCCGAGACCGCGGTGAGCAGCGACAGGGCCGGCCGGTAGCCGTCGTGGGCCGTCAGCAGCGCGCCGACCGCCGGCAGCGTCAGGACGCCGCCGAGCTGGACCCCGGTCTGGTAGAGCGGCACCGCGCGGCCCCGTCGCGCCGCCGGGACGGTGGCGGTGGCCTGCATGTTGAGCGCCGCGAAGGCGAGGACGAAGCCCGCCTCGACCAGTAGCAGGACGGGCAGCATCCCCGTGGCGTACGGCCGCCCCTCCGGCCGCCACAGGTACAGCGCGCAGCCCGCGAAGGGCGTGAGCGCCCCGAGGGCGACGAGCCGGGCGGTGCCGTGGCGGGCGACCAGCCGGCCGGCGAACGGGACGGTCACCGCCAGCGGGACGCACGCGGGCAGCAGCGCCAGCGCGCACTTCCACGGCGCCCAGCCGAACCGTTCCTGGCACTGGAAGGTGACCAGCAGCAGCAGACCGGCGTAGGTGCCGTTGAGGGAGGCGGCGCCCAGGGCCGAACGCCGCAGCCGGCCGTCGCGCAGCAGGCAGGGCCGGGGCCCGGCCGGGGCGCCGGCGTCCGGCGGGTCCGGCGGGTCGGGCGGGTCGGGCGGGTCGGGCGGGAGAAGTCGCAGCCCGAGCAGCATCAGGGCCAGGGCCACCGGGGCCGGGAAGAGGAACGTCCAGCGCCAGCCGGCCTCCAGCAGCGCCCCGGACAGCAGCGCGCCCACGGTGAAGCCGGCGGCCCCGAAGAGGGAGTAGACGGACACCGCCCTGCGCTGGTCCGGCCCGTCGCGGAACGTGGTGCTGATGATGGCGAGCCCGGTGGGCGCGGTCAGCGCGGCGCACAGGCCCTTGAGGATCCGGGTGGCGATCAGGAGCGCGGGGCCGTCGGCGAGCCCGCCGGCCACCGAGGCGGCGGCGAAGACGGCCATGGCCGCCAGGTAGGCGCGGCGGCGTCCCCACCGGGCGGTGATCCACGCCCCCAGGGGCAGCAGCGCGGCGAAGCCGAGCGCGAACCCGCTCATCAGCCACTGCACGGTCAGCGGCGACATGCCGAGGTCGGCGCCGATGGAGGGCAGGGCGACCAGCACCACCGACACCTCGATCGCGTCGAGGACCATGTTCCCCGAGAGGATGAACAGCAGGGCCCACAGCCGCCCGTCCCAACGCCCGGCACCGGTGGCGGTACGGGCCGCCGTGGTCGTGCCCGGTCCCCGACGCGGTGCGTCCGGCGTCACCCTTCGCCTCCCGCGTCGGTCGCGCGTTCGATCAGCCGGACGGCGGCGGCCGCGTCGGCGTCGAGGGCGCGCGGGGACAGGTCGTGGGCGACGACGCGGAGCGCGCCCGGCGGCCCTCCGGGCATCGCCAGGGCGGCCGCGGCGGCGGTGCCGGGGCGGGCCGCCACATTGCGTACGAGCCAGCCCCGGGGCCGGGCCGGGGCGGCGGCGTCCGTGCGTTCGCCCAGGTAGTCGGCGGCCGGGGAGCGGTTGAGGCCGGTGCCCAGGCCCTTGAGATAGGCCTCCTTGCGCGTCCACAACCGCCCGAAGGCCCCGGCCCGTTCCGCCTCCGGCAGGGCGGCCAGCTCCGCCCGCTCCGCCGGGTGCAGGGCGCTTCGGCACGCCTCCGCGGTGTCCGCCGACGGCATCGCCTCGGCGTCGACGCCCACCGGCGACGCGGCGACGGCGACGAGGACCAAGCCGCGGGTGTGCGTCAGCGAGAAATACGTCCCGCCGTGCGCCGGAGCCAGGACCGGGCGGCCGTGCGGGCCGCCGCAGCGGACACACGGCGCCCGCCGCAGAGGGATCCGGCCCGGCGGCACGCCGAGGTGGGCGGCCAGCACCCGCCGCAGCGCGACGTGCGCCGCCGTGTAGCGCCGCCGGTCCGCCGGCCGGACGAAGGAGCGGGCCCGCCGCAGTTCCGCGGCGTCGAGCTCCGCGGCGGCCACGGCCGTGAGGTCCGGCCAGGGGCCGGGCAGCGCCCACAGGCGCACTTCCCCGGCCCGCAGGGGCCGGGCCGCGGGGGCGGCGAGGGTCGGGTGGGCGGTCACCAGGCCAGCACCTGCCCGTCCGCGGTGCCGTCCTCGCCGAGGAAGGCGGCCGTCGGCCCGTCCTCCCCCAGGGTGGCCAGCAGCACGGGGATCCGCGCGCCCTCGTCGGGGGTGAGGTCGCCCTGGTGGTCGTTGATGTCGGTGGCCACGAAACCGGGCGAGCAGGCGTTGACCAGGATGCCCGTGCCGCGCAGCTCGTTGGCGTAGGTCACGGTGATCGCGTTCAGGGCGGCCTTGGAGGTGTTGTAGTCCAGTACCGCCGGGAAGACCCCGGGCGGGAAGACCCCCGAGGGGTCGTCGCGTCGCGCCGCGTGGGTGATGGAGCCCAGCAGGCTGCTGATGTTGACGACGCGGCCGGCCGGTGAGCGGCGCAGCAGCGGGAGGAAGGCGTTGGTGACCGTGATGACGCCGAAGACGTTGGTCTCGTAGGTCCGTCGCACCTCCTCGAGCGGCGTGGCGCTGGGAAGCCGCACCGGGGCGCCGGTCCCGGCGTTGTTGACCAGGGCGTCGAGCCGGCCGGCCTCGTCCGCGACGCTGCGGGCGGCGAGGGCGACGGAGTGCTCGTCGGTGACGTCGAGGCTCAGGAAGCGGGCGTCGAGTCCCTCGGCGCGCAGGTCGTCCTCGGCCGCCTTGCCCCGGCCGTCGTCCCGGGCGCCCAGGTAGACGGTCATGCCCAGCAGGCCCAGGCGCCGGGCGACCGCGCGTCCGATGCCCTTGTTGGCGCCGGTGACCAGGGCGACGCCGGCCGTCATCCGCCCGCTCCGAGCAGGGTGCCGCCGCTGGCGTCGACGTAGGAGCCGGTGATCCAGCGGGCCTCGTCGGTGGCGAGGAAGGTGACCACGTCGGCGACGTCGCCCGCCTCGCCGACCCGTTTGAAGGCCGACAGCTGGGACATCTGCTCCACGGCTTCGGGGATGTCGAAGACGGCGGAGCCGTTGTCGGTGATGCCGGGGGCCACGCTGTTGACGGTGATGTTGCGGGGGGCGACGTGGCGGGCGAGGTGCAGGGTGATCTGCTCGATGGCCCCCTTCGTCATCGCGTACGCGATCTGGTGGGGCGTCGAGCAACGGGTGAGCCCCGAGGTGATGTTGATGATGCGGCCGCCGTCGGGCATCCGCTCCAGGGCGCGCTGGACGATGAAGAACGGCGCCTTGGCGTTCACGGACCAGTTCCGGTCGAGGGCTTCGGGGGTGACGTCCTGCGGCGCGATGCCGTCGTTGCCGGTGACCGCCGCGTTGTTCACCACGATGTCGAGGGCGGTGTCGCCCGTGCGCTCCTTGAGCCCCTGGTCCAGGCCCAGGAACAGCTCGTGCACGTCGCCGGGGGTGCCGAGTTCGGCGCGCACCGGGAAGGCGCGGCCGCCGTCCTTCTCGATGAGGGCGACGGTCTCGCGGGCCGCGTCCTCGTTGGTCGCGTAGTGCACGGCGACCAGGGCGCCCTCGCGGGCCAGCCGCACGGCGACCGCCCGTCCGATGCCGCGGCTGGAGCCGGTGACGAGCGCCGTCCTGTGCACGAGCCTTGCCATGCGGGAACTCCTGTGTGTCGGTGTCGAAGTGGACCGGTCCCGGTGCGGCGTGACCGCCGCCGGGGCCGTGGTGCGGCCGTCCAGGCCGCTGATGCCGCGGGCGAGGTGCGCGGCCGCGGCGTCGATCCCCAGCAGTTCGCCGAAGACCTCGCGCAGCCCCTCGGTCTCCGGCCCGCCGAACAGCAGCCGCTCCTGGGCCTCGATGCCGGTCAGGGTGCGGGCGCCGACGGGATGGCGGGCCTCGTGGTAGCCGTCGAGCGGCGCGTCCCCGCCGGCGCCGGTGACCGCCGCGGCGAGCCGGGGCCCGAGGTCCGCCGCGTCCTGCAGGCCGAGGTTGAGGGCCTGGCCGCCGACCGGCATCTGGACGTGGGCGGCGTCGCCCGCGAGGAACACCCGGTCCCGGCGGTAACGCGTCGCCTGGCGGCTGGCGTTGTCGAACCGGTTGATCCATACGGGCGTGCCGGCGCCGATGTCCTCGCCGGTCACCGCGGCCCAGGCCGCGACGACCTCGGCGAAGTCCGGCTCGCCGGCGGCGGGCCCGGCCCCGTAGCGGTGGATCATCAGGCGGGTGGTGCCGTCGGGGCGGCGGAAGGCCGTGGCCACGCCGTCCGGGTAGCGGCGCAGCCGCCGGCCGGGGATGTCGATGCCCGCCACATCGGCGCGCAGCATCTCGCGGGTGGCGGCCCGTCCGGCGACCTCGAATCCGGCCAGCCGGCGTACGGTGCTCCGCTCCCCGTCGCAGCCCACGACGTACCGGGCGGTGTGCCGCCGCGACGTGCCGTCCGGCCCGGCCGAGACGACCTCGACGCGGTCGGCGTGCGCGGTCAGCCCGGTCACCGTGCTCCCCCGCCGGACGACGGCGCCGAGCCCGGCGGCCCATTCCTGCAGGACGGGCTCCAGGTGGGACTGCAGGCACTCCCACTGCCCGGCGAACCGGTGGCCCGGGCCCGCCGCCGCCAGGTCGAGCGGCAGCCCTCCGAAGTGGCCGGGCCCGACGGCCCGCAGGGGGCCGAGCCGGGCCAGGACGCCGCGCTCCTCGAGGATCTCCATGGTGCGGGTGTGCAGGATGGAGGCCCGGGATTCCGTCGTGGGCCGGGCCAGCCGCTCCAGTACGGTCACCCGGGCGCCGCCCGTGCGCAGCTCCCCCGCCAGCAGCAGCCCGACCGGGCCGGCGCCGACGACGATCACATCCGTGTCCGGCACCTGCGTCTTTGGTGTGTGCGCCATGCTCAGCGCCGCGCTTCCGCGTACTCCTTGGCGTGGCCGAGGGTGGCCCTGCTGTTGGCGCCCAGGGCGTTGCGCAGGAAGGCGCGGGCCTCGGGGACGCCGGCGTCGGGCCCCAGCACCGTGGTGATGTTCGCGGTGTTGACCACGACGGTGTGCCGGGAGGTGGCGAGGACGCCGTCGCCGTCCTCCTCCAGCCGCCAGTAGCCGGTGTGCAGGGTCATCAGGGCGGGCAGGGTGGTCTGCTTGTAGGCGATCCCGTGGTGGGGGAAGCAGACGCGGACCGATTCGGTGGTGTGGGACGAGCCGTCCTTGGTGCGGGTGTCCATGCGCAGGGTCTGCAGCCCGGGGGTGTCCTCGGTCAGCCGGACCGCGGCCACGTGCGGCAGCCGCTCGGACCACAGGCCGGCCTCGTTGAGGAAGTCGTAGACGTCCTTGGCCGAGCCCGCGACGCGCACGGTGTCCTCGAAGGAGAGCGTGAGCCCGTCCGCGCCCGTGGCCAGTTCGACGTTGGCCTTGAGCGCGGCGAGTTCCGAGCGGCTGTTGCGGTCGACGGCCTCGTCGATCCACTTCAGCTTCTCCGGATCGTCGCCCGTGGCCCGGTAGTCGTGCAGCAGCCGGATGCGGCAGCGCGACGGCGCGAGGGGCTCGATCACCCAGGTGCCGCCCATGGCGGCCACGGGCGGGGTGGAGACCTCCTGCCGGAAGGTGATCCGCAGCCCCTGGGGGTCCAGGGTGCGGCGGGAGGTCCAGCTCTTGGCCTCGCCGTTGGCGGTGGCCCAGATGCGGATGCGCTCCTCGCCCTCGCCGCGCTCGAGGTGGTCGACGTGAACGGTGGGCGGGAAGATCCGCGGCCAGTTCTCCACCTCGGCGATCAGCCGGTAGACCTCGGCGGCGGGCGCCTGCGCGGTGATCTCGTGCTCGACCTGACGGACGGTCATCGTCACTTCTCCTGTCCGGATCAGAAGTTGCCCAGGCCACCGCAGACGTTGAGCGCCTGCGAGGTGATGGAGGCCGCGGTGTCGGAGGCCAGGTAGCCGACCAGCCCGGCGACCTCCTCCGGCGTGGAGTAGCGGCCGAGGGGGATCTTGGCCTGGAACCTCTCGAGGATCCGCTCCTCACTGGTGTCGTAGGCGGCGGCGTAGCCCTGCCGTACCCGCTGGGCCATGGGGGTCTCGACGTAGCCGGGGCACACGGCGTTCACGGTGATCCCGGTGGGGGCCAGCTCGTTGCCCAGCGCCTTGGTGAACCCGACGACGCCGTGCTTGGACGCCGAGTACGGGGCGCCCAGGACGACGCCCTGCTTGCCCGCGGTGGAGGCGATGTTGATGATGCGCCCGCGCTCCTTCCGTCGCATGCCGCCGGTCGTGAGCACCTCGCGCGTCATGCGGAAGACGCTGGTGAGGTTGGTGTCGAGCACGTCGGCCCACAGCTCGTCGGTGATGTCGGCGGTGACTCCGCCGCCGCTGCGCCCGGCGTTGTTCACCAGCACGTCCACCGGCCCGAAGCGGTCGGCCGCGGCCCGTACGAAGTCCCGGACGGCCGTCCCGTCGCGCACGTCGCAGGGGGCGCCCGCCACGTCGAGTCCCTCCTCCCGGAGCTCCTTGACGGTGGTCGTCACGCCCTCCTCGGTGCGTGCGCAGAGGAAGACCCGGTGGTCCTGCCGGGCCAGCAGGCGGGCCGTGGCGAGGCCGATGCCGCTGGTCGCACCGGTGACCACGGCGACCCTGGCGTCCTGCTGTGTCATGTCCTTCTCCTGGTGGTCGGGGCGGTCAGGCGGCGTCGGCCGCGAGGCGGGCGTTGACCGCCTCGATCAGCGCGCGGGGGGTACGGGCGTCCGTCAGCGTGTCGTCGTCGAGCGTGATGCCGAGTTCGCGCTCGATGCGGCCGCCGGTCTCCAGCAGCGCGAGGGACTCGTAGCCGAGCGTCTCGAACTCGGTGTCGAGGATGTCCCCGTCGAGATCGACGCCCTCGTCCGCTCCGGCCCCCTCGCGCAGGATGCGCCTGAGGTCCTCGAGGGTGAAGGAAGTGGCGGGCATGGTGGTCCTTTCCGATGGCGTGCGGTGGCGTCCGATGGCGTACGCGCTCGCGTGAACGGTGGTGGTGGGGTGGCTGGTGTCAGGCGGCGGTGCTCCGCACGACCGCCGCGGAGTTGAAGCCCCCGTGTCCGCGGGCGAGCACCAGCGCGGTGCGCAGGGTGGCGGGGCGCGGCTCGGGACCGACCAGGTCGAGGCCGTAGCGCGCGTCCGGGGACGTGTGGGCGGTCGGGGGGATCACCTGGTCGCGCAGGGCGAGGAAGGCGGCGGCGAGGTCCAGCGGCGCGGCCCCCGAGTAGAGCCGGCCGGTCATCGTCTTGGGGGCGGTGACCGGCACGCCGCGCGGTCCGAAGAGGGCGCCGAGGGCCTCGGCCTCGACGCGGTCCAGCTCGGGGACGGCGGCGGCGTCGGCGAAGACCACGTCGACGCCGTCCGGGCCGGTGCCCGCGTCGGCCAGCGCCAGCTCGACGGCCCGGCGCAGGCCGGGGGGCCGGCCGCTGCCCGGCCGGGGGTCGAACGTCGAGCCGTATCCGGCGAACTCGCCGTAGACCCGGGGCGCGCCGCGGCGGGCGGCGTGCTCCGCGTCCTCCAGGACGAGCAGGGCCCCGCCCTCGCCCGGTACATGGCCCCGGGCCTCGGCGTCGAACGGTACGTAGGCGCGCTCGGGGTCGTCGCTGGTGCTCAGCCGGTCGCCGGCCAGCTGGGCGACCCAGCCCCAGGGGCACAGGGAGGCGTCGACGCCCCCCGTCATCACCAGCGAGGTGCCCTTGCGGATCTGCCGGCGCGCCTGGGCGAGCGCGTCCAGCCCGCCGGCCTGGTCGCTGACGAGCACGCCGCTGGGCCCGCGCATGCCGTTGCGGATGGAGATCTGTCCGCTGTTGACGGCGTAGAACCAGGCGAAGGACTGGTACGCGCTGACGTACTGCCCGCCCCGGCTCCACAGCGCCCGGAGCTCGTTCTGGCCGAACTCGAAGCCTCCGGAGGCGCTGGCGGTGATCACGCCCATGGCGAACTCGGGCAGCTCGCCGGGGTCGATCCCTGCATCGGCCAAGGCCCAGTCGGCGCCCACCAGGGCGATCCTGGTCATGCGGTCGGTCTGCGGCAGCAGCCGGCCGGGCAGGTGGTCCTCGGCGGTGAACCCGTCGATCTCCCCGGCCAGCCGGGCGGGGTAGCCGGTGGCGTCGAAGCGGGTGAGGCGGCCGATGCCGTTCCGCCCCTTCAGGGTCGCCCGCCAGTACGCCTCCAGGCCCAGGCCGTTGGGCGCGGCGACGCCCAGTCCCGTGACGACGGCCCTGCCCTTCACCGCCGGCTCCTCTCGGGGCGGGCGAGCACGATCGCGCTCTGGAACCCGCCGAAGCCGCTGCCCACGGACAGCACCGCGTCGGTGCGGTGGTCGCGGGCGGTCAGGGGAACGTAGTCGAGGTCGCACTCGGGGTCGGGGGTGTGGAGGTTGGCCGTGGGCGGCACGACGCCGTGCTCCATGGCGAGCGCGGAGGCGGCGATCTCGATGGAACCGATGGCGCCCAGCGAGTGGCCGACCATCGACTTGATGGAACTGACCGGCGTGCGGTGGGCGTGCTCGCCCAGGCTGCGTTTGAAGGCCGCCGTCTCGTGCCGGTCGTTCTGCTTGGTGCCCGAGCCGTGCGCGTTGACGTAGTCGATGTCCTCGGGGTTCATCCGCGCCTCGTCGAGGGCCACCCGTACGGCCTCGGCCATCTCCCGTCCGTCG
This sequence comes from Streptomyces sp. C36, assembly GCF_040932295.1. NCBI lineage: Bacteria > Bacillati > Actinomycetota > Actinomycetes > Kitasatosporales > Streptomycetaceae > Streptomyces > Streptomyces sp. C36. The sequence goes on along the minus strand of NZ_JBFQGI010000003.1, from coordinate 601,158 downwards.
GGCCGCAGGCCGGTCATGTGGAAGGCGTTGGAGCGGGTGGCGTACCCGGCGATCTCGGCGTAGACGTGGGCGCCGCGCCGCCGTGCGGCGCCGAGCTCCTCCAGGACGAACACGGCGGAGCCCTCGCCCAGGACGAAGCCGTTGCGGCTCGCGTCGAACGGGCGCGAGGCGTGCTCGGGGTCGTCGTTGCGCGGTGTCGTCGCCTTGATCGCGTCGAAGCACGCCACGGTGATCGGGGAGATCGGCGCGTCGGCGGCCCCCGCGATCATCACGTCGGCGGAGCCCTCGCGGATCAGCTCGGCGGCGTGGCCGACGGCGTCGAGGCCGGAGGTGCAGCCGGTGGAGACCACCGTGGCGGGCCCCTCGGCGCCCACGGCCCAGGCCACCTCGGCCGCGAAGGAGCTGGGCACCAGGTAGTTGTAGAGGTGGGGCACGGCGTAGGTGTGGTCGACCAGCTCCAGCCGGCCGCCGTCGCTGACGGTGCGGTACTCCTGGTCCAGGCCCATGGTCGCGCCGACGGCGCTGCCGATGGTGACGCCGGTGCGGCAGGGGTCCAGCGCGTCGGTCTCCAGGCCGCTGTCCTGGACCGCCTCGCGCGCGGTGACCACCGCGAACTGAGCGGCCCGGTCCATGCGGCGGATCTCCTGCGGGCGCAGGCCCAGCAGGTCGGCGTCGAAGTCCACCTCGGCGGCGACCTGGGAGCGGAACGGCGCGGGGTCGAAGAAGGAGATGCGGCGGGTGGCGGTCCGGCCGTCGGTGAGCAGCTGCCAGAAGTTCTTGACGCCCGGGCCGCCCGGTGCCGTGACGCCGATCCCGGTGATCACGACCCGGCGGCCGCCGGTGCCGCCGTTCATGACGCCGTCCAGTGGTAGAAGCGCCGGGCCATGGCGTCGGCCGGCGAGCGCCAGGTGGCGGGGTCGTACGCGCCGATGTACGGCTTGAGGTCCTCGCTGATCCCCACGAAACGCGGGTCGGCCTTGGCCGCCTCGATGCGCTCCCCGCCGTCGGCGCCGTCGAAGTCCTGCAGGTGGAAGTACAGGCCCCGGTAGGCGAAGAGCTGCCGACGGCGGGTGCCCATGCGGTGGGGCATGTCCGTCCGGTCGAAGTCGCCGAACAGCCGGCCGACGTCGTCGGCGGAGCCGAGGTCCATCCGGGCCACGATCAACGTGCTGTGCATCATTGCCTCTCTCCGTTGGTGCGGTGATCGGTGCGTCACCGGCCGGGCCCGAACCAGCGCTCCAGGGCCATGGGCAGGTCGTGACGGCTGCCGGGCGCGATCCAGGCCACGTGGCCGTCGGGCCGTACGAGCACGGCGGCGGCGCCCTCGAGCCCGTGCCGGAGCCCGGGGCCGTGCGGCGCGGCGGTGACCACGTCGATCCGGTCCGTCCAGCCGTCGGCCCGCCGGCGCAGGTGGGGGTTGTCCGCCAGGTCCAGCAGCACGCCCCGGCCGGCTCGCAGCAGCTCGGTGCTGCTGGTGGGGCGGTCCGGCCGGGCGCCGCCGACGCGGCGGAGCTCGAGGTGGGGCATGCGCGTGCCGAGCAGGGGGTGGCCGCTCCCGGCGTCGTAGCGAATGTCCAGCCCACTGGCCTTTCCGGCCAGGTGCCGGGCGACGTCCTCGTACCGCGTCAGCTCCCCGAGCACGTCGCGCAGCGGCTGCGCCTCGTCGCCGCCGAGCAACAGCAGGCTCTGGGCGCGGGTGTTGGCGAGCAGTCGGCGGCCGATCTCGTGCCGCTCGCCGTGGTAGGTGTCCAGCAGGGCCTCGGGGGCCGTGCCCCGTACGACGGCGGCGAGCTTCCAGCCGAGGTTCACCGCGTCCTGGATTCCGGTGTTCATCCCCTGGCCGCCGGCCGGGAGGTGGATGTGGGCGGCGTCCCCGGCCAGCAGCACCCGTCCCCGCCGGTACTCCGTGACCTGCCGGGCCGCGTCGCCGAAGGCGCTGACCCACAGCGGTTCGGCGTGCGAGATGTCGATGCCGGTCAGCCGCTTCCAGGCGTCGGCCACCTCACCGAAGTCAGGGGGGCCGGTGCGCCGTCGCGGGGGCGCGCCGCGCTCGCCGACGACGATGCGCACGATGCCTTCGCCGAGCCGGTTGGCCATGACCATGCCGCCGGAGACCCGGTCGGCGACCATGCGGGGCTCGAGGTCGACGCCCCGCAGGTCGGCCAGGAACATCTCCGTGGTGGCGGGAGTGCCGGGGAAGTCGAAGCCTGCGTCCTTGCGGACGACGCTGCGGCCTCCGTCGCAGCCGACGAGGTAGCGGGCGCGCAGCGTCCGCTCGCCGGCCGAGCCGCGGACCCGGGCCTCGACCGCGTCGCCGTGGTCGGTCAGCGAGACGAACTCCTGGCCGCGCCGGATGTCGGCGCCCAGGTCGCGGGCCCAGTCCTCCAGTACGGACTCGGTGACGGACTGCGGCACGGTCCTGGCCGCGCCGTGCACGGCGATCAGCGGGCCGAAGTCCACCGGGATGCCCCCGAAGTGCCCCTGCTCGCTCGTCTCGACGTCCCCGAACCGGCCCAGCAGGCCGCGCTGGTCGAAGACCTCCATCGTGCGCGGCGCCAGCCCGATCCCCCGGGACTCGCCCGTACGCCCCGGCAGGCGCTCCAGGACGACGACGCCGATGCCCGCCAGCCGTAATTCCCCGGCGAGCATGAGCCCGGCCGGCCCTGCCCCCACAATGATGACCGATGCGTCCATCCACCTTCTCCCGACTGGCGTCCACCGCGTGCCGCGCACGCCTCGCGCGGAATTCCCGGGAGAAGCCCGGGAATCGAGATCGCGAAGCCGGGAATTAGCTTCGTCGCCACGCCTGATCCGCGGCAAGGAATCCCGTCAAAGGACATCTGCAAAGGTGCGTCAGGCGTTCGTCAACAGGACAGGGAAACGTCAATTCCCCCGGTGAGGGGCCTGTGCGCGGAGCCGGTCACCCGCGGGTCACCGGCCCGGGCCGATGCGGAAGCCGACGCCGCGCACGGTGCGGATCCAGCCGCTGTGACCCAGCTTGCCCCGCAGCGAGCTGACGTGGGTGTCGATGGTGCGGCTCGCCCGCGGCCCCAGCGCGTTCGCCGAGGTGTCGCCCCAGATCTCGGCCATCAGCCGTTGCCGGGTGACAACGCTGTCGGAGTGCGTCGCGAGGTAGTAGAGGAGGTCGAATTCCTTGCGGGTGAGGTCCACCGCCCGGCCGCACAGCCGTACTTCGCGGGAGGCGGGGTTGATGCACACGTCCCCGACGGACAGCGCCTCGGCCGGCGGGCGCACCGGCTCCGGCGGGCGCCGCGCGCGGCGCATCACGGCATCGATGCGGGCCATTAACTCGCGGAATACGTAAGGTTTGTCCAGGCAGTCGTCGGAACCCGCCTGCAATCCCAGGACACGGTCCAGTTCGGCTCCCCGGCCGGTGAACGCGATGATCGGCGTATCGCTCTCCCGGCGGATTCGCCGGCACACCTCCAGGCCGTCGATATCCGGGAGTTCGAGGTCGAGCAGGATGAGTTCGGCCTCGGCGTAGGACTCCAGGGCCGCCGCGCCGGTGGCGACCGTGACGGCTTCGTGGCCGTACCGTTCCAGTCTCGGGGCCAGGGGCTCCGCCGCCGCCGTACGGTTCTCCACCACGAGAAGTTGCACGATGCCTCCCAGATGCGGTTGCACTGCCCGGCCGCCGGCCGGGCAGCGAAGGGGGGTCCGGTGCGCGACGGTCCACGCCGACCGCGGCGCGCTGTGGGAACGCTGGGGCGCAACTGCCCCGTCAGGGGCCGATCGAGGGGTTCTGTCGTGGAATCCGGGAACAACACCGCTTCAGCACGTGCGTCACCTCGATGACGTTTCTCCCCCGTTGGGACCGCCCGTCGGGCGGCCGCATGCGCTACTCGTGCAAGCGTCACCGAGTGCCGTGTTCCGGGCAACCCTTACCGAATTCATTGGCCATGACAGCTACAGGGCGTGGCAGACACCGTCTGTCGGCCACCACGCGGCGGATTCATTCCCTCCGTGCAATGGCTCGATCCTTGCTCGATCCAGCCTGTTCAGCCCCCGGGTCGAACGCCCCCTCGGGACGGCGAGGCCCGAGCGGGCCGCCGGAAAAACCGACCGCGCGTGACAACGGCCGCGGAACCGGTCACTCTGCGTCCGATCGATCACTTGAACACCGGGGCATTGAACTGAATGGTTCAACGTCCTGGTACACACGGTAAGTCGGGATTGCCTCGACGGAGAAGGACGCGGCGCCCCGGTCATCCGACATACGGACGGTTTGCGGTTCGTACTAATGTGCGCGGGTGAGTCTTTATGTCGTCGTAGGATTCGGGCCCGCCGGAGCGGCCACCGCTCGACTGTTGGCCGAGCAAGGCCATTCGGTACGGGTCGTCACCAGGTCCGGCCGCGCCCCGGAGCCCGGCACCCAACGCATCGAGCACGTCGCGCTGGACGCGACGGACCGCGAGCGCCTGACCGAGGCCGCGCGGGGCGCTGTCGCGATCTTCGGCTGCGCCGCGCCGCCCTACCACCGCTGGGCCGCGGAATGGCCGCCGCTGGCCTCGTCGGTCTGCGCTGCGGCCGAGGCGACCGGGGCCGTCCTGGTCATGCTGGGCAACCTCTACGGCTACGGCCCGGTGGACGGCACCCTGACCGAGGACCTGCCGCTCGCGGCGACCGGCCCCAAGGGGCGGGTGCGCGCCGCCGGATGGGAGCAGGCGCGGGCCCTGCACGAGCAGGGCCGGATCAGGGCGGTCGAGGTGCGGGCCTCGGACTTCTTCGGACCCGGCGTGACCGACGGCGGGCACCTGGCCGCACGGGTCATGCCGCGACTGCTGCGCGGCAAGCCGGTCTCCACGCTCGGGGATCCGGACGCCCCGCACAGCTGGACCTACCTCCCCGACGTGGCCAGGGCCCTTGTCGAGGTCGCGGGCGAGGAACGCGCCTGGGGCCGGCCCTGGCACGTCCCCACGGAGCCCCCGCTGTCCGTCAGGGAGATGACCGGCCTGCTCGCCACCCAGGCGGGAACGCGGCCGGTCGCGGTGCGCGGGACGCCGTCCGCCCTGCTGAGTGTCGCGTCGGTCTTCTCCCCGCTGATCCGCGAACTGAGGGAGATCCGCTACCAGTTCGACCGTCCGTTCGTCGCCGACTCGAGCGCGTACGACGACGCGTTCACCGTCCGCGCCACCCCGGTCGACCAGCAGGTCAAGGCGACGGTGGACTGGTGGCGTGAGCGCCTGGCCACCGCCGGGTGACACCGCACCCGCCAGAACCGCGTTAAGAAACAGGCAGTCACCTTCCCTCACGTGCACGCCGGTTGTTCTACTAGTGTGCAAACAAGTGGAGGTACTGCCATGCCGCACTCACGATCCGCGTCCCTCGACGCCCGTCGCATCGCCGTCGCCGTCGCGCCGGCCCTGATCGCCGCCGCCGTCGTCCTGTCGGTCTTCCTGTCCGTACAGGACCGGCTCCCCGGCCGCATGGCCGTCCACATCGGAGAGGGAGGACGCGCCGACGACTTCTCGGGTCAAGGCTCCTTCCTGGCCACCGCGTTGGGGGTGCTGGTGGGCGACGGCGTCGTCTTCGGCGTGCTCGCCTTCTGGATACGGCCGAACCCGGGCGTGCAGCGCGTCCTGGCCGTCATCGGCGGCGCCGTCGCGGTGCTGACCGGGTGGCTGGTCACCGCCGTGCTGCTGGCCAACACCGACGTCGACGACGCCGCCACCGTCACCCTGCCCGGGACGCAGGCCGCACTCGCCTTCGGCGCGGCAGCCCTCTGCGCGGCCGTGGGCTGGGCGGCCTGCGGCACGGCCCAGGAGACCGAGACCGTCTCCGGGCCCTCGGCCCAGGCCCCGCGCCTCACCCTCGGCGACGCCGAGACCGCCGGCTGGACACAGGTGACGGGCTCCCGGGTCCTGCCCGTCACCGGCGCCCTGATCCTGGCCGCCGGCATCGTCGTCTGCGTCACCACCGGATGGGCGCCCGCACTGCCGCTCCTCCTCACCGGAGCGCCCATGGCCGTCCTGACCAGCGCCCGGGTCACCGCCGACCGGCGCGGGATCACCGTCACGCCCTCACTCGCCCCCTGGCCGCGCCTGAACGTGCCTCTGGAGAGGATCACCGAAGCCGGCCACCGCACCGTCAACCCGCTGCGGGACTTCGGTGGTTGGGGATACCGAGCCCGTCCCGGAGCCAGCGGCATCGTGCTGCGCTCCGGCGACGCCATCAGCGCCCGCCTGACCACCGGCAGCGAGTTCGTCGTCACCGTCGACGACGCCGCCACCGCCGCCGCGCTCCTCAACACCCTCGCCGACCGCGAACGCCGCACGTCGGCCGGGGGGTGACCGTGCTCTTCCGTATCGACCCCTCCTCGCCCCTCCCCCTGGGCGACCAGATCGCCGCCTGCGTGCGCGGCGCCATCGCCGACGGCACCGTACGCACCGGCGAGCGCCTGCCCTCCGCCCGCGACCTCGCCGCCTCCCTCGGCGTCAACATGCACACCGTGCTCCGCGGCTACCAACGGCTACGCGAGGAAGGCCTCCTCGAACTCCGCCGCGGCCGCGGGGCCGTCGTCACCGGAGGACCGTCCGCCGAGCGCGCCCGGCTCACCGAACAGGCGCGGCGCCTGGTCGTCGACGCCCGCGCGCTCGGACTCGGCGACAACGACGTGATGGACCTCGTCAGGAATTCCCTGACGGCCGACCGCCGATAGGCATGAGACGCGCTGAGAACGGCTCGGTCAGCGGCGGGATATGGAGCGCTGGGGCGGCGCGATGCGTACCCGCTTCTCGGCAGGCGCGTTCTCGATGTCGTCGAGTTGCGCGACGATCGTGCTGCGCAGGTCGTCGTAGTCCTCGAAGTGGTAGTCGTTGAACAGCGTGTAGCCCGTCCACATCAGATTGGCGCACACCCGCGCCGGCACCCGGCCGGTCCGGGCGCCCATTCCGACCAGCGCCACCGAGGTGATGCTGCCCGGCGCTTCCTTGTTCTGCCGGTGGATCGCCTGGAACGCGGCGGCGCACGCCAGGGCGACATTCAGGGTCTCGCTCACGTTCTGCGAGGACGTTTCCATCGTCGGCGTCGAGATCAGGAACTTCGGATCGACGGCCCCGGACGGAACGCACACCGCGCTTCCTACTGGAAAGGTTCCGGCAAACCGGTCGCGGATCGCCCGCTGCACACGCAGCTGGATGCCCGCTCCCAGATGCCGCTTGATGACTGCGTCGAGGCCGCCGTCCATACGGCCCCGGGAGTTGGTCGGAGTGACCCAGGCGTCGACCTTCTCATCGAGGATCGAGCCCTTGCGGATCTCGATCCCGGGGGTGTCGGCGAACGCCGCCCGCCAGGCCTCCACCACCTTCGCGTTGACGTCGGTCAGCACCACCCTCAGCGGCGACTCCACACGGTTCACGGTCATAGTCCACTCCCATCGGGACACGGTCGTTCCATCGCTCACGACGCTACAACCGCCCACTGACAACCGGTGGGGAGCTCGATTGTCGTACCCCGTTGCTAGCCTCCCGGCCATGATCGATGCCAACACCCCTGCCCAGCCCGACGCGAACGACCCGCTGGCCCTTGCAGAACTGTTCAAGGGCGGCGGTGAACCCTGGCTTCCGCTGTTGAAGCCGGTCATCGAGGCTCAGCCGAACGCGGCCGCGTTCATCGGCTCGGGCCGCGGACAGGAAGTCGTCCCCGTCCGCGAACTGACCTTCCAGGCGCTCAAGCCCAATCCGCCGCACAAGTGGAAGGTCGTCGTATTCGGTCAGAACCCGTATCCGCGCCCGGAAAGCGCCACGGGCATCGCCATGTTCGACAACACCTTCCACGACTGGAAGGACAGTCAGTTCGGCAGGGTCGTGAGCATCCGCTGCATCATCAAGGCGGCGGCGATGTGGAAGTACGGCATACCCAAGAAGACCCCGATCGCCGACATCCGCACGCTGTTGAAGAAGCAGGACACCGTCCAGCCGCCGGAATGGTTCCAGGCGATGCTCACGCAGGGCGTACTGCTGCTGAACGCGGCACTCACCGCCAGCAGTGACGGGGGGAGGGGCGCCGATGCCGACCGGCACACGGCATTCTGGCGTCCGGTCACCGAGCGGATCGTCGAGGAGGTCCTCCAGGCCAAGCAGAACGCCGACGAGGAAGACCGCGGTGTCGTCTTCGCGTGGTGGGGAGCTCACGCCCGCAACCTGAAGAAGGTCGTCCTCGAACTCCAGAAGAAGTACCCCGACGTCGACGTCCGGCACATCGACCACCCCAATCCCGCGGCGCAGGGCGACATCTTCTGCGAGGGCGACCATTTCGGAGTGGTGAACGACGCCCTCGCGTCGCTGGGCTCCGATCCGATCGACTGGCTGCCGAGCAAGGGGTGGAACGAGGGCGCGGCGGAGGTCGGTGGGACGGACGGCGGCATCGCCGAACGCATGGGCGCGTTCATCACATCCACCATGGAGCTGCACCAGCTGTACCTCGAGCGGCTCGCCAGCGTCAAGGACGAGGGTCTCGCCCTCCCCGCGATCACCGGTGTGTTCGACACCCCGCTCATGGACTTCCAGAACGCCGTCGCCCCGGTCGCCGAGCTGCTGTCCGGCCTCGACCGGCACGTCGACCAGTCGCACGAATTCGGCAAGAGGAGGGCGGACGAAGCGGCCGGCAGCCTCTCCGCCGACGCGATCGCCGCCCTCTACCTCTACACCTGCCAGTCCGCGTTCTACCGGGAGATCAACGCCGTCCTGCGTGCGCCGGACCGGGCCAAGGTCATCCCGTATCTCCCCTATCTGCGGCTGCTGTTCTCGGCGGTGTCGCAGCTTCCCGCCCGCAAGGAGCCGTTGTGGCGCGGCGTCTCGCTGGACCTGCGTGCGCAGTACCCGCTCGGCCGGACCGTGACCTGGTGGGGCGTTTCCTCGTGCACGCCCAATCTCAACGTGGCCCGGAACTTCCTCGGCAGCCGCGGCAAGCGGACGCTCTTCGAGGTGGTCCCCGCCCGGGCGGTGGGCATCAGCAGTTTCTCCGCGTTCGCCGGCGAGGAGGAATTCATCCTCTCGCCGGGCACGCAGCTCAAGGTGACGGACGTGAAGACCGAGCGCGGCGGTCTGTGCACCGTAAAGCTGACCGAACTGGAGGAGCAGACCCTCGTGTCCTGAGCGCCGACCGCTACGAGCCGTCGGACGCCCCGGGCTCCGACGGCCAGGCCTCCGGCGGTCGGCGGACCTCGCCCGTGCCCAGCCTGATCACGGCCCGCGGCCGCATGGGCTCCTCACCACGCCGCGAGAGCAGGACCACCTCCTCGACCACGGCCGTCAGCGCGCCGAGCCGGGCGGCGCACTCGGCGGCCAGACGCCGCGGGTCCTGGGTGCGGCCGAGCGACAGATGCGGGGTGAAGCGGCCGCCGCGCCCACGGCAGAGCGGGAACCGCAGCCCCAGCGCCCGGTGGAGACGGTCCCATGGCGCCGGCCCCGCCGCGGCCGGGTCGAGCCACACCGTCGCGGCCTGCCGGTGCCGGAAATACCGCACACCGGCCAGCCGCACCTCGAACGCCGCGCTCTCCGCCGCCCCGGCGGAGAGCAGCGGCACAGCCCGCTCGAAGTCCTCCTCCGGTACGAAGCCGAACAGCACGTTCACATGCGGCGGCCACCGCCGTACCTGCGGATCGTGCTCCCAGCGGATGTCCTGAACCGCCGGCCAGAGCTCCCGCGGCGGCAACCACGCCACCGCCGTCCGGGCCGTCGGCGCCACCTCGAGCACGTCCACCGGCTCGGCCCCACCGAACACCGGGTTCCCGTCCACACCCCCATGATCCGCGCCACGCCCACACCGCACGAGTCGACCGCCGGCAGTCGGCCGCCGCGCTGTGGTGAACGCGTTCAGCCGCACAGCTCTACTGGGCCCGGGACCGGCCTGGCTACGGCCCTCACGCGAATCTTGACGCTTTCCTGACGCCCCTCCCCGGGCAGGCGAAGAATCCATTGCTTACGCTGGCTCGGCTGTCCGCATGATGGCCGAATTTCGCCCCCTCCCCCCGCAGGATTCCAGGAGCACCACATGGCCACCCCGACCGACACGCACACGAGTCGTCTACGGGCGTGGATGCTGGAGGGGCTCTCCGACATGGGCAAGGGCCGTCCGTCGCAGGCCGCCCCGGAGCCCGAGCACAAGGGCCAGCCCTGGTACCGGGTGATGTGTCTGACCGGTGTCGACTATTTCTCGACCCTCGGTTACCAGCCGGGCATCGCCGCCCTGGCCGCCGGTCTCCTCTCCCCCGTCGCGACGATCGTGCTCGTGATCGTGACCCTGGCCGGCGCGCTGCCCGTCTACCGGCGCGTGGCCGAGGAGAGCCCGCACGGCGAGGGTTCGATCGCGATGCTGTCGCGGCTGCTGTCCTTCTGGAAGGGCAAGCTGTTCGTCCTCACGCTGCTGGGCTTCGCCGCGACCGACTTCCTGATCACGATCACGCTGTCGGCCGCGGACGCCTCCACCCACCTGGTGGAGAACCCCAATCTGGAAGGGGCCCTGCACGACAAGCAGGTGCTGATCACCCTGATCCTCATCGCGCTGCTCGGCGCGGTGTTCCTCAAGGGCTTCCTGGAGGCGATCGGCGTCGCCGTCGTCCTGGTCACGGTCTACCTCGCGCTCAACGTGGTGGTCGTGGTCACCGGCCTGTGGCACGTCCTCACCGAAGGCCACGTCGTCACCGACTGGACCGCTGCCCTCACCACCGAGCACGGCAACGTCTTCGTCATGATCGGCGTCGCCCTGATCGTCTTCCCGAAGCTGGCGCTCGGCCTGTCCGGCTTCGAGACCGGCGTGGCCGTGATGCCGCACGTCAAGGGCGCCCCGGACGATGCCGAGGACAGGCCCGCCGGGCGGATTCGCGGCACCAAGAAGCTGCTCACCACCGCCGCGCTCATCATGAGCGCCTTCCTGATCATGACCAGCTTCATCACCACCGTGCTCATCCCGCACAAGGAGTTCGAGTCCGGCGGCGATGCCAGCGGCCGCGCGCTCGCCTACCTGGCGCACGAGTACCTGGGCAACGTCTTCGGTACGGTCTACGACGTCTCCACCATCCTCATCCTGTGGTTCGCGGGCGCCTCCGCCATGGCCGGTCTGCTCAACCTGATGCCGCGCTACCTGCCCAAGTACGGCATGGCCCCGCACTGGGCCCGCGCCGTGCGCCCCATGGTGATCGTCTTCACCCTCGTCGCCTTCCTCGTCACCTGGCTCTTCGACGCCGACGTCGAAGCCCAGGGCGGCGCCTACGCCACCGGCGTCCTGGTCCTCATCTGCTCCGCCGCCATCGCCGTCACCATCGCCGCCCGCAAAGCCGGCCAGCGCGGCTGGACCATCGCCTTCGGCGTCATCTCGGCCGTCTTCCTCTACACCACCGTCCTCAACGTGATCGAGCGCCCGGACGGCGTGAAGATCGGTGCCTGCTTCACCGCCGGCATCCTCCTCATCTCCCTCCTCTCCCGCCTCGGCCGCGCCTTCGAACTCCGCGTCACGCATGTGGAACTCGACGAGATGGCCGAGCGGTTCGTTCGCGACATCTCGCAGCGCACGCCGCGCTTCATAGCCAACGAACCCGACGAGCGCGACGTCACCGAATACCGCGAGAAGATCGGACAGATCCGCGCCGACAACGACATCCCCACCGCCGAGGACTTCGTCTTCGTCGAGGTCACGGTCACCGACCCCTCCGAGTTCGAGGCCGGTCTGACCGTACGCGGCGAGATCCTGCACGACCGCTACCGCGTCCTCACGATGGAGAGCTCCTCCGTCCCCAATGCCCTCGCGGCCTTCCTCCTCCACGCCCGCGACCTCACCGGCACCCGCCCCCACGTCTTCTTCGAGTGGACCGAGGGCAACCCCTTCACCAACTTCGTCCGCTTCTTCCTCTTCGGCCAGGGCGAGGTCGCTCCGGTCACCCGCGAGATCCTGCGCGAGGCCGAACCGGGCCGCGACCGCCGCCCCCGCGTCCACGTCGGCTGACCGACCGTCCATCGCACCGGCCGGAACCGCGGCAGGCACACCACCCCCACCACCCGTGGCCCGACGCCCCCTGACAGCGGTCCGGCTGGGATCCGTCACGCCAGGAGGGTGCGCCAGCGGTCGGCCGACACCATCAGGTCCAGGGTGATCCGCTCCAGGAAGGCCCCCGCCCTGGACAGCCGCTGCCCGACGGGCGTGTCGAGCCCGGACGTCTGCGCCGCCGCCATCGAGGTCCGCACCGCCTCGAGCGTCTGTCGCGCGCTGATCACGACCGAGTGGTACCAGGCCTCGTCATCGACCACGTAGATGTCGCGACGCCGCCGCGGATCGCGCTCGCGCCGGACGTACCCCTGCTGGACCAGGGAGTTCACAGCCACGGAGACCGAGGCCGGGCTGACGTTCAGCCGACGGGTCAGCTCGGCCGCGGTGCGCCTGCCGTCCTCGGACAGCAACAGGTCGACGTGCACGCGCGCCGTCATCCGCGGCATCCCCGACCTGACCGCCAGCTCGACGATCCCTTCCTCCACCGCGCCGCCCTGCGGGCCGGCCGCGCGTGGGGGTGCGGGTGTTCCCCGGCGCGCCCGCTGGACCGTCGCATCGTGTGCCTCCTGGGGCCGGTAGCCACCGGGGCCACCGTTGCGTGCGACCTCCCGGCTGATCGTCGAGGTCGACCGGTCGAGCCGCCTGGCGATCTCGGCGTACGAGAGCCCGTCGGCTAGGCCGGTCGCGATGCGCCGGCGGTCCTGTTGGGTCAAGCGTCCTCCTGGCATGCCGTCAGTATTGCCTTCGCCGTCAATCATTGCAACGGTCCGTTGCGTTCGACGCCAACGCCATTGCATCAATTTTCCTGCGCTGACCTGGAGAAATGCCTCTCGGTTGATTGACGACATTCTGAACGCAACGTAGCTTTCGAGAAGCATCAAACACGCAGTATCGCGAGACGAGGAATGGTCATGGGTGAATCCGTCCACACCGTCACGACGCTGCCGACGGCACGTCGGCCCGGCTGCCCCTTCGACCCGCCGGCAGAGCTGACCGACGCCCGCCGGCACGGCCCCATCAGCCGCTGCACCCACCCCGGCGGAGCACCCGGCTGGCTCGTCACCGGCTACGACCTGGTCCGCTCGGTCCTGGCCGACCCGCGATTCAGCTCGCGCAAGGAGCTCATGAACATGGGCGACTTCGAGATTCCCCCCGCGCCGCCCGGCGAGTTCGTCCTCATGGACGACCCGCAGCACCGGCGCTACCGGAAACCGCTGATGGGCAGGTTCACCGTGCGGCGGATGCGCCTGCTCACCGAGCGCATCGAGCAGATCACCACCGACTGCCTGGACGCCATGGAGAAGGCCGGGCCGTCGGCGGATCTGGTGACCGCGTTCGCCAAGCCGATCCCCACCATCGTGATCTGCGAGCTGCTGGGGGTGCCGTACGAGGACCGGGGCTCCTTCCAGGAGCAGATCGACACGTTCATGGGCGGGGAGACGAGCGACGAGGAACTGATAGCGGCCTACACGGCGACCCAGAACTACCTCGCGGAGCTGGTGGCCGCAAAGCGCGCGAACCCCACCGACGACATCCTCAGCGAACTCACCGACAGCGACCTGACCGACGAGGAACTGAAGGGAATCAGCCTGATTCTGCTCGCGGCCGGCTTCGACACCACCGCGAACATGCTGTCCCTGGGCACCTTCGCGCTGCTGCGGAACCCGGCACAGCTCGCCGAACTGCGCGCCGACCCGGCACTCGCCGATGGGGCCGTGGAGGAACTGCTGCGGTACCTGAGCGTCGCCAAGCAGTTCTGGAGGACGGCACTGGAGGACGTCGAGCTGGGCGGTCAGACCATCAAGGCAGGCACGACGGTCATCCTGTCGTACAACACCGCCAACCGCGACCCCGAGCGCTTCACCGACCCCCACACGCTCGACCTCCGCAGGCAGGACGGCGGACACCTGGCCTTCGGCCACGGCATCCACCAGTGCCTGGGCCAGCAACTGGCCCGCATCGAGATGCGGATCGCATTCCGCGCACTGTTCGACCGCTTCCCCACCCTGCGCCTGGCCGTACCGGCCGAAGAAGTCGGCCTGCGCCCGGAGACCGCGGACATCTACGGGGTCAGGAGCCTCCCGGTCACCTGGGACGCCTGACCGCGGCGCACGGAGGGCGCGGTTTCCGCCGGAGGCGTGTTGGCTCCATGAATTCGACGGTCCACCAACACCGCGTAGCGGTCAACAGCGGGCCCGAAGAACGACAAACGCCCTCTGACCTGGGATTTCTCCCAGATCAGAGGGCGTTTTCACGTGTCGGGACGGCGGGATTTGAACCCACGACCCCTTGACCCCCAGTCAAGTGCGCTACCAAACTGCGCCACGTCCCGGTGCTTGTCCGACCTGGGCTTTTGTGCCCTCGTCGACCGCGCATGAGAACAATACCGTACTTCGCGCGGTGGTCGCGCACGCCTTTCGGCGGCCCCGGCGCAGGCGGCGCCCGGCGCCGCCTCCATCCCTTTTCCTCCCAAGATCGTCCGCGCTCCTCCGGGCGGGTGCGGTGTTGACCCGGCACCTGCGCGGCGTGCGACCATCGGGCCTCGGATGTAGCTGCCGCCTCTCGCAACTCCCCTGGCTCAGGAGGACAGTTGGACACGAGCAACTCCCGTGGCGCACCCCCCGACGCGGCCACCGGCGCACCCCCCGGCACACCCCGGAGCGTCTCCCGGCGCGGGTTCCTGCAGACGGCGGCCGGGACCGCCGCGGTCGTGGGGGTGGGTGTCGCGCTGCCCATGGCCGGCGAGGCGGTGGCGGCCCCGGGGGCGGGGGCGGGGCGGCGGGGGGTGTTGTCGTTCAGTGGGGCCACCAACGGTGCCGGGACGCTCTCGCCCGCCGGTGACCGGCTGGTCGCCGAGGTGCAGAACGTGCTGTGGTCCGTTCCGCGCAAGGGCGGCGAGGCGGTCGCGATCACGCCGGCCGACCTGGAGCCGACGCGACCCGTCCACTCCCCCGACGGCAGGCGGCTCGCGGTCTGCGCCTACCGGGGCGGCGGCTTCCATATCTGGGTGCTGAACACGGACGGCTCGGGGCTGCGGCAGCTGACCGACGGCCCCTGGGACGACCGGGGGCCGTCGTGGTCGCCGGACGGGCGGAAGATCGCCTTCGCGTCCGAGCGCGGAGGCGACCCGGTGGCGGGCAGTCCCTACCGCGTGTGGGTGATGGACATGCGTACGGGATCACTCGAGCGGGTGACGGGGGTGGCCGGTCAGGAGGGGCCCGGGCAGGACGGGGCGTGGGAGGACTTCGACCCGGTGTGGTCCCCGGACGGCAGGCGGCTGCTGTTCGTGCGGGGGCGGGTCGTGGAGGGCGCGCTGCAGGCGCGCACGATCATGTCCGTGGCGGCCGACGGGCGCGGGCCGGTGCGGGCCGAGCACACCGAGACCGCCGCCGCGCAGGTGATGACTCCGGCCGTCTCGCCGGGCGGGCGGCTGGCCTACCTGCGCGTCACGGCCGCGCCCGCCGCCTCCTGCACGCTCGTCGTGGACGGGGCCGCCGTGCCCGTCGAGGGGGACGTGGCGCCCGTACCGCCGCGGTGGGTCTCGCACGACGAGCTGTTGCTGACCGTGAGCGGGCAGTTCCTGATCGTCCGGCCGGGGGCTGGCGAGGGGGAGCGGGCGGGGCCGCGCACGCCCGCCGACTCGCTTCCGCACCCCTCGGCGGCGCCCGCGCCCACACCGCCGGCCGTCACCGTCCCCTTCACCGCGAAGCTGCCCTTCGACCGGCCCCGCTACGAGGTCAAGCGGTTCGACTTCGGGGGCGAGGGCGTACGGCCGGTGCGCGCGCTGCATCTGCCGGCCCTGTCTCCCGATGCCCGGCGGGTGGCGTTCGCCGCGCTCGACGCGCTGTGGATCGCGGACGTGGCCGGCGGCCGGGCGCCCCGCCGGGTGGTGAGGTCGGCCCCGGGCCGGTACGTACTGGCGCCGTCCTGGTCCCCGGACGGGCGGGCCCTGGTCTACGCCGACGACCGTGACGGGCTGCTCGCCGTGCGCCGCCACGACCTCGCCTCGGGCGAGGAGGAGGTGCTGGCCGACGGCGGGCGGGTGTTCCCCGTGCTGTCGCCGGACGGGGGCCGCCTCGCGTGCCTGGACCTGTCCGGGAACCTCGTCGTGCGCGATCTGGCGGCCGGTGCCGACAAGGTGCTGGCGGCGCCGCTCGGCGCGGGCGGCCTGCCGGGCAGACCGAGCTGGTCGCCGGACGGCCGGTTCCTCGCCCTGTGCGACCGCAATCGGCTGAACCAGCGGTTCCGGGAGGGCTACAACCTGATCCGCGTCGTCGACGTGGCCACCGGGGCCGCCCGGCTGCACGCGATCGCCCCGCACGCCTCGGTCTCCGACCGCTACGACTCCGGGCCCGTATGGTCCCCCGACGGCCGCTCCATGGCGGTGATCAGCGAGTCCGCGCTGTGGCTGCTGCCCGTACGGGCCGACGGAACGCCCGACGGCGAGCCGCGCCGGCTGACGGACGAGGCCGCCGACCACCCCTCCTGGTCGGCCGACGGGCGCCGGATCCTCTACCTCTCCGCCGGCCGCCTGCGGCTGCTGGAGACCGCCGACGGCTCCACGCGCACGGTCCCCGTAGCGCTCGACTACCGGCGCCCCGCCCCGGCCGACATCGTCGTGCACGCGGGCCGGCTCTGGGACGGCACGGGCACGACGGTGCGCGAGGACGTCGACCTCGTGGTGCGCGGCGGCCGGATCGCCGCCGTGGAACCGCACCGGGCCCGGCGCGCCGCGAAGACGACGGTCGACGCCTCGCGGCGGACCGTGATCCCCGGGCTGTGGGACGCCCACATCCACCCCTGGCTGAGCACCTACGGCGGCCGGCAGCCGGCGTCGTTCCTGGCCTACGGGATCACCACCACCGTCTCCCTCGGCGGCTTCGCCTACGAACAGGCCCGCCTCCGCGAGGCCGTGAACGCCGGCGCCATGGCCGGGCCGCGGCTGCTGACCTCCGGCGAGCTGCTGGACGGCGGGCGCGTCGCGTACAGCATGGGCCGCGCCCACCGCACCCGCGAGGGGCTGCGCCGGTCGCTGACCCGGGCCGCCGCCCTGGACTGGGACTTCGTGAAGACCTACGTCCGCGCGCCCGGCTGGGTGATGGAGGAGGCCGCCCGCTTCGCGCACGAGCGGCTGGGGGTACGGGCCGGCAGCCATCTGTGCTCCCCCGGCGTCCAGCTGGGCCAGGACCTGACGACCCATCTGCAGGCCACCCAGCGGCTGGAGTTCGGCCACGCCACGACGGCCACCGGGCGTGCCTACCAGGACCTGGCGGAGATCTACACCGCCACCGACTTCCGCCTCGTGGCCACGCTCTTCACCTCCACTCCCCTGCTGGGCGCGGACCCCGCGCTGGCGAAGGACCCCCGGGTCACCGAGCTGATGCCGCCGTGGGATGTGGCGGTCGTCCAGCAGACGGCCGCCAAGGCGCCCACGGAGGAGCAGCTGGCCACGCTGCGCCGCGAGGTCGACGTCTATCGCCGCGTGCTGTCCGGCGGCGGGCTCGTCGCCCTCGGCACGGACGCCCCGCTGGTGCCGGTCGGCCTCTCCCTGCACATGGGCCTGCGGGCCCTGCACCGGTACGGGGGGCTGTCGCCGGCCCAGGCCCTGAGCACCGCGACGGTGCTGGCGGCACGGGCGTACGGCGCGGAGCGGGACCTGGGCACACTGGAGGCGGGCAAGCTCGCCGACGCCACCGTGATCGACGGCGACCCGTTCAGCGACTTCGACTCGCTCGTACGGACTACGGCGGTGCTGCGCGGCGGGGTCGCGTACGAGCAGCGCGAGCTCGTCGGCGCGTACGAGCGGGCCGCCGCCGCGGCGCCGCGCGTGGGCGGCCGGCCCGGCGACTGGCTGGAGGTCGGGCGGCAGCTGCGGCGGGACTCCTGCTGCGACATGGAGCACCTGCTGGATCAGCTGGGCCACTGAGTGTGCGCTCCCCCGGGAGCGCACACTCCCGCGGCGCCTACTCGTTGATCTGGTAGGAGTCGCCGTAGACCTTCCACTTCAGCGGCGGCACGAGGTCGAGGTTGCCGCTGTCGAGGAAGACGCGCTGCGCGGTGTCGACGCGGCTCGTGTCGTTGTGCGCCTCCTCGCCCCGCATGGCCTTCTTGCGGGCGTCGAGGAAGGCGTTCAGGTAGGTCTTCTCGTCGCCGCCCTGGGCCGGGGGCTTGGCCTTGGCCAGGGCGGCCTTGCGGATGCCGCCGAAGCTGTTCCTGCCGCTGCCGGGACCGTGCATGACGGTCGCGTCGTAGTAGGCGAACTGGCCGAGCGCGCGCAGCCCGTCGTCCTTCGCCTGCTTGACGGCCGGGTCGAAGTAGACCCGGTCGCGCTCGGACTCCTGGGCGTCCTGGAAGGCCTTGTCCTGGGCGGCCTTGTGCCAGGCGTCCTCGAAGGGCTTGCCGAGGCCGGCGTGCGAGGCGGTGCCGTTGACCTTGCGCAGGGCGGGCAGGAAGGGTGCCAGCGGGTTGCCGGGCTTGCGCTGGGTGTAGTGCTCGACGAGCTCGAGCATGTCGCCGGTGCCCGAGCAGAAGCCGATGATGCCGGCGGTGTAGCCGCGGCCGTCCTTGATGTCCTCGATGTAGGTGAACTGGGCCCGCCAGTCGAGCGAGGAGTTCTCCGCGCTCGACACCAGCCGCATGGCGATGTCCTTCTTGTGCGGCTCGTCCAGGCCCGGCGCCGCCGCGTCCGCGTGCCGTATCGCCACCGTCGGCGCCGCCGCCGGCGCGGAGGGTGCGGGTGTCGCCTGGCCGGTCCCCGCCAGGGCGAGGGAGGCGGGGAGGGCTACGGCCAGGCCCAGGAGGGCGGCGCGCATCGGCTTCTTCGAGGGGCGTGCGGACATGCGAGGCTCCGTTCGTTCCCGATGGTCGGCCGACCCGATGGGTCGGCTGAATGTTAGGAAACTTTCCTAACCGACCTCGGCATTGAAGCGACACGTCCGCTTATCTGACAAGGGGTCATCCCACCCCCTGGGTAAACGCGCCAACGCCGCGCGGGACGACCGCGCTACGCCTGGAGGAGCACCTCGGCCGTCTCCGGCTCCTCGGCCGGACGCTCGCCGTCGCCCGCCGCCGGCGCCGCGACCGCCCGCCACCACGGCTCCAGCGGCAGCCCCACGGCCGGCTCGAACGGCTGGCCGGGCCGGGGTGCGACGACCCGGGCGCCCGCGCGGCGGCCGGCGGCGAGCGTTCCCTCGGCCGGCTCCTCCCAGGGGTGCGGGGCGAGGTTGAAGGTGCCCCAGTGGATCGGCAGCATGACGCCCGGCGCGGCGTCGCCGCCCTGCAGGTCGGTGTGCGCCCGCATGCCCTCCTCCGGGGTCATGTGGATGTCCGGCCAGAATTCGCTGTAGGCGCCGATCTGCACCATCGTGGCGTCGAACGGCCCGTACTGCGCGCCGATGTCGGCGAACCCGGGGAAGTAGCCGGTGTCACCGCTGTGGAAGACGCGGTGCTCGGGGCCGGCGACCACCCAGGAGGCCCACAGGGTGTGCTGGGTGTTGCGCAGCGCCCGGCCGCAGAAGTGCCGGGCGGGGGTGGCGGTGAGGGTGAGGCCGGCCACCTCGGTCGACTCGTGCCAGTCGAGCTCGGTGACGCGGTCCGCGGGGACGCCCCAGTGCTCGAGGTGGGCGCCGACGCCCAGCGGGACGACGAACGCCGTGCCGGTCCGGGCCAGCGCCCGGACGGTCGGCATGTCGAGGTGGTCGTAGTGGTCGTGGGAGATGACCACGGCGTCCAGCGGGCCGGTCTCGGCCAGCGGTACGGGCACCGGGTGCAGCCGCCGGGGGCCCAGATGGGCGAACGGCGAGCAGCGCTCGGACCACACCGGGTCGAAGAGCACGCGCGCGCCGTCGATCTCGGCCAGCACGCTGGAGTGGCCCATCCAGGTCAGGCGCAGCCCCGAGGCCGCCGGCACGGCCAGGTCGGCGACGGTGGTGGGGTGGACGGGCACGGCGTGGGCCGGGGCCCTGCGCAGGCGCTCCTCCTTGCGGAAGTACGTGGGCAGGAACTTCAGCATGGAGCCGGACGGGGTCCGCCGGGTGCCCTCCGGGTTGACGAACACGCCGCCCGCGAAGTTCGGCGACCGCCTGATGCGCGCCATCCGCTCCCCTGCCGGGTCCGCGCCGAAGGCGTCCGGCCGCAGCGAGTCGAGTGGTGAGCGGGTCGGACGGGAGCCGGTCACGGCGCCTCCAGGGTGAAGTGGGCAGGTCACCCCATTATCCGTCCGGGAAGGATCACCGCGGGGCGGGCCCTGCGCCAGGCGGCCCGCGACCCGTCACCCGTGGGCGCGACGCGTACGGCCGGCCGGGCCCACCCCCGTCGATCGGGGCCCGGACGGCGTCGTACGCACGGCCGGGGGCCAACTCTGCACGCTTCCCCGCACGGCCGCATCCGAATTTCCCGGCGGCCGTCGTTTCCCGGCGGCCGCCTTTTCCCGACAGCCGTCGTTTCCCGACGCGGCCGGCGTCACAGCCCGCTCACCCGCAGCGTGATGTTCAGCCGCCCCGTCAGCCCCAGGGCGGGCGGCGCGGTCCCGGGAAGGACGCGCGGCACACCGTGATAGGCGCGGCGCGCCGGGCCGCCGAAGACGAGGAGGTCTCCGCTGCGCAGCTCGACGTCCGTCCAGGGGCGGGTGCGTCCGTCGGTGTTGCCCAGGCGGAAGACGCAGGCGTCGCCGAGGCTGAGCGAGACGACGGGGGCGTCGGACCTCTCGTCGCCGTCGCGGTGCATGCCCATCTTCGCGGCGTGGTCGTAGAAGTTGACGAGCGCGATGTCGTACGCCTCCGGGCCGGCCGGCCGCCCGTACGCCCGGGTCACCGCGTCCCGGGCGAGAGCGTCCAGCCAGGGCGGGAAGGGTTTGACGGGCGCGCCGTCGCCGTCGACGACGGTGCGGGCGTAGCCGTAGGGGAACCAGTGCCAGCCCAGGCAGACCGTGCGCACCGACATCAGCCCGCCGCTCGGCATGCGCACGGTGCGCAGGCCGGCGGGCGGTCTGGCCCACTCGCGGCAGGCGGCGAGGAGGCGGAGCTGGGCGTCCTGGTCCAGCCATCCGGGGAGGTGCACCGCGCCGGGCGCGATCTCCGCCGGGGGCCGGGGGAAGAGCTCACCGTCCATGCGACCACCCTAGGACGGACCGCTGACACCGTCCCTGACCTGCGAGTTTCCAGAGGATGGCGGTGGTCAGCCCTTGCGGCCCACGCCTCCGTAGAAGATGGTGTTGCTGAGCTCCTCGGGGCCGGGCACCGGTCCGTCCGGCCGCCACAGCGGCACCCGGACCAGGCCGGGTTCGAGGAGCCGGAAGTCGCCGAAGAGCGGCTCGATGGCGGCCCGGCCGCGCAGGTTGAGGGCGGCGGTGGCGTTCTTGTAGACGTCCAGCACCCCGTCCCGGGCGACGGTGTCCGTACGGCCGGCCGCGTATCCCTCGTAGGGCTCCTCGGTGGCGTGGGAGAGGACGAGCATGCTGCCGGAGGGGAGGGCGTCGCCCAGGGTGGCGACGATGCCTGCCGGGTCCTCCTCGTCCTTGACGAAGTGCAGGACGGCGACGAGCAGCAGGGCCACGGGCTCGTCGAAGTCGATGAGCCCGCGGACGACCGGGTCGTTCAGGATCGTCTCGGGCCGCCGTACGTCCGCGAGCGCGAACCCCGCGCCGCCGGCGTCGGTCAGCTTCGCCCCGGCGTGGGTGGCGACGATGGGGTCGTTGTCGATGTAGGCGACGCGCACCCCGGGGTCGGTCTCCCGGGCCACCTCGTGGGTGTTGGGCGAGGTGGGGATGCCGGTGCCGATGTCGATGATCTGGCGGATGCCGCCGCGCACCGCCTCCTGCACGGCCCGGCGCATGAAGGCGCGGTTGGCGCGGGCGGACAGGCGCACCTGCGGGTGGGCCGCGATGACGCGCTCGGCGGCCGCCCGGTCGACCTCGTAGTTGTCCCAGCCGTCGAGGTAGTAGTCGTACATGCGGGCCGGGTGCGGCCTGCTGGTGTCGATCTCCTCGGCCGGGAAGCCCTGCTCGCCCGCGCCTATGCCGGGCATGCCCTGCTCGATCACGCCGTGTTCCCTTCGGTGCGCATGCAGATGTCGGCGCATGCGGATGTCCACGCATGCGGAGGTCGCCGGGCCGCCTGGTCCCGCGGCCGGACGGGGCGCTAGTCCGCGCTCGCGCGCGGGCCCGCCAGCAGGAAGTCCGCCTCGCCGGCCTTCGCGCCCCGGATGAAGGTCTCCATCTCGTGACGCGTGTAGATCAACGCGGGGCCCCCGGGGTCGGTGGACTGTCTCAGGGCCACCCGGCCGTCGCGCAGCCGCATGACCTCGACGCAGCTGCCGCCGTTGCCGCCGCTCCACGGCTTGCTCCAGCCCTCGGTGCCGAGGTCGGTCGCGGGCATGCCGTTGTAGACGCTGTCCAGATCCATGGTTCAGATCTCCTTACGAATGCCACCCAGGATTGCCTTGGTGGTGTGTGCCGGCGCGGCCTGCGCGCACATCCGGTCCAGCGCTTCCAGGAAGGACGAGACGTCGTCGCGCTGGTCGAAGTACGAGGCTCCGACGAGGTTCTCCGCGTACGCGATGTCCGGCAGTTCCTGGATGGGGAACCGGAAGATATGGAAGGGGCCGTACATCGCCGGGTGCGGCCCGGCGGCGAACGGCATGAACTGCAGCCGTACGTTCGGCATGTCGGTGGCCTCGACGAGCCGGTCGAGCTGGGCGCGCATGACGTCCGGCCCGCCGATGGGCCGGCGCAGCACGGTCTCGTCCATCACCACCCACAGCAGGGGCGCCTTCTCCCGCGTGAGCAGGCCCTGGCGTTCCCGGCGGACGGTGACGGCGCGCTCGACGTCGGCCTCGCGGGCGTGCGGCATCCCGGCGCGGAGGACCGCGCGGGCGTAGTCCTCGGTCTGCAGCAGTCCGGGGATGTAGTGGGGTTCGTAGGCGCGGATGAGATTGGCCTCACCCTCCAGGCTGACGAACGCGCTGAACCACTCGGGCAGTACGTCGCGGAAGCGGTGCCACCAGCCGGGGCGGTTGGCCTCCCGGGTGAGGGCGAGGAAGCCCTCCACCTCCTCCGCGTCGAGGACCCCGTAGACGCGGAGGAGCTTCTCCACGTAGGGGATCTTCAGCCCGACCTCGGCCTTCTCCATCCTGCGGACGGTGGCGTGGGTGACGTCGAGGGCACGGCCCGCCTCCTCGTAGGAGAGCCCCGCCTTCTCCCTCAGGTCGTGCAGGCGCTTGCCGAGCACGACCCTCAGGACGGTCGGAGCACCCGCCGGCCGCGAGTCCGCCACTGTCCACCCCCTCCAACTGCCGTCATATGCCTGCAGTGTGCCACGCGGTCTGTCGACCCGACAGACTGTCCTTACGATTCTGCAATTTGCAGATTGAACCTTGCCACAGACGATCGACATCGCACATAGTTGCGGAGTGCTCCCCTCCCACGACGCACCCTCGCTCGCGTTCCGCGGCGGCTTTTTCGCGGCCCGGCTGCAGGACGCTTTTCACTTCCCGGCCCTCAACACCTCGGTGGCGGAGGCGCGACAACGAGTGCTCGCGCGGCTGCGGGAATGGGGAATCGACGAAGTCGCCTGCGACGACGCCCAGTTGGTGGTGTCCGAACTGGTCACCAACGCGGTGCGGCACACCGACAGCGACAAGGTCAGCTGTCAGCTGCGGGTCGGCGGAGCGGCGCTGCGCATAGAGGTCGCCGACCGGGGGCACGCCCCGACCCAGCCCGTCGCCCGGTGCAGCGGGGCGGACGAGGAGAGCGGACGGGGCCTGCTGCTGGTCGGGGCGTTGTCCCAGGCCTGGGGCGTACGGCCCGACGACGACGGCAGAGGCCGCGTCGTCTGGGCCGACGTGCCGCACCGGCGGCTCGCCCACTGAAAGGCCTTCCGGGGCCCTCGCGGGCCCCGGGCGTCACAGCGGCAGCAGGTCCGGGCGCTTGGGCTCGACGTTGTCGCCCGAGGACTCGCCGCGCAGCCGGCGCCCGATCCACGGCACGAGGTACTCGCGCGCCCAGTGGACGTTGTCCCGGCGCACCTCGGCGGCCGAACGCTGCTCCTCCGTCGGCCACTCCTGGTCGGGGTCGGCCGGCACCTCCAGGCCGAGGACCTGGGCGGCGCGCAGGGCGACGCGGGTGTGCCCGTCCGCCGACAGGTGCAGGCGGTCGTCGCTCCAGGCCCGCCGGTCCTGCACCGAGCGCAGCGACCACAGGTCGAGGACCGGGCAGTCGTGGCGGTCGGCGATGGCCCGCACATGGGCGGTGTACGTCGCGATCTTGCCCCGCAGGTGACGCAGGACCGGAACGCCCCGGGTGTCGAAGCCGGTGCACAGCAGGACCGTTCCGACCGAGCCGGTGAGCCGGACGACGGCGGCCTCGTAACGCTCGGCCACGTCGTCGGGGTCGCTGCCCGGCCGCAGGATGTCGTTGCCGCCGGCGCAGAAGGTGACGAGGTCCGGCCCGAGCTCCTGGGCCCTGGGGACCTGCTCCTCGACGATCTGGTCCAGAAGCCGGCCGCGGACGGCGAGGTTGGCGTACGTGAACGAGTGCTCGGGCTGCTGATCGGAGAGGAGTACGGCCAGTCGGTCGGCCCAGCCGACGAAGGCGCCGTCGGGTCCTGGATCCCCGACGCCCTCGGTGAAGCTGTCCCCGACGGCTGCGTACGACCCGATCGCGCCGATGGCGCGCTTGCTGAAGGAATTCGAATCGTCTGCCACGTCAGTGCATCTTTCACCTTCAGGAGTGACCTACGCCACCGTAACCAGGGGTTGACGTGCCGTGATGTATCCCACCCCGGAAAAATCACCGCTCCCGGAATACGATTTGGCGTCACCCCCGACGGCCCGTCGCCACCATGATTCCGAGGAGCGCCCGTGACGCAGACGCCACACGTCCCGTCCACCGAGCCCGAGCTGGCGGGAGTGCGCAACTTCCGTGACCTGGGCGGCCTGCCGGCCGCCGGCGGGCGGAGCGTACGGCCCGGCGTCCTCTTCCGCAGCGGTCACCTGGCCCACGCCACCGAGGCCGACACCGCCTTCCTCGCCTCGCTGGGCCTGCACACCGTCTTCGACTTCCGCAACGCCGCGGACATCGCGCTCGAGGGCCCGGACGTGACGCTCCCCGGCGTGCGCAACCTCAACATCCCGCTGTCCGACCCCGCGGACGGCAGCGAGTTCTGGCGGATGGTCCGCGACGGCGACCTGGACATACTGCGGTCCGTGCTGGGCGAGGGCCGTGCGGCGGGCCGGATGGCCGCGTCGTACCGCGTGATGATCACCACCCGCACCGCCGAGCACAGCCGGGTGCTGCACACCCTTGCCGACGAGTCCGTCCCCGCCCTGATGCACTGCGCCGCCGGCAAGGACCGCGCGGGGCTGTCGATCGCGGTGACGCTGCTGGCCCTCGGGGTCGAGCGCGAGGCCGTCGAGGCGGACTACCTGGAGTCGAACGCGCCGCACCGGCGGTACCGGGTGCGGCGCGGCGACGGCACGGACGGTTCGGCGTCCCCGGAGGTGCTGGAGCTGCTGTCGCCGCTGTTCGAGGCGCGGAGCATGTACCTGGCCGCGGCGTTCGCGGCGATCGACGAGCGGTGGGGAGGCACCGAGCGGTACCTCTCCGAGGGGCTCGGGCTGGCCCACCACACCCGCGACCGGCTGCGGGAGCGGCTGCTCGGCGACTGAGGCCGGGGGGTGGGGGCCGGCCGGCTCAGCGGCTCCCCACCGCCTGCTTCACCAGCGTGCGGCCGAAGTCCCACATCAGGCCGCCGCCGTTGTGGGCCTCGTCCATGACGGCCGTGAATGCCTTCACGAACCGGTCCACCTCGGGCTCGCCGATGATCAGCGGCGGGATCAGCTTGATGACCTCGAGGTGGTCGCCCGAGACCTGGGTGAGGATGCGGTGCCTGCGCAGCAGCGGCACCACGACCATCTGCGCGAACAGCCCCTTGCGGGCCGCCTGCAGCATCGTCCAGCGGCTGCGCAGCGCCAGCGACCTCGGCCTGCCGAACTCGATGCCGACCATCAGGCCCCGGCCGCGTACCTCGTGCAGCAGCTCGTAGCGGTCGACCAGCGCCGCCAGCCGCGAGCGCAGCAGGTCGCCGGTGGTCCGGGCGTTCTCCACCAGACGCTCCTCCTCCATGACGGCGAGCACCGCCAGCCCGGCCGCCATGGCCTGGGCGTTGGAGCCGAAGCTGGCCGAGTGGACCAGCACCCGGTCCATGGAGGAGTAGACCTTCTTGAAGATCCAGTCCTTGCCGAGCGTGGCGCCGACGGGGACATAGCCGCCGGACAGCGCCTTGGCCACGCACACCAGGTCCGGCTCCACGTCCCGCTCGTGCCGGTAGGCGAAGAAGTCGCCGGTCCGCCCGATGCCGGTCTGCACCTCGTCCGCGATCAGCAGCGCCTTGTGCCGGTGCAGCAGGTCCTGTGCCGCGCGCAGGAATCCGGGCGGCGCCTCGTGCACGCCCTTGCCCTGGACGGGCTCCACCACGAAGCCCGCCACGTCCCCGCGCTCCAGCTCCCGCTCCAGGCGCCCGAGGTCGCCGAGCGGGATCGCGGTGTCCGGCAGCAGGGGCGCGAAGCCGTCCCGGAAGCCCTCCTCGCCGTTGACCGACAGGGAGCCCGCGGTCAGGCCGTGGAAGGCGTGCTCGCAGTAGAGGATCCTCGGTCTGCCGGTGGCGTACCGGGCGAACTTCAGCGCCGTCTCCACCGCCTCGGTGCCGCTGTTGCCGAAGAACACCCGGTCCAGGTGCGGCGCGTGGGCCAGCAGCTTCTCGGCGAGCAGGCCGGGCAGCGGGGGGCAGTCGAAGCGGGTGAGGTCGGCCAGCTGGGCGTCGAGGACGTCGTGCAGCGCCTTGCGGACGACCGGGTGGTGCCGGCCCACCCCCATCACCCCGAAGCCGGCGAGCATGTCGAGGTAGTCCTGCCCGTCGGCGTCCCAGAAATAGGCGCCCTCGGCGCGCTCGTAGACCTTGTCGAAGCCGATGGTGCGCAGCATGCGCGGCAGCTGGTGGTTGAGGTGCCGGGCGTGCAGGTCGTACCGCTCGCCGCCGCGCTCGGCCAGCAGGTGGGCCAGGTCGAAGCCCTTGGGGTCGTCGGCGGTCATGCGGTGCTCTCCTCCTTGACGGCCGTCTCCTCGGTGCGGGCCAGGGCCGCGCTGATCCGGCCGGCGATCTCGGCGGGGGTCAGGCCGAGGTCGGCGAGCACCTCGGCCCGCTTGGCGTGCGCCAGGAACTGCTCGGGGATGCCGAAGGTCCGTACGGGCAGGTCGACGCCCGCGTCGCGCAGCGCCTGGGACACGGCCCAGCCGACGCCGCCGGTACGGCTGTTGTCCTCGGCCACGGCGACCAGGCGGTGGCGCGCGGCGAGGCCGGGCAGGGCCTCGTCGACCGGCTTGACCCAGCGCGGGTCGACGACCGTGCAGGTGGTGCCGCGGTCCCGCAGGAGCCCGGCGACGTCCAGCCCCACCTCCGCCATGGCCCCGACGGCGACGAACAGCACGTCGGCGCCGTCGTCCGCGCCCTCGTCCGCGCCGTCCGGCCGGGCCAGGACGTCCATGCCGCCGACCCGTCCGACGGCCGGGATGTCCCGGCCCACGGTCTCCTTCGGGAAGCGCACGACGGTCGGGGCGTCCTCGACGGCCACGGCCTCGCGCAGCTGGGCGCGCAGCTGGCCGGCGTCGCGCGGGGCGGCGATGCGCAGGCCGGGGACGACCTGGAGGATCGACATGTCCCACATGCCGTTGTGGCTGGGCCCGTCGGTGCCGGTGACGCCGGCCCGGTCCAGCACGAACGTCACCCCGCACCTGTGCAGGGCGACATCCATGAGCACCTGGTCGAAGGCGCGGTTGAGGAAGGTGGCGTAGACGGCGAAGACGGGGTGCAGGCCGCCGGTGGCCAGCCCGGCGGCCGACACCGCGCCGTGCTGCTCGGCGATGCCGACGTCCCACACCCGGTCGGGGTAGGCCTCGGCGAACTTCGTCAGCCCCACCGGGTGCAGCATCGCCGCCGTGATGGCGACGACGTCGGGCCGCTCGGCACCGATCCTGAGCATCTCGTCGCCGAAGACGGACGTCCACGACGTGCCCGGGGAGGGGGACAGCGGTTCGCAGGTCAGCGGGTTCATCACGCCGACCGTGTGGAAACGGTCCGCTTCGTCCTCCAGCGCCGGCTGGTAGCCGCGCCCCTTCTGGGTGCGGCAATGCACGAGGACCGGGCCGTGGAAGCGCTTGGCCCGGCGCAGCGCCGACTCGACGGCGGCGATGTCGTGCCCGTCTATCGGGCCGAGGTACTTCAGGCCCAGGTCCTCGAACATGCCCTGGGGGGCGAAGGTGTCCTTGAAGCCCTTCTTCGCGCCGTGCAGCGACTCGTAGAGCGGCCTGCCGAGGACCGGGACGCTCAGGACCGCGTCCTTGCCCCACGACAGGGCGCGTTCGTAGCCGTCGGTGGTGCGCAGCGTGGCCAGGTGGTCGGCGAGGCCGCCGATGGTGGGCGCGTAGCTGCGCGCGTTGTCGTTGACGACGATGATCAGCTGCCGGTCCTTGGCGGCGGCGATGTTGTTGAGGGCCTCCCAGGCCATGCCGCCGGTGAGCGCGCCGTCGCCGATGACGGCGACGACATGGCGGTTCCAGCGGCCGAGGACCTGGTTGGCCTTGGCGAGGCCGTCGGCCCAGCCCAGGACGGTGGAGGCGTGGCTGTTCTCGATGACGTCGTGCTCGGACTCCTCGCGGGAGGGGTAGCCCGACAGGCCGCCCTTGCCGCGCAGCTTGGAGAAGTCCTGGCGCCCGGTCAGCAGCTTGTGGACGTAGCTCTGGTGGCCGGTGTCCCACAGGACGCGGTCGGCGGGTGAGTCGAAGGCGCGGTGCAGGGCGATGGTCAGCTCCACCACGCCGAGGTTCGGCCCGAGGTGGCCGCCGGTCCTGGCCACGGCGTGGACCAGGAAGTGGCGGATCTCCTCGGCGAGGTCGGTCAGGTCCTCCCCGTCCAGTGCCTTCACGTCGTGCGGACCGCGGATGTTCTCCAGCAACGACACGCCGGCCCCCTCCTCTTCTGTCGGCCTGGTGCGCCAGGCTCGTTCGGACCCCGCCGGTCAGACGACGGTGACGGCGGGGCTCCCCGACAGGGCGCCGTCCTTCTCCATCTGCTCGGCGAGCTTCAACGCTTCGTCGATGAGGGTCTCGACGATCTTCGACTCGGGGACGGTCTTGATGACCTCGCCCTTGACGAAGATCTGGCCCTTGCCGTTGCCGGAGGCGACGCCCAGGTCGGCCTCGCGCGCCTCACCGGGGCCGTTGACGACACAGCCCATGACGGCCACGCGCAGCGGCACCTCCATCCCCTCCAGGCCGGCGGTCACCTGGTCCGCGAGTTTGTAGACGTCCACCTGCGCCCGGCCGCAGGAGGGACACGAGACGATCTCCAGGCGGCGCCGGCGGAGGTTGAGGGACTCCAGGATCTGGATGCCGACCTTGATCTCCTCGGCCGGCGGGGCCGACAGGGAGACGCGGATGGTGTCGCCGATGCCCTCGGAGAGCAGCGCGCCGAAGGCGACGGCGGACTTGATGGTGCCCTGGAAGGCCGGGCCCGCCTCGGTGACGCCCAGGTGCAGCGGGTAGTCGCACTGGGCGGCCAGCTGGCGGTAGGCGTTGACCATCACGACCGGGTCGTTGTGCTTGACCGAGATCTTGATGTCGCGGAAGCCGTGCTCCTCGAAGAGCGAGGCCTCCCACAGCGCCGACTCCACCAGCGCCTCGGGCGTCGCCTTGCCGTACTTCTCCAGCAGGCGGCGGTCCAGCGAGCCGGCGTTCACACCGATACGGATCGGGGTGCCGGCCGCCGAGGCGGCGCGCGCGATCTCCCTGACCTTGTCGTCGAACTGCCGGATGTTGCCCGGGTTCACACGCACCGCCGCGCAGCCGGCGTCGATGGCCGCGAAGACGTACTTCGGCTGGAAGTGGATGTCCGCGATCACCGGGATCCGGGACTTCTTCGCGATGACCGGCAGCGCGTCGGCGTCGTCCTGCGACGGACAGGCGACGCGCACGATCTGACAGCCGGCGGCCGTGAGCTCGGCGATCTGCTGCAGCGTCGCGCCGACGTCCGCCGTGACCGTCGTGGTCATCGACTGCACGGACACCGGGGCGTCGCCGCCGACGGGGACCGGCCCGACCTGGATGCGCCGCGAGGGGCGGCGCACCGCGAGCGGCCGGGCCGGGGTCGTGGGCAGCCCGAGGGAGACGGGCTCCGTCGTGGCCACGACGGTCAGCCCCGGTTCCCGGAGACGGTCTCCCGGGCCGCTCGCAGCGATTCCTTGAGCGAGCCCATCGTGGCCAGCACCGCCGTGGGTTCGTAGCCGCAGTGCGCCATGCAGTTGGCGCACCGGGGGTCCTTGCCCCGCCCGTACTTCTCCCACTCGGTCTCCTCGATGAGCTGCCGGTACGTGGGGACGTAGCCGTCGCTCATCAGGTAGCAGGGGCGCTGCCAGCCGAAGAGGGAGTAGTTGGGGATGGCCCACGCGGTGCACGGGAAGTCGGCCTTGCCCTCGAGGAAGTCGAGGAAGAGCGGGCTGTGGTTGAGCCGCCAGCGCCGCCGGTTGCCGCCGGCGAAGGCCTTCTTGAACAGCTCGCGGGTCTGCTCGACGCCCAGGAAGTGCTCCTGGTCCGGTGCCTTCTCGTAGGCGTAGGCGGGCGAGATCATCATCTCGTCCACCTGCAGGTCGTCGTTGAGGTAGTTCAGCACCTCGATGACGGTCTGCGCGGTGTCGGTGTTGAAGAACGTCGAGTTGGTGGTGACCCGGAAGCCGCGGCGCTTGGCCTCCTTGATCGCCTCCACCGCCTCGTCGAAGACGCCCTCCTTGGCGACCGACTCGTCGTGCCGCTCGCGCAGCCCGTCGATGTGCACCGCGAACGCGAAATAGGGAGAAGGAGTGAACTTCTCCATCTTCTTCCGCATCAGCAGGGCGTTGGTGCAAAGGAAGACGTATTTCTTCCGGGCCACCAGCTGCCGCACGATTTCATCGATCTGCGGGTGCATCAAAGGCTCGCCGCCGGCGATGGAAACCATGGGCGCACCGGATTCCAGCACCGCGCCGACCGCCTGGGCGACGGGCATGCGCTGTTTCAGCACGCCGGCCGGATGCTGGATCTTCCCGCAGCCCTCGCATTTGAGGTTGCAGGCGAAGAGCGGCTCGAGCTCCACGATCAGCGGGAACTTCTCCCGCTTGCGCAGCTTCTGTTCAAAGAGATAGGTCCCGACCCGGATGGTCTGGCGGAGCGGCATGGCCATCTGGCTCACCTCCTGGGGAGCAGCAAAGAACGGTGCCATTCGAAAAAGGCCGGCAGGACGGTGCGGAGTACGCGGAAGGCCGATATTCCACCCCGCAGGGTCCCGATTCGTACCAGTTCATGTTCTGGAGCGTCCACGACCACTCTTACGGCCGCAACCGGGCGTGAACCCGCCCGAACGGCGCTTCGGAGCGTGGCGGCGGACTCCATGTCCGTGGCGAGCGCGCCCGCGGCGTGCAGCGCCTGCCGTTCCGCGCCGCGCACGACGTGGTCCGAGCCCACCAGCGGCCCGGTGTGGATGACGCGCCGGGGCGCGAGGCGGGCGAGCTCCTTGGCGAGCAGCTCGGCGCCGGCGCACTCCGTGCGGCCCTCGCCGTCGCGCGTCTCGTCGGCGACGACCAGGTCGCCGGGGTGCATCCCGGGGGCCAGGCCGGCGCAGAAGCCCGTGGCGATCACGGCTGCGTCGCGCAGGGCCTCGTCCTCGCCCAGGGCCCGGGTGACGGCGCGCTCGGCGGCCTGCGGTCCCATGCCGGTGCGCAGGACGGTCACGGGTCCGGCCGCGCCGCCCTGGCCGCCGCGCAGGGCGAGGCGCTCGATGCCGAGCGCACAGGCGATCAGCAGCGGGGCGGGGGCCGGCGTGACCGTACCGGGCTTCATCAGCCCTCCAGCCGTTCGGCGGCGAAGGGCTCGCCGTGCAGGTACCGGCCGAGCGCGGTGAGCGGGAAGACCTGGCGGTAGAGGTGGTAGTTGATGGAGAAGTCCCACGGGAAGCCGGTGCCGGTGAAGTACGGCTCGTCCCAGGAGCCGTCCTCGGCCTGCGTGTCGGTCAGATGGGCCACGCCCCGGACCGCGGCCTCGCTGTCGCGCTCCCCGGCGGCGAGCAGGGCCAGCAGGGCCCACGCCGTCTGCGAGGGGGTGGACGCGCCGCGCCCGATCCACTCGGGGTCGCGGTACGAGCGCAGGTCCTCGCCCCAGCCGCCGTCCGGGTTCTGCACCTCGCGCAGCCACGCGACGGCCCGGCGCACGGCCGGGTGCGAGGCGGGGATCCCGGCGGCCACCAGGGCGGGGAGCACGGATCCGGTGCCGTAGACGTAGTTGACGCCCCAGCGGCCGAACCAGGCGCCGGACTCCTCCTGCTCGCCCAGCAGCCACTCGATGCCGCGCCGGGTGCGCGGGTCGTGCCGCTTGCCGAGGACGGCCAGCATCTCGACGACGTGCGCGGTGACGTCGGCGGACGGCGGGTCGACGACCTCGCCGAAGTCGCAGAACGGCAGCCGGTTGGGGAAGGGGCTGGTGTTGTCGGCGTCGAAGGCACCCCAGGCGCCGTTCCTCGACTGCATGCCCACCGTCCAGCGGGCGGCGCGGGCGAGGGCCGTCTCCACCCGGGCGGGGTCGGGGTGCGCGACGCGCTTGAGGGCGAGGGCGACCTCGGCGGTGTCGTCGATGTCGGGGTAGTTGTCGTTGTCGAACTCGAAGGCCCAGCCGCCCGGGGGCAGTTCCGGCCGGCGCACGGCCCAGTCGCCGGAGCGCAGGATCTGCTCGTCGAGCATCCAGTCGGCGGCCCTGACCAGCGCCGGGTGGTCGGCGGGCACGCCCGCGTCGGCGAGCGCGATGGTGGCCAGGCAGGTGTCCCAGACCGGGGACTGGCAGGCCTCGATCATCCGGACGGGGGCGCCGTCCGCGTCCTCGTGCCAGACGGCGAAACGGTCCAGCGACTCGAGCCCGGCGCGCAGCACCGGGTGGTGGAGGTCGTAGCCGAGGAGGTTCAGGGCGATGACGGAGTAGACGGCGGGGGGCTGGATGCCGCCCCAGCAGCCGTCGTTCTCCTGGCGCTCGATGATCCAGCGGGCCGCGGAGTTCAGCGCCGCGCGGCGCAGCGGGCCCACCGGGAAGCGGTGGTAGAGGTGCAGCGCCTTGTCCATGCGCTGGAAGAGGCCGTCCCAGGTGGTGGCCGGGGCGAGCGGGCGCGGCGGGTTCGGCCGACGGGGGTCGGTGTGGAGCTCGTCGAGGCCGAAGGGGGCGGGCCGTACGGGCCGCAGGGCCGAGACGATCGTCAATGGCACGATGGTCTGCCGGGCCCACTGGCCGAAGTCGTAGATGTTGAGGGGGAATCGCTTCGGCAGGTACATGATCTCCGGCGGCAGCTCGGGGAGATCCTCCCACCGCCACCAGCCGAAGAGGGCCAGCCAGATGCGGGTGAAGACGCGGGTGGCGGCGATGCCGCCCTGTTCGCGGACCCAGGCGGAGGCGGCGGCCATGTGCGGCGCGTCGGGGGCGTCCCCGGCGAGCCGCAGCGCGACGTAGGCCTCGACGGTGGCGGAGAGTTCGGGGGGCCCGTTGTGGAAGGTGGCCCAGGTGCCGTCGGGGAGCTGCCGCGAGCGGATGAAGCGGGCGGCCGCCGCGGTGGTCTTCTCGTCGCGGACGCCGAGGAACTGACGGAGCAGCAGGTCTTCGGCGTCCATGGTGACGTTGGTCTCCAGGTCGCCCTTCCACCAGCCCCGCGGGTCCTGGCGGGTGAGGAGGTGCTCGACGGCGCGGGCGGTGGCCCGCTCCACGGCTTCGCGCCCCTTGGGCGGCTCGGCGTCCGTCGCCGCGCCGGGAGGCGCGGTGGTGCTCTGGCCGGCCTCGGCCACCCGGGGCGGTAGCGCCCCGGTGCCGTCGGTCGTCGCTGTCATGGCTTCCCCTAATGCAGTGAGTTTCTTCTCTGCCGTACTGCTTGTTACTGCCGTACTTGGGGGGTTCCGTCGGCCGGCGCCGAGCAGGGCACCGGCCGGCGACCGCGAGGGTGGCTAGTTCGGGTGAATGGCGATCCTCTTTCGTTCCTCAGCTCTTGCGCACGACGACGAAGTCGGCGAGCGCGGTCAGCTGCGCCCGGACCTCGGCCGGCATGTCGATCGCGCTCAGGGCCTGGATGGCCGTGGCGTGCTGGCGACGGGCCTCCTCGGAGGTCCACTCGCGGCCGCCCGCCTCCTCGATCAGCGCCGCGCGGCTGGCGAACTCTTCCTCGGTGAAGTGGGCGAGCTGGGCGTCGCTCAGCTTGGCGTCGTCGGCGAGGATCCGGGCCAGCCGCTCGGAGGCCGGGCCGCCCGCCGCGAGGGCGGCGACGACCGGGAGGGACTTCTTGCGCTGGCGCAGGTCGCTCCAGGTCTGCTTGCCGGTGGTCTCCGGGTCGCCCCAGATGCCCAGCAGGTCGTCGACGGCCTGGAAGGCGAGGCCGAGGTGGTAGCCGTAGGCCTCCAGGGTGTCGGCCGTACGGTCGTCGGCGCCGCCGAGGACCGCGCCGATGGAGACCGCGCAGGCCAGCAGGGCGCCGGTCTTGTTGCCCTCCATCTCCAGGCATTCCTCGACGGTGACCCGCTCGCGGTGCTCGTAGGAGATGTCCTGGGCCTGGCCGTCGATGAGCTTGCGGGTGGCGGTGGTCAGCCGCCGGGTGGCCCGGCCCGCCTCGACGGTGCCGAGCTCGAGGAGCACCTCGTTGGCGAGCGCGAAGAGCGCGTCGCCCACGAGGATGGCCTGGGCCGGGCTGTAGGCCTTCCAGACGGTGTCGCGGTGGCGGCGCTGCTCGTCGCCGTCCATCAGGTCGTCGTGCAGCAGCGAGAAGTTGTGCACGAGCTCGACGGCGACGGCGCCGGGGACGCCCACCTCGGGAGCGGCGCCCGCCGCCTCGGCGGACAGCAGGGCGAGGGCGGGCCGGATGGCCTTGCCGCTGTCGCCGTGCGCCGGCCGGCCTTCGACGTCGATCCAGCCGAAGTGGTAGGCGGCGACGGTGTCCATGGGTGCCGCGAGCCGGTTGACGGCGGCACGCAGCACCGGCGTGGCAAGCGTCCGTCCGCGCTCCAGCAGGGCGCGAACGCCCGCGGTGTCGACAGCTGGGATCGCCGATGTCACGGTCTCTCCTCTGGTGATCGTGCTCACGCGCGTCCCGCCTGCGGGAACGCGCGCCTTGATGGCTCGCTGGTTCATACCGCCGCCTCTCTGAGGGGGCTTCGGTGAGGTCGGCCGAGCTCGGAGAGTGCCGCGCCGGCGGCGTTCAGACCGCTTCGCACCGCGCTCTCCATGGTCGCGGGCCAGCCGGTGGCGGTCCACGCGCCGGCCAGGTAGAGGCCGGGCGCGTTCGTGGGGGCGTCCGGCCGCAGCCGGCCGACGCCCGGGGCGGGGGCGAACGTCGCCGTGCGCTCCCGGGTGACGAAGAAGTCGCGTACGACCGCGCCCCGGGCCGCCGGCAGCAGCCGCTCGAGCTCGGGGAGATAGCGCTCGCGCAGCTCGGCGACGGGCCGGTCGATGTCGTCCTGCGCGGCCGACTGGGAGACGGCCAGGTACTGGGCGCCGGGCTCCCGCTCGGCGAGGCCGGAGGAGTCGGTGCGGTCGAAGACCCACTGCACGGGGCTGCCGAGCGCCGTGAAGAAGGGCTGCCGCAGCACCGCGCGGTCGTAGACGACGTGCAGGTTGAGGATGGGGGCGGTGTCGATGCCGAGCAGGCGGTCGGCGTCGTCGAGGGCGCCGTCGGGCAGCAGGGCGTGGGTCTCGCGCTGGGGTACGGCCAGCACGACGACGTCGGCGTCGAGCCGCTCGGCGGCGCCGGGGCCGGCCTCGGTGCGCACCTGCCAGCCGCCGGCGCCGACGCGCTCGACGTGGGTGGCGCGGGTGCGCAGGGCGTAGCGGACGCCCGCCCGGTCCAGGGCGGCGCGGGCCCGGGTGTCGTGCAGCTCGCCGAGCGGCACGCGCGCCCAGCCGATGTCGGCGGCGCCGGGCTCGGAGAGCAGCCCGGTCTTGAAGACCATGGCGGCCAGGCC
This sequence comes from Streptomyces sp. C36, assembly GCF_040932295.1. NCBI lineage: Bacteria > Bacillati > Actinomycetota > Actinomycetes > Kitasatosporales > Streptomycetaceae > Streptomyces > Streptomyces sp. C36. The sequence continues at coordinate 565,101 of NZ_JBFQGI010000003.1, read as the reverse complement.
CAGCGAGGACCGGTCGGCGGTGGCGTTGAGGGTGGCCACGCCCACCAGGTCCCACAGTGCCTCGACGGCACGGTCCGACTGGCCGTGGCGGTGCAGCCAGGACGCGAAGTCCTCGCCGTCCAGCGCGGGGTCCATCGGGTCGAGCTTGCCGAGGGCCAGCGCGGCCCGGCCGACCTTGGCCCGCTCGGCGAGCGAGAGGTGGGGGTAGGTGGCCAGGCTCGCCGCCAGGTGCAGGGGCACGGGCAGGGCGGCGCGGCGCAGCCGGCCCAGGCGGGGCCGTCCCGAGGGGTGGCCGACGTCCAGGACGGGCACGTCGAGCCGGTCCTGCAGGGGCGCGAGGTGCAGCGCGTCGACCCGGTCGAGGAACCACTGGTAGGCGGTGCAGCAGCGCAGGTAGACGTGCTGGCCATTGTCGACGGTGAGGTCGCCGCGGCGGAAGGAGAAGGCCAGGCCGCCCAGGCGCGGCCGGCCTTCGACGAGCGTGACGGACAGGCCGGCGTCGGCGAGCTCGAGGGCGGCGGTGACGCCGGCGAGCCCACCCCCGATCACTACCGCGGCCGCCCCGTCGGGGCGGCCTGCCTCGTCTGTGCGGAGCCGGTCGGGCCGGGTCGTCGTCTCCGGTGTCATGCGCCCACCCCCTCGGCTGATGTCAGGGACGCGACGGCCGGCTGGAGGGTTGCGCACCGCTTTCCGGTGCCGGGACGGAGCATCAGGCGCGCCCCCTGGCGGCCTGCCGGTGGACGCTGCGCGCGTCGTAGCCGGACAGCCCGCGCACGGCCACGAAGGCCTTCTCCCGGCCTGGCAGGGAGACCCTGCCGCGCAGCACGGCGGCGGGCTCCTCGGCGATACGATCCAGCAGCCTGCGGTAGATGCCGGACATGGCGGCGACGCAGGCGCCGCTGCGCCGGTCGAGCATGGGCAGCAGCTTCATTCCCTCGGCGAACAGCGCGCGGGCGCGCCGGACCTCGAAGTGCACCAGCCCGGCGAAGTCCGCGCCGGCCGGGGGCCGGACGGAGTGGAAGCCCGCCGAGCAGCCGAACTTGGCGAGGTCGTCGGAGGGCAGGTAGCTGCGGCCGTTGGCGGCGTCCTCGCGGAGGTCGCGCAGGATGTTGGTGAGCTGCAGCGCGAGGCCCAGGGTGTCGGCGTACTCGGGAGCGCGCGCCGCGTCCCGGGCGCCGGGCACGGTGCCGAACACGCCGAGCGAGAGCCGGCCGATGGCGCCCGCCACGCAGCGGCAGTACCGGGCGAGGTCGTCCCACGTCTCGTAGGTCTCGCCGCGCACGTCCATCTGGACCCCGTCGATGAGCTCGTCGAGCCCGCCGATGGGGATGGGGAAGCGGCGTACGGCGTGCGCGAGCGCGACGGCCACCGGGTCGGTGTCGTCCTCGTCGACGTCGCCCGCCCGGATCCGCTCGAGCGTGGTCCGGGCGTCCTCCAGGCGCAGCCGCTTGGCCTCGGGGTCCAGCGGCCCGTCGCCGATGTCGTCGACGCGCCGCGAGAAGGCGTACAGCGCCGACATGGCCCGCCGCTTGGCGGTCGGCAGCAGTCTGATGCCGTAGCTGAAGTTGCCGGCCTGCTGTCCGGTGACGGCCTCGCAGTAGCTGTACGCGGCGAGTACCGGTGCGGACGCGTGTGGCGTTCCGTTCACGGTCCCGCTCACCCCTCTCTTCGCAATGTCGCCCCGGCCTCGCGCAGCACACTGAGCCTGGTGGCCTTGGGCGGTCCGGGGAGAACGTCGTATCCGGCGGCGGCGACCGCCCGGAGCGCCGCCCTCCCCCCGCCCACGAATCCCGCGAGCAACAGCTTCAGCCTGCCGTGGACGCTACCCACCAGGGGGGTGCCTTCATTCAGCAGGTGCCCGGCGCGTTCCGCCTCGTACGCGACCAGCGCGCGCACCGATGCGCCGCTGGTGGGAAGCGCCAGGTCGGCCTCGGTGACGCGGAAGCGCTCCATGTCCTCGGCGGGCAGGTAGACGCGGTCGCGGCCGAGGTCCTCGGCGACGTCCTGCAGGTGCTCGATGATCTGCAGGGCCGTGCAGACCGCGTCCGAGCGGCGGATCCGTTCGGGGCTCGCCGTGCCGGTGACGCCCAGGACGAGCCGGCCGACGGGGTTGGCGGACAGCTCGCAGTAGGCGAGCAGGTCGTCGTACGTGGCGTAGCGGCGCACCCGCTGGTCCTGGCGGTTGGCCTCGATCAGCCCGAGGAAGGGCTCGGGGGTCAGGCCGTGGCGGCGCACGGTGGGCCGCAGGCGGAGCAGCAGCGGGTGGCGGGGTCCGGTGCCGGCGGTGTCGAAGACGCGGCGCAGGTCGGCCTCGAAGGCGTCGAGCATGGCGAGGCGGTCGTCGGTCTGCTCGCGGTCCAGGCCCAGCAGCTCCGCGTCCCGGCCGCCGGGGGCCAGGTCGCCGTCGCCGATGTCGTCGACGAGGCGGGCGTAGCCGTAGACGGCCATGAGGTCCTCACGCCAGGCGCGCGGCACGAAGAAGGGCGCCACGGGGAAGTTCTCGTGCGCGGCCTTGTCGAGCACGGCGCGCGCGTGCGCGTCCGTCCCCGCGGTCATCGCGGGCTGCCCGGACCGGGGACGGCGTACGCGTCTCGCTTCTGGAGAGGCCCCGCAGCCAATACAGCCATTGCCGTCATATCTCCCGTTCTACACTGCCGACCCAGAACATCCTATTTCGGACACGCCGCAGGCCTGTCCCGCCATGGGCTCCCCCTCGAGCCTCCCTCCGCGGCGCCCCCGCCGGCGGTCCGGCGCGGTTTTCGCCACGCCCCGCCCCAAACGGCCGCAAATGCACGCTACAGCGTACGCCGTACAGGTGCCCGACGTCCGCCCGGGTACGCGCCTTGATCCATACCATGCCACGCGGGAGGCGAATCAACCCTGCGGACAAGGCAGTTGGCCGTTACGGATAGGTCAAGGCCCCCGAGGGCGCGAGCCGACGGGGGCCGGACCACGACGTGTCCGCGCTCTTCGCTAGCGCGCCGTCTCCTTCTCGTACGCCCGGACCACCTCGTCGGTCGGTCCGTCCATCAGCAGCTCCCCGCGTTCCAGCCACAGCACCCGGTCGCAGGTGTCCCGGATGGACCGGTTGTTGTGGCTGACCAGGAAGACCGTGCCGGCCTCCTTGCGCAGCTCGCGGATGCGGGCCTCGGAGCGCTTCTGGAACGAGCGGTCGCCGGTGGCCAGCGCCTCGTCGATCATCAGCACGTCGTGGTCCTTGGCCGCGGCGATGGAGAACCGCAGCCGGGCCGCCATGCCGGAGGAGTACGTGCGCATGGGCAGCGTGATGAAGTCGCCCTTCTCGTTGATGCCCGAGAAGTCGACGATCCCCTGGTAGCGCTCGCGGATCTGCTCGCGCGACATGCCCATGGCCAGACCGCCGAGCATCACGTTCTTCTCGCCCGTGAGGTCGTTCATCATGGCCGCGTTCACGCCCAGCAGCGAGGGCTGGCCGTCGGTGTAGATCTTTCCGCGCTCGGTGGGCAGCAGCCCGGCGACCGCCTTGAGCAGGGTCGACTTGCCGGAGCCGTTGGAGCCGATCAGACCGATGGCCTGGCCGCGGTACGCGGTGAAGCTCACACCCCTGACGGCGTGCACCTCGCGCACCCCCGCGCCGGGCGTCCGCTTGATGATGCGGTTCAGGGCGGCCGTGGCGCTGCCGCGGCCGGTGTTGCCGCCGTAGACGCGGTAGACGATGTGGACGTCGTCCGCGATCACGGTGGGCACGGGTGCCGACGCCTGGGCGCCGGTTTTCGGATCAGCCACGGCCGTACTGCTCCTCAGCCTTCCAGAAGTACACGAAGCCGCCGAGCCCGACCAGCACGGCCCAGCCCACCGCCAGCGCCCACACGTGCGGCGGCAGGTGGATCCGGCTGTGGTCGTCGATCAGCGACCAGCGCATGAGGTCGATGTAGACGGCGGCCGGGTTGGCGCTCAGCACGTCGACCACCCACGCCGGGGCGTGGTTGTTCTTCAGCGCGTCGGTCAGGCTGTACATCACACCGGACGCGTACATCCAGGTGCGGGTGATGAACGGCAGCAGCTGCGCCAGGTCGGGGGTCTTGCTGCCCGCGCGGGCGAGGGCCATCGCCAGTCCGGTGTTGAAGAGGAACTGCAGCGTCAGCACCGGGACGACCAGCACCCAGGACAGCGCCGGCATGTGCCCGAACCCGATGAGGAAGACGAACAGCACGCCCATCGACAGCAGCAGCTGCTGGAGCTGCTGCAGCGCGAACGAGATCGGCAGGGCCGCCCGGGGGAAGTGCAGGGCCCGCACCAGCCCCAGGTTGCCCGCGATGGAGCGCACGCCCGCCATGGCCGAGCTCTGGGTGAAGGTGAAGACGAAGACGCCCGTGATCAGGAAGGGGACGTAGGTACGGATCCCCATGCCCTTGCTCTGCTGCATCAGCAGACCGAAGATCAGGAAGTACACCGAGGCGTTCAGCAGGGGCGTGGCCACCTGCCAGACCTGACCCAGCTTGGCCTGGCTGTACTGGGCGGTCATCTTCGCCCGGGAGAAGGCGATGATGAAGTGCCGCCGGTCCCACAGCTGCCGGGCGTACTCCGGCAGGCTGGGGCGGGCCCCGCTGACCGCGAGGCCGTACTTCCTGGCCAGATCGGCGGCGGGAAGACCGTCGTCGGGTGACGGCGGGGCACTCAGGGCGACCGCACCGTCGTGCGTTGTCTCGCTCACAGTTGACACTTTCGTCCTCAAGGTGCGCTGCCGGGGCCGGGCCCCGGACCGCGCCCGATGCTCTTAAGACACGAGCTTGTCAGATCACGGGCGGGCGACCCAGTCGGGTCAGGCGCCACACGGTACGCCACTTCATCGGCCGGCGCGGACCGCAGGAAGCCGTCCAGCCCTCCTTGAAGCCGCCCAGCCAGGCGCGCAGCGCGGCCGGGGACGGCCGGCGGGCCAGGGTCAGCAGCAGCCACACCCCGAGGTAGACGGGGACCAGCGGGGCGGGCAGGTTGCGGCGGGCCAGCCACACCCGGTTGCGGGCCACCATCCGGTGGTAGACGGCGTGCCGGCTGGGGGCGGTGGTCGGGTGGTGCAGGACCATGTCCGCCCGGTAGTCGATCATCCAGCCCGCGTCGAGGGCCCGCCACGCCAGGTCGGTCTCCTCGTGCGCGTAGAAGAACTCGTCCGGCAGACCGCCGACCTCGGCGAGGACCCGGGTGCGCACCGCGTTGGCACCGCCCAGGAAGGTGGTCACCCGCGAGGAGCGCATCGGGTCCGAGGCGCGCAGCCGGGGCACGTGGCGACGCTGGGTGACGCCGGTGTCGGGGTCGGCGATGCGGAAGCTGATGATGCCGAGCCGGCGGTCGGCGGCGAAGGCCTCCCGGCACAGCTGGGCCGTGTCCTGGCGCGGCAGCAGACCGTCGTCGTCGAGGAAGAGCAGGATGTCGACGTCGCGGCCGGCCGGGCCGAACGCCTCGATGCCGACGTTGCGGCCGGCCGGGATGCCCACGTTCTCGGGCAGCTCGACGGTCCGTACGGCCAGGCCCGGGACGTTCAGCTCGGGCAGCGGGGAGCCGTTGCCGACGACGACGACCTCGATGGGGTCGCCGTTCTGCTTGGCGACCGACTCCAGCAGGGCGCGCAGCTCGTCGGGGCGGTTGCCCATGGTCAGGACGACCGCGCCGACCTTCGTGGGGGCGCTCATCGCAGCCTGCTCGAGACGAGGATGGACACCAGGTGCAGCAGCGTCTGGACGAGCGCGATGCCGGCCAGGACCGCCACGCCGAGGCGGCTGAAGAACAGGTCGCCCCGCACCGCGTCCAGGATCGCGAAGCCCAGGATCAGCAGGGACGCCTCGATGCCGAGGATGAGGCGGTGGAACTTCAGGGCGGCGGCGGCCTTGCGGGCCAGCGCCATGCCGGACGAGCGCGGCTCGGACGCCGACTCCTTGACGGGCGGCAGCCCGCCCTGGTGCCGGGCGACCCCGACGAGGTCGGTCTCGGCCTTGATCAGGATGGCGCCGAGGGCGGCGAGGGTGCCCAGGAACGCCCACAGCCAGTCGATCCGGCCGGATCCCCACAGGTCGGCGGCGCGCAGGCCGAAGCCGACCAGGACCGCGGCGTCGCACAGGTAGGCGCCGACCCGGTCCAGGTAGACGCCGCCGAGCGAGAACTGCTTCTTCCAGCGGGCGACCTCGCCGTCGACGCAGTCGAGCAGCAGGTAGAGCTGGACCATCAGCACGCCGAGCACGGCGCCCGGGATCCCGGGCACCAGCAGGGCCGGGGCCGAGAGGACGCCGAAGACGGTCATCAGATAGGTGAGCTGGTTGGGCGTGATCCGGGTGTTGACCAGGTACCGGTCGCAGCGCAGCGAGATCTCTCGCATGTACAGGCGGCCGGCCCAGTGCTCACCGCTGCGCCGGTCCTTCACCCCCGCGGGGTGGACGACCGGGCGGAGTTCAGCGACTGACGGTTTGTGCATAGTCGGCGTATGCGTCCCTGATCTGGTCGGTGGAGAGGTCGAGGTGCTCCAGGACGGTGTAGCGCCCGGGGCGGGTCTGCGGAGCGAACTCGACGACCTTGACGAACTCGTCGTCACTGAAGCCGATCTCGCCCGGCAGCACGGGCAGGCCGTGCCGGCGCAGGACCTCGACCATCAGCGCGGACTCCTCGTGGGCCCCGCGCAGGTGCATCGCGAAGGCGGCGCCGAGGCCGCACTGCTCGCCATGGCTGGCGGCTCGCTTGGGGTAGAGCAGGTCGAAGGCGTGGTTGATCTCGTGGCAGGCGCCGGACGCCGGGCGGCTGTCGCCGGCCACCGACATCGAGATGCCGGTGAGGACCAGGCCCTCGGCGAGCACCTGCAGGAAGCCGTCGTCGCCGACCCCGCCGGGGTGGCGCAGCACGGCCTCGCCGGCCTGCCGGGCGATGGCGGCGGCCAGGCCGTCGATGTCCTCGCCGCGCTCACGGTGGGCGAGCTCCCAGTCCGCGACCGCGGAGATGTTGGAGATCGCGTCACCGATGCCGGAGCGGACGAAGCGGACCGGGGCCTCACGGATGACGTCGAGGTCGATCACGACGGCGATGGGGTTGGGCACGCCGTACGAGCCGCGGCCCGCGTCGTTGTCGAGGGTGGCGACCGGCGAGCACAGACCGTCGTGCGAGAGGTTCGTGGCCACGGCCACCAGCGGCAGGCCGATGCGCGCCGCCGCGAACTTCGCACAGTCGATGATCTTGCCGCCGCCGAGGCCCACGACCGCGTCGTAGTGCCCGGACTTCATGGCGTCGGCGAGCTTGATCGCGTCGTCCAGCGTGCCGCCGCCGACCTCGTACCACGAGGCGCCGGGCAGCGCCGGGGCGAGCCGCTCGCGCAGCTTCGCCCCGGAGCCGCCGCTGATGGCGACGGCCAGCTTGCCGGAGCTGGAGATCCGCTGGTCGGCGAGGACACTCGCCAGATCGTCCAGGGCTCCGGCACGGATGTCGACGACGACCGGCGAGGGGATGAGCCTCGTCAGTACTGGCACGCGATCTCCCGGCCCTTGGCGAGGTCGTCGTGGTTGTCGATCTCGACCCACTTGACGTCGCCGATCGGCGCGATGTCGATCTTGAAGCCGCCGTTGACGAGCTCCTGGTAGCCGTCCTCGTAGTAGAGGTCGGGGTCGCGCTCGAAGGTGGTCTTCAGCGCGTCGGCGAGCTCCGCGCCGGCCTCGGCCTCGATGAGGGTGACGCCGATGTACTCGCCGGTGGCCTCGCTGGGCTCCATCAGCTTGGTGATCTTCTGAACGCCCTTCTCGGCGTCCACGACGACCTTCATCTCCTCGTCGGCGAGGCTCTTCACCGTGTCGAGGGCGAGGATGATCTTCTGACCGTCGCCGCGGGCGGCGAGCAGGGTCTTCTCGACCGAGACCGGGTGGACGGTGTCGCCGTTGGCGAGGATCACACCGCGGCCCAGGACCTCACGGGCGCACCACAGGGAGTAGGCGTTGTTCCACTCCTCGGCCTTGTCGTTGTCGATCAGGGTGAGCTTGAGGCCGTACTTGGCCTCCAGCGCCTCCTTGCGCGCGTACACGGCCTCCTTGCGGTAGCCGACGACGATCGCGACCTCGGTCAGGCCGACCTCGGCGAAGTTGCCGAGGGTCAGGTCGAGGACGGTGAGCGACTCCTCGGCCCCTTCGGGACCGACCGGCACCAGCGCCTTGGGCAGGGTGTCGGTGTAGGGGCGCAGACGCCGTCCGGCGCCGGCTGCCAGCACGAGGCCGATCATGCGGGTTCTCCTGTTTCGTCGTGTACTGCGGGCGCCCCGGAGGACACCCAGAACCGGATGCTCTCCGAGAGCACCGCGAGCGCGATGGCGACCGCGAGGGCCGTCAGCGCGATGGTGAAGCCTTGACCGTGCCACAGGGCGGCGGCGATCGTGACCGCCAGGACCCGTCCCTCGTGTCCGCCGATCGCCCGCACCAGCCAGTGCGGGGGCGCACCGGTGCCACCGCGGATGCGGTACACCGTGTCGTAGTGATGGTAGGCGACCGCGGCCACCAGGCCGAAAGCCGCGGGAAGCGCCCCGTCGACCCCGGATTTCGCCGCGAGCACGAGGATCATGCCGTACTCGGCGGCCCGCAGGACGGGCGGTACGAGCCAGTCGAGGGGGCCCTTGAGGGGCTGCGCCACGGCGACGCCCGCGAAGACGGCGTAGACCACGGCCTGCAGGACGGCCCGCCAGGTGCCGGCGTTGCCGGCGAAGAGCGGACCGACGAGCAGGGAGGCCGTGGCCAGCAGCGCCCAGAAGGGCGCGCTGTAGGCCGTGGCGGGCACCGTGCGGCCGACGCTGCCGGCCACGAGCTCGGCGAGCGGGCCGGAGTCGGCGAGGTCCGCCAGCGCCTGGGCGGCGCGGTCGGTGCGCCTGGCCTTGCGGGTCAGCGAGCGCAGCACGCGGCCCGCGGTGGTGTAGCAGGCGGCGAACGCGCAGCCGATCAGCAGCACCGTGAAGACGACGCGGGGCGTGGTGAGGGCGGTGAGGACCGCGATCAGCGCCCAGCGCTCGCCGATGGGCAGCACGATCATGCGGCGCGCCCAGACCGTCCAGCCGACGCTGTCGAGCTTGTCGGAGAGGGCGGCGGTGGGGCTGGTGTTGGCGGTGGCGTCGTGGTTCGCCTCGTTGAAGGAGAAGTCGACGACGTGCCGGCAGGTCTGCAGGATCATCGCGCCCAGCGCCAGCGCCCAGACGTCGTCGCCGCCGCGGGCGGCGCCGAGCGCCAGGCCCGCGTAGTAGGCGTACTCCTTGGCGCGGTCGAACGTGGCGTCGAGCCAGGCGCCGAGCGTGGAGTACTGCAGGGAGTAGCGGGCGAGCTGGCCGTCGGTGCAGTCCAGCACGAAGGAGGCGATCAGCAGCACGCCGGCCGCGACGTATCCGCCCCGGCTGCCGGTGGCCGCGCAGCCGGCCGCGATCAGCGCGGTGAGCAGCGAGGCCGTGGTGACCTGGTTGGGGGTGAGGCCCCGGCGGGCGCACCACCGCGCGATGTAGCGGGAGTACGGGCTGATGAAGAAGGTGGTGAAGAACCCGTCGCGGGACTTCACGGCGGCGCGCAGCCGGACGGCCTCGTCGTCGACGGCCTCGACCTCGCCCAGCGTCTTGGCCCGGGCCTCCTCGCCCTCGGGCACGGCGGCGACGAGGACGCCAAGCTCGGGACGGTGGACGGCGACGCCGCCGGCCTCCATCCGGGCGGCGAGGTCACCGGGGCCGGTGGCACCGGAGGCGGCGGAGGCGAGCTCGGCGCGCGCCTCGGGCAGGGCGCCGAGCGCCCCCTCGACGGCGCAGGCCGGGAAGCGGGGGTCGGTCAGGGCCAGCCGCAGGGCGTGCACGTGGCCCACGAAGCGGGGGTCGACCACGGCGACCCGCTCTCCGGCCGGGACGGCGGCCAGCTCACCGGCGATGCCGGCACCGGACGCGGCCGTACGGACGTCGAAGCCCAGCGACCGCAGGTCGTCCTCGAGGGAGGAGCCGGCGGGCGGCGGACCGGTGAGGATGGCGGTCGACAGACGAACTCACTCCTTGCGGCTGGCGTGGCCGCCTCGGGGCCGCGGTTCACGGCGGGCAGCGGGCGTGGCGCGCCAGGGCCCCGGCGAGGGGGCGGCGTGCGGCACGTCGGCAGAGGCTATCGGATCAACGGAAGCCGCCGTTCACCGCACGTGCACCCGGGTGTCCCGCCACTGACAGGACGCGCGGGAGGCGCGCCCGGTTCCCGGACCGCGTCCGTCCGGGCGGGCCCGGACGGAGGAAACGTTTCCGGTCGCCGGGCTGGAATAGGGTGCCGTGCATGACGTGGCTGATCACAGGCGGAGCGGGCTACATCGGGGCGCACGTGGCGCGGGCGATGACGGAGGCCGGGGAGCGGGTGGCCGTCCTGGACGACCTGTCCTCGGGCGTCTCCGCCAGGCTGCCGCGGGAGGTCCCGCTGGTGCGGGGCTCGGTGCTGGACCGCGCGGTGCTCGACCGCGCGTTCGCCGAGCTGGGCGTGACGGGTGTGGTGCACCTGGCGGCGAAGAAGCAGGTCGGGGAGTCGGTGGAGAAGCCGCTGCTCTACTACCGGGAGAACCTCCACGGGCTGACCGTGCTGCTGGAGGCGGTGGTCGACGCGGGCGTCGGCAGCTTCGTCTTCTCCTCCTCGGCGGCCGTCTACGGCATGCCCGACGTCGATCTCGTCACCGAGGAGACGCCCTGCCTGCCGATCAACCCGTACGGCGAGACCAAGCTGGCCGGCGAGTGGCTCGTACGGGCGACCGGGGCCGCGCACGGCATCTCCACGGCGTGCCTGCGCTACTTCAACGTCGCGGGCGCAGCCCGGCCGGAGCTCGCCGACACCGGCGTCTTCAACATCATCCCGATGATGTTCGACCGGATCACCCGCGGCGAGCGGCCGCGGATCTTCGGCACCGACTACGACACCCCCGACGGCACCTGCGTCCGTGACTACATCCACATCGAGGACCTGGCCACCGCGCACCTGGCCGCCGCCCGCCGGCTGGCCGAGCGGCCCGGCGCGGGCGACCTGACGCTGAACGTCGGCACCGGGCTCGGGGTCTCCGTCCGTGAGATGGCGGACCTGATCGGCGCGGTCACCGGCCGTACAGACCTGACGGCCGAGACCGGGCCACGCCGTCCGGGTGATCCGGCGCGTGTCGTCGCCTCCGGCGAGCGCATCGCCAAGGAGCTCGGCTGGCGGGCCCGGCACGACGTGCGGAGCATGGTCACTTCGGCGTGGGAGGGATGGTGCCTGCACCACCCCGAGGCGCACCGCGGCTGACCTCCCGGAACCCGCGGTCACGACATCGCCCCAGGTCAGGGCAATGACAACGGTGTTCAGTGCCGCGTTGCCCCATACCCCCCACCCGTTGTTCACTGGGCCTCGGCCGGCACCCGCCGGCCGTTTCTGGGCACATGTTCGGGAGGCGGCATTCATGGGAGCGGGGCACGACCACGGCCACTCGCACGGGGGACCCCCCGCCGGCATGAGCGGCACCGCGGCCGCCGCCTACAAGGGGCGGCTGCGGATCGCGCTGGGCATCACGCTGACGATCCTCGTCGCGGAGATCGTCGGCAGCGCGCTGACCGGTTCGCTGGCGCTGCTCGCGGACGCCGGGCACATGGCGACGGACGCGGTCGGCGTCTCGATGGCGCTGGTGGCGATCCACTTCGCCAACCGGCCCCCCAGCGAGCGGCGCACCTACGGCTACGCCCGCGCCGAGATCCTGGCGGCGCTGCTGAACTGCCTGCTCCTGCTGGGCGTCGGCGGCTTCATCCTGGTCGAGGCGATCGACCGGCTGATCACCCCGGCCCCGGTGCCGGGCGGCACCACCGTGATCTTCGGCCTCGTCGGCCTGGTCGCCAACCTGGTCTCGCTGGCCGTGCTGATGCGCGGCCAGAAGGAGAGCCTCAATGTGCGAGGGGCGTTCCTCGAGGTCCTCTCGGACGCGCTGGGCTCCCTCGCGGTGGTCGTCTCCGCCCTTGTGATCATGGTCACAGGGTGGACCCAGGCGGACCCGGTGGCCTCGCTGCTGATCGCCGTGATGATCGTGCCGCGCACGGTGAAGCTGCTGCGCGAGGCGCTGGACGTCCTGCTGGAGGCCGCGCCGAAGGACGTGGACATGGCCGAGGTGCGGGCGCACATCATGGCGCTGCCGGGCGTGGAGGACCTGCACGACCTGCATGTGTGGACCATCACATCGGGCATGCCGGTGCTCTCGGCGCATGTGGTGGTCGACCCGGCGCGGCTGGACTCCGCCGGGCAGGAGAAGATGCTGCACGAGCTGCAGGGCTGTCTGGGCGAGCACTTCGCCGTGGAGCACTGCACCTTCCAGCTCGAGCCGAGCGGGCATGCCGCGCACGAGGCGAGGCTCTGCCACTGAGCTCCGGCCGCCCGGTGCGGGCCGGGCGGCCCGGCCAGGAGTCATCTGTCGCTGTTGTGGGCATTCCGTACGGCAGACTTGAGGGTCGAAGACCGACAACGAGGATGGTCAATGCCGATCACATCAGCCACGGGCCGCTCCGCCGGCTCCGCCCCGGTCCCCGCCGACGCCACCGCTGAGCCGATCATGCTGGAGCTGGTCGACGAGAACGGCAGAACCATCGGGACCGCCGAGAAGGTCTCCGCCCATCTCGCACCCGGCCGGCTGCACCGCGCCTTCTCGGTCTTCCTCTTCGACGACGCCGGCCGGCTGCTGCTGCAGCAGCGGGCCCTGGGGAAGTACCACTCCCCCGGCGTCTGGTCGAACACCTGCTGCGGCCACCCCTACCCCGGCGAGCCGCCGTTCGTGGCGGCCGCCCGGCGCACGGGAGAGGAGCTGGGCCTGGCCCCCTCGCTGATGCGCGAGGCGGGCACCGTGCGCTACAACCACCCCGACCCGGCCTCGGGCCTGGTCGAGCAGGAGTACAACCACCTCTTCGTGGGGACGGTGCGGGCCGAGCCCAGCCCGGACCCGGAGGAGATCGCGGAGACGGCGTTCGTGACCCCCGAGGAGCTGGCCGGGCTGCTGGAGAAGCACCCGTTCTCGGCGTGGTTCACCACGGTGCTGGACGCCGCGCGGCCGGCGATCCGGGAGCTCACCGGGGACGCGGCGGGCTGGTAGCCGAGGGGCGCAGCGGCAGGGCGGCCCAGACCACCTTGCCGCCGCTCGCCGTGTGCTCGACGTCGCAGCGGCCGCCGGCCTCGTCGACGGTGGCCTGGACGAGCAGCAGGCCGCGGCCGCCCGTACGCGGCTCGTCGTCGGGGAACGCCTCGAGCGGGCCGGGCCGGTACGGATGGCTGTCCTCGACGGCCACGCGCACCCACTCGGGGCCGACGGAGACCTCCAGCCCCACCTCCGGGGAGAGCAGCGCCGCGTGCCGGACGGCGTTGGTGACCAGTTCGGAGACGATGAGCAGCAGCCCCTGCAGCAGGTCCTCGCGCAGGGGGACGTGCCGGCGGCGCATCAGGTCGCGGACGGCGTGCCGGGCACGCGGGACGGTGGAATCGAGCGCGGGGGCGGTGTACCGCCAGGTCCCGTCGTACTCGGCGGGCTTGCGGGGCGGGGGCGCGTGCCCCGGCTCGGGCGGGACGCTCCCGAGTGTCTCCATGTCCGATACCAACCCCTCGCCGTGGCTCGACCGCACGGACCGAGTGTTGGGAACCGCGGGCTCCGCACCGGCGAGCTGACAGGAAGTCGATGCCTATCGACGGCTTTTGATCGCGTGCGTATGCCGCGGTCACTCTCACGACTGTTCCTGGTGTCCCCTTTCGCCCTTCACTGAGCGATCCTGGCGCGGGTACGGCCCGGAGAGACACGGGTGCGGCCCGGATAGCATCCGGCGCATGGAGCCCGCACTGCGTCTGGACGTCGACGGCGCCACCGCCACCGTCCGCATCGCCCACCCCGCCAAGCGCAACGCCATGACCACGGACATGTGGCGGCGGCTGCCCGAGCTGCTGCGGCACTGCGCGGCGGACCCGGCCGTACGGGTGCTGGTGCTGACCGGCGAGGGCGACACCTTCTGCGCGGGGGCCGACATCTCCGCGCTGACCGCCGACGGCGGCCGGGAGTCGAGGGACCTGGCGGTCGCGGCCGAGGAGGCCCTGGCCGCCTTCCCCAAGCCCACCATCGCGGCGGTGCGCGGCCACTGCGTGGGCGGCGGCTGCCAGCTCGCGGCCGCCTGCGACCTGCGGTTCGCGGCGGAGGGGGCGTCGTTCGGCATCACCCCGGCGCGGCTGGGCATCGTCTACGCCGCCTCCTCCACCCGCCGCCTGGTGGACCTCGTCGGCCCGGCGACGGCCAAGTATCTGCTGTTCTCCGCCGAACTGATCGACGCCGAACGGGCGCTGCGCACCGGCCTGGTGGACGAGGTGTGGCCGGCGCGGGAGCTGGACGGGCGGGTGGCGGCGTTCGCCCGGACCTTGGCCTCGCGCTCGCAGCTCACCCAGGCGGCGGCCAAGGAGTTCGCGGCCGGCCCGGTGGACGCGGACCGCCTCGCGTACTGGGCCGGGCAGGCGCACGGCAGCGGCGACGGCCCCGAGGGGGTCGCCGCGTTCCTGGAGCGCAGGACGCCGCGCTTCGAGTGGACGGTGTGACCTCCCACGACGTCCGCCCGGGGACTTCCCGCACGTACTGACCGGTCGGTAGCCTTCGGGCATGGAGACTCTGCCCGAAGGCGCCGTCCGGCGCTGTGCCCACCGCGTCAACTCCGTTCATTCCACGGTCTACTTCTCCCCCGACGTCCGCCGGGAGCTGGGCGCCCTCGGCGTGGAACACCACCGGGCGGTCTACTTCGCCTCGCGCTCGGCCGCGTTCGGCAAGGTCGGCCCGGGCGTCGTCACCGCCACGTTCCACAGCTTCAAGCACGACCTGGTGGCCGAGCACCTGCCGCGCGTGTGGGACGTCGTGACGCCCGACCAGGTCCTCGCCGCCCGCCTGCGGGCCGCCGACACCACGCTGCGCCGCGTGCTCGGCGACGAGCTCGTCGTCTCCCCGGAGATGGCCGAGGCCGCCGCCCTGGCGCTGCGCGCCGCCGAGGCCTGCGAACGCGCCGCCCGCCCGCTGTACTCCGCCCACGCCGACCTGCCCGTGCCCGACGCCCCGCACCTCGCCCTGTGGCACGCCACCACCCTGCTGCGCGAGCACCGGGGCGACGGGCACCTGATGGCCCTCACCCGCGCCGGGCTCGACCCGGTCGAGGCGCTCGTCAGCCACACCGCCGCCGGGCGGGGCATGTCCCTGGAGTGGCTGGTGCGCACCCGCGGCTGGAGCATGGCCGAGCTGACGGCGGGCCAGGACAGGCTGCGGGCCCGCGGACTGCTCGACGCGGACGCACGGCTGACGGAGGCCGGCGCCACCCTGCGCGAGGAGCTGGAGACGGAGACGGACCGGCTCGACACGGCCCCCTACGCGCACCTGGGCGCCGCGGCCACGACCCGGCTGACGGAGCTGGTGAGGGCCTTCACCGCCACCGCCGTGGCCGCCGGCGCCTTCCCCGCCGACCTGCACGGCTGACCGGCGGCACGGCCGGTCGCGATCCCGCGCCGCCCTGGGCACCTGCCACAATGCAGGTTCGCGGCCCATCGCGGCCCGGGAGACAAGCGGAGCGTGATCGTGACGACGTCGACGTCGATCGAAGGCAGGATCGCCGAGGAACTCGGCGTACGGGAACGGCAGGTACGGGCGGCCGTCGAACTGCTCGACGGCGGGTCGACCGTGCCCTTCGTCGCCCGCTACCGCAAGGAGGCCACCGGCGCCCTCGACGACGCGCAGCTGCGCACCCTCGAGGAGCGGCTGCGGTACCTGCGGGAGCTCGAGGACCGGCGGACGGCGGTCCTGGAATCCGTACGCTCGCAGGGCAAGCTGGACCAGGCGCTGGAGGCGCGGATCCGCGAGGCCGACTCCAAGGCCCGGCTCGAGGACATCTACCTGCCCTTCAAGCCCAAGCGGCGCACCAAGGCGCAGATCGCCCGGGAGGCCGGGCTCGAGCCGCTGGCCGACGGGCTGCTCGCCGACCCCGGCGTCGAGCCGCTCGCGGCGGCGGCCGCCTTCGTCGACGCGGACAAGGGCGTCTCCGACGCCGCCGCGGCGCTGGAGGGCGCCCGGGCCGTGCTGACCGAGCGGTTCGGCGAGGACGCCGACCTCATCGGCGAGCTGCGCGAGCGCATGTGGACGCGCGGCCGGCTGGCGGCCAGGGTCCGTTCCGGCAAGGAGGAGGCCGGCGCGAAGTTCGCCGACTACTTCGACTTCGCCGAGCCCTTCACCGCGCTGCCCTCGCACCGTGTCCTGGCCATGCTGCGCGGCGAGAAGGAGGAGGTCCTCGACCTCGTCCTGGAGCCGGAGCCCGCCGACGAAACCGTGGCGGGGCCGAGCTCGTACGAGCAGATGATCGCCCGCCGCTTCGGGATCGCGGACCGGAACCGGCCGGCCGACAAGTGGCTGGGCGACACGGTCCGCTGGGCCTGGCGCACCCGCGTCCTGGTCCACCTCGGCATCGACCTGCGGCTGCGGCTGCGCCAGGCCGCCGAGGACGAGGCGGTCCGCGTCTTCGCCGCCAACCTGCGCGACCTGCTGCTGGCCGCCCCGGCCGGCACCCGCGCCACCATGGGCCTCGACCCCGGTTTCCGTACGGGCGTGAAGGTGGCCGTCGTGGACGCCACCGGCAAGGTGTGCGCCACCGAGACGATCTACCCCCACGTCCCGCAGAACAAGTGGGACGCCTCCCTGGCCACGCTGGCGCGGCTGGCCCGCGAGCACGGCGTGGAGCTGGTGGCCATCGGCAACGGCACGGCCTCCCGCGAGACGGACCGGCTGGCGACCGACCTGATCTCCCGTCACCCCGAGCTGAAGCTCACCAAGGTGATGGTCTCCGAGGCGGGCGCCTCGGTGTACTCCGCCTCCGCCTTCGCCTCCCAGGAGCTCCCGGAGCTCGACGTCTCGCTGCGCGGCGCGGTGTCCATCGCCCGTCGCCTGCAGGACCCGCTCGCCGAGCTGGTCAAGATCGACCCCAAGTCGATCGGCGTCGGCCAGTACCAGCACGACCTGTCCGAGGTGAAGCTCTCCCGCTCGCTCGACGCCGTCGTGGAGGACTGTGTCAACGGCGTCGGCGTCGACGTCAACACCGCCTCCGCCCCGCTGCTCTCCCGCGTCTCCGGCATCGGCTCGGGCCTCGCCGAGAACATCGTCGCCCACCGCGACGCCAACGGCCCCTTCCGCTCCCGCAGGGGCCTGAAGGACGTGGCCCGGCTCGGCCCCAAGGCCTACGAGCAGTGCGCCGGCTTCCTGCGCATCCGCGGCGACGACCCGCTGGACGCCTCCAGCGTGCACCCCGAGGCGTACCCCGTGGTGCGGAAGATGGTGAAGGCCACGGGCGGCGACGTCGCCTCCCTCATCGGCAACACCGCCACCCTGCGCTCGCTGCGGCCCGACGACTTCGTCGACGACACCTTCGGCCTGCCCACCGTCACCGACATCCTGCGCGAGCTGGAGAAGCCGGGCCGCGACCCGCGTCCGGCGTTCAAGACGGCGACCTTCAAGGACGGCGTCGAGAAGATCGGCGACCTGCGCCCGGGCATGCTCCTGGAGGGCGTCGTCACCAACGTCGCCGCCTTCGGGGCGTTCGTGGACGTCGGCGTCCACCAGGACGGCCTGGTACACGTCTCGGCGATGTCGAAGACGTTCGTCAAGGACCCGCGTGACGTGGTCAAGCCGGGCGACATCGTGCGGGTGAAGGTGCTCGACGTGGACATCCCGCGCAAGCGGATCTCGCTGACGCTGCGGCTCGAGGACGAGGCGGCGCCGGCCGCCGAGGACGGCCGGGGTGCGGCTCCGGCCGCGCCGCGCGAGCGCGCCCCGCGCCGGGGCGGTGCCCCGCGCCCCCGCCGCGAGGCGGGCGGCCGGCCGGCCCCCGCCGCCGACGGGGCGATGGCGGACGCGCTGCGGCGGGCCGGTCTGCTCTGACCCGGTCCCACTGAGGAACGCCAGCCGGCCCGCGTGCGCGGGCCGGCCGGCGTTCTTCTCAGCGCTCGGTCAGGCGGCCGTCGGCCACCTCGAGGCGGCGCGTGGTGTGGACCGCTTCCAACATGCGGCGGTCGTGGGTCACCAGCAGCAGCGTCCCGTCGTACGACGCCAGCGCCGACTCCAGCTGCTCGATGGCCGGCAGGTCCAGGTGGTTGGTGGGCTCGTCCAGGACGAGCAGGTTCACGCCCCGGGCCTGCAGCAGGGCCAGCGCCGCCCGGGTCCGCTCGCCCGGCGAGAGCGTGACGGCGGGGCGCAGCACGTGCGCCGCCTTGAGCCCGAACTTGGCCAGCAGGGTGCGCACGTCCGCCGGGGCCAGCTCCGGGACGGCCGCGCCGAAGGCGTCGAGCAGGGCCTCGCCGCCGAAGAACAGCGCCCGGGCCTGGTCCACCTCGCCCACGACGACGCCCGGCCCCAGCACCGCGCTGCCCTCGTCCAGCGGCAGCCGGCCGAGCAGGGCGGCGAGGAGGGTGGACTTGCCGGAGCCGTTGGCGCCGGTGACGGCGACCCGGTCCGCCCAGTCGATCTGCAGGTCGGCGGGGCCGAAGACGAACGGACCGCGCCGGACCACCGCCCCGCGCAGGGTCGCCACGACGGCGCCGGAGCGCGGCGCCGCGGCGATCTCCATCCGCAGCTCCCACTCCTTGCGCGGCTCCTCAACGACGTCGAGCCGCTCGATGAGGCGCTCGGTCTGGCGGGCCTTGGCGGCCTGCTTCTCCGTCGACTCGGCGCGGAGCTTCCGGCCGATCTTGTCGTTGTCGGTGGACTTGCGGCGGGCGTTGCGGACGCCCTTCTCCATCCAGTTGCGCTGGGTGCGGGCGCGGGCCTCGAGGGAGGCGCGGGTGTCGGCGTACTCGTCGTAGGCCTCGCGGGCGTGCCGGCGGGCGGTCTCGCGTTCTTCCAGGTAGGAGGCGTAGCCGCCGCCGTAGAGGGTGACCTGCTGCTGGGCGAGGTCGAGCTCGAGGACCTTGTCGACGGTGCGGGCGAGGAACTCGCGGTCGTGGCTGACGAGGACCGTCCCGGCGCGCAGGCCGGTGACGAAGTCCTCCAGCCGGGCCAGGCCGTCCAGGTCGAGGTCGTTGGTGGGCTCGTCCAGCAGGAAGACGTCGTAGCGGCTGAGCAGCAGCGAGGCCAGCCCGGCGCGGGCGGCCTGGCCGCCGGAAAGGGCGGTCATGGGCCGGTCCAGGCCGACGGTCAGGCCGAGCGAGCCGACCACCTCGTCGGCGCGCTCGTCCAGGTCGGCGCCGCCGAGGTCCAGCCAGCGCTCGAGGGCGGTGGAGTAGGCGTCGTCGGCACCCGGGGCGCCGTCGACGAGGGCCTGGGTGGCGACGTCGAGGGCGGTCTGGGCGGCGGCGACGCCGGTGCGGCGGGCGAGGAAGGCGCGGACCGTCTCGCCCTCGCGTCGCTCGGGCTCCTGCGGCAGGTGGCCGACGGTCGCGGTCGGCGGGCTGAGCCGCAGCGCGCCCTCCTCGGGCCGGTCCAGGCCGGCGAGGAGGCGGAGCAGGGTGGACTTGCCCGCGCCGTTGGCTCCGACGAGACCGATCACCTCACCGGGCGCGACGACGAGGTCGAGTCCGGAGAAGAGGGTGCGGTCGCCGTGCCCGGCGGCGAGATCCTTGGCGACGAGGGTGGCACTCATGAGGCCACCGACTCTATCGGGTGGCCTCCCGGGCACCGAACCGGTTTTCGTCGAGCGCCCGGCCGTCCGCCCCGGCGCCCACGCGCGTGACCAGAACGTCGCCGTACGTACGCGCCACGACGTACGCCACTCTGGGCCCCAGCGGCACCCGGTGGCATCCGGGCTCGAGCGGTCCGTCGAAGACCTCGAGCATCCGGGCGCCCCGCAGCCGCCCCGGCCGGTAGGCCGTCACCCGCACCCGGCAGGCGGTGGCCGTCTCCAGGCGGGCCTCCCCCGCCGCCGCGCTCAGCCCGGTCAGCCGACGCTCGCCGCCGGGCGTCCGCCGCAGCGCCTGCTCCAGCTGCGCGACCAGCAGCTCCGCGACGGGCGCCGGCGCCTCGACGAACGTCACGTCGCCGCCGGCGGCCGCGAACGCGGCGCGCACCGCGGCCCGGCCCGCCTCGTCGACCGTACGGTCGAAGGCCACCGCCCCGTACGTCCGTAGCTCGTCCGCGTGAGCTCCCGCCGCGTCGCGGGAGATCTCCGCGCCGATGCCGCCGGCCCGCAGTCCGGCCGCGGCACGGGCGAGGAGGGCGACGCGGGGGCCGACCAGCAGGACGCGCCGGGAGGGCGGCGCGGCCCCGTCGGCCGTCAGCGCGGCGAGCGCGGCGCGGTACTCGCCGGCGCGGAAGCGGAAGGGGCCGACCCCGGGGTAGCCGTCGCGCCGGGGGTCCGCGCCCTCGCCGGTCTGCCACGCGAAGTCCCGCCAGACGACGTCCGCGCCGTCGCGCTCGACGACGGCGGTGACGACCCCGCATTCCAGCAGTGCGCACTCGGAACAGGCGTAGAGGACGTAACGGCCGCTCTCCAGCGGGGGATCGTCGCACGGGGTGTCCTGGGGCAGCAGGGCGCGCGCGTGCGGGGTGAGCGGGGAGGGGTCCACGTCGGAGGCGAGCGGCGAGACCGCTCCGGCCGCGGCGAGGAGGGTGAGCAAGGGTTTGCCGTCCACCACGAAGTCCGGGGACTCCCGGCGCACTTGACCGGCGCCGGCGACCTGTTCCGCGCCGGCGCGGGGCGCCGCTTCCAGCGCGAGGGACACGTACTCCACTGCCATGCACGGTCTATTCCCCCGCGTGCGCCGCTTCGAGCCCGGTGGCCGTGTTTTCGCCTGTACCGTCACCCCCATGGCAAGCGATGTGATCGTGGTCGGCGCCGGCGTCATCGGCCTGACCAGCGCGGTCGTGCTGGCGGAACGCGGGCGCGGCGTCAAGGTGTTGACGCGCTCGCCGTCCTCGGAGACCACGTCGGCGGTGGCCGGCGGGCTGTGGTGGCCCTACCGGATACAGCCCCAGGAGGCGGCCGGGCGCTGGGCGCTGCGTTCGCTGCCGGTCATGGCGGGGCTCGCCGGGCAGCCGGAGACGGGGGTGCGGATGGTCTCCGGTACGCACGCGGACCTGACACCGGCCGAGTTGGGCCCGTGGTCGGCGCGGGTGCCGGGGCTGCGGGCGGCCCGGGAGGAGGAGTTGCCGCGCGGGTACGACCGGGGGGTGCGCACCCGGCTGCCGTTGCTCGACATGGCGGCCCATCTGACCTATCTGCAGCGGCGGCTGGCCGCGGCGGGTGGCACGGTCACGGTGCGGGCGGTGCGTTCGCTCGCCCAGGCGGGCGAGGGGGCCGCGGCGGTGGTGAACTGCACGGGCCTGGGCGCCCGCGATCTGGTGCCCGATCCGTCGGTCCATCCGGTGCGAGGCCAGCTGGTCGTGGTGGAGAACCCGGGCGTCGAGGAATGGTTCACCGCCGTCGACGACCACAAGGGCGACTCCCTGTACGTCTTCCCCCAGCCGTACGGCGTGGTGCTGGGCGGCACGGCCCGGGCGCACGTGTGGGACCGCACGCCCTCGCCGTGCACCGCGCAGGCGATCATCAGTCGCTGCTCGAGGGTGTTCCCCCGGCTGGCCCAGGCCCGGATCCTCGGCCACCGCGTGGGGTTGCGGCCGGGGCGCCCGAGGGTGCGGCTGGAGGCCGAGCGGCTGCCGTCGGGTGCCCGCCTGGTGCACAACTACGGCCATGGCGGGGCGGGCATCACGGTGTCCTGGGGGTGCGCTCTGGAGGCGGCGGACCTGGTGGAGGGCTGACGCGGGGCGGCCGGGGGCCAGGAGGCCGTGGGGGCCGGTGGGGCCGTCCCGCGTCGGACGGGCGGGTCAGCGCAGGAGTGCGGGCGCGGGCGGGCGCAGACCGTTCAGGGGCGCGCCGGGACGCTCGTACGCCGGGTCGCTGTGGCGCGTGGCGCGGGCGAAGGCCCGGGAGCCGCCGACGAACGGCAGGCTCGCCTCGCCGCCGGCGAGGTCCACGGTCACCCGGGGCGTGGTGGAGGCCGGTTCGACCAGGCGGGCGTCCGTGCCGGCGACGATCAGGGCGAGGCGGTGGCCGGCGGGGACGACGTGGTCGGTGGCGGCGAGGTCGAGGGTGATGGTGTAGGGCCGTCCGGGGGTCAGCGGGCCGCCGTGGGAGAGGCCGGCGTGGTGGCCGAGGTCGGCCCAGCCGCGGCTGAAGACGGTGTGGGCGACGCTCGCGGTGTCCGCCTCGGTGCGCCGGAAGCAGCCGCTGTCGCCGGTGGTGCCGCTGCCCCAGCAGGTGCGGTCGGCGAGGGTGCGGATGCCCTCGCCGCTCGCGGCGTAGTCGCGGATCACGGCGGGCCCGAGGTCGACGAGGACGGCCGACAGGTGGGCGGAGGCGGTGGAGGGGGTGACCGTCAGCCGGACCGTCGAGGAGCCGGACAGCCGCAGGTCGGCGGTGAGCGGCGGGGTGGTGAAGCCGGCCTTGGCCGGCGTCGTCTCGTCGACGTGGGAGGCCCAGTCGCTCTCGTCCAGCCGCGGGTCGTCGGTGAAGGACTCCACGGCGCCGGCGGGCGCCGGCCGGGTGCCCAGAGAGCCCACGCCGGGGGCCGGGCCGGGGGCCGGGCGCAGGGTGGTGGGGGCGGTGGCGCGGGGCGGCCAGACGCGGTCGGTGGTCCACTGTCCGGGCGCGCGCTCGATGTCGGCCATCGGCTCGCGCTCGACGCCGTTGTCGTAGCCCATCAGGTAGTGGTCGAACCAGCGGTGCAGGGCGGTCACCCAGCTCTCGCGGCGGAAGTCGAAGGGGTCGACGTGCCCGGCCTGGGAGAACCACACCTTGCGCTCCACGCCCTGCCCGGCGAGGGCGTCCCACCACTGGCCGAAGTGCTTGGTACGGACGTTGAGGTCCTGCATACCGTGGACGGCGAAGACGCTGGCACGGACCTTGCGGGCGTCCTTGAGGTAGTCGCGCTCGCTCCACAGCGGCGTCCAGTCGCCGTTGCGGGGCGCGCCGTCGGCGAGCGCGCGCTGCACGGCCTGGCAGCGGCCGCGTGCGGCGGGGCTCTCGACGCGGTCGGCGAGGGCGTCGGGGCCGCTGCCGAAGAGGGCCGCGCCCTGGGCGAAGTAGTAGTCGTACCAGGAGCTGATGGCGCCGATGGGGACGATGGTCCTGAGGCCCGGTACGCCGGTGGCGGCGACGCCGTTGGCGATGGTGCCGTCATAGCTCTTGCCGATCATGCCGACGGCCCCGGTGGACCAGTCGGCCCGGGCGGCCGCCCGCCCGGTCCGGGAGGCGTAGCCGCGGGCGCGGCCGTTCAGCCAGTCGACGACGGCCTTGGCGGAGGCGATGTCGGAGCGGCCGCCGATGTCCACGCAGCCGTCGGAACGGTTGGTTCCGGCGAGGTCGACCAGGACGACGGCATAGCCGCGCGGTACCAATAAGTTGTCGTAGTACAACGGGAATTGGACCGGGTTCCCCTGGGCGTCATAGGTCTTCTTCTGGCTTTCGTTGCCGCGCCCGCAGCAGGAGTAGTACGGGCTGGCGTCCATCACGACCGGTACCCGGCGGCCCTGTTCGGCGGGCTCGCGGGGGCGGATGACGTCGACGGCGACCCGGTCGGCGCGGCCGTCGCCGTCACCGTCGATCCCGGTGTCCACCCAGACGGATTCCCGGACGGCCCGGTCGTAGGAGTAGACGGGTCTGCTCTCGTCCGGCGCGCCCGGGGACGTGCCCGCCGCGGACGCGGCGAGCGGGGCCGGAAGGAGGAGGGCGACCACAGTGATCAGGGCCGCCACCAAGGGAGTTGTCCACGCTCTGCGGGGATTCCGCGTGTGTATCGGCACGGGCGGACGGTAGCGCGGGTGAGCGGCGGACAGAAGGGGTCGGGGGTGTCCGGGAGATGGCCGGGAGCGTTCTCATGACACCCACATGTCGATCACATGTCGGTACGCACCATGGACATGGCCCTTCCCTCAATGAGTACATAGGCTCCGAGTGATCTTTCGCCCCCTACGAGTTGGAGTGACTCGTGCGTCACAGACTCATCGTTCCGAGCGCGGCCGCCGCCTTCCTGATGCTGGCGGTCCCGGCCTCGGCCGCCGACGCCACGCCGGGCGCGCCGGGAGCCGGAGACGCGTACTACCCGACGTCCGGGAACGGCGGCTACGACGTCTCCCACTACGACCTGCGGCTGAAGTACGAGCCGAAGTCCGACAAGCTGGACGGCACGGCGACGCTGACCGCCACCACCACCCAGGCGCTCTCCCGCTTCAACCTCGACTTCGCCCTCAAGGTGAGCGAGGTGCTGGTCAACGGCAGGCCCACCCCGTTCGCCAAGACCGGCGCCCACGAACTGGAGATCACGCCCGCCTCCCCGCTGGAGGAGGGCAAGGAGATCACGGTCGTCGTCCGCTACAGCGACACCCCCTCGCAGGTGAAGATCGACGGCTACTCGGCCTGGCAGCGCACCCCGGACGGGGCCGTCGTGGCCAACGAGCCGGAGTCGGCCGTCTGGTGGTTCCCCAGCAACGACCACCCGCGCGACAAGGCCACGTACGACATCTCGGTCTCGGTGCCGGACGGCCTGCAGACGGTCAGCAACGGCGAGCTGAAGTCGCAGACCTCCAAGCTGGGCTGGACGCGCTACAACTGGCGCGCCACCAAGCCGCAGGCCAGCTATCTGACCACCCTGGCCGTCGGCAAGTTCGACATCACCACCGACAAGACGGCCGACGGGCTGCCGGTCCTCAACGCCTACAGCAAGGACCTGGGCGACAACCTCGCCTCGGCCAAGGCCAGCGTCGGGCGCACCACCGAGATCATCGACTGGGAGAGCAAGGTCTTCGGGCCGTACCCCTTCAACGCCATCGGCGGCTACGTTCCCAACGTCAAGACCGGCTACGCGCTGGAGACCCAGACCCGGCCGTACTACAGCCCGTCGGGCTTCGCCAACGGCGCGAACGCCTCCCTGGTCGTGCACGAGCTCGCGCACCAGTGGTTCGGCGACAGCGTCTCGGTGAAGAACTGGCGTGACATCTGGGTCAACGAGGGCTTCGCCACCTACGCGCAGTGGCTGTGGTCGGAGAAGGAGGGCGAGGGCACGGCCCAGCAGCTCGCCGACTACGTCTACAACGGCGTTCCGGCGGACAACGAGTTCTGGAAGGTCAAGCCGTCCGACCCGGGCGCCGACAAGCAGTTCCACTCCGCCGTCTACAACCGCGGGGCGGTCGCCCTGCAGGCGCTGCGCAACAAGGTCGGCGACAAGACCTTCTTCGCGCTGCTGAAGGACTGGACGGAGCAGAACCGCTTCGGCAACGGCTCGGTCGAGGACTTCGCGAAGTTCGCCGAGAAGGCCTCCGGCAAGCCGCTGCAGAAGCTGTTCGACACCTGGCTGAACACCGCCTCGAAGCCGAGCGCGGCCGCCGCCGCCAGGGACGGCATCGGCAAGGCCACGGCCGGCGCGTCGGGCAAGTCGCTCAAGGCCGCCGAGCCCAGGTCCTGGAAGAAGATCCAGGAGGCCCAGCGGGCCCACCGGCACTGACCCGGAACCGCTCCGGTCGCTCCGAAGGGCCCGTCGCCACCGGCGACGGGCCCTTCCCGCATCCGTCACGAGGCGTCCCGCGAGGTTTCACAGCGGTGGTGGCACAGCAATACTGTTGAGCCGGAAGGGCGCGACAGGAAGGCGGGCACAGCGATGGCCACCGAAGCCGAGGACGTGGCGGAAACGCACCTCACCGTCGACGAGTTGGCGGCCCGCGCCGGGGTGACCGTGCGCACGGTGCGCTTCTACGGCACCCGGGGCCTGCTGCCCCCGCCCGAGATCGGCCCGCGCCGGGTCGGCCGCTACGGGCAGGGCCACCTCTCCCGGCTGGCGCTGATCGAGGAGCTCCAGCACCAGGGGCTGACGCTGGCCGCCATCGAGCGCTACCTGCGGCGGCTCCCGGACGATCTCAGCGCCCACGATCTGGCCATCCACCGCGCCCTGGTGGCCTCCTGGACGCCGGACCGGGCGGAGGAGACCCCCCGGGCGCTGCTGGAGCGGCGGGCCGGGCGGGCGCTGACCGAGGAGGACGTCGAGCGGCTCGTCGCCATGAACGTGCTGGAGCGGACGGAGGGCGGGACGGACACCTTCCGGGTGGACCCGGCCCTGCTGGGGCTGGGCGTCCAGCTGCTGGACGTGCCCATGGCCCTGGAGACCGTACGCGCAGCCAGGGCCGTGCTGGTCGAGCACGCCCGCGCCACGGCCCGCGAGCTGACCCGGCTCTTCCACGACGAGGTCTGGGGGCCCTACAGCGCCGGCGAGAGCGACCCGGAGGAGGTCGAGGCCATGAAGTCGCTCTCGGCCCATATGCAGCCGCTGGTGGTGCAGGCGCTGGTGACGGCCTTCCAGCGGTCGCTCAAGCAGGAGCTGCGGGCCACGTACGGGGGCTGAGGGGCGCCGCCCCGGGCGCCCCCGTACGTGGCCCGGCGGGTCAGTCCGTGAAGGTCTCGCCCTTGGCCGCCTTCTCCACCAGGAGCGCGGGCGGTGCGAACCGCTCGCCGTACGCCGCCTCGAGCTCGCGCGCCCGGGCCAGGAAGCCGGGCAGGCCGCCCTCGTAGCCGTTGACGTACTGCAGCGCGCCACCCGTCCAGCCGGGGAAGCCGATGCCCAGGATCGAGCCGATGTTGGCGTCGGCCACCGAGGTCAGCACGCCCTCCTCCAGGCAGCGGACGGTGTCCAGCGCCTCGGAGAAGAGCATGCGCTCCTTCATGTCGGCGAACGGGATCCGGGCGTCGCCCTGGACGAAGTGCTCGGCCAGCCCCGGCCAGAGGCCGGCCCGCTTGCCGTCCACGTAGTCGTAGAACCCGGCGCCGCCGCTGCGGCCGGTGCGGCCGAACTCCTCGACCATCCGGTCGATGACGGCGTCGGCCGGGTGCGGGGTCCAGGTGCCGCCGGCCTCCTCGACCGCGCGCCGGCTCTCCTCGCGGATCTTCCGGGGCAGGGTGAGGGTCAGCTCGTCCATCAGGGAGAGCACCTTCGCCGGGTAGCCCGCCTGGGCGGCGGCCTGCTCGACGGAGGCGGCGGGGACGCCCTCGCCGATCATGGCGACGCCCTCGTTGATGAACCGCCCGATGACGCGCGAGGTGAAGAAGCCGCGCGAGTCGTTGACCACGATGGGCGTCTTGCGGATCTGCCGCACCAGGTCGAACGCCCGGGCGAGGGCCTCGTCGCCGGTCCGCTCGCCCTTGATGATCTCCACCAGCGGCATCTTGTCGACGGGCGAGAAGAAGTGCAGGCCGACGAAGTCGGTCTGCCGCTCGACGCCCTCGGCCAGCAGGGTGATGGGCAGGGTGGAGGTGTTGGAGCACAGCAGCGCGTCCGGCGCCACGACGTGCTGGATCTCCTGAAAGACCTTGTGCTTGAGCGCGGGGTCCTCGAAGACGGCCTCGATGACGGCGTCGCAGCCCGCGAGGTCCGCGACGTCGGCGGTGGGCGTGATCCGGGCCAGCAGCTCGTCGCGCTTGCGCTCGGTCGTACGGCCCTTGGCCAGCGCCTTGGCGAGCAGGCCCTCGGAGTAGGCCTTGCCCTTGCGGGCGTTCTCGGCCGAGACGTCCTTGAGGACGACCTCGATGCCGGCCCGGGCGCAGGCGTAGGCGATGCCCGCGCCCATCATGCCGGCGCCCAGGACGGCGACCTTGCGCACCGGGCGCGGCTCGGTGCCCTGGGGGCGGTTGGCGCCGGAGTTGACGGCCTGCATGTCGAAGAAGAACGCCTGGATCATGTTCTTGGCGGTCTGCCCGGTGACCAGCTCGGTGAAGTACCGGGCCTCGATGACCTGCGCGGTCTCGAAGTCGACCTGGGAGCCCTCGACGGCGGCGGCCATGATGGCGCGCGGCGCCGGGTAGGGCGCGCCGCCGGTCTGCTTCCTGAGGGTGGCGGGGAAGGCCGGCAGGTTCGCCGCGAAGCGGGGGCTGGCCGGGGTGCCGCCGGGGATGCGGTAGCCCTTGACGTCCCAGGGCTGCACGGCCTCGGGGTGGGCGTCGATGAAGGCGCGGGCCTTGGCCAGCATCTCGTCGGCGTCCGAGGCCACCTCGTGCACCAGCCCGGCCTCGAGGGCGCGCCGGGGGTCGTACTGCGTGCCCTGCAGCAGCAGCTTCAGCAGCGCGTCGGTGATGCCGAGAAGGCGTACGGCGCGGGTGACGCCGCCGCCCCCGGGCAGCAGGCCGAGCGTGACCTCGGGCAGGCCGATCTTCGAGCCGGGGGCGTCCAGGGCCACGCGGTGGTGGCAGGCGAGGGCGATCTCGTACCCCCCGCCGAGGGCCGCGCCGTTGACGGCGGCGACGACCGGCACGCCGAGGGTCTCGATGCGGCGCAGGTCGCGCTTGACGGCCAGGCTCGACTCGAACACGCGCCGGGCGTCGGCGGGCGTCGCGGCGATCAGGTCGCGCAGGTCGCCTCCGGCGAAGAAGGTCTTCTTGGCGGAGGTGATGATGACGCCCCGCACGGACGCCGGATCCGCGCCGCGCTCGGCCTCCAGGCGGTCGGCGACCGCGGCGAGGGAGGACGCGAAGGCGTCGTTCATGGTGTTGGCGGACTGCCGGGGGTCGTCGAGGACGAGGGTGACGACGCCGTCGCCGTTCTGCTCCCAGCGGATGGTGGTGGGCTCGCTCATTTTCTCGAAGTCTCCAGAGGTAGGGGGAGCGGCTGGCGGCTAGACGCGCTCGACGACCGTGGCGATACCCATGCCGCCGCCCACGCACAGCGTGACCAGCCCGTACCGCTTGTCCTGGCGTTCCAGCTCGTCGACGACGGTGCCGAGCAGCATGGCGCCGGTGGCGCCCAGCGGGTGGCCCATGGCGATGGCGCCGCCGTTGACGTTGATGCGTTCCAGACCGATGCCCATGTCCTTGGCGAAGCGCAGCACCACGGCCGCGAAGGCCTCGTTGATCTCGATCAGGTCGATGTCGTCGATGGTGAGCCCGGCCTTGGCCAGGGCCTTCCGGGTGGCGGGGGCCGGGCCGGTGAGCATGATGGTGGGCTCGGAGCCGGAGACGGCGGCGGAGACGATCCGGGCCCGGGGCCGCATGCCGTAGCGCTCGCCGACCTCGCGGCTGCCGATCGCGACGAGGGCGGCGCCGTCGACGATGCCGGAGGAGTTGCCGGCGTGGTGGACGTGGTCGATCCTCTCGACCCAGTGGTACTGCTGCAGGGCCACGGCGTCGAAGCCGCCCTGCTCGCCGATGCCCGCGAAGGAGGGCTTGAGCGCGGCGAGCGACTCCGCGGTGGTCCCCGGCCGCAGGTGCTCGTCCCGGTCGAGGACGACGAGGCCGTTGCGGTCGCGCACGGGCACGACGGAGCGGTCGAAGCGGCCGTCCTTCCAGGCCGCCGCGGCCAGCTCCTGGGAGCGGGCGGCGAAGGTGTCGACGCCGAAGCGGGAGAACCCCTCCACCGTGGCGATCAGGTCGGCGCCGATGCCCTGGGGCGCGAAGTTGACGTCGAGGTTGGTCATCGGGTCGGCGAACCAGGCGCCCCCGTCGGAGGCCATGGGCACCCGGGACATCGACTCGACGCCGCCCGCGAGGACCAGGTCCTCCCAGCCGGAGCGGACCTTGGCGGCGGCGAGGTTGACGGCCTCGAGGCCGGAGGCACAGAAGCGGTTCTCCTGGAGGCCGGCCACGGTGTCGGGCAGTCCGGCGGCGATCGCGGCGATGCGGGCGATGTCGGAGCCCTGGTCGCCGACGGGGCTGACGACGCCGAGCACGATGTCGTCGATCGCGGCGGGGTCCAGGTCCGGGAAGCGCCGCCGCAGCTCGTGGATGAGGCCGACGACGAGGTCGATGGGCTTGGTGCCGTGCAGCGCGCCATTGGCCTTGCCGCGCCCGCGAGGGGTGCGGATCGCCTCGTATACGTACGCTTCGGTGCTCAAGGTCGTAAGCCTTTCGGGGGGCCGGAGGGGGCGGGGGTTCCCGCCGGGGGCGGGGGGTCGGGTCAGGAGAGCAGGGAACGGCCGATGATCTCCTTCATGATCTCGGTCGTGCCGCCGTAGATCGTCTGGATCCGGCCGTCGGTGAAGGCCTTCGCGACCGGGAATTCGGTCATATAGCCGTAGCCGCCGTGCAGCTGCAGGCAGCGGTCGGCGACCCGCTTCTGCAGCTCGGTGGCCCACCACTTGGCCATCGAGGCGTGCACCGCGTCGAGCTCGCCGCGGTCGTGGTCGGTGATACAGCGGTCGAGGAAGGCGCGGGTGACGGCGCATTCGGTGGCCATCTCGGCGATCTCGAAGCGGATGTGCTGGAGCTTGGCCAACGGCCGGCCGAAGGCCTCGCGCTCCTTGACGTACCGCGTGGTGGCCTCCAGCAGGTGCTCGGCCGCCGCGATCGCGCTCACGGCGATGCTCAGCCGCTCCTGGGGAAGGTTGCCCATCAGGTGGAGGAACGCGCCGTCGAGCTCACCGAGGAGGTTCTCCTTGGGCACCCTGACGTCGCGGAAGAAGAGCTCGGCGGTGTCCTGCGCCTTCTGGCCGATCTTGTCGAGGTTACGGCCGCGTTCGAAGCCCGGCATGCCCCGCTCGACCACGAGCAGGCTCAGCCCCTTGGCCCCGCCCTCCGGCGTCGTCTTCGCCACGACGACGACCAGGTCGGCGAGGATGCCGTTGGAGATGAAGGTCTTCGAGCCGTTGAGCAGCCAGTGGTCGCCGCGGTCCTCGGCGGTCGTGCGGATGCCCTGCAGGTCCGAGCCCGCGCCCGGCTCGGTCATGGCGATGGCGCTGACGATCCCGCCCGAGCAGAAGCCGGGCAGCCAGCGGCGCTTCTGCTCGTCGGTGGAGAGCTTCGCCAGGTAGGGGCCGACCATGTCGTTGTGCAGCGGAACGGCGAGGCCGGCCGCTCCGGCCCGGGTGAACTCCTCGGCGAGCACGGCGCTGTAGCGGAAGTCGGGGTTGCCCCCGCCGCCGTACTCCTCGGGCACGGCCAGGCCCAGCAGCCCCTGCCGGCCGGCGGCCAGCCAGGCCTCGCGGGAGACGATGCCGTCCTGCTCCCAGCGCGCGTAGTGCGGGGCGACCTCGCGGGCGAGGAAGGCGCGCACGGTCTCCCGGAAGGCCTCGTGGTCGGCGGTGAAGATCTGACGCTTCATCTGTTCGGGCTGCCTTTCTGCGGCTCGGTCTCCTCGAGGGCGTGTTCCCCCAGACCGGGCACGTCCCAGTCGCGGGCCACCTCGGCGGTGTGGGCCCCCGGCCGGGCCGGCGGCCGGCGCAGGGAGCCGGGGGTCGCGGAGAAGCGCGGGGCGGGGGCGGGCTGGGTGATGCCGGCGTGCTCGGCGAACGTGCCGCGGGCGGCCAGGTGCGGGTGGCGGGGGGCCTCGCGCAGGGACAGGACGGGGGCCACGCACGCGTCGGTGCCCTCGAAGACCTCGGTCCACTCGGCGCGGGTGCGCTGCCGGAAGCGCGCGGCGACGGCCGCCCGCAGCTCCTCCCAGCGGCCGGCGTCGGCGCGCGCGGCGGCCTGGGCGTCGTCGAGGCCCAGCAGCCGGGCGAACTCGGCGTAGAAGCGGGGTTCCAGCGCGCCGACGGCCATGTGGCCGCCGTCGGCGGTCTCGTACGTGCCGTAGAAGGGCACGCCGCCGTCGAGGAGGTTGGCGCCTCGCCGGTCCTGCCAGCCGCCGGCCGCCAGCATGGCGTGGATCATCGTGGTGAGGTGGGCGGTGCCGTCGACGATGGCGGCGTCGACGACCTGTCCGGTGCCGGTGGCACGCGCGTGCTGGAGGGCGGCGAGGACGCCGACGACGAGGTAGAGGGAGCCGCCGGCGTAGTCGCCCAGGAGGTTGGCGGCCGGGTAGGGGGGCCCGTCGGCGGGGCCGGTCATGCCGAGGGCGCCGGTGACGGCGATGTAGCCGATGTCGTGCCCGGCGGCGTGGGCGAGGGGGCCCTGCTGGCCCCAGCCGGTCATCCGCCCGTAGACCAGGGCGGGGTTGCGGGCGAGCGCGGCGTCGGGGCCGATGCCGAGGCGTTCGGCGACGCCGGGGCGGTAGCCCTCGAGGAGGATGTCGGCCCGCCCGGCCAGGTCGAGCACGGCCGGGGGGCCGTCCGGGCTCTTGAGGTCGACGAGCACCGAGCGCTTGTTGCGGTTGGTGATGTCGTACGCCGGGTCGACGCCCAGGCCCGGGCCGCCGGGCCGGTCGACGCGGACGACGTCGGCGCCGAGGTCGGCGAGCAGCATGGCGGCGAAGGGCCCCGGCCCGATGCCGGCGAGCTCGAGCACGCGCACTCCGGTGAGCGGACCGCTCGCCGTCGTCTCCGTCATGCGGCCGCCCCCACATCCGATGCCTTATGACACAACTGCTGTAACAGTCGTGATGTCAGTGATGTTAAGAACGTGTTCCACCGTCCACAAGCCCCCTCCGCGCCTCATCGCGCGTCGAGTTGGGCGATGAGCCGCTTGGGGGCGATGACGCGGTAGCTCTCCTCGACCCAGTCGCAGAGCAGGCCGGCGGGCGCCCCGGCGAGCGGGACGCTCACCCAGCCGTGCCGGCCCAGCCCGTACGCCGTGGGCGCGGCGCCGGGGACGGCCAGGGCATGGCCGTGGGCCTCCTCGTCCTTGAGCTTGACGGAGATGCCGGGCGACTCCGTGTTCCCCTCGGGTCCGAGGAAGACGAAGATCTTCTTGTTGACCTTGACGACCGCGTCGTCGCCCCAGGGGAACTCCTCGACGGCGCCGGGGAGGGAGAGGGCGAAGTCACGGACCTTCGTGCGCTGTGCGGCGGACACGGGGATGCCTCCAAAAGGCCGGGCGGGCGTGCTCTGGTGACGTCGATGGTGCCCCATGCCACTGACAACGCGGCCCGTGCGGCGCGCGCCGCCGCCGGCCGGCTGACCCGCGCCCGGCGTGCCGACGCCGCCTACAGCAGCCCGGCCTCCGCCAGCAACAGCCGCACCCTCGTCACCGCGTGGTCCGGCAGGACCCGCAGCGGCGCGGCGGTGGCCGCGCACTCGATGACCCCGAGCGCCCGCAGCGCCGCCTTGAAGCCGCCCAGCGCCGCCGCGCTGCCGCTCATCTCCGCCGTGCCCCCGGCGTCGACCAGCGCGAACAGCGCCGCGAGCCGGTCCTGTTCGGCGGCCGCCTCCGCCCAGCGCCCGGCCCGGGCGTGTTCGTACAGGCGTACGTAGCCCGCCGGGTCCACGTTGCCCAGCCCCGGCACGACGCCGTCCGCGCCCGCCAGCAGCGCGGCGTCGACCGTCAGCTCGGAGCCGGTCAGGACCGCGAAGTCGTGGGCGCGCCCCCGCTCGCTCAGGGCGACCAGCAGCCGCCGCAGGGCGCCCAGGTCCCCGCTGCTGTCCTTGAGTCCGGCGAGCGTGCCGTCCTCGGCGAGTTCGAGCAGCGTCGGGGCCGTGAGCTTGCTGTGCACGGCGGAGGGGATGTCGTAGGCCAGCAGCGGCAGCCCGGCACCGGCCCGGACACGCCGGAAGTGGTCCGCGACCTCGGCCGGATGGGTGCCGGTGTAGAACGGCGCGGTGGCGACGAGCGCGTCGGCGCCCAGCGCGGCGGCCGCGCGGGCGTGGTCCAGGACGCGGGCGGTGGTCATGTCGATGACCCCGGCCAGGACGGGCACCCGGCCGGCGACGGCCTCGACCGCCGCCGCCAGCGCTGCCGCGCGCTGAGCGTCGGTCAGATGAGCGCTCTCGCCGCTGGTTCCCAGGACGAAGACGGCATGGGCGCCGGCCGCCAGGACGTGCTCGACCAGGGAGCCGAGGGAACGCGTGTCGACCTCGCCGTCGGCGGTGAGCGGCGTGCAGAGCGGGGGGACGACCCCGGAGACGACCACGCGCCGACTCTGGCCGACGGGCGGGGGCGCGTCAAGGGCGCCCGTGGCCGGCCAGCGCGCGCCGGCAGAGCGCGTCGGCGGCCCGGGTGGTCTCCGGCAGCCGGAAGCGCGGGGCCAGCCGCAGGACGTGCTCGCACGCCCGGTCGAGGCCGATGCGGTGGCCGACGGAGACGAAGACCGGCTTGACGCCGGGCTGGGTGCGCAGCGCCCGCCCCACCTCCTCCTCGCCGTCCAGCAGCGGCGAGGCGTCGCCGCGCAGGGGGCCGGGCGCCTCGAAGCGGAAGGTGAAGGGGTTCTTCGCGACGCCGACGACCGGCAGGCCCGTCAGCACGCCGAGGTGGCTGGCCAGGCCGAAGCGGCGGGGGTGGGCGAGGCCGTAGCCGTCGCAGACGACGAGGCCGGGCGTGACGTCCAGCCGGGCGAGGGCGTCGAGGACGGTGGGGACCTCACGGAACGCCAGCAGGCCCGGCACATAGGGGAAGGAGACCCGGCCGACCGCCGTCGCCTCGGCGACGACGTCCAGCGTCGTGGCGTCGAGCGCGACGGCGGCCGCCACGACGACGTCGCGCTCGTCGTCGTACGCGACGTCCACGCCGACCGCCACCAGGGGCGCGCCGGGCGGCGGCCCCGGCTCGTCCAGCACCACCCGCCCCCGCAACTCCTCCTGCACGGCGGTCGCTTCCGCCTCGGTGGTGGGCCAGTCGGGGGGCAGGGCGTACGGTGCGTCAGTCATGGTGCCCCCACGCTAAGGGACACGCGCGCCACGCCAGTCGGCGGGCACCCTTCCCCGCCGGGCCGCGGCGTAGCCTGTCGATCATGTTTGTACTGGAACTGACCTACATCGCTCCGATCGACCGCATCGACGCCGCCATGGCCGAGCACGTCGCCTGGCTGGACGCCCACTACGCGTCCGGCGTCTTCATCGCCTCCGGTCGCAAGGTGCCCCGCGACGGCGGGATCATCCTGGCCCTCGGCGACGACCGGTCGAAGATCGAGGAGATCACCCAGAGCGATCCCTTCACCGTGGCGGGCGTGTGCGACTACACGATCACGGAGTTCATCCCGACGAAGACCTCGGAGACGATGGCGTCCTACCGCCAGGAGCTGCCGTCCTGAGGCGAGGCGGGCCCCGCCGCCACGCGCCCTACCGCCCCGTGCCGAGGCGCGCGGCGCGCCCCTTCTCCCCGGCCGCCCAGCAGGCTCCGTCGGGCGCGCAGGCGACCGTGTCGTACGACCCGGTGTCGAAGCCGTGCCACTGACGGCCGCCGTCCGTGCTGACCTCGCTGCCGGTCGGGCCGACGGCCACCGCCGTCGCGCGGCCGCGCGGCAGCCAGGCGACGCCGGAGCGGTAGGCGGCCGGGGGGCGGGGTGCCGTCGTCCAGTGGCGGCCGCCGTCGCCGCTGAGGGCCGCGGCCACCGGCGACGGCTGCCCGGTGCGGTAGTCGCCGCCGACGGCCAGTCCGTGCGCGCGGTCGCGGAAGGCGAGGGCGAACACGCCGCGGGCCGGGTCGCCGGCCGGTACGGGCGTCGTGGTGGCCGTCCAGGTGCGGCCCCGGTCGGCGGAGTGCAGCACGCGGGAGGTGGCCGCGCCGCCGGTGGCGATCCACGCGTCGCGGCCGCCGGAGCTCACCACGCACTGGCCGCTCGCGGCGAAGGCCGCCTCGCCGGGCAGGGCGGCGGGCATCCCCTCGTCGGGCGCCGGGCGCCAGCTGCGCCCGCCGTCGCCGGTGGCCAGGACGCGGAACCTGCCGTCGACGGGGTCGCCCAGCGCGATGCCGTGCCGGCGGTCGAAGAACGTCACGCAGTCGTAGAAGGCCTTCGGGTCGGTGTTGCGGAAGGCCTCGGTCCAGCTCGCCCCGCCGTCGTCGGTGCGCAGGATCCGCGAGGCCTCGCCCTCGCCGATGGCCAGGACCACCGCGTGCCGCGCGTCGAACGCCTCGACGTCGCGGAACTCCAGGCCGCCCGCGCCCGGCGGCGAGACGTCGCGCCAGCCGCGGCCGCCGTCCCGGGTGAGCAGGACCGTCCCCTTGGTGCCCGCCAGCCACGCCGTGGAGCGGCCGACGGCCGCCAGCCCCCGGAAGCGGGCGTCGGTGCCGGTGTCCTTGGCCTCCCAGGACAGGCGGGGCGGGTGCGGGGCGGCCTGCGCCGAGGGCGCCGTCCCCACCAGGGCGAGGGCGGCCCCACAGGCCCCCGCCAGTACTGCGCGCAACGTCTTCCCCATCCGCTTCATGAGGGGGGAAGCTAGCGGAGCGGCGGCGACGCGTCCACGACAAGAAACGGACGGGGTTGCCGGGGCGACAGTGAGCCCGGGCGACGCAAAACAACGCTTGATGACGCCAGCCTTGCCGTAATTCCTTCAAGTTCATTGACGTAGAAGGCAAATGTCTTCTTTTAAAAGGGCAGTGATACAGCTCACGCTCGAATCATGTGCACTACGGCGATCGTTCACTCGTCTCACCACATGAGGACGTCGTAACGGCACGGAAGAGCACCACCGGAAAACGACCGCAAGGGAGCTGGCGTTGTCCACTGTCATCGAACAGGCTGTCCAGGCACGGATCATCGCGTCGGCCCCGCCGTCCCGGACGGTTCCCGCGCGCCTGCTGTACCGGCGCTCCGACCCCTTCGCCGTGCGCGTGGCCTTCCCCCCGGCGGCCTCCCTCGACGGGGAGGACGTCGAATGGGCCTTCGCCCGCGAGCTGCTGGCACGGGGCCTGCTGCGCTCGGCGGGCGGCGGCGACGTACGGGTGTGGCCGTGCGGCCCGCACCGCACGGTGCTGGAGTTCCACGCGCCGGAGGGCGTGGCCATGGTGCAGATCGACACCCCCGAACTGCGGGCGTTCCTCGCCCGCACCTACACGCTGGTGCCGGTGGGCGGCGAGGGCGGCCACCTCGACGTGGACAGCGACCTGGCGGCCCTGCTGCGCCAGGCCTGAGGGGACGCCCCGTCCGGGCCGCGGCCGGCGCGGCCCGGACGGCCCGGGGCGGACCCGGCCCCTCACCAGCGCGCGCCCTCCCCCGCCCGCTCGGCCCGTACGCGCGAGGCGACGATCTCGGTCTCCGCGGCGTCCCGGCCCGCCCAGCGGGCGGCCTCCACCGACTTGCCCGGCTCGAGCTCCTTGTAGACCTCGAAGAAGTGCTGGATCTCCAGCCGGTCGAACTCCGGCAGATGCCGCAGATCCCTCAGGTGCTCGTGCCGCGGATCCCCGGACGGCACGCACAACACCTTGTCGTCCGCCCCCCGTTCGTCACGCATCCGGAAGAGCCCGATCGCCCGGCACCGGATGACGATGCCGGGAAAGGTCGGATCGCCCGCCAGCACGAGCGCGTCCAGCGGCTCCCCGTCGGCGCCGAGGGTTTTGTCGATGTAGCCGTAGTCGGCCGGGTAGCGGGTCGAGGTGAACAGCATCCGGTCCAGCCGGATACGCCCCGACGCGTGGTCCATCTCGTACTTGTTGCGGCTGCCTTGCGGGATCTCCACGACGACGTCGAAGTCCATGGGGGCTCCTCCGGAAAGAGGCGGCGGGATCAACCATGGTGGCGCGAACCGGCCTACGAGCGCCATGGCGCCTCCGGCGGGGCCGCGGTGGGGTGCGGGTGCGCCGCCGTACGCCCTGCGGGCGGCTGGGCGGTTCCACGGGTGCCGCACGGCGGTGTTCGACGGATGCCGCCGGGCGCCCTGCGGGCGGCCGGGGCGGCGGGTTCCGCAGGGCCGGCCCGGACAGCTGCCTCGCGAGGCCGGCGGCACCAGGCACGGGCCCTAGCCCGGATCCGGCCGTTCATCCGTCCGGGGTCGGCCGCCGCCTCACGGCCCGTCAGCCCTGCCGTGTGCCGGAACGTTCCGGCATGGGACGCCGGGCGCGCGTCCGCGCGCCGGGCACCCGGGCGGTCCCGCCCACTCCGGAAGCCCGGCTCGCGGGTGCGGGGCCACGTCGGCGCCTGGCGCCGGCTCGGGGTCCGGTCGTCGCGACGGCGGGCGCGAGCCCGGCCGTCGCGGCGCCGGGCCCCGGCCCGCCCGCCACCACGGCCTCTCGCCCGCCGCCCGCAGGGCCGGGGCCCTGCAGCGTCAGGGCCACCACGCCGGACGCCGCCAACAGGCCGGCCGTCGCCGCGAGCAGGGCGCCGGTCGTTCCGAAGCGGAAGTCCTCGCCGAGGGCCAGGACGCCGACGGCCGCGGCGACCACGGGGTTGACGACGGTGACCGTGGCCAGGGGCGCGGCGAGGCCGGCGTCGCGGTAGGAGGCCTGGGAGAGGAGCATGCCCGCCGAGGCGAGGAGGGCGATGGCGCCGAGGGGCGGCAGCAGGGCGGGCACGGCCTGGTGCGCGGCCCAGTCCTCGGCGACGGCCTTGGTGAAGACCGAGGCCATGCCGAAGGCCGCGCCGGCGGCCGTGGCCAGCGCCACGCCGCGGACGACCGGGCGGCGCAGCCGGCGGGCGCCGAGCGCCACCGCGGCGGCGAAGGCGAGCACGCCGGCGGCCAGCAGCGGCCGTTCCCCGACGGCGAGGGATTCCGTGCGCGGCGGTCCGGTCAGGCTCAGCAGTCCGGCCAGTCCGACGGTGGCCAGCAGCGCGCCGCGCCACCCGGCGGGGCCGACGGGCCGGCAGGCGAAGAGCGCGGCCATCGGCAGCGCGAAGACGATCGTCAGGGCGCCCAGCGGCTGCACCAGGCTCAGCGGCCCGCAGGCCAGTGCCACGACGTGGAGCGCGGAGCCCAGTCCGGTGAGCGCGACCGCGCCCCACCAGCCCGGGCGGCGCAGCGGCGCGTACGCCGCGTCCGCGCGGCCGGTGGCGGTGGCGGCGACGCGCTCCTGGGCGATGGCCGCGCCGGCGTAGCAGACGGCGGACACCAGGCACAGCAGCACCGCCGGGACGAGCGTGCTCACGGCCGTCCCCCCTCGTCCCGGGCGCCTCCGCGGCCCGGCCCGTCTCTTCGATCCGTCCCCTGGTGATCCATGCCCCCCACGATGCCGTCCACCGGCGACCCGGGCGTCGTACTTGAGTACGGGCTTTTCCGTACTCCTCAAGGAGTACGCGGGGCGGCACCAGCGCGTCACGAGTGCCGTGAGAGGACCGCCGTGCGGTGCCGGAGCGTTCCGGCGCATTTCCGCATGGGATTCCCGGGGGATCGTCGGCCGTTTTTCTGCGTATGGCGTCTCATCCTTTGTCGACGCCTTCCGGAAAATCCCGCGCCGGAATGCCGACGGCCTGAATTACCATTGCCACGAGCCCGCGCACATGAAATATATGAGCGGGCTCGATGGGGGAATTGAGCAGGTCACGGGGGGAACACCGATGGACGCCGCTTCGCAGATTTGGCATGCTCACGCATTCGAGAAATTCGAACGACCCGGCCGCCGGGTCGTCGTCATCGGGGCCGGAATCTCCGGTCTCGTCGCGGCCTACGAACTGGAGTGCCGGGGTTACCGCGTCAGGGTCCTGGAAGGCACCACGCGCATCGGTGGGCGCATCCACACCCACCGGTTCGGCCATGGCCCCGGCGCACCGTCCGTGGAACTCGGCGCCATGCGCATTCCGGCCCATCACCACCACGCCCTCGAATACATTCGACGAATGGGGCTGGCCGGAGAACTCCGCACCTTCACCACACTCCTGTCCGACGAAAACGCCTTCCTGCGCACCGAGGACGGCTTCCTGCGCATCCGGGAGGCTTCCGGCCCGCTGCGCGAGAACTTCCGGCGCGAGCTGGAACGACACCGCCCGTGGCAGCGCCACGACGAGCGCCTCGACGACGGCATCGTCGCCTTCGGCGCCTGGCTGACGGCCATCGTCGACGCCATCGCCCCGCCCGACCTGCGGGAGGCGCTGCGCACGGACCTGCGCCGCCAGCTGCTGGACCTGGTCGCCCTCGTCGACCTCGCCCCGCATCTGCGCGGCCCGGCCCGCGACCGGGTCGACCTCCACTCGCTGTTCTCCGCCCATCCCGGCATCCGGGCGGGCTGCAGCGCCCGGCTCAACAGCTTCCTCGACGACATCCTCGCCGAGACCAGCCCCGACCTGCTGCGTCTGCACGGCGGCATGGACGCGCTGCCGCGCGCCGTGGCCGGCCGGCTGCGCGGGCCGGTGCTTCTCGGCCACCGAGTGACCGGGATCGAGGTGTGCGACGACCTCGTCCGGCTCACCGTGCGCGCCGGCAGCCGCACGGTCGAGGAGCACGCGGACCTCGTCGTGTGCACCGCGCCCTTCCCCGCCGTCCGCCGGATGCGGCTGCGGGGGCTGGACGCCGACAAGCTGGACGTGCTGCGGGAGGTGGAGTACTGCCCGGCCACCAAGGTGGCCGTCCACTGCCGCGAGGCGTTCTGGCGCGAGGGCGGCATACGGGGCGGGGCCTCGTTCACCGGAGGGCGCGTCCGCCAGACGTACTATCCGGCCGCCGACGGCGCACCCGGGCGGGGCGCGGCGCTGCTCGCCAGCTACACCATCGGCGACGAGGCCGCCCGGCTCGGCCGGATGTCCGCACGGCGGCGGCACCGCCTCGTCCTCGACGAGCTCAGCGTGGTCCACCCCGAGCTGATGACTCCCGGCATGGTGCTGGACGTCGTGAGCGTGGCGTGGGGGAACGTCGCCTGGAGCGGCGGCGGTTGCGCCTACCGCTGGGGCAAGAGCGACGAGAGGTGCGCGGAGGAACTGCGCCGCGCCTTCCGCCCGGTGGGCCGGCTGTTCTTCGCCGGCGAGCACTGCTCGACGGCCTCCGCGTGGATCGAGGGAGGGATCGAATCCGCGCTGCGGGCCGTCGAAGCCGTCGGACGCCACGAGCGGGCCCACCGCACCGCGACCGCCGCCGACCGCCACGACCCAGCGGGAGCCCTGTGATGAGCGTGTTCGATCTGCCCAGGCTGCACTTCGCCGGCACCGCCACGACGAAGCTGCCGACCGGACCGCGCGGCGGGCTGACCGATCTGGCGGCCCACCGCGCGCTGACGGACGACGGGCCGTTCCCCGTCGAGCGGCCCGCCGCCGAGTACCACGACTATCTGCGGCGGCGCGGGCCGCGCTTCGACGCGGCCGGACGGCCGTCGCCGGAGGGGGAGTTCAGCGCCGCGAAGGGCTGGAACTTCGACGGCAACGGCCACTTCTGGATCACCGCCGAGGTCGTGTCGGTGGAGGGCCCGGACGCCGCCCCCGGGGATCCGCCCGGCACCGCCGACCCGGTCGTGGGCCGGAGCGTGGACGTCTGGGGGCACTACAACCCCTACCTGCGCACCACCGTCAACCGGGCCCGCGTCTTCGACCTCGACCCGGCCTCGGGGTGGACGACGGCGCTGATGGCCGGCCGGTTCGGGTTCGGGCGGCTGGGGCGCTCGCACGACGACGGCTATATGCTCACCGGCCCCGTCAGCGGCCTCCAGCCGCCGCGCTGGGTCGACTTCGGCCGGATCCTCGACGTGGGGGATCACGTCCTGGCCCGGCAGCTGCGCTACTGCGCCGTGCACCAGTTCGTGCTCACCCCGCCCGGCGGCCCGGAGCGCGGGCTGGGGTGGCTGCCGGACAGCGACCGCTCCCCCGCCGTCGGCGCGCTGCGCCGGGCGGTGGAGCGGGGCGCGGACGGGCTGGTGGTCCAGTTCGCCCTGGACGCCATGTCCTCGCCGACGGTCCCCGACGCCCCCAGCCACTGGCGGGTGCGCGGCACGATCGCCCCGTGGCGCGCGGAGGAGATGCGCAGCTACCCCGCCGGGCGGCTGCTGGTCCCCCTCGCGGGGACGGGGCGGACGCTGCACCACATGACGGTGGAGGTGGCCCGCGGCCGGGCCGCCTTCAACATGATCTCCGCCGTGCCCGTCACCCACCGGGCGCGGCAGGCGGGCCCCGGCCCGCTGCACCGGCTCGGGCCGCCCCTGGACGCCGGCGACCTGGAGCTGCGTACGGCCGGATCCGGGCGGCTGGTCGCCCGGGTGCCGGCGGGGGCGTACCCCTCGGACGCGACCTCGGGCATCGTCACGGTGCCCGCCGAGCCCGGGTGGGAGGCCGCGGCGGACGAGGGGCTGTGCCTGACCGGCACCCCGCCCGGCGCCCGGCGGCGCACCACGCTGCTGGCCGAGCGCGAGGCCAACGTGCAGACCGACGACGCCCTGCTCGTCCTGCACCACCGCGACCGCGGCCACGGCCGCGACCACGCGGTCGGCGTGCCGCTGCGGTCGTTCGTGCGCGGCCGTCCGGCGAGCGTGGGCCGGGTGACCGCGCGGCAGTTCTTCAACCCCCGCGCCCTGCCCGCCGACCCGGGCGCGGGCGCGCCCGGGGCCCGCTGCCGGGACGCGGTCGTCCTCGGGATGCGCGACGAGGGCCCGTACGCCGAGGGCTGCGCGGTGGCGACCGACGAGCACGGGCGCGGCCTGCTGACCCTGCGCGGCGAACGGGCCGGCACGTGCCGGGTGCTGCTGTCCGCGGACCCGGCCGGCCCGCCGCCCGTCGACCCGGCCGCGGAGGGCTCGGCGTGGGCGGCGTACGACGACGAGGACGCGCTGGGCTTCTGGGCGGGCGCCGGCTCCCTGGCGGTGCGCGTACTGCCCGACGACTGGTACCTGGACGACGTGCCCAGGGCGGAGGTGGACTTCGCGCTCCTGCACCGGGAGGTCTTCGCCTTCTACGAGCACATCTCCTCCTTCATGCGCTCGGAGGTCTTCAGCCTCGCCGACCGCTGCAAGGTGGAGACGTACGCGGAGCTGGTGTGGCAGATGTGCGACCCGCGCAACAAGGAGAAGACGTACTACATGCCGCCCACGCGTGATCTCACCGATCCCAAGGCGCGGCTGCTGCTGGCGTATCTGCGCAACCATCAGGCGCGTACGCGCCCGCCGCTGACCACCCCGGCCGTCCTCGGCGGGGAGCCGGCCATCACCACCCGGGGCGAGCTGCTGACCGCGCTGCGGCAGGCGGCCGCCCTGGAGCTGGCCGTGATGCTGCAGTACCTCTACGCGGCGTTCTCCGTGCCGACGCACGGCGCGGGCAGGGAGTACGTGCGCCGGGGCGAGTGGACCGCCGGGCAGCTGGAGCTCGCCTGCGGGCAGGGCGGGGCGACGACGGACGACGGGATCCGCGGGGTCCTGCTGAACGTGGCGCGCGAGGAGATGATCCACTTCCTGCTGGTCAACAACATCATCACGGCGACGGGCGAGCCCTTCCACATCCCGCTCGTCGACTTCGCCACGATCGGCGCCGAGCTGCCGGTGCCGCTGGACTTCGCCCTCGAGGGGCTGAGCGTCGGCAGCGTGCAGCGCTACATCGCCATCGAGCAGCCCGCCGGGCTCGTCCCCGGGGTCCGCTCCGAGGGCGGTCCGCGCGGCCCGGCCGTGCGGCCGCTCGGCTTCACCTGGGGCTCGGTGAGCGAGCTGTACGCGGGGATCAGGGAAGGGCTGCGCCGCGTCCCCGGCCTGTTCCTGGTGGAGAAGGGGCGCGGCGGCGGCGAGCACCATCTGTTCCTGCGCGAATCGGTCGACGCCGTGCACCCGGACTACCAGCTGGAGGTCGACGACCTCTCCAGCGCCCTGTTCGCGGTGGACGTCATCGCCGAGCAGGGCGAGGGCGGCGTGCTGGGCGGGGCCGCGCCCTCGGACTCCTCGCACTTCCGGAGCTTCCTGCGGATCGGCGAGGCGCTCACCACCGAGCGCGTCCCGGGCCCGTACGGGCATCTGGTGCCGTGGAGCCCGGCCTACCCGGTGCTGCGCAACCCCACCCTGGGGGCGGGCGGCGGGGCGAAGGACGCGATCACCGACCCGGAGGCGCGCGCGGTGGGACGGCTGTTCAACCGCTCGTACCACCTGACGCTGCAGCTGATGGCGCAGCACTTCGGCGAGAGCCCGGACGGCAGCCTGCGCCGGTCGAAGCTGATGAACGCCTCGATCGACGTGATGACGGGCATGATGCGCCCGCTGGCCGAGCTGCTGGTGACGATGGAGTCGGGGCGGCGCGGCCGCACGGCGGGCCCCACCTTCGAGCTCGACGCCCCGCCCGCCTGCGTGCCCCGCCCCGACGTGGCCCGCCGCTCGCTGGCGCTGCGCTTCGACCACCTGTCGGCGGCGGCCCGCAAATG
Organism: Streptomyces sp. C36; assembly: GCF_040932295.1. Lineage (NCBI taxonomy): Bacteria > Bacillati > Actinomycetota > Actinomycetes > Kitasatosporales > Streptomycetaceae > Streptomyces > Streptomyces sp. C36. The sequence goes on along the minus strand of NZ_JBFQGI010000003.1, from coordinate 521,331 downwards.
CGAGCCGGTGCCGGCGCAGGTCGCCGGCATGGCGGCCTTCTACGCCGACTTCTTCCGCCGCAGTGAGGAGCGGGCATGACGAACACGGGCAGGACGCACTACGACACCGACGTCCTCGTCGTGGGGGCCGGACCGGTCGGGATGGCGCTGGCCCTGGACCTGGCCCACCGGGGCGTGGACTTCATGGTGGTGGAGGCCTCCGACGGCGGCGTGGCGCACCCCAAGGTGGGCACGGTCGGCCCGCGGTCGATGGAGCTGTTCCGGCGCTGGGGCGTGGCGGACGCGATCCGCGCGGCGGGCTGGCCGGAGGACCACCCGCTGGACGTCGTCTGGGTGACCGCGCTGGGCGGCCACGAGATCCACCGTCTGGACTTCGGCACGTCACAGGGCCGGGCCGAGCCGCCCTGGACGCCCGAGCCCGAGCAGGTGTGCCCGCAGCACTGGCTCTCGCCGCTGCTGGCCCGCGCGGTGGGCCTCCACCCGGACGGTCCGCTGCGGCGCCGCTGCCGCGTGGAGAGCGTCGTCCAGGACGCGGACGCGGTCACCGCCACCGTGCGCGACCTGGACGACGGCGGCAGGCGCCTGACCGTCCGGGCGCGCTATCTCGCCGCCTGCGACGGCGCTTCCTCGCCCGTGCGCAAGGCGGCGGGCATCGCGGCGCCGGCCCGCCACCCCACCCAGGTCTTCCGCAACATCCTCTTCCGGGCACCGAGGCTGCGCGAGCGGCTGGCCGGGCGGAGTGCCCTGGTGTACTTCCTGGTGCAGCCCGGCGGGCTGCGCTTCCCGCTGCGGTCGATGGACGGCCGGGAGCTGTACCGGCTCACGGCCGGGGCGGGGCTGACCCTCGAGGGGGACGCGCTGTCGGTGGTCCGCTCGGCCATCGCCTTCGACACCCCGCTGGAGATCCTCTCCGAGAACGTCTGGTACCTCACCCACCGCGTCGCCGAGCGCTACCGCGCCGGCCGTGTGCTGCTCGTGGGCGACGCCGCCCACACGCTCTCGCCGTCCGGGGGGTTCGGCATGAACACCGGCATAGCCGACGCCGCCGACCTGGGCTGGAAGCTCGCCGCCGAACTGGCGGGCTGGGCGGGGCCCGGGCTGCTCGACGCGTACGAGACCGAGCGCCGCCCGGTCGCGGCGCGCAGCCTCGAGGAGGCCAACGCCAACCTGACGCGGACGGTGCGCCGCGAGGTCCCCGCGGAGGTCCTGCTGGACACCCCGCGGGGCGCCGAGGCCCGCGCGGCGGTGGCGCGGGGGCTCAGGTGCGGTGGGGTGCGGCGCGAATTCGAGGCGCCCGACGTGCACTTCGGCCACCGCTACGACTCGCCGCTGGTCGTGGGCGGCGGCGAGCGGGGCGGGGAGTGGCGGCGGACGCCGCTGCCGGGCGGGCGGGCGCCGCACGCGCGGCTGGGCCCGGGCCGCTCCACGCTCGACCTCTTCGGGCGGTCCTTCCGGCTGCTGTGCGCGGCGCCGGCGGACGAGCCACGGCTGAAGGGGTTCGAGGACGCCTTCGCGCGGCGGCGCGTGCCGCTGGGTGTCACCTGCTGGGACGAGGAGGCGCCGGAGCCGTACCGGGGCCTGCACGTCCTGGTCCGCCCGGACGGCCACGTCGCCTGGCGGGGCGCCGCCCTTCCGGCGGAGCCCGGGGCGCTGGCGGACACGGTGCGGGGTGCGCGATGAGCGACGCGCCCCTGCCCCCGTTCCGCGCCGCGGACGTCCACGTTCCCGACCCGTACCCCCTCTACCGGCGCTACCGCGAGCAGGACCCGGTGCACCGGGCGGAGGACGGCTGGCTGCTCTTCCGCCACGACGACGTGGCCCGGGTGCTGACCGGCCGGGGTTACGGGCGGGGCGCGCCGCCGTCCCGGCTGCCGCGCGAGTGCCCCCATCTGCGGCGGACGACCGCCAACTGGATGGTCTTCATGGACCCTCCGGAGCACACGCGGGTGCGCGCGATGGTGGCCAAGAGCTTCACACCCCGCATCGTGGAGGGGCTGCGCCCCCGCGTCCGGCAGCTCGCGGCCTCCCTCGTCGAGGAGCTGCGCGCGGCCGGCACCGCCGACCTGGTGGACCGCTTCGCCGCGCCCTTCCCCATCCTCGTCATCAGCGAACTGCTGGGCGTGCGCGCGGCGGACCGGCCGTGGTTCCGCGCCCAGGCGGTGGACCTGCAGCAGGCCACCAGCGCGCGGGTGGCGCGCCGGGCCGACGGCTTCGCGGTGGCCGACGCGGCGGCGCGGGAGCTCGACGCGTACTTCCGTGCCGAGCTGGCCCGCCGCCGGGCCGCGCAGCACCGCTACGAGGCCGACCTGATCGGAGCGATGCTGCGCGCCCAGGAGCAGCTGGCCCTGGGCGACGACGTCCTCGTCGGCACCTGTGTCCACCTGCTGACGGCGGGTCATGAGACGACCACCAACCTGGTGGCCAAGGGCCTGCTCGCGCTGTTCGCCCACCCCGAGCAGCTCGCCCTGCTGCGGACGCGGCCGGAGCTGATGCCGGGCGCGGTGGAGGAGCTGGTCCGCTACGACTCGCCGGTGCAGATGATCAGCCGGCAGGCCCTCGCGGACGACGAGATCGGGGGGCGGACGATCGCCGCGGGCAGCAAGGTGACCCTCGTGCTGGGTTCGGCCAACCGGGACCCGGCGGGTTTCCCGTCCCCCGACCGGCTCGACATCCGCCGGGACGCCCGCCGGCACTGCGGCTTCGGCATGGGCCGGCACTACTGCGTCGGCGCCCCGCTGGCCCGCGTCGAGGCGGAGACGGGCCTGCTGGAGCTGCTGGGCGGGCTGCCCCGGCTCGCCCTGGCGGACGAGCCGGTGACCTACGCCGACGACCTGGTCTTCCACGGGCCGTCACGGATGGTGGTGCGCACCGGCTGAGCGCTGTCAGCTCCGCGGGAGGAACCACCGCCGCAGGTAGTCCTCCAGCGCCTGCCGGTCGCCGAGCCGCGCGCGCAGCCCGATGTGCCCGTCGGGCCGTACGAGCAGCATCGTGTCCCGGGGCAGCGCGCCGTCACCGAGCTGCCCGGGCCGCAGGACGCAGACCTCGGCCGGGATCGCGTACCGGCCGGTCAACCGGCTCAGGGGGGCGAACTGCTGGTCGTTGCCGATCGCGTCGCCGGCGCCGACGATCAGCAGCGTCCACCGGTCGTACGCCAGCAGGTCGTGCGTCCCGCCCCGCTTGCCGCCCTCGCCGACCGGGAGGTCGGGCAGCCGGTCGCCGGCGCGCAGGGAGCCCCGGCCGCCCTTGTCGGTGGACAGCTCACTGGTGCGGTGGTGCCGGGGGAGCTCGCTGAGCAGCGCCCGTCCGCGCCGGCTGAACCGCTCGCTGCCCATCAGCACCGGCCCCAGGAGCCGCATGGCGGCCAGCGTGAGCGGGGACGGCGGCAGCTCCAGCAGATTGCGCCGCATCTGCCGCATGATCTCCTGGGCGGTGTGCCGCTGTTCGGCGGAGTAGGTGTCGAGGAGCGCGTCGACGGCCCAGCCGTGGTGGACGGCGGCCAGCTTCCAGGCGAGGTTGTGCGCGCCCCGGAGGCCGGTGTTGAGCCCGCGGCCGCCCACCGGCGCCCACATGTGGGCGCTGTCGCCGGCGAGCAGGGCCGGGCCCTGGCGCAGCGAGGCGGCGATGCGGTCGTGGAAGCGGGCCCGGTTCAGCCATCGCGGGTCGGTGGGCACCAGGCGGGTGTCCGGGTCGTGCGCGGCCCGGGCGACCAGGTCGCGCATCTCGGCGGCGTCCGGGGGGTCCACGCGCGCGGGGTCGGGGTCCTGGCAGAAGCTGAAGAAGCGGTAGCCGCCGCCGGGGCGGGGCGAGGCGATGAGGCACACGCGGCGCTCGATGAAGAAGTAGGTGACGTCCGGGGTGACGGGGTACTTCCACTCGGGCACGGCGTTGATCTGCAGGGCCTGCAGGTCGGCGCGGCGCTCGCCCTCGAAGGCGATGCCCAGCGTCTTGCGGACGAGGCTGTGCGCGCCCTCGCAGCCCACGACCCAGCGGCAGCCGATCGTGCGCGAGCGGCCGTCGGGGCCGCGTACGTCCACCTCGGCGCCGCCGGTGCCCGGCCGGACGGCCACCGCCTCGGTCTCCCAGCGCACCTCGGTGCCCAGTTCGGCCAGTCGCTCGGCCAGCAGGCTCTCCATGGCGGTCTGTTCGATGCCCAGCGGCCGGGGGAAGGGCGTGTGCTCCATGGCGTTCTCGTGGCCGCCGATACGGCGCCCCTGGACGTACATCTCGGCCCGGCGCAGGGGCAGTCCGCTGTCCGTGAACCGGTCGGCGCAGCCGAGGTCGCGCAGGATCTCCAGTGCCCGCTGCCAGATGACGCTGGCCCGCACCTCCCGCTGGGTGCCGGGTTTCCTGTCGACGACGGTCACGGCCAGCCCGTGCTGCCGCAGCGCGACGGCGAGGGCGAGGCCGGTGGGGCCGCCGCCGATGATCAGGACATCCGGGCCGGTGTCGTCGCTCATGTCGTCCCCCCGTTTCCGCTTCATCCCCCTTTATGGTCCGGGATGAAGCGGTGGGGGTTCAATAGGGGCTTATTCTCCGATATTAGCTATTTAGTACGAACCACCGGCGCATGTACGCCTCCAGCTCCTCGAGGCGGTCGGTGCTGAGCGCGATGTGGCGGTCGGGGCGTACGAGCACCAGCGCCGCCGAGGGCAGCCGCCGCTCCATTCCGGGGTCCAGCCGCGGTCGGACGACCGCCACGGGCGTGGCGTGACGCTCCGTCACGGCCCGTAGCCGGTCCTCGTCCAGCGGCGCCCCTGGGGCGGCCAGCAGCGTCCAGCGCCCGTACGACAGCAGCTCGTGCAGCCGACGTCGGCGGCCCGCCACCATCACCGGCGGATCGGCCAGCCGGTCCCCCGCGCCGCCCTCGGACAGGGCGCTCTCGCGGTGGTGCATGGCCAGGTCGCTGAGCATCGTGCGGATCCGCTCGGCGAACCGCTCACTGCCCATCAGGCGCGGCCCCGCCAGCCGCATTCCCCGGAGCGTCAGGGCGGTCGGCGGGAGCTCCAGCACGTTGTGCCGCATCTCCCGCATCACCTTGTGGGCGGTGAGCCGCTGTTCGGTGTCGTAGGTGTCGAGCAGCTCCTGCGGCGCCCGGCCGCGCAGCACCGCCGCGAGCTTCCAGGCGAGGTTGTGCGCGCCGCGCAGGCCGGTGTTGAGCCCGTGCCCGCCGATGGGCGCCCACAGATGGGCGCTGTCCCCGGCGAGCAGCGCGCGGCCGGAGCGCAGCGAGCCGGCGACGCGGTCCTGGAAGCGCGCCCGGTTGGCCCACGGCGGATCCGTGGGCACCAGCCGTACGCCCGGGTCGTGCGCGGCCCGGGCGACCAGCTCCCGCATCTCCTCCAGCCCGGGCGGCCCGTCGAGGGCCGGGTCCGGGTCGGTGGTGAAGCAGAAGAAGCGGTACCCGCCGCCGGGCCGGGGCGAGACCCCGAGCGAGGCCCCGCGCTCCAGGAAGAAGTAGCTGCGGTCGCGGTGGTACGGATGCTTCCAGTCGGCCTCGGCGTTGAGCTGCACGCACTGCAGGTCGGGCCGCCGCTCGCCCTCGAACGCGATGCCGAGCTGTTTGCGCACCACGCTGTGCGCCCCCTCGCACCCCACGACCCAGGCGCAGCGGACGGTGGAGACCCGCCCGTCCGGGTGCCGGAGATCGACCTCGGCCCCCTCGTCCCGGATCCTGACCGCCAGCGCCTCGGTGGACCAGCGCACCTCGCCGCCCACGGCCGCCAGCCGCTCCCCCAGCAACCGCTCGACGGCGTCCTGCTCGATGGACAACGGATACGGGAAGGCCGTGCCCCCGCACCCCACTCCCATGCCGCCGACCCGCCGCCCCTCGGCGAACACCTCCACCCGCCGCAGCGACACCCCTTCCCCCACCATCTCCTCGGCGCACCCCAGGTCCCCCAGCACCTCCAGGGCCCGCTGCCACACCACCCCCGCCCGCGCCTCCCGCTTCCCCCGTGTCTCCTTCTCCACGACGGTCACGTCCACCCCGTGCTGCCGTAACCCGATCGCGAGCGCGAGCCCCGTCGGGCCCGCGCCTATGACCACGACGTCCCGGAAGTCCCTCATGGCTGTCTCCCCCCGCCGAGCGGCCCATGCCTTTCCTTCCACCTTGCCCTGGAACGCGGCGGACGGATACGCGAACGACAGAACCCCGGCCGGGGCCGGGGTTCTGTCGTAGCCATGTGCCTCAGGGGCGACTCGCCTCAGGGCGACGCGGGGCCTTTCAGTCCTGCGCCTCCGCCGAGACCGGCTTCGGGATCAGGAAGGACGTCGCCAGGGCGGCGGCCATGATGGCCACGCCCGCGATCATGCCGGCGGTGTAGCCGGTGGACGAGGCGGGGTCGGCGGGCTGGGTGGCCGTCTTGACCGCGTAGAGGAGGGCGAAGCTCAGGCCCGCGCCGAGGTTGAAGGCGCCGGCGTTGAGGCCGGGCAGGAAGCCCGGGTTCTCCTTGGGGGACAGCACGATGCCCAGGCCGTTGAGGACGATGTTCGCCACGCCCGCGTAGGTGATGCCGACCAGCAGCGAGGCCACCAGGAGCAGGGCCCGCGAGTGGGCGGGGATGGTGACGATCATCAGGACGACGGACGCCGCGGAGCCCATGAGCCCCAGCCGCAGCACGCGGCCGTAGCCGAAGGTGGCGGCGAGGCGGCCGGCGACCGGGCCCATGGCCAGGCCGGCGAGGGCGTACGGGGTGAGGGTCCACCACGCCGAGGCCTCGGCGGACAGGCCCAGACCCGCCTGGACGTCCTGGGCCAGGGAGGGGATGAGGCCGTTCATGACGGCGAAGACGCCGGTCATGGTGAGCACGGTGGTCAGCAGGGTGGCCCAGGTCGCGCGCTGCTTGAGGTGGTGGGTGGCGACCAGCGGGTGGCCGCTGCGGTTCTCGGTGCGCCAGAACAGGGCGAAGGCGGCGGCGGAGAGGGCCGTCAGCGCGACGACCATCGACCAGCGGGCGGCGCCCAGCTTGCCGGCCTCGTTCAGGGCGATGAGCAGCGAGCCGACGGAGACCACGAGCAGGGCCACGCCGGGCCAGTCCATGCGGTCGGCGGCGGCGACCTTGGTCTCGGGCGTCAGGGTGGCGACCAGCAGGGTGGCGACGACGGCCACGACGGCCATCGCCCAGAAGACGGCCTGGAAGCCGTGGTTGTCCGCGAGGAAGCCGCCCGCGAGGGAGTCCACGCCGGCGACGCCGCCGTTGACGGCCGTGATCACGCCGAGCAGGGTGCCGTAGCGCTTGGGCTCGGTCACCTCGACCCGCAGCATGATCAGGCACAGCGGCACGGTGGGACCGGACGCGCCCTGCAGGATCCGGCCGACGAACAGCATGGGCACGCTCTCCGCGAGCGCGGCGACGACGCAGCCGACGGCCATCAGGGTCAGCATGCCGACCAGCACCTTGCGGCGGCCGATGACGTCGCCGAGCCGGGGCAGGAACAGCGAGAACAGCGCCGCCGAGGTGAAGAAGGCGGTCTGGGTGAGCCCGATCTCGGCCGAGCTGGCGCCCAGGCTGTCCTCGATGCTCTTCAGCGCGGGGCTGAGCATGCTGGCGTTGAGCTGGAAGGCCACGCAGGCCGTGAGCAGTGCGGCGACGAGCACGCCCACCCGGACGGGTCGGCTGCCCGTCACATCGGCGGCGGGCAGGTCACCGGTGGCGCGCTCGGCGCGCCCGGTGGTGGAAACGTTCATGCTTGGTGGATCTCCGCTTGGTTCTGCACACACAGAAAAACCCCAGCTCAGCTGGGGTTTTTCGTTGTGTCCGAGGGGGGACTTGAACCCCCACGCCCGATAAAGGGCACTAGCACCTCAAGCTAGCGCGTCTGCCATTCCGCCACCCGGACCAGGTGTGTGTCTCTGCGGGGTGTTCCCCGCGGCGACATGGATAACTCTACCAAGGTTTCGGAGTGCCCTTCACCAGGCTTTTCGTCCGGGACGTAGGACCCGTTCACGGACGGACCCGGGCATTCCACCCGGCCCCGGCGCGTGCCGGGCGCCGGAACCGGGCGGAGCGGCACCGGGTCAGGGCATCAGATGGTGGTCCGGGAAGTTGCCCGGCACCCGCTCGCCGGCCGACGGGCCCTGGGTCACCGCCCTGACCAGCAGCTCGCCACCGACGAAGGCGCCGCGCCAGGACGCCCCGAAGCCGCCGAAGAGCTCCTGCCGGTCGCCTCGCGAGCGCGGCACGCCGTGTCCGGTCTTGAAGGCGCGGATCTGCGGGGCCAGCCGCTCGTAGGTCGCCGGGTCGTCGCAGGAGAGGGTCGCCACGAGGGCGCCGTTGCTGGCGTTCATGGCGGCCAGCAGTTCGGCCTCGGTGTCCACGAGCACGATGGTGTCGACGGGTCCGAAGGGCTCGGCGTGGTGCAGGGGCGAGGAGGGGGGAGGGTTGAGGAGGGCCACGGGTGCCATGTACGCGCCGGTGTCCTGGCCCGGCAGGAAGCGGCCGGGGTCGAGTGCGCCCTGGTGCAGCGGGATCGCCCCGCGGTCGACGGCCTCGGCGACCTGGTCGGTCAGCTCCTTGGCCTTCGCCGCGTTGATCAGGGGCCCGAAGTCGAGCTCGGGCAGCGGTCCGGCCGGGTCCGCCACCGCCAGCGGATGGCCCAGGGTGACGGAGCGCACGGCGGGCAGGTAGTGCTCGAGGAAGTCGGCGAAGGCCGTGCGCTGGACGACGAAGCGCGGGTAGGCCGTGCAGCGCTGCTTGGCGTAGTCGAAGGTCTTGCGCAGCTGCGGGGCCAGCGCGTCCCAGTCGGTGAAGTTCCAGATGCCCCAGGTGTTGAGGCCCTCCTGCTCGAGGATGTGCCGCTTGCCGAGGTCGGCTACGGCCGTGGCGACCCGCGCGCCGGTGTCCCGGCCGCCCACGAAGGACACGCATCCGATCTCCGGGGCGCGCACGAGCGCCTCCGACAGCTCGCCACCGCTGCCGCTCAGCAGCGTCACCGGCAGGCCCTCGCGGGCGGCGAGGGCGCTCGCCAGGGTCAGGCAGGCCAGGCCGCCGTCCGTGGGGGTCTTGGCGATGACCGCGTTGCCGGCCAGCGCCTGCACCAGCATCGCGTGGACGAGGACGCTCATGGGGTAGTTCCAGCTGGCGATGTTGCTGACCGGGCCGGGCAGCGGAACGCGGTCCGCCAGCATGTCCTCGATCCCGGCCGCGTACCACCGCACGCCGTCGATCGCGCGGTCCACGTCGGCCCGGGCGAGCCGCCAGGGCTTGCCGATCTCCCAGACCAGCAGCAGGGCGAGCAGGTCGCGGTGTTCGGCGAGCGCGTCGAGGGCGGCGTTCACGCGGGCGGTGCGGTCGGCGAGGGGCACCTCGCGCCAGGCGCGGTGCTGGTCGAGGGAGGCGCGTACGGCCCGGTGGGCGGCGGCCGCGTCGAGGCGGGGCGGCCCGGCCATGGGGGTCGCGTCGACGGGGGTGGTGGCGGGGAGCGGGTCGCCGTCGGCGTGCCAGGCGCCGTTCCAGAGGTTGAGGACGCGTTCGTCGCGGAAGGCCTCGGGGGCGACGGCCAGGCAGCGCCGCCAGGCGGTCGCCCAGTCCGTGCCGGGCTTGAGGGTGAGGGTGGGTGCCATGGGTCTTATCTCCGCTCTCGGTGCACGGTCGGGGCGGGGAATTGACGGTTCCTACCGAACGGTAGCCATCGACGGCGGGCCGGGAAGGACACCCGCCGCCGATGAGGCCCACGTCACGTGAGAGCGTTCATGGCGAGACTGCCCACCACACTCGACTTGGTCGACTTCACTCCGGGACTGATCGCCATGGGACGGGTCACCCAGCGCCGCCGCGTCATCCGCATCCGCGACGGGGCCGTCGGCACCCGGCCGGACACCCTCGTCGCCGAGGAGCCGCTGGAGATCCGGCTCAACGGCAAGCCTCTCGCCATCACCATGCGCACCCCGGGCGACGACTTCGCGCTCGCCGCGGGCTTCCTGGTCAGCGAGGGCGTGCTGGGCGCCGCCGAGGACCTCGCGAACATCGTCTACTGCGCGGGCGCCACCGACGACGGCTCGAACACCTACAACGTCGTCGACGTCCGCCTCGCCCCCGGCGTGCCCGTCCCCGACGTGGGGCTGGAGCGCAACGTCTACACCACCTCCTCCTGCGGCCTGTGCGGCAAGGCGAGCCTGGAGGCGGTGCGCACCACCGCCCGCTGGCCCGTCGCCGACGGGCCGTCGCCCCTGCGGCTCGAGCCCGCCCTGCTCGCGGAGCTCCCCGGCCGGCTGCGCGAGGCGCAGCGCGTCTTCGACCGCACCGGCGGCCTGCACGGCGCCGCGCTCTTCACCGCCGACGGCGAACTCCTCGACGTCATGGAGGACGTGGGCCGGCACAACGCGGTCGACAAGCTCGTCGGACGGGCGCTGCGGGAGGGGATGCTGCCGCTGTCCGGCACGATCCTGCTGGTGTCGGGGCGCGCCTCCTTCGAACTCGCCCAGAAGGCGGCCATGGCCGGGATTCCCGTGCTCGCGGCGGTGTCGGCGCCCTCGTCGCTGGCCGTCGACCTGGCCGTCGAGACGGGGATGACGCTGATCGGATTCCTGCGGGGCGCGTCGATGAACGTCTACGCGGGCGAGGAGCGCGTCGTCCTGGGCTGACGCGTCGTCCCGGACCGAACGGCCGCCCGCCGTGGAGCGCGCTCAGCCCGGGCGGCCGAAGCCCCGCCAGCGGCCGCTGAGCCGGCCGAGGACCCCGAACCGGTCCCACTCGTGGAACATCTCCGCCCACTGCCCGCCGATCTGGCGGAGACAGTGCCGGATCTCCTCGAGGTCCTCGGCGGACATCCGGCGCACCTCGGGGCGCAGCACCGTGGACAGCAGGTCGGCGCGGATGCCGTCCCACAGCTCGCTCTCGCCGGTCGCGGTGTGCCAGGCGACGAAGCACACGGCGGCGTACGTGGGCGTGCGGAGCAGCTCGGCCACGGCCTCGCCGTGGGCCTCCTCGGCGTAGGCGCGCAGGAGGTGCTCGTCCCCGGTGTGGACGAGGTCGGGCAGCTCACCGGGGTCGGGCGGCGGGTCCATGGACAGCAGGTGGCGGGCGACGGCGTCGGTCAGCCGCTCGTCGACGCCGGCCTCGAGCGGGGCGGCCTGCCGGCGCAGGGCGACGATCCGCGCGACGCAGCCGGGCCGGGCCTCGCCGGTCGCGAGGTCGCCGGCCTGCTCCAGGAGCGTCAGCGCGGCCCGCTGCCTGGGGGGCGGCTCCAGTCCTCCGGCGATCAGGCACGTGAGCAGGTTCTTCGCCAGCCGGGGCGCCACCTGGTCCTCGCGGGCGCTGTCGAGGGCGGCGCGTACGAACGCCTCGGGGAGGCCGTCCGCGTGGTACCAGCCGTCGGGGAGCGCGTCGAGCAGCGCGTCGGCCTCGGCGGCGGTGAGCGGTGCGTCGCCCCAGATGAGCCGGAAGGCCGTGCGCAGCACGGACGGCGTCTGCTGCTGGTCGGGTCCGGCGGTCTTGACGAGGGTGTGCAGCAGGGGCGGGCGGTCGTAGCCGTCGGGGGCGGGGCGGCCGTCCATGGCGGCGGCCATCCGCAGGTGGGGGCGGCCGGTGAGGTCGGCGCCGGGGAGTTCGGCGGCCAGCAGGCGGGTGATGGGCCGGGGGTCGCCGGTGGCGGCGGTGTGGTCGAGCCCGTCGAGGACGGCGGTGCGCAGCTCGTGGTGGGCGTCGATGGCCGCCCGTACGACCTTGCGGTCCGGCGCCGTGTCGTCCAGGAGGACGGCCGTCAGGCGCGCGGTCAGCACGGGCAGGACGGGGGTGTGGTCGACGCGGAGCGCCTTGGCGAGACGGAGCAGGGTGAGAAAGCGCACGAGGGGCGTGTCGGGCGCTTCGGCCGCGCGGGCGAGCTCGGCGCGCAGGTCGCGCCGGAGCGGGGCGGCGGCCGTCCGGGAGGCCGAGCGGGAGAACTCCTCGGCGAGCGAGGCGAGCACCGTCCACTCCTCGGGCGTACGGTCCGTGCCGCCCGCGGCGAGGGTGGTCAGCAGCCGGGACCGCAGCTCCGGGCCGAGGTCGCCGCGCTGGGCCTGGTCGCGGGCCCACCGGGCGGCGGCCGTGCGGCCGTTCGAGTCGAGGGCGATGCCCTCGCGGGCGGCGAGCGCCGCGAGGCGGCCGGCCTCGTCGGCGGTCTCCGGGGCCACTCCGGTGCGCCGCGCGGCCTCCGCGAAGAGCGCGGGGCGGCCGGCCAGCCAGACGCGGGCGGCCACGGCGGCCCACAGGTCGCGCTCGCGGGCGGGGCTGCAGGGGCCGCCGGTGCAGTCGTGGACGCGGTAGCGGTGCTGGGCGGCGGCGGAGACGTAGTCGAAGTCGGCGTCGGGGAAGGCGCCGACGATCTGGTGCCGGGCGAGCATGGGGCGGCGGGTGTAGGTGGTGAAGGTGAGCCGGTCGGCGAGGTCACGGGGAAGGACGGCGCTGGCGATGGCGACCCAGTGGGCGATGTGGGCGCTGTCGCGCTCGATCACGAGGATCTGCTGGGCGTCGGGGGTGCGGAAGAGGGTCCGTACGTCCGTGAGGAACGACTCGAGGCGTTCCGCGCGGGCGTGGACGAACGCGAACAGCCCCGCCTTGTCGATCCGCCGGGCGGGCACGAGCCCGTCCAGGGGCTGCGGGATACCGCCGTTCGGGGTGCGGTCCGCCCAGGAGGGTGACTCCCAGGCCTCGATGGGCAGCAGGCCGCCGGGCAGCCCGCCGCCCTCGGGCAGCCGCACGGCGTGGGCGTGGAAGTTGCCGTGCCGGCCGACGCGGCCGGGGCCGGTGCGCACGGTGCGGCACAGGAGCCGGCTGCCGTCGGAGAGCCGGTTGTGACTGAACGCCACGGGGAAGACGGCGAGTTCCTCGGCGGAGGGGCAGCCGGGGGCGTCGCTCGGCGGCTCGTAGGCGATCAGCTGCTCGGCTTCCCCCAGCAGGGTGATGGGCAGTTCGGGGCTGGCCGCGGTGAAACGGAATCCCGAGCCGTTGGGGCCCGGGGCGACGGCGGTGGAGGTGTAGTGCAGCTGCTGCAGGATCACCCGGGCACTCCTCTCGCCTCTCGCCGTCTTCCTTACATCGAGTGACATCCCACCAGATCCGATGGGCCCCTGCCGGGGATTTGGCGGGAAGTTCAGTCGTCGCGCCTCGGCGACGGACGCGTCGCAGGGGCCACCGGCATGGGGATTCCCAGTAAACCGGCCGGCCCGGTGGTGGTGCGACCCGTGTGGGCCATCGGGCGCACGGTCCTTGTGGGGGAAGGGCCCGCCCCGTACGTTGGCCCACCGGACACGTGGGGCCCAGGCGGCCTTGACGCGAAAGGGACGGGCCATGACGGCGCATCCTGCTGACGGTGACCGACACCCCGCCCCCGCCGCGCCGCCCGGCCGGCGCGGGCGCCGCGCCGCACCGGTCGTACTGGCCGGCGCCCTGCTCGCCCTTCTCGCCGTCCCGGTACGGGCCGGAGCGGTCACCGGGCCGGACGGGGGATTCGAGGAGCGCGTCCTGTTCCGGGCCGATGAGGACCCGGACCTCGGCTACGCCTGCTACCGCATCCCGGCCCTCGTCACCACCACCCGCGGCACGCTCCTCGCCTTCGCCGAAGGCAGGCGGGACAACTGCGGGGACGCCACCGACATCGACCTCGTCGTCAGGCGCTCCACCGACGGCGGCCGCACCTGGTCCCGGCCGCGCGTCACCGACCCCGGCGACGGCGACACCCACGGCAACCCGGCCCCCGTCGTGGACCGCCGCACGGGCCGGATCGTGCTCCTCACCACCTACAACGACGGCCGCGGCGACGACGGCAACTGCGACGTGCCCTGCGACCGCACCCCGCACACGCAGTACAGCGACGACGACGGCCTCAGCTGGTCGCGCCCGCGCGATGTGACATCGGCGATCCGGCCGCCCGGCTGGAACTCCTGGTACGCCACCGGCCCCGGCCACGGCATCCAGCTCGCCCACGGGCCGCACCGGGGCCGCCTGGTCGTGGGCCTCAACGCCGAGAGCCACGACGGCGGCCGCATGACCGCCAATCACGCCGCGCTGGCCCTCAGCGACGACGGCGGCGCCCACTGGCGGCTCGGCGCGGTGGACACCCACCCCTACCTGCCCGACGCCACCTACCGCCAGAAGCCCTCGGAGCTGACGCTCGCCGAGCGCGACGACGGGTCGGTGTACGTCAACGGGCGCGAGCAGGACGGCACGGACCTGGGCCACCGCGACGAGGCCCTCGCGCTCGACGGCGGGGCGCGCTTCGCCGCGCCGTTCCGGGCCCTGCCCGGCCTGTACGCCCCCATGGTGCAGGCGGCCGTGGCGGCGCCGCGGCCGGGGCGCTGGCTGTTCTCGGCGCCCGCCGACCCCGACCGCCGCCGGACCATGACCATCCGGTCCTCCTACGACCAGGGGCGCACCTGGGAGAGCGCCGAGCGCGGCCGCCGGGTGACCTCGGACTGGTCCGGCTACTCCGACATGGCGGTCGTCTCACCGGGCATCACCGGGCTGCTCTACGAGGCGGGGAAGAGCGACGCCCGCCAGGAGATCCGGTTCGCGCGGTTCACCGAGGACTGGCTGGGCCCGCGCCGCGGGCCGGACCCCACGACGCCCGACCTGGCGCCCGGCGGCACGGGCGCGGCCGTGCTCGGCGGGGCGCGGCCGGTGCGGGGGCGGTTCGGCGCGGGGCTGGGCTTCGACGGCGTGGACGACGCGGTGCGCCCGCCCTTCCGGGACTCGCTGCCGCTGGGGGCGCGGGACCTCACGGCGGTGCTGTGGTTCCGTTACGGGCCCGTGGCCGGCCGCGGCGAGCAGCCGCTGCTGTGGATGGGCGGGGTGGGCGGCGCCCCTCAGGTGGCGCTGGTCGGGGAGCCGGGGGCGGGGCGGGTGACCGGCCGGCTGACCGCGCGGCCCGGGGGCCCGGAGCCGTCCCGGACGGCGACGGTCCGGTCGGTGGGCGCGTACGACGACGGCCGGTGGCATCAGCTGGCGCTGCGTCGTACGGCCGGGCGGCTGACGCTGACCGTCGACGGCGTGTCCACGAGCGTGCCCGACGTGCCGGGCACGGTGAGCCGGAATTCGACGTTCGGGGTGCATCTGGGGCAGAAGCCGGACGGCAGGGCGTTCCTGACGGGCGATCTGGACGAGGTGCGGGTGTACGCGCGGGCCCTGTCGGACCGCGAGCTGACAGTGCTGCGGGAGTCGAACGCGCCGCCGTCGGGGCGCGGGGCGGTGCTGGTACTGCCGCTGGACCGGCTGTCCGCCGGGTGAGGGACCGGGCGGATCCGGCCCGGCCCGGCGCGGCCGCCGGACGAGCGCGGCGGAAGCAGGTTCGGTGCGGGACGGGATCGGGTACGGTCACGGCGCTGTGCGGAGCGTCGCGAGGAGCGAGAGTTGCGCGAGTTCACCGTCCCTTCCCTGGTGCCGGCGCCCCCCGTCGGAGGACTGGCGGACGTCGTGTTCGACCATGCGGAAGAGGACCCCGACAGAGTGGCGCTCGGCCGCAGGACCGGCGGCGGGCAGTGGCAGGACGTGACCGCGGCGGCCTTCCGGGACGAGGTGCTGGCCCTGGCGAAGGGGCTGCTCGCGGAGGGCGTACGGTTCGGCGACCGGGTCGCCATCATGTCCCGTACGCGCTACGAGTGGACCCTTTTCGACTTCGCCCTGTGGTGCGTCGGCGCCCAGCCCGTGCCGCTGCACCCGGCCGCCTCCCCCGAGCAGGTCTTCCTGATGCTGCACGAGGCCGACGTCACCGCCTGCGTCGTCGAGCACGAGGACCACGCGATGACCATCGGCTCGGTCATCGACCGGCTGCCCCGCCTGGCCCGCCTGTGGCAGCTGGACGCCGGCGCGCTCGCCGACCTGATGGCGGCCGGGACGCCCGTGGACGACGACATCGTGCACCGCCATCGCCTCGCCCTCACCCCCGAGTCGCCGGCGACCGTCATCTACACCTCGGGCACCACGGGCCGCCCCCGGGGCTGCGTCCTCACCCACGCCAACTTCATGGCCGAGGCCGACAACGTCGTCCGCCGCTACGAGCAGGTCTTCCGCTCCCGCCCCGGCGAGCAGGCGGCCACGCTCCTCTTCCTCCCCCTCGCCCATGTCTTCGGCCGCATGGTGCAGGTCGCCGCGGTGCGCGGCCGGGTCAAGCTGGGCCATCAGTCCCAGCCGTCCGCCCCGGCCCTGCGGGCCGACCTCGGCGCCTTCCGGCCGACGTTCGTGCTCGCCGTCCCCCGCGTCTTCGAGGCCGTCTTCGAGGCGGCCCGGCGCGCGGCGGAGCTGGAGGGCAAGGGGAAGCCGTTCGAGAAGGCGGTGGACGTGGCGGTGCGCTACGCCGGGGCGATGGAGGAGCGGGCCTTCGGCACGGGCGCGGGCCCCGGCACCGCCCTGCGGGTCCAGCACCAGGTCTTCGACCGGCTCGTCTACGCCAGGCTCCGGGAGATGCTCGGCGGGCGGGTGCGGTACGCGATGTCGGGCGGCTCGGCGATGGGACGCCGGCTGGGGCTGTTCTTCGCGGGCGCGGGCGTCACCGTCTTCGAGGGCTACGGGCTGACGGAGACCAGCGGCGCCGCCGTCGCCAACCCTCCCGAGCGCACCCGCTTCGGCACGGTGGGCCTGCCCGTGCCGGGCACGACCGTGCGGGTCGCCGACGACGGCGAGGTCTGGCTGCGCGGCGGCCAGGTCTTCGCCGGCTATCTGGGCGACCGGCGGGGCACCGACGCCGTGCTGCGGGACGGCTGGCTGGCCACCGGCGACCTGGGGCGGCTGGACGAGGACGGCTACCTGACGATCACCGGCCGGAAGGGGGAGACGCTGGTGACCTCGGGCGGCGCGAGCGTCTCGCCGGCGGTCCTGGAGGAGCGGGTCCGGGCGCATCCCCTGGTCGAGAGGTGTCTGGTCGTCGGGGACGCCCGCCCGTACGTGGCCGCGCTCGTCACCCTCGACCCCGGGGCGCTGGCGCACTGGCTGGCGATGCGCGGCAGGCCCCGGACGGCCGCACCCGAACTGGTGAACGATCCGGATCTGGAGGCCGAGATCGGGCGGGCCGTGCTGGAGGCGAACGCCCTCGTGCCGCAGGACGGCTCGATACGCGCCTTCCGCATCCTGGCCGGGCACTTCACCGAGGAGCTGGGACTGCTGACGGCCACCCACAAGCTCCGGCGGAAGGCCATCGAGAAGGCCTACGCACGGGAGGTCGAGGCGCTCTACGGCAAATAGATGGATGTACTGGGAATGCACAGTGGGGGATCCGGGTTGTTCCCGGGAGCAAGGTCACCTCGAGGAAGTAAGGATCGATCACTCGTGAGCAACCTCCCGTCCGTCACGCTCAACAACGGCGTCGTGATGCCGCAGCTCGGTTTCGGCGTGTGGCAGGTACCCGACGACGAGGCGACGGCCACGGTCGCGACCGCTCTCGAAGCGGGCTACCGCAGCATCGACACGGCCGCCATCTACGAGAACGAGGTGGGTACGGGCAAGGCGCTCACCTCCTCGGGCATCGCCCGGGAAGAACTGTTCGTCACCACGAAGATGTGGAACAGCGCCACCGAGACCTGGACCCGCGAGGGCGTCCTGCGCGAGTTCGACGCCTCGCTGGACCGTCTGGGCCTGGACTATGTGGACCTCTACCTCATCCACTGGCCCCGGGCCATGCGCGACGACTACGTCACCGTCTACCGCACCCTCGTCGAGATCGCGGCCGAGGGCCGCGCCAAGGCCATCGGCGTCTCCAACTTCAAGCGCCCGCAGCTCGAGCGCGTGATCGCCGACACCTCCGTCGTCCCGGCGGTCAACCAGATCGAGCTCCACCCGAACTTCCCGCAGGCCGAGCTGCGCGCCTTCCACGCCGAGCAGGGCATCGCCACCGAGGCGTGGTCCCCGCTCGGCCAGGGCCGTGGCCTGCTCGAGGACGCCACGCTCGCCCGCGTCGCGGCCAAGCACGGCAAGTCCCCCGCCCAGGTCGTGCTGCGCTGGCACCTGCAGCTGGGCAACGTGGCCATCCCCAAGTCGGCGACCCCCTCCCGCATCCGGGAGAACATCGACCTGGCCGGCTTCGAGCTGGACGCCGACGACCTCGCGGCGATCGCGGGCCTGGACACCGGCACCCGCGTGGGCCCGGACCCGGACGACTTCGACTGGAACTGACCCGCCCGCCGGCGGCCACGCCGGCCCGGTGGTGACGAAGGCCCCGGGGCAGCCGCCCCGGGGCCTGCGCCCTCAGTGCGCGCCGTGCCCGGACGCGACCGCCTCGACGCGGCGGGCCAGTTCCACGTCCAGGCCGGTGATCTTTCCGCCCACGCTGTGGGTGTTCACGGCGAGGCTGACGGTGTTGTAGCCGAGGGTCAGGTCGGAGTGGTGGTTCAACTCCTCCTGGATCTGCGCGACATGGATCACCATGGCCGCCGCCTGGAAGTGCCCGTCGAAGGAGTAGCGGCGGGTGATCCGCTCGCCGTCGGTGCTCCAGCCGGGCAGTTCCCTCAGGCGGTCCTCCACGTCCTGCTGCGAGAGCGGTTCGACTGCCATCACGCATCCCTTCGTCTTGTCACGGCCGGCCGATGACGCCTGTGCACGCAAGCGTCCCATGGGGCGGGGGCGCTTTCGCGCCATTGTGCGGCCGGTGGCGCGGGCGAGCCCACGGCGGCCTTCCGGGGTACGGGGGACGCTCTTATGCTCCTGCGCCGAACATGACACGTTACCGGCGGTAGGGGGCTGTGGTCATGGCGGACGGCACGGGCAGCAGCACACGCAGAGGGTTCATCGGCGGCGCCACGGCCGCCGCGGCGACGGCCGCGCTCGGCACCACGACGGCCCGGGCGGCACCCCGGCCCGCCCGGCGCCCGGGCGCACGCTCCGGCGGGCGCGAGGTCGCCGTCCTCGGCGGCGGCGTCGCCGGACTGACCGCCGCGCACGAACTCGCCGAGCGCGGCTTCAAGGTGACGGTGTACGAGCGCAAGACCGCCCTCGGCGGCAAGGCGCGCAGCATGGACGTACCGGGCAGCGCCAGGGGCGGCCGCAAGCCGCTGCCCGGCGAGCACGGCTTCCGCTTCATCCCCGGCTTCTACCGGAACCTGCCGGACACGCTCCGCCGCATCCCCTTCCCCGGCAACGCCGACGGCTGCCACGACAACCTCGTGCCGTCCACCGAGGTGATGCTCGCCCGCACCGGCGGCCTCGAGGACATCCGCATCCCGTTCGCCAGCATCGGCAAGCCGCCGCCCGTCCTGACCCCGGACGTCTTCCTGCGCATGCTCACGGCCTTCTTCGAGACCTTCGCGAAGCTGCCCGCCCATGAGATCGCCTACTTCGCCGGCAGGCTGCTGATCTGGTTCACCAGCGGCGAGCGGCGCCGCACGCGGGAGTGGGAACGCGTGCCGTGGTTCGAGTTCACCAAGGCCGCGCGGATGTCGGCGAACTACCGGCAGCTGCTGGCCGTCGGCATCACCCGCAACATCGTCGCCACCAAGGCCGAGGTGGCCAGCACCAAGACCGTCGCCACCTGCGTCGAGGCGTTCCTCTTCAACGCGCTGGGCCGGGGCGCCGACGGCGAGCCCGACCGCGTGCTCAACGCCCCCACCAACGAGGCGTGGATCGATCCGTGGGTGGCCCATCTGCGGTCCCTGGGCGTGGAGTTCCACCTCGGCTGGGGCGTACGGGATCTGCGGCTCGAGGGCGGCCGGATCTCCGGGGCCGTGCTCGAGGACGCCGGCGGCGCCCGGCGGACGGCCGCCGCCGACCACTTCGTCTCGGCCATGCCGGTCGAGCACGCCCGGACGACCTGGAACGCCGGCGTCCGGGCGGCGGACCCCGCCCTGGCGCACTGCGACCGGCTGGAGACCGACTGGATGACGGGCATCCAGTTCTATCTCACCGAGCCGACGCCCATCCTCCACGGCCACGTCAACCACATCGACTCCCCCTGGTCGATCACCTCCGTGAGCCAGGCGCAGTACTGGTCCGGCCGCGACTTCCGGCGCGACTACGGCGACGGCACGGTGGCGGACTGTCTGTCGGTGGACGTCTCCGAATGGGACCGGCCCGGCATCCTCTACGGCAGGACGGCCAAGCGGTGCACCCGCGAGGAGGTCGCCCGCGAGGTGTGGGCGCAGATGAAGGCGGGCCTCAACGACACCGGCCGTACGGTCCTGAGGGACGCGGTGCTCCACTCGTGGTTCCTGGACCCGGCGGTGGAACTCGGCGGCTCCCACGCCACCAACGACGAGCAGCTTCTCATCCACCCCACCGGCACCTGGTTCAACCGCCCCCAGGCGCGCACCGCCATCCCCAATCTCTTCCTCGCCGGGGACTACGTGGCCGTGGACATCGACCTGGCCACCATGGAGGGCGCCAACGCCTCCGCCCGCGCGGCGGTCAACGCGTTGCTGGACGCCACCGGCTCCTCGGCCGGGCGCTGCGCGATCACTCCCCTCTACCGCGCCCCGGAGTTCGAACCACTGCGACGCCAGGACGACGTCCGCCACCGCCTGGGCCTGCGCAACGCCTTCGACCTGGAATGGCCCGCCCGAGCGCCAGGAGGTCTTTCTTGACCGATCGTTCCAGATAGGACTAGGGTCCTGTTCGTGGCCAGGACCAAGGAATTCGACCCGGACGCCGCGCTGCAGGCAGCCCTCGAGCTGTTCTGGCGGCGCGGCTACGAGGCGACGTCGATGGCGGATCTCGTGGCGCACCTCGGGATCGCGCGGGCGAGCCTGTACGCCACGTTCGGCAGCAAGCACGAGCTCTACCTCAAGGCGCTGGAGCGCTACGGCGAGCAGCAGGGGCCGGTCGTCACCGAGGAGCTCTCGGCGCCGGGGCCGGCGCTGCCCGCCGTGCGGGCGCTGGTGCGGCGCTTCACGGACGAGGCGTCCTGCGACGCGCTGCGGCGCGGGTGCTTCGTCACCAACACGGCCGTGGAGCTCGCCGCGCACGACGCGGACTCCGCACGCCGGGTCGAGGCGGCCTGGGGCACCCTGGAGGGCGCGCTGACCTCGGCGCTGACCAGGGCCAGGGCCCAGGGTGAGCTCGCCGCCGACCGCGACGTGGTCGCGCTCGCCCGCATGCTGCTGGTCTTCCTGCAGGGCCTGCGGGTGATCGGCAAGACCGGCCCGGACGCGGACCTGATGCGGGACGCGGCCGAGCAGGCACTGACCCTGCTGGACTGACCGTCCGGCGGCCCGGCGGCCCGGGCTTCGCCGTACCCCAATTCAAGACCGATCGTTCTCTTACTCTTGCCGCTCCCCGCTCGCGCGGTGCGGCACACCCGAGGAGTCATCGACATGAGCGCACGTTTCACCGGCAGGACCGTCCTCGTCACCGGCGGCGGCACCGGCATCGGGCAGGCCATCGCCCTCGCCTTCGCCCGTGAGGGCGCCGCCGTGGTGGTCGCCGGCCGCCGGGAGGCGCCGCTGAAGGAGACCGTGGGCCTCATCGAGGCCGAGGGCGGCCGGGCCGCCGCGGTCACCGCCGACGTGACGCGGGCCGGGGAGGTGGCGGCCATGGTCGAGGCGGCCGTGGCCCGCTTCGGCGGCCTGGACGTGGCCGTCAACAACGTCGGCATGCTCGCCCGGCCGGCGAAGGTCGCCGACATCCCCGAGGAGGACTGGCACGCCACCCTGGCCACCAACCTCACGGGCGTCTGGCTGTCGATGAAGCACGAGATCGCCCACATGCGGGAGAACGGCGGCGGGGCCATCGTGAACATCTCGTCCAACCTCGGCTCGCACAAGCGCCTGGCGAACCTGGGCGCGTACGCGACCAGCAAGGCCGCCGTCTCCGTGCTCACCCGCAGCGCCGCCCTGGACCACATCGGCGAGGGGGTGCGGATCAACGCCGTCAGCCCCGGCCCCGTGGAGACCCCGATGTCCAGCCGCCCCGGGGAGTCGGCGACGGAGAAGTCCGAGCGGATGACCCGCGACGTCCCGCTGGGCCGCGCGGGCACTCCCGCCGAGATCGCCGCCGCCGTCCTCCACCTCGCCTCGGACGAGGCGGGCTACGCCGTCGGCACCGAGCTGGTGCTCGACGGCGGTGTCACGGCCTGACGGTCAGCCCACGAGCTCCGGCTCGTCCGCGCTCTCGCGCTCGGTCGCCTGCCGCTCCTGCTCCTGCTGCTCCTGCCGCTTCGCGGGGCGGCGGGCCACCATCCACACGTAGACGATGATCCCTGCGAAGAGGAAGAGCACGCCCTGGTAGACCGCCGCGTAACCGGCGCCCGCCACCAGCCAGAAGGAGAAGGCGAACCCGCCGAGCGCGAGCACCAGGTCACGGGTCATCCGGCCCGCGTGGATCTTCTCGCGCTGCCCGCTCAGCAGGAAGTACACCTGCGCGGCGGTGGCCAGCAGGTAGGGCACGGTGGCGGAGAAGGTGGTGATCAGGACGAGGATCTCGAAGACCCCGCCGACGCCCGCCGTGTAGTTGATGATCGTCAGCGCCGAGGCCAGCACCGCGGCGGCGATGACGCCGGCCGTCGGCACGCCGCGCCGCTTCTTGCCGAAGACGGCGGGGAACAGCCCGTCCTGGGCCGCCGCGTAGGGCATCTGCGCGCTCATCAGGGTCCAGCCGTTGAGCGCTCCGGTAATGGAGATCACGGCGGCGAGGGCGATCAGGGTGCCGCCCCAGTGACCGCCGAACATCGCGTCGACGGCGTCGGAGAACGGCGCGGTGGAGTCCACCAGCTTGTCGTGCGCGACGGTGCCGAAGACGGCGAGCGTGCCCAGCAGGTAGACCACGGCCGCGCCGATCGTGCCGACGACGCTGGCGATCCCGACGTTGCGCTCGGGGTCGCGGACCTCGCCCGCGCTGATCGCGGCCGACTCCACGCCGACGTAGCTGTAGAGCAGGATCGCGGCGGAGGCGGTCAGGCCGCCCGTCCAGTTGCCGCCGCCGGTGGTGAAGGGGCCGAGGTTGGCCGGGTCGAAGAAGAAGAGGCCGACGACCGCCACGAACAGCATCGGCAGGAACTTCAGCACCGTGGAGACCAGCTGCACGACGCCCACCCAGCGGGTGCCGGCGAGGTTCGCCAGCGCGGGCAGCCACAGCAGGGCCAGGGCCAGGACCAGGTCCAGCTCCTTGGACCCGGAGCCGGTCAGCACATGGAGGTAGCCGACGCCGGCGACCGCGAGGGCGGCGTTGCTCACCCAGGTCATCGTCCAGTACGACCATGCCGACAGGAACCCGGCGAAGTCACCGAAGGCCTCCCGTGCATAGACATACGGACCACCGGTGCGCGGGAAGCGCCCGGCGAGCCGGCCGAAGACGAGAGCGAGGGCGATCGCGCCGACCGTCAGCACGACGAAGGCGAGCAGGCTCACCGTGCCGTACGGGGCGACCGAGGCGGGCAGCATGAAGATGCCGCCGCCGATGATGTTCCCCATGACCAGGGTGATGGCGGTGGGGAGGCCGAAACGGCGTGAGGGTGTGCCGTCGGTGTCGTGCATGGGGTGGTTGCACCTCTCGTGCTGGGCAGGTCGCCGATTCTCGGGCGACGGCGCACACCTCTGCAAGAGCACAGGTATGTGCGACAGCACATATTGACCGGCGCCCTCCGGGCCGCCAAATTAGATTTTTTTGTCCCGCGCAGCCCGCCCGCCGACCGCAAAAGGTTGCGCGATCATGGCTCGAGGCCGCGATTCGTCCACTGGGCCCCCATCAAGCGGAATCAGGGGGACCGGAGGCCGCGCGGCCGGATTTGCGGACGCCGACGCGCGGCGGACGGCCGGGGTACGGCGCGCGGGCGCCATCAGAGGGTGGGGTCGAGGTCGGAGTCATAGGTGCCCGAGCCCCGGCAGTGCTTGCACTGCGCGGCTCGGTGGACGGTCTCCGCCGGGCCCGCGAAGGGGTCCGTGCCGGGGCTGTAGGCCAGCGCCCGCGTCACATATCCGGCGCCGTGGCACCACTGGCAGGTCCTGCCGTGCGGTTCCGGCTCGGGCGGGTACGTGTCATCACTCACCGGGTCGCTCACCGGGTCCCAGCGTAGACCTCGGCGACGCCCGCGCGGCCTCCACGGCCGATGTCACCCGATCGGGGGATGACGGGCCTGCGCCCGGTTCCTTCCACGGGTTCCACGGGTTCGGAGCGCTCGGCGGAGAACGCGATCCCCGGGAATTCCTCGTGCGTTCCGCCCGCCGGCCGCGGCGGGCGGGGAGTTTATCGCGACGGGCGGCGCCGCGCACGCTCTGCCATCATGAGAGAAGGCCCGCACGAAAGGGGCCCGAATATGACGGCAGCCCTCGGCCCGGCCATGAGGAACCGGCCCTTTCATCGCATAGGTCTCGCCGCCGAGCACCTTTCCCCGGAGAATCCCGACGGCTCGGAGGTCAGGGTCGCACTGGCCCCCGCCGCCGTGTCGGCGCTGGTCCGGCACGGGTGCGCGGTCGCCGTCGAGCGGGGCGCGGGGGAGGCGATGGGGTTGTGCGACGCCCTGTACACGGCGGCCGGCGCCACCGTCGAAACGCGCGACGCCCTTTATCGCGACAAGGACCTGGTCATCAAGCTCAAAGGCCCGGCCCATCACGACCTCGCCTGTATGGACCCGGGTTCCACTCTGTTCTGCATGGCGCATCCGCTGTCCATACCGGAAAGGGTGGAGGTGGCGAACGCGTGCGGGGTGAATATCGTCGCGATGGAGCTGATCCGGGAATGCCCGGAGGTTCTCACGGATTCCTATGTCCGCAGCCGCCTGGCCATGCGCGACCTCCTCGCGGCCGTGGGCGGGCACGCCGCCGAGGACCTCTCCGTCGCCCTGATCGGGTTCTCCGGCGACGCCTTCGGAGGCCTTCAGTACGCCGCGCGCCGCCGCCCCCGGTCCCTGCGCGTGCTGCGGTCCCGGCCCGCCGCGCCCGCCACGGTCACGGTGGGCTTCGGCGAGCTGGAGGAGGCCGCCGCCCGGATCGCCGCCGCGCGCGTGGCCGCGTACCGCGCCCAGCGGCCGCCGCGCCCCTACGGCCAGCGGCGCATCCACTGCCTGCACGAGACCGGCCGCGCCGGCGCCCGCTTCGGAATCGACCTGGCCCTCCGGAACAGGCACGGGCCGCACGCGCCCGACGACCTCAGGGTCTGCCTCCTCGGCTACGGCAACGTCGCCTTCGGCGCCCTCGACGAGTGCGTCCGGCACGGCGTGCGGGAGATCGACGTCCTCACCAAGCGGGCCACGCGCCGCCCCCACCTGCTCCGGTACCTGCGCTCCAGCGACCTCGTGATCAACGGTGCCGAGCAGCCGCCCGCCGTCCGCGGCACCCACTACCTCGTCACCGACGACGACCTGCGGTCCGTCCTCCGGCCCGGCACGGTCGTCGTCGACCTCGTCGGGGGCTGCGCCACCAACCGGACGGCCGTCGAGCCCATCGTCGAGTCCACCCATCCCTCCCGGCCCTGCGTCGTCCGGCACGGCGTGTACCTGGCCTCCGTCTGGGGCTGGCCGCTGCTGGGGTTCGCCAGGGAGTCGGCGGAGCGCTACAGCCGCCAGATCACCGACGTGCTGCTGGCCGACGAGCGACTGATCGACGGCCTGGCGGGCGCCACCGCGGGCATCCTGCGGGCACTGGTGGCGGGGCCGGCGCTGGGCCTGCGGCCCTCTTCCCAGCCCATGACACTCAGTGCCACACTCTGAGGATGATCAAGCGATCGACCCGTGCCACGGAGCACGCCTGGGCGGCGCTCGCCGTGGCCTTCGACGGCGGGCCGCGCGACTGGGGCCGGCCGCCGGGGCCGCTGGGCGCGGACGCCCCGGCATGGAAGCGGTAAGGGTCATTCCCCGTCTCCCGCGCGACCGTTCACGGGGCGACAGCGCGGGGAAGCATTCGTCGACCGCGCGGACGCGCCGGTCATCGAGGGGGGCGCCGGGCGTACGGCGGCCCGTACGAGGAGCTGAGTCGCCATGGCCACCACCATCCGCCGCACCGTCCTGACCCTGCCCGCCGCTCCCCTGGGGCCCGAGAACCCGCTGCCGCCGCTGGCCGTGTTCCCCGACGTCCACCGCCCGGGCCCGGGCGGGCCCGAGGACTTCCCCGCCGAGATGGCCCGGCAGATGCGCTACGCGCCGCTGCGCTCCCTGCTGCCCGTGCGCCGCCGCGACGACTACTCCCGTGTGCGCGTCCCCACGGACCTCGACGCGATCGTCATCGAGAACGACCTCCTGCGCGCCACCGTCCTGCCCTCGCTCGGCGGCCGCGTGCACTCCCTCGAGGACAAGGCGTCCGGCCGCTCCCTCCTCTACAGCAACCCCGTTCTCCAGCCCGCCGGTTTCGCGCTCAACGGCGCCTGGTTCTCCGGCGGCATCGAGTGGAACACCGGCGCCACCGGTCACGGCCCGCTGTCCGTCGCCCCGCTGCACGCCGCGCGCGTACCGGCGCCCGACGGCGGCGAGATGCTGCGGCTGTGGGAGTGGGAGCGGCTGCGCGACCTGCCCTTCCAGGTCGACCTGTGGCTGCCCGACGGCTCCGCCTTCCTCTACGCGGGCGTGCGCGTCCGCAACCCGCACGACCGTCCCGCCCCGGTGTACTGGTGGTCCAACACCGCCGTCCGCGAGGAGCCGGGCCTGCGCGTCCTGGTCCCGGCGGAGTCCGCCTGGCACTTCGGCTACGAGCGCTCCCTGCGCCGGGTCGCGGTGCCCTCGGGGGACGGCGCCGACAGCTCCTACCCGCTCGCCGGCGACCGGCACGCCGACCACTTCTACGACCTCCCCGACGGCGAGCGCCGCTGGATCGCCGCGCTCGGCGAGGACGGCCGCGGGCTCGTCCAGACCTCCACCGACCTCCTGCGCGGACGCAAGCTGTTCGTGTGGGGCACGAGCCCGGCCGGCCGCCGGCAGCAGGAGTGGCTCACCGAGCCGGGCACCGGCGGCTACGCCGAGATCCAGGCGGGGCTGGCGCGCACCCAGCTGGAGCACGTCCCCCTGGAGGCCGGCGGGGAGTTCGCCTGGCTGGAGGCGTACGGGGCGCTGGCCGCCGACCCGGCCCGGACGCACGGCGCCGACTGGCGGGCGGCGCGCGCCGAGGTCGCGGACCGGCTGGGGGCGGCGCTGCCGCGGGCCGAGGTGGACGCGGCGTTCGCCGCCTGGCGGCCGTACGCCGACCACGAGCCCAAGGAGGTGCTGGCCGCCGGGTCGGGCTGGGGCGCGCTCGAGGCGGAGCGCGGCGGCCTCGAGCTGCCGGGGACGCCGTTCCCGGCGGCGACGCTGGGCGAGGAACAGCGGCCGTGGCAGGAGCTGTTGCGCACCGGCGCGCTCACCGAGCGGGGCCCGGTGCCGGGCCCCTCGCTCGTCTCGCCGCGCTGGCGCGAGCTGCTGGAGGCGGCCGAGCCCGGCCCGTACACCGCCTACCACCTGGGCGTCGCCCAGTGGCACGCCGGGGACCGCTCACAGGCCGCGCGCAGCTGGGAGCGGGCCCTGCGGGAGGGGCTGACATGGCCCGCGCTGCGCTGCCTGGCCGCGGCGGACCGCGCGGGCGGCCATCCCGAGCGCGCGGCGGACCGCTACGCGGCCGCGGTCGAGGAGGCGCGCGCGGCGCGGGCGTCCCGCGCGGCGCTGACCGCGCTGGCGCACGAGGCGGTCACGGCACTGCTGGCCGCCGGGCGGCCGGACGCGGCGGCCGGCGTGCTGGCGGGAGTGGGTGCGGCCGACCGTGCGCGCGGCCGCTTCCGGCTGCTGGGCGCGCGGGTGCTGCTGGCCCAGGGGGACGCGCCGGCCGCGCGGGCGGTGTTCGACGAGGGGTTCGAGGTCGACGACCTGCGGGAGGGCGAGGCGTCGCTCGCCGAGGTGTGGCGGGCGATCGCCGAGCGGCTCGTGGAGGGGGACGGCCCCGTGACCGAGGCGGTCCGGGCGCGGGCCCGCCGGCTGCATCCGCTGCCGGAGCGCTACGACTTCGGCGCCCGGTCCTGACCCGGCGCCGTACGGGCCGCACGCGCGGCCCGTACGGCGCGTCGGCTCACGCCGCCTTGCGGTCCACGTACTCGAACACCGATCCGTCCGGGTGCCGGGCCACCAGATTCCGGCCGATGGGCGTCGGCACCGGCCCGGCGATGATGTCGGCCCCCACCGCCTGGAGGTCGACGAGCGCCTCGTCGACGTCCGTGACCGCGATCGTCGCCGTGATCCTCCGCAGTACCGACACCTCCGATTCCGGTCCGCTCATGAGGAAGAAGCAGCCGACCGCCGCGACGGAGACCGCGCCCCGCCGGAAGCGCAGCGCCTCGGCCCCCGTCAGCCGTTCGTACACCGCGATGGACGCTTCCAGATCACTGACGCACACCCGTAGTGAAGTCCCCAGAATGTTCATGAAAACCAGGCTAGTTGACCCTGCAGAGCAGTTCGCCGTTCAGTACCGAGAACCACGCGTCCTCGTGACGGCCCCACTCCCGCCAGGCCCGCGCGATCGCCTCCAGGCCCGCCCGGTCCGTGTGTCCTCCCGCGACCGCGAGGCCGGCGAAGGGCGAGGAGAGCGTGCGGTCCGCCCACAGGCCGCTCCACCAGGCGCGTCGCTCCTGCCCCGCGTAGCACCAGGCGCCCGCCGTGGCGGTGACGTCGGTCAGGCCCGCCCGCCGGGCCCAGCCCAGCAGCCGGCTCCCGGCGTCCGGCTCGCCGCCGCCGGCCCGGGCGACGCCCACGTACACGCGCTGCCAGTCCTCCAGGCCCGGGACGCGCGGGTACCAGGTCATGGCCGTGTAGACCACGTCGCGTACGGCCACCACGCCGCCCGGTCGGCACACGCGGCGCATCTCGCGCAGGGCGGCGACCGGGTCGGCGAGGTACTGGAGCACCTGGTGGGCGTGGACGACGTCGAACGAGCCGTCGGGGAAGTCGAGGGCGCCCGCGTCGCCGACGGTGAAGTCGACGTTGTCGACGCCGCGTTCGCGGGCGGCCTCGCGGGCCCGGGCGAGGATGCCGGCGGCCGCGTCGAGGCCGGTCACACGCCCCTGGGGCACCAGGGCCGCCAGGTCGGCGGTGATACTGCCCGGGCCGCAGCCGATGTCCAGGACGCGGTGGTGGGGCCTGAGCTCGGGCAGCAGGTAGGCGGCCGAGTCGGCGGCCCGGCGCCGGCCGTGGGACCGCACCACGGACTCGTGGTGGCCGTGGATGTACACCTGCTCTTTCCGGTCGTTCCGCGCTTCGGGCATGGTGTTCCCTTCGCTCCGTCATGACGTGGCGCTCCTCACCGTACGCGCGCCGTCTCGTATCGCGAGAGTCCCTTCTCGCCATCCGGGACGCCTCCTCACCCGGCCGCCCGTGTCGGCCCGGCCGCGCGGGCCGTGATCTGCGAAGGTGGACGCAAGACCCCGGGTGAGGTACGGAGGGACGTGCGGATGCAGTGGAATCCCGCGGCGCTCTCCGCTCCCCCGGCCGCCGAGCGCGGACTGCCCGTCCTGCCGGAACTCGCCGGGCGGCTGGCGGAGGCGGCCGCGGACTTCGTCCCCGAGCCGGTCGGCGGCGGGCGGCCCCTGCGCGAGGCCGCGTGCGGCTACTGGTCCCGGCGCGGCCTGCCGTGCGATCCCGAGCTGGTCGTCGCCGCTCCCGGCGCCCAGCCCCTGCTGCTGGCCCTGTTCGCCTCGGCGGGCGGCGAGGTGCTGCTGACCCGCCCCTGCGCCGCCTCCTACAGTCCGCTCGCCCGCCTGGCCGGGCGGCTGGCCTACCACGTGGGCGTGCCGGCCGAGTGCGGCGGCGTGCCCGACCCGTTCGCGCTGCTGGAGACCGTGCGGCGGATCCGCGCGGAGGGCGGGCGGCCGCGTTTCCTGGTGCTGTCCGTCGCCGACGACACCACCGGCACCGTCGCACCGCCCGAGATCCTGCACGAGGTCTGTGAGGCGGCGGCCGCCGAGGACCTGACGGTCGTCAGCGACGAGACCTGGCGCGACACCCTCCACGAGCCGCACGAGACGGTCTTCGTCAGCCCCGCCGAGATGTACCCCGACCAGGTCGTCGTCCTCACCGACCTCGCCGGCCCCCTCACCCCCGCCGCCTGGCCGGCCGCCGTCGCACGCTTCCCCGCCGGCGGCGCCGGCCCGGCCCTGCTCGCCCGCGCCACCTCGCTCCTGACGGCCGTACGGGCGGAACTGACCCCGCCCGTCGCCGCCGCCGTGCGCTACGCGCTGGCCGAGCCCGGCCCCGTCCGCGCCCGCACCGCCGCCACCGCCCGGCTCTACGGCCTCCTGGGCACCGCCGCCCGCGAACGGCTGGACGCGGCCGGGGTGCTGTGCCGGCCGCCGCGCACCGGCCCCCACCTCTACGCCGACCTCGGCGAGCAGCGCGACGCCCTGGCCGCCCGCGGCATCACCGACTCCGTCGAGCTGGAGGCCCACCTGAGCGCGGCGCTCGGCCATCCCGTCCCCGGCGGCCACCGCTTCGGCGACGCCCCCGACTCGCTGCGGGTGCGGCTGTCCACGCCGCCGCTGCTCGGCGCCGCCGAGGAGGGGCGGCGGCGGGCCCTCGACGCGCCGGATCCCCTCGCGGATCCGGACGTCGCGCGGGCGTTGTCCACTTTTGGAACGGCGTTCAGTGAACTGGCCACTTCCTGATCTACCGTCGGTCGGGGAGCGCGCGGCCTCGCCCGCGCCGCCCCCTGAAGGTTCCGGTTCCCCACGAATGGAGCCCCAGATGACCGAACAGACCGAGCGCCCCCTCGCGGAACCGCGTCCCCTCGGCGAGGTCCGCACCTGGCCCCGGTCGTTCACCGACCGCCTCACCGCGCCGCTGCCGGGCGTCAGAGCCCTGGCCCGGCTCGCCCGCGAGGGGCGGCTGCGGCCCGGCGCCGAGTCGCTGCGGGAGCTGGCCGGCCTCCCGGTCGAGCCGGGCCCGCTGCCCGTCGTCGACGCCGACACGACGGCCGTGACCTGGGCGGGCCACGCGAGCTGGGTCCTCGCCACGGGCGGCCTCACGGTCCTGACCGACCCCGTCTGGTCGCGCCGGATCCTGGGCACCCCGCCCCGGGTGACCCCGGTCGGCGTGCCGTGGGAGAACCTGCCCCGCGTCGACGCGGTCGTCATCAGCCACAACCACTACGACCACCTCGACGCCCCGACCCTCAAGCGGCTGCCCCGCGACACCCATCTGCTGCTCCCGGCGGGCCTGGCCGCCTGGGCCCGCCGCCGTGGCTTCACCCGCGTCACCGAGCTGGACTGGTGGGAGGCCGTGGAGCTGCCGGGCCCGGCCGGGCCGGTCCGCTTCGACTTCGTGCCGGCCCACCACTGGAGCAAACGCACCCTGACCGACACCTGCCGCTCGCTGTGGGGCGGCTGGGTGATCACCGCGCCGGGCGGAGGCGGGCGGGTGTACTTCGCGGGCGACTCCGGCTACGGCCACTGGTTCGAGCGCATCGGCGAGCGCTACGCCGGCATCGACCTCGCCCTGCTGCCCATCGGCGCGTACGACCCGCGCTGGATGCTGGGCCCGGTGCACACGGACCCGGAGGAGGCCGTACGGGCGTGCGCGGACCTCGGCGCCCGGGCCATGGCCCCCATGCACTGGTCGACGTTCCTGCTGTCCGCCGAGCCGCCGCTGGAGCCGCTGCGCCGGGTGCGGGCGGCCTGGGAGGCGAGCGGGCGGCCCCGGGGGGACCTGTGGGACCTGCCGGTGGGGGCGTCGCGCGTGCTCACTTGTGCCACGTGAACGTGAAGCGGTTCGCCCCGTGCGAGGTGCACGTCAGATGCGCGGGGAAGCGGCTGGCCCGGGTGTCGACGCCGACCACGCCGGTGGCCTCGTCGTAGGTGAAGTACAGCTCCCCCTCCCCCACCACGTGCTCCCCTTCCCGGACCACCAGCCGCACCACCGCCCCCTCCCTGACCCGGAACACGCGGGCCGCCCCGCCGCCCTCGAGGGCCACGTCGGCGAGGCCGTCGACGCCCTCGTGACCGGGCAGCAGGCGCAGCGAGCACCCTTCCGCCGGGCCCGCCTCGCGGCGGAGGTCGGCGCCGACCGTGCGCCCTCTGGGCCCGTCCGGGGCGATCACGGCCAGGCTGTGGAAGCCGCCCGCCGCGACCAGTGCGAGGGGCCGGCCCGCCACCGCCGCGAGGATGCCCGACACCTGGGCGTCCCCGTCCTTCCCGGCGGCCAGCAGCTCCCCGTCCAGGGTCACGGCCAGGCTGTGCAGGCTGCCGGCCGCCACGGCGCCGATCCGGCGGCCCTGAGCCTCCCTCACCAGCCCCGAGACCTGGTGGTTGCCGTCCCGGCCCGCCGCCAGCAGCTGCCCGTCGTCGGTCACCGCCAGGCTCTGCAGGGCGGCGGCCGAGACGGCGACGACCTTCTTGTCCCGGGCGGCGGCCAGGATCCCCGACACCTGCCCGTCCTCGTCCCTCCCCGCCGCGATCAGCCGGCCGTCCTGGGTCACGGCGAGCGTGTGGAAGTCCCCGGCGGCGACGGCGGCGACCCGCCGCCCCCGGGCGGCCGCCAGGATGCCCGACACCTGGCCGTCGCCGTCGTGCCCCGCAGCGAGGAGCTCGCCCTCGCCGGTCGCCGCCACCGAGTGGACCGTGCCGCCGTCGGCCGCCGTGACCCGCCGGTCCCGGGCCGCCGCGAGGATCCCGGAGACCTGGTCGTTGTGGTCCTTGCCGGCGGCGAGGAGCCGGCCGTCCCGGGTGAGGGCCAGGCTGTGGAAGCTGCCGGCGGCGACCAGGGCGACGGGTTTGCCGCTCGCGGCCGCCACGATGCCCGTCACCTGCCCGTCCTCGTCCATCCCGGCGGCAAGGAGCCGTCCGCCCTCGGTCACCGCGAGGCTGTGGTAGTGGCCGGCGGCGATCGCCCGGACGTGCTCGTCCCCGGCCGCCTCGAGGATGCCGGAGACCTGCCCGTGCGCGCCGAGCCCGGCCGCGGCGAGCGGCCCGGCGGTGCGGGGCGACGCCGGATCGCCGGGCCGGTCGTCCGCCGGGTCGTCGGACTCCCGCTCGGCAAAGTGCACGGACATGGGCCCTCCTGAAATCGCGGCGCGCTGCCCTCCACGCTGGTCGCCGCTCCGGGCCCCGGCACGTGCGCTGCGGCCGAACGGGTGAGGACCCCGCCCGGGAGTGCCCCGCGGCGCACTTCGGTCACGCCCGACGCGTCCCGGTCATGCGCATCGCGTCTCGATCACGTGTACGCACAGGGGCAGCCCGTACGCCGGGTGCGTCGTCTCGCGTTCCGGCCGCATGCCCAGGGTGCGCAGGATCGCCTCGGAGGCGGCGTTGCCCACCGTGTGCACGCCGACCACCCGGGCCAGGCCGCGGTCGCGCAGCGCGAAGTCCAGCACGGCGCGCGCCGCCTCGGTGGCCAGCCCCCGCCCCCGGTACGGCCGCCCGAACCGCCAGCCGAGCTCCACGGCGGGCAGGATCTCCGGCAGGAAGACGGGCACGGTCAGGCCCGCCATGCCGGCCAGCCGGCCGGTTTCCCGGACCTCGACGGCGAACGGCCCCAGGCCGCGCTGCTCCCACTCCCGCTCCCACGCGGCGATGCCGTCCTCGGTCGCGGCCCGGTCGCGCACGGACCCGTCGCCGACCCAGCGCATCACCTCGGGATCGGCGTTGATGGCCGCCATGGGGGCGACGTCGTCCTCGCGCCAACGGCGCAGCGTCAGTCGGGGCGTTCGCAGGGTGGTCACCATGCCCGCATCCTGCCCCCTTCCCCACGACCGCATCCCCTGCCGCTCGTACCCCCTACCGGTCATACCCCGGTATCACGCGCGAGTGAGCTCTCCGGTGCGACGCGGTCCGGGGTGTGCGCGGAGCACGATCCGCCCATGCGTGAACTCATCCGGCGGATCGACTCCGCGACGCCGCCCGGCCGCGACCGGGCCGTGGACGCCCTGCGCGCGTTCGCCATCCTGGGCGTGGTGCTCGGCCACTGGCTGGTGACGGCCCTGGTCGCCGACGGCGGCACGCTGCGCGGCGACAGCCCGCTCCGGCACCTGCCCGAACTCACCCCCGCCTCCTGGCTCTTCCAGACCCTGGCCGTCTTCTTCCTGGTCGGCGGCCGGATGGGCGCGGCCGGCTACCGCTCGGCCCGCGCGCGGGGCACGACGTACGGGCGATGGCTCGGCGCCCGGCTGACGCGGCTGTTCCGGCCGGTGGCCGCGGTGCCGGCGGTGTGGGCCGTGGTGACGGGCGCGCTGGTGGCGGCGGGCGCCACCGCGGGGACCGTGCACACGCTGGTCAAGCTGGTGCTCTCGCCGCTGTGGTTCCTGCTGGTGTTCGCCGCGCTGACGGCGGCGACGCCCCTGGTCGCCCGGCTGCACCCGCTGTGGCCCCTGGCCGTCGTCCTGTCCGTCGACCTCGCGCGGTTCGCGCTGGGCGGGCCCGGGTGGCTGGGGTGGATCAACGTGGCCGCCGGCTGGCTGGTGCCGTACTGCCTGGGCGCGGCCTGGTCGCGCGGTCGCCTGTCGGGCCGTACGACGGGCTGGGCGCTGCTGGCCGGCGGGGCCGCCGCCACCGCCGGGCTCGTCCTGTGGGCCGGCTACCCGGCGTCCATGGTCGGGGTGCCCGGCGCCCGGATCTCCAACCTCAACCCTCCCACCCTCGCGGCCGTCGCCTTCGGCCTCGCCCAGTGCGGGGCGGCCCTGCTGCTGCTCGGCCCGCTGCGGCGGGTGCTGCGGCGCCCGGCGGTCTGGGCGGCGGTGGCCCTGGTGAACCTGTCGGCCATGACGATCTTCCTCTGGCACCAGACGGCCATGATGGCCGTCACCGGGCTCACTCTGGCGGCGGGCGCGGACCTGCCCGGGCTGCACACGGTTCCGGACGGTTTCGGCTGGGCGCTCGCGCGGCTGGCCTGGCTGCCGGTGTTCGCGGTGACGCTGCTGGGGTGCTGGGCGGTGTTCCGCAGGTTCGAGCAGGGGCGGTCGCGGGGCGGCAGCACCGTGGTGCACGAGGGGCGCCCCGCCCCGGTGCCGGTGGCACGGCGTGCCTAGGATGGGCCGGATGAGCGTGGGGGGCGCGAAGGCGGGCGCGGAAAAGGGGAGTCGGCGGCTGTCGAGGGCGCTGGCGGCGGTGCCGCGCGCCTTGCGCGAGGACCTGTTCACGCTGGCGCGCGACCCGCTGCCGCGCCAGCCGTGGCTGGGCCGGCTGCCGCACGCCCACGTGGTGCTGTTCGCGGTGGCTGTGGGTCTCGCCGATCTCAGCGAGTACGAGCGGGCGATCGACCGGTCCTCGCTCTTCGTGGAACTGCTCATCGCCGTCCACGCGTCGGCGGTCGTCCTCGTCATGTCCCGCCCCGTGGCCGCCTGGTGGCTGTCGACCGGCGCGCTCTTCCTGATCGCGTACACCGGGGACGACGGCGTCGGCCGCGACATGCTGTGGCCCTGGAGCATCTCGGGCGTCGCCCTGCAGACCATGCTCCTGTTCCTGCTCGCGCTGCGGGTCCGCCCCCGGGTCGCCGCCGAGGCACTGGCGATCACCGTGCTGGCCGGCGTGGCCAACATGGAGCTCGCCGACCACGACCACAACCAGATCCTCACCCGGGCCGTCGGCTACCTGGTGGGCGCGGTGGTGGTCGGCGCGTCGCTGCGCACCGGCCGGGTGGCCCGGACGCGGCTGGTCGAGCAGGAGGAGCTCACCTCGGAGGAACGCGCCCGGCGCACCCTGCTGGAGGAGCGCAACCGCATCGCCCGCGAGCTGCACGACGTGGTCGCCCACCACATGTCGGTGATCTCCATCCAGGCCCAGGTCGCGCCCCACCTGGTGGACAACCCCTCCGACGAGCTCAGGGAGAACCTCGCCGGCATCCGGCAGAACGCCCTCGAGGCGCTGACGGAGCTGCGCCAGGTGCTGGGCGTGCTGCGCTCCGAGGACGCCACGGCGGACGGGGCGCGGCACGCGCCGCAGCCCGGCCTGGACCGACTGGACGAGCTGGTGGACAACGTGCGGGGCGCCGGGGTGACGGTGGAGGTCCGGCGGTCGGGAGAGGTCCGTCCGCTCTCCCCCGGCGTGGAGCTGTCCGCCTTCCGCATCGTGCAGGAGGCCCTCAGCAACGCGATGCGGCACGCGCCCGGCGCGAGCGTGCGGGTGGACGTCGGGTACGGCCCGGCGGCGCTCACGCTCCGCGTCGCCAACACCGCCCCCGCCGGCCCGGCCCGGCCCTCGCCGGGCGCGGGCCACGGCCTGCTGGGGATGCGGGAGCGGGCCGCGATGCTGGGCGGCGACCTGGTCACCGGCCCGGCTCCGGGCGGCGGCTACGAGGTGGTGGCCGAACTCCCCACTCCTACGGCAGAGGACGCGCACGCATGACCATCCGGGTAATGATCGCCGACGACCAGATGCTGGTCCGCCAGGGCTTCACGGTCCTGCTGAACGCGGAACCGGACATCGAGGTGGTGGGCCAGGCGGTCAACGGCCTGGAGGCCGTCGACCGGGCCGCCGAACTGGCCCCGGACGTCGTGCTGATGGACATCCGCATGCCCGTGCTGGGCGGCATCGAGGCGACGCGCCGCCTGACGCGGGCGGCCGACGGCACGGTGAAGGTGCTCGTCCTGACCACCTTCGACCTGGACGAGTACGTCTACGAGGCGCTGCGCGCGGGCGCGTCGGGGTTCCTGCTGAAGGACGCCTCGGCGGAGGAACTCGCCCAGGCGGTCAGGGTGGTGGCGGCCGGTGACGCCCTGCTGGCCCCGAACATCACCAAGCGGCTGATCGCCGAGTTCTCCCGCATGACGGGCACCCCGCGCGCCCCGCTCAAGGACCGTGTGGGCTCCCTGACGGAGCGCGAGACCGAGGTGCTGTCCCTGATCGCCCAGGGGCTGTCGAACGGCGAGATAGCCGAGGGGCTGGTGCTGGCCGAGCAGACGGTGAAGACCCACGTGGGGCGGATCCTCATGAAGCTGGGGTTGCGCGACCGCACGCAGGCGGCGGTGTTCGCGTACGAGACGGGCCTGGTCAGGCCCGCGGGCTACTGAAGCCCCCGGGCGCCGGGGCTCAGGCGGCCGACCGGGCGCTCCGGTCGTCCAGGGCGGTGTGGAGCCAGTCGTGACAGGCCCCGGGGGTCGGCCGTGACGGGCCGGTCAGCTCGGCGGTGAGTTGCCAGTACCGGTCGATGCGGGGCTCGGTGGCGAGCATCTCGCCGAGCCCGCGGCGGAAGGCGGGGGTGTCCTTGGCGCCGCTGGCCCGGGCGTGGGCGTCGACGAAGCAGTCGAGGGCCTCGCCCTCGTGGGGCGGCCGGTGCGCCGTCAGATGCGGCGCGGCCAGGGCGAACGCCTCGACGAGACCGTCGTAGAGCACGGCGGGACGGTAGCCGGTGTCGGGCCGGTGCACGACGGGCTGGCAGCCGGTGCCGCCGAGGCAGTCGCCGGTGACGAAGGCGTGCAGGCGGGCGAAGGCCAGCACCTGGGCCGGGCTCGGATCGTCGGGAGGCTGCGGAACGGACCGTTCCAGGACGGCGGAGAGCACCCGGGCCGGGAGCCTCGGGGGCAGCCAGCACCGCCAGAAACGCGCCAGCGCGGCCGTGCTGGGCGGGCTGGTCACGGCGCCGACCAGGCGCAGCCGTTCGGCGCGTTCGTGCGGGGCGCAGTCCTGGATCAGCCGGAGGGCGGCCTCCCGCCAGCGCAGGGCGGTCAGGTGCGAGCCGACCTCGCGCAGCCGGTCCGCGACGACGTCCTCCAGCGCGTCCTCCCGGTCCAGGACCCGGTTCACGTCCGTCACCGGCACGTCCAGGGTGCGCAGGGAGCGGATCAGGCGCAGCCGGTCGAGGGCCTCGGGGCCGTAGCGGCGGTGGCCGCCGGCGCTGCGGCGGCCCTCGGGCAGCAGGCCGCCGTCGGAGTAGAAGCGGACGGTCTTGACCGTGACGCCCGCGCGCTCGGCGAGCTCCCCGATGCTCCACATGCCGTCAGGTGACACGACTTGAACCTCCCCCAGCAGGAGTTCCTACCGTACCCACGAGCGCGGACGGCCGGTCGGGCCGCCCCCGCGGACGTGGCGAGCGAGGAGACGGTTGATGACGGCATTCATCCTGGTGGCGGGCCTCCACACGGGCGGCTGGGTGTGGCAGGACGTGACCGCCCGGCTGCGGGAGTCGGGGCACGAGGCACATCCGGTGACGCTCACGGGCATGGGTGACGCCCACCGCCAGGCCGGGCCGGGCACGGACCTGGAGACGCACATCGAGGACGTGGTGCGGGTGATCGACGAGGTGGACGCGGACGAGGTGGTGATGGTCGGTCACTGCTACGGCGTCCACCCCGCGCTCGGCGCCGCCGCCCGGCGCCCGGAGCGGGTCTCGCGGATCGTCTACGTGGACACGATGACGCCCCAGGACGGCGCCCCGGCCGTCACGTCGATCCCCGACCCGGCGCTGGCCGGCCGGCTGCTGAGCGGGGACGGACAGCCCGGGGACGACCGGCTGATCCCCGCGCCCGCGGTGGAGGAGTGGCAGCGCTGGGGCAGTACCGCCGGTGTCCCCGCCGAGGCGCTCGCGCGGCTGACCGAGCGGGCCGCGCCGCAGCCGGCCGGCACGCTCACCCAGCCGCTCCGGCTGCCGGAGGCGGCCTTCGGGCTGCCGACGACCGGCGTCCTGTGCACGGGCAACGGCTCGAGCATCGAGACGGTCGAGTCCCTGGTGCGGCTCGGGGATCCCCGTCTGCAGGAGCTCGCCCATCCCAGGGTGGGCTTCTTCGAACTCCACACCGGGCACTGGCCGATGCTCTCCGTCCCCGACGAGCTGGCCGGCGTCCTGCTCCGGGCCGCGGCGGGAGAGGGGCACCGGCTGGCGGCGACGGCGTGCGAGCCGCCCGCCCACCAGCGGCCCTTCCTCATCGACGTGCCCGAGCGACCGCGTGAGCGGCGGGGACACGTCGATCTGTACCTGCCCGACGCCGACGGCCCCCGCCCGGCGGTGGTGTTCGTCCACGGCGGCCCGCTCCCGGCCGGCGTGGAGCCGACGCCGCGCGGCTGGCCGGCCTTCGTCGGCTACGGCCGGTACACGGCGAGCCTGGGAGCGGTCGGCGTGACCCTGGACCACCGGCTGCACGACATCACCGACTACGAGCGCGCCGCCGAGGACGTCGCCGCGGCGGTCGAGCTCGTCCGGGCCGATCCGCGCGTCGACGCGGACCGCGTCGCGCTGTGGTTCTTCTCCGGCGGCGGGCCGCTGTCGGCGCACTGGCTCTCCGCGCCCCCGCCGTGGCTGCGCTGCGTGGCGGCGACGTACCCCATCCTCGCGCCGCTGCCGAACTGGGGCATGGGCGACTCCCGCTTCCGTCCGGCGGCGGCCCTGCCGGCCGCGGGCCGCCTGCCGGTCGTACTGACCCGGGTGGAGCTGGAGCGCCCGGAGATCGCGGCGACGGTCGAGGAATTCCTGGCCGCCGCCACGGCCTGCGCCGCCGACGTCGAGGTGATCGACGTGCCGCTCGGCCACCACGGCTTCGAGACGCTCGACCACACCGACGCGGCACGCCACGCCCTGGACGCCGCGGTGCGCTCCGTGCTGGGGCACCTGGAGGGCTAGGGACACGCCCTGGGACACCTGGGGGCTAGCGGGCGGCGGCCACCGCTATGGCGGCCGCGTAGCCCGGGCCCGCGTCGATGTCGGTCAGGGTCCAGCCGGGCGGTGCGGCCGGGGCCGGGCCGGCGCCGACGTAGGTGGCCGAGGGGCTTGTCGCGAGTCCCGTGCCCGTGCCCTTGAGGTAGGCCTCCTTGCGGGTCCAGCATCGGGCGAAGGCGGCCGGGCGGGCGTGTTCGGGCAGGACGTCCAGTTCGGCGGTCTCCGTCGGGTGCAGCATCCGCGACACCTCGGCGACGACGGACGGCGGCTGGACCTGCTCCACGTCCGCGCCCACGGGGGTGTCCGCGAAGGCGAAGAGGGCCAGTTCGCCGGCGTGCGAGAGGTTGAAGTGCATCGGGGAGCCGGCGACCGCCGGGCGGCCGTGGGCCTCGCCGCAGCCCGGGCAGGGCTCTCGGGTCAGCTCCACCGCGCCCGGCGGCTTGGCCAGGTAGGCGCCGAGCAGCCGGCGCAGGCCGGCGTGGGAGGCGACGTAGCGGTCGCGGTGCAGGGGGCGTACGAAGCCGGCCGCCCGGGCCCGTTCCGTCGCGTCCAGGTCGTCCTGGGGCCAGGGCGCGCCGCCGTCGGGTATGCGCAGCAGCCAGACGTGCGGGGCGTCGCCGCCCGGGCGCCACGGCCCGGGGGGCGTGTCGCGGCCCAGCAGCCGTACGTCCGCGTGGGTCAGCATCTCTCCCCCAGGTACCGGGCCAGCGTCTCGGCGATCGCGTCGACGGGGCCGGGCCGGGTCATCGCGGCGTGCGGGCAGTCCAGGTCACGGTTGATCAGGTCGCCGCCGACGTACGGGCGCCACGCGTGCCGCGCCGGCCGGTCCGCGCCGCCGGGCGCGACGGCCGTGAAGAAGAGGACGTCTCCGTCGAAGACGCCCGGCCGGTGCCGCCGGGTCAGCCCCGCGTGGTGGACGGCGATACGGGCCATCGCGGCGACCGTCTCCTCCCGCAGCACGGCGGCCGGCATGCCGCTCTCCTCGCGCAGGGCCTCGACGACCTGCCGCCGGGTCACCGGGGCGGCCCCGGCCGGCTCCTCGCCCGCCATCCGCAGCAGGTCCGCGAACGCGTCGGCCTCGGCCGGCACGGGCCCGCCGCGCAGGGCGTCGCCGGGGTAGGAGTCCAGCAGCGCGAGCAGCTCCACCTTCTCGCCGGCCGCCCGCAGCAGTACGGCGACCGCGTGGGCGAGGTTGCCGCCGAAGGACCAGCCCAGCAGCCGGTAGGGACCGTGCGGGTGGACCTCGCGGATGCGGGCCAGGCAGTCGGCGGCCATCTCCTCGAGGCCGCCGGCGGGCGGCGTGCCGTCGGCGAGGCCGCGCGCCTGGAGCGCGTACACCGGCTGGTCGGCGCCGAGCCGGGCCGCCAGGCCCGCGTAGCACCAGCCCAGGCCCACGGCGGGCGGCAGGACGAACAGCGGGGTGCGCGAGCCGGTGCGGCGCAGCGGCAGCAGGGGGCCGAGCGCGTCGTCCGCCGGGCCGTCGGCGATGCGGGCGGCGAGGGCGGCCGGGGTGGGGGCCCGGAAGAGCGTGCCCAGGTCGAGGTCGGCGCCGAGCGCGGCCCGTACGCGGGCGACGAGGCGCGCGGCGAGGAGCGAGTCGCCGCCCAGGTCGAAGAATCCGTCGTCCGCGCCGGGCGGCCGCTCGAGGCCGAGCACGTCCGCGAACAGCCCGGCGAGGGCCTCCTCCCTGGCGTCGCCCGGGCGGCGGTCGCCGAGGACCGGGGCCGGGGCGGGCAGCGCATCACGATCGAGCTTGCCGTTGGGGCCCAGCGGGAAGGCGTCCAGCACCACGACGGCGCTGGGCACCATGGCCTCGGGCAGGTGGGAGGCGAGGGCGGCCCGCAGGGCGCGGGGGTCGAGCGGACCGGCCTCGGCGGCGGCATCCGCCGAGGCCGGAGTCACATGGGCGACCAGGCGGCGGTCGCCGGGGCGGTCCTCGCGGACCGTGACGCACGCGGCGGCGACGCGGGCGTCCCGCGTCAGGGCAGCCTCGATCTCGCCGGGTTCGACGCGCTGGCCGCGCAGCTTGATCTGGCGGTCGGCGCGGCCGACGTGGTCCAGCGCGCCGTCCTCGCGCCTGCGGGCCAGGTCGCCGGTGCGGTACATGCGCGCGCCGGGCGCCCCGAAGGGGTCGCGGACGAAGCGGGCGGCGGTCAGGTCCGGCCGGCCGAGGTAGCCGGTGGCCAGCTGGGCGCCGGCGATGTACAGCTCGCCGGTGACGCCGGGCGGGCAGGGCTGCAGGGCGGCGTCGAGGACGTACAGCCGGGTGTTCCAGACGGGCCGCCCGATGGGTACGGGGCCGCTCTCGCCGGGCTCGCACCGGTGGTGGGAGACGTCGACGGCCGCCTCGGTGGGTCCGTAGAGGTTGTACAGCCCGGTGCCGGGCAGGGTGGCGTGGAAGCGGTCGGCGAGCGCGCGCGGCAGGGTCTCGCCGCTGGCGAAGACGCGTCGCAGCGGCAGCGGCCGGCCGTCCGCCTCGTCCAGGAACGGCGCGAGCGCGGAGGGCACGAAGTGGGCGGTGGTGACGTCGTGTTCGCGGATGGTGCGGGCCAGGGCCGCCGGGTCGCGGTGTTCGCCGGGGCCGGCGAGCACGAGGGTGGCGCCCTCGCGCAGCGGCCAGAACAGCTCCCACACCGACACGTCGAAGCCGGTGGGCGTCTTGTGCAGGACCCGGTCGCCGGCGGTCAGGCCGTACTCCCCCTGCATCCAGCGCAGCCGGTTGTCGATCGCGGAGTGCGGGACGACGACGCCCTTGGGGCGGCCGGTGGAGCCGGAGGTGTGGATGACGTACGCGGGGTGGCGGGGGGTGAGGGCGCGGCCGGGGTCGGTGGGCAGGTGCCGGTCCAGCTCGGCCGCGAGCACGGGGTCGTCCAGGAGGACGGCGGGGGCGCCGGTGTCCGGCAGGGTCGCGGCGCGCGTGGCGGTGTCCGTCACGACGCACGCCGGGGCGGTGTCCTCGAGGACGAGCGCGAGGCGGGCCGGGGGGTGTTCGACGTCCAGCGGCACATAGGCGCCGCCCGCCTTGAGGACGGCCAGCAGCGCCACGACGAGGTCGGCGGAGCGCGGCAGGGCGACGGCCGCGAGGACTCCGGGGCGCACGCCGAGGCCGATGAGGTGGCGGGCGAGCCTGTTGGCCCGGGTGTTGAGCTCGGCGTAGGTCCAGCTCCGCCCGTCCGCGACGAGCGCGGTGGCGTGCGGGGTGCGGGCGGCGCGGGCCTCGACGGGGCCGATCAGCGTGGTCGGGGGCAGGCAGGTCGCCGTGTCGTTGAACTCCGTGAGCTCCCGCTCGCGCTCCTCGGCGGTGGCGAGGCCGAGCTCGGACAGCGGCCGGTGCGGGTCGCTGTCGGCGATGCGGGTGAGCAGGTCGAGGAAGCGGCGCTGGTGGGCGGCGACCTCGCCGTCCTCGTACGAGGCGGGGTTGGCGTCGTAGTCGATGCGCAGGCCGGAGCCGTCGGCCCGGTCGTAGATGCCGACGGTGAGGTCGTCGACGGGGCCGCCGGAGAGGTTGTGGGCCTCGCAGGGGGCGCCGGCGAAGGTCAGGCCGTAGTCGAAGGGCATGACGTTGACGAGCGGCCCGACGAGGGCCGTGCCCTCGCCGAGGAGACCGAGGTCGCGGCGCAGGTCGGCGTAGCGGTAGCGCTGGTGGCGGCGGGCGGTGCGGATGCCGAGGTCGGCCTGGCGGGTGAGCTCGGCGAAGGTGGCGTCGGGGGTGACGGTCAGGCGCAGCGGCAGGACGTTCATCACCATGCCGGGGACGCGCAGGGCGACGGAGCCCATGCGGCCCATCATGGGCAGGCCGAGGACGACGTCCTGCCTGCCGGTGGCGCGGGAGAGGTAGAGGGCCTGGGCGGCGAAGAGCACGTCGGGCCAGGTGGCGCGCACGGACGCGGCGAGTTCGCGCAGCCGGGCGGCGGCCTCGGGGCCGAGGTGCGCGGTGTGGCGCACGGTGGTGCGCGAGGGCAGGGCGGCGCGGCCGGAGAGGGTGGGGACGGCGGGGCGGTCGGCCATGTGGCGGCGCCAGTGGTCGCGGTCGCGCTCGTAGGTGGCGGAGTCGCGGTAGGCGGCGTCCTCCTCGACGAGCGCGGAGAGCCGGCCGAAGGGGCTGGGGCCCACGTCGTCGCCGGCGGCGAGGGCGGTGTAGACG
Source organism: Streptomyces sp. C36 (assembly GCF_040932295.1). Taxonomy (NCBI): domain Bacteria; kingdom Bacillati; phylum Actinomycetota; class Actinomycetes; order Kitasatosporales; family Streptomycetaceae; genus Streptomyces; species Streptomyces sp. C36. The sequence goes on along the minus strand of NZ_JBFQGI010000003.1, from coordinate 477,842 downwards.
TCGGCGACGCGGCGGGCGACGAGGGCGTGACCGTAGCCGTCGAGGACGGCGTGGTGGACGCGGTGGTACCACAGCCAGCGCCGGTCGCCGACGCGCAGGAGGGCGTGGGCGAAGAGGGGGCCGCTCGCGAGGTCGAAGGGGGCGGCGAGGTCGGCGCGCATCCAGGCCAGGGCGGCGGCGACGGCCGCCTCGGCGTCGCCCTGGTCCCGCAGGTCGGCGGTGTGCAGGGGGAAGCCGCGGCCGGGCGCCTCGACGGCGACGGGCAGTTGGCGGGGCCCGTCGGAGGTGTCCACCAGGCGGACGCGCAGGGCGTCCGCCTCGCCGACCGTACGGTGCAGGGCCTCGGCGAAGCGCACGGGGTCGATGTCGCCGTGGATGTCGAGGTACTCGGCGGTGTTGAGGGCGGGGCTGCCCGGGTCGAGGGACTGGGCGTACCACATGCCCGACTGGGCGCCCGTCAGCGGCAGCCCCCGCGGCCCCGGGGACCGGGTGGGGGTGGTGCCGCCGACGGGCCGGCCCAGTACGGAGACCGTCATGTCCGTGCCCCCAGCAGGGGCGCCCACTGCTCGATGGCCGGCTTCTCGGCGAGGTCGACGAAGGTGACCTCGGTGCCGTGGTCGCGGCGCCAGCGCTCGACGAGGGTCATGATGCGCACGGAGTCGAGGCCGTAGTCCACGAGGTTCTCGTCGTCGGGGATGTCGGCGGGGTCCTCGCCGAGCACGTCGGCGACGTCGGCGCGGATCTGTTCCAGGGTGAGGGCCATGGGGGTTACTTCCCTTCGAGGACGCGGTCGGTGGTGGTGACGACCGCGCACTTGGCGGCCGCCCAGCGCAGCGCCGTCGCATGGTCCTCGGGCGAGAAGTCGGCGACGGCGTCGGCGACGAGGAAGGGCTGGATGTCCCGCATCCACGCGTCGCAGGCGCTCATCATGACACCGATGTGGGCGTAGACCCCGACAATGATCAGCTGGTCGCGGCCGAGCGCCGCCATGCGCTCGGCGAGGTCGGTGCGGACGAAGGCGCTGTACTTCCACTTCGTCAGGACCGTGTCCCCCTCGGCCGGGGCGACGGCGTCCGCGATGGCCTTGGCACGCGGGTCGTCGGGCAGGCCGGGGCCCCAGAAGTCCTGCTGCAGGCCGCGTTCGGCGGCGCTCTGGCCGCCGGGCTGGGCCGAGTAGACGACGGGCACGCCCAGGCGGGCGCAGTCCTTCTTCAGCGTCGCGACGTTGGCCAGCAGCTCGGTGACGGGGGAGGCGTCCGCCTGGAAGGCGTCGAGGAAGTAGTTCTGCAGGTCGTGGACGAGCAGCACGGCCCGGTCCGGGTCGACGGTCCAGCTCACCTTGTTGGCGGGCAGGTCGGCCTCGGTGGGCATGGCGTAGGGGGTGATGGCGGGGAGCGCCATGGCGGTGTGGTGCCTTTCTGCTACGGCTTGGGGGTGGTGGCGCGGAGCTGGGCGGCGATGGCCGCGCGGAGGTCCTTCTTGGAGACCTTGCCGATGCCGGTCTGCGGGAACGCGGCGACGAACTCGACCCGGTCGGGCACCTTGAAGGCGGCCAGGCCGCGCTCGCGCACGAACTTCTTGACGGCGACGGACTTCACGGGGCCCGCCCCCTCGCGCAGCACGACGTAGGCGCAGGTGCGCTCGCCCAGGTAGTCGTCGGGCATGGAGACGACGGCGACGTCGTGGACGGCGGGGTGGGCGAGGATGTGGTTCTCGATCTCCTCGGCGGCGACCTTCTCGCCGCCCCGGTTGATCTGGTCCTTGGCCCGGCCCTCGACCACGATGTGGCCGGTCTCAGTACGTCGTACGACGTCGCCGGTGCGGTAGAAGCCGTCCGCCGTGAAGGACGCGGCGTTGTGCTCGGGTGCCCGCCAGTAGCCGCGGATGGTGTACGGGCCGCGGGTGAGCAGGTGGCCGGTCCCACCGGTGGGCAGGTCGTTGTCCTCGTCGTCCACGACGCGGATCTCGTCGTCGGGCGAGATCGGGCGGCCCTGGGTGGTGACGATGGTCTCCTCGGGGTCGTCGAGCCGGGTGTAGTTCACCAGGCCCTCCGCCATGCCGAAGACCTGCTGCAGGGTGCAGCCCAGCGCGGGCCGCACCCGGCGCGCCGCCTCCTCGCTGAACTTGGCGCCGCCCACCAGCAGGACGTCCAGGCTCGACAGGTCGTGATCGCCGGCGGCCGCGGCCTCGGTCCACACCAGGGCGAGCGGCGGTACCAGGCCGGTGATGGTGACGCGCTCGCGCTCGATGAGGGGGAAGGCGACGTCGGGGCTGGGGCGCGGGGCGAGCACCACGCGGGCGCCGGCGTAGAGAGCGCCGAGGGTGCCGGGGGAGCTGAGCGGGAAGTTGTGGGCGGCGGGCAGGGCGCAGAGGTAGACGCTGTTCTCGTCGACGCCGCAGATCTCGTTCGAGCCCCACAGCGAGTAGATGTAGTCGTCGTGGGTGCGCGGGATGAGCTTGGGCACGCCGGTGGAGCCGCCGGAGAGCTGGAGGAAGGCCAGCTCGTGCGGGAGGGGCGGGTCCGGGATCGTGACGGGTTCCGTGGCCACGTCGGCCAGGGCGGTGTGCTCGCCCGGCTCGCCGACGACGAGGACGTGCTTCAGCCCGGGCACCTCGGCGCGGACCTTGTCGGCCAGCACGCGGTAGTCGTAGCCCTCGACGACGTCGGCGACGACGTAGGCGGCGGCCTCGGTGAAGGAGCAGAAGTGGCGGATCTCGGTCTCGCGGTGCGCGGGCAGCGCGAAGACGGGGAGGGCGCCGATGCGGAACAGGGCGAAGATCACCTCGAAGAACTCGGCGATGTTCGGCAGCTGGACGACCACGCGGTCGCCCTTGCCGATGCCCCGGGCGAGGAAGCCGGCGGCCAGCCGGTCGGCCCGGGCGTCGAGCTCGCCGTACGTCCAGCGTCGCCCGCCGGCGGCGGGGTCGACGACGGCCACCCGGTCCGGGTGCCGCTCGGCGCGTTCGCGCAGCATCCCCCCGAAGGTCTCACCGCGCCACCAGCCCGCCGCGCGGTAGCGCTCGGCGAACTCCGCCGGATAACCCGGCGCGTCGACGGTCGGCTCTGTCACTGGTCTACCCCCACTGCCTGCAGGAACGTCTGGAACTTGGCGCCGGTCTCGGCGGTCTCGGCCTCCGGCGTGGACTGCTCGACCACGCCCGCGCCGGCGAACAGGCTCAGCGTGCGCTCCTCGGCCTCGGCGCAGCGGATGGTGACGACCCATTCGCCGTCGCCGCTCGCGTCGCCCCAGCCCACCATCCCGGTGTAGGCGCCGCGGTCGAAGGGCTCGAGCTCGCCGATGACGTCGCGGGCGGTCGTGGTCGGGGTGCCGCACACGGCCGGGGTGGGGTGCAGCGCGCAGGCCAGTTCGAGGGCGGAGACGGCCGGGTCGTCGAGCTCGCCGGTGACGGTCGTCGACAGGTGCCACATGGTGGCGGTGCGTACGAGCGTGGGGCGGGCGGGCACCTCGAGGGTGCGGCAGTAGGGGGCGAGGGCCTCGCGGACGGCGTCCACGACGACGGCGTGCTCGTGCAGGTCCTTGGCGGACTCCAGCAGGGCGGCCGCCCGGCGCACGTCCTCGGCGAGGTCGGCGCTGCGGGGCGTGGAGCCGGCGAGCGGATTGGCGACGAGGCGGCCGCCGGCGCGGGAGACGAGGAGTTCGGGGCTGGCGCCGAGCAGGGTGCGGCCGGGGCCGGAGGGCAGGGCGAAGGTGTAGCCGGAGGGGTCGCGGCGGGCCAGGCGCTGGAGCAGCCCGGACAGGTCGAGGTCGCGGTCGGAGGTCAGCCGCAGGCTGCGGGCGAGGACGACCTTGCTGAACTCGCCGCGGCGCATGCGGCGTACGGCCTCGGCGACGGCCGCGCCGTACACGCCGGGCTCGGGCACGGGCCGGATGTCCCAGCGGGCGGCGGCGGGGGCGGCGGCCGGGAGGGCTATGAGCGGGTCCTGGGCGAGCGGCGGCGCCCAGCGCAGGCTCTCGGGCACGGCGAGCGCGGCGGGGGCGGTGTGGTCGAAGGGCACGGCGCCGACGACGACCGGGGCCGGGTTGCCCGCGAGCAGCTCGGCGTCGAGGGTGCGGGTGACGCGCTCGGCCAGGGGTGCGTCGCCGTGCGGTACCTCGGCGCGTACGCCGTGGGCCAGCAGGGTGCGGGTGGGCGAGGCGAAGAAGCGGGCGCGGCCCGGCTCGTACGCGTCGAGCAGGGCCGTCGCCGCGCCGACGGCGTGCCGGGCGTCGGACGGTCCGACGTCCTGCGCCGGGCGCGCGCCGGGCTCGCTCGGCCGGTCGGCGACGTGGTGAGCGGTGGTCACCTGCTGCTCCGTTCCCCCGGCGGTTCGCACCGGGTGTGGGGTGAAAGTTCTTCTCGGCGGCCCCGCCCCGGTCGGGGGCGCGACCGCGCGTGCCGCCTCGCGGCGGCCAGAGGGCCGGGTGGGCTGTGGTCTGCGGGCACCCCGGAGGGGGCGGCGCCGTCCAGGGGCGTGGGGCCGCGGGGGCCGGGCCCGGCGAAGCCGCCCGGGGGCGGGACCTGACGGTCCGCCGGGCGGTGGGCGCCGAGGCCGGCGCGCCGTCAGGCGCGCAGGGTGGCGCCCCCGTCGACGTACAGGTCGTGCATCGTGATGTGCCGGGCCCGGTCGGAGACCAGGAAGAGGACGGCGTCGGCGACGTCGGAGGGGTCGGCGATGCGGCCGAGCGGGATGCCGACGCGGTACGTGGCGGGGTCGCCGTCGAGGACGCGGCCGGGGACCTCGTCGCCGGCCCACAGGGCGCGCTGCATCGCGGTGTCGGTGGAGCCGGGCGAGACGACGTTGCAGCGGACTCCGCTGCGCGCGAGCTCGAGCCCGAGGCACTTGGTGAACATGGTGGCGGCGGCCTTGGAGGCCGCGTACGCCGCCATGCTGGTGCGCGGCACCCCGGCGGCGTTGGAGCCGACGGTGACGATGGCCCCGGAGCGGCGCTCGCTCATGCGGCGGGCGGCGGCGCGGGAGGTGTTGAACACGCCGGTGGAGTTCACGTCGAAGGTGCGCTGCCAGTCCTCGTCGCTGATCTCCACGACGGGTGAAGTGCGCAGCACCCCGGCGACGTTGACGAGGATGTCGAGCGGTCCGAGGGTCTTCTCGACCTCCTCGACGACGGCCTCGACTGCGCGGCTGTCGGAGACGTCGGCGGTGTGGTGGGTCACCGCGCCGCCGAATTCCGCTTCGAGCTTCTTGATGCCGTCCGGCGTCGCGTCGAGGGCCGCGACGCGCGCTCCTCGTGCGACAAGGGCGCGGGTCACGGCCTCGCCTATGCCTTGTCCGGCCCCGGTGACCAGCGCGACACGTCCGGCGAGTTCGGACTGCTCCACGGCGGTTTCCCCCATTCCACTTGAATTAAGGTAAGCCTTACCTTACACAACAGACCGCCAGGAAGGGAATTGATGTGCGAGCAAACGTTTGACCGAAGCGTCAATTGCCAAAGAGAGGCGGGGAAAACCTCACGGGAAACGGATGCGCAGCATTAGGTTAGGCTAACCTCATGCGACTCGTCGTCGAACAGCTCACCGCCGGCTACCCCGGCCACCCGGTCGTGCACGGCGTGGACCTCACCGTCCCCGAGGGACAGGTCGTCGCCGTCGTCGGCCCCAACGGCTGCGGCAAGTCCACCCTGTTGCGCTCCATCGCCCGGCTGCACCGGCCCGACTCCGGCACGGTCCGCATCGGCGACGCCGACATCTGGGAGCTGGCCCCCCGCAGGGCGGCGCACCGCATCGCCCTCCTCCCCCAGTCCCCGCAGGCGCCCGAGGCCGTGACCGTCGCCGGGCTCGTCCGCTACGGACGCCACCCGCACCAGGGCCTGTTCCGCCAGTGGTCGCGCGACGACGAGCGCGCGGTACGGGCGGCCCTCGAGGCCACCGGCACCGCCGCCCTGGCCTCGCGCCGCCTCGACCAGCTCTCCGGCGGCCAGCGCCAGCGCTGCTGGCTGGCCATGGTCCTCGCCCAGGAGACGCCGATCGTGCTGCTGGACGAGCCGACGAGCGCCCTGGACCTCGGGCACGCCGTCGACGTCCTCGAACTCGTCCGCGAGGTCGCGGCCGCGGGCCGCACGGTGATGATGGTGCTGCACGATCTGGCCAGCGCCGCCCGCTACGCCGACGTCGTCGTCGCTCTGCGCGACGGCCGCATCGTCGCCCACGGCCCCTCCCGCGAGGTCGTCGACGCCGCCCTGGTCCGTGAGCTCTACGGCATCGAGGCCGACGTCCTCGCCGCCCCCGGCGACGGCTCCCCCGTCGTCGTCCCCGCCGCCCGTACGGTGGCGGCCGGCGCCCCCGCGGCCCGGGCGGGCGCGGCCGCCTGATTCCAGGTCAGGCGACCGGGCCCGCGCCGGTCACTTGGCCAGCTCGAGGGCGGGCACGCCCGGCGCGTCGATGCCGAAGGTCTGCGCGTACAGCGACAGCTCCGCCTCCAGCGACCGGACGACGGAGTCGGCGCGCCGGAAGCCGTGGCCCTCGCCCTCGAAGGTGAGATAGGCGTGCGGCACTCCGCGTCCGGCCACCGCCTCCACCAGTCCCTCGCTCTGCCGGGCCGGGCAGACCGGGTCCTCGAGCCCCTGCAGCAGCAGGAAGGGCACCGCGATCCGGTCCGCGCGGGTGAGCGGCGAGCGGTCGCGATAACGGTCGGGGACCTCGGCGAACGGGCCGACGAGATACTCCAGGTAGTGCGACTCCAGGTCGTGGGTGCCCCCGTCGAGCCAGGCCATCAGGTCCAGCACGGGATAGGCGATGGTGCCGCACGCGTACAGGTCCGTCGCCACGAGGGAGGCGGCCGTGGTCCAGCCGCCCGCGCTGCCGCCCCGGATCGCCAGCCGGGCCCGGTCGGCCGTCCCCTCGTCCGCCAGCGCCTCGGCCACCGCCGCGCAGTCCTCGACGTCGACGATCCCCCAGCGCCCCCGCAGCCGGTCGCGGTACGCGCGCCCGTAGCCCGTCGAACCGCCGTAGTTGACCTGGGCCACGCCTATGCCCCGGGAGGTGAAGTAGGCGATCTCCAGGTCCAGCACCTGCGGCGACCGGCCGGTGGGCCCGCCGTGCGCCCACACCACGAAGGGCGGCAGCTCGTCGGCGGGCGCCACGTGGTCCGGGCTGTGCGGCGGATAGACATGGGCGTGGATCTCCCGGCCGTCCGGGCCGGTGAACGTGCGGATCAGCGGCTCGGGGTAGTACGCGGGGTCCACCGGGTCCACATGCCGGGCGCCGACCACCCGCGCCCGGCCGGTGCCGGTGTCCAGCTCCACCACCTCGTACGCGGTGCGCGGGCTGGCCGCGACGCCCACCACCCGGCTGCCGCTCGCCGAGACGGTGGCGTTCCACTCCGTCCACGGCCCGGCCGCGTCGACCAGCTCCCCCGTCTCGGGGTCGAGTATGCCCAGCACCATGGCGCCCCGGCCGTGGACGACGGCGACCAGGCCGTTGTCCAGCGGGGCGAACCACCGGGTGCCCGGCCGCCACAGCGCGCTCCCGAACTCCTCCTCGCGTCGGCAGAGGTCGACGCAGGCTCCGGTGGCCACGTCGACGCGGTGCAGGTTCCACCATCCGGTGCGGTCGGTCACGGCCAGCAGCGAGCCGTCCGCCGCCCACTCCACCTGGGCGACCGCCTCGTCGGGGCCGCCCAGCACCGTGCGTATCCCGGCGAAGGGGCCGTCCTCGCCGACCTCGGCCACCTTCAGCTCGGCACCCTCCCAGGACATGCGCGGGTGGTCCCAGGCGATCCACGCCGCCCGCCGGCCGTCCGGCGAGAGCCGGGGGCCGGTCACGAAACGGTGCCGGTCGTCCGTCAGCTCCCGTACGGCGTCCCGGTCATCGGCGGCCGAGCCGTCCAGCGGCACGGCGGCGAGCACCCGCCGCAGGTCGGTCGGGCCCTCGCCGGTGAACTCCTCCAGCACGCACCACACCTCCCCGCGCCCGGGCGGCAGCACCGGGTCGGCCCAGCGCAGCCCGCCGCCCACCGCCGAGGCCGGGGTCAGCGGGCGCGGCGGCGCGCCCGCCGGGTCGTCCGGCTCCCAGGCGTACAGCCGCTGGTCCGCGAAGTGGGCGAAGACCACCAGTGGGCCCCCGCTCTCCCGGGGCACCGCAGCCCAGGGCATCCCGCCGTACTCGAACAGGCGCGAGCGCACGTTCCACGGCGCGGCCAGGGCGGCCTCCTCCACGCCGTCGGCGCGGCGGCGCACCAGGGTCATCCGGCCGTCCTCGAGGGGGCGGGGCGCCACCCACCACACCTCGTCGCCCACCGCGCCCACGAAGTCGGGCCTGCTGTCGTGCGATGCGGCGAGCTCCGCGCGGATCGGGGACCGCCAGGCTCCGTAGGGCGTCGTGGACACCATGGTGTTCATGCCTCCTCGAGACGGTGGTGACGCAGGTCGTCGTTCATGAAGAAGTGGTCGAGCACCCGGACGCCGAAGTGCAGCGCGTCGACGGGCACCTGCTCGTCGACCCCGTGGAAGAGGGCCTGGTAGTCGAAGCCCGGGGGGAGCCTGAGCGGCGAGAAGCCGTAGCCGGCGATGCCCAGGCGGGAGAACTGCTTGGCGTCCGTGCCGCCGGACATGCAGAACGGCACCACCCTCCCCTCCGGGTCGAATCGCTCGAGGGCGGCGCGCATCCGGTCGAACACCGGCCGGTCGACCGGCGCCTGCAGGGCGGGCTCCGCGTGGTAGAACTCCCATTCCACCCCGGGACCGGTCAGCCGGTCCATGGTGGCGCGGAACTCCTCCTCGCCGCCCGGCACCGTCCGGCCGTCGACGAAGGCCTCGGCGTGCCCCGGAACCACATTGATCTTGTAGCCGGCGTCCAGCATCGTCGGGTTGGCGCTGTTGCGCACGGTCGCCGCCACCAGCGCCGCCGCCGTGCCCAGCTTGGCCAGCAACTCGTCCAGGTCGAGGTCGGGGTCGTCGAGGTCCGCCTCGACCTCCTGCGCGGCGGCGATCCGGCCGAGGGCGGCCCGTACGGTCGGGGTGAGCCGGACCGGCCACTGGTGGTCGCCGATCCGGGCGACGGCGGCGGCGAGCCGGGTGACGGCGTTGCGCGGGTTGACCTTCGAGCCGTGCCCGGCGGTGCCCCGCGCGGTCAGCCTGACCCAGGCGGAGCCGCGCTCCCCCGCCCCCACCGGATAGAGCCGCAGCCCGCCGTCGGCGTGGAAGGTGTAGGCCCCGGACTCGCCGATGGCCACCGTGCAGCCCTCGAAGAGCGCGGCGTGCTCGTCGGCGAGGTAGCCCGCGCCGGCGAGGGCCTGGTCCTCCTCGTCGGCGGTGAAGGCGAGCACGACGTCGTGCGGCGGCCGCGCCCCGGCCCGGGCCCATGCCCGTACCGTCGCCAGGACCATCGCGTCCATGTTCTTCATGTCGATGGCGCCCCGGCCCCACACCACGCCGTCGCGGACCTCGCCGGAGAAGGGGTGCACGCTCCAGTCGCCCGCCTCGGCGGGCACCACGTCCAGGTGCCCGTGCACCAGCACGGCGTCCGCCGACGGGTCCGTACCGGCGATCCGGGCGACGACGTTGGTCCGCCCGCGCTCCTTCTCCAGCAGGACCGGCTCGAGGCCGGCCTCCGCGAGCCGCTCGGCGACGTACTCGGCGGCGGGCCGCTCCCGGCAGTCCCCGCCGCCGCGGTTGGTGGTGTCGATCCGGATGAGGTCGGAGGTGAACGACACCGCCTCCTCGAGCGCCCGCTCGTCGATCCTGTCACCCATACTGGTCCTCCACCGCCGCCGACACGACGGTCGTGACCGCCTTGAAACAGCGGATCGCTTCGTACATGGTCGACGTGGTGTAGGCGACCCGGCGCTCGCCGATCCGCTCGACTCCGGGCACCACCGTCGCGGCCCCGGCCAGATGCTCGGCGTCGAACTCCAGCTCCATGTCGAACGGCCCGTTCCGCACCGGCTCGTGCCGCACCGCCAGCGCCACGGCGTCCCTCGCCGCGGCCCGGATGTCCGCCGCCGTCCGCGCGGGCGTGCGGCACACGGCCGCGTAGCGCGACACGTAGTCCTTCACCGCCACCGAACGCGCGTGGGGCGCATACCCCTTGGCGTCCTCGCACGTCCGGTCGTCGCCGGTCACCAGCACCACCGGCACACCGTATTCGGCGACCACCAGGGAATTGAGCAACCCCTCGCTGGCGCGCGTGCCGCTCACCCGGACGCCCGTCAGGGAGTTGGCCAGATACGTGTGCGCCAGCACTCCCTCCGCGCCCGCCGCGGCGTGGTAGCCCACGAACGCGATGCCGTCCACGTCACCGTGCTGCACGCCCTCGACCATGCTCAGCGACTTGTGCTTGCCGGTGAGCATCTCGGCCCGCTCGTCCAGCTTCTCCAGAAGGAGGTTGCGCATGCTCCAGTGCGCCTCGTTGACGAGCACGGCGTCGGCGCCCCCGTCGAAGAACCCGGCGATGGCGGCGTTGACGTCCGAGGTGAACAGGTGGCGGCAGCGCTCCCACTGCGGCGCGCCGGGCAGCACGTCGCCGGGCCAGGTGACGCCGGTGGCGCCCTCCATGTCAGCGGAGATCAGGATCTTCACCATCCACCCGTTCTATCGCAGGCGGGAGGGCGTCCGCACCGGTCCCGACGTCAGTTGCCGGTATCGGTCACGGGAACGGTCGAAAGACGGTTCGTCCGGGCTACAACACGGCACGGTGCCAGTACCGTTTGGTCCGACGCCCTGTCAAGTGTCGACAACCGGCCGGGTGCGGGCCGGAAGCGAGCCGTCCTCGCAGGCCCGCGCTGTGACATGCTCGTGCTCGTGACGAGCGAGTCTGTCGAGTCCCAGAAGGCCGCCGCCGTGCCCGAGGTCGTCGCGCTGGCCAAGGTGGTCGCCAAGCTGCGGACGGAGAACGAACGCCTGGAACGCCTGGTGTCCACCACCGGGGTCCTGGAGCGCGCCAAGGGCGTCGTGATGGCCCGATCGGGTTGTTCCGCGGCCGCCGCCCACGACACCCTGACGCGGCGGGCGAACCTGGCGGGCCGCACGCTGATGGAGGAGTGCTGGACGGTACTCGGCCGGATCCGGTCGCGTCCGCCCTCCCCGCGCCCCGCCCCGCGCACCTCGCCCCCGGCGCCGCGGGCGGGTACGGACGAGCCGCCGGCCTCCCTGGAGCACGCGGCGGTCCTCAGCGCGCTGGGCGAGGCCCTCACCCGGGTCGCCAACCGTCAGGAACTGGCCCACTGCCTGCGGGAACACCTGGCCGACGCGGTCGGGGCCGACGCGGTGATGATCTACAGCGGACCGTCCGACGGCGGCCTGGACCTCGTCGGTCACGCCGGACTGCCGGCGTCCGTCGCCGCGCAGTGGCGACGGGTGCCGCCGCTGGCCGGCGTCGCGGCCATCGCGGTCATCCGCGACCGCGAGGCCGTCTGGCTCGAGGACCTCGAGCGGGACAGGGAACGGTATCTGCTGCTCGGCGAGCCGCCCGAGCACTGGCCCTCGCGGGCCTGGGTTCCCGTGGACACCGGCGGCGTGGTCAGGACGGCGATCGGCGTGCTGCGCACCGTGGACGCCCCCTTCACCGCCGCGACCCGGAGCCTGCTGCGCGCGGTGGCCCGGCTGTGCGCGGGCCGCCTGAGGGCGTTCGACACGCCCCGCCGGCGCGCGGCCGGCCGGGCGACGGAGCTCGTCCAGGCCACCTTCGACGTCCTCACGGGGCCGGCGATCCTGCTGACGCCGCTGTACGCGACGTCGGGCGAGGTCGAGGACTTCCGCGTCGACGCCGCCGCACCGGAGTCGGTGGACGTCGCCGGCCGGCGCGGCCGGCAGCTGGTGGGCCTGCGGATCCTCGAGTGCTACCCCACCGTCGCCGGGTCACCGCTGTGGCAGGGCTACCTCGACACGCTCGCCACGGGACGGCCCTTCGCCGGCGGGCCGTTCGACTACGAGGAGGTCGTCGCCGGCGTCCCGCGCACCACCTGCTACTCGGTGCGCGTCGCCCGGCTCGGCGACGGGCTGCTCGTCTCGTGGGTCCGGCACGACGCGGCGGAACGGCGACGACGGCGGCTCGAGGACGTGCAGCGGCTGGGCAACCTGGGCTGGGCCGAGTGGAACCTGGTCACCGACACCATCACCTGGTCGCCCCAGGTCTACACCATCTTCGACCGCGACCCCGGCCTCGGCCCGCTGACCCTCGAGGACCTCCCCGACCGCCTGCTGCCCGAGGACGTACCCGCCCTCGCCCGGGCGACGCGGCGGCTGCTCGACGAGGGGCGGCCCGTCGACCGGCCGTTCCGCATCACGACGGCGTCCGGTGTGCGGCACCTGCGCGTCGTGGCGGAGGCCGTCCTCGACGCCGACGGCTCCCCGGTGGAGGTCCACGGCTTCTTCCAGGACCTCACCGCGCGGCGGAGCGCGGAGCTGGCGCTGGTCGAGAGCGAACGGGCGGTCCTGTCGCAACGGGGCGTCCTGGAGACGGAGCGCACGGTCGCCGACCGCCTGCAGCACGCCCTGCTGCCGCTGCCCGAGCAGTCGCTCAAGCTCACCGACCTGCGCGTCGACGTCGCGTACCTGCCGTCCGACGACGGGGTGAACGTGGGCGGCGACTGGTACAGCGCGCTCGAAATGCCCGACGGCACGGTGCTGTTCGCCGTCGGCGACGTGGCCGGGCACGGCATCGACGCCGTGGCCTCCATGGCCCAGCTGCGCTTCACCGCGAAGGGCATGGTCCTCACCGGATCGTCCCTGACCGGCGCGCTGGACCGGCTCAACACGCTGCTCCTGCACACCGCCCAGGCGCACAGCACCACGGCCACGATGGTCCTCGCCCGCTACGACCCGAAGGACCGGAGCCTGACCTGGGCCCAGGCGGGGCACCCGCCGCCCCTGCTGCTGCGCGGGGGCCGGGCCGAGTACCTCCGCCACCCCAAGGGCATGCTGCTCGGCGCGGACCCGAAGCCCTCGTACAGCGAGGCGGTGTGCCGGCTGGAGCCGGGCGACCACCTTCTCCTCTACACCGACGGCCTGATCGAAAGGCCCCGTGAGCACATCGACGAGGGCTTCACCCGGCTGGCGGACGCGGCGCTGCGGGAGCTCGGGCGCGGCAGCGGCTCCCTCGCCGCGCTGCTGAACCCGCTGCGCCGCTCGGAGCGGCGGGACGACGTGTGCTTCCTCGACATCCACCTGCCCTCCGACACCGCCCGGACGGACCGGTGAGGCGGACGGGCCCGTGAGGCGCGGCCGGGCGGTCAGGCCCGGCTGAGGCGCAGGACGGGGCAGCCCCGCTCGAGGACCTGGGCGACGATGCGCCCGCTCGTGGCCTTGGCCATGCCGGGCAGCACGTCGGGCAGCCGCCCGGCGAGCTCACGGGCGCCGGGGAGGCCGCGGTGCGGGGCGAAGGCCGGCACGGCCCGCTCCCGGGCGCCGTCCGGCAGCCGGGCCGCGTCCGTGGCCAGCACGAGCATCCGCTCCGGTCCGGGGCCGGACAGCGGGTAGGCCCACCACAGCACCTCCACCCGGCCGCCGGTGCCGCCGCGGTCGGCCCGTGCGCGGCCGGACCGGGCGAAGCCGGGCACGGGCGGGGCGTCGTGCGCGGCGCGGCCCGTCAGGCCGCCCACCGCCCCGCCCACCGGCATGAGGTCGGCGGCGGCCCTGCCCACCGCCTCCTCCCCACGCCGGCCGAAGAGTTCGCCCGCGCCCCCGCTCCAGTGCGTCACCACTCCCCCGGCGTCCACCACGACCACCGCGAGGGAGACCCGGCCGGGAAGCGGCGCGCCCCGCTGCCCGGGTGCCGCGGGATCGGACGTGCCACGGTCCATGGATGTCGCTCCTTCGCCCGCCGACGCGAGTTCTACCGACCGGTACCACCGTAGGGCCCGGCCCGGCACGGGCACCCGGCAATCGCCGAACTGCCGAGGCGCGCCGGGCCCGAACTACTGGTCGGCGTGGCCGAGTTGGAGGTCCCGCTCGGTGCGCCCGCCGCCCGCCACCTGCAGCACGGTCGCCACCGGCGGGTAGCCGGCCGCCACGACCGTGTACTCGCCCGCCGACAGGTCGACGAAGCGGAAGGTCCCGTCCGCGCCGGTGATGGTGGAGTCCACCACGTTCCCGGCGGCGTCCAGCAGGGTGACCCGCGCGTCCTCGACGGGCCGCCCGCCGCCGGCCCGTACGGTCCCCCGCAGCACGGCGCCCCCCGCGAGCTCGATGTCCTGCCGGGTCTCGCGGGCCGACTGGACGGTCACCGGCAGCGCGGCGGGCCGGAAGGCGGGGGCGCTGGAGGCGAGGGTGTACTCGCCGGCGATGAGCTCGCCGATGACGTAGCCGCCGTCGTGGCCGGTGCGGGTGGAGGCGACGACCTCGCCGTGCACGTTGGTCAGGGTGACCAGCGCCTCGCGCACGGGCGTGCCGTCGGCGGTGCGCACGGTTCCGGCCAGCCGGCCGGCGCCGCCGAGGATGACGTCGAGCTCGACGGGCCGCTCGCCGACGGTGACGGTGACGGCCTGCGGCTGGTGGCCGCCGGCGGCCGCGATCAGGACGTACGAGCCGGTGCCGGGCGTGCTCAGCGCGTACCGGCCGTCCTCGCCGCTGGCGCCCCGGCCGATCTGGCGGCCCTGGATGTCGATGAGGGTCAGGGCGGCGCGCGGGACGGTGGTGCCGTCATGGTGCTGGACGGCGCCGGTCACGGGGATGCCGGCGACGAAGAGCGGGGCGGCCGCGGGCGCGGGTTCGGCCGGTGGCGGAGCGGTGCGCGCGGTCGGGATGGCGGGGGCCTCGGGGGCGTTGTGGGACACCAGTGGTTTCTCTTTCAGCAGGAAGGCGAGCACAAAGCCCACGATGAGCACCGGTACGAGGTAGAGGAAGATCCGCGGCATGGCCTCGGCGTAGGCCCGGACGTAGCCGTCGCGCAGCGCCGGGGGCAGGGCGTGCACCAGCCGCGGGGTGAGGGCGTCCGGGGCCGGCAGCCCGGCGCGGGGCGGGAGTTCGGCGGCGAGGGCGGCGGAGAGGCGGTGCGCGAAGAGGGTGCCGAAGACCGCCGCGCCGAGGGAACCGCCGATCTGCCGGAAGTAGTTGTGGGCGCTGGTCGCGGTGCCGAGGTCGGCCGGGCGTACGGAGTTCTGCACGGCGAGGACCAGGACGGGCAGCGCGAGGCCGATGCCCACGCCGAGGATGGCCATCCAGAGGCTGTAGACGAGGCGGCCGGTCTGCGCGTCGAGGTGAGAGAGGAGGTACATGCCCTCGGCGGAGAGGGCGCCGCCGAGGATGGGCAGGAGCTTGTAGTGGCCCGTCCGGCTGATGAGCTGGCCCGCGACGAGCGAGGCGACGACGATGCCGCCCATCATGGGCAGCATCAGCAGCCCGGACGCGGTGGCGTCCACGCCGTCGACCATCTGCAGGAAGGTGGGCAGGTAGCTGGCGGCGCCGAAGAGGGCGACCCCGGCGACGGCGCCGACGAGGGCGGTGACGGTGAAGACGGAGTCGCGGAAGAGATGGGGCGGGATGATCGGTTCCGCGGCGAAGTGCTCGACGACGACGAACAGCAGCGCCGTGCCGATCGCGCCGGCGCCGAGCCCGAGGACCGTCCGGGACGTCCACCCGTACTCCGTGCCGCCCCAGGTGGTCAGCAGCACCACGCAGGTGGAGGAGGCCGTCAGCAGCAGCGCGCCCAGGACGTCGAAGCGGGCGCGGCGCGGCGGCCGGGGCAGCTTGAGGCCGACGGCGACGACGGCGAGCGTGAGGAGGCCGAGGGGGACGTTGACGTAGAAGCACCAGCGCCAGGTGGCGTGGTCGGCGCAGTAGCCGCCGAGCAACGGCCCGGCCACGGAGGCGAGTCCGTAGGCGGCGCTGATGACGCCCATGTAGCGGCCGCGTTCACGGGCCGGGACGATGTCGGCGATGATGGCCTGGACGCCGATGAGCAGTCCGCCGGCGCCGATGCCCTGCACGGCGCGGAAGAGGACGAGCTGGTCCATGGTGCGGGACCAGCCGGCGAGGCCGGAGCCGGCGACGAAGACGACGACGGCGAAGAGGAAGACCGTCTTGCGGCCCCAGAGGTCGCCGAGCTTGCCGTGGATCGGCAGGACGACGGTGGAGGTCAGCAGGTAGGCGGTGACGGCCCACGACATCCGTTCCAGGCCGTGCAGTTCGCCCACGATCCTGGGCAGGGCGGTGGCCACGACGGTCTGGTCGAGCGCCGCGAGCAGCAGGGTGAGCATGAGGCCGGCGAAGACCAGCCGCACTCTGGCGGGGCCGGGCGCCGGGAGCCGGTCGGCCGGGGCGGGCGGTGAAGGGGGCAGGGCGAGCGTCCTGTCGCTCTTCTCCATGGTCTCGACGGTGGACCCGCCCACGTACAACTCCCCTCGTCGCGCCTGCGTTGCCGCCCATTTCTCGCATTACGCGACAACGGCCAGCAAGCGCGACGATTTGTGAGGGAGAGCCGAACGCGGCACTTTCTGCCGGTCGGAGGCGGTTTAGGCGCAGCGGTGCGGCGCCGGGAGAACCACTCGAAACGGTGAGCCCGGACCGGGGGTCCGGGCGGCCCCGACGGGTCAGGCGGTGCTCGGCTTCCCCTCGACCTCGGCGGCGAGGCGGGTCAGCACGGCGTCGTAGATGCGCCCGAGACCCTTGGGGGCGAAGGTCCGCTCGAAGAAGCCGCCGATGCCGGTCGCGCCGGTCCAGGTGGTGGTGACGACGACCTTGGAGCTGCCCTCGCCCGCGGGGGTGACGGTCCAGGTGGTGACCATGGTGGAGTTGCGGTCCTTCTCGACCAGCTGCCCGGTGGAGGGCTCGGAGACCTCGAGCAGGCAGTCGCGGACGCGCTTGCTCGTGGCCTGCAGCTTCCAGTGCACCACGGTGCCCTCGCCGTCCCCGCCCTCGCGCACCTCGTACTCGCTGAAGTGCTCGGGCAGCAGCTTGGCCCGGGTGCCGCTGTAGTCCGCGAGCGCGTCGAAGACGTCCTCCGCGCCCGCCGCGATGATCCGCTCCGTGGTGGCCTCGACCTGGCCCATGGCTTGTTCCTCCGGGACGATGAAGAATTTCGGTGCTTGCCGTACCTGCTTGTGCCGGCCAAGCCAACCACCATCGCCACACCCACCCAAATCCGGGGTCGCACCTTTTACGTACATACATACGTTCTTCCTCCGGTCGGACCGCGCGCACTGGCGTTCCCCCGTGACGCGCATCCGAAAGGTCCGGAACGGACCTCGCGGCGCTCGAGGGCGCGCGGCAGCGCGGATACGCGCGCATGGTGGTGTGGGTACTGAAGGGCGACGCGCGCGCCCGCCGTTTCTACGAGCGCCCGGGACGCGCTCCCGGCAGCGCCGAGTCGCCCGGGCCGCGGAGCCTGGCCAGGGCCGCGACGGCGGCGGGGCGCAGCCGTTCGTGTTCGCGGGCGGCGACCAGCGCGGCCTCGGCCCGGCGGTCGCCGAGGACGCCCAGGCCCTCGACGCAGGCGCGGGCGACCGGCCAGCAGTGGTCGCGGGCGGCGAGCAGCCGTTCCAGGGTCGAGAGCAGGGCGGGCACGGACTCGGGCGCCCGGAGCTCGGTGAGCAGGCGGACGGGGTACAGGGCGTAGGCCGTGCGCAGCGGGTTGGTGGCCAGCGCGGCGGCGGCGCGGCCCGTGCGCGGGTCGCGCAGGCGGGCCAGGGCGTGGGCGGCGGTGGCGCACCGCACGGGCTCGCGGTAGTTGAGGAGGAGGACGAGCGTCTCGAAGGCCCGCCGGTCGCCCTTGCCGCCGAGGACGAAGGCGGCGATCTCGCGGGCCCACAGCGGCTGTTCGGGGGCCGTCAGGACGCCGGCCAGCGCGTCGTGGGCGGCGCGGGTGTCGGTGCGCACGAGCGCGAGCAGCCTCTCGTACGCCGAGAACTCGGCCGGGGAGACCAGTTCGGCCCGTACCCTCTTCAGCAGCGCGCGGAATTCCTCTTCCATTTCCCGCTCTCCTCCCCGAGTGGCCTGCGCCACATGGTAAGTCGCCCGGCCGCCCCCTGGCGCTCTTGGTTACCGGTGGGTTAATCTCCCCGGCAGGAGCGGTACCCCCGCTCCGACGGCCGGTGACGCGGCCGTGAAGCGCCGGCCTCCTCGCCGGTTCGTCGGTTCGGCACCGAGTACGGCACGGCCCCGGGACAGGGCCCCGCCGGTCGCTCGACTCCCTCTCCGTGGACGCCCCTTACCCGTCCGCGGAAACTCCCAGTCGTCGCCCCCTCGCCGGGGCCGCCAACCGCCGACTCCCCCGCGCGCTCCTCGCCCGGGGGACATTCCCTGGAGTTACGCGATGGACCGCACCTCCGCCTCCGAGCCGTCCCCTCCCCGCTCCGCCTCGTCCATCGGGACCGTCGCCGTGATCGGCCTCGGCACCATGGGCACCGGCATCGCCGAAGTGCTCGCCCTCTCCGGCCGTACCGTCGTCGGCATCGACATCAGCGACGCCGCCGCGCTGCGGGCCGGGGCGGCGCTGGAGGCCGCCACCGCCCGCGCGGTCGAGCGCGGCCGGATCACCGAGGCCGACCGGCGGGCCGCGCTGGGCCGCTTCCGCACCGCCCGCGAACTGAGCGCGGCCGCCGACGCCGACCTGGTGATCGAGGTCGTGCCCGAGGACTACGACCTCAAGCACGAGGTGTTCACCGCCCTCGACGCCGTCGTCCGCCCCACCGCCATCCTCGCGACGGGCACCAACGCGCTGTCGGTGACCCGGCTCGCCGCCGACTCCGCCCGCCCCGAACGCGTCCTGGGCCTGCACTTCTTCAACCCGGCGCCCGCGATGAAGCTCGTCGAGATCGTCTCCTCCGTGCTCACGGCGCCGGACGCGGTCGGCGCCGTCACCGAACTCGCCCACGAGCTGGGCAAGGAGCCGGTGGCGGTGGGCGACCGGCCGGGGTTCGTGGCCGACGGGCTGCTGTTCGGCTATCTGAACCAGGCGGCCGCCATGTACGAGGCGCGCTACGCCACCCGCGAGGACATCGACGCGGCGATGCGGCTGGGCTGCGGGCTGCCGATGGGCCCGCTGGCGCTGCTGGACCTGATCGGCATCGACACCGCGCGCACGGTGCTGGAGGCGATGTACGCCGCCTCGCACGACCGGCTGCACGCGCCCGCGCCGGTGCTCGGGCAGCTCACGGCCGCCGGGCTGACCGGCCGTAAGGCGGGCCGCGGCTTCTACACCTACGAGGGCCCGGGCTCCGCCACCGTGGTGCCGGACGCGGACACCCCGCACCCCGACGGCGGCCGGTCGGCGGTCCGCGAGGTGCGGTCGGTCGGGGTCGCGGGCTCGGGGACGATGGCGAGCGGCATCGCCGAGGTGTTCGCCAAGGCCGGGTATCCGGTGGTGCTCGCCGCGCGCACGCTCGGCAAGGCGGAGGCGGCCAGGGCGCGCGTGGAGAAGTCCCTGGCGCGCTCGGTGGAGAAGGGCCGGCTGACGGCCGCCGAACGGGACACCGCGCTCGCCCTCGTCACCCCGGCCGGCTCGCTCGACGCGCTGGCGGAAGTGGACCTGGCCGTCGAGGCGGTGGCGGAGGACCTGGAGGTCAAGCGGCAGCTGTTCGCCACGCTGGACAAGATCTGCAAGCCCGGCGCGGTGCTGGCCACCACCACCTCCTCGCTGCCCGTGGTCGCCTGCGCCCGCGCCACCTCGCGGCCGCAGGACGTCATCGGCATGCACTTCTTCAACCCGGCACCCGCGATGAAGCTCGTCGAGGTGGTCCGTACGGTCCTGACGGCCGACGACGTGCACGCCACCGTCCGCGCGGTGTGCGCGCGGGTCCGCAAGCACGCGGTGGACTGCGGCGACCGGGCGGGGTTCATCGTCAACGCGCTGCTGTTCCCCTACCTCAACAACGCCGTGAAGATGGTGGAGGAGCACTACGCGTCGCTGGACGAGATCGACGCGGCGATGAAGCTGGGCGGCGGCTATCCCATGGGCCCCTTCGAGCTGCTGGACGTCGTGGGCCTGGACGTCTCGCTGGCCATCGAGAAGGTGCTGCACCGCGAGTTCCGCGAGCCGGGCCTCGCGCCCGCGCCGCTGCTGGAGCACCTGGTGGCGGCGGGGTGCCTGGGCCGTAAGACCGGGCGCGGCTTCCGCGAGTACGCGAAGGCCTGACCGGGCCGTGCCCGCAGATCAGGCGGGCTGGGGCGGACTGCTCGAACCGGCCGGCAGTCCGCCCCGGCACGCCCATACCACCGCGTGTTACGTTCCCCACATGTCCCAGCCCGCCAAGTCCGCCCGCGCGCCGCGCGGGGCCGCCACCACCGAGTCCCAGGGAGCCGAGGGCCCGAAGGTATCGAACGCCCGGAAGGGGACCGGCCCCGAGAGCGCCGGATCCCGCCGCGCCGCGGCCCAACGGCTCACCATGCGCCGCAAACTCGCCGCGGCCGCCATGGAGTTGTTCGCGACCAAGGGCTACGAGGCGACCACCGTCGACGAGATCGCGGCCGCGGCCGGCGTCGCCCGCCGGACGTTCTTCCGTCACTTCCGCTCCAAGGAAGAGGCCATCTTCCCCGACCACGACGACACGCTCGTGCGCGCGGCGGGCGTGCTGGACGCCGCACCGCCGCACGAGAACCCCCTGGACACCGTCTGCCGGGGCATCAAGGAGGTCATGCGGATGTACGCGGCCTCCCCGGCCGTCTCCGTCGAGCGCTACCGCCTGACCCGCGAGGTGCCCGCGCTGCGCGAGCGCGAGATCGCCTCGGTGGCCCGCTACGAGCGGCTGTTCACCCGTTACCTGCTCGGCCACTTCGACGAGCGGGCCCACCACGTGGGCGACGACGACCCGCTGCTCGCCGAGGTCGCCGCCTCCGCGGTGGTCACCGCGCACAACCACGTCCTGCGGCGCTGGCTGCGCAGCGGGGGCGAGGGCGACGTGGAGGCCCAGCTCGACCACGCCTTCGCGATCGTGCGGGAGACGTTCGGCGCGGGCATCGGTTCGGGGCGTACGGGCGCGGAGGGGACACCGCCGGCCTCGGCGCGGACCGAGGGCGAGGTGCTGGTGACGGTGGCCCGTACGGACGCGCCACTGGACGAGGTCATGCGCGTGATCGAGAAGGCCCTCAAGAAGAAGTAGGCAACAAGAAACAGGCAACAAGAAGCAGGGCAAAAGCTCTTATATACGGACAACGGCCGCCCCATCGGGGCGGCCGTTGTTGCTCATGCGTGCCCTCGAGATGACATCTGAGAGAAATTGTTGGCACCCAGTGTCTTGTCGAGTGGCACGCGGTGCCATACGTTGTGGGTGTCCGGGCGGCCGGCACGCAGACCCAAACCGTCGTGTGCCGGCTGTCCCCACAAGCGATTTGTGCGCCCGGATGCCTGCGTCACCAGGCCCCTCGAGCGCTCACCCGCGCCGCCGAGCACCACCCGCGCACCACCCGCCGAACCGACGGCACCACCGCTTCGCCATCCCCCGACGTTCCCTCAAGCCCGTTCCCCGACGTGCTTCGCCGGAGGCAATCCGTGAACCAGATACTCGACGCCATCCTCGCGTCGGACGCCAGCCCCCAGGACTTCGCCGCCCTGCCGGTCCCCGAGTCGTACCGCGCGGTCACCGTGCACAAGGACGAGGCGGAGATGTTCGCCGGGCTCACCACCCGGGAGAAGGATCCCCGCAAGTCGCTGCACGTGGAGGAGGTGCCGGTGCCCGAACTGGGCCCCGGCGAGGCACTCGTGGCCGTCATGGCCAGCTCCGTGAACTACAACTCGGTCTGGACCTCGATCTTCGAGCCGGTCTCGACCTTCGCCTTCCTCGAGCGCTACGGCAAGCTGTCGCCGCTCGGCAAGCGGCACGACCTGCCGTACCACGTCATCGGCTCCGACCTGGCGGGCGTGGTGCTGCGCACCGGCCCCGGCGTCAACGCCTGGCGGCCCGGCGACGAGGTCGTCGCCCACTGCCTGTCGGTGGAGCTGGAGTCCGCCGACGGGCACAACGACACCATGCTGGACCCGGAGCAGCGGATCTGGGGCTTCGAGACCAACTTCGGCGGCCTGGCGGAGATCGCGCTGGTGAAGTCCAACCAGCTGATGCCCAAGCCCCAGCACCTGAGCTGGGAGGAGGCCGCGGCCCCCGGGCTGGTCAACTCCACCGCCTACCGCCAGCTGGTCTCCCGCAACGGTGCCGGGATGAAGCAGGGCGACAACGTCCTGATCTGGGGCGCGAGCGGCGGACTGGGTTCGTACGCCACGCAGTTCGCGCTCGCCGGCGGGGCGAACCCGATCTGTGTGGTCTCCAGCGAGCAGAAGGCGGAGATCTGCCGCCGGATGGGCGCCGAGGCGATCATCGACCGCAGTGCCGAGGGCTACCGGTTCTGGAAGGACGAGCACCACCAGGACCAGCGCGAGTGGAAGCGGTTCGGCAAGCGCATCCGCGAGCTGACCGGCGGCGAGGACGTGGACATCGTCTTCGAGCACCCGGGCCGCGAGACCTTCGGCGCCTCGGTGTACGTCACCCGCAAGGGCGGCACGATCGTCACCTGCGCCTCGACCTCCGGCTACAACCACGAGTACGACAACCGCTACCTGTGGATGTCCCTCAAGCGCATCGTGGGCTCGCACTTCGCCAACTACCGCGAGGCGTGGGAGGCCAACCGCCTGGTCGCCAAGGGGAAGATCCACCCCACCCTGTCGAAGACCTACGCGCTCGCCGACACCGGCCAGGCCGCGTACGACGTCCACCGCAACCTCCACCAGGGCAAGGTCGGCGTGCTCTGCCTGGCGCCGGAGGAGGGCATGGGGGTGCGCGACCACGAGATGCGCGAGCGACACCTGGAAGCGATCAACCGATTCCGTAACGTCTGAGATCTGAGAGACGGCCCGATACATGACTGAGCGTCAGAAGGATCGTCCGTGGCTGATGCGGACGTACGCCGGGCACTCCACGGCCGAGGCGTCCAACGAGCTCTACCGGCGCAACCTCGCCAAGGGGCAGACCGGCCTGTCGGTCGCGTTCGACCTCCCGACGCAGACCGGATACGACCCCGACCACGTCCTCGCCCGCGGCGAGGTCGGGCGGGTCGGGGTCCCGGTCTCCCATCTCGGTGACATGCGGCGGCTGTTCCAGGACATCCCGCTGGAGCAGATGAACACCTCCATGACCATCAACGCCACCGCCATGTGGCTGCTGGCCATGTACCAGGTGGTCGCGGAGGAGCAGGGCGCCGACGTCACCAAGCTGCAGGGCACGACGCAGAACGACATCGTCAAGGAGTACCTCTCGCGCGGGACGCACGTCTTCCCGCCGGGCCCCAGCCTGCGGCTGACCACGGACATGATCACCTACACGGTGAACCACATCCCCAAGTGGAACCCCATCAACATCTGCAGCTACCACCTGCAGGAGGCGGGGGCCACCCCGGTTCAGGAGATCTCCTACGCGATGTCCACCGCGATCGCCGTGCTCGACGCGGTGTTCGCCTCCGGACAGGTGCCCGAGGAGCGCCGGGGCGACGTCGTCGCCCGCATCTCGTTCTTCGTCAACGCCGGCGTCCGGTTCATCGAGGAGATGTGCAAGATGCGCGCCTTCGGCCGCATCTGGGAGCACAT
Source organism: Streptomyces sp. C36 (assembly GCF_040932295.1). Classification (NCBI taxonomy): domain Bacteria; kingdom Bacillati; phylum Actinomycetota; class Actinomycetes; order Kitasatosporales; family Streptomycetaceae; genus Streptomyces; species Streptomyces sp. C36. The sequence continues at coordinate 454,382 of NZ_JBFQGI010000003.1, read as the reverse complement.
CACCCGGGAGCGCTACGGCATCGAGAACCCCAAGCAGCGCCGCTTCCGCTACGGCGTCCAGGTCAACTCCCTGGGCCTGACCGAGGCCCAGCCGGAGAACAACGTCCAGCGCATCGTCCTGGAGATGCTGGCCGTCACCCTCTCCAAGGACGCCCGCGCCCGCGCCGTGCAGCTGCCCGCCTGGAACGAGGCGCTGGGCCTGCCCCGCCCCTGGGACCAGCAGTGGTCGCTGCGCATCCAGCAGGTCCTCGCGCACGAGAGCGACCTGCTGGAGTACGAGGACATCTTCGAGGGATCGCACGTGATCGAGGCCAAGGTCGGCGCCCTGGTCGAGGAGTGCCTGGCCGAGATCGCCCGGATCCAGGAGATGGGCGGGGCGATGGCGGCCGTGGAGTCCGGCTACCTCAAGTCGCAGCTGGTCTCCTCGCACGCCGAGCGGCGGGCCCGGATCGAGGCCGGCGAGGAGCGCATCGTCGGCGTCAACTGCTACGAGTCCACCGAGCCCAACCCGCTCACCGCCGACCTCGACACCGCCATCATGACCGTCGACCCGGCGGGCGAGGCCCGGGTCGTCGCCGCCCTGCACTCCTGGCGCGACGACCGCGACGAGGGCCGTGCCCAGGAGGCGCTGTCGGACCTGAAGAAGGCCGCGGCGGGCTCGGACAACCTGATGGCCGCCACCCTGGAGTGCGTGCGCGCCGGCGTGACGACCGGCGAGTGGTCCTGGGCCCTGCGGGACGTCTTCGGCGAGTTCCGCGCCCCCACGGGCGTCAGCGGCGCCCCGCTGGCCGTGACCGCCGAGGCGGGCACGCCGCTGGCGGCCGTACGCGCCAAGGTCGCCCGTACCGCCGAGGAGCTGGGCACCGGACGGCTGCGGCTGCTGGTGGGCAAGCCCGGCCTGGACGGGCACTCCAACGGCGCCGAGCAGATCGCCGTACGGGCCCGCGACGCCGGGTTCGAGGTGGTCTACCAGGGCATCCGGCTCACCCCCGAGCAGATCGTCTCGGCGGCCGTCGCCGAGGACGTGCACTGCGTGGGCCTGTCCATCCTCTCCGGCTCGCACGCCGAGCTCGTCCCCGACGTGCTGGCCCGGCTGCGTGCGGCGGGGGCGCGCGACATGCCCGTCATCGTCGGTGGCATCATCCCGTCGGCCGACGCGACCGCCCTGCGGGCGGCCGGAGTGGCCGCGGTCTTCACCCCTAAGGACTTCGGTATCACGGAGATCATCGGCCGTATCGTCGACGAGATCCGCACAGCGAACCAGCTCGACCCCCTGGAGGTCTCCGCATGAGCACGTCCTCTCCTGTCAACCGGCTGCGCCCCCGCCGCTCCTGCCTCGCCGTCCCCGGCAGCAACCCCCGCTTCCTGGAGAAGGCCCAGGGGCTCCCCGCCGACCAGGTCTTCCTGGACCTCGAGGACGCGTGCGCGCCGCTGGCCAAGGAGGGCGCCCGGCACACGATCGTCGACGCGCTCAACAACGGCGACTGGACGGGCAAGACCACGGTCGTCCGGGTCAACGACTGGACGACGCACTGGACCTACCGCGACGTGATCACGGTCGTCGAGGGCGCCGGCCCCAACCTCGACTGCATCATGCTGCCCAAGGTGCAGGACGCCCAGCAGGTGATCGCGCTGGACCTGCTGCTGACGCAGATCGAGAAGACCATGGGCTTCGAGGTCGGCCGCATCGGCATCGAGGCGCAGATCGAGAACGCCAAGGGTCTGGTGAACGTCGACGAGATCGCCGCCGCCTCGCCGCGCCTGGAGACGATCATCTTCGGCCCGGCCGACTTCATGGCCTCGATCAACATGAAGTCCCTGGTCGTCGGCGAGCAGCCGCCCGGCTACCCGGCGGACGCCTACCACTACATCCTCATGCGGATCCTGATGGCCGCCCGCGCCCACGACCTGCAGGCCATCGACGGCCCGTACCTGCAGATCAAGAACGTCGACGGCTACAAGGAGGTCGCGGGCCGGGCGGCGGCGCTGGGCTTCGACGGCAAGTGGGTGCTGCACCCGGGCCAGGTGGAGGCCGCCAACGAGGTCTTCTCGCCCTCCCAGGACGACTACGACCACGCCGAGCTGATCCTGGACGCGTACGACTGGTGCACCTCCGAGGCGGGCGGCAAGAAGGGTTCGGCCATGCTCGGCGACGAGATGATCGACGAGGCGAGCCGCAAGATGGCACTGGTCATCGCCGGCAAGGGGCGGGCGGCCGGGATGACCCGTACGTCCAAGTTCGAGATCCCGGAGGCATGAGCGCGATGCGATTCGGCCGCACCTTCGAAGAGTTCACCGTGGGCGACGTCTACAAGCACTGGCCCGGCAAGACGGTCACGGAATACGACGACCACCTCTTCTGCCTGCTGACGATGAACCACCACCCGCTGCACATGGACAGCAATTACGCCGAGAAGACGACGGATTTCGGCCGGAACGTGGTGGTGGGCAACTACATCTACTCCCTGCTGCTGGGCATGTCCGTGCCCGACGTCTCGGGCAAGGCGATCGCCAATCTCGAGGTCGAGTCGCTGAAGCACATCGCGCCGACCTTCCACGGCGACACGATCTACGGCGAGACGAAGGTGCTCGACAAGACGCCCTCACGGTCGAAGAGCGACCGCGGGATCGTCCACGTCGAGACCATCGGCTACAAGCAGGACGGCACCGTCGTCTGCGTCTTCCGGCGCAAGGTGATGGTCCCCACCGCCACATACGTCAAGGAGCGCGGCGGGGAACAGCCCGGCCGCCCCGAGCCGATCATCCGGGAGAAGTGAGCATGGGCCGCCTGGCGCAGACCGAAGGACTGACGGACGTCCAGCGGGAAATCCTCGCGACCGTCCGCGAATTCGTCGACAAAGAGATCATTCCGGTCGCCACCGAGCTGGAGCACCGCGACGAATACCCCACCCGGATAGTTGAGGGGCTGAAGGAACTCGGCCTGTTCGGCCTGATGATCCCCGAGGAGTACGGCGGGCTGGGTGAGTCTCTTCTCACATACGCGCTGTGCGTCGAGGAGATCGCCCGGGGCTGGATGAGTGTGTCGGGAATCATCAATACGCACTTCATCGTGGCCTACATGCTCAAGCAGCACGGCACCCGGGAACAGAAGGATCATTTCCTGCCGCGGATGGCGGCGGGCGAGGTCCGGGGCGCGTTCTCGATGTCGGAGCCGGGGCTGGGCTCGGATGTGTCGGCCATCACATCCAAGGGTGTGCGGGACGGCGACGACTTCCTGCTGACCGGCCAGAAGATGTGGCTGACCAACGGCGGCTCCTCGACCCTGGTGGCGGTGCTGTGCCGCACGGACGAGGGGCACCCCGAGGGGACCGCGCCGCATAAGTCGATGACCACCTTCCTGATCGAGAAGGAGCCTGGATTCGGGCAGGTCAAGCCGGGTCTGACCATCCCCGGCAAGATCGAGAAGATGGGCTACAAGGGCGTCGACACCACCGAACTGATCATGGACGGCCTGCGCGTTCCGGCCGACCGGGTCCTCGGCGGGGCCACCGGCCGCGGCTTCTACCAGATGATGGACGGCGTCGAGGTGGGGCGGGTGAACGTCGCGGCGCGTGGCTGCGGCGTCGCACAGCGTGCCTTCGAACTGGGCGTTTCCTACGCCCAGCAGCGTCACACCTTCGGAAAGGCCATCGCCCAGCATCAGGCCATTCAGTTCAAATTGGCAGAAATGGCTACGAAGGTCGAAGCCGCCCATGCGATGATGGTGAACGCGGCGCGCAAGAAGGACTCGGGTCAGCGCAACGACCTCGAGGCCGGAATGGCCAAATACCTGGCCTCCGAGTACTGCAAGGAGGTCGTCGAGGACGCCTTCCGCATCCACGGCGGCTACGGCTTCTCGAAGGAGTACGAGATCGAGCGTCTCTACCGGGAGGCGCCGATGCTTCTGATCGGTGAAGGTACGGCCGAGATCCAGAAAATGATCATCGGGCGCCGACTGCTCGAGGACTACCGAATCCACGGGTAATTGTCTGATTTAGGGAGATTTGGCGGCTTTACAACAGAGAAGAAGATCACACACTGTCATCACTGTTCGGCCATCGACTGGCCCTGGCGCTTAGCCAGTTGCCACCCGCAACCGATAGCATCCCGGAAAGCCGCCGTCCCCCGATCGTTCGCGGCACCCTCCGCTACGAAGGTCACCCATGCCCCACAGCTCTTCCTCTGCACCTCGCGTCAGCCTCCGCGGCGTACGCCTCGCGCGCGGAGCATCGCCGTGGCTCCTGCCGACCGTCGCCACCGCCGCGGTCAGCCTCTCCCAGGCCCGCCGTTCCGGCCGCTGGGCGGCGCTGGCCGTGCCCACCACCGCGCTCGCGGCGGGCATGCTGTGGTTCTTCCGCGACCCCGATCGCGAGATCGCCCAGGGCCGGGTCATCAGCCCGGCCGACGGCGTGGTGCAGAGCATCATGCCCTGGAAGGACGGACGAACCCGCGTCGCGATCTTCATGAGCCCGCTCAACGTCCACGTCAACCGCGCGCCGATGTCCGGCACGGTGACGTCGGTCGAGCACATCCCCGGCGGGTTCGTTCCGGCTTTCAACAAGGAGAGCGAGAACAACGAGCGCGTCGTCTGGCACTTCGACACCGAGCTCGGTGACATCGAGATGGTCCAGATCGCCGGCGCCGTCGCCCGCCGCATCGTGCCGTACATCGACGCGGACACCAAGGTGGAGCAGGGCGACCGTATCGGCCTGATCCGGTTCGGCTCGCGCGTCGACATCTACCTCCCCGAGGGCGTCGAGGTCGCGGTCGAGGTCGGCCAGGCCACCACGGCAGGGGTGACCCGCATTGACCGCGATTGAGCCGGACACCCAGGCCGCCTGGGTTCCCGAGGCGGACGCCGACGACACGGACGACATGCCGCTGTCCACTCGGCTGTCGATAGCGGACACCCTCACCCTGGGCAACGCGATCTGCGGGTTCATGGCGGTGTACTTCACCACCACCGGCGTCCTCATCCCCCACCTCACGGGGAACGAGGACGGCGGTATGGCCCGCCACAGCGCGGCCACCGCCGTGATACTGATGCTGCTCGCGTCGGTCTTCGACCTCTTCGACGGGCTCGTGGCGCGCAAGCTGCGCAGCTCGGCGATGGGCGCGGAGCTGGACAACCTCTCGGACCTGATCAGCTTCGGCCTGGCCCCCGCGTACTTCGTGGTCGTCTGGGGCATGGTCGCCGACGACGCCCACCAGCGGGTGTCGGCGGTCGCCGCCATCGTGGTCCTGCTGGCCGTGGTGCTGCGGCTCGCCCGCTTCTCCTGCGTCCAGCTGCGGGACGGGATCTTCCAGGGCATGCCGAGCCCCTTCGGCGCGCTGACGGTCGTCTCGATCGTGCTGCTGGAGCTGCCCTTCGTGCCGACGCTGCTCGCGATCATGGGTGTGGCGTGGCTGATGGTCAGCCGGGTCGAGTACCCCAAGCCGCGCGGGCCGCTGGCCGTGGCCATGCTCAGCTGGATCGTGCTCAGCATGGGCCTGCTGGCTGCCTGGGCCTTCGACGCGCCGGGTGGTGAGCTCCTGCTCCAGACGGGCTGCGCCCTGCAGGTCGTCCTCGGTGCGGTGATCCCGCTGTTCGCCACGGCCCGCCGGGTGAACACCTTCCGCGACAACCGTCGCGAGGCACGGGCCGCGCAGCTGCCGTAGCGCTGCGCGCGGCTTCGAACGAACGGCGTGGGGCCCGGGCGAATCGCCCGGGCCCCACGCCGTTTCGGCGTGTGGGAGCTCCGGGCTCAGCGGAGGTGGTCGCGCGCGATGGCCTCGGCGCACAGCTCCAGCAGCGGGCCCGCCTGGGCCACGCACCGCCCGAGGTCCGGTTCCAGGTCCGTCAGGGCGTACGCGCGCTCGATGCCCGCGCCCGCGAGGGCGGCGGGGCCGAGAGCCAGCCGGCCGCAGACGGCCACCACCGGCGTACCGGACGAGGCCCGGGCCACCCCCACCGGCGCCTTGCCGTGCAGCGTCTGCTCGTCCAGCGAGCCTTCCCCGGTGACGACGAGGTCCGCCCCCGCCAGCGCCGCGCGGAACCCCAGCACCTCGAGCATCACCTCGATGCCCGGCCGGAAGGCCGCTCCCAGCCCGGCCAGGGCGCCGTAGCCCAGCCCGCCCGCCGCCCCGGCTCCGCGCGCCCCGGCGAGCTCCCCGCCGTCCAGCACGCGCGCGTAGTGCGCGAGCGCGGCGTCCAGCACCGCCACGTCCTCGGGCGAGGCGCCCTTCTGCGGCCCGTAGACCGCCGCGGCCCCGCGCGGGCCCGTGAGCGGATTGTCGACGTCGCCGGCGAGCACGAGGGAGGTCCGGGCGAGCCGTGCGTCGAGCGCGGACAGATCGGCGTGGTGCAGCGCCGCGAGGGCCGCGCCGCCCGGCGCCAGAGTTCTCCCCCGCACGTCGGTCAGCCGTGCCCCGAGCGCGGCGAGCATGCCGGCTCCGCCGTCGGTGGTGGCGCTGCCGCCCACTCCCAGCACGATGGTGCGCGCGCCGGCGTCCAGCGCGGCCAGCAGCAGCTCCCCGGTGCCCCGCGTGGTGGCCGTGAGCGGCGCGAAGGCGCCGTCCGGCAGGAGCCGCAGCCCCGAGGCCTCGGCCATCTCCACGACGGCGGTGCCGTCGGCGCCGCGCAGCGCGTACGCCGCGTCCACCGGCTCTCCCAGCGGGCCGGTCACCCGCGCCGCGCGCCGCTCGAACCCGGCGGCCAGCGCGGCCGCGACCGTGCCGTCCCCGCCGTCCGCGACGGGCAGCGCGGTCACGGCCGTGTCCGGCGCGACGCGCCGCAGTCCGGCGCCCACGTGCCGGGCGACCTCGAGTGCCGTCAAGGACCCCTTGAACTTGTCCGGGGCCACCAGTACGCGTCGTCGGCGTGTCGTATCCGCCACCGTGCCTCCCCTCACCTCTGCCACCTCTGCGTCAAGCCGCCGTGACCCTACCCGGGGGACTGTCGTCGCGCCCATGCCCCGGAGGCGGCGTGCCACCCCGGCCGAACCGGTCGTTCCCGGCCATAGTGGGGCGTCATGAGCACCGAGAGCACTGATGTGCGCACGCCGAAGGACGAGCCGCCGGACATGCCGCTGGTCGTCATCGGCGGGGCCGCGGTCCTGGCGGTGGTCGCATGGGCGGCGCTGGGCAAGCACTCGTTCGATCATGTGTCGACGACGGCCCTGAGCTGGGTGCTGTCCAATTTCGCCTGGCTCTTCGTGATCGCGGCGGACGCCTTCCTGGTGCTGTGCGTGGTGATCGCCGTCAGCCGTTTCGGGCGGATCAGGCTCGGTGCGGACGACTCCGGTCCGGAGTTCGGCAATCTCGCGTGGATCGCGATGATGTTCAGCGCCGGCATGGGCATCGGCCTGATGTTCTACGGGGTCGGGGAGCCGCTGCAGCACTTCGTCGTCCCGCCCCCGGGCAGCGGCGTGCCTCCCGGCAGCCCCGCCGCCGCCCGTACGGCCCTGGAGTACTCCTTCTTCCACTGGACCCTGCACCCCTGGGCGATCTACGGCATGGCGGGCCTCGCGCTGGCCTACGCGGGCTTCCGCAAGGGCCGCGGCAACCGCCTCAGCTCCGTGTTCGTCCCGCTGCTCGGCGAGGAGCGGACGGCCGGCTGGCCCGGCCGGGCCATCGACCTGCTGGCCGTCTTCGCCACGGTCTTCGGCACCGCGACCAGCCTGGGCCTGGGCGCCCTGCAGGTCTCCAAGGGCCTGAACATCACCACCGGCGTCCAGGACTCCACCGCCCTGGAGCTGATCATCATCGTCTCGCTGTCGGCGGCGTTCGTGCTCTCGGCCTTCTCCGGGCTGCACAAGGGCGTGAAGTGGCTGAGCACCCTCAACATCGCGCTGGCCGCCTGCCTGATGGTCTTCGTCTTCCTCCTCGGCCCGACGGTCTTCGTCCTCAACACCATCCCGGCGGCCACCGGCGGCTACCTCCACGACCTCATGGTCATGGCCACCCGCACCGGAGCGTTCACCGACTCCGCGTGGCTGGGCGCGTGGACGGTCTTCTACTGGGCGTGGTGGCTGTCCTGGGCCCCGTTCGTCGGCACGTTCATCGCCCGCATCTCCCACGGCCGGACGATCCGCGAGTTCCTCATCGGCGTCCTGCTGGTGCCCAGCGGGGCGACGGTGGTGTGGTTCTGCGTGATGGGCGGCAGCGCGCTGCGGCTGGACATGACCGGGACCGCCGACATGGCGGGGACCGTCCGGGAGGGCGCGGAGGCGTCGCTGTTCGCGCTGCTGGACACCCTGCCGCTGGCCACGCTCACCTCGTGGATCGCGATGGCGCTGGTGATGACCTACTTCATCACCAGCGCCGACTCCGCGTCGCTGGTGATGGGCTCGCTCTCCAGCCGGGGCGCGCTGCACCCACGCACCTGGCTGGTGGTGGTGTGGGGCGTGCTGATGGCGGCGGTGGCGGCCGTGCTGCTGGTGGCGGGCGGCCTGAAGTCGCTGCAGTCGGCGACGATCCTGGTAGCACTGCCGTTCGTGCTGGTGATGCTCGCCCTGTGCTGGTCGCTGCTGACGGAGCTGCGGACCGACCCGGGGGCGGGCCCGGCCCGGCACCACGCCCTGCACGGGCTGGGGGACGCGCTGCGCACGATGGTCGGCGAGGCGCTGACCGAACACGGCCCGGTCCGCCACCCCCGGCTGCGCCGGGTCGCGGAGAGCGCGCGGGAGCGGGGCGAGGACACCGGCGAGAGCTGAGGGCCGGTGCGGCCTAGAACAGGCGCCCGGCGTCGGCCGGCTCGCCGCCGCCCTCGAAGGCCAGCAGCTGCCGCTTGCGGTCCAGGCCGCCGCCGTAGCCGGTGAGGCTGCCGTTGGCCCCGATGACGCGATGGCAGGGGACGATGATGCTGATGGGGTTCTTGCCGTTCGCCAGGCCGACCGCGCGGGAGGCGCTCGGGGAGCCGATGCGGGCGGCGAGCTCGCCGTAGCTGATCGTCTCCCCGTAGGGGATCCGTCGCAGCTCGTCCCAGACCCGCTGCTGGAACGGCGTGCCCTCGAGGCGGAGCGGGAGGTCGAAGTCGGTCGCCTCGCCCGCGAAGTAGGCGGTGAGCTGCCGGACCGCCTCCGGGAACGGCCCGCCGTCGTCCCGCGCCCCGAAGGTCTCCTCGGGCGGCTGGTGGCGATGGCCGAGCATGTACAGGCCGCACAGCACGCCGTCGGCGGCGACGAGGGTCAGCGGCCCGTAGGGGCTGTCGACGACGGTGTGGACACGGGTGGAGTCGGTGCGCATGGTTCCAGGATGATGCCTGGGGGCAGAGCGCGGCTGGCGGATTTCGGACATCGTCCCTGCCGTCACTGCGCCCATCGTCCCGCCCGGTGCTTCACGGCCGTCACGCCTCTCGCAGCCGTCGCCAGACCGCCTTCGCCGCGTGGTGCCCGGACATCCCGTGCACCCCCGGCCCGGGCGGTGTGGCGGACGAGCACAGGAACACGGCGGGGTGCGCCGTGGCGTACGGCACGCGCGCCAGCTTGGGCCGGATCAGCAGCCGCAGGCCCGCGACGGAGCCGGTCGCGATGTCCCCGCCGATGTAGTTGGGGTTGCGCGCGGCGAGCTCCGGCGGCCCGGCCGTGGCCCGCGCCAGGACGCGGTCGCGGAAGCCCGGCGCGAAGCGCTCGATCTGCCGCTCGATGACCTCGGTGGCGTCGCCCTCCCAGGCGCTCGGCACATGTCCGTAGACCCAGAAGGTGTGCTTGCCCTCCGGGGCCCGGGTGGGGTCCACGACGCCGGGCTGGGAGGTGATGAGGAAGGGCACGGACGGGTCGTGGCCGGCGGTGGCGGCGTCCAGGGCGGCGCCGATCTCCTCGTAGGTGGGGCCGATGTGGATCGTGCCGGCCCGGCGCGCGGGCTCGGCGGTCCAGGGCACCGGGCCGTCCAGCGCGTAGTCGATCTTGAAGACGCCGGGGCCGTAGCGGAAGTGCTCGTAGGCGTTGCCCAGGCCGGCGATGCGGGCGAGCGCGGTCGGCGAGGTGTCGAAGACGAAGGCGCGGGCGGGCGGCAGGTCGTCCAGGTGCTTGACCTCGAAGCCGGTGTGGATCGTGCCGCCGAGCTCGCGCAGGTACGAGGCGAGGGCGTCGGCGATGGCCTGCGAGCCGCCGCGCGGGACGGGCCAGCCGCACTCGTGGGCGGCGAGGGCGAACATCAGCGCCATGCCGCCGAGCCCGAAGCCGCCGAGCGGCGCGATGCCGTGGGCGGCCAGCCCCGCGAACAGGGCCCGGGCCTTGGCGTCCCGGAAGCGCGTCCTCGCCAGCAGGGCGGCCGACTGGGCGGCCACCAGGCCGAAGCGCGCGTACGTGACGGGGTCGGCCGGCAGCCCGTCCCACTGGGTGCGCAGGAAGTCCGTGGCGAGGGTGTCCCACTTGCCGTGGAAGGGCGCCATGAGCCGGCGGTAGGCGCCCGCGTCGCGCGGGCCGAGCGAGGCGGCCGTCTCGCCGACGCGCCGCGAGAGGACCGCGGCCGTGCCGTTGGGGAAGGGGTGGGCCATCGGCAGGTCGGGGTGGAGCCACCGCAGGCCGTGCCGGTCCAGCGGCATGGCGGCGAACGCGGGCGAGCGCACGGCGAGGGGATGCACGGCGGAGCACGGGTCGTGGCGGAAGCCGGGGAGGGTCAGCTCCTCGGTGCGGGCGCCGCCGCCGATGGCGTCGGCGGCCTCGAACACCTCGACCGTCAGGCCGCGGCGGGCCAGTTCCACCGCGGCGGTCAGCCCGTTGGGCCCCGCTCCCACGACGACCGCGTCGAGCATGGTGGCCACCGGACGGCTCCCCTCGTCGCCTCACGACCCGCCGGACGCCCCGTCAGGTCAGCCGGCGGATGCCAGCAGGCCCAGGATATGCCGCAGCGTCGGCTCGTCCCGCGCCGCGCTGAACGGCAGGGTGTTGCCGCCCGCGATACGGAAGGGCTCGCCGGCGAGCGTCCCGCTCGCGCCGCCCGCCTCGGCGACCAGCAGCAGCCCGGCGGCGTGATCCCAGGGGTTCTCCCAGGAAAAAGCCAGCCCGTCCAGCCGGCCCTGGGCCACGTGCAGGTATTCCAGGCCCGCCGAGCCGCAGGGGCGCGGAGCGATGCCCTCCGTCAGCAGCGCCGCCAGGACGCGCTTCTCCTCGTCGGTGGTGAAGTCGTAGTGCGATATGGCCACTTCCAGATCGCGGCCCGGCTCGGGCGAGCCGCAGCGCAGCGGCTCGCCGTTGAGCGTCGCCCCGCCGCCGCGGCGGGCGATCGCCATCTGGTCCAGGGCGGGGGCGTACGTCCAGGAGGCGAGCAGCTCGCCGTGGTGCGCGAGGCAGACCAGGGTGGCGAAGCCGGCGTCGCCGTTCACGAACTGCCGGGTGCCGTCGACCGGGTCGACGATCCACACCGGGTCCTCGCCGCGCAGCGCGCGCAGCACGCCCGGGTCCGCGTACACGGCCTCCTCGCCGACGACGACCGAGCCGGGCAGCAGGGCGGTGAGCGCTGCCGTCAGGTGCTCCTCGGCGCGCCGGTCGGCGACGGTCACCAGGTCGTAGGGGCCGTTCTTCTCGACGATCTCGTCCGTCGCGAGCTGCCGGAAGCGCGGCATGATCTCGGCGGCGGCCGCCTTGCGGACCGTCTCCTCGACCTCGTCCATCCGCCCCGCGAGGAACGCGTCGACCGTGGGAACCATGTGAGCCATATGGACATCGAACCACGTCACACCGACATTCGGTGGTGCCGCGGTGGCCCCGCGACGACATCGCGGTGAACGCCTGTGCGCACCTCGCGCCGCCGCGGCCCCGTGATGATCGGGGACGGAGTTACGGTGGGTTTCCGTCGCCGGCCGGATGAGCCGGCGGGAGAAACGAAGCTGGAGGGTGCGCCGTGCACGGTGAATACAAGGTGCCGGGCGGCAAGCTCGTCGTCGTCGACGTGGAGGTCCGGGACGGGGCGCTGCGCGACGTGCGGGTCGCCGGGGACTTCTTCCTGGAGCCGGACGAGGCGCTGCTCGACATCGACCGGGCACTGGAGGGCGCCGACGCGGACCTGACCGCCCCCGAGCTGGCCGCCCGTATCGACGCCGCCCTGCCGGAGGGCACGGTCATGTTCGGCTTCTCGTCGGAGGCCGTGGGCATCGCCGTGCGCCGCGCCCTGGCCCAGGCCACCGACTGGCACCACTACGACTGGCAGCTCATCCACGACGGCCCCCAGCCCCCCGCCCTGCACATGGCGCTGGACGAGGTGCTGACCGCCGAGGTCGCCTCCGGCCGCCGGCCGCCGACGCTGCGCGTGTGGGAATGGGAATCCCCGGCCGTGGTCATCGGCAGCTTCCAGTCCCTGCGCAACGAGGTGGACATGCCGTCCGCCGAACGTCACGGCATGACGGTGGTGCGGCGCATCAGCGGTGGCGGGGCCATGTTCGTGGAACCCCAGAGCACGATCACCTACTCGCTGTACGTGCCGGACTCGCTCGTGCAGGGGCTGTCCTTCGCGGACAGCTACGCCTACCTCGACGACTGGGTGCTGGCCGCCCTCGGGGACATGGGCGTCAAGGCCTGGTACCAGCCGCTGAACGACATCGCCACCGAGGCCGGGAAGATCGCCGGAGCCGCGCAGAAGCGGATGGTCGGCGAGAACGGTGCGGTGCTGCACCACGTGACCATGGCCTACGACATGGACGCCGACAAGATGCTCGAGGTGCTGCGCATCGGCAAGGAGAAGCTGTCCGACAAGGGCACGAAGAGCGCCAAGAAGAGGGTGGATCCCCTGCGCCGCCAGACCGGGCTCCCGCGGCCGGCCGTCATCGAGAGGATGATCGAGTCGTTCCGCGGGCGGTACGGGCTGCGGGAGGGCTCCGTCACGGCGGAGGAGCGGGCGCGGGCCGAGGAGCTCGCCGCCGTGAAGTTCTCCTCGCCGGAGTGGACGGCGCGCGTTCCGTAGCACCCCCGGCCGGCGCCGTCGTCCGCGTCATCCGCCCAGCGCCGGAATGATGTGCTCCCCGTAGGCCCGGATCGTCTCCTCCTTCGCGTCGTGCATGGCGTAGACGGCGAACTGGTCCACGCCCAGCTCCCGCAGCCGCTCCAGCCGTTCGCGGTGCGCCGCCACCGGGCCCAGCAGGCAGAAGCGGTCGACGATCTCGTCCGGCACGAAGTCCGTGGAGGGGTTGCCGGCGCGGCCGTGGTGACTGTAGTCGTAGCCCGCGCGCTGCTTGATGTACGCCGTGAGCGCCTCGGGGACCAGGCCGGAGTGCTCGCCGTAGCGGGTGACGAGGTCGGCGACGTGGTTGCCGACCATGCCACCGAACCAGCGGCACTGGTCGCGGGCGTGGCCGAGGTCGTCGCCGACGTAGGCGGGCGCGGCCACGCAGATGGTGACGGAGGCGGGGTCGCGGCCCGCTTCGGCGGCCGCGTCGCGGACGGCCTTGATCATCCACTCCGTCAGATACGGGTCGGCGAGCTGGAGGATGAACCCGTCGGCCTCCCGGCCGGCGAGGGCCAAGGCCTTGGGGCCGTAGGCCGCCATCCAGACGGGAAGCCGGCCGTCGCGCACCCAGGGCAGTCGCAGCGCCGTACCGTCTATGTCCGTCTCCCGGCCCTCCGCCAGGTCGCGGATGACCCGCATCGCCTCGCTGAGCGTGGCCAGGGTGTTGGGCTTGCGGCCCGCCACCCGCATCGCGGAGTCTCCCCGGCCGATGCCGCACACCGTGCGGTTGCCGTACATGTCGTTGAGGGTGGCGAAGGTGGAGGCGGTGACCTCCGGGCTGCGGGTGGAGGGGTTGGTGACCATGGGGCCGACGACGAGGCGTTCGGTGTGTTCCAGGATGCGGCTGTAGATGACGAAGGGCTCCTGCCACAGCACGGCGGAGTCGAAGGTCCAGCCGTAGCGGAAGCCGGACCGCTCGGCGGTGCGCATGAGCTCGACGACGGCGGAGGCGGGCGGGTCGGTCTGGAGGACGAGGCCGAAGTCCACGGTGCGGGATACTCCTTACGTGCGGGCTAGCTGAGGTACTGGCAGGTGGCGCGCGGTACGTAGCGCCCGTGTCCCGCCCGGCCGGTGAAGCGTCCGCGGTCGATGACGACCTCGCCGCGCGAGAGGACGGTCTCGACCTGTCCGGTGACGCGCTTGCCCTCGTAGGCCGAGTAGTCGACGTTCATGTGGTGGGTCTCGGCGGAGAGCGTCTGCGTGACGTGCGGGTCGTAGACGACGATGTCGGCGTCGCCGCCGGGGGCGATGCCGCCCTTGTGCGGGGCGAGGCCGAACATGCGGGCGGGCGCGGCGCAGGCGATCTCGATCCAGCGGCGGCGGGAGATGTGGCCGTCCACGACGGCCTGGTGGAGCAGGTCCATCCTGTTCTCCACGCCCGGCAGGCCGTTGGGGATCTTCGAGAAGTCGCCGCGGCCCAGCTCCTTCTGGCCGGAGAAGCAGAAGGGGCAGTGGTCGGTGGAGACCACCTGCAGATCGTCGGTGCGCAGCCCGCGCCAGAGCGCGGCCTGGTGCTCGCGCGGGCGCAGCGGCGTGGAGCAGACGTATTTGGCGCCCTCGAAGTCCGGCTCGGCGAGGTTGTCGGTGGACAGGAAGAGGTACTGCGGGCAGGTCTCGCCGAAGACCGGCAGGCCCTTGTCGCGCGCCTGGACCAGCTCGGCGACGGCCTCCTCCGCGGAGACGTGGACGACGTAGAGCGGGCTGCCGGCGACGCGGGCGAGCTGGATCGCCCGGTGGGTGGCCTCGGCCTCCAGCAGGGCCTTGCGGACTTCGCCGTGGTAGCGGGGGTCGGTCCTGCCGGCGGCGAGGGCCTGTTCGACCAGGACGTCGATGGCGATGCCGTTCTCGGCGTGCATCATGATCAGCCCGCCGTTGCCGGCGGATCTCTGCATGGCCCGCAGGATCTGCCCGTCGTCGCTGTAGAACACCCCGGGGTAGGCCATGAACAGCTTGAACGACGTCACTCCCTCCTCGACCAGGAGGTCCAGCTCCTTCAGGGAGCCGTCGTTCACATCGGAGAGGATCATGTGGAAGGCGTAGTCGATGGCGCACTTGCCCTCGGCCTTGGCGTGCCAGGCGTCCAGGCCCTCGCGCAGCGCCCGTCCGCGCGACTGGACCGCGAAGTCGACGACGGTGGTCGTGCCGCCCCAGGCGGCGGCGCGCGTGCCCGTCTCGAAGGTGTCCGAGGAGGACGTGCCGCCGAAGGGGAGCTCGAAGTGGGTGTGGGCGTCGACGCCGCCGGGGATGACGTACTTCCCCGTGGCGTCGATGGTGCGGTCGGCGCTCCAGCCGCGGGCGCAGGCGCTGCCGGGCGAGGCCAGCGCGGCGACCTTGCCGTCCTCGACGAGGACGTCGGCGCGGGTCTCGTCGGCGGCGGTGATGACCAGCCCGCCGCTGATGATCGTTGTGGTCATGGTCGTTGCTCCTCGGCGATGGTGTGTCCCGTCCGGCGCAGCGCCTCCTCCAGGGCCGCGGCGCCCTCCTCCGCCTCGGCCACGGTCAGCGTCAGGGGTGGGGCGAGGCGCAGGACGTTGCCCTCGCGGCCGCCCTTGCCGATCAGCAGGCCGGCCTCGCGGGCGTGTTCGAGGGCGAGGGAGGCGGCGCGCGGCGAGGGCGAGCCGTCGGGTCCGACGAGCTCGATGCCGATCATCAGCCCGCGGCCCCGGACCTCGCGGACGACCGGCAGCCCGGCGGCGATGGCGCGCAGCCGCTCGATGAGCAGGCCGCCGACGCGGCGGGCGTTGCCCTGCAGGTCGTGCTCGAGGAGGTAGGTGAGGTTGGCGAGCCCCGCGGCCATGGTGACGGGGCTGCCGCCGAAGGTGGAGATGGAGTTGGCCCCGAGGCAGTTCATGACCTCCGCGCGAGCGACGACCCCTCCGATCGACATGCCGTTGCCGATGCCCTTGGCGAAGGTCAGCAGGTCCGGCGGGCCGGCCGCGGCGTGCGCCTGCCAGCCCCAGAAGTGGTCGCCGGTGCGGCCCCAGCCGGTCTGCACCTCGTCGCTGATCCACAGGATGCCGCGGGGGGCGAGGACCTCGCGGAAGGCGGCGTAGAGCCCGTCGGGCGGGGCGGTGAAGCCGCCGACGCCCTGCACCGGTTCGGCGATCAGCGCGGCGACGGTGCCGTGCGTCTGGCCGAGGACGTCCTCGAGGTCCGCGACGCAGGCCTCGATGAACTCGCCGTCGGACAGGTGGGCGTAGGGGCCCCGGGTGCGGACCGCGCCGTGGACGTAGAGGGTCTGCAGCGGCGAGAGGCTGGTGGGCGACCAGGCGGAGTTGCCGGTGACGGCGACGGCGGAGAAGGAGCGGCCGTGGTAGCTGTTGCGCATGGCCAGGACCTGGTTGGAGCGCCGGTGGGCGGTGGCCAGCAGCAGGGCCGTGTCGGTGGCCTCGGTGCCCGAGGCGGTGAAGTAGACCCGGGCGTCGGGGATGCCGGACAGGGCCGCGACGCGCTCGGCGAGCTCCACCATGTGCCGGTCGAGGTAGAGGGTGGAGGTGTGCAGGATGCGCACGGCCTGCTCGCTGACGGCCTTGGCGACCTCGGGCAGGGCGTGGGCGGTCATGGTGGTGAGGATGCCGCCGAAGAAGTCGAGGTAGCGCCGGCCGCCGGCGTCCCAGACGTACCGGCCCTCGCCGTGGGTGAGCTCGAGCGGCTCGCGGTAGTAGAGGGCGAGCCACTCGGGCATGACGGCCCGGTGCCGGGCGTGCAGGGAGGGCTGCAGCGGGCTCATGGCCGCACCAGCCCGTCGTAGGCGTCGGGCCTGCGGTCCCGGTAGAACGCCCACTGCCGGCGGACCTCCTCGATGAGGTCGAAGTCCAGGTCGCGGACGAGGAGTTCCTCCTTCGTGTCGCTGGCGACCTCCCCCACGAACTGCCCGCGCGGGTCGACGAAGTAGGAGGTGCCGTAGAAGTCGTTGTCGCCGTACTGCTCCTGGCCGACGCGGTTGATCGCGGCGATGAAGTACTCGTTGGCGACGGCGGCCGCCGGCTGCTCGAGCCGCCACAGGTACCCGGACAGGCCGCGGGAGGTCGCGGAGGGGTTGTAGACGAGCTGGGCGCCCTCGAGGCCGAGCGAGCGCCAGCCCTCGGGGAAGTGGCGGTCGTAGCAGATGTAGACCCCGACCTTGCCGACGGCGGTGTCGAAGACGGGCCAGCCGAGGTTGCCGGGCTTGAAGTAGAACTTCTCCCAGAAGCCTCTGACCTGCGGGATGTGGTGCTTGCGGTACTTCCCCAGGTAGCTGCCGTCGGCGTCGATGACGGCGGCGGTGTTGTAGTAGAAGCCGGACGACTCGACCTCGAAGACCGGTACGACGATCACCATGCCGGTCTCCCGGGCGAGGTCGCGCATCCGGCGGACGGTCGGGCCGTCGGGGACGGGCTCGGCCCAGCGGAAGTGTTCGTCGTCCTGTACCTGGCAGAAGTAGGGGGCGTTGAACACCTCCTGAAAGCCGATCACCTTGGCACCCTGCGCGGCGGCCGCGCGGGCGTGCTCCTCATGCTTGGCGATCATGGACTCGGTGTCACCGGTCCAGGTCGCCTGGACCAGTGCGGCACGGACAACGTTGGCCATGAGCTGCTCCTCTGCCGGGGCGTGCTTCTACCAGGCTGATACGCGAAGATCCGCGTGTGCATGCGACCGTAGGTCTCGTCACTCCCTGTGGCAAGACCATCGCGGTTCCTGTGGAAAACCCGCCCGCGCGGCCATACGGGCGGCCGATCCCGCCTCCGCCATGAGCATGACGGGCTGGTTTCGGCGCCCGCGTCACCCCACCGCGGCCGCGCACCCCACCATCGCCCCGGCGACCAGCGCGTACCCCACCAGCCCGAACAGGGCGCCGCGGTGGTGGAGCCGTTCCACCTTTGCGGGATCCCCGCCGTGCACCGTCCAGCGCCAGGACAGCACCGTGGCGAGCACCGCCAGCAGCACGTAGACCAGCGTGAGCAGATGCAGCCCGTCGATGAGCGTGAGCCCCGCGCTGCTGGTGACGACCTCGTTGACCTGCTGCATGTTGAGCATCACCACGAAGAGCCCGCCACCCAGCAGGGCCAGCCGGCTCTGCAGGGTGTCCAGCCGCTCGGCCATGGTCAGCTCGTCGCTGTGCGAGGGGAGCAGGAAGGTGGCGGTGCCGACGAGCAGCATCAGGTACAGCGGGCCGGTCAGCTTCCAGAAGACCGTCGGGTCGTCGCGCGCGAGGTCGATCCGGACGACGAGGCGGCTGTGGGTGCTGCCGGCACCCCGGGGACGCGTGGCGTCGCCGAAGGTGGTGGGATAGCGCCGCTCCACGGTCATCACCCGGAAGCCGGTCATCCGCCAACCGGGCGGCGCGATGTCGTCGTTGGCGGCGGAGTTGGCGCTGTCCGCGGCGAAGCGGAACCGGTCGGTATTGGGCACGGAGGTCACCAGGATCTCGATCCGGTGCCGGTCGAAGGGGAAGGCCCGTACGTCCCAGTCCTGCCGGAAGACGCTCTGCAGCGGCAGCACGTCCCTGAACCGGCCCTTTTCCGTCGTCAGGACCGGCTCGCCCTTCTGAGGGTCGTTGGCGTTGGTGAAGGACGCCGTGGGCAGCGGGTCGTCGTCCTTGCCGTCGCAGACGGACCACAGGGACAGCCGGGCCGAGAAGGTGTGCTTCGCCGGATCGAGGTCGTACAGGTCACTGAGGTAGGCGCCCACGTCGCACCGCGGGACGGCCTTCCCGTCGGCGGTCGCGATCGCGGCGGGGCCGGTCAGCAGCCACGCCGCGATCAGTCCCACGAGCACGAGCCGGCCCGGGCCCGGGATGTCCCGGAAGGGCCTGGGCCGGCGGGTGCGCCCGAGTCGACGGGTACGCCTGAGCCGGATGATGCGATTCCCCCACGTCGCGGCCACAGGACTCAATCTGACCGGGGTACGACCGGTCGAATCGGGTCACCGCAGGATGCACCCATGTGGGGGACGGACGGTGGGTTATCGCGCCGGTCGTACCACCATCGCCGAGCCGCCCCCGCGCCGCGTCTTCTCGGCGGCGGCCAGCCATCGCCCGTCGGGCAGCCGCTCGACGCCCGTCGCCGCGCCGATCTCGGGGTTCTGCTTGAAGACATGACCCTTGGCCTCGAGCCGCTCGCGCACCGGGTCGTCCCACAGCCCCGGCTCCAGCTCCGTCGCCGTCGCGTTGCGCTGGCTGGCGCGCGGCGCCGCGATCGCCTCGACGAGCGGCATCTTCCGGTCGACGTGGTTGAGCAGCGTCTGCAGCACGGTGGTGATGATCGTCGCGCCGCCGGGCGAACCGAGCGCGAACGCGGGCGTGCCGTGGTCGAGGACGATCGTCGGCGACAGCGAGGAGCGCGGGCGCTTGCCCGGGCCGGGGAGGTTGGGGTCGTGGACGCCGGGGCTGACGGGCGTGAAGGAGAAGTCGGTCAGCTCGTTGTTGAGCAGGAATCCGCGGCCGGGCACGGTGATGCCGCTGCCGCCGGTCTGCTCGATGGTGAGCGTGTACGCGACGACGTTGCCCCACTTGTCGGCGACCGTCAGATGCGTGGTGTGCTCGCCCTCGTACGGCGTGGGGGCGGGCGTGCCCCGCATCGCGCACGGCGTCCGCCCGGACGGGTCGCCGGGCGGCAGCGGGCTGGTGAGGACCGCGTCGTCCCTGATGAGGCAGGCGCGCGCGTCGGCGAAGCGCTGCGAGGTGAGCCCGGCGACGGGCACCTTCTCGAACGCCGGGTCGCCCACCCAGCGGTTGCGGTCCGCGAAGGCGATCCGGCTGGCCTCGATGTAGCGGTGCAGGTAGCTCGTGCGGTCCAGGCGGCTCAGCCGGGAGTTCTCCAGGATGTTCAGCGCCTCGCCGACGGTCGTCCCGCCGGACGAGGAGGGGGCGATGCCGTAGACGTCCAGGCCTCGGTAGGACACGTGGGTGGGGGCCTGGGTGCGTGCCGCGTAGGAGCGCAGGTCCTTCTCCGTCAGGTCGCCGGGGCGGGCGACGCGCCGGGAGGCGGGGTCGACGGGGGGCTTGCGGACGGTGCGGACGATGTCACGCCCGACCGCGCCGCGGTAGACGGCGTCCACGCCCTGACGGGCCAGCAGGTCGTAGGTGCGGGCGAGGTCGGGGTTCTTCAGCGTCGAGCCCACCGCGGGCGGCTTGCCGCCGGGCAGGAACAGCTTGGCGGTGGCGGGGAAGTCCTTGAAGCGCGCCTGGTTGTCGGCCGTCTGATTGCGGAAGGTCTCGTCGACGGTGAAGCCGTCGCGGGCGATCCGCTGGGCCGGCCGCAGGACCTCGCCCAGCGGGCGGCTGCCCCAGGTGCGCAGGGCGGTGTCCCAGGTGGCGGGGGTGCCGGGGGTGCCGACGCTGAGGCCGCTGGTGACGGCGTCGGCGAAGGGCAGGGGCCGGCCCTTCTCCACGAAGAGGTCCTTGGTGGCGCTGAGCGGGGCCTTCTCGCGGCCGTCGAGGGTGGAGACCTCTCCCGACTTCGCGTCGTAGTGGACGAAGTAGCCGCCTCCGCCGATGCCGGCCGAGTAGGGCTCGGTGACGCCGAGGGCGGCGGCGGTGGCCACCGCCGCGTCCACGGCGTTGCCGCCCTTGCGGAGCACCTCGATGCCGGCCGCCGAGGCGTCGGCGTCGACGCTGGCCACCGCCCCGCCGTAGCCGACCGCGACGGGTGACTTGCCGGGCGGGCGGGCCGCCGCGGGGCCGGGCCCCGCGGCGGCCGGCGACGACAGCGCCCCGGCGAGGAGCGCGGCCGTCGCCGCCAGAACGGGCAGGCTCCGGCGGGTGTTCGGTCTGGCGAGGGCCATGGGTGCCTCCGTGTCGGACGAACGGGCCCCGGAGCCTACTCGCGGAGCCCGCCCGCCGACAGGGCACTCGCCCTAGCACTCGCCCTAGCACTCGCCCCAGCACTCGTCCTAGGAGCGCACGCGGGCGATGACCGCCCCCGCCATGGCCTGCTCGCCCTTGGCGTTCGGGTGGAAGGGGGCGGCCGGGCTCTCGGGGCTCACGCCCTCGACCCAGCGGTCCGCGGCGGGCACGCACACGTCGTGGCCGGTGGTCGGGCCGTAGGTGTCGGCGAAGCGGACGTGCGCCACGCGGGCCTGCTCCTGGAGCATCGTGTTCAGGCGCTTCTCGGTGTCCCGCAGGTAGGCGGCGTCGCCGGCGGCGATCGGCACGGCCGGGAAGCAGCTCGCGCCGCTGTCCGGCATGATCGTCGGGTAGCCGACGAGCACGACCTTGGCGTAGGGGGCGCGCTCGTGCACGGCCTTCAGCACCCGGGCGATCTTGGGGGCCGCCTCGTTGACGCGCGTGGTGAGCTGGTCGGTGCCGTCGGGCGCCGTGTACTGCTTCTTGCACGGGGCGCCGGCCGGGTCGGTGACCGAGAGCTGGGCGCAGGTGCCGATGATGGAGCCGAAGCCGATGTCGTTGCCGCCGATGCCGACGGTGACCAGCTTGGTGCGCTTGCCGAGGGCGTCCAGCTGCGGCTGGTTCTCGCCCTGCGCGCGCCACATGTCGTCGGTGGTGGCGCCGCTGCAGCTGACGTCCGTGAAGGACGTCTGCCCCAGGGCCTTCGCGGTCAGCGCGGGGTAGTTGACGCTGGACCGGGCGCAGTCGCCGCCGGTCTGCTCGGGGATGCCGGGACCGGAGGTGTACGAGTCGCCCAGGGCGACGTAGCGGGCGCCGCCGGTCTGTCCGGCCGCCGGGGTGGCCGCCCCGGCGGCGCCCGTCGCTCCCGCCGTCAGGACCGAGGCCGCGCCGAGCGCCGCCAGCGCCTTTCCGTATCGCGTACCGCGTTCGCGCAGTCGTGCCACAAGTGCTCCAAAAAGTCCGGAAACAGTCTTCACAAAGCTGGTTGTTACTGATGGGTCAACCAGCGAGGGCCCAGACTTCCGGCGTGATCGTGTCCTGTCAATCCGATGCCGTGCCCCGATAATTGGCATCTGAGAATCCAATTAGCTACGGTGGGATCGTGCGACTGACCAAGAGCACCGACATCGCCCTGCGCATCGCCATGCGCCTCGCGGTGACGGACGGGACCGAGGACGCCGCGCCGACCACCCGCGAGGTGGCCGACGCCGTCGACGTGCCCTACACCCACGCCGCCAAGGTCGTCAGCCGTCTGCAGCACCTGGGGGTCGTCGAGGCCCGCCGGGGCCGGGGCGGCGGACTGACCCTCACCCCCGCCGGACGCACGGGCTCGGTCGGCCGGCTCGTGCGCGAGCTCGAGGGCGCGGGCGACGTCGTGGGCTGCGAGGACGAGCCCCCGTGCCCGCTGCGCGGCGCCTGCCGGCTGCGCGGGGCACTGCGCGCCGCGCAGGAGGCGTTCTTCGCCGCGCTCGACCCGATCACGGTCGAGGAGCTGACCGGACCGCCGACGGGCCCGGTGCTGCTGAGCCTCGGGACGCGCCCCGGAAGCTGACGATCCCCCGCCACCGGGCCTTTCGCACATCCAAAAATACGCATCTCAGATACCAATTAACAGCCACACGCACATGCGAGGAGCGCCGATGCTGTCCCCCAGGTCGACCGAGATCGTCCGCGCCACCCTGCCCGCCGTCGGCGGAGCCATCGGCGAGATCACCCCGCTGTTCTACGACAAGCTCTTCGCCGCCCACCCCGAGCTGCTGCGCGACCTGTTCAACCGCGGCAACCAGGCCGACGGCAGCCAGCAGCGGGCTCTCGCCGGCGCCGTCGCCGCCTTCGCCACCGCGCTGGTCGAGCACCCGGACGTCCGCCCCGACGCGATGCTCTCGCGCATCGCCCACAAGCACGCCTCCCTGGGCGTCAGCCGAGAGCAGTACGCCGTCGTCCAGCGGCACCTCTTCGCCGCCATCGCCGAGGTGCTGGGCGACGCGGTCACCCCCGAGGTCGCCGCCGCCTGGGACGAGGTCTACTGGCTCATGGCCCACGCCCTCATCGCCATCGAGGCCCGGCTCTACGAGCAGGCCGGCGTCCTGCTCGGCGCTACCTGGCGGCCCTACCGCGTCGTCGCCCGCCACCAGGAGACGTCCGAGGTCACCACCTTCCTCGTCCGCCCGCAGGACGGCCGCCCGCTGCCCGCCGCCCGCCCCGGCCAGTACGTCTCCGTCCAGGTCGCCCTCCCCGACGGCGCCCGCCAGATCCGCCAGTACAGCCTTTCCGGCCACCCCGAGGACGCCCTGCAGTTCTCCGTCAAGCGCGTGGCCGGCACCCCGGCCGGCGAGGTCTCGAACCACCTCCACGACCACGTCGCCGTCGGCGACCCGTTGACTTTGAGCCACCCCTTCGGCGACGTCACCCTCGACGATGGCGACGCGCCGCTCCTGCTGGCCTCCGCCGGCATCGGCTGCACCCCGATGATCGGCATGCTCTCCCACCTCGCCGCCACCGGCGCCACCCGCCGCGTCATCGCCGTGCACGCCGACCGCGGCGAGAGCACCCACGCCTTCCGCACCAACCTCGAGCAGCTCACCGCCAAGCTCCCCGACGCCACCGCCCACGTCTGGTACGAGCACCCCGAGGCTCCCCGCCCGGCCGACCGCACGGGCCTGGCCGACCTGTCCCTCCTCGACATCCCGGCCGGCACCACCGCCTACCTCTGCGGCCCCGTCCCGTTCCTGAAGGCCGCCCGCGCCCAGCTCCTGGCGGCGGGCGTGGCGCCCGCGCGCATCCACTACGAGGTCTTCGGCCCGGACCTGTGGCAGGGCGGCGAGGCCTGAAGACCGGACGGCTGAGGATCAGGGCTGAGGATCAGGGGTGTGTCCCCGCCCCCGGCATCAGCGTGCCGGGCTCCGGCGGGGCCACCTCCACGGCCTCGGTCTTCGGGCTGCGGCGCTGCCGCTTGGCGACCCAGTTGGCGAACCAGGACAGCAGCATGCACATCCCGATGTAGACCGGGGAGATGATCATGACGACGGGGATGAAGGGCAGGTCGTAGTCGAGGTTGCCGGCGATCAGCTTGCCCGCGTGGAGGAACTCCTCGTAGGTGATCAGGAAGCCGAGCGAGGTGTCCTTCAGGGCGACGACCAGCTGGCTGATGATGGTGGGCAGCATCGCCCGCAGCGCCTGCGGGACCAGGACGTAGGTCATCACCTGGGTCTTGTGCATGCCCAGCGAGTACGCCGCCTCGCGCTGGCCGCGCTCCACGGAGTTCACGCCGGTGCGGAAGACCTCGGCCAGCACCGAGCCGTTGTAGAGGGTCAGGCCGGTGACCAGGGCGGGCAGCGGCTGGACCTTGAGGGCGACGAAGACGAAGAAGATCATCACCAGCACCGGCATGGCGCGGAAGAACTCCACCACGACCGTGGCGGCCCAGCGCAGCGGCCGGTGGACCGACAGCCGGCCGCAGGCCAGGACCCCGCCGAGGGCGAGGGAGAGCACGGCGGCGTAGGCGAAGGCCTTGAGGGTGTTGCCCAGCCCCCGCAGCAGCATCTCCTGGATGCCCTCGTACGCGAACGGACTCCACTTGGCGGCCGTGAACTGCCCGGTGTCGAAGAGGAGGTAGAGCGCCCAGGCGACGATGCCGAGGATCACCACCGTGGCGAGGACGCCGTAGAGGCGGTGACGGCGCCGGGCGAGCGGGCCGGGGATGTCGTAGAGGGCGGTGCTGGTGGTCATCGGGCCACTCCCCAGCGCTTCTCCAGCAGATTGAAGATCGCGCTGATGGACAGCGTCACGATCAGATAGCCGACGGCGATCCATACGAAGGACCAGATGATGCTGTAGCCCAGCTCGTTGAGCGTCTTGTACGTGCCCAGCAGCTCGGTGACGCTGAACGCCCCGGCGATCGCCGAGTTCTTGGCGAGCGCGATCAGGGTCGAGCCGACCGGCGGGATGACCGAGCGGAACGCCTGCGGCAGCACGACGCCGCCGAGGGTCTGGACGAAGGTCATGCCCAGGCTGCGGGCGGCCTCGCCCTGGCCGGTGGGCACGGTGTTGATGCCCGCGCGCAGCGCCTCGCAGATGAACGCGGAGGTGTAGCAGCCGAGGGCGAGGACCGCGAAGAGCTCGAAGGGCAGCACGATCCCGAAGCGCGGCAGCCCCAGCATCACCGCGAAGAACAGCAGGGTGAGCGGGGTGTTGCGGAGCACCGTCACCCACACGGTGCCGAAGACGCGCAACGAGCCGACGGGCGCCACCCGGAAGGAGGCCATGACGAAGCCGAGGACGAGCGCGAGCAGCGAGCCGTAGACGGTGAGCTCGATGGTGCCGAGCAGGCCCTCGGCGTAGAGGGAGAGGTTGTCCAGGAGAACGTTCATCCGGGTCCTTGGTCAGCTCGCCGGGTAGCGGTCGACGGGGGGCGGCTGCGGGGCGGGCACGCCGGACAGGCCGAGGGTGGCGTCGTAGGCCTTCTTCCAGTCGCCGTTCTTCTCATGGGCCGTGAGGGCGTCGTCGAGGGCGAGGCGCAGGGCCGTGTCCCCGCGCGGCACGCCGATGCCGTACGGCTCCTTGGAGAAGGGCCGGCCCACCACCTTCAGCTCGTCGGGAGCCTTGGCGGCGTACCCCATGAGGATGGTGTCGTCGGTGGTGACGGCGTCCACCTGGAGGCTGATGAGGTTGTCCACGCAGATGGAGTACGTGTCGTAGGCCACCGGGATCGCCTTGGGGTAGTCGCGCTGGATGCGCTGCAGCGGGGTGGAACCGGCGGCCGAGCAGACACGTTTTCCGGCCAGGTCCTCGGGGCCGTCGATGTCCTTCTCATCGGCCCGCACGAGCAGCGACTGCCCGGCGATGTAGTACGGGCCGGCGAAGCCGACCTGCTTCTTGCGCAGGTCGTTGATGGTGTAGGTGCCGACGTAGTAGTCGATCTGGCCGTTCTGCAGGGCGGTCTCGCGGTTGGCCGAGGCGATGGTGCGGAATTCGATGGTCTTGGGGTCGAAGCCGAGGGAGGCCGACATCATCTTGGCGATCTCGATGTCGAAGCCGGAGTAGGTGCCGGTGGCCGGGTCCTTCTCGCCCAGGTAGGGCTGGTCCTCCTTGACGCCGACGACGAGGTGGCCGCGGCGCCTGGCGGCGCTCCAGGTGGGCGAGTCCGGCAGTTGGAAGCCGGTGGCGACCTGGTAGGCGGGCAGTTGCTCGGGCTTGGGGCCCTTGACCGGGGGGCTGCCCTCCTTCCCGCAGGCGGCGGCGAGCAGGGCGACGGCGATGAGGGCGAGGGCGGCGGCGAGACGTCTCATGGTGCGGTCAGCCCCGCTCAGTGCTTGAGAATCTTGGAGAGGAAGTCCCTGGCCCGCTCGCTCTCGGGCGCGGTGAAGAACCCCTCGGGCGTGCGGTCCTCGACGATGCGGCCGTCCGCCATGAAGACCACACGGTTGGCGGCGGAGCGGGCGAAGCCCATCTCATGGGTGACGACGACCATCGTCATGCCGTCCCGGGCGAGCTGCTGCATGACCTCCAGCACCTCGTTGATCATCTCCGGGTCCAGCGCCGACGTCGGCTCGTCGAAGAGCATCACCTTCGGGTCCATCGCCAGCGCCCGGGCGATCGCCACCCGCTGCTGCTGACCGCCCGACAGCTGCGCCGGGTACTTCTCGGCGTGGGCGAGCAGCCCGACGCGCTCGAGCAGTTCCCGCGAGCGCCGGTCGGCCTCCTCCTTCCCGCGCTTGCGGACCTTGACCTGGGCGAGGGAGACGTTGGCGAGCACGGTCTTGTGCGCGAAGAGGTTGAACGACTGGAAGACCATGCCGACCTCGGCGCGCAGCCGGGCCAGCTCGCGGCCCTCGTCGGGCAGCGGCTGTCCGTCGAGCAGGATGGTGCCGGACCCCACCGGCTCCAGGCGGTTGATGGCCCGGCACAGCGTGGACTTGCCGGAGCCGGACGGGCCGATGACCACCACCACCTCCCCGCGGCCGACGGTGAGGTTGATGTCCTGCAGCACGTGCAGTTGTCCGTAGTGCTTGTTGACATCACGCAGCTCGATCAAGGGATCGACGGCCATACCAGCCCCTGCCACTCTCGGCCTCTCGCGGTCGCCGCAAACTATCCGCATCCATAGGGGACTTCTCCGCTGACACGCGTACGAACGGTGATTGAGCCGGATCGAGGACCACAAGAGCCGCCATTTGCCCTAGGTACACAGACCGAGCCTGGGTACCTAGCCTGTGGTGGCCGGTTGGGGGAAGCAGTGGGGGAAGGGAGCCCGGCGTGGGCGACAGCAGGCCCGTATACCTGCGCATCGCGGACGACCTGCGGCAGCGGATCGACGAGGGCGGGCTGGCGGTCGGCGACCGCATCCCCTCCCGCTCCGAGCTCAAACGCGCGTACGAGGCCAGCGATCAGACCGTGGACCGCGCGGTCCGCGTGCTGAAGGCCGCCGGCTACGCCCAGGGCCAGTTCGGCCGGGGCGTGTTCGTCACCGACCGGGCGCCGCTGGGCACCCTGCTGCGGTCGACCGGAGCCGTCGACTCCCCCTTCGCGGCGAAGATCGGGGAGTACGCCGGGCGGCCGGAGGCCGAGAGCGGAGCCGGCCGGGACGGCCGGGACACCGCGCTCACCTGGGAGGCCTCCTCCAGCGAGACCACCGCCCCGGCGCCCATCGCCGAACGGCTGGGCATCGGCGTGGGCGAGCCGGTGCTGTGCACCCAGTACGAGTACCTGGCCAACCGCCACCCCGTGCAGCTCGCCACCAGCTGGGAGCCGCTGACCATCACCGAGGGCACGGACGTCGCCCTGCCCGAACGCGGGCCCTACGCGCGACGCGGCGTGCGCGGCCGGCTGGCCGCCATCGGCATCCGGGTCGTACGGGCCCGGGAGCTGGTCGGCTCCCGGCCGGCCACCACCCCCGAGGCGGAGGCCCTGGGCTGCGCGGCCGGACAGTGCGTCACCGTCGTCGAACGCACCCACTTCGACGGCGACGACCGGGCCGTGGAGACCTCCGACATCGTGGTCCGCGCGGACCGCTGGCGGCTGGAGTACACCATCCCGTTCACCAGCTGACCCAGGGGCGGGGCCGCCTGACCCGGGCGCGGGCGCGGGGCCCGCGCGCCGGGGGCGCGGTCCGGCAGGCGCGCGCCGGCGGCTCGGGTCAGCGCTCCGCGATCTCCGCGTAGAGCCGGGACAGCTCCGGCGCGCCGTCCGCCGCCCACGCCTGCCCCGCCTCGACCACGTCGATCTGACGGCCGTTGCGCAGCCGCACGACCGGCTGGCCGTCCGGCCGGATCCACCACCCCGCGTCAGCGACGGTCCGCACGATCACCGTGCCCAGATACAGGCCCGCGTCGTTACCGAGCCAGGGCACCAGTTCCGGGTCCTCCCGCCAGCGCGGCTGCAGCTGGTCCAGCGCCTCCAGGGACGACGGCGAGTCGTCGAGCACGGCACCGGCCGACTGCGCGTGCGCACGCAGCAGTTCGCACTCCGACAACAGCTCGGCCAGACCCTCCGGATCCCGTTCGGACGCGCCGGGCAGCGCCCCACCGCCGGTCGGGCCGAGCCGCTTGCGCCAGCTGTCCAAGAAGGGAATGTTCATACTGGCCAGGATCTCACTCGCACGGATGGCCCCACCACAGGCGCGCTGCGCCCGACGTGGCCGATTGGCCTCCTTGACGTTCCCCACACGTCTCCTTAGCTTCATCCCGCCACTTTCACAGCGGGCAACCCTGGGAGGCATGACACGCATGCTCCGGACATCGAGACCCGGAACGGTCGGCGCACGACGGCACAGACGAACGACGGCCCTGGCCGGGGCCGTGGCGGTGGGTGCGGTGTGCGCCGTCGCCCTCGCGAACACCCCCGCCCTGGCCGCGAACCCCGCCGCCGCCAAAGAGCCGCTCCCCTTGGAGCGGCTCTTCGACAATCGGGCGGTCAGCGACGACGCCCGCCCGGCGGCCGCCGACTTCGACGGCTCCGGCGGCTCCTTCTCCGCCCAGGACCTCGCCGCCGCCGGCTGGACGCCGGGCCGCGCCCTGGACATCGACGCGTCCCACCTGACCTGGCCCCGCCCGGCGCCCGGCCGCCCCGACAACGTACGGGCCGTCGGTCAGTCGGTACGGCTGACCGGGCGCGGCGAGGCCCTGACGTTCCTGGTCGCGGGCAGCACGAAGGGCGCGGCCGGGAACACGGTCGGCGGGAAGGGCACCGTCCGCTACCGCGACGGCTCGTCCGGCACGTACACCCTCACCGCGCCCGACTGGCGGCGCGGCCCCCTCACCACCAAGGCCGTCGGCCTCGCCCACCGCAACACCCGTGACGGGCAGCGCACCGAGACCACCCGCCTCTACACCGTGACCGTTCCCGTCGCGCGGGGCCGGGAGATCAGCTCCGTGGTCCTGCCGAAGGACCCCGGCGCGACGACCGACCTGCACGTGTTCTCCATGGCCCTGCGTGCTCCCACGAAGGAGTGGACCGGCAGTTGGGCGGCGTCCACGTCCGGGTACGCCGCCGTGGGCCCGTGGACGGACCGGACGCTGCGCCTCGTCGTGCACAGCAGCGCGGGCGGACCCGTCACCCGCGTCCGGCTGGAGAACACCTTCGCCCAGCGCCCGGTGCGCGTCGGGCACGCCACGGTCGCGCTGCAGGACAAGGGCGCCGGGGCGGTCGGCCGTCCCGTGCCGCTCACCTTCGGAGGGCGGGACGGGGCCGAGATCCCGGCGGGCGCCCAGCGATTCAGCGACCCGGTGCGCTTCACCGTGCCACCGGACACCAACCTGCTGGTGAGCATCCACCTGCCCGGCACCGTACGGGCCGTGCCCGTGCACAGCTACACCAGCCAGGTCTCCTACCTCAGCGCCGACGGTCTCGGCGACCGCACCGGTGAGCGCGGCCAGGGGGCGTTCACCGAGAAGCTCGACAGCTGGCCGCTGCTGACCGGCGTCGACGTCGGCGGCGGGCCGGGCTCGCTCGTGACCCTCGGCGACTCCATCACCGACGGCGAGGCGGCCACCCCCGGGGCCAACGGCCGCTGGCCCGACCTGCTGGCCCGGCGGCTGCGCGCCCAGCACACCGTCCCGGCGCTGGGCGTCCTCAACCACGGCATCTCCGGCAACCGCGTGGTCAGCGACCGGTACCCCGGCGACGGCACCAGCACCGTCAAGAGCGGGGTGAGCGCGGGCAACCGGCTCGAGCGCGACGTCCTCGCGCAGACCTCGGCCCGTACGGTCATCGTCTTCGAGGGCGTCAACGACATCCGCGCCGGCACCAAGGCCGACGCCGTCGTCGCCGCGCTCCGGTCGATCGCCGCCCGCGCCCACGAGCGCGGACTGCGCGTCGCGGTGGCCACCATCGCACCCTGCGGGGGCTTCTACGACTGCACCCCGGAGGCCGACGCCCAGCGCACGGCCATCAACCGGCACATCCGTACCGCCGGGATCTACGACGCCGTGTTCGACTTCGACGCGGCGATCCGTGACCCCCAGCACCCGGAACGCATGCTGCCGCGCTTCGACGCCGGCGATCACCTCCACCCCAACGACGCGGGCATGAAGGCCTTCAGCGACTCCGTCGACCTGCGCAAGCTCGTCTGACGGACGGATGGACCTGGGGGCGCCCGGCGAACGGGCGCCCCCAGACCGGACCTCCGGGCTCAGGCGTTCGGGTCAGATCTCCGGGGCAGGTCTTCGGGTCGGCTCAGATGTCCAGGTCCACGACGACCGGGGCGTGGTCCGAGGCGCCCTTGCCCTTGCGCTCCTCGCGGTCCACGAACGCGTCCTTGCGGGCCTTGTCGAAGGGGGCGTTGCCGTAGACCAGGTCGATGCGCATGCCCCGGTTCTTGGGGAAGCACAGCTGGCGGTAGTCCCAGTAGGTGTACGGCCGGTCGTACTTCAGGGGACGCGGGACGACGTCCGCGAGGCCCGCGTCGCGCAGGGCGGCGAGGGCCGCGCGCTCGGCCGGGGTGACGTGCGTGGCGCCCTCGAAGACGGCCGGGTCGAAGACGTCCTCGTCGGTCGGGGCGATGTTGAAGTCGCCCAGGACGGCGAACGGCCGCTCCCCCGTCGCGTCGGCCGAGACCGCGTCGCGCAGCGCCTCCAGCCAGTGCAGCTTGTACGTGTAGTGATCGTGACCGACCTCGCGGCCGTTGGGGACGTACACCGACCACAGGCGCACGCCCCCGCACGTCGCGGAGATCGCGCGGGGCTCCTGCACACCGTCGTAGTCGGGGCCGCCCGGCAGGCCCATGACCACGTCCTCCAGGCCGACGCGGGAGAGCAGCGCCACGCCGTTCCACCGGCCGTTGGCGTTCACCGCGGACTCGTAGCCGAGCTCGCGCAGCTGGTCGGCCGGGAACTGCTCGGCGGTGCACTTGGTCTCCTGGATGCACAGCACGTCCGTGCCGCTGCTCTCCAGCCAGGCCAGCAGCCTCGGGAGGCGGGCGGTGATCGAGTTCACGTTCCAGGTGGCGATGCGCATGAAGCCACCCTAACGGCCACCTCTGACAGTGCCGGTGTCACAGGTCGATGCTCTGGCCCGCCGCCAGGCGGGAGTGGTCGGTGCCGCCCACGCCCGGACCGTCCGGGCCCAGCATCCGGTCGTAGACGGGCCGGGCCAGATCGGTCAGCAGCGCGTCGTGGATGTCGATGGCCCGGCGGGGCTTGATCTCCCTGATGTAGTCGATGACCTCCGCGACCTTGTTCCACGGGGCCATCACCGGCACCATCAGCGTCTCCACCGGCTGCCCCGGCAGCGTCAGCGCGTCGCCGGGGTGGAAGACCGAACCGTCCACCAGGTAGCCGACATTGGTGATCCGGGGGATGTCCGGGTGGATCACGGCGTGCAGCTGGCCGTGCACCTGCACGTCGAAGCCGGCCGCGGTGAAGGCGTCGCCCTCCCCGACCGTGTGCACCCGGCCCGGGAAGGCCGCCGAGACCCGCTCCGCGACGCTGCGCAGCGTCCACAGTTCGGCGGCCGGGTTGGCCTCCAGGGCGGCCCGCAGCCGGTCCTCGTCGAAGTGATCGGGGTGCTCGTGCGTGATGAGCACCGCGTCCGCCCCGACGGCCGCGTCCGCCTCGCTGAACCCTCCCGGGTCGATGACGAGGGTGCGGCCGCCCTTCTCCAGCCGGACACAGGCATGACTCTGCTTGATCAGTTTCATGAGCCCATACTGCTACGGCCGTACGCGCCGGGGGCGCGCCCCGCCCCGCCCGGGGCGAGAACGCGTCACGCGCCGGTCGCCGTCACCTCCGTCACGGCACGGCGCGCCACCGCGAGCGCCGCCCTGGCGGCGGGCAGGCCGCAGTAGGGCGCGGTCTGCACGAGCGCCTCCTCGATCTCCTCAGGAGTGACGCCGTTGCGCAGGGCGGCGCGGGCGTGCCGGGCGAGCTCGTCCAGGTGACCGCCGGCCGTGAGGGCCGCCAGGGTGACCAGGCACCGGGTGCGCCGGTCGAGTCCGGGGCGCGCCCAGGTCTCGCCCCACTCGACGCGGGTCGCGAAGGCCTCGAAACCGGTGGCGGGGGCGGCGGGCTCGGCGTCGTCGCCGAGCACCTCGGTGCGGATGCGCTGCGCTTCGGCTTCGGCGTCGACTGTTGCGGGGGCTGGGGCTGGGGCTGGGGTGGCTTCGGCGGTCGTGGGTGCCACCGGTGCCGGGAGCTCGGCCGCGTACGGGTTGCCGTCCGTCACGACGGCCGGGGCTGGCCCGAAGCCGATGTGGGGGACGGCGGCGGGGGCGGCCCCGGATGCCGTCTCGCCGGGCGGCACGGCCGGGCCGAAGGCCCCGGCGAAGCCGGGCAGCGCGGCCCCCGGAACGGCGGCGGCCTCCCCGGCGGGCTCCTCGTCCAGGTCCGCGGGCGGGCCGAAGCCGGGGATGGGTGCCGGGGCCTGATCCGTCGGCTCCACTGCCGGGGCCGGGGCCGGGGTCGCCGCCGGGGCCGGCTGTTCATCGGTCGTGGGGTGGTCGGTGGCCGGCTCGTCCGCCGTGGGCGTGGGGTGGGTCGGCTTCGCCTGCCAGGCCGTGGTGAAGTGACGGACGAGGAGGTCCGTGAGCGCCGCCGGCTGCTCCACCGGGGCGAGATGGCGGGCCGCCGGGACGACGGCCAGCCTGGCGTCGGGGATCCCCGCCACCAGCACCCGGGCCTCCGCCGGCGGCGTGAGCGGGTCCTCCGCGCCGACGACGACCAGCGCCGGCACGCCGATCCGGCCCAGCTCGGCCCGTACGTCGAAGGCGGCGAGGGCGTCGCAGGCGGCGGCGTAGGAGGGGATGTCGGTCGTGCGGACCATCTGGACGGCCCAGTCGACGATCGCGGGCTGCGCACTCGCGAACGCGGGGGTGAACCAGCGCTCGGGTGCGGAGCGCGCGACCGGTTCGAGGCCGTTCGCGCGGATCTCCGCGCCCCCGCCGAAGCTCTCCGCGCCGTCGAACCGCGCGGCCGAACCGACCACGGCCAGCGAGGCGAGCCGGTCGGGGTGGCGCAGGGCGAGGTCGGTGCCCATCGCTCCCGAGACGCAGCAGCCCGCGTAGCCGAACCGTTCCACGCCCAGGGCGTCCAGCGTGGCCAGCAGCCGGTCGGTGAGTTCGCCCACCGTCGTCGCGGGCTGGGCGGGAGCGCCGCCGTGGCCCGGAAGGTCGAAGCGCACCACGCGCCAGTGGCGGGTGAACTCCGGGATCTGGCGGTCCCACATGTGCCAGGTCGCGCCCAGCGCGGGGCCGAGGACGAGGACGGGGCCCTCCTCGGGGCCGTCGGTCCGGTACTGGAGGGTGGGGGTCTGCTTCTCGCTCACCGCGCCACGCTATCCGCCGCTGCCGGACGTCCGTTCGATGGGGTGGCGGCCCGTGGGCTCAGGGCGTGGTCGTCGAGACCACGTAGACCTGGGGGAAGTCGGGGTTGTCCAGGTTCGCCGTGATCTCGAGGTTCGGCTTGGGCCGCTCCTGCTCACGGACCGTGCCCGCCCAGTGGTGACCGTCCGCGAACTTCCAGCCCACCACGGCCGCCTCGTCCTCGTCGATCGTGACCTCGCCGTCCTTCAGCTCGGCGTCGGAGCCGACGTAGTCGTCGAGCCACTTGTCGAACTTCTCACGCGTGGTCGTGAACTGCAGGAACAGCGAGCTCGCCTTCCACGCGTTGGTCTCGTAGGAGGCCACGTGCTCCGCGTAGGGCGGCACCGACACCTCGTACAGGCGTCGCTGCAGGCGCGTGGGCCAGCCCTCCTCGAGGCCGGTGGCGGCGGCCTGCTCCTTCTTGCTCTCGCCGCCGCCGCGGCTCTGCATCGCGGAGATGTAGAGGTATCCGGCCGGGATGGCGATGAGCAGGAAGACGATCAGCGGCTTGAGCCAGCGGCGGCGGGCCGGGGCGTTGGGGGTTCCGGCGTCGGTCTCGGGGTGCTCGGGCGGCTCGTGCGCCGCCGGGCGTCCGGGCTGGTCCATGACGATCATCCTCGGCCGGCCCGCGTGTAGCGCTCGTAGCGCTCCACCCGGCGGCGGTTGGCCCTGCGGAAGCGACGGGCGACCAGGCGGGCCAGGTCGGCGGCGCCGACCATGCCCGCCTCGGGGCCCAGCTGCGCCTTGACGATACGGGCCTCGGGTCGGTAGCCGCGGCCGGTGAGGTGGCGGCGGAACGCCTCCCGGGCCGGGCCGATCAGCAGGTCGTCGGCCGCGCTGACGCCGCCGCCGATGACGAAGCAGGAGGGGTCGAGGGCCGCGGCCAGGTTGGCGATGCCGACGCCCAGCCACTGGCCGATGTCCTGGAGCAGCTCGACGCACATGGCGTCGCCGGACCGGGCCAGCTCCGTGATCAGGGGGCCGGTGATCTCGGAGATGTTGCCACCGACGCGGTCGATGATCCCGTACGCGACCGGCGACTCGGCCGCCGCCAGCTCACGGGCCTCGCGGACGAGCGCGTTGCCGGAGCTGTACTGCTCCCAGCAGCCGCGGTTGCCGCACGGGCAGCGGTGGCCGCCGGGCACGACCTGCATGTGACCGAACTCGCCCGCGACGCCGAACTTGCCGCGCTTGACCTGGCCGTCCTCGAGGATCGCGCCGCCGATGCCGGTACCAAGAGTGATCATGACGAGGTGGTCCTCGCCACGGCCGGCGCCGAAGCGCCACTCCGCCCAGGCGGCGGTGTTGGCGTCGTTGTCCACCATCACGGGGACGGCGAGGCGGCCGGCGAGGCGGTCGCGCAGCGGCTCGTTGCGCCAGGACAGGTGGGGGGCGAAGAGGACGCGGTTGCGGTCGGCGTCGACCCAGCCGGCCGCGCCGATGCCCACGGCGTGGACGTCGTGGCGGTCGGAGAGGTCGAGGACCAGCTCGACGATGGTGTCCTCGACGACCTTGGGGCTCTTGGACTTGTCCGGCGTCTCCGTGCGGAGCTTCTCCAGGATGTTGCCGTCGGCGTCGACGACGCCCGCCATGACCTTGGTGCCGCCGATGTCGATGCCGACGGTGGGGACGCGGGGGGCGGTGAGGTGCGAGCGGCGCTCGCGCGTGCCGACCGTGCGGAGCACGGTGGCTTTGGCGGTGCCTCGGTGTACCCGCTCGCGGTACATGCTCATCGCGGTTGTTGCCCCTGCGGTCGTGGTGCGGATGTGGATGGACTCGGCCGATTGTGCCTCACCGGTGGGGCGTGGTGCACAGTCGCGCTCGGGGGCGGGGCCGGGGCGGGAGGGGCCGGGCCCTTACGGGACTGGATTATTTACGGCCCGGAACCCTCTACGGGATGGGTTGCCCCGCACCTGGGCCGCAAATAACCCTGACGTCCCTCCCAGGGCCCGGCCCCTCCCACCCCGGCCCCTCCGGCCGGATCGCGCCCGCGGGTGGGCGGGTGGGCAATCGCCCGCCAGTTTGTGGGCAATCGTTCCGCTGGGCGGAACGGGTGCCCCCTCAGTCCTCGGCGGAGCCGACCGGCTTGCCGCCGATCACGTCCGGGCCCGGCGCCCGCTCCAGCTCATGGCTGAGCTGGTCGAGCTCGCTGCCGCCCGCCATCTGGCGGGTCAGTTCGTCGAGGGCGATCTCGTTCTTGTTGTGGCTGCCCGCCATCGATCCTCGCTTGAGGAGCACGAAGCGGTCACCGACCAGATACGCGTGGTGCGGGTTGTGCGTGATGAGGACCACGCCCAGGCCCGCGTCGCGGGCCGCCGCGACGTACTTCAGGACGACGCCGGACTGCTTGACGCCGAGCGCCGCGGTCGGCTCGTCCAGGACCAGCACCTTCGCGCCGAAGTACACCGCTCGGGCGATCGCCACGCACTGGCGCTCACCGCCGGAGAGCGTGCCGATGGGCTGGTCGACGTCGCGCAGGTCGATGCCCATGCGCAGCAGCTCCGCGCGGGTCGTCTCGCGCATCTTCTGTACGTCGAGGCGCTTGAAGGGGCCCTTGCCCTTCGTCGGCTCCGAGCCCAGGAAGAAGTTCCGCCAGACCGGCATCAGGGGGACTACCGCCAGGTCCTGGTAGACCGTGGCGATGCCCCGGTTCAGGGCCTCGCGGGGGGAGGAGAGCTTCGTTTCCTCGCCCTCGATCTCGAACGTTCCCGCGTCGTGCTGGTGCAGGCCCGCGATGATCTTGATCAGGGTCGACTTGCCCGCGCCGTTGTCGCCGAGGACACACGTGATCTCGCCGGCGTGCACCTCCAGGGAGACGCCCTCCAGCGCGCGGATGTTGCCGTAGAACTTGCTCACGTCCGTGAGCTTGGCCAGGGGGCTCACTTGGTCGCCTCCGCGCGCTTACGGACCCAGGCGTTCAGCAGGGTCGCCAGGAGCAGCATCGCGCCGAGGAAGAACTTGAACCAGTCGGGGTTCCACTGCGCGTACACGATGCCCTTGCTCGTCATGCCGAAGATGAACGCGCCGATCGCGGAGCCGATGGCCGAGCCGTAGCCGCCGGTCATCAGGCAGCCGCCGATCACGGCCGCGATGATGTAGAGGAGCTCGTTGCCGACGCCCTCGCCGGACTGCACGACGTCGTACGACATCAGCAGGTGCTGGCCGGAGACCCAGGCGCAGAAGGCGACGGCCATGTAGAGGCCGATCTTGGTCTTGTTGACGGGGACGCCGACCGCTCGGGCCGCGTCGGCGCCGCCGCCGACAGCGAAGATCCAGTTGCCCGCGCGGGTGCGGAGCAGGACCCAGGTGGCCAGGGCCACGAGGCCGAGCCACCACAGGATGGTGACCTGGAGGTCGACACCGCCGATGGTGAGGTGGGAGGCGAACACCGCGTGGGCCGACTCGAAGCCCTCCATGTCACCGATGGTCTTGGTGGAGACCGTGCCGCCGATGAGCTTGGTGAAGCCGAGGTTGAGCCCCGTGAGCATCAGGAACGTGGCCAGCGTGATGATGAAGCTGGGCAGTTTGGTGCGGGTGAACACGAAGCCGTTGAAGAAGCCGACGGCCAGGGTGGTCAGCAGGGAGACCCCCACGCCGACCCAGACGTTGGCCGTCATCTGGTAGCTGAACATCGACGAGACCAGGGCGGAGGTCGTGACCATCACGCCCGCCGACAGGTCGAACTCGCCGCCGATCATCAGCAGCGCGACCGGTACGGCCATGATGCCGATCGTCGAGGACGCGTACAGCACGGTCGAGAGGCTGGACGCGCGCAGGAAGCTGTCGGCGGCGAACGAGAAGAAGAGGAAGACCGCCGCCGCGCCCACGACCGCGCCCAGCTCGGGGCGGCCGAGCAGCCGGCGCAGTATGCCCCGGTGGAGCAGCCGGTCGTCGGCCGGTGCGGTTGCCGCTGTACTCATCGGGTGCCCCGCTTCGTGTACTCGGCGAGGGTCTTCGCGTCGTCCTTGGTGACGATCTGCGGGCCGGTCAGGACGGGGCGGCCGCCGCCGAGCATGTCGCGGTTGTAGCGGTAGAGCCACAGCAGGTCGACGGCCTCGTAGCCCTGGAGGTACGGGTCCTGGTCGACGGCGAAGCCGAGGGTGCCGTCCTGGAGGTCCTTGGCGACCTGGGCGTTGAGGTCGAAGGTGTCGACCTCGGCCTTGCCGCCGGCCTGCTTGGCGGCCTTGACGGCCGTGGCGGCGAAGGGGGCACCGAGGGTGACGACGGTGTCGATGTCCTTGTCGGACTGCAGCTTGGCCTCGATGGACGACTGCACGCCGGGCATGTTGGTGCCCTCGACGTAGAGGTTCTGCACGTCGCCCTTGAAGGTCTTCTTCACGCCGTCGCAGCGCTGCTCGTGGCCGACGTTGCCCTGCTCGTGCAGGACGCAGACGGCCTTCTTCCTGCCGCGCTGGTTGAGCTGCTCGCCGACGGCCTCGCCGGCGATGACCTCGTCCTGCCCGATGTGGGTGAGGGCGCCGAAGTCCTTGGACTTGTCGGAGCCGGAGTTCACCGTGATCACCGGGATGCCGGCCTTGCGCGCCTTGGCGACGACGTCCTTCATGGCGTCGGGCTTGGCGAGGGTGACGATCAGGCCGTCGACCTTCTGGTCGATCATGGCCTGCACGCTCTGGGCCTGCTTGTTCCCCTCGACGTCGTGTGCGTAGAGGAACTTGATGTTGTCCTTGACCGCCGCCTGCTTGGCACCGTTCTGGACGATGTCCCAGAAGGTGTCGCCATCACCCGAGTGGGTGACCATCGCGAAGGTCCACCGGGGGGTGTCGACCGCGGAGCGGCCCTGAGCGGCCTTGGCTGCCCGCTCCTCGGCCCGCTTACCGCCCGTGCTGCTGCACCCAGCCAGTGTGGCGCCGAGCACCGCTGCCAGCACGGCGCTCACCGCACGTACGCCTGTCCGAACCCTTGCCACGAGGACTTGCCCTTCTCACTGTCTGTCACGGTGTGGCCGGGCCCCTCTGCCGCGGACCCAACCGCCCAAGTATCCGTCACCATCCGTCACCGCTGTCGGCCGGGGCGTCGGCGGTGCCGAGGGGGGCTTCTTCCTGTGCGTGGAGTTGTAGTGGCGGAGGACACATCGCGTCAAGACTTTGTCAGAACATTCTTATGGCCTGACAGGCTCAGGACCGGGCCAGGAGCTGGAAGTCGAACGCGTAGCGCGAGGCCCGGTAGAGGTGGGAGCCGAACTCCACCGCGCGGCCGGTGTCGTCGAAGGTCGTCCGCTCCATCGTCAGCAGGGGGGCGCCCTCCGGCTCGGCCAGCAGCTCGCCCTCCCCGGCGGTGGCGGCACGGGCCCCGATCGTCTGGCGGGCGCTGTGCAGGGTGATGCCCGCCTGCCGCAGCAGGCGGTAGAGGCCGGTGCGGCCCAGGGTCTCGGCGTCGAGGTCCAGCAGGCCGACCGGCAGGTGGTTGCGCAGGTGGGCCACCGGCTCGCCGTGGGCGAGGCGCAGCCGCTCCAGGCGCAGGACGTCGGCGCCCTCGGCGATGCCCAGGGCGGCGGCGACCGGCGCGGGGGCGGGCTCGACGGCGTGGTGCAGGACGCGGGTGGCGGGCTGCTGGCCGGCCGACTCCAGGTCGTCGTAGAGGCTGCTGAGCTCCAGCGGGCGCTTGACCTGGCTGTGCACCACCTGGGTGCCGACGCCGCGGCGGCGCACCAGCAGGCCCTTGTCGACCAGTGACTGGATCGCCTGGCGGACGGTGGGGCGGGAGAGTCCCAGGCGTCCGGCGAGCTCGATCTCGTTGCCCAGGAGGCTGCCGGGGGCGAGCTCACCCCGTTCGATGGCGGCTTCGAGCTGCTGGGACAGCTGGAAGTAGAGCGGGACCGGGCTGCCGCGGTCGAGGGAGAACTGAAGGGGTCGCTGCTTCGCCACGAAGGGAGCGTAGCCGGACGACCTGATGACGGGAAGTCCGGAGGTCCGGTTGTCCGGACATGGGCCCTGCCCCGGCGGCCGGGGCAGGGCCGGGCGTCAGAAGCGGACGGGCAGCCGGTAGGGGCCGCGCATCAGCATGCCCTCGCGCCACAGGAGCGCGTCCGGGTGGCAGTCCAGCTCGAGGTCGGGGCAGCGCTCGAGCAGTGAGCGGACGGCGATGCGGCCCTCGAGGCGGGCCAGCGGCGCGCCCAGGCAGTAGTGGATGCCGTGCCCGAAGGCGACGTGGCCGCGGGCGTCGCGGCGGATGTCGAAGCGGTGGGGGTCGGGGAAGCGGGCCGGGTCGCGGTCGGCGTCGGCCAGGGCGACGACCACGAGCTCCCCGCCGCCGGGTATGGGGGTGCCGGCGATCTCCAGCGGCTCGAGGGTGAAGCGGTACGTGGAGGTCTCCACGGGGCCGTCGTAGCGCAGCATCTCCTCGACGGCGTCGTCCAGCAGCCCGAAGTCGGCGCGCAGCGCCGCGAGCTGGTCGGGGTGGCGGAGCAGGGCGAGCACGCCGTTGCTGATGAGGTTGACGGTGGTCTCGTGCCCGGCGACCAGCAGGAGCCAGGCCATGCCGATGAGCTCCTCGGGCGAGAGCCGGTCGCCGTCCTCGTCGGTGGTGCGGATGAGGTCGCTCAGCAGGTCCTCGCCCGGCTGCCGCCGCTTGGCGGCGACCAGGCCGGCGAGGTAGCCGGCGACCTCCTGGGCGTTGCGGGTCTTCTCCGCCGGCGGGGCGGAGCCGATGGCGACGTCCGACCAGCGGTGGAACGCCGCGCGGTCGAGGTCGGGAACGCCCAGCAGTTCGCAGATGACACTCATGGGCAGTGGGAAGGACAGGGCCTCGACGAGGTCGGCGCGCCGGTCCGGGGCCCGCAGCATGTTCTCGAGGAGCCCGTCGGTGATCTGCTGGACGCGCGGGGCGAGCGCCTCGACGCGGCGGGCGGTGAACTCCCTGGCCACCAGCCTGCGCAGCCGGGTGTGGTGCGGGGGGTCGGCGCTCAGCATGTGCGGGCCGGCCGCCACGACGGGCAGGCCCTGGGCCTCGGATGCCTTCTCCCAGTCCTTCGAGAGCCGGGGGTCGTTGAGGGCGGCCCGTATCTCGTCGTGGCCGACGACGAGCCAGCTCTCGACGCCCTCCGGCATGCGCACCCGGTGCACGGGGCCCCGCGCGCGCAGTTCGGCGTACACCCGGTAGGGATCGCGGGTGAACTCGTCGCCCATCGCCGCCAGATCGACCGTCCGGTCCGTGGCTCCCGTTCCGTGCGTCACTGATGTCACAGCATTGCCCCCTGGTCGTCGGATGCGTGTGCGGACGGGATCACCGTACGAGGGCGTACGGTTCCGCGGCATCGAACCTGAGGACGACTCCAAGTCCTTCTTTCCGCCGCCGGGTTGAGGGCGGGCCCGCTACCAGTGCCGCCCGGCCGGGAGGCGGGAGAGGTGGGGCGTGGACAGGTGCAGGACTTCGTAGCGTTCGGCGTCGCGGTCCTCGGAGGCGGGGGCGGCGTCGGCCCACAGCACGAAGCGCATCAGCTGCCAGCGGCCGGGGTCGAGGGCGAGGGCGGCGGTGTGCACCGCGTCGGCGCGCGCCGACGCGCGCAGCCCGGCGAGCGCCTCGGCCACGAGGGCGGCGGGGTCCGCGGTGGCCGGCAGGGGCGTCAGCAGCCGGGACGCGGCCCGGGGTTCGGCGGACCGGGCGGGGCCCGTCTCGCACGCGAGGCCGGCCCAGTGCCGGACGGCCGGGCGGCCGAAGTCCGCGACGATGCCCTGGAATCCGCCCCCGCCGACCAGGAACTCGCCCATCGCCCCGGCGTGCTCCCACAGATAGAACGGGGCGTACTCGTTGACCGGGGAGCCGTCGATCCCGCGCTCGCGGAGGAGGTAGGCCTTCAGGCCCAGGCCCTCGCGGTCGTCGAGGGCGTGGCCGCGGGTCGCCACGCGCTCCCGGATGGTCTTCATGTCGTAGTCCGCGGGCAACGTGATGGCGTACTGCATGGCGTGCACGGGCGTCCTCCCTCTACGGGCGGTCGGTGACGTGTGCGGCGATGCGAGTGTACATACCAGTAGGTACAACGCCCGGACGACGAAGGCCCCGCCACCTCCGTGGGTGGCGGGGCCCGGCGTCGTCAGGGAGGGGTCAGCAGCTGAAGTCGACCAGGTCGAAGGTCCGGTAGTGGTCGCCGGTGTAGTAGTCCTCGTGCGCCTTCTTGCCCGCGACGATCCGTCGGGCGCCGCGGTCCGGGGAGCCCGGGGTGATCACGGTGTACTCGTGGTAGTAGCCGCTCGACTGCCGGGGCAGGACGCCCTCGCGGTTGGTGAAGACGGTCCCGTCCTTGGGGTACGGGAAGGGGCCACCGGCATCGATCTTGCTGATGGTGTCGTGGGCCTGGGAGGGCAGGTCCGAGTAACAGATGTCGCCGGTGCTCTGCACGGCCGCGGCCGCGACCGGGGCGGCGGCGGAGTGGGTGGCGGCGATGGCCGGGGTGCCCAGGAGGAGCGTCGAGGTCAGGGCGACGAGCGCGGCGAAACGCGCCGGGCGGAGGGGGGTTGTCATGGACACAAGCATGACGCGGGGGCCGTATGTCATGTCAATGCCAATCCGCTCATGTTTCCCTGACGTTCATCACAGAAAGAGTTTGCCTCGCGGGCAATTTTTTTGCCTCGCAGGCACGCCCGCGTCTATACCGGAAGCATGAGGCCATCGCCCGAACAGCGGCCCGCCCCCGTCGGGGGCCCCGCGGAAGAGATACCCGTCGTCGCCCCGCAGTTGCGGTCCCTGCGCCGGCGCAGCGGGCTGACACTGGAGGCCGCCGCCTCCCTGGCGGGGCTGTCGCCCGCCCACCTGTCCCGGCTGGAGACCGGCCGGCGGACGCCGTCGCTGCCGATGCTGCTCGCGCTGGCGCGGGCGTACGGCACGACCGTGTCCGACCTGCTGGGCGAGGTGCCCGAGGGCCGCGACCCCATCGTACGGGCCGACCGCATGGAGGCCCAGGAGGCCGGCGGCTGGACGTACTGGCGGGCCGGCGGCTCCGGACGGGCCATGCAGGCCCTGCGGCTGCACGTGCCGCGGGGCGGCGGCCAGGAGGAACTGGTGCGGGTGCACCCGGGCGAGGAGTGGCTCTACGTCACCGGCGGACGGCTGCGGCTGACGCTGGGCGAGAGCACCCACCTGCTCGAGACCGGTGACGCCGCCCACTTCGACTCCCTCACCCCGCACCGCATCGCGGCGGCGTCGCCCGGCGGAGTGGACCTGCTGTTCATGCACACGCTGATGCAGAGCGGCGTCTCCGAGCTGTGCCTCGGCGCCGCACCGACCAGGAGGGAAATGCCATGAGCGACAAGGCGATCGGCGACGAGGCGAGGACCTTCGTGGAGGAGGACCGGGCCCCGATGGGCATGACGGTCCGGGTCTTCATCTATCTCGTCGCCGTCCACTTCATCGTCGCCTTCTTCTTCCTTCTCTTCTACCTGGGCGGCGCGCGGGAATAGCCGGCACGGCCGCCGCGCCCGCCGATACGCTGGCGCCATGGCCCGTACAGCCCGGAACGTCCTCGACGACGCGCTCCGCACGCTCGCACCGGGCGGCGGCACCGTCCGCCTCGTCCCCGAGATCGCCTCGGGCCGCGCACCCCGCGCGGCCCTCGCGGCGTTCGCCCTCGAACAGCACCACGTCATCACGAGCGACCGGCGCAGCTTCGCGCACCTGGCCGAGCGGGCCGGCGCGGGACGACAGCCGCTCGCCGCCGACTTCTTCGACCACCTCGCGCGCGGCGAGGACGTCGCCCTCGAACGGCTCGGCCCGCTCGCGGCCGCCTGCGGGCTCGACGAGGCGGCCGTACGCGCCCATGAGCCGCGGGCCGGGTGCCAGGCCTATCCGGCGTACGCGGCCTGGCTGGCGCTGTGCGCCGAGCCCGTGGACGTCGTCGTCGCGCTGAGCACCAACTTCGCCGCGTGGGGCGGCTACTGCGCCACCGTGGGCCTGGCGCTGCGCGAGCACTACGGCTTCGACGACGCCGCGTGCGGCTTCTTCGACTTCTTCGCGACACCCGACCCCGAGGGCGCGCAGCGGACGCTGGCCGCCGTGGGCGGCGGGCTGACGGACGGCCGGCTGTCGGAGCCGCTGGCGCACCGGTACGGGCGGCTGTTGCGGGACTACGAGTCGATGTTCTGGGAGACGCTCTCCCCATCGGACACGCCCTAGGATGACCGTATGGTGACCTACCGGCCGGCGCGGCCCGACGAGCTGACGGCGGCCCACGAGCTGGACAACTCCTTCACCACCGACACCGTCGTGCGGGTCACCGCCTCCGACGACGGCTTCGCGCTGCACCCGGTGCCGGTGGAGCCCGCGCTGCGCAAGGTCTATCCCGACGACGAGGACGAGGACGGCGAGGGCCAGGAGGTCCTCGTCGCCGACGCCGACGGCGAGCTGTGCGGCGCGGTCTCCTTCGCGTACGAGGAGTGGAACCGCCGCCTGGTGATCGCCGACATCAGGGTCTCCCCCGGCCGGCGCGGCCGGGGCATCGGCGCGGCGCTGATGGACCGTGCCCTCGCGCGCGGCCGTGAACTGGGCGCGCGGACCGCCTGGCTGGAGGTCACCAACGTCAACGCCCCTGCCGTACGGGCCTACCGCCGGATGGGGTTCGCCCTGTGCGGCCTGGACACCTCGCTCTACGCCGGCACCTCCTCCGAGGGCGAGACGGCCCTGTTCATGAGCCGTCCTCTCACCCCCGCCGCTCAGGGCCGGCCCTGAGCTCCAGGCG
Source organism: Streptomyces sp. C36 (assembly GCF_040932295.1). Lineage (NCBI taxonomy): Bacteria > Bacillati > Actinomycetota > Actinomycetes > Kitasatosporales > Streptomycetaceae > Streptomyces > Streptomyces sp. C36. The sequence goes on along the minus strand of NZ_JBFQGI010000003.1, from coordinate 410,156 downwards.
ACGGACGGCCTCGTCGGTGAGCGAGCCGTGCACGCGCAGCCGGGCGACGCCGCCGTCGGGGTGGATGTCCAGGCGCAGGTGCGTGGCCGTGGGGGCGCCGGGGAGCGGGAGGCGGTGCACGGTGTCGGGCAGCAGTGGGGTGCGGGGCAGCAGTTCGCGCCAGCCGGCGGTGCCGGAGGGGGCGGCCCCGGTGGTGGCGTCGAGGACGGAAAGCGCCGCCCAGCCCGGGGCGTTGCCCTTGTAGCAGCCGGTGTCGATCTCGACCGCCCGCAGGACCGCCTGCCCGGTGAGGCGGTAGCGCACCCAGTCGTGGCCGCCGTCGCGCCGCCGTCGCGTCTCCCAGCCCTCGCCCATCGCGCGGGACCGGCCGGGGTGGATGCTGTGGAACGGGGAGGAGTAGAAACGGTCGGAGCAGTCCTCGACGTGGCCGCCGTTCTCCAGCGCGGCGAGGTCGAAGACGCCCAGGGCGGCGAGCCAGGCGGCGTCCGGGACGGCCTCGCCGTGGACGCGCAGCCGGGCGATGCCGCCGTCGGGGTACTGGTTGAGTCGCAGGTGGGTGAAGCGCTGCGGGGCGTCGACGCGGAAGCCGTTGGCGGCGTGGCCGCCGACGGGGGCGCGCGGCACGAGGACGGTCCATTGCACGTCGTCGGCGTGCAGGTCCGCGGGCGAGGGGGTGCCGGGCAGCGAGGTGCCCTCGAGGCTGACGGCCAGGGGGTGGTTGCCCCGGAAGTGGGCGGTGTCGACGACGACGCCCCTGACGATGCCGGGGACGCCGAGCCGTATCAGGGCCCAGTCGTGGTCGTCGTCCGCCGGGTGCGGGGCGTCGGCCGAGGCGCCGCGCCGGCGGCGGGTCTCCCAGCCGTCCATGATCTTGCCTTTGTGGCCGAAGAGTTCGGGGTCGAAGCGGGCGGGGCCGGGGGTCAGGAGGTTCTCGCGGTCGGCGAAGAACTCGTCGCCGGCGGCGATGACGGAGGCGCCCAGGAGGCGGTCCGCGAGGTCGGGCAGGGCGGTGAACGGGTGGTCGGCGGTGCGGTAGTCGGCGTAGGGGTCGCCGCCCGCGTAGGGGTTCGCGGCGCCGGTGAACGGGGAGGTGCCGCTGGCGTCTTGGCTCATGCGCGCTCCAGGAGTCGGCCGGTGGGCTCGGTCAGGGGGGTGCCGTGGTCGGCGATCCGGCGGCCGCGCAGCCACGTGGACTGGACGACTCCGTACAGGGTCCGGCCGGCGTAGGCGGTGACGGGGTTGCGGTGGTGGAGCGCGGCCGGGTCGACGGTGAAGGTCTCGTCGGGGGCGAGGACGGCGAAGTCGGCGTCGCGGCCCGGCGCGATGGCGCCCTTGCGGGACAGGCCGGCGAGGGCCGCGGGGCCGGCGGACATCCAGCGGGCCACGTCGTGGAGGGTGTGCCCGCGGCGTCTCGCCTCGGTCCAGACGGCGGGCAGGCCGAGCTGGAGGGAGGAGATGCCGCCCCAGGCGGTGGCGAAGTCGGGGACCTTGAGGTCGGCGGTGCACGGGGAGTGGTCGGAGACGACACAGCCGACGGTCCCGTCGGCCAGCGCCGCCCACAGGGCGTCCTGGTCGGCCGTCTCGCGGATCGGCGGGCAGCACTTGAACTCCGTGGCGCCGTCGGGCACGTCCTCGGCGGTGAGGGTGAGGAAATGCGGGCAGGTCTCCCCTGTGACGGGCAGGCCGCCGGCCCGGGCGGCGGCGATCAGGGGCAGCGTGCCGGAGGAGGACAGGTGCAGCACGTGGATGCGCGTACCGGCCCGGCGTGCGACGTCCACGAGCGTGGCGACGGCCGCGTTCTCGGCGGCGCGCGGGCGGGAGGCGAGGAAGTCGGCGTAGCGGGCGCCGCCGGGCGCCGCCGCCAGTTCCCGCGGGTCCTCGGCGTGCACGATCAGCAGCCCGCCCAGGCCGGCGATCTCCGTGGCCACGGCCTCGAGGTCGGCGGGGGCCAGGTGCGGGAACTCCTCGACGCCGGACGGGGAGAGGAAGGCCTTGAAGCCGAACACCCCGGCCTCGTGCAGGGACCGCAGGTCGGCGAGGTTGCCGGGCAGCGCCCCGCCCCAGAAGCCCACGTCGACGTACGCCCGGTCGCGGGCCACGGCCTGCTTGGCCCGCAGGTTCGCCACGGTCGTGGTGGGCGGGAGGCTGTTGAGCGGCATGTCGAGGAGCGTGGTGACGCCGCCGGCCGCCGCGGCCCGGGTGGCGCTCGCGAAGCCCTCCCACTCCGTGCGGCCGGGATCGTTCACATGCACATGGGTGTCGACGAGGCCGGGCAGCAGGACGTCGTCCCCCAGGTCCTCGACGACGTCGGCGGCGGGGCCGGCCCCGTACGGCAGGACCGCCTCGATCCGGCCGCCGGTGACGGCGACGCGGGCGGCGCGGACGCCGTCCGGTGTCACGACCCGCGTCGAGCGCAGTATCAGGTCCATTCCTCGGCCTCCCGCCGGCCCGAACCCCATGCGTCGCTTCAACATTCTGTTGAAGCGTGCCGACGGAGGGCAGTCTTCAACCGGGACCGGCGGAGGTCAAGACCTTTCACATATCGGAATGCCTGTTTCACGCATCAGAAACGCGCACGTGGCATCCGCGACGGCCGGTAGGCTGCTGCCACCCCCCACCCCGGAAGGAGCGCCGTGCCCTCGTCCGCCGAGCCCCGAACCGCCGCAAGCAGTGGCGGCGTCCAGTCCCTCGAGCGTGCCTTCGACCTGCTCGAGCGGATGGCCGACGCGGGCGGTGAAGTCGGACTCAGCGAGCTGTCCGCCAGCAGCGGCCTGCCGCTGCCCACCATTCACCGCCTGATGCGCACGCTGGTGGCCTGCGGATACGTACGGCAGCAGCCCAACCGCCGGTACGCCCTCGGACCCCGGCTGATCCGGCTCGGCGAGAGCTCGGCCCGGCTGCTGGGCACCTGGGCCCGCCCGCACCTGGCCCGCCTGGTCGAGGAGACCGGCGAGACCGCGAACATGGCGCTGCTCGACGGCGACGAGGTCGTGTACGTGGCGCAGGTGCCCTCGCGCCACTCGGTGCGGATGTTCACCGAGGTCGGGCGGCGCGTGCTGCCGCACACCACGGGCGTCGGCAAGGCGCTGCTCGCCCAGTCCGCCGACGACGAGGTCCGCGCACTGCTGGCGCGCACGGGCATGCCGGCCGCGACCGAGAAGACGATCACTACGCCCGACGGCTTCCTCGCGGAGCTGGCGCGGGTGCGCGAGTCGGGCTTCGCGATGGACGACAACGAGCAGGAGATCGGCGTCCGCTGCCTCGCGGTGCCGGTGCCCGACTCGCCCACGTCGGCGGCCATCTCGATCTCGGGTCCGTCGGGCCGGGTCACCGAGGCCGCCACGGAACGCATCGTCCCACTGCTGCAGGTCGTGGCCGCGGAGCTCTCGAAGTCGCTGGCCGCCACCACCGTCACCGCCTGATCGCCTGATCACCGCCCCGGCGGGGGTTTCAGCCCTCGCGGGGGCGCGGCACGTCCGCCACGTCCGGCTCCGCCGCGCCCTCGGGTCGTGCGGCCGGCGGGGCGTCCGGGAGACCGCCGAAGCGGTCGACGGCGGCGCGGACGGCGCCGAGCGCGGGGGCCAGGGCGCTGACCGAGCCCACGGCGCCCGCCACCAGCAGCAGGGAGCGGCGCAGCCGGGAGACGTCGGGGGCGCCGGCGCGGACCATGGCGTCCAGGGCGGCCAGCTCGTCCTCGGCGGCGTCCCGGTCCGGTAAGGGGGCGGGGTGCCCGGCCAGCTCGCGGCGCAGCCGGGACACGGCGGCGCCCAGCTCGTCGATTCTCGGGTCCGTCTCCTCGCCGAAACGTCCCGTTCGCTCCTCTTCCACCACTACGGCGCCTTCCGCCACGACTTGTCCCCCTCCCGCACTCGCTCGCGCGGATCAGTTAACGCCAGTTTCCGTGCGACGCGCCACACGCACAGCGAAATTCAGGCCGAGCGTTCACGTACGAGTGACGAACTGACGTCCGGCGCACATCCGCCCAGGTATGCGGTATGCAGGGGCTATGGCGCGAACGGCGGACACGGGTGCGAAACAGGCGTGCGTGGCGGGGCTGTTGCTGGCGGCCGGCGGAGGGCGGCGGCTCGGCGGGCGCCCCAAGGCGCTCCTGGCGCACCGGGGCGGCCTGCTGTTGGAGCACGCGATACGACAGTTGTCCGAGGGCGGCTGCGGGCCGGTGCACGTGGTGCTGGGCGCGGGCGCGGCCGAGGCGCGGGCCCGGCTCGGGCCGCCGGCGGCGGACCGGGTGCTCGTGGACAACCCGCACTGGGAGCGGGGCATGGGGTCGTCGCTGCGGGCCGGGCTCGCCTCGCTGGTGGCGGTCCCGGGCGTCTCGGCGGCGGTGGTCGCGCTGGTCGACCAGCCGCGCGTGGGCGCGGCGGCCGTCGCGCGCGTGCTGGCCGCGCACCGGGCCGGGGCGAGCCTCGCGGCGGCGGCCTACGGGGGCGAGCGGGGGCATCCGGTGCTGCTGGGGCGGGAGCACTGGGCGGGCGTGGCGTCGGCGGCCGAGGGCGATCTGGGGGCCCGTGCGTATCTGCGCCGGCACGCCGCGGCCGTACGGCTCGTGGAGTGCTCGGACGTGGCGGCGCCCGACGACGTGGACACCCCGGACGATCTCGCGCTGCTGGAATGACGGGCCGCTGGGGAATGCCGCGGGAACAGCGCGCCATTGAACTTCCACGATGAGAAAACTATTCTCCACAAGGTCAGTTCGGCATGTGCCGCCCTCATGCCCGCCCGCTGAAGAGGAGTGACCGCCCATGTCCGCACCCACGCCGTCCTCGCCGGCCGTCGTCCGCGCCCGGCCCGTGGAACGGCAGGAAGAGGTGCTGACCGAGGAGGCGCTCGCCTTCCTCGCCGCCCTGCACCGCCGGTTCACCCCGCGCCGCGACGAGTTGCTCGCCCGCCGGGCCGCCCGCCGAGCGGAGATCGCCCGCACCGGCACCCTGGACTTCCTCCCCCGGACCGCCGCCGTCCGCGAGGACCCCGACTGGCGGGTGGCGCCCGCGCCCGCCGCGCTCGAGGACCGGCGGGTGGAGATCACCGGGCCCGCCGACGACCGGAAGATGACCGTCAACGCCCTCAACTCCGGCGCCCGCGTCTGGCTCGCCGACTTCGAGGACGCCTCCGCGCCCACCTGGCACAACGTCGTCCACGGCCAGCTCAACCTGATCGACGCCTACGCGCGCCGCATCGACTTCACCACCCCCGAGGGCAAGGCGTACGCGCTCCGGCCGGCCGGGGAGCTCGCCACCGTCGTGATGCGGCCGCGCGGCTGGCATCTCGACGAGCGTCACCTGACCGTCGACGGCCGTCCCGTCCCCGGCGCCCTGACCGACTTCGGCCTCTACTTCCTCCACAACGCCCGGCGGCTGCTCGAGCTGGGCAAGGGCCCCTACTTCTACCTCCCCAAGACCGAGTCGCACCTCGAGGCCCGGCTGTGGAACGACGTGTTCGTCTTCGCCCAGGACCACCTCGGCATCCCCCGGGGCACCGTCCGCGCCACGGTCCTCATCGAGACCATCACGGCCGCGTACGAGATGGAGGAGATCCTCCACGAGCTGCGCGAGCACGCCTCGGGGCTCAACGCCGGACGCTGGGACTACCTCTTCTCCATCGTCAAGAACTTCCGTGACGGCGGCGAGAAGTTCCTCCTGCCCGACCGCAACGCCATCACCATGACCGCGCCGTTCATGCGCGCGTACACCGAACTGCTCGTGCGCACCTGCCACCGGCGCGGGGCGCACGCGATCGGCGGCATGGCGGCGTTCATCCCCTCCCGTAAGGATCCCGAGGCCAACGAGGCCGCGCTGGCGAAGGTCCGGGCCGACAAGGACCGCGAGGCGGCCGACGGTTTCGACGGTTCCTGGGTCGCCCACCCCGACCTGGTGCCGGTCGCCCGGGCCTGCTTCGACGCCGTCCTCGGCGACCGCCCGCACCAGAAGCACCGGCTGCGCGAGGACGTGCGGGTGACGGCGGATCAGCTCGTCGCCGTGGACACCCTCGAGGCGAGGCCGACGTACGAGGGGCTGCGCAACGCCGTCCAGGTCGCCCTGCGCTACATCGAGGCGTGGCTGCGGGGGGTGGGCGCGGTGGCCATCTTCGGCCTCATGGAGGACGCGGCCACGGCGGAGATCTCCCGTTCGCAGCTGTGGCAGTGGGTCGACGCCGGCGTCGTCCTCGAGGACGGCCGGCAGGTCACCGCGTCACTCGTGCGCGAGGTGGCGGCCGAGGAGCTCGCCGCCGTCCGCGCGGAGCCCGGCGGCTGGCAGGAGGCCCACGACCTGCTGCTGAGGGTGGCGCTCGATGAGGACTACGCGGACTTCCTGACGCTGCCGGCGTACGAGCTGCTGGACTGACGCCCGAGCCGCCGGCCCGAAGCGGCGGCGGCGCCCGGGCGCGGCCCTCCCCCGTCAGCCGAGGGCCGCGCCCAGCGCCAGGAAGCCGCAGATGAGCACGGCCAGGAGGGCCAGCAGCGGCCAGACGAACCGCAGATAGCGGTCGTAGCCGACCTTCGCCAGCGACACCCCGCCGACCACGACGGCGGTCGTGGGCACCCACAGGTTCATCCAGCCGCTCGCCGACTGCCAGGCGGTGACCGCCACCGCCCGGGAGACGCCGGCGAAGTCCGCGAGCGGGGCGAGGATCGGCATCGCCAGCGTCGCGTGGCCGGAGGTGGAGGGGATCAGGAAGGCCAGCGGCAGGTTCACGATGAAGACGAGGACCGCGAACGCCACCGGCGGCGTGCCCGAGACCACGCCCTCGACGGCGTGCAGCACGGTGTCGATGACCTTGGCGTTCGTCATGATGACGGTGACGCCCCGGGCGAGGACGATCACCAGCGCGGGGGCGATGAAGTCGGCGGCGCCCTGAATGATCGTGGCGCTCAGCTTCTGCTCGCCCAGGTGGGCGACGAGCCCGACGAGCACGGCCGCGACGATGAACAGCGCGGCCAACTGAGCGAAGGACCAGCCCAGTTCCCAGTCGTAGGGCACGGCGTCGGACCGGCCCGAGAGCGCGCTCGCCCAGGGGATCACCGAGAAGATCATGAAGGTGAAGACCAGGGTGACGAGGACGAGCACCCCCTTCTGCAGCCCGGTGAGCTCCGGCGGTTCGGCCGCCTTGGCGGCGAGCTCGCGGTCGCCCTCGAGGAAGCCCACCAGCGAGCGCTCCGGGGCGGCGCGCACCCGGTGGGCGTACCGGACGACGTAGCCGATGGTGACGGCGGTGAGCACCACCCACATCGCGAAGCGCAGGGCGATGCCGTCGCCGATCGAGATGCCGGCGGCGGAGGAGGCGACGCCGGTGGCGAAGGGGTTGACGGTGGAGGCGAGCACGCCGACGCCCGCGCCGAGGATGATGGTGCCGGTGGCGACCATGCGGTCGTAGCCGAGCGCCAGCATCAGCGGGACGAGCAGCCCGTAGAAGCCCAGTGTCTCCTCGGCGAACCCCTCCACGGTGCCCAGCAGCGAGAAGACCGTCATCACGCCGGCGATGAGCAGCGCCCCGCGCTCGCGCAGCCGGTGGGCCAGCCGTTCGATGCCCCGGTCCAGGGCGCCGGTGGCGAAGACCACGGTGATGAACGCGCCGATGGCCAGCACGAAGAGGAAGACCCCGGCGCTGCCGTAGAGCGTGCCGAGGGCGTCCGGCGCCACCTCGCCGGTCTTCGCGTCCCGCACGCCGTAGAGGCCGTTGACGGGGGCGAGGAAGAGGTCACCGAGGCGGTGGAGGAAGCCTCCGGGGGCGGGCTCGCGGTGGTAGGTGCCCTGGATCGGGTCGCCGTCGGGGGTGCGGCGGTAGGAGCCGGAGGGGATGACGAAGGTGAGGATCCAGACGACGACGGTCACCGCGGCGAGGACCGTCAGCGCGCTGGGGAAGACGAAGGCGCGTCTGCCTTCGGGTTCCTCGCGGGCCGGCTCCTCCTCGGCTTGCTGGTCCACGCGGCGGCCCTCTCTCACACCTTCGAGCGCTCTCACACCTACGAGCGATTCGGGGGAGATTGTCGCGCAATGCGTCACTCGTCCCTAGTCGCCACGCTCGGACCGGCCACCGCCGCCGAGGTGGTTGAAGGCGAGGTTGAGCAGGACCGCCGTCAGGCAGCCGGCGCTGACGCCCGAGTCCAGGACGACCTTCAGCGTCGCGGGGATCCCGGCGCCGTCGTAGAAGGTCCTGGAGACCACCGGGATCATGCCCACGCCCAGGGCGGTCGCGGCGATCAGCAGATTGTCGCCGCGCTCGAGCCCCGCCGTGCGCAGCACGCCGATGCCGCTGGCGGCGACCGTGCCGAACAGCACGATGCCCGCACCGCCGAGGACCGGCTGCGGCACCAGCGCGATCAGCGAGGCGAAGGCCGGGCTCAGGCCCAGCAGGACGAACATCAGCCCGCAGGCGGCGACGGTGAAGCGGCTGCGCACCCCGGTGACGGCGACGAGGCCGATGTTCTGGGCGAAGGCGCTGTTGGCGAAGCCGTTGAAGAGCGGGCTGACGGCCGTGCCGAGCGTGTCGGCGCGCAGCCCCGCCGCGATGACCTTCTCGTCCGCCTCGCGTCCCACGATGGCGCCCAGCGCCAGCATGTCGGCGGTGCTCTCGGTCATGCAGACCAGCATCAGCACGCACATGGAGACCACCGGCGCCGCCTCGATGTGCGGGGTGCCGAAGTGGAAGGGGGTGGGGAAGCCGGCGAGGGCGGCGTGGCGGGTGGCGGTGGTGTCGACGGCCCCGGCCGGCAGGGCGAGCAGGGTACCGGCGACGAGACCGAGCAGGATGGCGATCTGCCGCAGGAAGCCCCGCAGCAGCCTGCGCAGGAGCAGCACGATCGCCAGGGTCGCCGCCGCCAGGGCCAGGTCGACGGGGGCGGCGGGCCGCTCGGGGTGGCCGCCCTGGATCCAGCCGAAGGAGACGGGCAGGAGGGTGATGCCGATCAGGGTGATGACGGTTCCGCTGACGACGGGTGGGAAGAAGCGGACGAGCCGGCAGAAGGCGGGGGCGAGCAGGAAGCCCAGCACGCCCGCGACGATGACGGCCCCGTAGATGACGGGCAGGGCGTCGCGCCGGTCTCCCTGGGCGTCGGCGACGGCGAGCATCGGCGCGACGCCCGCGAAGGAGACGCCGTTGACGAACGGCATCCTGGCGCCGACCCGCCAGAAGCCGATCGTCTGCAGCAGGGTGGCGATGCCCGCGGTGAACAGGCTCGCGCCCACGAGGAAGGTGAGCCCGGCCGGGGAGAGCCCGACGTACGCACCGACCACGAGGGGCGGCGCGACCACGCCTGCGTACGCGGCGACCAGGTGCTGGAAGCCGCCGGCGAGCAGCTTGCCGGGGCCGGGCAGCCGGTCCACGGGGTGCCTGTCGTTCCCCGCCGGTTCCGGCGCGTCGGCGGGGTGCCGGGCGGGCCCGGGCACTACGGCCACAGCGGTTCCTCCTGATCGGTGGGAGTGGGAGGGCGAAGGGCCGGGGCACGGGCGGTGCCGCGCCCCGGCCCGGCCCCGGCCGGGAGCCGTCCCTCCCGGCGGGTCCGTGGCGGCCGGCTCCGGGCCGTCAGCCGGCGCCGTCCGCGAGCCGCGCGAGGCGGCGGGCCTCGGCGCGGGCCTCGCGGGCGATGGCCTCCTCGTCGGCGGTGACGAGCCGGCCGTGCTCGACGACGGGTCTGCCGCCGACGAGGGAGAGGGTGACGGGCGCGGGCGGGCCGAGGACGAGGGCGGCGACGGGGTCGGCGATGGTGGAGTGACCGAGCCCGTCGAGCTTCCACAGCACCAGGTCGGCGAGCTTGCCCGCTTCGAGCGAGCCGGTCTCGGCGGCCCGGCCCAGGACCTGGGCGCCGCCGTACGTTCCCAGCCGCAGCGCCTGCCGGACGCCGAGGGCCGTCGCGCCGCCGGCGAGGCGGTGGACGAGGAGGGCGTTGCGCAGTTCGGTGTGGAGTTCGCCGGACTCGTTGGAGGCGGTGCCGTCGACGCCGAGGCCCACGGGGACGCCGGCGCGCAGCATGGCGGGGACGCGGGCGGTGCCGGCGCCGAGGCGGGCGTTGGAGGAGGGGCAGTGCGCCACGCCCGTGCCCGTACGGGCGAAGGCGTCGATGTCGGCGTCGCTCATATGGACGCAGTGGGCCATCCACACGTCGTCGCCGAGCCAGCCGGTGGACTCGAGGTAGTCCGTCGGCCCCATGCCGAACAGCTCCTCGCAGAAGCGCTCCTCCTCGACCGTCTCCGAGCCGTGGGTGTGCAGCCGTACGCCCTTGCGGCGGGCGAGCACGGCGGACTCGCGCAACAGCTCGGTGGAGACGGAGAACGGCGAGCAGGGGGCGACGCCGACGCGCAGCATCGAGGCGAAGGAGGGGTCGTGGTGGGTGTCGATGGCCTCCTCGGTGGCGATGAGCGCGGCCTCGGTGGTCTCGACGGCGAAGTCCGGGGGCAGCCCGCCCGCCGACTCGCCGCGGTCCATGGACCCACGGGTGGGGCTGAACCGCACGCCGATCTCGCGGGCGGCGCGGATCTCCGCGCCGAGGAGGTCGCCCGCGCCCCGGGGGAAGACGTAGTGGTGGTCCATGGCGGTGGTGACGCCGCCGCGGACCATCATGGCCAGGGAGCCGCGCGCGGCCGCGTGGACCATGGCCTCGTCGATGCGGGCCCAGGTGGGGTAGAGGGCCACGAGCCAGTCGAAGAGGTTGCTGTCGCGGGCGAGTCCCCTGGTGAGCCATTGGTAGAAGTGGTGATGGGTGTTGACGAGCCCGGGGGTGGCCAGGTGACCGCTGCCGTCGACGCGGCGGGTGACGCCGGCCAGGTCCGCGGGGGCGGGCCCGGGGCCGACGGACTCGAGCAGCTGGCCGCTGACGACGATGTGGCCCGAGGCGTGTTCGGTGCCGGCGGCGTCGACGGTGGCGATGGCGCAGTTCTCGATGACGGTGCGGTCCGGTGAGGGGGGTGCTGCCATGGTCGCCAGGTCCTTAGGTCCTTGAGGGTCGGCCTCGGGGCGTGTCCGGTGGGGCGGTCGGGCGAGGGTGGCCGGGCGAGGGCCGGTCAGGCGAGGGTGGTCATGTCCGCCGGGATGCGGGGCTCGGCGCCCTCGCGCAGGATGGTCGCCTCGATCAGCCCGTAGGGGCGGTCGGCCGCGTGGTAGACCTCGTTGTCGTTCGTGAGCCCGAAGGGTTCGAGGTCCACGAGGAAGTGGTGCTGGTTGGGCAGGGAGAGGCGGATCTCCTCGATGCCGGGGCAGTTCTCGAGGACCCGCGTGCCCATGCGGTAGAGGGTCTGCTGCAGGGAGAGGGAGTAGGTGTCGGCGAAGGCGGCCAGGAGGTGCTCGCGGGCCTGCCGGTGGACCGGGTCCCAGTCGGCGTCGGCCGAGGCGTGCCGCCAGCACGCCTGGACGCGGGTGGCGAGGATGCGGTCGCGCGTCTCGGGGAGCGTGGTGTAGCGGTCCTTGATGTAGCCCGTGAACTCCGAGTCGGTGGAGTTCAGCACCACCAGGTCCTTGAGCCCGGAGACGATCTCCCAGTCGGTGCCGTCGAAGGTGACCTGCGCGGTGCGGGTCTCGTGGTTCTCGCGGACGAACGAGTGCCGCCGGGGGCCGGGCGTCTCGATGCGCGCCCAGGCGTACTCCTCGAGGCGGATCCTGGCCGTATGGATCGACGGCCGGCCGGCGACGAAGTGCCGGGCGAGCGCGATGCCGAACGCCTCGGCCGAGGCGATGCCGTGCTCCTTGGCGAAGGCGAAGACGGTGTTCTTGGTGGTGTCGGTGGTCAGGACGGCGGCGTTGGAGCCGGTGAGGTGCACGTCCTCCATGTCGCCGGAGAGGGCGACGCTGACGTTGAGGTCCTTGATGTGGTGGGTGGTGCCGTCGCGGGTGATCCTCACGACGCGGTTCTCGGCCTTGCCGTACTGGTTCTGACCCAGGATCACGTGCTAACTCCCTCGGTATACGGAGTATCCGAACGGGCTGAGCAGCAGGGGGACGTGATGGTGCTCGCCGGGCGCGACGGCGAAGGTCACCGCCACCTCCGGGAAGAAGGCGGGGCCGCCGGCCGGAGGTTCTCGGCGGGCCGCCACGTCGAAGCGCAGGCGCACCCGGTCGGCGGGGGGCGGCAGCGGGGGGAAGCCGGCGCAGCGCCCGTCCGCGTCGGTCCGCCCCGCCGCGAGCACGGACCACGTCCCGGCCGCGCCGTCGCGGACGGACAGCTCCACATCGATGCCGCCGGACGGGCGCCCCGTGGCGGTGTCGAGGACGTGCGTGGAGACCGTGGCGGCGGCGGTCATGGCGGGGCGGCTCCTTCGGTCGCGGGCGTGGTCGCGGAGGTTGTCGCGGGCGTCACGGCGAGGCGGGCCAGCCGGATGCGGTTGATCCGGCCCAGTTCCTGCCGGACGATCTCGCGCTCGTGGTGCGGGGCGTTGCCGATCCGGCGGCGTACGGCGTCTCGCATCTGTTCGGCGGTGAGGCCGGTGGCACAGATGAGGAAGACGTGCCCGAACTTCTCCTGGTAGGCCAGGGTGAGTTCGAGCATCTCGGCCCGCAGGGCGGCGGGGGCGCCCGCCATGCCGCGCTGCTCGCGGGAGGAGACCGGGTCGCCGGGCGTGGGCCGTCCGATGGGCGGGTGGGCGGCCATGGCCTCGGCGAGGTCGGCCGGGCCGAGCCGGGCGACGACGTCGTCGCTGGCGGTCAGCAGTTCCTCGGCGTCGCGGTAGGGCCGCCGCGCGAGGATCTCCCGCGCCCACGCGCCGCTCGCGCAGATGTCGTGCAGTGCGGCCCGCGCCGTGCCGTCCTCGGCCGCGTTGAACCGGGTGAGCCCCGGCGTCGAACTCGAAGTCACGGGAACCTCCGTGGCGCGTGGGGGGACGCGCTCGGAAACGAGAATGCGCATAGCTAACGCCCTGCGGGGAAGCCGCGTCAACAGTTTGTTGAAATCCAGGGTCCGGGGACGGCGCCCGGCCCCGACGGGACGCCGACGCCGCCTACGCGCCCTCCGGGCGGGGCGTCGCGCCGCCCGACTCCGCGTTCTCCCGGTTGAGGTAGTTGTAGACGGTGAAGCGGCTGACGCCGAGCGCCGCGGCGACGGTCTCGACGCCGTGGCGCAGCGTGAACGCGCCGCGCGCCTCCAGGTTTCGTACGACCGACTGCTTGGCCTTGCGGTCCAGTCGGGCGAGCGGCATGCCGTGGCGGCGTTCGAGGTCGGCCAGGATGCGGTCGAGCGAGTCGGCCAGGTGGGGCAGGCGTACGGCCACGACCTCGCGGCCCTCCCAGGACAGGACGACGTCGTCCGCGCCGGCCTGCTCCGGCTCGAGCAGCTGTCCGCCCAGGGCGTCGACGAGCGGGCGGACGGCGGCCCGGAACGGATGCTCGCTCACGCGCCGTCCTCCACCGCAGTGCACGCCGCGCCCACCTCGTCGATCACGCTGACCTGCAGCGACACCCGCGTGGCGCCGGCCTCGACGGCCGCGCGCAGCAGCCCGTCCACCGCGCCGAGCACGGCGTCGGCGCGCCCCTCGGCGCTCGTGCCGAACGGGCCGACGTCGACGGCGTCCAGGTCCGCGCCGCGTACGGCCTCGCGGGCCGCCACCGCGTGGGGCGGGGGCTCGTCGAGGTCGAAGGGCTCGGTCGTGAACTCCACTCTCCATCGCACGCGGTCAACGTACCGGGCCTTGACAGGGTTGTCCGAACGGGAGCAGCCTTCCTCTTAATGGAATTGACTTTCCGTCATACGGAAGTAATGGGGAGTGGGATGCGCCGCTTCGCCGTGAACCTCTCGATGCTCTTCACCGAACTGCCGCTGGTACGCCGCCCGGCGGCCGCCGCGGCGGCCGGCTTCACCGCGGTGGAGCTGTGGTGGCCGTGGCCCGCGACGCCGGTACCGCCCGAGGAGGAACTGGCCGAGCTGCGGGAGGCGTTGCGGGACGCCGGAACGCGCCTGGTCGCCCTCAACTTCTACGCCGGCCGCCTGCCCGGGCCCGACCGGGGAGCGCTGTCCGTCCCGGGCGAGGAGTCGGAGCGCTTCCGCGCCAACGTGGACGTCGCCGTCGGCTTCGCCCGGTCCACCGGCTGCCGGGCGCTCAACGCCCTGTACGGCAACCGCGTGGACGGGATCCCGCCAGGGGTCCAGGACGCGCTCGCCCTGGAGAACCTCGCGTTCACCGCGCGGGCCGCGGACCGGGCGGGGGCGGTCGTACTGGTCGAGGCGCTCAACGCCGTGGAGTCGCCGCGCTATCCGCTCACCCGGGCCGTAGACGCCGTCGCGGTGGCGGACAAGGTCGACGCGGCCACGGGCCTGCGCAACTGCCGCTTTCTGATGGACCTTTACCACCTGGCCGTGGGTGAGGAGGACCTGCCGACGGTCATCGACCGCCACGGCGGCCGGGCGGGGCACGTCCAGATCGCCGACGCGCCGGGGCGCGGAGCCCCCGGGACCGGCCGGCTCGACGTCCCCGGCCTGCTCGGACGGCTGCGCCGGACGGGATACGACGGCTGGGTCGGGCTCGAGTACCGGCCCGGCGACGGCGGCAGCGCGCGGAGCTTCGACTGGCTCGCGGACGACTGACCCCGTCCGCCCCACCTTCACTCGCTCACTGGGAAGGACACCCATGCCACTCCCCCACGTCGCCTGGATCGGGCTCGGCATCATGGGCGCGCCCATGGCCGAGAACCTCCTCAAGGCGGGGTACACCGTCACCGGCCACACCCTCGAGGCGGACCGGCTGGAACGGCTGGCCGCCGCGGGCGGCAGGCCCGCCGGCTCGGTGCGCGAGGCGGTCGCCGGCGCGGACGTCGTCGTCACCATGCTCCCGGCCGACCCCCAGGTCACCGCGGTCGCCCTCGGCGACGACGGCGTGCTGGCCAACGCCGCTCCCGGCACTCTGCTCATCGACATGTCGACGGTCGCCCCCGCCACGGCCACCGCTCTCGCCGCGGCCGGCGCGCGCCGGGGCGTACGGGTGCTCGACGCGCCCGTCTCGGGGGGCGAGGCGGGGGCCGTCGAGGGCACCCTCTCGGTCATGGCCGGCGGGGAGCCGGACGACGTCGAGGAGGCGAGGCCGCTGCTCGGGGCGCTGGGCACGACGGTCGTGCGCTGCGGCCCGCACGGCGCCGGGCAGACGGTCAAGGCGGCCAACCAGCTGATCGTCGCCGCCAACCTGCAGGCCTGCGCCGAGGCGGTCGTCTTCCTGGAGAAGTCGGGCGTGGACCTCACCGCCGCGCTCGACGTGCTCTCCGGCGGGCTCGCCGGCTCGGCCGTGCTCACCCGCAAGCGGCACAACTTCCTCGCCCGCGAGTTCGCCCCCGGCTTCCGCGTGGAGCTGCACCACAAGGACATGGGCATCGTCACCGAGGCCGCCCGCGCGGTGGGCGCCGTACTGCCGCTGGGGGCGCTCGTGGCGACGCTGGTGGCCTCCGCCCGTGCCCGGGGCGACGGCGGACTCGACCACTCCGCCCTGCTGCGCGGCGTCGAACGGCTCTCGGGAACGGTGACGCCATGACCGCCGTCACCATGCCGGCCATGGAGGCGGCGGTCCGCGTGATGAAGGACGAGGGCGTCGACATCGCCTTCGGCTGCCCCGGCGCCGCGATCCTCCCGCTGTACAAGGCGATGGAGGTCGTGGGCGGCATCGAGCACCTGATCGTGCGGCACGAGGAGGGAGCCGCGCACATGGCCGACGCCTGGGCGCGCACCAACGGCCGCGTGGGCGTGGCCGTCGCCACCTCGGGCCCCGGCGCCACCAACCTCGTCACCGGCCTGTACACGGCCTTCGCCGACTCCATACCGCTGGTGTGCGTCACCGGCCAGGCCGTCTCGGGCAAGCTGCACCAGGAGGCGTTCCAGGCGGTCGACATCGTGGGCGTGGCCCGGCCCGTCACCAAGTGGGCCGTGCAGGTCAAGGAGGCGGCCCAGATCCCCTGGGTGTTCCGCGAGGCGTTCCGCACCGCGCGGGAGGGCCGCCCCGGGCCCGTACTGATCGACATTCCGCTCGACGTCGGCAGGCGCGGGATCCGCTACGACGCGGCGACGGACGCGCCCTTGCCCGTACGGATCGTGGCGCCGCACCCGCCGCGCGTGGCGGCGGCCCTGGACCTGTTGCTGGCGGCCGAGCGGCCACTGGTCCTCGCGGGGGGCGGGGTGATCCTGGCCGAGGCGGCCGACGAGCTGCGGGCACTGGTGGAGTACCTGCGGGTGCCGTTCCAGGTCACCCTCATGGGCAAGGGCGTCATCGAGGACGACCACGAGCTGCACATGGGCACCACCGGTATCCAGACCTCGCAGCGGTACGCCAACGCCTCCTTCCTGGAGGCGGACTTCGTCCTCGCGGTGGGCGCCCGCTTCGGCGACCGGCACACCGGCGCGGACACCGGCGTCTACCGGGGCGGGCGGACGTTCGTCCACGTCGACATCGAGCCCACCCAGCTGGGCCGGGTGATCGAGCCGGACCTCGGCGTGGTCTCCGACGCGCGGCTGTTCCTCGCCGCCCTGCTGGCGCAGGCCCGCGCCCGTGCCGCCCGGCCCCGGACGGAGGCCTGGCTGACGCGCTGCCGTCACCTCAAGCGCACCCTCACCCGCCGCGAGGACTTCGACACCGTGCCGGTCAAGGCCCCGCGCGTCTACAAGGAGATCAACGAGGCGTTCGGCGAGGACACCTACTTCGTCACCGCCATCGGCCTCTACCAGATCTGGGGCGGCCAGCATCAGAAAGCCCACCGGCCCCGGCACTATCAGGTGTGCGGCCAGGCCGGGCCGCTCGGCTGGGAGATCCCGGCGGCGATCGGCGTGAAGAAGGCGCTGCAGGGCATGGGCCGGGGCGACACCGAGGTGGTGGGCATCGTCGGTGACTACGGGTTCCAGTACCTGGTCGAGGAGCTGGCGGTGGCGGCGCAGTACGCCGTGCCGTACGTCCTGATCCTGCTGAACAACCAGTACCTGGGCCTGATCCGGCAGGCCTCGGCCGGGTACGGCATGAACTACCAGGTCGACATCCACTACGACGAGCTCGGCACGGACAACGTCGCCGTCGCCCGCGCCTACGGCTGCTCCGGGCGACGCGTGGTCGATCCGGCGGGCATCCGGCCGGCCATCGAGTGGGCGCGGAAGGAGGCCGTGGCGACGTCCCGGCCGGCGCTGGTCGAGATCATGATCGAACGGGAGGCGAACACCCCGCACGGCCAGGACATCGATTCCGTACGGGAGTTCGAGCCGCCTCCGTGAGGGGGCGCCCCGGACGGCCTCCGGGCGACGGCGCGGCACCACCGCCCGTCGCGCCCCGGCACCACCGCCCGTCGCGCTCCGGCGCCGGCGCCCGGAACCTCTGCCTTCGCGCTCTGGCGTTTCGCTCCCGGGCCGCGCCCACATCGTGGACGATGGGGTACCCCACACCCCTACGGACCACTCGCTGGAGCCGAATATGGCCAAGAGCGTGCCGGTGCACTGCCCCACGTGCCACCGGGAGCACTCCTTCACCCCGCCCACCTTCCCCTGCGCCTGTGGCGCCCCGCTCACCGTGCCCGTCCTTCCCGAGGCCGAGGCCGAGTTACTGGCACACCGCACCTGGCGGGACTCCTGGGTGGCCGTGCGCTGCCCGTCCTGCGACCGCCAGGGCCAGTGGCCCCGGCCCGAGTTCGGCTGCTCGTGCGGCACGGTGGTGCGCCTACCGGTCGAGCCGGTGCGCGAGCCGGAGCGGGAGCCGGCGGACGAACCCGCGCCGCGCCGCCGGGCCGCCTCCCGCGCGGTCTTCCGGCCCGTCGCCATCCGCACCGAGCGCGACGCCGTGATGGCGGCCGAGCGCTATGTGCGCTGGCTCGGCTTCACCGACGTCCGCCGCCCCGGCACCTGCCCGGCCCCCGCCGCGACCGGCGTGGACCTGCGGGCCACCGGGCTCGTGGCCCGCGTCGACCCGACCACCCTGCCCACCACGCTGCGCGACATCGAATGCCTGTGGCTGCACGGCCTGCTGGACTCCGCCGACGCGGCCTGCTTCTCCCTGGCCGGCTACGCCCCCGACGCCCGGTGCCGGGCCGACGACCTGCGGCTTCCGCTGTTCGTGATGGACCTGACCGGCACCCCGCGGGCCCTGAACGAATGGGCCGACGCGCTGGCCGGGCGGGCCCGCGGCTGAGGCCGGCGCACCGCGCCAAGCTCAAGTCTTGCTCTGAACACGCCTTGTTCTATGGCGAGTTGGTATCAGGCGGACCCAGACTTGGGCGCAGGGCCCGCGGACCACGGGGGAACGCGGGCCCGTCCACGGGGGACACGGGGGAACAGCACGGGGGGTACGGGGGCACGGGGGACGCGACGGGGGATGACGGGGCGGGCCGCGACACGGACCCGCCCCGTACGCGTACCACCGCCCCGCCGCCCCACCGCCCCGGCCGGGGTCACGGCACGACCGTCAGGCGCGCGGCACGACCGTCGTGGGGCTCAGCAGCGTCGCCGCCTCCTCCCGCAGCTCCACCTTGCGCACCTTGCCGCTGACGGTCATGGGGAAGGACTCCATCAGCCGCAGGTGGCGCGGCACCTTGTAGTGCGCGAGGCGGCCTTGGCAGTAGCGGGCGAGCTCGTCCCGGGTGAGGGTGTCGGCCGGGTCGGCCAGGATGACGCAGGCCATGATCTCCTCGCCGTACTTCTCGTCGGGGACGCCGACGACCTGGACGTCGGAGATCTTGGGGTGGGTATGGAGGAACTCCTCGATCTCGCGCGGATAGACGTTCTCCCCGCCCCTGATGATCATGTCCTTGATGCGGCCGACGATCTGTACGTAGCCGTCCTCGTCCATCACCGCGAGGTCGCCGGTGTGCATCCAGCCGTCGGCGTCGACGGCCTCGGCGGTGCGCTCGGGCTCGTCCCAGTAGCCGAGCATCACCGAGTAGCCGCGGGTGCACAGCTCCCCCGTCTCACCGCGCCCGGCGGGCGTTCCCGTGCCGGGGTCGGCGACCTTGACCTCGATGTGCGGCAGCACCCGGCCGACGGTGCCGGTGCGGCGGTCGAGGTCGTCGTCGCGGCGGGTCTGGGTGGAGACCGGGGAGGTCTCGGTCATCCCGTAGCAGATGGCGACCTCCGACATGTGCATCTCCGCGACGACCCGCTTCATCACCTCCGACGGGCAGGGCGAGCCGGCCATGATGCCGGTGCGCAGCGAGGAGAGGTCGTAGGTGGCGAAGTCGGGCAGGCCGAGCTCGGCGATGAACATGGTGGGGACGCCGTAGAGGGAGGTGCAGCGCTCGCGTTCGACGGCATGGAGGGTGGCGGTGGGGTCGAACACGGGGGCCGGGACGACCACGCAGGCGCCGTGCGAGGTGGCGGCGAGGTTGCCCATCACCATGCCGAAGCAGTGGTAGAAGGGCACGGGCAGGGCGATGCGGTCCTCCTCGGTGTAGCCGAGCAGCTCCCCCACGAAGTAACCGTTGTTGAGAATGTTGCGGTGGGAGAGGGTGGCGCCCTTGGCGAAGCCCGTGGTGCCCGAGGTGTACTGGATGTTGACCGGGTCGTCGCAGCCGAGCAGCGCCTCGCGCTCCGTGAGCAGCGCGGGGTCGGTGCGGGCGCCGAGGGCGGTGAGCTCCTCCCAGCCGGGGTCGTCGATGTGGACGACGTCGCGCAGGTCCGGGCAGTCGGCGCGCACCTCCTCGACCATGCGACGGTAGTCGCTGGTGCGGAACTCCGTGGAGGAGATCAGGACGCCGATCCCGGCCTGCCGCAGGACGTAGGCCAGTTCGTGGACGCGGTAGGCGGGGTTGACGTTGACCATGATCGCGCCGATGCGGGCGGTGGCGTACTGCACCATCACCCACTCGGGACAGTTGACGGCCCAGATGCCCACCCGGTCGCCCTTGCGCACGCCCTTGGCGAGCAGCCCGAGGGCGACCTCCGCCACGGCCGCGCCGAACTCGGCGTACGTCCAGCGGCGGCCGCCCTGGACGTCGACGAGGGCCTCGCGGTCGGCGAAGCGCTCGACGGTGCGGGCCAGGTCCGCGCCGATGGTGTGCTCGAGCAGCGGGGTGTCGGTGGGGCCCGAGGTGTGGGAGGGGGACAGTGCGCTCACCGGTGGTCTTCCTCTCGGTACTCGTCGCCGCCACCCTGCGCGGTGCGCTCGCGCAGCTCGATGCGGCGGATCTTGCCGGAGACGGTCTTGGGCAGCTCGGCGAACTCCAGGCGGCGGACGCGCTTGTAGGGGGCGAGTACGGCGCGCGAGTGGGCGAAGAGGGCCTTGGCGGTGTCCGGGCCCGGCTCCCAGCCCTCGGCGAGGACGACGTAGGCCTTGGGCACGGACAGCCGCAGCGGGTCGGGGGCGGGTACGACGGCGGCCTCGGCGACGGCCTCGTGCTCGAGGAGGGCGCTCTCGAGCTCGAAGGGCGAGATCTTGTAGTCGCTGGACTTGAAGACGTCGTCGCTCCGCCCGATGTAGAAGACATATCCGTCTTCATCGCGCCGGCCGATGTCACCCGTGCGGTAGTAGCCGTCCGCCATCACCTCGGCGGTGCGCTCGGGGTCGCCGGAGTAGCCCGTCATCAGGCCGACGGGGCGCTCGGCGAGGGCGAGGGCGATCTCGCCCTCGTCGGCGGGCTCGCCGGTGTGCGGGTCGAGGAGGACGACGCGGAATCCGGGGCTGGGGCGGCCCATGGAACCGGCCTTGAGGGGCTGGCCGGGCGGGTTGGCGACCTGGACGGAGGTCTCGGTCTGTCCGAAGCCGTCGCGGACGGCCACCCCCCAGGACCGCCGGACGGCCTCGACGACCTCGGGGTTGAGGGGTTCGCCGGCGGCCACCACCTCGCGCGGCGGGGTGCGCAGGGCGCCCAGGTCGGCCTGGATGAGCATCCGCCAGACGGTGGGCGGGGCGCAGAAGCTCGTGACGCCGCAGCGGTCCATCTCGGCCATGAGGCGGGCGGCGTCGAAGCGGGTGTAGTTGTGGACGAAGACGGTGGCCTCGGCGTTCCAGGGGGCGAAGAGGTTGGACCAGGCGTGCTTGGCCCAGCCCGGGGAGGAGATGTTGAGGTGGACGTCCCCCGGGCGCAGCCCGATCCAGTACATGGTCGTCAAGTGACCGATGGGGTACGAGGTGTGGGTGTGCTCGACGAGCTTGGGCCGTGCGGTGGTGCCGGAGGTGAAGTAGAGGAGCAGGGGTTCGTCGGCACGGGTCGGCCCGTCGGGGGCGAAGTCCTCGCCGGCCCCGGCCGACTCCTCGTAGGCCAGCCAGCCCGGCTCGCTCGTACCGCCGACCGCGATGCGGGTGTAGTCGCCGGGCACGCCGGCGAACTTGGCGGCGTCCTCCGCCCGTACGATCACATGGGCGGCGCGGCCGCGTTCGATGCGGTCGGCGAGGTCGGCGGCGCCCAGCAGCGGGGTCGCCGGGATGACCACGGCACGCAGCTTCATCGCCGCGAGCGCGGTCTCCCACAGTTCGGTCTGGTTGCCGAGCATGACGACGACGCGGTCCCCGGCCCGTACGCCCCGCTCGCGCAGCCAGTTGGCGACCCGGTCGGAGCGGCGGCGCAGCTCGTCGAAGGACAGCCGGGCCTCGCTGCCGTCCTCCTCCACGATCCACAGCGCGGTGCGCCCGTTGTCGCGGGCGATCGCGTCGAACCAGTCGAGCGCCCAGTTGAAGTGGTCGGGCCGTGGCCAGGTGAAGCCCTCGCGGGCCCGGTCGTAGTCCTCGCGGTGGGCGAGCAGGAAGTCCCGCGCCGCCCGGAATCCGCTCGCCTGACCGGTCGTGCCGGTCGGGTTCGTCGCCCTCACGTCTCCTCCAGACTGCCGGGCCGCCGCCGACCCGCTGCGGTAAGCATCGTGCGACGGTGATCCCGTCCCGGGCCAGCCCCAAAGAAGGAGGACCCCCGTCCGTATGTGCGTACGCTCCCCGGCGCGCACCGCGCGCGGACGGCGGCGGGGACCGGGCGATGCCCGGGGCCACCGCCCTGACCAGCGCTTTCCCCCTCCGGTGCCGGGCGGTTGACGGGGCGTGGCCGTCAACGGGCCGTCAAGGGTCCGGCGTACGGGGTCAACGTGCTGTCAAAGAGACACTCGAGCGGACGCGGACCGGGCATAGCGTGACCGACGCATCACCCGACTCCTCCCGAGGACCGTCATGCATGTGAGCCGTACCCCCGCGCAAGCCGCCGCCGTCGCCGCCGTGACCGGCGCCCCCGGCCGCGAGTTCCTCGCCGCCGACGACGGCGAACCCTCCCATCCAGGCCGGGCGGACACGCTGTACGTCCCCGTCCGGCCCTGCCCCTGCGGCTTCGTCCTGCGCGTCTTCCGCACCCCGCTCGGCGGCCGCACGGCCGTCGCCTTCACCTCGCGGCGGCTGCTGACCGACTGCCTGGGCCGGGACGTGCCCTCCGTCCGCCTCGCCCTGCCCGCCGTACGGGCCCTGGCCGCGCCGCTGGGCGTCAGCCGGGTGCGCGTCGACCCGCAGCTGACCGCCCCGGCCGCGCGGCCCTCCGGCGAGGACGCCCCGCCGGTGCTGCCCGCCTTCCCCGGCTGACTCCTCGCGCCCCGCCGATCCCCCCGAAGGAGATCACCGTGTCCCTTCCCGTCGTCCCCGCGGCCGCCCCCGTCCCCGCCGCCCTTCCGCCGCTGCCCGGGGAGAGCGTCCCGGGCCCGGTGTGGCCCGCCTCCGTCCGCGTCCTGCCCTCGGGCGGCCTGGCGGTGGGCGGGGTCGCCCTCGCCGAGCTCGCCGACCGCTTCGGCACCCCCTGCTACGTCGTCGACGAGGACGAGGTCCGGGCGCGGGCCCGGGCCTGGCGCGCCGCCCTGCCGGACGGCCGCGTCGCCTACGCCGGCAAGGCGTTCCTGACCCGGGCGATGATCCGCTGGGTCCGGGAGGAGGGACTCTGGCTCGACGTCTGCTCGGCCGGCGAGCTCGAACTCGCCGCCCACGCGGGGTTCCCCGTCGAGCGGGTCATCCTGCACGGCAACGCCAAGAGCCCCGACGACCTGCGCACCGCGCTGCGGCTGGGCGTGGGCCGCGTGGTCATCGACAGCACCGGCGAGATCGCCCGGCTCGTGGCGCTGGTGCCGCCCGGCACCCGGCAGAAGGTGCTGGTGCGGGTGGTGCCCGGCGTCGAGGCCGGGGCGCACCGGGCGGTGCGGACCGGGGTCGAGGGCCAGAAGTTCGGGCTGTCCCTCGACGGCGGCGAGGCGGCGGACGCGGTGGCCCGCGTCCTGGGCCAGCCCCGCCTCGAACTCATGGGCCTGCACTGCCACCTCGGCTCCCAGATCGCCTCCGTCGACCCCTACACCGCCGCCGTACGCCGCCTGGTGCCCTTCCTCTCCGCCCTGCGCGACCTCCACGGGCTCACCTTCCCCGAGCTGGACCTGGGCGGCGGCTTCGCGATCGCCTACCGCGACGGCGAGGAGGCGCTCGACCCGGGCGAGTACGCGCGCCGCGTGAGCGCCGAACTGGCGCTGCGGTGCGCCCACGCGGACCTGCCGGTACCGCGACTGACCGTGGAGCCGGGCCGCTGGATCGCGGGGCCGGCCGGGGTGGCGCTGTACCGCGTGCTGGCGGTGAAGTCCACGGGCGGCCGGACGTTCGTCGCCGTGGACGGCGGCATGAGCGACAACCCCCGCCCCGCGCTGTACGGGGTGCGCTACACCGTCCGCCTGGCGGGGCGCGCCTCGGTGCTGCCGGCCCGGCCGGTGACGGTGGTGGGGCGCCACTGCGAGGCGGGCGACGTGCTGGCGGAGGACGTGGAGCTGCCGGGCGACATCCGCCCGGGGGACGTTCTCGCGGTGCCCGCCTCCGGCGCGTACCACCTGTCGATGGCCTCGGCGTACAACCTGGTCGGGCGGCCGCCGGTGGCCGCCGTGGCCGGCGGCCGGGCGCGGCTGCTGGTGCGCCGGGAGACGTCGGCGGACCTGTGGAGCCGGGAGGTCACGGTCTGAGGGGAGCCGGGGCCGGGGGCTCGGGCGGTCCGGGCGGTCCGGGCGGTCCGGGCGGTCCGGGCGGTCCGGGCGGTCCGGGCGGTCCGGGCGGTCCGGGCGGTCCGGGCGCAGGCTAGCGCTTGCGCTCCGGGGCGAAGGGGACGCCGCTCGTCAGACCCCGCGCGCCGACCGCCAGCGCCTCGCCCAGGAAGCCGACGCCGATCGAGAGCTGGGTGGGGCGGGCCTGCGGATGCATGCCCATGCGGCTCGCGAGCATCGCGAAGCCGATCGAGATCAGGGCCGACCCCACGAGCACGGCGAACGTCCGGCCCGTGTAGCGCTGCCACAGCACGCCCTCCTTCTCGAAGACCTGGATGGTCAGCCCGCGCAGCACGCCGAGGCTCACGCCCAGCAGCAGGCCCGCGGCCACCCAGACGTAGTCCGCGGCCCCGAGCCCCCGGGCGTCCTTCAGCGCCCAGGCGCCGATCCCGATGAGCACGAGGGGCGGCGCGAACAGGTCGCGTGCGTTGAGGGGTTCACCGGCCAGCCTCTTGACGACGACACCGACGGCGACCACGGCGACGACGCCGGCCAGCAGCCAGGGGTTCACTTCGCGCTCCTTAAATAGCTCGGTTGTGCCAAAAAGAATTTAGCCCGCCCGTGCTATAACGGCAACATGCCAAAGATCGTCGACCCCGAGGCCCGCCGCAGAGCGGTGGCCGACGCCGTGTTCCGGGTGGCGGTGCGCGACGGCCTGGAGAACGCGTCCCTGCGCAACGTCGCCGAGGAGGCCGGGCTGGCCGTCGGCTCGGTCCGGCACTACTTCGCGAGCCACTCCGAGCTGATGCTCTTCGCCATGCGGGAACTCACCCGCCGCGTCGAGGTCCGGGTCCGCAGCCGCGTCGAGCCACTGCTCGCCTCCCCGGGCGGCCCGGACCGCGCCTCCCTCGTCGAGGAGCTGCTCGCCGAACTCCTGCCCCTGGACGCGCCCCGCCACGACGAGGCGGTGCTGTGGCTGGCCTTCACCACCGCGGCCCGCGTACGCCCCGAACTGCGGCCCCGCGCGGACGAACTGCACACCGGCATGCGCGAGATGGTCGAGCGCGTCCTGCGCGGGGGGCAGCGCGAGGGCGGCTTCCCCGAGGACCTCGACGTGCCCGCCGAAACCCTGCGGCTGGTCGCACTGCTCGACGGCCTGGCCCTCACCGCCGTGCTCCAGCCCGACCGGATCACCACCGACGACATGCGGCGGGTCCTGCGCCTGCACCTGAGGTCACTGAGGGGCGCCTGACGCGCCCGCCCCGGCCTGGGGGTTTCTTTTGAGGCTGTATATCCTGTTCTGCGAGCCAGTGACGAGCGAGAGGGACACAGAACCATGCCCGAGCGCCCTCCCCGCCACCGGTCGTCCTCACCCAGGAAGCACTCCTGGCTGCGCCCGAACGGCCGCCCCGCCGACGGCCGGGCCTCCGAACCCGGCCCCGACACCGCCGACGGCCAGGCCCCCGACCAGGGCAGCGTCGTCCAGGCCGCCGTCTACCGCGACGGCCACCGGGTTGCCACGCCGGGCTCGCTCGCCGACACCTACCGCCAGCTGCGCGAACAGCCCGACAGCATGGCCTGGATCGGGCTGTACCGCCCCACCGAGGACGAACTCGTCTCCCTCGCCGAGGAGTTCGACCTCCACCAGCTCGCCGTCGAGGACGCCCTCGAGGCCCATCAGCGCCCCAAGCTGGAACGTTACGGCGACACCCTCTTCGTCGTCCTGCGGGCCGCCCGCTACCTCGACGCCCCCGAGGAGGTCGACTTCGGCGAGCTCCACGTCTTCGTCGGCCCCGACTTTGTGATCACCGTCCGGCACGGCGCCGCCCCCGACCTCTCGGCCGTCCGCCGCCGCATGGAGACCACCCCCGAGCTGCTGGCGCTGGGCCCCGAGGCCGTGCTCTACGCGATCCTCGACGCCGTCGTCGACGGCTACGCCCCGGTCGTGGCGGGCGTGCAGAACGACATCGACGAGATCGAGACCGAGGTCTTCGGCGGCGACCCGGCCGTCTCCCGCCGCATCTACGAACTCGCCCGCGAAATGGTCGAGTTCCAGCGCGCCACCCGCCCCCTGGTCGGCATGCTGCACGGCCTGATGGCCGGCTTCGCCAAATACGGCACCGACGACGAACTCCAGCGCTACCTCCGCGACGTCGCCGACCACGTCACCCACACCAGCGAACGCGTGGACGGCTTCCGCTCCGCCCTGACCGACATCCTCCAGGTCAACGCCACCCTCGTCACCCAGCAACAGAACGCCGAGATGCGCGCCCTGGCCGAGGCGGGCTTCGAACAGAACGAGGAGATCAAGAAGATCTCGTCGTGGGCGGCCATTCTGTTCGCACCGACGCTGGTGGGAACGATCTACGGCATGAACTTCGACCAGATGCCGGAGCTCCACTGGATGTTCGGCTACCCCTTCGCCATCGGCCTGATGGCGCTGGTGTGCGTGAGCCTGTACTTCATCTTCAAGCGCCGCGACTGGCTGTAGCGGACGCAACGCAGCCGGGGGGCGGCGTCCCGCGGCACGCGGCCCTCGTGCACCAGGATGGCCACCGCGATCTCGGGCCAAGAGCCGTCACCTTTCTGCGTCACGCCTGCTCCCTCTTGGCCCCCATAGGACCGATCTACTTGCTAACGTCGGTCAGTCGCCAAGGAGGTCCAGTGACGTCTTCCGCATCAGCTACCACCGCTTTTGACTTGCGAGTTGAGCCGACCGACATCGTTCTGGATGAGGTCGAGCGGATGCTTCGCACTCAGCTGGACCGCGCCACTCTCGTTCGGAAGCGCCGGTCGCTCGGCGCCAAGACGGACCGCGGCACATGGGTACGTGTCGAGCGGCGCCGGTTCGAGAAGATCGGGAGCCAGGGCTGGAACGGCACGGAATGCGCCGCGCTGCTGGTGGGCGTCGCGAAGCCGCAATGGCGGCGGGGCGCGGCGTGGCGACACCAGGACGAGCCGGTGATGTGGCGTGCCGACGAAACCGATCTGCTACCCGGTTCACCCATCGGCAGCAGCGTGCTGGTGGCTGATCCGCACTTGCCGGGGGCGTGGTGGGAGGCACTGAACCGCTCTCTGGATGCCCTCGCCGCGCAGAGCACGAGCCGGGTCGCGACCCCCGACACCGTGACGATCACGCAGAGCGGAGTGGCGGAGGCGGTGCGCCGATTCCTCCCGGCTGGCGTCGACACCCAGGCACGGCAGTGGCGGCCGGCGCATGCCGATCTGAACTGGGCGAACATGACCGGGCCTGAGTTCTGCCTGTTCGACTGGGAGGACTGGGGCTTGGCCCCGCGGGGGCTGGATGCCGCGTCGTTGTGGGGCAACTCCCTTGCCGTCCCGGATCTCGCCGAACGTGTGCGCCACGAACGGCGGCACGACCTGGAGAGCCGGGACGGCAAGTTGATGACCTTGTTCATCTGCGCGAGGATCCTTGCCCCGGACGCCCATCCCGAGGACCCTCGCCTCGAACCCGCCCGGCGGATGGCAGAGCAGGTCGCGGCGGGCCTTCAATCCGTCTGACGGCCGGTCCGCTGCCGAAGGAGCTGCCGGTACGTCCGCAGCCGGCTGTCGTCGGGCTCGTATCGGAGGGCGTCGGTCAGTTCCCGGAGGTGGGAGGGGTTGTCCGTGCCGACGGCGATCCTTCCCACCTCGGGGAGAGAGAAGGCCGTGCGGAACGCGGCCTGGAGGGCGAAGAGGGCGTCGTCCGCGTCGGCGATGAAGACGCGAGGGTCCAACCGTCCCCACACGGGATCGGTCGTATCACCTCCGAAGGGGCTCATCCCCCAGACCTGGTCCGGTGCAAGGTCCCACCGGGCTGCAAGCGCTTCAGAGGCTTCGAGAACGTCGATTCCGGCGAGGAGGCCCGCGCGGACCATGAGAACGGCGGGCCTGGGCAGGGTGGCGTCGACAAGGCCGGGCAGGGGGCGGGGATCCCAGGAGGAGATGCCCCAGACACCGCACAGACCCGCCTGCGTGGCTGCGGCCAGGGTGGCACATGACCCGCCGAGGGCGTCCCGGGCCGCAGCCGCGGGCGTGGGAAGTGAGCGTTCCGGGTTGTGCAGGAACACCACGTCCGGCGCTAGGCCCAGGTCTCGGTTGGTCTGTTCCAGGGCGGCCCGGAGGCGGGCCGGGTCGAGGGAGTGCTCGTCTTGGTCGGCGGCGGGGAAGAATCCGACCTTGGTGGAGAGGGTGAAGCGGGGCAGGAGATCGCCTGCGACGTCCGCGAGGGTGGTGTGGGCGGTGAAGCCTCGGTAGTTGAAGCTGGTGTCGATCGCGGTGATGTCCAGATCCAGCGCGCTGGTCAGGATCCGGCGTTCGTAACGAGACCGGTGTAGCCCGAGGACAATTCGGGGGTCAGGCTCGCGCACAGCTCCTCCTCCACCAGGACCTTCGCCAGTGCCTCCATCTCGGCTCCCAGCGAGCGGGAGGCCTCGTTCAGCCGTACGGGGTGCCCGCTCAGCAGCACGCGGAGGCCGGGCAGTGCCTTAGCTGTACAGGTGAGCTTCTTGCCTGCAGCCTCCACGACGACCGTCTCTCCGTCTTCCGTGATCGCCGGCGGGAAGTCGGTGACGCACACCGTGGCCTCCAGGGGACCGAAGATGTCCAGGAAGGGAATGTGGCGGCTGGGGGGCGCTTCCTGCTCGCGGCGCCGGAGAAACTCCGCCGGATGGCGGGCGTCGATGAGACGGGAGGCCTCCGTGGCCAGCCGGCGCTGCTGGTCCTGCTGCTGGTCGGGGCTGCCCCAGCGGTTGAGGTCATGTCGGAAGATCTCCTCCTGGCGGGACCAGTCGGCCAGCCAGGTCAGCCAGCTCACGGCGGTGCGCTTCGCGAAACCGAAGGTCACATGGGTGCTGTGCCCGTCACCGCGGCCGACGCGGGTGGCCGCGTGCCAGTAGCCGCGTGGGATGTGCATAACGTCGCCGGCCTTCATGGTGCCGGTCCACACGATCTCCTCGCTGGGCTTATTGTTCCGCTCGGCATCCCGGTACATCGGCACAGGACGGGAGGCACCGCGCACCTCCCACTGCTTCTCGCCGGCGAGCTGCACGGTGACGACATCGTGGTCGTCCCAGTGCAGGTCGAAGCCGGAGGCGTCGTTCGTGGTCAGGTAGACATTCGCTTGGACGTGCTCGCGCGACCACCACTGCAACACTCGGCACGCCACTTCCATGGTGGCGTCGAAGACGTTCGACTGGTCGAGTACCAGCGTCGCCCCGTCCCGCAGGTGATTGCCGACGCGGCGCATGTCGGCCATTGGTATGGCCTGCCCCCGCGGTGTGACCTGCCGGTTCAGGAACGCATCGGGGTGCAGCTCCTCGCCGCCCTTGAAGAACCGGAACTGCGGGTTGGACACGCTCCGCCGCATGACCATGTCGAGCAGCCGCTGTGGCGTGAGGAGCCTGGAGACGACCTGGGGGTCGCTAATGCTGCCCCGGGCGAACTCCTTTCCTGGCGGTGCCGGGCCGTCCCACCCCAGCGCCTCTTCAACCGCGCGGACCAGACGGTGTTCCATGAAACCGTTCCCCCTTTCCTTGCCTCGGATGGGGCTTGAGAG
Organism: Streptomyces sp. C36; assembly: GCF_040932295.1. Classification (NCBI taxonomy): domain Bacteria; kingdom Bacillati; phylum Actinomycetota; class Actinomycetes; order Kitasatosporales; family Streptomycetaceae; genus Streptomyces; species Streptomyces sp. C36. The sequence goes on along the minus strand of NZ_JBFQGI010000003.1, from coordinate 380,745 downwards.
GCGGAGGGGCCGCGCACTGCGGCCCCTCCGCCATGGAGCCGGTGGCGTTTACGCCGCGTGGTTCAGCCCGTCACCGGTGGGCCAGGGGCCGTCGCCAGACGAGCCCTGTCCCGGGTCGGAGGCGTTGCTGTCGTGCCGGTCGTGGACGCTCGCGAGTGCTTCCACGGCGATCAGGAGGCCCTCCTCGACGGAGGGTTTGGTGTCTTTCACTTGACGCTCCTTCCTCTACCGATCTCCCGCCGGGTCCGGCGGGCAGTCTGTGGTGTGTGGAGGTGTCAGGTGCTGCGACGGTCCGCACCCCGTGGCCGTGGGGATCACAACGGTGGCGGGGCAGCGGGGCTCGCGCTTCGCTGACGGAGCGAGCGGTTTCCCGGATCCAACGGGCCGCGCCCGCAGGGGTGCAGATCTCGGTGAACCGACGCTCGATCCGGTAGCCATGCAGCTGCAGGAACAGCATCCGGATCCTGCGGATCTGGGTGACCTCCCCGATCATGTGTGCCCCCCCTTCCGCCAGTCGTCTCGTTGGAGCCCTGATCGTGGCCGAGGGGGCTGGGACCGCATCACCGCGTATACGGACGCTCCCGAGGACGTCCCGGGACGTTTTCAGCGCCCCGCGAAGCCCTCCAGAAGCGCGATGACCCGCTCCATGTCCGACAGGTCCGGCAGCACCACGGACGCGCCGGCGGCGGCCAGCTCATCGGCACTGTGGATACCTGATGCAACGGCGAGGATCTCCGATCCGGTGGCGATGGCGGCCTCGACGTCCCGGGGGGTGTCCCCGGGCGCTCGCCGAAGGCCCGGCCGGCGCCGGGGCGGCGAAAATCTTGGCGCGCGGGGCAGGCGGAACCGGGTAACGTCTTTGTCATGTTCTTCCAGACGCCGATTTACGAGTGAGAGCGCGACGGGCCCCGCTGACGTCCCTCGACGTCGCCGCGCCCGTCCCCCACCGATGAATCCGTAGATCACTTCACATCACCACCGGGAGAACCCGTGACCGACAGCAAGAACATCAACAACCCCGTGGGCCAGGGCGGCGGCCAGCGCAAGAAGCTGTCCCGCGCCGAACGGCAGAACAACGGTCCGCACCGCAACCTCGACCGCCAGGGCGCCGCCGACAAGAAGGCGGAGCTGGTTCGCAAGATGCGCGAAAAGACACGCGCGGCCGAGGCCGCCGGGCAGGCGAGCGACGACACCGCACAGAGCTGACGCACGGCCGCCGCAGGGCGGCACCCCAGAGGGCAGGGCCCGGACCGCGACGCGCGGTACGGGCCCTGCCGCCGTATCGGGGCTCCGCTGCCGTACCGGGCGCGGCCGGTCCCGCTCAGCGGGGTACGGGGACGCGCTGGTGGTGACGCCGCTGGTGCAGCTCGGGGTGGTGGCGGTGACGGAGCTGCTGAATCCGCGGCTGCCGCGGGTGGCCGGCTGAGACGCGAGTGATCCGCCACCACGGCAATGGCCCTCAGGGGCTGGGGGGCCGGCGAGTGCTACCGGAAGTTCCTGCGCAGGCACGGTGAGACCGACGTCCGCGAGAAACCGCATGAGCGCCGGTACGAGCGCGTGGTCACCCCGAACCACGCCGCCCACCCCAGGACATTCATGCTGCTCGGCCTGGATGCGCATTCTCGTACGACGCCCTGTAGCGGATGGCCGTCGCCACCCACGTATGCGGACTGCTGACGTACCTCTTCCCGCTCGTCATCGACGGCTTCACCGCCTACGGCATCAGCCGTGATCACCTGCGCGGAGCCCACTTCCGATCCCGCGCCTGCGTCTGGGGGCTTCGTCAGCGCCACCGCCGCCCCTCGGCGACCCGTGACGCCCCCGAGGCTTGTGGGGGACCTCCCGGGCTACCTCGAAGGAACTACCCGACTCCGCCTTCAGGGTGAGGCCACCGCAAACCCCGACGCGAAAGGATTCGAACACAAGCACCGGAGCCCGGCCGGACAACTCCGGGTCCGTGAAGGGAGAGCGAAGCCCGTTGGCTACGGACAGCGAGAAATCAGAAGGGACGGTGACCCCGGCGAACGACGTGGGGGTTGACGGGACACCGGCCACCGGGACCGTTATCACGATCCGCGAGCTGTCCAAGGAGTACGGCGGGAAGAGAGCCGTCGACGAGGTGAGCCTGGAGATTCGTCAGGGTGAGATCTTCGGCTTGCTGGGACCGAATGGTGCGGGAAAGACGACGACGCTGGAATGTCTGACCGGACTTCGCAGGCCGTCGTCCGGATCGGTCAAGGTGCTCGGGACGGATCCGGTCGAGGGAGGGGAAGAGTTCCGGCAGCACGTCGCGGTACAGCCGCAGGAAGCAAATCTGTTCCCGCAGCAGACCGTGCGGGAAACCGTGGAACTCTGGGCCTCTTTCTACCCTGCACCCGACGACGTCGGCGAAGTGCTGGAACGCGTCGGTCTGACGGATTCCGCGTACCGACGGGTCAAGGCGCTGTCCGGGGGGCAGGCGCGCCGGCTGCTGCTCGCCGTGGCGGTCATCGGCCGCCCTCTCGTCCTCGTGCTGGACGAGCCGGCCGCGGGGCTCGATCCGCAGGCCAAGGAGCTGTTGTGGGCAGTGATCAGGCAGCACCGCCGCAACGGCGGCACGACCTTGCTCACCACGCACGACATGAACGAGGCGACGGAGCTGTGCGACCGCGTGGCCGTGCTCGTGGACGGCCGGGTGGCCGCCTGTGACACACCGGAACGGCTCGTGTCGGCACTGACGACCACGAGCGTGGTCAGCTTCACCACCGATGTCGGCACCGACCTCGAGAAGGTCCGCGCCCTACCCGGCGTGTCCTCGCTGGAGACGCATCCCGACGGACCCGGAAGGGTGGCCGTCCGGGTCCGCACGACCGACAGCGACGCAACCCTTCGGCGCATCGCCGCGGAGCAGCGGTGGGCCGCATCGGACCTGGCCGTTGCCCGGGGCGGCATGGACGAAGTGTTCCGTGCCCTTGCCGCGAAGTCCGCCACGAACGAAGAGAGGAGCGAATGATGCCCACGCCCACTCCTGCCTTCGCGCAACTGGTCAGGACCAACAGCCGGGAACTCTTCCGGGACGGCAAGACCATCTTCTTCGTCCTGCTCTTCCCACTGCTCTTCGTCGCCATGTTCATCGGTATCGGCTTGCTCAACACGGGCGGCTCGTACAAATTGGCCGTGGCACCCTCGGGCAAGCAACGGGAAATCGTCCGACAGCTGTCGGATTCCGATGGTTTCAAGGCGGATCCATGGCGCGGGAAGGCACTTCCGGAGAATGGTGACCTGGCCGGTTACGATGCGATCGTGTATCCGTCGGCACCGTCCGGCGATCACGTGCTCGTCGTCATCGACTCCGCGAAGTTCGGTGCCCTGAAAGGTATCCGGTCGGCACTCGGGGACAGTGGGATACCCGCCTCGGACGTGGATTTCCGGACCCCTGACGGCGGAAAGCCCTTCGATCCGATCAAGATATCCTTGCCCACCGCCCTGCTGATGGCACTGATGTCGATGGCCTTCTTCGGCACGGCGACTCCGCTGATCGCACTGCGGGCCCGCGGCACGCTGCGTCTGCTGGGCACCACCCCACTACGCAGGCGGACCTTCGTACTGGCCCAGGCGCCGGTGCGGCTGGCTCTGGTCGCGGTACAGCTGGTGATCCTGGGAGCGATCGCGGTCGGACTCGGTTTCCTGTCGGCGGCCAACGCCGTACGGGTGCTCGGCACCGGTTTCCTCGGCGCCGTGATGCTCTTCGCCTTCGGGTATCTGGTGGCCGCCCGCATGCGCAACGCCGAGGTGGCCAACGGCCTGCTGGCAGTGCTGATGCCCTTGGTCCTGTTCGCCAGCGGGCTGTTCCTGCCCCTGGACCTGCTGCCCTCCGCGGTGCAGGACATCTCCAAGGCACTGCCCACCACTTACCTCGTGGACGCGCTCAGCCATGACCTGACCGGTGCCACTTCCGCGCACGGCCTCGCGCTCGACTGGCTGGTCCTACTGGCCGGAACGGTGATCTTCGGCGGGCTCGCCGCCCGTCTCTTCAGCTGGGACCAGGGAGAAGAACGATGACCACAAGAACACTGCAGTCGGGCCTCGGCCGGCTCACCGATCTGGACGCCCTGGTGGGGCCCTACGGACTGGTCAACCGCACCCAGCGGCTGCCCAACCACCCCGGTGACGCCCGTTTCCCGATCTTCACCGCCTCACTCGGCGACATCGCCCACGTGTCCGAGAACGTCGCCGTCTCCGTACGGGGGCAGGGCGCCCGCGGCGACATGGACGGCGCAGGCGGCGCACCGGACCCCGAGCGTGCCGCCCGGCTGAGCGTGGCCGAGGCGCTGGAGCGCTACTCCACCTGTGTCGAGCAGCCGGAGCGGACCATCTGGGCCACCGCGGAGGAGCTGGGCGAGGAAGCCCTCGACCTGCGGAAATTCCCCCGCTGCTCGCCCGCGGAGCTCGCCCACCCCAAGGCGCTGACCGTCGACATCGACACCCGGGCGCCGATGCGCTGGGTGCGCGGGTGGTCCCTCACGCGGCGAAAGCCGAAGTGGGTGCCCGCCGTACAGACGTGGATGCACATCTCCCCCCTCTCGGCGGGCGAACGTGCCTGGAACCCCATCTCCACCGGCTGCGCCACGCACACCGACCTCAGCCAGGCGCTCGTCAACGCACTGTGCGAGGTGGTGGAGCGGGACGCCATCGCTCTGACGTGGTACCAGCGACTGACCCTGCCGCGCATCGAGTTCGACCACGTGCCCGCCGCGCTGGCGCCGTTCCTGGAGAAGTCGCGCAAGAGCCTGGTGGAGACCGTCTTCTTCGACGCCACGACCGACCTGGGCATCCCGACGATCTACTCGATCGACCTGTCCCCGGACAACGAGGTGCTGGGGCAGATGGTCATGTGCAACACCAGCCTCGACCCCGCCGACTCGGTCGCGAAGATCATCCGGGAGTCCGCCTCGTCCCGCATCGCCATGCAGGCACAGCGGGAAATGCCGGAGTCCGTCGACGACTTCCAGCACGTCTTCCACGGCGCCTCGTACATGGGGCGGCCGGAACGACGGTCCGACTTCGACTTCCTCCTGGACGGCCGGGAGCGGCGGGCCTTCAGCGAGATGCCGACCATGACCACCGGTGAGAGCGGGCGCGACCTCGCGCTGCTCGTCGAGCTGCTCGACCGCGCGGGCTACGAGGCCGTCGCCGTGGAGTGCACCACCGACGAGGCGCGGGACGTGGGTTTCCGCGTGGTCCGGGTGCTCGTACCCGAGCTGGTGCCGCTCGCCTTCACCCACCGGGCTCGCTATCTGGCCCACCCGCGGATCTACGAGGCACCGCGCCGGATGGGGTACCCGGTGCGCCAGGAGGCGGAGATCAACCCGCTCCCGCAGCCGTTCGCCTGATCCTGGCCGTCATGACCGTAAACCTTTCGGAGAAATGGACTTCCATGACCAAGGTGCATGTGCTCGCGCTCGGTGACTTCGGTGTCGCCGTGGCGGAGCAGCTCCTCCGGGAACACGACGGGGTCGAGGTCACCTCGGACCGGGACAGCCATCAGCAGTTCTCCGCCGGCTGGCCGCAGGCGGACGTCCGTGTCCTCGTCTCATGGCGGGAGGCCCCCCACCTGGCGGAGATCCTCGACGCCCGGTCGGCGGCCTGGCGGACGCCGTGGTTCCCCATCGTGGCGGAACACCCGCGGCTGCGGATCGGCCCGCTGGTAGTGCCGGGCGCGGGTGCCTGCTACCGCTGCTTCCGCAAGCGGCGCGCCCAGCACGAGCGGGACAACGCGATCACCGCTTCCCTGCATGCCCACTACGACGCCGAGCCGGCGGCCGGACCCGAAGGGTTCCTTCCGCAGCACGTGTCCCTGGCCGTGGGATCCGTGCTCGACCTGCTGCACCGTCTGGAGGACGACGGCGGGCGGCGGGACGCGGGGACCGTACGCCACTGGCACTTGCTCGAACAGCTCATCACCAGCGCACGCGTGGTCGGCGTCCACGGCTGCGACCGCTGCCGGACCAACGCGGGGAGGAACCCGGCCGGCTCGAGCTGGGAGGACCTGGCCAACGACCTGGCCCCCTGGTTTCCCGCCACGGCACCGTCCGCGCCGGGCACGGCCGCCGAGCCGGCCGCGCCCTCGATCCCCGCCCGTCAGTGAGGTAATGGCATGGCCAACAGCAAACTCATCTCGGCCCAGGACATGCGTCGAGCCGTCGCGACGGATCCACAGTTCACCGCGCCGCGCCGACCTGCGCTCTGCCGGGGGCTGGTGCAGCTCCCCATCGAGGGCGGGCTGCTCGTCGAGGGGGCCCCCACCCGCCAGATTCTGCGGGGCACGGCCACCCGTGACCTCATCCCCAAGCTGCTGCCGCTGCTGGACGGCACCCACGACCAGGCGGAGATCGCCGAGCTCGCCGGAGTGCCCGTGGAGCACGTGGCACAGGTGGTCGCCCTGCTGTACACCTGCGGGCTGCTGGAGGAAGGCGACCCCTCGGGCACCCACCCCGCGGACCGGGCCGAGGCCGGCAGCACCGCGGCGCACGCCGCCCGGTACTGGTCGCGCAGCCTCGACTCCACCCGTGTGAACCGCAGCACCTCCGAGGTGCTGGACCGGCTGCGTGACACCCGCGTGGCCATCGCCGGTGACGCCGCACTCGGTGGGCTCGTGGGCGACCTCCTGCTCGCCGCGGGCATGGTGCGGGCGGCGCAGGTGGATGCCTCGCTGTTCGAGGGCGCACCGTCCGGTGACACGCCGGTGCCCGACCTGGTGATCGCGCTCACCGAGGACTCGGCGACGAGCCTCCACGGCATCGCCGCCTGGTGCGCGGAGCACGACGTCCCGTTGATACCGGTCCGGTTGCACGACGGCATACTCGACGTCGGCCCGTACATCGACACGAGGTTCACCGTCTCGTTCGCAGACGCGGAGCAGCAGCGTGTCACCGCGCCCGCGCCCGCGGCACGCTCCTACCTGCCGCCGGTGACAGTCCGGCGTTCCCTCGCTGCTTCCCTCGCCGCCAACCAGGTGACCACGGTCGTCGGCAGAGTGGGGTCGGCCCCGGTCCTCCGCGGACTGCTGCGGGCCGACCTGGTCGAGTGGACCCAGACCGTCCATGTCATCGCCCAGGTGCCGCAGGAGACGGACTCGCGCTCCGCGCTCACCGAGGCGGGCGTGCCGATCGCCCTGGCCTTCGAGGCGTCGGTCGGCTTCCCCCCGCGCAAGCTGCTCAACCCGCGGGACCATCAGGCACATTACAAGCCGGGCAACATCGCGCTCCAGCACGACAGCAAGCGCTGGCCGAGCGCACGCACACTGAAGCTGCCCCGCGAAGGCGCTCTTCCGGACACGCCGCTGGGCGTGGCAGCCCCCGAGCCGGCGGCACGCATCGATCTCGGGCACCTGTCATCCGTCCTGCTGCGGGGTGCCGGTCTACGTGACGAGACCGAACCCACCCGCCAGGTCCAGCGGTGGAACCCCACCGGCGGCAACCTGGGCTCGGTGCAACTCCACGTGATCACCCACGATGTGGCCGGGCTGGAGGACGGCACCTGGGGCTACGTCACCCACTCCCACCGCCTGGCCCGCCTGTCGGCGGTCAAGGACGCGGGGGCGGGGAACGCGGAGCAGTCCTCGCCCGTGGCCGTGGTGCTCACCGGGGCCCTGGCCCGTGTCGCCTCCAAGTACTCGGGGTTCGCCTGGCGTGTCGTCCACCTCGACGCAGGCGTGGCCATCGCCCAGATGAGCCATGTGGCGCGCTCCCTGGGTCTCACCGCGCAGCCCCTCGACCGCTGGGACGACCTCCACCTGGCCGACGTGCTCGACCTCGACCTCGACGCCGAACCCGTGACCGGCGTCCTGCTGCTGCGGCCCTCCGCCCTGAAGGAGTCCTGATCATGGAGATGAAGCACGCCACGGGCCCTTCGGCCCTCCGTGAACCGGACTCCCGCCGGATCCCGCTGCTGCCGGACCACGGCGACGTCCTGCGGGAGCTGCAGTCCCGCAGCCGGCTGAGCGGCGAGGACCTGCTGGTCCCGGCCCCGTCCTCCGACCCCGCGCTGCGGGCGGCGCTGGCGCCGGCCGGCGCGCACGGGATCAGTGCCGTGAGCGCCCCGCCGAGCGGAACGCCGCTGGAGACCGTGCTGCGCCGGCGCAAGTCCGTACGCGCCTACGACGGGGAACCGGTGCCGGTCGAGGTGCTCACCTCCGTGGTGCAGCAGGCCGCGGCCTTCGACCGGTCGGCCTGGCCGGACCACGAGGCCGGCGCCGGCCTGGAGTTCCTGGTCGCGGCCCGGTCCGTGGCCGGTCTGCGGCAAGGGCTGTACCTCTACTCCCCCGACCGCGGCGACTTCACCCCGCTCGCCGGCCTGCCCGACGGAGAGGCGGCGGCCGATCTGGTCCTCCAGCTGGAGTACGCGCACGCTCCCGCCATCGTGATCGTGTGCGGCCCGCTGGCGGCCTCGCTCGACCGGCACGGCGAGCACGGACACCGGCTGCTGCTGACCCGAGCCGGTGCCGCCGCTCAGACCGCCTGGCTCACGGCCCTCTCGCACGGGCTGGCCGGCAGTATCTTCGCCGGCTTCCTGGCGGCTGCGCTCAAGCCGCTGGTGCCCGTCGACGGCTACCGGAACGTCCAGCTGCTGGCCTTCTCGCTGGGCCACGAGGCACTGGGCCACGAGGCCCGCTGACCACCGCCCGGTCCCGGACTCCGTGCCCTCGCCGAGGGCACGGTTCACCGGAGGACACCGTCCTCCCCGCTCGAAGGAACACAACATGCTCGCTCAGAACGCCGAACCGATGGTCGACCTGTTCGCCGAGGACACCTCCCTCGTGGTCGACACCCTTCCCAACGAGGCGGCGCTCGCCTCCGTCGCCACGGTCGGCTCCCTGGGCTGCCTGACCTGCCCGGGCTCGACCTTCATGACCAGTGGCACGGCCAGCTCGCAGGGCTGACCCGTACCACGGGCAACACAACCGACTCTCCTGAAAGGAGCACTCCATGCGTGAGATCGAGCAGATCGATCTGTTCGCCGAGGACGCCGCCGGGCTGACGGCCGAGGTCCTCGACGACGCCGCCCTGCTGGGGACGTGGGGTTCATTCGGCACGTTCACCAGCTTCGCCTGCCCGGCGTCCAGCGCGGCGACCAGCGCCAGCGCCTCGTCCGCCGGCTGATCAGCGGCGAACCCGCTTTCCCTTCCATCCTCCAGAGAGAAGGACGTCAGCATGAACGACCAGATCCAGGTGGACCTCTTCGCCGAGGACTTCGGCAGCCTCCAGGTCGAGCAGCTGAACGAGACCGTGCTCCTCGGCACGTGGACCTCGACCAGCACCCTCGGCTCGGCGGGGTCGACCGCCTCCACCGCCAGCACCGCTTCCTGCACCAGCTGAGGCCCCCGGCCTTCCGGAAAGGACGTTGACCATGCTTCACACCGACTCGGTGAGCGCGCTCACCAACGACACCTTCGCGATCGACCTGAGCGTCGAGGACATGACCGTCGAGCAGCTCGACGACGCGGCCCTGCTGGGCACCGCCGGCAGCTTCGGCACGGGGGCCTGCGCAAGCTGCCCCGCCGCCTGCTTCACCAGCGCCGGTTCGTTCTCCTCGGCCGGCTGATCACTCAGGCTGACCGAACCGCTCATGAGCTGACGCCATGAGCAACGCCGCCGGGTCGGCAATGTGCAAGATTGCCGACCCGGCGGCGCCACCCTTCAGTATTCCCCAGGAGGTCAGCCATGCGAATCCCAGCAGCTGCCACCCCCCGTAGGAAAGCCGCGGCCGGTGACGCGGGTGCGCGGCACAGTGCTGAGGCACCCGAGGACACCGCCTGGCTCGACACCGCCCCCCTCGCTCTGAAGACCTCCATCGAGCAGATGGACGGCATCGACGGGCGCCCTCTCCTCTTCGACACCGAAACGGGGCAGTACGTCGCCCTGTCCCGCGCCGGAACGGTCATCCTGACCCTTCTCGACGACGCTCCCACGGCACGCGAGGTGGTCCGGCGGGTGACGGCGTCCTCCTCCGCCGACCCGGAGACCATCGAGACCGCCGTCCTGCGCTTTCTCGGCGAACTGCGGCAGGCGGGCGTCCTGACCCTCGCACCCCAGGGGCAGAACCGCAGGCAGCGGCTGATGAAACACTCGCTGCGCCAGCGCATGCCCAGATTCGCCCTCACGCGTTCCGTCCACGTCCTGCTGGAGCCCGTGGCCCGGCTGCTGCGAAAGCTGCCGGTCGCAGCGGTCGTCATCGGCTGGCTGCTGCTCGTGGCGGCGGGAACGACCGCGGTCTGCGTCGCCCTCGCGGAACGCGGCGTCCCGCATCTGTCCTCCTGGGCATGGCTCGCCATGCTCCTGCTCGCCGCGCAGATCGCCGTCCACGAGCTCGGGCACGCCCTGGTGTGCCAGTACCTGCGGGTGCCGGTCCGGGAAGCGGGCATCACGTTGATGCTCTACGTCATGCCGGTCGCCTACGTCGACCGCACGGACGCCTACCGGGTGCGCAAGCGCGCCCCCCGGGTCCTCATCGCCCTGGCCGGCCCGCTCAGTGACGCCATCTGGGCGGGCGTGACCGCCATGGTGCTGCTGTCCACGCACGGCGCCGTGGCCGACGTGGCCGGTGCGCTGCTCTACTCCCAGCTCTTCCTGATGATGATCAACCTGAATCCCCTGCTCCCTTCCGACGGTTACCAGGCCCTGGAGTCGGCGATCGGCTCCGTGAACCTGCGCGGCCGCTCCTTCGCCTACCTGACGCACCTGGTCACCCGGGTGCCGCTGCCCAGCCAGCTGCTCGCCGCCTCTCGCGCGAAGCGCGCCGGCTATCTGACCTTCGGCGGTCTGTGCCTGGCGTACGGAGTGTTCTTGGTGGGCGCAGTGCTGCTCTCCTGGTGGCACATCATCGAGGCGGTGCGCGGAGCATGACGACCGTCTCTTCTTTGCCCCCGCCCGCCGCCACCGGTCCGGCGGACGACCTCTTCCCCGCGCTGTCCCCCTTCACCCTGCACCGGGTCAACGACCTTCCGGTCGAGGCCCTCGACACGGCGTTGCGGGACACCTCGTCCTCACTCGCCGCCGAGACCCGTCTGGAACGGGAACTGCGGGCCGTCGCCGGACCCCTCGCCGATGCCCTCCACGCGGTGATCCCCTCCCTGGACGACGCCCCCGACGTGCGCCGCGCCGTGCTGTCACTCCGTCGCGCCGTCCACAACGGCCGCTCGTGCGCCCTGTCCGAGGAGCAGACGCGGAGGCTGGGCGGCTTCCTGGACACGGAGACCCGCGAGCTCGTCGCACACTGGCTGAAGCGGAGTCAGCGCCTTACGGAAACGCGGAACGCGACGGACGCCGTGTACGCACGGGAGACCGAGGCCGCCACGGCCCGGCTTCGCGCACTGCTCACCCGCAAGGGGCTCGCCCAGGGGCTGGCACACGCCGCACCCGACCTGCTGCGTCACCTCACCGGAAAGCCGCTGCACCCGCACAGCAAGGCATCCCGCACCGTTGTCGGCTACGCCTCGCGGGCCGCCCTCAAGACGAGCCCGTTCTCCCGGCTCACCGCGGTCGCGGTCGACGGCGTACCGGCAGACGGCCGTGCACTCACCTATGTGTCCCAGCAACACGTCCGCTCGTGGCTGGACGTGCTCTGCCGGGACGAGCGGTACGCCCGGGCCTTCGAAGTCGAGCCCAATGACGCCGTCCGGCACGTCGGCGGACGCCCGTACGTCATGACGTCGTCCTACAACCCGAAGGCCGCGCTCGCGTGGCGCTCGGACACCCTGGTCGATGCGGGCCTGTACGCCGAGCTCGTCCAGGAGGTGTCCTCCTGGCCGCGCATGAGCGTCGCCGACTGCCTCGGAAGGCTCGGCGGCAGAGATCCTTTCGCCGCCTGTCTGCGGCTGCTGGACACGGGCCTGCTGCGCGTGGTCACCCCTTGGACGAACGCCGAGGAACAGCCCTTGTCCGCGGTGGCAAGGGCCCTCGAGCGCCTGACGGACCCGGCCGCGCGAAGGACTGCGAGCCTGCTGCGCGAAGCGGAGGCCGAGACACACACACTGCACGAGCTGCCCGGGCCCGACCGCCTGTCCGTCATCGACCGTCTGCAGGCCTCCACCCGGTCCGGTGCCGGGACCTCGCTTTCCCTCGCGCCCTTCGCCGTCTACGAGGACGCGGTCTCGGACCTGCCCGTGGCCATCCCCGGTGAACACGTCGGGCAGGACCTGGCGGAGCTGGGCAGGACCGTACGACCGTACATCTTCCGGTCCTACCTCTACGACTTGCTGGTCGAGGAGTTCGTAAGACGATACGGGCAGGGTGGTCACTGCGACGACGTGGTGCAATTCCTGTGGGAAGTGGCCGCCGATCCCGCCCACGGGCAGCGCCTGTCCCGCGCGCTGATGGCGGACTACCGGGCCATCGGGACGACCACCCCGCGCGCCTGGCTGCCCGTCGGCCGCAGCAGTGCGCCTCCCACCACAGCCGTCCTGTACCAAATCGCCGCGGCGTCGGCCGAGGACGTGCGGGCGGGCCGGTACAAGCTGGTCGTCAATCAGTACAACCCCGGCATGGGCGGACTGGTGGCGCGCTTCCGCCGGCTGCTGGCTGCCAGCGGGCCCGGAGAACCGGATATGACGGACATGCTGCGCACGTGGATCCGCGGCTCCTTCCGGGAAGCGGAGCCGTTCCAGGTGACGTTGAGCGGCGACGTCAACGGCATGCACTACGCGGCCGACGGAATCCTTCCGCCCTTGCGGTGGCCTGGTGAACCGGGATCCGAAGGTGCCCTCCCGGACGCGTCCGGGGCTACCGCGAGTGTCCGGCACGACGCCGAGAACGGCACGCTCGAGCTGACGGGGGCGGACGGCCGGGCCGTCGCGCCCGTGTACCTCGGAGTTGTCCCGGCCCATCTGGTGTCCGGTGTCGCGCGGTTGCTGCTGTGCCTCGCCGACCCCTGGGTCAACGGGGCCCGTCTGTGCTGCACGCGCAGCCCCCTCGACGTGGACCCTCCGCTCCCGGAAGGGGTCGTCGAAGAGCTCCCGGGCGACGAACGCGGACGGCTGGTGCTCGGTCGGCGCACATGGAGGTTCGCGCCGGACGAGATGCCCCGGCCCGAGCGGGGCGAACGTCCCGAGGAGTTCTTCCGGCGGATGCACCGCTGGCGCACCGGACACGGGATACCGGCCGAGGTCTTCCTGTCGCTCGGCGGCTCGCCGTCCATGGCATCGGCCGCAGCCCGCAAGCCCATGTGGCTGTCCTTCCACAGCCCGCACTCGGTCTGGGCGGCGATTCACCACATCCGGGACCTCGACACGACGATGAGCGTGCGACTGTCCGAAACCATGCCGGGGCTCTCGGAGTACTGGGTGCGGGACGGAGACGGGCTCGCACACGCCACTGAGCACGTGTCACTGCTGCGCTGGGGCCGGCCGGAACGCAAGGGCGGGCACGGGCCCGCCGCCCACGCAGGACTGGAGGAGTCATGAGCAGGGCACCGCTGCCGGTGCTGACCCCCGCCGACTCGGCGCTGAACGCCGCGGGTTGGTGGTACGCGCGACTGTACCCGGGTGGCTTGAACAACCTGGACACGGCGGTGGACCGGCTGCTGCCGCCGCTGGTGGACCTCGCCGCGGAAGCCGGTGCGGACCGGTGGTTCTTCATCCGCTACACCGACTGGGACGGCCCCCACCTGCGGGTGCGCTTCCACGGAAGCCGTGACCTCCTGGACGCGCTGCACCGGCGCCTTCCGTCCCTGCGTGCCGACTGTGTACGGCTCGGACACGGGGGCCAGGCGGAATACCAGCCGCTGCTCCCGCTGGACCTGCGTCCCTTCCAGGGACACCGCAGCGGGGCCGAAGCGGCCCTCTACGAACCCGAGGATGACAAGTACGGCGGCCCGGTGGGCACCCGCCTGGCCGAGGAGGTATTCGAGCACTCCAGCCGCCTGGCCAGGTGGGCCAACGCGTACACGAGGGTTCCGGACCGGGCGGCTCTCGCGGTGCTCCTGCTGCGAGGCGCCGGCGAGGCGTTGTCGCTCGCCGGCGCGGTCGGCGAGGAAGGAGCGATAGACCCGGCACAGTTCTGGGTCCGGCACCTGCAGTGGTGGACCCGGGACGCGGGCAGTGCCGCCGAAGGACTGCGTGCTCTGCTCCGTCGCAGCGCGGAGCGTGACGACCGCGGGGTCCGGCAGCGCGCAGCAGCCTTGGAGTCCGACCCTGACGTCCGGCAGTGGACGGAGTCATGGACTGCCGTTCTGACGACGTACTTGAGCCGCACCCGGCGTCATCACGTGCCCCGCACAACGGGTCATCTCGTCTTCCACCAGGCTCATATGATGCTGAATCGCCTGGGCATTCTTCCCCGCGAAGAGGCGATGCTCGGAACGATGGCCGCATCGATGTGGCATGAAACCGCCCTCGCCGGGCAGGGCTGACAGCGACCCGGTGACAGTGAACAGCATGACGGCAGCAGCCGGAGAACGGAGAGCTCGCATGGAACAGCAGGCGTCGGCAAACGGGGTATCCCCGCTCGTCGTGGTCACCGCCCTGGCTGGGGTCGCGGCAGCGGTCGGCGCGGTCGTCTTCCACAGCACGGCACCACGAGCGGTGCTCATAGCCGTCTCCGTCGTCCTCTTCGCCACCGCCGGAAACGCCTGGCGGAGCAAGAAGAACCGGCGGTCCGGCGAGTAATCCGTACTCGGGCGGAAGGGGCTGGATGCTGTGCGTCCCGCACAGCATCCAGCCCCTCGTGCTTTCCCTGCGCGAACGGCTCACGCACTCATGGAGAGCTCCTGGGCCAGCAGGGCTATCTCGACCCTGCTCCTGAGCCCCAGTTTGGCCAGGATGCGGCTCACGTGAGTCTTGACCGTGTTCTCCGCGACCTGCATCCGGCCTGCGATCTGCATGTTGGACAGTCCCATGCTCAGGTAGTTGGTGACCTCCTGTTCGCGCCGCGTCAGCGAGCCGAGGCCCGGCAGCACGACGGTCGGTGACATGTCCGGCGGGGACACCGATACGGCGTGCACGAAGGAACGGACGACCGTCGGATCGATGAAGCCCTTACCACTCGCCACCAAGTGCACTGCGTTCACCAGTTCCTCCGGCGTGGCGTCCTTCAGCAGGAAGCCGACGGCGCCTGCCCGGAGAGCGCCTCTCACATGTGCCGCGAGTCCCAGCGCCGTCAGCACCAGTACGTCACAGCCTCTGTCCACGATGCGTCGCGTCGCGTCGACCCCTCCGCTCGTCGCGACATAGGCGTCCAGTACGACCAGATCGGGACCCAGCGCCTCGGTCAGGCCCACCGCCTCGTCACCGGTCCGGGCTTCCCCCAGGACCTCGATGTCCGGGGCCCCCGACAGCACGCTCACCACTCCTGCGCGCATCGCGTCCTGGCCATCGGCGACCACGAGTCGAACCACCACTTACTCCCCCCAACAAGGCTTGCCCGCGCCGCATACGGCAGCGACGGAGCATGCCCCTCCCATCGGGCCCGGATCCGGCGCTTAGACTCAGATGCACGATCCGGACCCAAGTCTCTTTATATGAGTGGAACTTGGCCGAACGAATCTTAAGCCCGGACGCGAACCCGTTTCAACTGTGGTGAGAGCGGTGGCTTCGTTGTACATTTACATCGGTGGAGAGCAGGGCCATGCCGATGGAGGCGTCATGAGCGAGCAGACGGGCCGCAGTCTGGCCGACAAGCTCAATCACCTGTTTGCCACCGCGAAGCCGAGAGGGGGCGGAGAGTACAGCAACGAGCACGTGGCCGAAGCCATTCGCCGGGCCGGTGTGACGATCTCGCAGAGCTACATCTGGCAGCTCCGCAAGGGAAAGAAGCACAACCCGACCCTCAAGCACGTACAGGCCCTGGCGGACTTCTTCGGCGTGCCCGCGTCGTACTTCTTCGACGACGAGGTGACAAACCGCGTCGAGCAGCAGCTCCAGCTCCTCAGGGCCGAGCAGGAACGCAGGGAAACGGACGCCGTCGGCAGTGACATGAAGCTGATGGCCATGAGAGCCGGTGAACTGTCCCAGGAACGGCGCCGGCAGGTGCTGGACCTGCTGGACGTCGTCTACCGGCTGGAGCAAGCGGAGCGCCGGGGTGAAACGGATGCCCCCGGCTGAGGAGGCACGTGCGAGAGCGAACGCTGCGGCGCCGTTGTAAACGTGAGCTGCGAGCCCTGGACATCCAGCCACCCTTGGACGTGGCGGAGTTATGCCGCCTCCTCGGTGAACGCCGGGGACGTCCCATTCGCCTGGTGCCCTATTCACTGCCGATGCCCGGCCCGTTCGGGGTCTGGATCGCCACGGCGTCCGCCGACTACATCCTGTACCAGCAGGAGACCAGCAAGGTCCACCAGGACCACATCATCCTGCACGAGGTGGGGCACATTCTCGCGGACCACCAGAGCGACGACACCGACGACGAGTTCTGGCGGCAGATGGCACCGGACATGTCCCTGGGCTCCATCAAGCGGGCACTGCGCCGCACGTCCTACGACGACCAGCACGAACGCGAGGCCGAGCTGGTCGCCACCATCATCCTGGAGTGGGCCTCCGTCCTGGACCGGGTGACACCCAGGGCCCCGAGCGACCCGTCGTTACGCCAGGTGCAGTCGGCCCTCGGAGACCGTCAGGGGTGGCTGTGATCGCGTCGGCCCTTTTCGCCGGTGCCGTACTCGTCACCGCGCTCTTCTGGAAGACCTTCCAACTGGTGAAGGCGCCACGTGACATCGCCTTGCGCGCCGTCACCCTGTGCCTGGGGTGCGCGGCTCTCGCCTTTCCCTTCGGTATCCCGCCGACCGCCCGCGCCTTCGAGACCGTCACGTTCCAGGGCGCGGCCAAGCTGCTGCAGAACGTCCTGCTGCTCAGCGCCGTCTACTTCCTGATGTGCTTCTACCTCTACTCGGCCACCGACCGGCACCGGGGGCGTACACGCGCACGGTGGGAGCTCATCCCCTTGTCGATCACCATCGCAGTGATCAGCATCCTGACGGCGCTCACTCCGCACCATGCGACGAGTCACGTATACGCCACAGCGAACATGCGGGTCACGCAGGTCGCCCTCTTCTACCTCACGGCAGGGCTGTACCTGTCCTACGCGCTCGGCTCGGCCTTCGTCTGGACACTGCGATACGCGCGCGCCTCGGTGAGGCCGCTGGCGACCGGCCTGTGGCTGGCGGCTGCGGCAATGGCCGGCATGGTGCTCTCCGGCACGGCGCGCGCGGCGTTCATCCTGGTGCGCTGGCTCGGCGGGGCCGTACCGCCGTTCCTGTCCCGCCCTGTGGCGGTGCTTCTGGCCTTCTCCATCCCGCTGTTCGTCATCGGCGTGACCTACCCGGGCATCGCCACTCGCCTCGCCGCCCTCCGGGTCTGGTGGCAGCACCGCTGTGACTACCACCGGCTGCGTCCGCTGTGGCTGCTGCTGCACACCGCGTACCCGCAGGACGCGCTCAACCGCGTGCCCACCAACCCCTGGCGTGACGCCCTCCGTGTCCGCAGCGTCCACCGCAGCCACTATCGCCGGGTGATCGAGTGCCGCGACGGCCTGGTGCGGATCAGCCCGCACCTCGCTCGCCTCGGCCTCGCGGATGCCGACCCACGGAGCGTGACCCCCGAGGACCTCGCGCAAAAGCTGCTCACCGCGTTGCGGGACCACGACCCCGGCGATCAGACGGCGGCGAAGGCCATCCCCGTGGCGATGCCCGACAGTGACGGTCTCGACTCCGACGTACAGCAGTTGGTCGCCCTGTCGACCGCGCTGAAGACCCTGTGAGCGATCCCCACGTCCGCCACGGCGGACCGCAGGAACAGCAACCCTTAGGAAATGGTGGCGTGATGGAACTTTTGGTCATGGCGGGACGAGTGCTCACGGGACCCGGGGGCGACTGGATCGCCGACGGCGCGGTGTTCGTCCGGGACGAGAGCATCGTGGCCATCGGCCCCCGGGCGGAGGTCGAGGCCGCCGTGTCGCAGGACGTGCCGCGGATGTCCCTGCCGGACGCCACGGTGCTCCCGGGGCTCATCGACTGCCACGTGCACCTCGCCTTCGACGCCGGACCCGATCCGGTCGGCGTCGTGAAGGAGAGCGGCGACGCCGATCTGCTGCTGGGCATGGCCAAGCGGGCCGGGCAGCTGCTGCGAAACGGTGTCACCACGGTGCGGGACCTCGGCGACCGCGGCGGTCTCGCCCTGCGCCTGAGGGATGCGATCGCCGCAGGTGACGTGCCCGGCCCGCGCATCCTCGCCGCCGGGCGACCGCTGACCGTGCCGGGCGGGCACTGCTGGTTCCTCGGCGGCGAGGTCGAAGGGGAGGACGCCATCCGCGAAATGGTGCGCCGGAACGCGGACGAGGGCGTGGACGTCATCAAGGTCATGGCCACGGGTGGCGGGCTCACCCCGGGCGGACACGCGAGCTGGCAGTCGCAGTTCACCACCGACGAGCTCCGGGTCGTCGTGGAGGAAGCGCATCGGCTCGGCCTGCCGGTCGCCGCGCACGCGCACGGCACGGAGGGGATCACGGCGGCCGTCGCCGCAGGGGTGGACACCATCGAGCACTGCACCTGGATGACCGACGGCGGCTTCGAGGCCCGTGAGGAGGTCGCCGCCGCCATCGCCGCGAAGGGCATCCAGGTCTGCCCGGCGGCCAGCCCCAACTGGCGCGCCTTCGCGGAGCGCTTCGGCTACGAGCGGGCCGACGCGGTATTCGCCCGGGTGCGGTGGATGGCCGAGCAGGGGATATCCCTGATCGCCGGTACGGACGCGGGTGTGCCGTGGGCGGTGTTCGACAACTTCGTGGGCAGCCTCGAATTCTTCCTCCACCTCGGTTTCACGGAGTCCCGGATCATCGACATGGCCACTGCCGAGGCTGCGCGTGCGCTGGGGCTCGCCGAGCAGACGGGCCGCCTCGCAGCCGGCTACCGCGCCGATCTCCTCGTCGTCGACGGAAACCCCCTTGAGGATCTCGGGGCCCTGCGCAACATTCGCCTGGTGCTGGCTGCAGGGCGACCTCATATCCCCGAGAGCGCGCTGACACGGTTCACAGGGGCGGGCAGCGCTGACGCGTAGGCAACCGGGGGCCGGAGCGGAACGCTATTCCGCCACCTGCTCCGGCCCGTTCGCACTCAGCCGCCGTCCCGTGATGCTCACGTTCCGCCCCTGTACACCGGGGCTCGAGATCTTCTCGCAACCGTGCTGGTCGGCCTGCGTTGGTCTGGTCGTGCAGGTGGTCTCCGCTCAGTGTTGTGAGTTCGTCGCGGTGTCCACCGGGCTTCGCCCGAGGCGGTTCCAGCGGCTGGTCAGGGCCGTCCACCGGGCTGGTGGGCAGGCCCTGGACCCGGGCCGGCCCGGACGTCCGTTGTCGCTGTCCCTTAGGAGACGGCCGCACGAGACATTGCGTCTCACTCGAAGCAATTCCCACTCTGCGCTTGGGCTCTGGCGGTTGCCGCCGCTAGGTAGGCAGCGAATGTGTCACGCTGCCTCCACGTAAAAAGAACGGTACGAGAGTTGTTCGCCCTGGCCTTCTGCGCCTCACCGGTCGCGATCCGGAGCCGTCCCCGGTCCTGCGCGGTGGCGAGCTGCACATACCCGTTCATGAGGAGAGTGGGCTCCTTGGATTCAACCCTGACAACATCGGCGAGGGGGATCACGCAGTCTCCGGCGCCGCTGACCTTCCCCATGAGGTTGCGCTTGATTTCGACCCTATCTGCGTAGAGCGTCACAGTAGAGCTGTACCCCTTGAAGGTGAGTGGGCCGGGCTGATAGGCAGGCGGACTTGGCGATCGACCGTCTCGTCCCACCGCTCCGTCCAGAGACTCTGTCTCGCCGCCGATTCCCCCCGAACGGCTGGAGTCCGCACTGGCCGTTCTCCGTGCGAGGGTGACCTGTGCAGTGCAATGAGCAACTACAGCGGCGATTTCCTCTTGGGTCACGAAGGCGCCCTGCAGACGGATCGGCTTATCCGTCCCTTTCGGCAGGAAAAGCCCGTCCCCCTTGCCGATCAACTTCTCCGCACCAGGCTGGTCAAGAATGACCCGCGAGTCGGCGAGCGAGGGGGTGACGAAGGCAAGTCGCGAGGGAACGTTCGCCTTGATCAGGCCGGTGACGACATCAGCCGACGGCCGCTGCGTGGCGAGCACCAAATGGATGCCCACCGTGTGCGCAAGCCGTGCGATGAGCACGATCACATCCTCGACGTCCCTCGGTGCGGCCATCATCAGGTCGGCGAGCTCGTCGACGACCACCAGTAGGTACGGGTGCGGCCCCATCTGCCGCTGATTGCCCACGGGCGTAGTCACGGTCCCATCGCGCACGGCCCGGTTGAAGGCGTCGATGTGCCGGTAGCCATAGGCCGCCAGGTCTTCATAGCGAAGATCCATCTCGCGGACGATCCACTGGAGTGCCTCGACCGCCCTATTCACATCGGTGATGATCGGCGTGATCAGGTGCGGGATGTCCTTGTACGCCATCAACTCCACGCGCCGGGGGTCGACAAGCACCATACGGACGTCCTCAGGTGTCGCACGCATCATGATCGATGTGATTAAGCAGTCGATCAATGACGTCGTACCCGACCCCATCGCACCGGCAACGAGCAGATGCGGCAACTTCGCGACGTTGGCCATCTCATAGCCACCTTCGACACCTTTGCCCAGCGCGACCAGCATGGGGTTGTCCTCACCGGCGGCCGCGGCCAGACGGAGCGCGTCTCCGAGGGGGACCAGTTCCCGCTCAATATTCGGGACTTCGATGCCGACCGCCATACTGCCGGGTATCGGGAAGGTGATCCGCACATCGGGGCTGGCGACCGCGTATGCGATGTTCTTCGTCAACCAAGTGATTTGCTCTGCCTGAACGGAGCGGCCGAGTTCGACCTCGTACCGCGTGACCGTCGGCCCGAGCGTGAAGCTGGTGACTGCAGCGTCGACCTTGAAGTCTGCGAAGACTTTTGTGAGCGCCGCAATCGCTGCGTTGTTGGCCGCGCTGCGTGCCTTCGCTGGGCCTCCTCGCGCGAGGAGGCCCAGCGAAGGCAGTGAATACGTGATGGCATCAGAGAGAGCTGTCTGCTCGGTATGCGGCCGCAGGTCGCGGACCTCGCCGAGCGGGGGCTCGACGGGGCCGGAGATGACCAGTGAGGAGGACGCGCGGCGCAGTGCGGTGCCGTCGGGGGCCGCATCGGCGGCTACAGCGATCCCCATTACGCCTGTTCCCAGCCCCGCGGCAGGTTGCCATACGTGAAGGGGCGGTGAGGCTTCGAGTGCTGGTTCATCACCGGCCGTCGGCTGCGCGGTCCTCGTCTTCCGGTCGGTACTGCCGCGATTGCCGGCAAGGGGCACCGGCTCCAGGGCAGCGGCAGAGGGTGTGGGCTCGGCTGCCCGCTGTGATCTGCCGTTGGCGGCTCGTGCGATGGTTACCCGATATTCGAGCGCGGTCCACATCTGCGGTCTCTGCTTCACGCCGGCAGCAAGGATGCGTTCATAGACGTACTCGTAAAGATCATGGACGGTGACGATTCCATCCTGATCCCGGTCTGCCTCGCCGGTCCGAAGGCCGTCAATGATGGCTCCGGTGAAGCGCGAGGGTTCGGGCACCATCTCCCTGAGGTGATCACCTTCCCACGCATACTCAGTGCGGTTCGTCGCCGTGAGAATGGCCCGGCCATGGCCTGCCAGCTCTTCCGTCACGTGCACGGCCGTGTCGCCCTTGACGCCGGAAAGAAAGGCCCCGCTATAGCAGCAGTCGAGGAGCACGACAATCGACTTTGCCCGGCAGCGGCGCATCTGATCATGCACGAATGTCGCGGATACCGCAGTGGAGGCGAGGAGCCTCCGGTCGGTGTCTTTCGTGGCGAAGTAGAGCAGCCCGTTGTCGTCCTTGATGCCGTGGCAAGACAGGTGCAGGAGTAGCACATCGTTCCGGCTTCGGTCCAGGAAGAAGGTCTCCAAGCAGCGATTGACTTCGTGCTGGGGTCGATCGATCACACGAGTGACGTCGAATGCGCCGATGTGTGGATCCTGAAGCACTTCCGCAAGCCCTGCGGCATCCCGGGCCGGTGAACGGAGCTGGTTCAGCTCGGGGTTCTCATATTCGCCTGTGGCGATAAGCAGTGCGTTGCGGCTACCAGGCACGGCCGCCAGCCATGCGTCTCTTCTGGGCAAAGCGGGCCGCATCAGGCACTGGAGGAACCTGTTTCACCTTCCCGCTCCACGCTCGAGACGGATTCGTGAGTCATGATGAAGGCGTCGACAAGTCGCCGCTGGTCTTCCACGGACGCCTGTTCGAGTTCGATACTGTCGTCGCCGAACACAACCCGCACCTTGCGAACGGGACGGTTGGTCATCCACGTTTCCAGCAACCGGAACACCCCTCGCAAGGCGATGGGCGATAGGGTTACGGCGAGCACCCCAAGGGCGATCGCGTCGCCGGGCTTGGACCCAGCTGGGGTCTCCTCGATGCGCACCGGATCTACACGGTCAACATCAAGTTCGAGCAGCTCCGCCCGCAACTGGACCGTGAGTTCATCGAGCTCCACCAGGTCGCTGTCGAGCACTCCCTCAAGCGTGACGGTCATCAAGTCTGCGTTGGCCACAACACCCCCCAGATGGCTACCTGTGCAGGTGAGCATATCGTCAACCTCCCCTAGTCTTCAGTAGCGTTGAACTGCTCAAATGATGCGCCACCCGATGTGCCGATGGCCGCTCGGAGTTCGAGGTGGACTCTCCTCCGGCGCGACACGAGCTGGTCATGCCGCATCGTCTTCTCAACGAGCACGGGATCAAACAACAGTGGCCCTTCACCTACTTGAGTGCACAGACCGACATCTCGTCAGGTGACTGGGTCCGTTGGTACACCCACGACGAGATGCCGCGCCGCGAGACGGCCGTCGCCTTCTCTCGCATGGCGCATCTACCGCTTGAGGATCACCTCCTCCTGCTCGGGCTTTGGGAAGCGGCCCATGAAGCGTTGGAGGCCCAGCGCCGCGTCGATGCGCTGCCAGCCCGGATCCGCTTCGACGAGGCGGCATTCGTCGTGACCGGGCCACCGGGGTCGGGACGATCGGCAGCACTGGTGAACATCAGGCGCGCTCTGCTCGCCGCCAACACCCGAGTCGTACTGGCCGCGCCGAAGACGTCTCCCCTGCGTGAGCTGGCCGGCAAGGACGGCGTGGTGAGCTGCTTCGTCCAAGACGACATCGGGCACGACGAACTCGAGGAAGCCCTGTCGTCGGCGTCCCCCGAAGAACCGGTCGTTGTAGTGATGGACAACGCAGAAGTCCTGGACAAGTGCGAGGCGGGGCACCTGCTGAAGAGCCTGGTGCAGCATGGATTCGAAGAAGGGACAGCCCTGGTGGCGGGCTGCCGCGACGACAAGCTTCCGCTCGGTTTTGGCTGGCTCCGGGAGACAAGGAAGGCCCATAATGGCCTTCTGTTGTCTCCGCAAGAGCGGAGCACAGGCGATGTGATCGGTATCAGGATCGGCGATTCCATCGTCGGCTGGCTCATCGCCCCCGGCCAGGGCTGGCTACACCTCGGGAACGGCAAGCTTGTGGCCGCGACTGTGCCAGGGTGAGGCCCCACCTCGACGCAGATACGCCTCGGCTGGGGCGGCCGTCCTCTTCACCCCGCCCCTTTCGTCTTCAAGCGCCGCGACCGGCTCCGACCGCCGGTATTGCCGCCGGGCGGCAGTTCGAGTGGCAGATGGGGCGGCAGGTGAAGGTGCCGCCCGGCGGACGCCTTCCCCATCTACTACGGCCCGCGCGCAGTGAGGGCGGCGGGTGGCGGCTGCCGATCGCCGCGGCCGAGTTCGACTCGCTGTACGAGATCCAGGAGGGCTCCCACGTCAAGGGTGGCCGGAAATCGTCGACCGGGTACTTCGCCCACGGGAAGAAGTAGGGCCCCTGGGAGATGATCTTCAACGATCTCTCCTGTGATGGTCGGCGGCCGCCGGCTCTCGTCGTGCCAGGCCCTGGAAGGACGTTCACCGTGCCCCATGCCAAGACCCCCGACGGGGTCGCCATCGCCTACCAGCTCAGCGGTGACGGACCCCCGCTCGTCCTGCTCGCCGGCCAGGCGAACAACCACCACTGGTGGGACGGCGTCCGCGACGACTTCCACGTCGCCCGCAGCACCGTGACGATCGACTACCGCGGCACCGGCGCGAGCGACGCCCCTTCCACCCCGTACAGCACCGCGCTGTTCGCCAGGGATGTCGTCGCCGTGCTCGACGAACTCGGCGTCGACCGCGCGGACGTCTACGGCACGTCCATGGGCGGGCGCGTGGCCCAGCGCCTGGCCGTCGACCACCCCGGGCGCGTGCGGTCGCTGATTCTCGGCTGCACCTCGCCCGGAGGGCGGCACGGCGTCGAGCGCGACCGGGACGTCCGCCGGTCGCTGGCCGGACCGGACCCGCAGAAGTCGCGGCAGGCGCTGCTGGAGCTCATGTACACGCCCGGCTGGCTCGCCTCGCACCCCGGCCCGTACCGGGTGCTGGGCGATCCCTCCATGTCCCCGCACGCCCGGCGGCAGCACCTGGCCGCGAGCGACGGCCACGACGCGTGGGACGCGCTGCCCGGCGTCGCGGCGCCCACGCTGGTGCTGCACGGCGGCGACGACCTCCTCAACCCCGCCGCCAACGCGCCCCTGCTCGCCGGCCGCATCCCGCACGCGCGGATGGAGATCATCCCCGGGGCCCGGCACGCCTACTTCGAGGAGTTCCGCGAGACCGCCGGATCCCTCGTCCTCGACTTCCTCGATCGTGAGGTGTGACAGATATGACCCGCATGGACGACCTCCCCGTCCGCGACGAACTGCGCGGCAGGTCCCCCTACGGGGCCCCCGAGCTGGACGTCCCGGTGCATCTGAACGTCAACGAGAACCCCTACGCCCCGCCCGCGTGGCTGGCCGACCGGATCGCCGAGCGGGTCGGGGAGGCGGTGCGCGACCTCAACCGCTACCCGGACCGCGAGGCGAACGCGCTGCGCGCGGCGCTCGCCGGCTACCTCACCCGCAGCACGGGCCACCCCCTGGACGAGCGGCACGTGTGGGCCGCCAACGGCTCCAACGAGGTCCTTCAGCAGCTCCTCCAGGCGTTCGGCGGCCCCGGCCGGGTGGCGCTCGGCTTCGAACCGTCGTACTCCGTGCACCCCCTGGCGGCCCGGGGCACGGGCACCGGCTGGGCCGCCGGCCCTCGCGGCGACGACTTCTCCGTCGACGTGCCGGCCGCGCGGGCGGCCATCGCGGAGCACCGCCCCGACGTCCTCCTGATCACCTCGCCGAACAACCCGACCGGCACCGCCGTCGACGCGGACACCGTCCTCGCGCTGTACGAGGCGGCGCAGCGCGCCAAGCCGTGCCTGGTCGTCGTCGACGAGGCGTACGCGGAGTTCTCGCGCGGCCCGTCCCTGGTGCCGCTGATCGCGGGCCGCCCCCACCTGGTGGTCGCCCGCACGCTCTCCAAGGCGTTCGGGGCGGCGGCCCTGCGGCTGGGCTACCTGGCCGCCGACCCCGGTGTGGTGGAGGCCCTGCGGCTGGTCCGGCTCCCGTACCACCTGTCGTCCGTCACCCAGGCCATCGCGCTGACCGTGCTGGAGCACGCCGACGTCCTGCTGGCGCGCGTCGAGGAGATCAAGGCCGAGCGGGACCGCGTGGTCGCCGAGTTGACCGCCTTGGGGTACGAGGTCACCCCGTCCGACGCCAACTTCGTGCAGTTCGGCCGCTTCGAGGACGGCCACCGGGTCTGGGAGGCGATTCTCGGCCATGGTGTGCTCATCCGGGACAGCGGAGTGCCCGGCCGGCTGCGGGCCTCGGTGGGTACGCCCGCGGAGAACGACGCCTTCCTCGACGCCGCGCGCGCCGTGGCGAAGGAGCTGTCCGGCGAGCGCACCCGCTCACGGTGAACGCCGGAAACGATCAACATGGCGGAGGCAACACCGCCTGAGCGGCGCCGGCGGCCGCGGCCCGTCAGGCGCCGCGGCCGGCCCCGGCGCGCGGGCCGGCGGCCGGGCGGCTCCCGTCCCTGGCGGCCTTCCCGGCCTGCTCGTTCTTCGCCCACAGGGAGCGCACATGGCCCAGGTGGCGGGTCATGCACTTCTCGGCGCCCTTGACGTCGCCGGCCAGCATGAGGTCCAGCAGCTCGAGGTGCTCCTCGGCCGAGTGGATCAGCTCGCCGCGCTCGTCCAGGGTGGTCAGGCCGTAGAGGCGGGAGCGCTTGCGCAGGTCGCTGACGGTCTCGACGAGGCGCTCGTTTCCGGAGAGGGCCAGCAGCGTGAGGTGGAACTGCCGGTCGGCCTCGAGGTAGCCGATGAGGTCGTGGTCGCGGGCGGCGCGCACGATCTCCTCGGCGACCGGGCGGAGGGCCTCGAGCTCCTCGCGGCTGGCGGTGCGGGTGATCCGGCCCGTCATGGGGACCTCGATCAGGGTGCGGATCTCGGTGTACTGGTCGAGGTCGCGTTCGTTGACCTCGGTCACCCTGAAGCCCTTGTTGCGGACGGGCTCGACCAGGCCCTCGCGGGCCAGGTCGAGCATCGCCTCGCGCACGGGGGTCGCGGAGATGCCGAAGTCCTCGGCGAGCCCCGGCGCCGAGTAGACCTCGCCGGGGCTCAGTTCGCCGGAGATGAGCGCGGCCCGCAGGGCATGGGCCACCTGATCGCGCAGTCGCTCGCTGGCGGTGACGAGGTTGCGCTGCTTGAGGTGCCCCATGGTGTCCCTTTCGTGCCCCGCTGGACTGGACCACCAGCGTACAATGTCACATTGCGATTCAGGGCATCAGCGTGTAGGTACGGCTGGAAGTGTAGAACTCCAGTGCCGCCCGGCCCTGTTCGCGCGGCCCGTGGGCGGAGGCCTTGGCGCCGCCGAAGGGCAGGTGGAAGTCGACGCCCGTGGACGGGGCGTTGACGCGGATCATGCCGGTGTCGAGGTGGTCGAGACCGTGCAGCACCGCGCCGAGGTCGGCGGTGTGCACCGAGGTGACCAGCCCGTACGGGACCTCGTTGGCGAGGCGCACGGCATGGGCCGGGTCGTCGGCCGGCAGCAGGGCCGCCAGCGGCCCGAACACCTCCTCGCGCAGCAGGGCGTGCCCCGCCGGCACCTTCTCCACCAGCACCGGGGGCGCGTACCAGCCGGGGCCGTCGGGGGCGGCTCCCGCGGCGACCACGGACAGGCCCTCCCGGGCCGGCGCCAGCCGGTCGCGCGCCGGGGCCGAGACCAGCGGCCCGCACACCGTGGCGGGGTCGGCGGGGTCGCCCACCGGCACCGCGCTCAGGGCGTCGGCGAGGGCCTCGCGCAGCGGGTCGAGGGCGGCGCCGACGGCGATCACCCTGCTGGTGGCGGTGCACTTCTGGCCGGCGTACCCGGCGATCGCGGCCGCGATGTGGGCGGCGGCCCGGCCGATGTCGGCGTCGGGCAGGACGATCGCCGCGTTGAGCCCGCCCATCTCGGCCTGCACCGGCACGCCCCGGGCGGTGGCGGCGCGGACGACCTCGGTGCCGACGCCGGTGGAGCCGGTGAAGGAGACGACGTCGGCCGAGCCCGCCACGGCACCGCCCTCGGCGGCGCCACCGGCGACGACGGTGAACACCCCCTCGGGCACGGCGTCCCGCACGATGCCGGCCAGCCGCAGGGCGCACGCGGTGGCTTCGGGCGCGGGCTTGAGGACGACCGTGTTGCCGGCCGCCAGCGCCGGGGCGGCCTTCCAGGACGGGATGGCGAAGGGGAAGTTCCACGGCGTGATCAGGCTCGCGACGCCGTGCGGGCGGCGGCGGGTGAGCAGCAGCCCGGGTCCGGCGGCCGGTTCGTGGACGGCGCCGACCGCCTCGTAGGGGGCCTGGGCGTAGTAGCGCCAGATGGCGACGGTACGGGCGATCTCGGCCCGGGCCTCGGTCAGGGGCTTGCCCACCTCGCGCACGGCGAGGCCGGCCAGCTCGTCCGCGGCGGCCTCGAGGGCCCCGGCGACCGCCGAGAGGGCGGCGGACCGGGCGGCCGCGCCGCCGGCGAGCCAGCCCGCCTGCGCGGCGCGGGCCCGCTCGACGGCCGCGGCCGCGGCCGGGGCGCCGGCGGCGGCGACCTCGGCGACGACGTCGGCCGGATCGGCCGGGTTGCGCGAGACGATCGGTGTCGGGGCGGCGGTCACAGCAGGAAACCTCCGGGGAAGGGGTCGTCCGGGTCGAGGAAGTACTGCGCGGTGCCGGTGATCCAGGCGCGTCCGGTGATGGCCGGGACGACCGCCGGGAGACCGCCGACCCGCGTCTCCCCCACCAGGCGGCCGGTGAACTCGGTGCCGATGAAGGACTCGTTGACGAAGTCCCGGTCGAGCGGCAGGAGGCCGCGGGCGTGCAGCTGGGCCATGCGGGCGGAGGTTCCGGTGCCGCAGGGCGACCGGTCGAACCAGCCCGGGTGGATGGCCATGGCGTGCCGGGAGCGGTGGGCGTCGGAGCCGGGGGCGGCGAGGTAGACGTGTTTGAGGCCGCCGATCTCGGGGCGTTCGGGGTGGACGGGCCGGTCCGGGGAGGCGTTGATCGCGTCCATGATCGCGAGCCCGGCGGCCAGCAGGTCGTCCTTGCGGGACCGCTCGAACGGCAGCCCCAGCCCCTCGAGTTCCACGAAGGCGTAGAAGTTGCCGCCGAAGGCCAGGTCGTAGGTGACCGTCCCGTAGCCGGGCACGTCGACCTTGCGGTCCAGGCCCACGCAGAAGGCGGGGACGTTGGTGAAGGTGACGGCCTTGGCCGCCCCGTCCTCGACCCGTACGTCGACGGCGACGAGGCCGGCCGGGGTGTCCAGGCGTACGGTCGTGACGGGCTCGGCGACCGGCACCATGCCCGTCTCGACGAGGACGGTGGCGACGCCGATGGTGCCGTGCCCGCACATCGGCAGCAGCCCGGAGACCTCGATGTAGAGGACCCCGTAGTCGGCGTCGGGGCGGGTGGGGGGCTGCAGGATCGCGCCGCTCATGGAGGCGTGGCCGCGCGGCTCGTACATCAGCAGCGTACGGAGGTGGTCCATGTGCTCGATGAAGTGCAGCCGGCGCTCGGCCATGGTGGCGCCGGGGATCACTCCGACGCCACCGGTGATGACGCGCGTGGGCATGCCCTCGGTGTGCGAGTCGACGGCATGGAAGACATGACGGGTGCGCACAGGCGGTCCTTTCCGCGGGTGGGCCGGCAGGTCAGCGGTGGCCGTCGGCGACGGCCTTCTCGGTCGCGGCGCGCACCGCGGCCTCGGTCTCCCCGCCGAGCGGGAGGCGCGGGGGCCGGGTGGGGCCTCCGTGCCGGCCGGCGATGTCCATGGACAGCTTGATGGCCTGCACGAACTCGGTCTTGGAGTCCCAGCGCAGCAGCGGGTGCAGGGAGCGGTAGAGGGGCAGCGCCGTCTCGAGGTCGCCGGCGACGGCCGCGTGGTAGAGCTCGGCGCAGGTGGCGGGGAAGGCGTTGGGGTAGCCGGCTATCCAGCCGACGGCCCCGGCGAGGGCGAGTTCGAGCAGGACGTCGTCGGCGCCGACGAGCAGGTCGAGCTCGGGGGCCAGTTCGGCGATCTCGTAGGCGCGCCGGACGTCGCCGCTGAACTCCTTGACCGCGACGATCGCGCCGTCGGCGTGCAGCCGGGCCAGGAGGGCGGGGGTCAGGTCGGTCTTGGTGTCGATGGGGTTGTTGTACGCCACGACCGGCACCCCGGCGGCGGCCACCGCGGCGTAGTGCTCGCGGACGGCCCGCTCGTCGGCGCGGTAGGCGTTCGGCGGCAGCAGCAGCACGGAGCCGCAGCCGGCCTCGGCGGCCTGGTCGGCCCAGCGGCGGGCCTCGGAGCTGCCGTAGGCGGCGACGCCGGGCATCACCCGGGCGCCGTCGCCCGCCGCCTCGACGGCGGTGCGCACCACGCGGGCGCGCTCGTCGGCGGTGAGGGTCTGGTACTCGCCGAGCGAGCCGTTGGGGACGACGCCGTCGCAGCCGTTGTCCAGGAGGTGGCGGACGTGTTCGGCGTAGGCGTCGTGGTCGACGGAGAGGTCCTCGCGCAGCGGGAGCGCGGTGGCGACCATGATGCCCCGCCAGGGACGGTCGCCGTGCCAGGAGGTGGTGGTGGTCATGCCGGTGGCCCTTCTTCGGTGGGTGGAGTGGTGCGGTGGGGGTGTCACGCGGGGTCGGCGCGGCCGTGGGGTCCGGCGCCGCCCTCGGGTTCGACGCCTTCGGGTCGGACGGCCTCGGGTCGGGCGGCTTCGGGTTCGGTGCCTTCGGGTCGGACGGCCTCGGGTTCGGCGGCCTCGGGTCGGACCGCCTCGGGTCGGACGGCCTCGGGTTCGGCGGCCTCGGGTCGGACCGCCTCGGGTCGGACGGCCTCGGGTTCGGCGGCCTCGGGTCGGACCGCCTCGGGTCGGACGGCCTCGGGTTCGGCGGCTTCGGGGTGGGCGGCGAGGACGCCGAGCGGTACGGGGACGGCGAGCGGCCTGCGCTCGACGGACGGCGGTACGGTCCCCTCCGCCGTACCGGCCGCCGCGAGGCAGGCCACGGCCGCTCCGCACATCCGGCCCTGGCACCAGCCCATGCCGGCCCGGGTGAGGAGCTTGACGGTGCGCGCGTCGCGGGCGCCGAGGCCGGAGACCGCCTCGCGGACGTGACCGGCGGTCACCTCCTCGCAGCGGCAGACCTCGGTGTCGTCGGTGAGCCAGCCGGTCCAGCCGGGGCCGGGCGCGTGGGCGGCGGCCATGGCGGCGGCGAAGGCCCGCAGGCGGTCCCGGCGGCGGCGCAGTTCCGCCACGCGCCCGCCGGGGGCGGGCCGGCCGCGCAGCTGGGCGGCCACCGCGAGGCCGGCGAGTTCGCCCTCGACGCGGGCCAGGAGCCAGCCGCCGACGCCGCCGGTCTCGCCCGCGGCCCACAGGCCGGGCACGGAGGTGCGCTGGAGGTGGTCCAGGGCGAGGGCGGTCGTCCCGTCGGGGGTGCGCCGCGTGGCGCAGCCCAGGCCGGTGGCGAGCTCGGTCTGCGGAACGAGGCCGTGTCCCACGGCCAGCGCGTCGCAGGCGATGCGGCGGCCCGTTCCCGGCACCGGCCGCCAGTGGCGGTCGAGGCGGGTGACGGTGACGGCCTCCACGCGGTCGGTGCCGTGGGCCTCGGTGACGGCGCTGCGGGTGAGCGGCCGGACCCGGTGGCGCAGCAGCACCGAGCCGTGGGCGGCGGCTTCGAGGAGCTTGTGCGGGTTGGCGGCGAGGGCGCGCGGGTGCCGGGCGTAGCCGAGGTAACCGGAGGCCTCGACGACGGCGGGCACGTGGGCCCCGGCGGCGGCCAGCGAGGAGGCGACGGCGAGCAGGAGCGGTCCGCTGCCGGCGACGACGATCCGCCGGCCGGGCAGGACGAGGCCGGACTTGAGCATCGCCTGGGCGCCGCCGGCCGCCACGACGCCGGGCAGGGTCCAGCCGGGGAAGGGCAGGTGCCGTTCGGAGGCGCCCGTGGCGAGCAGGACGGCCCGGGCCCGTATCCGGACCGGGCGTTCGCCGTCGCCGTCGGCGCCGGTGAGGGCGTGCACGGTCCAGGCGTCGGCGCTCTCGCGCGTCACGGTCCACACGTGGTGGGCCCGGAGGTGGTCGGCGGCGCTCGCCTCCAGGCGGCCGCGCAGGCGGGCGAAGGCGGGCCAGTCGTGGTGGAGGGCGTGCGGCCGGCGGGCGCGCAGGGTGGGGGCGGGGTGGCGGAAGTACTGGCCGCCGGTCTGTTCGGAGGCGTCCAGCAGGGCGACGGACAGGCCCGCTTCGGAGGCCGCGACGGCGCCCGCGATCCCGGCGGGGCCCGCGCCCAGCACGGCGAGGTCGTAGGGTTCAGACGCCGAGCGGGCCATGGCCGTGTCCTTCCTGGGTGGTGACGGCGTCGCCGGAGCGGGCGGGCACGAGGCAGGCCCGCCGGTTGGGCGTGCCGTTGACGGTGGCGAGGCAGTCGAAGCACTGGCCGATGCCGCAGAAGGCGCCGCGCGGGCGGCCGCCGGCGCGGGTGGTGCGCCAGGCGAGGATGCCCGCGCCCCACAGGGCGGCGGCCAGGGACTGGCCGGGCAGGGCGGTGACCGTACGGCCGTCGAAGGTGATCTCGAACGGCGGTTCCGGCTCCGCCCCGGCGAGCTCGGCGGGGGTACGGGCCACTGCGGGCTTCCTCTCGGGTGTGTCGGGGGCGGGGCGGGCGGGCCCCGTCAGGCGGCGGCCGGGAAGCGGCCGGGGTCGAACGGCTTGACGTCGAGCGGGGGTTCGGCGCCGGTCAGCAGGTGGGCGACGATGAGCCCGGTGGCCGGGGCGAGGCCGATGCCGGCGCCTTCGTGCCCGCAGGCGTGCAGCAGGCCGGGCACGCGGGGGTCGGCACCGATCGCGGGCAGGTGGTCGGGGAGATACGGGCGGAAGCCCGCGTACGCGCGCGTCGCCCGCACCCCGGCCAGCAGGGGGAAGAGCGCGGTGGCGCCCTGGGCGAGGCGGCGCAGCGCCTCGACGGACAACGTGCGGTCGAAGCCGACGCGTTCGCGGCTGGCGCCGATGAGGACCGGGCCGGCCGGGGTGCCCTCGACGACCGCGGAGGTCTGCAGGGCCGCGGAGTCGCTGGCCACGTCGGCGACGTAGTCGGCCGCGTAGACCTTGTGCCGGACCACGCGCGGCAGCGGTTCGGTGACGAGCACGAAGCCGCGGCGGGGCAGGACGGGCAGGTCGCCACCGGCGAGGCGGGCCAGCTCGCCGCCCCAGGTGCCGGCGGCGTTCACCACGTGGGGGGCGTGCAGGTCGCCGCCGGGCGTCCGCACGCCCCGCACCTCGCCGCCCGGGCCGGTGAGGACCGCGGTGACCTCGCTGCCGGTGCGGACGCGGGCGCCCGAGGCGCGCAGCAGGCGGGCGGCGGCGAGGGCGGGCTGGACCTGGGCGTCCTGGGGGTAGTGGAAGCCGCCGGCGAGGCCGGGCGCGAGATGCGGTTCCTTCTCGCGCAGCCGGTCCGCCTCGATCTCGTGGGCGGTGACGCCCGCCGTGGCCTGGGCCCGGGCGAAGTGCCGCAGGGCGTCCATGGCCGCGCTGGACGAGGCGACGACCAGGCCGCCCTTGGGCTCGTACTCGCTCGCCGCCGGGACGCCGTCCTCCATCTCCCGCCACAGGCGGGTGGAGAGCAGGGCCAGTTCGAGTTCGGGGCCGGGGCCCTTGTCGGAGACGAGGAGGTTGCCCTCGCCCGCTCCCGTGGTCCCGCCGGCGACGGGGCCGCGGTCGACCACGGTGACGGACAGGCCGGAGCGTGCGGCGTAGTAGGCGCAGGCGGCGCCGACCACGCCCGCTCCGACGACGATGACGTCGGCGACGTCCGAGGAGTTGCTCTGGGGCACAGTCAGTAATATTTCACATTGCACTGAGCGTGCCAAGAGCCGTTCCGTTGCGACTTCTACTTCCCCGTCGGCTGCTTCTCCATCAGCTCGCCCATCCACGCCTCGATCGCGTCCGGAGTCCTCGGCAGCGCCCCGGACATCAGCCGCGCCCCCTCCGCCGTGATGACCAGGTCGTCCTCGATCCGCACGCCGATGCCGCGCAGTTCGGGCGGCAGCGTCTCGTCGTCGGGCTGGAGGTAGAGACCGGGCTCGACGGTGAGGACCTGCCCCTCCTCCAGGACGCCGTCGAGGTAGGCCTCGGCCCGCGCCTGGGCGCAGTCGTGGACGTCGAGGCCGAGCATGTGCCCGCTGCTGCACAGGGTGTAGCGGCGGTGGAGGTCGCCCTCGGCGCTCTTGAGGATGCCCCACTCGGCGAGGCCCTCGGAGATGACCCGCATGCCGGCCCGGTGGAAGTCGCGGAAGCTCGCGCCGGGTTTGAGCGCGGCGATGCCCGCCTCCTGGGCGGCGAGGACGAGTTCGTAGACCTGCCGCTGCACGGGGGAGAAGCGGCCGGAGAGGGGCAGGGTGCGGGTGATGTCGGAGGTGTAGAGGGTGTCGGTCTCCACGCCGGCGTCCAGCAGGAGCAGTTCCCGGGGGTTCAGGGGGCCGTCGTTGCGTATCCAGTGCAGGACGCAGGCGTGCGCTCCGGAGGCGGCGATGGTCTCGTAGCCGGTGCCGTTGCCCTCGGCGCGGGCGCGCAGGGCGAAGACGCCCTCGATCCAGCGCTCGCCGCGCGGGTGGGTCAGGGCGCGGGGCAGCGCGCGGACGACGTCCTCGAACCCGGCGGTGGTGTGGTCCACGGCCAGCTGCAGCTGGCCGACCTCCCAGGCGTCCTTGACCAGGCGCAGTTCGCTCAGCACGGAGGCCAGCTCCGCGTCCTGGGAGGCGTCGCGGCCCGGCGGGAGCGCGCCGAGGTCGTCGAGGTGCACGCAGCGGACGCCGGTCATCCGCTCGGCCTCGGCGAGGTCGGGGCGGCGGCCGACCCAGAACTCGCCGTAGCGGCGGTCGCGGTAGAACTCCGTGCCGACGCGCGGCGAGCGGGGGCGCACGTACAGCACCGCCTCGTGGGCGTGCGGGCCGTCGGGCTCGAGGACGAGGACGTGGCCCACCTGGTCCTCGCCGGTGAGGCCGGTCAGCCAGGCGTACGCGCTGTGCGGGCGGAAGCGGTGGTCGCAGTCGTTGGAGCGGACCCTCAGCTCCCCCGCCGGGACGATCAGCCGCTCGCCGGGGAAGCGCGCGGACAGCCTGGCGCGGCGGGCGGCGGCGAGGTCCGCCGCGGGCAGCCGGATGTCGCCGGGCAGCGGGGTGGCCGCCCAGTCGGCCGCCATGAAGTCCTCGAACTCCGGCGAGACGGGCAGGTCGTGACTCACCGTCCGGATTGCGGCGGTTGTGGTGTCGTTCACGGGGACTCCTCCTCGGACACAGGTGGATAACGGAACTACTGATGCCACTGCTGATGCCTTGTCAGTGCAATTTCACATTACTATGTTACGGGTCACATTTCAGCCAGCGCCTGGCGCTCACAGGACTCCCTTGGCTGCCCGACCTGTTCACGGAGTGACCACTGATGAACAAGCGCACCTGTACCGCCCTCGCCGCCACCTTGGCGGCCACCCTCGCGCTCGGCGCGGCCGGCTGCTCGGGCGAACGGAGGGCGGGCGGGGGCGGAGGCGGCAGAAATCCCGTCGCCGCCAACGCCGGCGCCGTACTGGGCGGCACCCCGCACAAGGGCGGCACCCTCACCGTGCTGTCCAACCAGGACTTCACCCACCTCGACCCGGCCCGCAACTGGGTCATGAGCGACATGGACTTCGGCACCCGGCTGCTCTACCGCACGCTGGTGACCTACAAGGGCGCGCCCGGCAACGAGGGCGGCACGCTGGTCCCCGACCTCGCCACCGACCTCGGCACCCCCTCGAACGGCGCCAGGACCTGGACGTTCCACCTCAAGCAGGGGGTGACGTACGAGGACGGCTCGCCCATCACCGCCCAGGACGTCAAGTACAACGTGGAACGGTCCTTCTCCCCCGACCTGCCCGGCGGCGCCGACTACGCGGCCCGCTACCTCGCCGGCGCCGAGGGCTACCAGGGCCCCGCCCAGGGCAAGCACCTGGACTCGGTCAGGACGCCGGACGACCGCACCATCGTCTTCGAACTGCGCAAGCCCTTCGCCGAGTTCCCCTACGCCACGGTCATGCCCACCTTCGCGCCCGTACCACAGGCGCGGGACAAGGGCCCGCAGTACGACAACCGGCCCTTCTCCTCCGGCCCCTACAAGATCGACTCCTACGACCGGGGCAAGAAGCTGGTCCTGGTCCGCAACGACAAGTGGGATCCGAGGACGGACGAGGTCCGCAAGGCCTACCCCGACAAGCTGATCGTCGTCATGGGCCTCAAGGCCAACCAGATCGACGACCGCATGATCGCCAGCCAGGGCGCCGACGCCTCCGCCGTCCCCTGGTACGCCCTGCGGCCGGAGAGCGCGGCCAAGGTGCTGCCCAGCGCCGAGGTGCGCTCACGACTGCTCGCCGAGTCCCAGAACTGCACCGACATGCTCCAGATGCACACCGGCCGGGCCCCCTTCGACGACGTCAAAGTGCGCCGGGCCGTGCAGTACGCCCTCGACCGGGACGCCGTCCTGACCGCCTCCGGCGGCCCCGCCCTCAACGACCCGTCGACCGCCTACATGCCGGCCACGCTCTTCGGCGGCAAGCAGCCCGACACCCTGAGGATCCCCGCCACCGGCGACACCGAGAAGGCCAAGCGGCTGCTGAAGGAGGCCGGCAAGCCGGACGGCTTCTCCACCAAGCTCACCGTCTCCTCCGGCGACAAGGGCCGGGCCGAGGCGATCCAGCAGTCCCTCGGCAAGGCGGGCATCAAGGTCACCATCGAGACCGTGGACCCGTCCGCGTTCTACGCCGGTATCGGCGACACCAAGAACCGCACCGACATGGTGTACACCGGCTGGTGCCCCGACTACCCCTCCGGCTCGACCTTCCTGCCCTTCGTCTTCGACGGCCGCTTCATCAAGGAGAAGGGCAACTCCGGCAACCACTCGCTCTTCCGCGAGAACGCGACCATGAAGCGGATGGACGAGATCGCCGCCATGACCGACTCCAAGGAGGCGGCCGGGGCCTGGCGGAAGCTCGACGGCGAGATCCTCGCCAAGGCGCCCGCCGTGCCCGTGCTCGTCCGCCGGTGGCCGCTGGTCCTGGGCACCAACATCGCCGGCGCCTACGGGCACACCTCCTTCGGCGGCCAGCTCGACTACGCCACCGTCGGGCTCAAGGACCCGGCCAAGGGCCGGGGCTGAGGGCCGCCCGCCATGACCACCACCGCACCCGCCCCGCAGGCGGCCCCCGCCGCCGGCCCCTGGCGCCTGGCCCGCGCGGAACTGCGCCGCCGCGCGTCCGTACGGATCTCCCTCGCCGTCGTCGCCCTCTTCCTGATCGTGGCGGCGTCCGCCCCGCTGCTGAGCGCGCTCGGCGGCTGGTCCCCCGAGGAGTTCGACAAGACCGCCGTCGACCCCTACCTCGGCGGCCGGCCCCTCGGCCCGCTCGGCGGGATCTCCGCCGACCACTGGCTCGGCGTGGAGCCCGTCACCGGCCGCGATCTCTTCGCCCGCGTCGTCCACGGCGCGCAGGTCTCGCTGTTCATCGCGCTCACCGCCACCGCGATCGTCGTCGTCGCCGGAACGGCGGCCGGCATCGCCGCCGGCTACTTCGGCGGCCGCACCGACGCCGTGCTCTCCCGCCTGATGGACCTCACCATGTCCTTCCCCTCCCTCATCTTCATGATCGCGATGATGTCGGTGGCCAAGGACGTCAACCGCGTCGCGCTGATGACCGCCGTCATCGGGCTGTTCGGCTGGCCCGGCGTCGCCCGCGTCGTCCGCGGCCAGGCGCTGTCCCTCAAGCACCGCGAGTACGTCGACGCCGCCCGCGTCGGCGGCGCCGGCCCCTGGCGCATCCTCACCCGCGACATCCTCCCGGGCGTCTCCGGCCCCGTCATCGCCTACACCACGCTGATCATCCCCGGCATGATCGCCACCGAGGCGGCCCTGAGCTACCTGGGCGTCGGCGTCCGCCCGCCCACCCCCTCCTGGGGCCAGATGATCGCCGAGAGCGTCGCCTTCTACGACACGGACCCCATGTACTTCGTCATCCCGAGCGCCTGTCTCTTCCTGACCGTGCTCGCCTTCACCCTGCTCGGCGACGCGCTGCGCGACGTCCTCGACCCGAGGAGCGGCCGCGCGTGATCCTCTACACCGCCCGCCGGCTGCTCGGCGTCGTCGGCGTCCTCCTGGCCATCGCCGCCGTCACCTTCACCGTCTTCTACGTCCTGCCCTCCGACCCGGCGGCCGCCGCGTGCGGAAAGTCCTGCAGCACCGAACGGCTGGAGGCGATCCGCGCCCACATGGGCCTGGACCAGCCGCTGTGGCGGCAGTTCGCGGACTTCGTCACCGGCGTCTTCACCGGCCGCACCATGGGCAGCGGGCAGTACGCCCTGCACTGCGACTTCCCCTGCCTCGGCTACTCGTACGAGAACTCCGAGGCCGTCTGGGACCTGCTGATGGACCGACTGCCGGTCTCGGCCTCGCTGGCCCTGGGCGCCGCCGTGCTGTGGCTGCTGCTCGGCCTGGGCGCGGGCGTCGCCGCGGCCCTGCGCAAGGACACCCTCACCGACAAGGCCCTGATGGTCGGCGCCGTCGCCGCCGCCTCCATGCCCGTCTACTTCACCTCCATGATGCTGATCTACGGCCTGATCCGGGTGGCCGGCCTGCTGCCCTACCCGCAGTACGTGCCCTTCGCCGACGACCCCGCGCACTGGGCGTCGAACCTGCTCCTGCCGTGGCTCGCCCTGGCCGTCCTGTACGCCGCCATGTACGCGCGCCAGAGCCGCGGTTCGATGATCGAGACGATGGCGGAGCCGTACATCCGCACCGCCCGCGCCAAGGGCCTGCCGCGCCGGACCGTCGTGGTCAAGCACGCCCTGCGCGCGGGCATGACGCCCATCCTGACCATCTTCGGCATGGACCTGGGCGGCCTGCTCGCGGGCGCGGTCATCACCGAGTCCATCTTCGGACTGCCGGGCATCGGGCGGCTGTTCTACGGCGCGCTGTCCACCGGCGACCAGCCGGTCATCCTCGGCGTCACCCTGCTGGCCGCCACCTTCATCGTCGTCGCCAACCTGGCCGTCGACCTGCTCTACGCCGTCGTCGACCCGAGGGTGAGGTTCTGATGGCCGACGAGGCCCCCCTGCTGTCGGTCAAGGACCTGACCGTCACCTTCCGCACCGGCCGCGGGCCGGTGCGGGCCGTGGACTCGCTCGCCTTCTCGGTGCGCCGCGGGCACACGCTCGGCATCGTCGGCGAGTCCGGTTCCGGCAAGTCCGTCACCTCCCTGGCCGTGATGGGCCTGCACACCGGCGCCGAGGTCACCGGCTCCATCGCCCTGGACGGGCGGGAGCTCGTCGGGCTGGCCGAGGGCGAGCTGAACCGGCTGCGCGGCCGCCGGATGGCGATGATCTTCCAGGACCCGCTCTCCAGCCTCCACCCCTACTACACCGTCGGCGAGCAGATCGCCGAGCACCACCGCGTCCACTTCGGCTCCCGCCGGGCCGCCGCCCGCCGACGGGCCGTCGAGACGCTCGGCGAGGTCGGCATCCCGGAGCCCGCGCGGCGGGCGGGCGAGTACCCCCACCAGTTCTCCGGCGGCATGCGCCAGCGCGCGATGATCGCCATGGCGCTCGCCTGCGAACCCGACCTGCTCATCGCCGACGAGCCGACCACCGCCCTCGACGTCACCGTCCAGGCGCAGATCCTGGATCTGATCGTCCGCCTGCAGCAGGACCGGGGACTGGCCGTCGTCATGATCACGCACGACCTCGGCGTCATCGCCCGCGTCGCCCAGGAGGTGCTGGTGATGTACGGCGGGCGGGCCGCCGAACAGGCGCCGGTGGACGCCCTGTTCACCGACCCGGCCCACCCCTACACCCGCGGCCTGCTCGACTCCCTCCCCCGCCTCGACGACGCCGACGACGCGCCCCTGCGCGCGATCCCCGGCAGCCCGCCCTCGCTGCTGGCCCCGGCCCCCGGGTGCGCCTTCGCACCCCGCTGCCCGCGCGCGGCCGCCGCGGCCCCGGCCGAACGCGAGCGCTGCGCGCGGGAGCGGCCCGGCCTCGCCACGGCCGGCGGGCGGCTGGTCGCCTGCCACCTGCCCCTGCACACCCCCGCCCCGGCCCGGAAAGGCACCCCATGACCGCGACCGCCGCTCCCCTGCTGTCCGTACGGGACGTGAGGATGACCTTCCCCGGCCGCCGCCGCTCGGCGCCCGTACGCGCCGTCGACGGCGTCAGCTTCGACATCGCCCCCGGCGAGACCCTGGGGCTGGTCGGGGAGTCCGGCTGCGGCAAGTCCACCACCGGCCGCATGATCGTGCGGCTGCTGGAGCCGACGGCCGGATCGATCACCTACGACGGCCGCGACATCAGCCGGCTGGGCCGGCGCGAGATGAAGCCGCTGCGCCGGGAGCTGCAGATGGTCTTCCAGGACCCGCACTCCTCCCTCAACCCCCGCCAGACGGTGTCCCGGATCATCGCCGACCCGCTGCTGGTGCAGGGCACGCCGCAGGCCGAGGCGCGCCGGCGGGCGGCGGAGCTGATGGAGCTGGTCGGGCTGATCCCCGAGCATCTCGACCGCTATCCGCACGAGTTCTCCGGCGGCCAGGCCCAGCGCATCGGCATCGCCCGCTCGCTCGCCACCGGCCCCCGCCTGGTCGTCGCCGACGAACCGGTCTCCGCCCTCGACGTCTCCGTCCAGGCCCAGATCGTCAACCTGATGGAACGGCTGCGGCGGGAGCTGGGCCTGGCCTACCTCTTCATCGCCCACGACCTGTCGGTGGTCAAGCGGGTGTGCGACCGGGTGGCGGTGATGTATCTGGGGCGGATCGTGGAGATCGGCGCCAAGGAGCGGGTGTACGCCGCCCCCGCCCACCCCTACACCCAGGCCCTGCTCTCGGCCGTTCCGCTGCCGGACCCGGCCGCCGAGAGGGC
Source organism: Streptomyces sp. C36 (assembly GCF_040932295.1). Classification (NCBI taxonomy): domain Bacteria; kingdom Bacillati; phylum Actinomycetota; class Actinomycetes; order Kitasatosporales; family Streptomycetaceae; genus Streptomyces; species Streptomyces sp. C36. Next base: position 340,398 of record NZ_JBFQGI010000003.1, on the reverse strand, counting down.
CCGCGAGCGGATCACGCTGGCGGGCGACCCGCCGAGCCCGGCGGCTCCCCCGCCGGGCTGCACGTTCCATCCCCGCTGCCCCAGGGCCCAGGAGATCTGCCGGACCGAGGCCCCGCTGCTGCGGGTCGCCACGCCGGGCGAGGCGCGGGAAGTGGCGTGCCACTTCCCCGGAACGGCGGTCTGAGGCCGCCGTCGCGGTGGTGCCCTGATTCCTATGGGGGGATTCAGGGCACCACCGGTCGTACCGATCGCTGATTTCCAGGGGGTGTCCGATCGGCGAACCCATCGGACACCCCTAGGACTTGGTGACGCGGACCGTGTCGCCGAGGCCGTCGGAGCTCAGCACGTCGATGCGGACGCCGGCCGCCGCGTCGGTGAAGGACTGGCCCGCCCGGTAGGGGGCGTCGTCCAGCGGGCGGCAGCCGCTCGGCGGGGTGGCGCCGGGCCTGGCGTCCATCACCCGGACCGGGCCCTTGCCGGTCGGCACGGACGAGTCGATCTTGTAGACCAGCGCGCCGGTCCCGCAGGCCCGTTCGTCCGCCCGGACCGCCCGCCGCGACTCGACGACGTAAGCGCTCGTGGGGCCGGTGCGCACCACTGCCATCGCGGTGCCGCCGCCGTACTCGACGGCGGTCAGGCGTACGGTGTCGGCGCCTGTGGAGGCCCGGCAGGCGACCTGGCCGTCGTCGGTCCAGCCGAGCTTCCACGCGTGCCACGCGAGGTACTGCGGTCCGGCACCGCTGATCAGGCCCATCACGTCCCAGCCGCCGACGAAGCGGTGGGCGTCGCTTCCCGCGTCGAAGGCGTACAGATCGGGCAGGCCGAAGGTGTGAGCGGTCTCGTGGCCCACGAGCCGCTCGTCCCAGTGCCACATGTCCTGGCCGAAGGTCACGGCCCACCTGAGGCGGTTGCCGTCGGCGACGACGCCCGGCGTGCCGGGCTCGTAGATGTAGGTGGGGGTGAAGGAGATGGCCGCGGCGTTGCGGGTGGGGACGACGTAGAGCATGTCGTAGCGCGAGAAGTCGGTGTACGGGTCGGCGGCGCGCACGGCGTCCGCGATGTACGCCTCGTGCGTCTCGTGGGTGAGGCCGCGGGCGAAGCCGTAGTCGGTGGAGCGGTGCGGCATCCGCACCCAGCTGCGGTGCTCGCTGATGGACAGCCACGCCTTGCCGTGGGAGGCGAACCACAGCCAGTCGGCGCCGGGGGTGATCCGGGCGCTGTCGGTTTCGGGCGACTCGGTGGCGGGCGCGTCGGGGAAGTCCACGAAGATCATGCCGACGTTGACGGTCCCGATCGGCCGCTGGAAGACCGAGTCGTCGGTGTCGTGTCCTTCGTCGGTCCAGCCGGTGGCGCCGGGCAGGGCGCACCGGGCGGCGTCGTCCCGCGTCGCGGCCCGGCCGGCCGCCTCGGCGGGTGGCGGGGTGCAGAGGAACAGCAGGACGGCGGCGAGCAGCGTCGCCAGCGCGGACGATATTCGCGGCCCTGAAATAACGCTTTTTTGCTCGGTGTTCATCGAACCCCCGTTGACCTGCGTCAATGGTCTCCCCTGTGCCGCCGGGCGGAATCCAGCGCATCTAAGGGGTTGTCAGTAACATTTCACATTACTACGTTACGCATCACATGGCGCCGCAGCGGCACCTTCCGCACCGCCCGCCAGGCGGCAGTCGGGGAACCTCCCGCCGCGCCGCCGTGGACCCGCACGCCCGCACCCCCCGACTTCGCGTGCGCATCACACACACCTCCCACCCACAGGAGTCATCGGTGACCCCCTCCAGAACCCTGCGCAGATCCCTGCTCGGCACCGCGATAGCGGCGACCCTCTGCGCCACCGTCGTGCAGCCCGGCTTCGCCGACTCCCCCGCCGGCGCCCCGGCCCCCGCTTCCCCGGCCCCGGCCCGTCAGGCGTCGGCGCCCGCGCCCAACCCCTTCGACGAGGTCACCCGCCTCGCCAAGGCCCCGCGGCCCGCCATCGAGAACCCCACCGCTCCCGGCGGGCTGACGGACGGACGGGTGCCGGGCGCCGGCAAGGACAAGGCGAAGGACACCTCCGGCAAGGCCAAGGCCACCACCCCCCGCGCCACGCTCCGCGGCACCACGGTCCCCTGCACCCTCGACGGCATCACCCGGCTCACCCCGGAGCAGTTCGCCGACTTCCTCGCCGACCCGGCCGTCACCGCCGACGGCTGCCTGCGCGACCTGATCTGGAAGTGGGACCAGCGGCTGGTCCCCGTCATGTCCAAGGAGCACGTCCGGGCCGTCTCCCGGCGCGCCGAACAGCTGGCCGGCGGCCACGACGGCAAGAACGGCAGCCACCTGCTGGAGATGTTCACCTACCTCCACGCCGTGGGCTATCACGACTTCTCACACGACGAGATCGACCTCGGCGACGCGCAGACCGTGGACGCCATCCGCCGTGCCGTCTCCTCCTTCGGCACGGCCGCCCGCACCTTCGACGTCACCCGCACCAACGCCGAGACCCTGCGCGAGGCCCTCTACGCCGCCAGCTCCCCCGGCCTGCGTCAGCACCAGCTCCCGCTGGTCAAGCGCGTGCTGGCCACCATGGACGCCGCGCACCCGCAGACCGCCAAGGACACCTCCTGGGCCGGCGCCGCGCTCGCCGCGCTCTCCCTGAACTACCTCGGCGTCTACTCCGGCAACCACGACACCGCCTTCCACGCCGCCGTCACCGCCGACCCCTCCTACCGCGCCGTCTTCAAGGCCTTCGCCGGCTACACCCACCTCAAGGGCACGGCCAACGCCTGGGTGGCGCGCGACGCCGTCGGCGAGTACGGCCGGATGGGCCAGATCGACGCGCTCAAGGGCGAGATCACCTCCGCGCTGGGCGGCCTGCTGTCGACCACCGCCGGCACCTTCGGCGAGGGCAGCGAGCCCTGGGCCAAGGTCGTCACCTGGCTGAACGAGTTCGGCGCCTGCAAGCAGTACGGGGTGTGCAAGACGGACATCGAGCGCCGCCTCTTCCCCAACACGTACACGTACGACAACGGCGGCATCAAGGTCCGCACCGCCCTGCCGCGTACCACCGTCGACCGCCTCTACTACGCCAGCAAGCAGGTCAAGGCGCAGTACCACCGGGTCCTGGGCACCGAGCAGCCGCTGGCCGGCGACACCAACACCTCGCTGAACATCGTGCTGTACGCCTCCCGTTCGGACTACGAGATCTACCACCCGCTGCTCACCGGCATGGGCACCAACAACGGCGGTATCTACATCGAGAACGGCGCCACCTTCTACACCTACGAGCGGCGGGTGCCCCAGGACTCCACGCTCACCCTGGAGGAGCTCTTCCGCCACGAGTACACCCACTACCTCAACGGCCGCTGGGCCGTGCCCGGCCTCTTCGGCGAGGGCCCGTGGTACCAGGGCGACCGCACCACCGCGATGGACGAGGGCACCGCCGAGTTCTTCGACGGCGCCACCCGCGACGACGGCATCAGGGTCCGCAAGTCCCTGGTGCAGAGCGTCATCAACGACACGGCGGGCAACAAGCCGCGCATGACCGTCGACCAGCTGCTGCACGCGGAGTACGACCGCGACGGCTTCCGGTTCTACTCGTACGCGGGCACCTTCTTCGAGTTCCTGTGGACCGAACGCCCCTCGGCGCTCAGGGAGATGTACGGCTACCTGCGGGCGAACGACGTGTCCGGCTTCGACGCCTGGCGCAACCGCATGGGCCGGGACTGGTACGTGCAGCGGGACTACAACGCCTTCCTCGACAAGCAGATCGCCAAGGTCAAGGACCTGTACGTGCCGGAGACCACGTACACGCCGGTCAACCGCCTGCAGCAGGCCACGGCCGACCAGGTCCGCTCGTCGTTCGCCGCCTCGACGGGCCAGAGCCCCGAGTGCGGCACCGCCCGCACCACCGACCGCCCCCGCTTCGTCTGCACGGGCCGCATCACCGCCAACCTGAGCAGCCCCGGCAACGCCGACCTGGTCTTCAAGGACATGTCCGAGACGGTCGACTACTTCATACTCGACCGCACCAAGGGCGCCTCCAACAACCTCGCCGACATGAACTGCTCCTTCGGCAAGGTCGACATCTGGTCCGACCGCCCGGCGGGGACGGCGGACTTCCGTTGCGAGGGCCCGCTGCGCGGCTGATCCCCTCCGGTTCCGGGCCGCACCCCCGCGGGGAGCGGCCCGGTCCGTTGGACAGCTCCCGGGCGCGCTCCGAGAATCGAAGGGTGAGGAGGTGCGCCATGAGCATCCGCATCGCCACATTCAACGCCGAGAACCTCTTCCGGCGGCCCGTCGTCTTCGGCATCGAGGACGATACGAAACGCGACACGGTACTCGACGCCTTCAGGAAGCTCGTGGAAATCCTCGAGAAGGACGCGTACACGGACGACGACAAGGCGAAGATCATCGAGATCCTCCTGGCGCACAGCGTCGACGTCTCCCAGGAGATCTCCACCCAGACGATCCTGGTGAACGAGCCCAAGGGCATGGCCAAGCTCCTCAAGGGTGAGGGCCGTAACATCCAGGTCAGGGCCGACGTCAACGGACGGCCGGACTGGGTCGGCTGGGCCGAGCTGGTCCGGGGAGACCTCTCCTTGGCCGCCCTCCAGAACACCGCCAAGGTGATCGCCGAGGTGAACGCCGACATACTGATCACGGTCGAGGTCGAGGACCGGCTCACCCTGCACCGCTTCAACCAGCAGGTGCTGCACGGCCAAATCGGCGCGCCGGCCTATCCGTTCAACATGCTGATCGACGGCAATGACATCCGCGGCATCGACGTGGGGATCCTCAGCCGGCACCCGATCACCTCGATACGCTCGCACATCTTCGACAAGGAGAATCCTCAGGACATCTTCGGAATCTTCAGCCGGGACTGCCCGGAATTCGAGATCGACGTCGACGGCGAGCCGCTGTGGCTGCTGGGGAATCATTTCAAGAGCAAGCGCGGCGGCGGTGGTGCGGAAAAGCGCAGGCTGCAGGGCAAGCGCGTCGCCAAGATCTACCAGGAGGCGCTCGGGCGCTCGGACCGTGTCGTGGTCGCCGGGGACCTCAACGACACCCCGGACAGCGAGGCGGTCACGTTCCTGCGCGACGCCGGTCTTCGGGACGCGATGACCCACGACAGTTACCAGGGGCCGAAAGGCACCCACGGCCCGTGCACGGCGGACGAGAAGATCGACTACGTGATGTTCTCGCCGGAGCTGTTCGGCAAGGTGACCAAGGTGCGGGTGGAGACGCGCGGGATCGCCGAGTCCGCCGTCAGGTTCGACAGCGTCCACGGACCGAAGGACCAGGCCTCCGACCACGCCGCGCTCTTCGCCGACCTGGAGCTGTGAAGGCTGCCGGTCGTGAAAGAGCCCGGGTGCCGGGCGGCCGCGCTCTGGCGGTCCGTCCGGCACCCGGGCCCGGCAGGGGACGTTACGGCTGCACCAGCGCCGTCCACGTGCCCAGGGCGTCGCTCCGCGTCCCGCCGTACAGCGAGGTCTCGCCGTTGGACCAGCGCACGACGAGGTCGTCGGGGCGGTCGCCGCCGTTGAAGTCGCCGGCGACCATGATCGTGGGCGTCCAGGAGGCGTTGGGGCCCTGCAGCCGGGTGCCGGACAGGCCGCCGCCGGAGAGGGCGAAGCTGCCCAGCGAGCCGTCGGCCCAGCGCACGACCACGTTCGAGGTGTCCTTGCCGGCCGGGCGCAGGCTGGTCAGCGATCCGGCGTTCTTCCAGAACGAGCCGGAGGCGGCCAGGCTCCGCTCGGTGCCGAGGCCGGAGGAGGTCACCGAGGAGTGCAGGGTGACCTTGCCGTCCGCCCAGCGGACGACGAGGTCGTTCGCCTTGGAGGTGGAGTTGAAGCGGCCCGCGGTGATCTGCGCGGCGTCCTTCCAGGCGGAGCCGGCGCTCGCGAGCGTGTACTCCTTGCCGAAGCCGGAGGGCTTGACGTCCTCGTAGTAGCTGAGCTTGCCGGTGTCCCAGCGGACCATGAGGTCAGGGAGCGCGGAGCCGCTGAAGTCGCCGGCGGTGACCGCCTTGGCCCGCTGCCAGTAGGCCGCCTTGGACAGCTGCTTCTCCGCGCTGAAGCCGCCCGCGCCGTCGCCCGTGTACAGGGTGACCTCGCCGTCGCTCCAGATCGTCAGCATGTCGTCGTGGCCGTCGCCGGTGAAGTCGCCGGACGCGAGGTGGTTCGCGTGCGTCCAGGTCGAGGCGGCGCCGGACAGGCGGCCCTTGTCCGAAGGCGCGGTGTAGGCGCCGGAGCGCTGCGGGGTGCGGTCGGCGACGGCGTCGTCGTACAGGGCCCGGATCTCGCGGTCGTAGACCGGGGAGTAGCTGAGCCAGTCGTCGTTGGCGGTGTCGCCGCCGCCGTTGTAGCCGCCGATGTTGCCGATGATGTCGCCGGTGCGGGTCTTGGCGTCGTAGTTGGTGATCCACGGGCTGCCGGAGACGCCGCCGTAGTAGCCGCCGCACTTCATCTGCATCTGGCGGAAGCCCGGCAGCCGCGAGGACGGCACGGTGCAGCCGATGGCCCGCTGGTCGGGGTTGTACGCGCCGGGGTAGCCGATGACGTTGACCGTGCTGGTCCAGCGGGGGGTGTCCGTCAGCCGCAGGCCGCCCGTGCGGTCCTCCACCTGGGCGCCCTGCGCGTTGGGCGACAGGCGGGCGAAGCCGAAGTCGAGGTCGGAGTCGGCGCCCTTGCTGTTGCGGGTGTAGCGCGGGTCGGTGAAGACCTTGTCGACGGGGAAGACGCCGTAGGGCTGGTGGGCCGCGTCCAGTCCCTTGCGGTACTGCGGGACGAAGATGCGCTGGCCGCCGCCGGCCAGGGACTTGGCGCAGTGCCCGGCGGTCAGCACGAGGTTGCGGCCCGCGCTCCGCACGACGCTGGCGGTGCAGTAGGTGGCGCCGGTCGGGCCGGAGCTGCTGAAGAACGTGCCGACGGCGGGTATGCCGTCACCGTAGGAGCCCTTGGGCGTTCCGGACGGGGCGGCGAGGCCCGGGGAGCCGGTGATGCCGGAGCGCGGCTTGGCCGGCTGCGTGGTGTGGCCCGCCTCGAGCGGCTTGGCCCCGGCCATGCGCTCGGCCGTCCAGTACGTCTCGGCTGCGCGGGTGTCGCCCGTCGGCTGTGGTGCTGCGACGGCCACCGTGGCGGTGGCCGTCCCGCCGCACGCGGCCATGGCCAGTGCCACGGCGAGGGTGCGGGTCCAACCGGATCTGGAAGGAGACAAGGTGACTCTCTGAACTAGGGGAACAAGAGTGCGACGCATCGTTACACAGGGCACTCCACGGCCGTTCCCCGGGCCCCGGCCGGACGCGGTTCGTGGTGGATGGGCGTCCGCCCGCCGGTGAGCGGCCCGCCCGAGCCCCCGCGCCGGACCGCGACGATCTCCGCGGCGATGGACAGGGCCGTCTCCTCGGGCGTACGGGCCCCCAGGTCGAGCCCGATCGGGGAGCGCAGCCGCGCCAGTTCCGCCTCGCCCAGGCCCGCCTCGCGCAGCCGCTCCAGGCGCCGCTCGTGGGTGCGGCGCGAGCCCATGGCGCCGACGTACGCGACCGGAAGCCGCAGCGCCCGTTCCAGCAGGGGCACGTCGAACCTGTCGTCGTGGGTGAGGACGCACACGGCCGTGCGCGCGTCGAGGTCCTGGGTGGCGAGGTAGCGGTGCGGCCAGTCCACGACGACCTCGTCGGCCTCCGGGAAGCGGGCGGGCGTCGCGAAGACCGGGCGGGCGTCGCACACGGTGACGCGGTAGCCGAGGAACGTCCCCGCCCGCACCAGCGCGGCCGCGAAGTCGATGGCGCCGAAGACGAGCATGCGCGGCGGCGGCACGCTGCACTCGACCAGCAGCCGCACCCCGTCCTCGCGGAGGTCGACCGTGCCCGTACGGCCCGCGTCCAGCAGGGCCCGGGCCTCGGCGGCCGCGGCGTGGTCCAGGGCGGGCGGGCCCAGGGTGCCGTGCGCGGTGCCGTCGGGGCGCAGGAGCAGGGCGCGCCCCAGCGTGCCGGGCGGGCCCGCCGTCACGCGGGCCAGCGCCACCCGGTCGCCGCGCGCCGCCGCGCGCAGCGCCGCGGCCGGTACGGCCTCCAGCGGCGTCACGAGGACGTCGATCTCCCCGCCGCACGTCAGGCCGACGGCGAACGCGTCCTCGGCCGAGTAGCCGAACCGTTCCAGCACCGGCCGTCGCGTGCGCAGCGCCTCGCGGCACAGCTCGTAGACCGCGCCCTCCACGCAGCCGCCGGAGACGGAGCCGATCGCCGTGCCGCCGGCGTCGACGGCGAGGGCGGCGCCGGGCTGCCGGGGGGCGCTGCCGCGTACGGCCACGACCGTGGCGACGGCGGCGTCGCGCCCCTCCTCGCACCAGCGGCTCAGTTCCTCGGCGATGTCCAGCACGGCGTCGCTCTCCTTCATGTCGCTACTTCATGTCGCTACTTCATGTCGCTACTTCATGTCGCTACTTCATGTCGCTGCGGGCTCGCGTCACTTCACGCCGAGCCAGTGCTCGATGGGGTGCAGGGCGAAGTAGCCCGCGAAGACCAGGCTCAGCGCCCACAGGAAGGCGCCGGGCTCGCGCCACCGGCCCTGGCCCGCCTTGATGGCCGTGTACGCGATGACGCCGCCGCCGACGCCGGCCGTGATGGAGTACGTGAACGGCATCAGCACCACGGTCAGGAAGACCGGGACGGACACCGCCCGGTCGGTCCAGTCGATGTGCCGGGCCTGGCCGGCCATCATGGCGCCGATGACGACCAGCGCCGCCGCCGCGATCTCGCCGGGCACGATCCGGGTGAGCGGGGTGAAGAACAGGCAGGCGGTGAAGAGCAGGCCGGTGACGACGGACGCCAGGCCGGTGCGCGCGCCCTCGCCCACCCCGGTCGCCGACTCCACGAAGACCGTCTGGCCCGAGGCGCCCGCCGCCCCGCCGATCGCGCCGCCCGCGCCGTCGACGAGCAGCGCCCTGCTCAGGCCCGGCATCCGGCCCCGCTCGTCGGCCAGGCCCGCCTCGGTGCCCACGCCGATGATCGTGGCCATGGCGTCGAAGAAGCCGGCCAGCACCAGGGTGAAGACGATCATCGCGACGGTGACCCCGCCGACCGCGCCCCAGCCGCCGAACTCCACCTGCCCGAAGAGGGAGAAGTCCGGCATGGACACCGCGCCTCCCTCGAGCGCGGGCCGGCCGTTCTGCCAGGTCTTCGGGCCGGGGTCGGCCACCGCGTCGACGACGACGGCGAGGATCGTGCCGGCCACGATGCCGATGAGGATCGCTCCGGGGACCTCCCGCGCCTGCAGCATGAAGATCAGCAGCAGGGTGACGCAGAACAGCAGCACCGGCCAGCCCGCCAGCTCGCCGGCCGGTCCCAGGGTGACCGGGCCGCCGGACGACGCGGCGTGCACGAAGCCCGCCTTGACCAGCCCGATCAGGGCGATGAACATCCCGATGCCCATGGTGATGGCGTGCTTGAGCGCCTGCGGGATGGCGTTCATGACCCGCTCGCGCAGCCCGGTGAGGACCAGCAGCATGATGATCACGCCGTACAGGACGCACATGCCCATCGCCTGCGGCCAGGTCAGGTGGGCGACGACCTGGGTGGAGAGCACCCCGGAGACCCCCAGCCCGGCGGCGAGCGCGAGCGGCACCCTGCCGATCAGGCCCATCAGGAGGGTGGAGAGCGCGGCCGCGAAGGCGGTGGCGGTGATCAGGGCGGCCCGGCCGAGGGTGCGCCCGGCGGCGTCCGGGCCGGACAGGATCAGGGGGTTGAGCAGCAGGATGTAGCTCATGGCCATGAAGGTCGTGATGCCGCCGCGCACCTCGCGGGCGACGGTCGACCCCCGGTCGGTGAGGTGGAAGTACCGGTCGAGCCGGGACCGTCCGGCGGACGGGCGCGGGCCCGCCGCCGTGGGGTGCCGGGCGGGTGCGTAGGTCATGGTGCCTGCTCCAGGGTCCGGTGGGGGCTGCACGACCCGGGGGACGGCCCGAGACGAAACGGATGACGACGCTGTGGGGTCAGGTGCCCGTGAGGTGTTCCGGCCGCACCGGCACCCGCGTCAGGGCCAGGCCCGTGGCCTGGCGGACGGCCGCCACGACGGCGGGCGTCGAGGAGAGCGTGGGGGCCTCGCCGACCCCGCGCAGCCCGTAGGGGGCGTGGGTGTCGGCGAGTTCGAGGATGTCGACGGGGATGGCGGGGGTGTCGAGGATGGTGGGGATCAGGTAGTCGGTGAAGGAGGGGTTGCGGACCTTGGCGGTCACCGGGTCCACGACGATCTCCTCCATGACGGCGAGGCCCAGGCCCTGGGTGGTTCCGCCCTGGATCTGGCCGGTGACGGAGAGCGGGTTGAGCGCCTTGCCGACGTCCTGGGCGCAGGCCAGCTCGACGACCTTGACCAGGCCGAGCTCGGTGTCGACCTCGACGACCGCGCGGTGCGCGGCGAAGGAGTACTGCACATGGCCGAAGCCCTGGCCGGTGTGCGGGTCGAAGGGCTCGGTGGGGCGGTGCCGCCATTCCACCTCGGCCTCGACGGCCTCGTCCCCGAGCACGTCGACGAGGTCGGCGAGGACCTCGCCGCCGTCGGTGACCACCTTGCCGTCCTCCAGCAGGAGTTCGGCGGTCGCCCAGGCCGGATGGTACGTCCCGAACCGCGCCCGGCCCCGCTCGAGCACCTCCTCCCGCGCCTTCTCGCACGCGCGCCGTACCGCGCCGCCGGTGACGTAGGTCTGCCGGGAGGCGGAGGTGGAGCCGGCGGAGCCGACGCGGGTGTCGGCGGGGTGGAGGACGACCCGGGCGACGCCCAGCTCGGTGCGGGCGATCTGGGTGTGGACGGTGACGCCGCCCTGGCCCACCTCGGCCATCGCGGTGTGGACGGTGGCCACGGCCTCGCCGCCGACGGTCTCCAGCCGCACCCGGGCGGTGGAGTAGTCGTCGAAGCCCTCGGAGAAGCCCACGTTCTTGATGCCGACGGCGTAGCCGATCCCGCGTACGACGCCCTCGCCGTGGGTGGTGTTGGACAGCCCGCCGGGCAGCGCCCGTACGTCCGGTGCGCCGCCGGCGCTCTCCCACTGGCGCTCCGGCGGCAGGGGCATCGCCTTGACGCGGCGCAGGAGTTCGGCGACGGGCGCGGGGGCGTCCACGACCTGTCCGGTGGGCATCACCGACCCCTGCGTCATGGCGTTGCGGCGCCGGAACTCGACCGGGTCCATCTCCAGCGCGGCCGCGAGCCTGTCCATCTGGGCCTCGTAGGCGAAGCAGGCCTGGACCGCCCCGAAGCCGCGCATGGCGCCGCAGGGCGGGTTGTTGGTGTAGAGGGCGAGGGCCTCGATGCCGACGTGGGGGATCTCGTAGGGGCCCGCCGAGAGGGAGGCGGCGTTGCCGACGACGGCCGGGGAGGAGGAGGCGTAGGCGCCGCCGTCGAGCACGATGCGGCACGTCATGTAGAGCAGCGTGCCGTCGCGGGTGGCCCCGTGTTCGTAGGCCAGCCTGGCGGGGTGGCGGTGGACGTGGCCGAAGAAGGACTCGAAGCGGTTGTAGACGATCTTCACGGGGCGGCCGGTGCGCAGTGCCAGCAGGCAGGCGTGGGCCTGCATGGACAGGTCCTCGCGGCCGCCGAAGGCGCCGCCGACGCCGGAGAGGGTCATGCGGACCTTGTCCTCGGGCAGGCCGAGGACGGGGGCGATCTGGCGGAGGTCGGCGTGCAGCCACTGGGTGGCGATGAAGAGGTCGACGCCGCCGTCCTCGGCGGGCACGGCCAGGCCCGACTCGGGGCCGAGGAACGCCTGGTCCTGCATGCCCATCTCGTACTCGCCGGTGACGACGACCTCGGCCCGGGCCTTCGCGGCGGCCACGTCGCCGCGGACGACGGGCTGGCGGTGGACGATGTTGGGGTGCGCGACATGGGCGGCGTGGGCGTCCGTGCGGCCGGGGTGGAGGACGGGGGCGCCGGGGGCGGTGGCGGACTTCTCGTCGGTGACGACGGGGAGTTCCTCGTAGTCGACCGTGATCCTGGCGGCGGCGCGGCGGGCGGTCTCGGGGTGGTCGGCGGCGACGAGGGCGACGGGTTCCCCGTGGTGGCGCACCACGCCGTCGGCGAGGACGGGGGTGTCCTGGATCTCCAGCCCGTAGCGGGTGGCGGCGGGCAGGTCGTCGTGCGTCATGACGGCGTGCACGCCGGGCGTGGCGAGGGCCGCGGAGACGTCGATCGAGCGGATGCGGGCGTGGGCGTGCGGGCTGCGGAGGGTGAAGCCCCACAGCATGTCCTCGTGCCACAGGTCGGAGGCGTAGGCGAACTCGCCGGTGACCTTGGGGACGCCGTCGGGGCGCGGGGTGGACTCGCCGATGCCGTCCCTGGTGCGGCCGCCCTGGGCCGGGATGGCGGGGGTGGTGTCGCGCACGCCTCAGCCCCCCTGTCCGGTGCGGGCGGCGGCCAGGCGCACGGCGTCGAGGATCTTCTCGTAGCCGGTGCAGCGGCACAGGTTGCCCGAGAGGGCCTCGCGGATGTCGGCGTCGGAGGGCTCGGGGACGCGCTCGAGCAGGTCGTCGGCGGCGACGAGCAGGCCGGGCGTGCAGAAGCCGCACTGGACGGCGCCGGCGTCGACGAACGCCCGCTGGACCACGGAGAGTTCCCCCTCCGGCGTACCGGAGCGGCCCGCCAGGCCCTCGACGGTGACGACCTCGCGGCCCTCGACCTGGCCCGCCGCCACCAGGCAGGCGCAGACCGGCACGCCGTCCAGACGCACGGTGCAGGAGCCGCATTCGCCCTGTTCGCAGGCGTTCTTGGAGCCGGGCAGCCCCAGCCGCTCGCGCAGCACGTACAGCAGGCTCTCGCCCTCCCAGACGTCGTCGGCCTCCCGTCGGCGACCGTTGACGGTGAATGTCACGCGCACCGGGCTCCCCTTCCCTGGCTGTGGCGGTACTCGTCCCAGACCCAGCCCAGCGTGCGGCGGGCCATGACGGCGACGGCGCGCCTGCGGTAGGCGGCGCTGCCGCGCACGTCGTCGATGGGGTTGCAGGCGCCGGCGGCGAGCTCGGCGAAGTGGGCCGCCACCGACGGCGGTACGGCTCCCCCCGACTCCCACAGCCCGCCCTCCTCCAGGGCCGCGGCCAGGAACTCCTCGGCGACGCGGGCCCGTACGGGCGTGGGCGCCGCCGAGCCGATGCCGGTGCGTATCGTGCGGCCGTGCGGGTGCAGGGCGACGCCGAAGGCGCACACGGCGATGACCATGGCGTTGCGGGTGCCGACCTTGGAGAACTGCTGCGGGCCGGTGGCCCTGCGGATGCGTACGGCCCTGATCAGCTCGTCCGGCGCGAGGGCGTTGCGCTTGACCCCGGTGTAGAACTCCTCGACGGGGATCAGCCGGGTGCCGCGCACGGATTGGACCTCGACGTCGGCGCCGGCGGCCAGCAGCGCGGGGTGGCTGTCGCCGGCCGGGGAGGCGGCGCCGAGGTTGCCGCCGACGCTGCCGCGGTTGCGGATCTGCGGGGAGCCGACGGTGTGGGCGGCGAGCGCGAGGCCGGGCAGCTCGGCCCGCAGGTGCTCCATGACGCGGGTGTAGGGGACGGCGGCGCCGAGGCGGACGTCGGGGCCGTCGGTCTGCCACTCGTACAGTTCGCCGACGCGGTTCAGGTCGAGCAGGTACTCCGGCCGGCGGTGGTCGAAGTTGATCTCGACCATCACGTCCGTGCCGCCCGCGATGGGCACTGCCGTGGGGTGCGCGGCCTTGGCGGCCAGCGCCTCCTCCCAGTCGGCGGGGCGCAGGAAGTCCATGGGCGTTCTCTTCTCGAGGGGGGCTGCGGGCGGTCTCGCTCGTGGCTGTTCCCGAAGGGGCCCGGAGGCGTCCGGGAGCGTCGTCAGCGCGGCGCACGGCCAGTACAGCGATGCCTCACCCGACCGGTGCAGTCACCGAAAACATGAAGCGGTTGGCTGGCCAGGGCCCCCGTCTTGTAGATTCGAACGAAAGACGGGGTTCAGAAACCTCACTGCATTCCACTGGTGACAAGAAGACAGATCGGCGGCGACCCACGATGCGGCTGCGCGCACTGCTGGAGACCGATGCGCTGGGCCTGCGGCTGCTCGGCGGCGAGGACGAGCTGGACCGTACGGTCCGCGGCGTGATGACCACCGACCTGCGCGACCCCAGCCGCTACCTCTCCGGCGGGGAGCTGGTCCTGACCGGCCTCGCCTGGAGGCGGGAGCCGGCCGACTCCGAACGGTTCGTGCGGATCCTCACGTCCGCCGGAGTGGCCGGGCTGGCCGCGGGCGAGGCGGAGATCGCCTCCACCCCCGACGACCTGATCGAGGCCTGCGCCCGGCACCGGCTGCCGCTGTTCTCGGTGCACGAGACGGTCTCCTTCGCCTCCATCACCGAGCACGTCGTACGGCAGGTCTCCAGCGAGCGCGCCGGGGACCTGGCGGCCGTGGTCGACCGGCACCGCCGGCTGATGACGGGCGGCCCTGCGGGCGGCGGCCCCGAGGTCGTCCTGGACCTGCTGGGCTCCGACCTGGACCTGCGCGCCTGGGTGCTCTCCCCCACCGGCCGGCAGATCGCCGGCTCCTCCCTGGCCGGGGCGGGCCCCGACCTGCCCGCCGCCGTCGGCGCCGCGCTCGCCGGCGAGCACCTGGCCGCCTCCCGCGGCGGCCGGCGCGGCCCGCACCGGGTGAGCCTGGCGGGCAGCACGTACTCCCTCTTCCCCGTTCGCAGCAGCGGCCGCGCCTCCTCCGCGCGGGACGTGCGCGAGACGGTGCTCTCCGACTGGCTGCTGGCCGTCGAGGCGGACGCCGGCGACTGGCCGGAGGAGCGGCTCGACCTGCTGCACGGCGTCACCCAGCTGATCGCCGTCGAGCGCGACCGGCGCGACGCCGCCCGTACGGTGCGCCGCCGGCTGGCCCAGGAGGTCCTGGAGCTGGTCCAGGCGGGCGCCGCGCCCGCCGAGATCGCGGCGCGGCTGCGGGTGGCGGCCCCCGTGCTGCTGCCGGGCCTGGGCACGGCCCCGCACTGGCAGGTCGTCGTGGCCCGCGTGGAGTGGGAGGACGGCGACATCCCCGGCGGCCCGGTGGCTCAGGCGCTGCTGGAAGAGGTGCTGGTCGACCCGCGGGCCTCCGGCCCGGAGCCCTCCGACCGCATCGCCGTCGCCCACACCGGCGACGAGGCCGTCGCCCTGGTGCCGCTGCCGGCCGAGCTGACCGGGACCGAGGAGTCCGTGCCGGCCGGCCTGCACGCCGACGCCCTGCTGGCCTCCGTGCGCGAGCCGCTCACCGCGGGCCTGGCCGACGACGGCCGACTGACCTTCGGCGTCAGCGCCTCGGTCCACTCGGCGGAGGGCCTGCGCGGCGCCCTGGAGGAGGCCCGGCACGCCCGCCGCGTCGCCGCCGCCCGCCCGGGCCGGGTGTGCGCCGCCGGCCACCAGGAGCTGGCCTCGCACGTCCTGCTGCTGCCCTTCGTCCCCGACGACGTGCGCCGCGCCTTCACCGCCCGGCTGCTGGACCCGCTGCGCGACTACGACCGCCGCCACCGCGCCGAGCTCATCCCCACGCTGGAGGCGTTCCTGGACTGCGACGGCTCCTGGACGCGCTGCGCGACGCGGCTGCACCTGCACGTCAACACGCTGCGGTACCGGGTGGGGCGCATCGAGCAGCTGACGGGCCGCGACCTGTCGCGCCTGGAGGACAAGCTCGACTTCTTCCTGGCCCTGCGGATGAGCTGACGGCCGCCGGCGCGACCCCCGCTCTTCCCTCGTCACATGAGCGGACTACCGCTCAGGGAGCGGGAGTTCTTCGGTAATCTTCGCGGGGGGAGTCGCGGGCCGCGCACCCGGTGCCGAGTTTGTGAACTGGTTCACACCTGACCCTTGGCCGCGCCCGGGTCCTCGTGCTGAGATCGGAGCAGGCTTCCAGCTCGACGGCGCGCTTGGGGAGGGCACTGTGGCGGACACCGCCATGCGGAATTCTGGGTTGTCGGAGCCACACACCGAGGGGGGCGACCCCCTCGAACGAGCGGTCTGGCGGCTGCGCTCGAGGGCCTGCTGGGAGGACGCCGCCGCGCTGCTCGCCCCGCGGGCCGCCACGGAGGCGGGGGTGGCGCTGCGGCGCACGGCGGTGCTGGTCGAGCGGTGCGTGTTCACCGGCGAGGGCTGGGAGGCGGCGGAGGACTCGCTGCGCTCGGCCGAGGCCCTGGCCACCGACGACGAGGAGCGCGGGGCGGCGGCCTGCGAGCGCGGCCACCTGGCGTACGCCGCCACTCTTCTGGGCGTACGCGACCGTGCCGACGAGGCCCGGGCGGCGCTGGGGCGGGCGGCGGCGCTGCTGGCGCCGCGGTCCCCGACCCGACCGCTGCTGGACTTCCGGCGCGGCCTGATCGCCCAGCACCTGTCCGACAACCCCTCCGACGCCACCGCCGCCTTCGAGCGCGCCCACACAGGGGCGACCGCGCACGGCCACCGGCTGCTGCTGTCGTCCACCTGGCGGCACGTGGCGGCCATGGCCGAGCACGACGGCCGGCTGCCGGACGCCCGGCACGGCTTCGCCGAGTCGCTGCGCATCCGGGAGGAGCTGGGCTACCTGGTGGGCATCGCCCCGGCGCTGGCCTCCCTGGCGGCGGTGCTGCCGGACCAGGCGGAGGCGGCACGCCTGCGCGCGGAGGCCGGCCGGCTGGTCCGGCTGCTCGGCGGCGTCCCGGCCTGGCTGGCGGACCGGCTGGGCCGGCCGGCCCCGGCCCCGGCCTCGTAGGAGGGGGGCGGGAGGCTACGCGCCCGGGGCCGGGCCGCAGTGGCGCGTGGCCACCGCCTCGACGGCCGCGAGGTCGCCCGCCGCGAGGGCGTCCAGCAGGGTGAGGTGCTCGGCGGCGTCGGCCACCGGGTCGGCCGCGCCCGACCACTGCGCCCGGCGGTGCAGCTCGCCGGCGACGATCGCGAGCTGGCGGTTTCCCGACAGCTCCAGCAGCGCCCCGTGGAAGGCCCGGTCCGCCTCCGCGTACGCCGCCCGGTCGCCAGCGGCGGCGACGGCCGCCGTCGTCACGGCGAGCGGCCGCAGCTCCTGCCACCGCCGGGCGGGCACCGTGCGGGCCAGCCGCAGCAGGGCGGGCACCTCGAGCAGGGCCCGGACCTCGGCCAGCTCGGCGAGGTCGCGTGGGGTGCGGCTGGCGACGCGGAAGCCGCGGTTGGGGACGACCTCGACGGCGCCCTCGAGCGCCAGCTGCTGCATGGCCTCACGCACGGGCGTCGCGGAGACCCCGAAGCGCTCCCCCAGCACGGGACCGGAGTAGACCTCGCCCGGCACGAGCTCGCCGCTGACGAGGGCCTTGCGGAGGGCGTCGAGCACCTGGCCGCGCACGGAGTACCGCTGCGGCGCCCGGCGGATGAACTGGCTCTCGTCGTGCGTGTGCTCCCCCCGCGCGCCCGGCGTGGCCTGCCGCGGCACACCGGCGGCGGGCCGCGGCACCGCGGTGTGGGGTCTGCCCTGCTCCATTGGGGTTCCTCCTGGTCTCTGGGGGAACGATAGGCGGCTTGTGCGGCAGTTCAAACCCCGATCGACCTGGGTAAGGTAAGGCTTACCTGCCAACGATCGGGATTCGGTGGTCCCTTCCATGCCTGCTGCCTCTCCCGTCCCTTCCGGCTCTCCCCTCGCGGGCGCCTACGCCCGGATGACGGAGCTCCTCCCGGCGGTGACCGTCGTGACCGGCCCTCCGGGCCACGGCGACGGCTGGGTCACGGCGGCGGGCCTCGCGGCCGGCGGCGGCGAGCTGGACGCCTACCTCGCCTGGGACGAGGCTCAGGTGCTGCGCGACTACGGCCTGCGGGCCCGCCCGGACGTGGTGGCGAGCTTCGGGCTGCACCGCTACGCCTGGCACGTCTGCCTCCTGTTCACCCTCCCCTGGTTCCTCGACCGCCGGGTGCCCCGGCTGCCGGGGCGGGCCATCTCCCTGCACCGGGCCGACGGCCGGATCACGGCGGACGCCGGGGAGTTCACCTGCCTGCCCGGCGACCCGGCCGCCGCGCACCCCCGGGCCACGACCGTGACGGACGACGAGGCGCTGCGCCGGGAGCTGCGGACCGCGGTGGCCGCGCACCTCTCCCCGGTGCTGGAGGCCTTCGGGCCGCGCATGCGGCGCGGCCCCCGGGCGCTGTGGGGCATGGCGACCGACGAGACCGCCGAGGGACTGTGGCACCTGGGGCGGCTGCTCGGCGAGGAGGAGCGGGCCCGGCGGGAGCTGGAGCTGCTGCTGCCGGGGGCCACGGCCCCGTACGTCGGGAGCGCGGCCTTCCGCGAGCTGACCGGGCCCGGCGGGCGGACGTTCCCCACCCGCGACCGCGCCAGCTGCTGCTTCTTCTACACGCTGCGGCCCGAGGACGCCTGCATGACCTGTCCGCGCACCGCCGACGCCGTCCGCGTCGCACGGCTGTCAGCCTGCTGAAGCGTTCACGCCACTCCATCCAGTGGATTGAATAGAACTCAATTCCCTTCCCTTTGAAGGGCGTTCGAATTTATTCGTAGCTCTCCGTATATCCTTGCCGTCCATTCGCGGCGAGTTGCCGTGAAACCCCTTGGCATGCGGCCGGGTTCCGTCAGGATGGCGCGCGAAACCCCGTACTGCATGCAAGGGACGCAAGATGAGAGTGACCGACATACCGCTGAATTGGGTGCTTCCCAGTGCCGTTGCGCTCATCGGGGCAGTGGTGGCGGTGACGGTGTACGCGCGCGGCCGGCGGACCGGCCCCGAGGACACGGCGGCCGGCGCGGACTCCTGGGAGCGCAATGAGGAGCGCAGACGCCGCAAGGAAGCCATCTACGGCAGCGCCTCGTACGTACTTCTCTTCTGCTGCGCCGCCGTCGCCGCGGCCCTCTCCTTCCATGGGCTGGTCGGCTTCGGTCAGCAGAACCTGGGGCTGACCGACGGCTGGGAGTACCTCGTGCCGTTCGGCCTCGACGGGGCCGCGATGTTCTGCTCGGTCCTGGCCGTGCGCGAGGCGAGCCACGGTGACGCGGCGCTCGGCTCCCGCATGCTGGTGTGGACGTTCGCGGGCGCCGCGGCCTGGTTCAACTGGGTGCACGCACCCCGGGGGCTGGACCACGCGGGGGCTCCGCAGTTCTTCGCCGGCATGTCGCTGTCGGCGGCCGTGCTCTTCGACCGGGCGCTGAAGCAGACCCGCCGGGCCGCGCTGCGCGAGCAGGGCCTGGTGCCCCGCCCACTGCCGCAGATCCGGATAGTGCGATGGCTGCGGGCGCCGCGCGAGACCTTCGGCGCCTGGTCGCTGATGCTCCTGGAGGGCGTACGGTCGCTGGACGAGGCCGTCGAGGAGGTCCGCGAGGACAAGCGCCAGCGCGCCCAGCACCGGGAGCGCCGCCGGGAGGCGGGCAAGCTCGAGCGGGCCCGCATCAAGGCGTACAACCGTCAGCACCGCGTGTGGGGGCGCCCTCGCGGGGGCCGGCAGGTCGAGGTGACCGGCCCCGCGGTGCCCGCCGCCGCCCAGATCGGGTCACAGGCCGGGCCGGAGCCTTCCATAGTCGAGGGGCAGCTTCCGGTACGTTCCCGGCAGCTCCAGGCGGTGGGCAGGTCCGACCCCATCGACCTCACCGCCGAGGACGACACCCAGGCCATTCCGCGGCTCGACTCGCTGGAGGCCAAACTCGCCCAGATCGAGCGCCAGTTCGGCTGACGCTCGCCCGCCCTGAGCCGTCGCGCGACGCCGGCTCAGGGCTCCTGGGCGTCCAGCTCGAACCAGACGGCCTTGCCCACGCCGTGGGCCCGGACGCCCCACCCGTCGGCGAGGGCGTGGACGAGTGACAGGCCACGTCCGGAGGTGGCGGCCTCCTGGCTGGCCAAGGGCCCGGTGCCGTTGTCGGCCCGGGCCCCCGGCGTGGGCGCACGCGGGTGCCGGGCGAGGAAGTCCCGCACCTCCACCCTCAGCCGCCCCGTGGCCAGGGCCGCCGGACCGCCGTCGAACCGGACCGAGACCACGGCACCGCCGTCGGTGTGCACCAGCGCGTTGGTGACCAGCTCGCTCGTCAGCAACTCCGCGGTCTCCGCCCGCCCGGGCCCGCCCCAACCGGCCAGCAGCGCGCGCAGCTCCGCCCGCACCTCCGCCACGGCCCTCACGTCCTTGCGCCGGAGCCGTCTTTCCCAGAGCGGCCCCGCCGCCGGGGGATCGCTCTCCCCCGCCTCCTCCCGCACCGTGCCGTCGGCCGACCCCGTCCCGTCCTCACGCCGCTCCGCGCCCGCCCAGTGTGCAGTCCGCCGCTTCATCCCTCGCCGCCCCGACCCCTCCCCGGCGCCCCGGCATCGAACACGCTCACGGCAAATGCATGCCCCACGCCCGGCGGAACGACGCCTGTTGACGCATCAACATGGTGATACGAGCGAGATGCGGGCACCTCTTGTGCGCCGCGCGGAAAACTGCCAGGGGGCGCGGCGCCGGGGACCGGCGATATCGCCGGGGACGTGGGCGCGCTAAACCTCCCAGACCGCGCACGCGGAACGGTCGTCGGCGTATCCCTTGACGCGCAGTTGGGCGTCCGCGAGGAACTCCGCCAGCCCCGGCGGCTCCTCCCGGGCCCACCGCTCGGCCAGCCGTACGCTCAGTTCCGGCTCGCCCCGCAGAGGGTCGGCCAGGCCCGCCGTGCACAGCAGCAGGGCGTCGCCGGGGCGGGCGATCGACGCGCGGAAGCGGAAGGGCTCGCTCGGTACCTCGTCGGGGTCGATGACCGGCGTGGTCCCGGGCGTGGGGATGCCGAGGTCCACGGTGATCCGGTCGGCGGGGTCGTACGCGCCCACGGCGTCCGCGCGGCCCGGTGCGAGCTCTCCGGCGGACTCCGGCGCGCGCGGCTCGGGGTCCAGGTCCTGCCAGGCCCCGTCGCGCAGCCGGAAGAGCCCGCCCCCGCCGACGCCGAAGAAGACGCGCGTGCGGCAGCGGACGTCGGCGGGCAGCAGCAGACAGCGCAGCCCGGCGGTGTACTCCGAGGGGCTCAGGCCCAGTGCGGCCGCGCGGCCGCGCAGGCGGCCGTAGGTGCGGTCGGTGAGCCGGTGCAGCCCCGACTTCAGCTCGTCCCGGCGGCCGGCGTGGATGTCCTCGGCGAGCCGGGCGTGGCTGCGGCCCACGGCGCCGCCGATCCACTCGCAGATCTCGCGTGCGGCGCGGTGGGCGCCCTCGGCGGCGCGGGCGCCACTGGCCATGGCGACGAGCAGCAGCGCGTCCTCGCCGGTCCCGAACCGCGCGGTGAGCAGGGCGTCCCGGCGGGGCTCCCCGCGGAAGCGCGCCGAGTCGCCGCGCAGCGAGGTGGCCCGCAGGGTCATCGCGCCGTAACGGGCGCCGTCCAGCACGGTGTCCGGCACGAGGTCCTCCAGGCCGCCGGGGTCGGCCGGGGGCCAGGCGGTGGGCTCGGGCTCGTAGGTGGGCGGGCGGCGGCCCACGAAGTCGGCGGCCCGCAGGCGCGCGCCCTCGCGGCGCGCGGGCCGGCGGTCGGCCGGGGGCGGCGGCTCGGAGACCTCGGCGGCGCCGGAGGCGCGGGCGGCCTCCGAGGGGTCGGCGAGCCCGGGGAGGCCGGAGCCGAGGGCCATGCCGGCGATGTCCCGGGGGCCCGTGACGTCGGGGACGCCCGGCGTTCCGGCGCGGTCCGTCATCGTGGCTGCCGTCGCCTCGGCGGTCGTCACCCCGGAGCCGCCCGTGGTCTCGGCGACGCCCGTGACCTCGGCGATGTCCATGATCCCCGCGTCGTCCGGGCCTCCGTCGCCGTCCTCCGCCGGGGCCGGCCCGGGCGCGTCGGCGGGCTCGCGCGCGTCGCGGGGCACGAGCAGGGGCGGCACGGGCGGCGGCGAGACCCGGGTCCGGGGATCGGGGGGCGGCGGCCCGTCGGGCCGGGGCACGGGGCCTGCGGGCGGGCGGAGTTCGGGCGGGCCGTCGAAGCCGGGCGACTGGTGGGCCGGGACGGGCAGGGTGCCGTTGGGGGTGGCCGGCCAGCGCTTCGCCTGCCGGGGCACGCCGCGCGAGAGGGCGGGCGAGAGCCCTGCCGGGGACACGGACGGCGGCCCCAGAACGGGCCCGCCGGGTGGCTCGGTGATCCTCGGCCGCCTCGGTTCGGCCCTCGGACGGGATGATTCCGGCCCCACCACCGCCGAGGCGGAGGAGAATCTCTCGTCGAGGCTGTCGCCCGTGGATGCGGCGCCTGCCGTGTCGGGCTCACTCCTGCCGTACAACTCGCGCCACCAGGCGTCCTCTTGTTCGGCGTAATGGTCCCCCTGCTGACTCATGCCCTTATTGTCCACACTGCGGGGCATACGGGAAGAGTGCACGGCGAACACCACCCCAGGGATGATGTCCGAAGCCGCGAACACGGCTGAGGGAATGGGGAGGGATGAGGCGTGCTCGGTGCCATGGGTCTGAACGCCATCCGGCAGACGGCGCAGGGGGAATGGCCGTCGGAGCGGGATGCGGTGGAGGTGGTGACGGGAGGCGAGGCGGTGGCCCGCCGACTGGCGCGGCTGCGGCGCGGCGCGGCGGAAGAAGTGTGCGCCATGTTGACGGGCAGGCCATGGGGGTTGACGGAGAGACCATGGACCGGCGTCCCGGACGACCCGGGCGCGGTCCCGCATCGCACGGTCGTCGAACACGCCACGGCGGAGCTCGGCGCGCACTCCGGCGGGTTGCGGGTGGTCGACCGGATACCCGCCGAGCTGGTCATCGCCGACCGGGGCACGGCCCTGCTGCCGCTGGCCTCCGGCACCGCCGAGTCCGCCGCGCTCCTCGTCCGCTCCGGCCCGCTGCTGGACGCGCTGGTCGACCTCTTCGAGGACGTCTGGCACGAGGGCCGGCCGCCGCTGCCCGCCGCCCCCGGCCGCGCCCTGGCCGGCCCCGACCCCGCCGACCTGCGGATCCTGTGGCTGCTGCTGGAGGGCCTGACGGACGCCAGCGTGGCCAAGCAGCTGGGGCTGGGCCTGCGGACCGTGCAGCGCAGGGTCAAGGGGCTGATGGAGCTGGCCGGGGTGACCACCCGGCTGCAGCTGGGCCGGCACGCGGCCGAGCACGGCTGGACCGAGCGGCGCTGAGGGCGCGCGGTGCGGGGCGCCCGGCGTCCCGCACCGCGCCGCGGCTCAGACGGCCGCCCCCTCGAGGTCCAGCAGCAGCCGCTTGCGCTCCAGGCCGCCCGCGTAGCCGGTGAGCGAGCCGTCCGCGCCGATCACCCGGTGGCAGGGCCGCAGCACCAGCAGCGGGTTGGCGCCGATCGCCCCGCCCACCGCGCGGACGGCGACGCGCGAGGCGCCGATGCGGGCGGCCAGCTGCCCGTAGCTCGTGGTGGCGCCGTACGGCACGGAGTCGAGCGCGTCCCACACCGTGCGGCGGAATGCGGTGCCCTGGACGTCGAATTCAAGGGCGAAGTCCTTGCGCCGCCCGGCGAAGTAGGCCTCCAGCTGCCGTGCGGCCTCCGCGAAGGCGGCGGGCTCGCGGTGCCAGGCGGACCCGAGGGCCGGGGCGTTCTTCTGTCCCGGTACGGACAGGGACGCGATCGCCGTGCCGCCCGGGGCGGTGGCGGAGGGCCGGCCGGTGAGCAGCAGCGGGCCCAGCGGGCTGTCGATCTCGGTGTACAGCATGGTCAGTCGTCCTTCGCTGCGGTTCGGTCGGTGGCGGCGGTCCACAGGTGGTGCACGGCGTAGGAGCGCCAGGGCCGCCAGGCCTCGGCGTCGGCGGGGCCGGCGCCCAGCGCGGCGAGCCCGTGGCGCACGCCCGCGTCGCCCTGCAGGAACACGTCCGGGTCGCCCAGCGCCCGCATCCGGATGTAGCCGGCCGTCCACGGCCCGATGCCGGGAAGGCCCAGCAGGGCCCGCTCGGCGGCCTCCCGGTCGGCGCCCGCGTCGAGGCGGACCGTGCCGTCCGCCAGGGCCCTGCCGAGGGTACGCAATGTGCGCCTGCGGGCGTCGGGCATGCCCAGCTCGTCCAGGGCGGCGTCGGCCAGCGTCGCGGGCTCGGGGAAGACGTGGGTGAGCGTGCTGTCGGGGGCGGCCAGCGGCTTGCCGTACGCGGCCACGAGCGTGGCGCCGAGCTTCGCCGCCGCCGACAGGGAGACCTGCTGGCCCAGCACGGCCCGCACCGCCTGCTCCTCCGCGTCGGCCGCGCCCGGCGAGCGCAGCCCGGGCCGGGCGGCCACCGGCGCCCGCAGGTGGGGGTCGGCACCCAGGCGCTCGGCGACGGCGTAGGGGTCGGCGTCCAGGTCGAAGAGCCGACGGACGCGCTGGACGGCGGTCGACAGGTCGCGGGGGTCGGTCAGGTGCAGCCGGCAGTCGAGCCAGTCGCCCTGGCCCGCCGCGGCGGGCTCCCGGACCTCGGCCACGCCCGTGCCGTAGGGCAGCCGCAGGGTGCGGCGGTAGAGGCGGGCGCCCGGGGCGCCGGTCGTCTCCTCGATGCCGGCGACGGCCCGCCGCTCCAGGAAGTCGAAGACCTGGCGGGCGGCGTACGGGCCCCGGTGGGCCAGCCGCAGCGGAACGCCGGCGCTCGCGTGGCCGGCGGGGGCGCCGGAACGGCCGCGCAGTTCGCTGGGGGTAAGGGCGTAGACGGCCCGGATCGTGTCGTTGAACTGCCGCACGCTCGCGAATCCCGCCGCGAAGGCGATCTCCGTGACCGGCAGCGCGGTGGTCTGCAGCAGGACCCGTGCGGTGTGGGCGCGCTGGGCCCGGGCCAGGGCCACGGGTCCGGCGCCCAGCTCCTCGGTGAGCTGGCGGTTGACCTGGCGGGAGCTGTAGCCGAGCCGGGCGGCGAGGCCGGCGACGCCCTCGCGGTCGACGACGCCGTCGCCGATCAGCCGCACCGCGCGGCCGACCAGGTCGGCGCGGACGTTCCACT
This sequence comes from Streptomyces sp. C36, assembly GCF_040932295.1. Taxonomy (NCBI): domain Bacteria; kingdom Bacillati; phylum Actinomycetota; class Actinomycetes; order Kitasatosporales; family Streptomycetaceae; genus Streptomyces; species Streptomyces sp. C36. The sequence continues at coordinate 315,626 of NZ_JBFQGI010000003.1, read as the reverse complement.
CGGCGGAGCCGGGGGCCGTGTCGGGACGGCAGCGCCGGCAGGCCCGGAACCCGGCCCGCTGGGCGGCGGCGGCCGAGGGGTAGAAGCGCACGTTCCGGCGCTTGGGGGTCACCGCCGGACAGCTGGGCCGGCAGTAGATGCCGGTGGTCCTCACGGCGGTGAAGAATTCGCCGTCGAAGCGGGCGTCCCTGCTGCTCACCGCCTGGTAGCGGGAGTCGTCGAGTCGGCTTGCGGTGTCCGTCATGCGTTCCAGTCTGCGCCGGCGCCACGGGAGTCACTGGCGGGAATCGGACATGGCCCTCGCCCGGGGGCGAGGGCCATGCGTGGTGCTGCCGAGGGGCGGCGGAGGCTAGCGGGAACCGCCCCGCTTCACCTCGGACCAGCGCCTGCCCTCCGCCTGCTTCCGCTTCACGTCGCGGCGCATCTCCGCGCGCAGGCGGGCGTCCGTGCGCGAGGCGATCCAGGCGTTCTCCCGGGTCAGCTTGCGGTAGCTGTCGAGCCGGCGCGCGGGCAGGTCCCCGCTGTCGGCCGCGGCCAGCACCGCGCAGCCCGGTTCGTTCTCGTGCGCGCAGTCGTGGAAGCGGCAGTCCGCCGCGAGGGCCTCGATCTCGGCGAACGTCCGGGCGACGCCGGCCTCGGCGTCCCACAGCCCCACCCCGCGCAGCCCCGGGGTGTCGATCAGCACACCCCCGTGGGGCAGGGGGAGCATGTTGCGCGTGGTGGTGGTGTGCCGGCCCTTGCCGTCCCGGTCGCGCGTGGCCTGAACGACCTGTGCCTCCTCGCCGACGAGGGCGTTGGCGAGCGTGGACTTGCCGGCCCCGGACTGGCCGAGGAGCACCGACGTGCCGCCGGCCAGCACGGCGGCGAGGACGTCGACGCCCTCGCCGGTCTCCGCGCTGACGGCCAGCACCCGGGCCCCGGGCGCCGCCGCCTCGGTGTCGGCCAGCAGATGGCCGAGCACGGTGGCGTCGGGGACGAGGTCGGCCTTGGTGAGCACGACGAGCGGGGTGGCGCCGCTCTCCCAGGCCAGGGTGAGGAACCGCTCGATCCGGCCGAGGTCGAGCTCGACGGCCAGGGAGACGGCGATGACGGCGTGGTCGACGTTGGCCGCGAGGATCTGGCCCTCGGACCGCTGGGAGGACGTGGACCGGACGAAGGCCGTACGCCGGGGCAGCAGGGCCCGGACGTACCCGGCGGCCGGGTCGACGGCGGCCCAGTCGCCGGTGCACATGATGGCCAGCGGGTCGCCGGTGGTGACGAGGGCGGTGTCGGCCAGGGCGTGGCGGGTGCCGTCGCCGTCGGCGACGACGACGTCGCAGCGGCCGCGGTCGACCCGGACGATCCGCCCGGGCACCCACCCCTGGGCGGCGTGCGGGGCGAAGCTGTCAGCGAACCCCGCGTCCCAGCCGTAGGCGGTCAGCGGGCGTGCGGAAGTGAGCTCGGACAAGACGATGGTCCTTCAGGAGGGAGGTGGGATGAATCTGCTTCCGAGTGCGGGCACGGCCCGTCGCAACGACAGTCATCGCGATACTCACCTCCTGTGGAGCGCTTCCTTCTTGCCCGGGGATCGTAAGCGCTCCCCCCGCGGCGTCACCACCGGTTTTCCGCGGCGCTATTCGCGCCGGTGCTTGGCGTGCCGGGGCCCCTGCCGGGGCGGCTGCTCGGGCTTGGTCAGCCGGGAGCGCACATCCTCGGGGGGCAGGAACTGGGCCCAGCGCTCGGGGAACTCCGAGGGCGGCTCACGGTCCTGGCCCATCACCCCGTCCTCCGGGTCGTAGGGGTCGTAGGGGTCGTCCTCCATCTCGTGGACCAGGGCCATCGCGGCCCGTTCGTAGGCGGCCCGGGCGGCGGCGGCCTCGCGCAGGCGGTCGACCTCGGCGCGGGCGGCGGCCGTGGTGACCGACGGCCACACCCGGTCCAGCGCGGCGTTGACCGCGGCGCCGACGAGCACCGCGAAGGCGGAGACGCCGATCCACAGCAGCACCGCGACGGGCGCCGCCAGCGAGCCGTAGATCGTCACGCCCTCGACCGTGTGCGTGAGGTAGATGCGCAGCAGGAGGCTGCCGAGCACCCACATGGCCAGCGCGACGAGCGCCCCGGGGATGTCCTCCGCCCAGGGCGAGCGGACCGGGACGGACACGTGGTAGAGCGTGGTGAGGAAGGCGATGGACAGCACGATGACGACGGGCCAGTACAGGAAGCGGACGGCGTCCGCGCTCCAGGGCACGATGTCCACCACCGCCTCCGGCCCCGCCACCATCAGCGGCAGCGCCACCGCCCCGACGACGAGGGCGACGATGTAGAGGAGGAAGGCCAGCAGCCTGGTGCGGACGATGCCGCGCTTGCCCTCGAGCCCGTACATGATCGTGATGGTGTCGACGAAGACGTTCACGGCCCGGGAGCCGGACCACAGGGCGATGGCGAAGCCGATGGAGATGACGTCGGGACGCCCGATTTTGATGACGTCCTGGACCAGCGGCTCGGCGATCTCCTTGGTGCCCTTGTCGGACAGGACGGTCGAGGAGGCGGCGAGGATGTTCTCCTGGATGGCGCCGATGGTGTCGGTGCCCGTCCAGTCGTCCAGGTAGCGCAGCAGGCCGAGGAGGCCCAGCAGCAGGGGCGGCAGCGACAGGAGGGTGAAGAAGGCCGCCTCCGCGGCGAGCCCCGTGACGCGGTACTCCATGCAGGAGTTGACCGTGTCCTTCAGGAGCAGCCAGGCCATCCTGCGTTTGGAGACGTTGCGATACAAGGCCCTTGCCCGGTGGAGCCGGCCGACCTGCCGGCCCGAATGTTCTTTTGCTGCCTGCACGCCCTAACCGTATCCGCCGCGGGCGGGTCGCTCGTTCCGCTCGCCCCCGGCGGCCGGGGGCGCGGGCGGGGGGCGGCGGGGGGCCGTGGAGGGTGGTGCTGCGCCGACTCGGCACCACCCTCCGGCCGCTCACCGTCACCTTCCGCCCGGGGCGGGGTGGTTCGCAATGGTTGCATGGCGTTGCAATATCGCGGATGACCCTCCACGTGCGGCCCCTCGTTGGGCACCATTGCAGCGTGAAGCGCATACCAATCGACACGGCTCTGCTTCCCGCGGTCCGCGAGGCCGCGCTCTCCGGCGCGCGGCCCCCCGCGCGGCCGCGGACCGTGATCGGTCAGTCGTGGCACCGTGCGCGCGGGCACGGGGTGGACCCGGACGCGGGCCTGTCCGTGCCGCTGATCCCGGTGGACGAGGTGGAGCACCTGCGGCACACCTCCCCGCTGGGGGTGCTGCTGCCGCAGCTGCGCGAGGGCCTGCTCGAGGCGGCCGACGCCGTGCGCCATCTGATCGTCGTCACCGACGCCGAGGGCCGGCTGCTGTGGCGGGAGGGCAGCCCGGGGGTGCGCAGGAGCGCCGACCGGCTGGGTTTCGAGGTGGGGGCCTCCTGGACGGAGGAGGTGGTGGGGACGAACGGGATCGGTCTGGCGCTGGTGGAGCGCCGCCCGGTGCAGGTGCACTCCGCCGAGCACTTCGTCCGCACCCACCACGCGTGGACGTGCGCGGCGGCGCCACTGCACGACCCGCGCGACGGGCGGCTGCTGGGCGTGCTGAACGTCAGCGGTCCCGCGTCCGCCTTCAACCCCACCACGCTCGCCCTGGTGACCGCCGTGGCCAAGGTGTCCGAGGCGGAGCTGCGGGCCCGGCACTGGGAGTCGGTCGACCGGCTGCGCGCGGTCGCGGCGCCCATGCTGGCGCGGGTCGGCGGCCGGGCGCTGGCGGTGGACCGCGACGGCTGGACGGCGGCGGTGACGGGGATGGCCCCGGTGAGCCGGGTGCTGCTGCCCCGGCAGGTGCGGCCGGGGCGGGTGTGGCTGCCGTCGCTCGGCCCGTGCTCGATAGAACCGCTCCCGGACGGCTGGCTGGTGCGCGTCGACGAGGGGGACGGCGAGGACGCCCCGCCCGGCCGGCTGGTGCTGGACCTGCGCCGTCCCCACGACTGGACGGTCACCGTCTCCGGGGGCGCGGGCGAGTGGTCGCACGAGCTCAGCCCGCGCCACGCCGAGGTCCTCTACGTCCTGGCCCGGCACCGCGCCGGGCGGACGGCCGCCGAGCTGGCCTCGGACCTCTTCGGGGACGCCACCCGCACGGTGACGGTCCGGGCGGAGCTGTCGCGGATGCGGCGCACGCTGGCGGGGGTGCTCGGCCACCGCCCGTACCGCTTCGCGGACGGGCTGGACGTCCGGCTGCTGGCGCCGCACCGGGCCGCCGACCTGCTGCCCGCCTCGACGGCCCCGGCGGTGCTGGCCGCGCGGCGGGACCTGGAGGAGGGTGGAAGGACGGGGGTGTGATGGGGTGCGGTGCATGAGTAAGAGCACGACGACGACCGTGACCACCTGGTCCATGGAACAGACCTCGCCGGCCGACCTGCGTCCGGTCCGCGTTCCGGACGCCTCGTCCGGGGTCCGGATCGAGCGGGCGGAGGTGCCCTCGCCGGAGTTCAGCCGCTTCCTGTACACGGCCGTGGGCGGTGACCACACCTGGACGGACCGGCTGCCGTGGACCTACGAGCGGTGGCTCGCGCACCTGGAGCGGCCGGGGGTGGAGACCTGGGTGGCGTACGAGCACGGGACGCCCGCGGGGTACGTCGAGCTGGACCCGCAGCCGGAGGGGACGGTGGAGATCGTCTACTTCGGGCTGATGGAGCGCTTCCAGGGCCGCCGCATCGGCGGGCACCTGCTGTCGTTCGGCACCGCGCGGGCCTGGGACCTGGCCGAGCGGTGGCCGGACCGGGAGCCGACGAAGCGGGTGTGGCTGCACACCTGCAGCAAGGACGGTCCGCACGCGCTCGCCAACTACGAGCGGCGCGGCTTCCGGGTGTTCGAGACGAAGACCGAGGACGAACCGGACACTCCGCCGCCCGGCCCATGGCCCGGCGCGCGGCGCGGCGAGACCGCGTAAGCCACGGACCATCCGAGGTCACCGAAGAGCCGTCTCGCATCTCAAGACGGCTCTTCTCATCATACGGACGACAGTGGACTGGCCGAAGACCGCCGTGCCACGCTTCCGTCATGTCCCGCGCTGGAGTTGCCCTGGTGAGTCGACGTCACGTCGACCTCGGTCGCATGTCCAGCGCCATCTGTCCGGCGGGCTGACAGTCACAGCACCACCGTTCTCCCCCGCCGCCCCCTTCGTCGCGCGGCCGGGACGCCCTTTCCTCCTCCCCTTGCGCCCATCATTGCGGACGTATGTGGACCTTAAGGACATTTCTCCATGGCTGACATCGCTTCGAACTCCCCTTCAGCCGCCCCACCCCGGCGCAAAACCGGCCGTCACCGCGGCGAGGGCCAGTGGGCCGTCGGCCATTTCACGCCGCTCAACGGCAACGAACAGGTCAAGAAGGACGACGACGGTCTCAATGTGCGGACACGCATTGAGACGATCTACTCCAAGGCCGGCTTCCACTCCATCGACCCCAGCGACCTGCGCGGCCGGATGCGCTGGTGGGGGCTCTACACCCAGCGCAAGCCCGGCATCGACGGCGGCAAGACCGCGGTGCTCGAACCGGAGGAGCTGGACGACGAGTTCTTCATGCTCCGGGTGCGCATCGACGGCGGCCGGCTGACCACCGCCCAGCTGCGCGTCATCGGCGAGGTCTCCCAGGAGTTCGCCCGCGGCACCGCCGACATCACCGACCGGCAGAACATCCAGTACCACTGGATCCGTATCGAGGACGTCCCGGAGATCTGGCGACGGCTCGAGGCCGTCGGCCTGTCGACCACCGAGGCCTGCGGCGACACCCCCCGAGTGATCCTGGGCTCGCCGGTCGCCGGCATCGCCGAGGACGAGATCGTCGACGGAACGCCCGCCATCGAGGAGATCCAGCGCCGCTTCATCGGCAACAAGGACTTCTCCAACCTCCCCCGCAAGTTCAAGTCGGCGGTCTCCGGCTCGCCGCTGCTGGACGTGGCCCACGAGATCAACGACGTCGCGTTCGTCGGCGTCCGCCACCCCGAGCACGGGCCGGGCTTCGACCTGTGGGTGGGCGGCGGCCTGTCCACCAACCCCAGAATCGGCGTCCGGCTGGGCACCTGGGTGCCGCTGGAGGACGTCGCCGACGTCTACGGTGGAGTCATCGGCATCTTCCGCGACTACGGCTACCGCCGGCTGCGCAACCGCGCCCGGCTGAAGTTCCTCGTCGCCGACTGGGGGCCGGAGAGGTTCCGGCGGGTGCTCGAGGACGAGTACCTGCGCCGCCCGCTCCTCGACGGGCCCGCGCCCGAGCAGCCGGTGGAGCGGTGGCGGGACCACGTGGGAGTCCACCGGCAGAAGGACGGCCGCTTCTACGTCGGCTTCGCGCCCCGGGTCGGCCGCGTCGACGGCGCCACCCTGACGAAGATCGCGGAGCTCGCCGAGGAGCACGGCTCGGGCCGGCTGCGCACCACCGCCGAACAGAAGATGATCGCGCTCGACGTGCCGGGCGAGCGGGTCGACTCCCTGGTGGCGGGCCTGGAGGCGCTGGACCTGCGGGTCTCCCCCTCGCCCTTCCGGCGCGGCACGATGGCCTGCACGGGCATCGAGTTCTGCAAGCTGGCCATCGTGGAGACCAAGGCACGCGGCTCCTGGGTCATCGACGAACTCGAGCGCAGGCTCCCGGAGTTCGACGAGCCCGTCACCATCAACGTCAACGGCTGCCCCAACGCCTGCGCCCGCATCCAGGTCGCGGACATCGGTCTCAAGGGCCAGCTGGTCCTGGACGACGACGGCCGGCAGGTCGAGGGATTCCAGGTCCACCTGGGCGGCGCGCTCGGCCTCGAGGCGGGGTTCGGCCGCAAGGTGCGCGGCCTGAAGGTCACCGCGGACCGGCTGCCCGACTACATCGAGCGCGTACTGACCCGTTACAGCGAACAGCGCGAGGACGGCGAGCGGTTCGCCGCGTGGGTCGGACGCGCCGCGGAGGAGGACCTCTCATGAGCGAACGAGCGGCTCCCTTCTACTGCCCCTACTGCGGCGACGAGGACCTGCGGCCCTCCGAACAGGGCCATGGCACCTGGGAGTGCGGCGCGTGCAACCGCGCGTTCCGGCTGGCGTTCCTCGGGCTCCTCGCCCGGGGCGTGGCCGAGGGGACATCCCATGACCGCATATGACGAGGACCTGCCGGCCGACCGGCTCCGGCGGCTCGCCGAGCGGGCGGGCCGCGAGCTGGAGGACGCCCCCGCGCTCGACATCCTGCGCTGGGCGGCCGACACCTTCGGCGAGCGCCTGTGCGTGACGTCCTCCATGGAGGACGCCGTGGTCGCGCACCTCGCCGCACGCGCCTTCCCCGGCGTCGACGTGGTCTTCCTGGACACCGGCTACCACTTCCCGGAGACCCTCGGCACCCGCGACGCGGTCGAGGCCGTGATGGACGTCCGCGTCGTCACGATCACCCCGCGCCACAGCGTCGCCGAGCAGGACGCCGCGTACGGGCCGAAGCTGCACGACCGCGACCCGGACCGGTGCTGCGCCCTGCGCAAGGTCGAGCCGCTCACCAGGGGCCTGGCCGGATACGACGCGTGGGCCACCGGGCTGCGCCGCGACGAGTCCCCCACCCGGGCCGGCACCCCCGTGGTGGGCTGGGACGCCCGCAGGGGGAAGGTCAAGGTCGCGCCGATAGCCCGCTGGACCCAGGACGACGTCGACGCCTACGTCGCCGAGCACGGCGTGCTCACCAACCCGCTGCTGATGGACGGCTACGCGTCCGTCGGATGTGCTCCGTGCACCCGCAGGGTACGAGAGGGCGAGGATGTGCGCGCCGGTCGCTGGTCGGGCCGGGGCAAGACGGAATGCGGGCTGCACGAATGACAGGGAGAACGACATGAGCGTGGGCGCCACGGTGTGGCTCACCGGCCTCCCCAGCGCGGGCAAGACGACGATCGCCCGCACGCTGGCGGAACGGCTGCGCGGCGAGGGCCGCCGGGTGGAGGTGCTGGACGGCGACGAGATCCGCGAGTTCCTCTCGGCGGGGCTGGGCTTCTCGCGCGAGGACCGGCACACCAATGTGCGACGGATCGGATTCGTGGCCCAGCTGCTGGCCGCGCACGGCGTGACGGTGCTCGTACCGGTCATCGCCCCCTACGCCGACTCCCGCGAGGCGGTGCGCGAGCTCCACCGGGCGCGCGGCACCGGCTATGTGGAGGTGCATGTGGCGACGCCGGTGGAGGTGTGCTCCGTACGCGATGTGAAGGGCCTGTACGCCCGGCAGGCGGCGGGCGAGATCTCCGGCCTGACGGGCGTCGACGACCCCTACGAGGCGCCGGACGCCCCGGACCTGCGGATCGCCGCGCACGAACAGGGCGTCGAGGAGTCGGCGGCCGAGCTCCACGCGCTGCTGGGTGAGAGGGGGTTGCTGTGACGACGACGGACAGTCCGTACGCCCTCTCGCACCTGGACGTGCTGGAGTCGGAGGCGGTGCACATCATCCGCGAGGTGGCGGGCGAGTTCGAGCGGCCGGTGATCCTGTTCTCCGGCGGCAAGGACTCGGTGGTCATGCTGCACCTGGCGCTGAAGGCCTTCGCGCCCGCGCCGGTGCCCTTCGCGCTGCTGCACGTGGACACCGGGCACAACTTCCCCGAGGTCCTCGCCTACCGGGACCGCACGGTCGCCGCGCACGGCCTGCGCCTGCACGTGGCCTCCGTACAGGAGTTCATCGACCGCGGCGAGCTGCGGGAGCGCCCCGACAGCACCCGCAACCCGCTGCAGACCGTGCCGCTGCTGGACGCCATCGCCCGCCACCGCTTCGACGCCGTCTTCGGCGGCGGGCGCCGCGACGAGGAGAAGGCGCGGGCCAAGGAGCGGGTGTTCTCCCTGCGCGACGAGTTCGGCGGCTGGGATCCCCGCCGCCAGCGCCCCGAGCTGTGGCAGCTGTACAACGGCCGCCACGCGCCCGGCGAGCATGTGCGGGTCTTCCCCCTGTCGAACTGGACCGAGCTCGACGTGTGGCAGTACATCGCCCGCGAGAAGATCGAACTGCCGTCGATCTACTACGCGCACGAACGCGAGGTCTTCGCCCGCGACGGCATGTGGCTCACCCCCGGCGCCTGGGGCGGCCCCAAGGAGGGCGAGCCGGTCGCCAGACGCATGGTGCGCTACCGCACCGTCGGCGACATGTCCTGCACCGGCGCCGTCGACTCCACCGCCCTGACCACGCAGGACGTCATCACCGAGATCGCCGCCTCCCGCCTGACCGAGCGCGGGGCGAGCCGGGCGGACGACCGGCTGTCCGAGGCCGCGATGGAAGACCGCAAGCGCGAGGGGTACTTCTGACATGACCGACCGCACCCTGACCGAGGGCGCGACGTCGCTGCTGCGCTTCGCGACCGCCGGCTCCGTCGACGACGGCAAGTCCACGCTCGTCGGCCGTCTCCTCCACGACTCCAAGGCCGTCCTGGCCGACCAGCTCGAGGCCGTCGAGCACGCCTCGCGCAGCCGCGGTCACGACGCCCCGGACCTGGCGCTGCTCACCGACGGGCTGCGGGCGGAGCGTGAGCAGGGCATCACCATCGACGTCGCCCACCGCTACTTCGCCACCCCCCGCCGCCGGTTCATCCTGGCCGACACCCCCGGCCATGTGCAGTACACGCGCAACATGGTCACCGGCGCGTCCACCGCCGAACTCGCCGTCGTCCTGGTCGACGCCCGCAACGGCGTGGTCGAGCAGACCCGCCGCCACGCCGCCGTGGCCGCCCTGCTGCGCGTGCCGCACGTGGTCCTGGCCGTCAACAAGATGGACCTCGCCGGCTACGCCGAGTCCGTGTTCGCCCCGATCGCCGAGGAGTTCGCCGCCTACGCCGCCTCCCTCGGCATCCCCGAGGTCACCGCGATCCCCATCTCCGCGCTCGCCGGCGACAACGTCGTGACCCCGTCCGCGCACATGGACTGGTACGGCGGCCCCACCGTCCTCGAGCACCTCGAGACCGTGCCGGTCGTCACCGACCCGACCGCCGAGCCCGCCCGCTTCCCGGTCCAGTACGTCATCCGCCCGCAGAGCGCCGCCCACCCCGACTACCGCGGCTACGCCGGCCGGCTCGACTCCGGCGTCCTGCGCGTCGGCGACCGGGTGAGCGTGCTGCCCTCGGGGCGCACCAGCACCATCGCCGGCATCGACGCCCTCGGCGAGAGCGTGGACGTCGCCTGGGCGCCCCAGTCGGTGACCGTGCGGCTGGCCGACGACCTGGACGTCTCGCGCGGCGACCTCATCGCCCCCGCCTCCGGGCCGCCCCCCATCACCCGGGACGTCGAGGCGACGGTGTGCCACGTCGCCGACCGGCCGCTGCGCGTCGGCGACCGCGTCCTGCTCAAGCACACCACCCGCACCGTCAAGGCCCTGGTGAAGGAGCTCCCCTCCCGGCTGACCCTCGACGACCTCTCCCAGCACGCCTTCCCCGGCGAGCTGGCCGCCAACGACATCGGACGGGTGGTGCTGCGTACGGCCGAGCCGCTGGCGCTCGACGCCTACGCCGACTCCCGCCGCACCGGCTCGTTCCTGCTGATCGACCCGGCCGACGGGACGACGCTGACGGCGGGCATGGCCGGCACGGCCTTCGCCGCGGGCGCCGCGCGCCCGGCGGCCGACGACGAGGGCTGGGACTTCTGACCATGACCACCATCGTGCGGGACGTCTTCGCGACCTTCGACAAGGAGGGCGGCCGTGTCGGCAGCGGCGTCCTCGGCAGCGGCCAGGGAGGCGTCGGGCGATGTGCGCGCTGACGTCCGTATCACCGTCTCTGCCCCGTCCCCGACGTCCCAGTGAACCGCCGGGCGTGCCCTAGCCGTACGCACCGGCCCGCGGAGAGGAACCCCCCTCATGCCTGCCGCCGCTCACCCGCCACGCCGCCGCGTCCTCGCGGCCGCCGCCGCCCTCCCCCTGCTGCTCGGCGCCCTGGGCGCCTGCGGCTACGGCTCGGAGAAGAAGGACGACGGCGCGAACGCCGCCGCCCAGGGCCGCAAGCTGTCGGCCGACACCGTACGCATCGGCTACTTCCCCAACCTCACCCACGCCACGCCGCTGGTCGGCGAGCAGGAGGGGATCCTGCAGAAGGCGCTGGGCGGCACCAAGCTCCGCTCGACCACCTTCAACGCGGGACCGTCGGAGATCGAGGCGCTCAACGCCGACTCCATCGACATCGGCTGGATCGGCCCGTCGCCGGCCGTCAACGGCTATGTGAAGTCCAAGGGCAAGAGCCTGAGGATCATCTCGGGTTCGGCGTCCGGCGGGGTGAAGCTCGTCGTCGACCCGAAGAAGATCGGCTCGCTGGAGGACGTCAAGGGCAAGCGGATCGCCACCCCGCAGAAGGGCAACACGCAGGACGTGGCGTTCCTGAACTGGATCGCCGGGCAGGGCTGGAAGGTCGATCCGCAGAGCGGCAAGGGCGACGTGTCCGTCGTCCGCACGGACAACAAGGTGACGCCCGACGCCTTCAAGTCCGGTTCGGTGGACGGCGCCTGGGTGCCCGAGCCGACGGCCTCCAAGCTGGTCTCGGAGGGCGGGAAGGTGCTGCTGGACGAGAGCACGCTGTGGCGGGACGGGAAGTTCGTGATCACCAATGTGATCGTGTCGCAGAAGTTCCTCGAGGAGCACCCCGACGTGGTCGAGGCCGTGCTGCGCGGATCGGTGCGCACCAACGCCTGGATCGCGGCGAACCCGGACCGCGCCAAGGCCTCGGTGAACGCGGCGCTCAAGCGGCTGGGCGGCAAGGAGCTGCCGGCCGAGGTGATCGACCCGGCGTGGCAGTCCATCACCACGACGGACGACCCGCTGGCCCCGACGCTGCAGGCGCAGGCGGACCACGCCGTCAAGGCGGGGCTGCTGGAGGAGCCGGACCTGTCCGGCATCTACGACCTGCGCCCGCTCAACAAGGTGCTCACGGCCGAGGGCAGGCCCTCGGTCGGCGCGGCGAAGCTCGGCAGGCAGTGATGTACGCGGCAGTCGGGGCCCGAAGGCCCGCTCCCCGAACAGGAGGTGGCCGGATGGCACCGGCACTGAGCACTGACACCCCCGGACCCTTCCACCCGGCCGGCGGCACATCCGCCACGGCCGTCCTCGACGAGGGGATACCGGCCGCGGTCCGCATCGACCACGTCCACAAGAGCTACGGCCGTCCCGGCGCCGAACGGCCCGTGCTCGACGACATCACGCTCGACGTGCGCCCCGGCGAGTTCGTGTGCCTGCTGGGCGCCTCGGGCTGCGGGAAGTCCACGCTGCTGAACCTGGTGGCCGGCCTGGACCGGCCGTCCGCCGGCACGATCGAGGTGCCCGGCGGGCGCCCGGCGCTGATGTTCCAGGAGCACGCGCTGTTCCCGTGGCTGACCGCGGGCCGCAACATCGAGCTGGCGCTGCGGCTGCGCGGGGTGCCGCGGGCCGCCCGGCGGGAGGAGGCCGAGCGGCTGCTGGAGCTGGTGCGGCTGGGCGGCTCGTACGGCAAGCGGGTGCACGAGCTGTCGGGCGGCATGCGGCAGCGGGTCGCGCTGGCCCGGGCGCTGGCCCAGGACAGCCGGGTGCTGCTGATGGACGAGCCGTTCGCGGCGCTGGACGCCATCACCCGCGACGTGCTGCACCACGAACTGACCCGCATCTGGGAGCGGACACGGCTGTCCGTCGTCTTCGTCACGCACAACGTCCGCGAGGCGGTGCGGCTCGGCGAGCGCGTGGTGCTGCTGTCGTCCCGCCCGGGCCGGGTCGTACGCGAGTGGAAGGTCGACATTCCGCAGCCGCGCCGCATCGAGGACGCGGCGGTGGCCGACCTCTCGGTGGAGATCACCGAGGAACTGCGGGGGGAGATCCGCCGACATGGCCGGAACTGAGACCGCCCCGGCCGGGGGCCGGCGCACCGAGGGCGACCTCGCGGGACTGGAGGCCGGCCTCGACGCCCTGGACTCCGTCCAGGTCAAGCGGACGCCCCTGCGGCAGGTGCTGCTGCACAAGGTGCTGCCGCCCGTCACGGCGGCGCTGCTCGTGCTGGTCGTCTGGAAACTCCTGGTGCTGGCCCATGTCACCGACGACTACAAGCTGCCGGATCCCTCGGCGGTCTGGGGCGGCCTGCGCGAGCTGTGGCTGAACGGCACGCTGCTCGACATCGTCTGGACCAGCGTCTCGCGCGGCCTGCTGGGCTTCCTGGCCGCGCTGGCCATCGGCACGCCGCTGGGACTGCTGGTGGCGCGGGTGCCCCTGGTCCGGGCGGCGCTGGGGCCGATCCTGTCGGGGCTGCAGTCGCTGCCGTCGGTGGCCTGGGTGCCGGCCGCCGTGATCTGGCTGGGCATCACGGACGCCGCCATGTACGCCGTGATCCTGCTGGGCGCGGTGCCGTCCATCGCCAACGGCCTGGTGTCGGGCATCGACCAGGTGCCGCCGCTGTACCTGCGGGCCGGGCGCACGATGGGCGCGACCGGGGCGCGCGGCGCCCGGCACGTGCTGCTGCCGGCCGCGCTGCCGGGCTACATCGCCGGCCTGAAGCAGGGCTGGGCGTTCTCCTGGCGATCGCTGATGGCGGCGGAGCTCATCGCCTCCTCGCCCGATCTGGGCCTGGGGCTGGGCCAGTACCTGGAGAACGCCCGTACCGACTCGGACATGCCGGGGGTGCTGCTCGGCATCCTCCTCATCCTGTTCGTGGGCATCGCCATCGACCTGATCGTCTTCAGCCCGCTCGAGCGCCGGGTGCTGCGCACGCGCGGGCTGGCGGTGCGTTGAGCCGGGACGCGTCGTGACGGTTCTGCTCCTCGTGGCCCACGGCAGCCGCGACCCGCGGCACGCGGCGACGGTCGCCGCGCTGCGCGAGCGGGTCGCGGCCCGCCGGCCGGGCCTGCGCGTGGAGACCGGCTTCCTGGACTTCTGCGCGCCGAGCGTGCCCCGGGTGCTGGAGCGACTGGCGGCACAGGGCGCGCGGGATGTGGTCGCGCTCCCCCTGCTGCTGACACGCGCCTTCCACGCCAAGGCGGACCTCCCCGCCGCCCTCGCCCGGGCCACGGCCACGCTGCCCGGCCTGACCGTGCGCCGCGCGGACGTCCTCGGCCCTTCCCCGCTGCTGACGGCCGCGCTGGAACGACGGCTGCGCCAGGCCGGGGTGCGCCCCGGCGACCGTGGCTCGACCGGGGTCGTCCTGGCCTCGGCGGGCTCTTCCGACCCGGAGGCGATCGCGGTGATCGCAGAAATCGCGCGGGAGTGGCGGCACACCGGCTGGTGCGCCGTGCGGCCCGCGTTCGCCTCCGCCTCCTCCCCCCGCACGGAGGACGCCGTACGCGCCCTGCGCGCCGAGGGCGTACGCCGCGTGGCCGTCGCTCCGTACGTCCTCGCCCCCGGCCGCCTCCCCGACCGCATCGCCGCCGGCGCCCGCGCGGCGGGGGCCGACGTCCTCGCGGACGTCCTGGGCCCGGCACCGGAGGTGGTCTCCCTGCTCCTGCGCCGGTACGACGAGGCGCGGGCGGCCGCACCGGCACTCCTGACGGCTACCGGCTGAGCAGGGTGTGGGTCAGGGTGAGAACGTTCGTGAGGGCGATCAGGACGGCTGCTTTGTCGGCGGTGGTGGTCCTGTCCGACCGGGACAGGACCACATGGACGCCGGCGCACAGCAGCATGAGGACGATCAAGTCGAGGTTCATGCGCCGAACTTCCCCGATTCCGCATTCGCCGCCGTTCACGCGCACCAAGATGAACGGATGGGTGATGCACCACGGACTCCTTCCGACGCGCTGACCGAACTGGCGGCCTCCCTCCGCCTGTTGCGGTCGGAGCGAAGGCTGACGTACGCGGCGCTGGAGCGGCGGGCGGGGTTAGGGCACACCACGGTGAGCCTGACCCTCAACGGGCGAAAGGTGCCGACGGAGGACACGGTGGTGGCCCTCGCCAAGGCCCTGGGCGTCGACCCGTCCCGGCTACTGGCACTGCGCGACATCGCGGCCGGGGAGACGGCACCAACCGCCCCGCGCGTCAGCCCGGAGGACGCGGCGTTCGAGGAGCGCTATCGCGCGTACGTCGTCGAGCGGCACGGACGGCTCACCGTCGTCGGCCTGGACCTGCGGGGCGCGGGGGCCGCGTGCTGGCCCCTGGACACGGCCTACCTCAGCCTGGAGTTGGCGAGTGATCGCTACGACTTCTTCAGGGGGCATGACGCCTCCACCGTCGTGGAGCGAGCCGAGAAGGCCCTCGAGGAGAAGCGACGGGCCCTGATCCGCGGGCTCGCGGGCAGCGGCAAGACCACGCTGCTGCAGTGGCTCGCCGTCACCTCCGCCCGGCAGGTCCCGTCCGACGCCCTCCCCCATCTGCGCGGGGCCGTCCCCTTCCTTCTCCCCTTGCGCAGGCTCGACCGCGGCGGCTCCCTGCCCGACCCGGCCCGCTTCCTGGAGGACGCCGGGTGCCCACTCGCCCCGCGGCAGCCCCCGGGCTGGGCGGACCGCGTACTCCACGACGGACGGGGGCTCCTGCTCATCGACGGCATCGACGAGGTGCCCGCCCGGCGGCGCGAGCAGACCGAGGAGTGGCTCCGCGACCTGATCGCCGCCTACCCCCACGCGAGCTTCTTCGTCACCACGCGGCCCACGGCCGTGCCCGAGGGGTGGCTACGGGGCGCGGGCTTCGCGGAGCTGACCGTACGACCCATGAACCGCAAGGACGTCCATGTCTTCGCCAAGCGCTGGCACAGGGCGGCGGGCGCCGGCCCCGAACTGGAAGAGCGCTTCAAGGACGCGGTACGGGCCCAGCGGCCGCTGGCCCAGCTGGCCACCAGCCCCCTCATGTGCGCGCTGATGTGCGCGCTGCACCGCGACCGCCGGGGACATCTCCCGCGCAGCAGGATGGAGTTGTACGAGGCGGCGCTGTCCATGCTGCTGTTCCGCAGGGACGACGAGCGGGGCATCGAGGCGCCGGAAGGCGTCAGGCTCAACCAGCACGAGGCGGTACAACTGCTCCAGCGGCTGGCCTACTGGCTCATCCGCAACGGCCAGGCGGAGATGGCCGAGAAGACCGCCCTGGCCGTCGTCGAGGAAGCCCTCCCGGCCATGCCGGCCGTCGCCGAGCAGGGCGACGCGGCGCGCGTCCTCGCGCATCTGGTCTCCCGCAGCGGGCTGCTGCGCAGACCGACGGCGGACACCGTCGACTTCGTCCACCGCACCTTCCAGGACTTCCTCGGCGCGAAGGCAGCCGTGGAGGGGCACGATCTCGGCCTGCTGGTGAGGAACGCGCACGACGACCAGTGGGAGGACGTCGTACGGATGGCCGTGGCCCATGCCCGGCCAGGGGAGCGGGCGGGCCTGCTGGGCCAGCTCGTGGCGCGGGGCGACCGCGCGGCCGGCCACGCCAAGATATTGCTGCACCTGCTCGCCGTGGCCTGCCTGGAGCAGGCCACCGAGCTGGACCCGGCGGTCCGTGCGGCCGTGGAGAAGCGGGGGGCGGCGCTGCTGCCGCCACGCACCAACGCGGAGGCATGGGAGCTTGCCAAGGTGGGACCGGTGATCCTCGACCTGCTGCCGGGCCCGGAAGGTCTGCCGGAGTACGAAGCGGTGGCTGTCGTCACGACCGCGACGTCCGTGGGCGGGGACGCGGCGCTGGCCCTGCTCAAACGGTACTGTGCGAGCTCCAGCCGACGCGTCCGCCGGGCGCTGGCCCGGAGCTGGGGCTCGTTCGACACAGAGGAGTTCGCGGAAGAGGTCCTTCACCACCTGCCCGCCGACTGCGGCGTCCATGTCCGGAGCCGCGCCGACCTGGAGATCCTGCCGAGCCTGCCGCAGAAGTCGGACATCACCTTCGTCGGGGACCACTCCCCCGCCGACATCATGTCGGCGGTCGACCCCGGTCGGCTGACAACTATCGAGCTGGCCAGCAACCATCAGATCACCGACGTGGGATTCCTCCGGCACCTGCCGAGGCTGCGCAAGCTCAAGCTGTTCAAGTGCTCCGAGATCACCGACTTGTCGCCGCTCGACGGGCTGCCCCTCACCGAACTTCTGGTGCGGGACACCCGGCCTCACGATCTGCGCCGCATCTCCGTACTCCCCCGGCTCGAGGTCCTGGACCTCGACCTTCCCGTGCATCGGTCGCATACGTCGTCGCTGCCCGCGCTGCCCGGCCTGCGCAAGCTGCACGTATGGCAACGGAACGCGTCGCGGTCGCTGACGGGGCTGGACGCCTTCGACGGACTGGAATTCCTCACCCTCCATGCTCCTGCCTTCCCTGAGCAGGAGCGCGAGGAACTCGCGAACCTGCCCAGGCTGACACGGCTGCAGCTCGTCGGACAGGACACCTCCCGGCTTGCCGGGAGCCCCCGGCTCCCGCAGGTGACAACCCTCTCGCTCACTCGCCCTTCGCAGCCGGTCGACCTGACCCCCGTGGGTGAGGTGTTCCCGAATCTGCGGTCCCTGGCGATCCGCCCCGATGCGTCCTCGCCCGCCGTCGTCGACCTCACCCCGATCGCCGGCCTCGGGCTCCACAAGGTCGGGGTCTTCGAGGCCGAAAAAGTCCTTGGCGTGGATCTCTTCCCGCCCGGCACCGTCACCGTCGTCCCCGAGCCCCGCACCTAACCCGCCCGGCGCCCAGCCGCGAACGACTGTCGCGCCCCGTGGGGGTTGGGCGCGACAGCCGATGGGACGGGACCGTACCAGGGGTTACCGGGTGGACCTAAGTTCCGCCTCGATCAGGTCGGCCGCGTACGGAGTGCCGCCCTCCGCGGCGAGCTCGGCCTTCAGGGCCGCCGAGCGTGCGGCCACGGCGGGGTCGGCGACGAGGGAGAGGACGGCTTCGCGCAGGGCCTCGGCGGTGGCCTCCTCGGCCGGCAGGTGGCGGGCCACGCCCAGGCCCTGGAGGACGTCGGCGTTGACGAACTGGTCGGCGGCCTGGGGCACGGCGACCATCGGCACCCCGGCGGCGAGCCCTTCCTTGGAGCCGCCCATTCCGGCGTGGGTGACGAAGGCGTCGGCCTGACGGAGGATGGCCACCTGCGGCACCCAGGAGCTCACCTCGACGTTGGCGGGAATCGGTCCCAGCTCGGCGACGTCGACGTGCTTGCCGATCTGCAGGACGACGTGCCAGCCCGGCAGGTCGCCGAAGGCGGCGAGGCACGCGCGGTAGAAGTCGGGGCGCTTGGTGAAGACGGAGCCGAGGGAGACCAGCAGGACCTTCTCCGCGTCCTTGGGGCGCTCCCAGTCCCCCTGGTCGGCGCGATCCCCTTGGCAGGAGCCGGTGAAGGTGTTGAGCGTCATGTCGACCCGGTCGGCGTTCGGCTGCATGGCCCGGGGGATGAGGGCGATGCGGCGGCCGGGGTGGGTGATGAAGCGGACGGGGTTCTCGGTCATGCCGTTCTCCCGCAGCCAGCCCGTGAAGCGCTCGGCGTAGGCGCGGCCCCGCTGGGTCTCCATCAGCGGGCCCACGACCGGGGCCAGCATCTCCTCCTCGTAGCCCTCCCAGGGCACCATGTGCGAGCACATCTGCACGGTGGGTACGTTCAAGCGGTGGCCCAGCACGCGGCCGGCGTAGGTGAGGCTGTCGAAGAGGACCAGGTCCGGCACGTCGTCCTCGTACTGGGCGGCGATCGAGGGCAGCGAGTGGACGGCGTTGTCGAGGAACAGTTCCATATGGTCGATCGGTTCCGCTCCCCAGTTGTCGGGATCCGCCTCCGTCGGCAGGCTCGAGTCGTAGATCCTCGGCTCGGCGCCGGTGGAGGCGACGAGCTCGGCGAAGGACTCGGGGATGGCGTAGGTGACGCGGTGGCCGCGGTCCACGAGCTCCCGGATGACGTCCAGGCTGGGATGGATGTGCCCGGAGGCCGGGATGTTGAACATCGCGATGTGGGCGGGGTGTTGACCGGTGGGTATCGTCATGTCGCGACACTACGCAAGACGATACGTCTCGCTGAATGATGTTTCGCGCCATTCCCGGGCACCCTTCCATCCCCTGCGTCGGCCATCCCCCGCGCCGGCCATCCCGTGCGCCGTCCGCTCCCGCCCCGGGAGACACTTGCGCGGTGGACACTGCATTTACGGAACACCGGGCGCGCGAGCTCCTCGCGGCGGCCGGCGCCCCCCTGCCGGCGGCGGACGCGACCCTGATCTCGCTCGGCGAGAACGCCGTCTTCGCGGCCGGCGACCTCGTCGCCAAGGTCGGCCGCGACGCCTCCCTCCTCGACCGGGCCCACCGGGAACTGCGGGTCGCCGCCTGGCTCGCCGAGGCCGGGGTGCCCGCCGTGCGCGCGGCCGCCCCCGAGCCGCTGGCGGCCGACGGCCACCCGGTCACCGTCTGGCACCGGCTCCCCGACGCGACCCGCCCCGCGACCCCCGCCGACCTCGCGGAGCTGCTGCGGGTGATCCACACGCTGCCCGCACCGGACTTCGCCCTGCCGCACCGTGACCTGCTCGGCGGCGTCGAGCGCTGGCTGCGGCTGGCCGGGGACGCGATCGACCCGGCCGACGCCGACTACCTGCGCCAGCGCCGGGACGGCTTCGCCGCCGCGGCCGCCGCGCTGACGCCCCGCCTGACGCCGGGCCCCATCCACGGCGACGCCCTCCCCCGCAACGTGCACATCGGGCCCGACGGCCCGGTGCTGGTGGACCTGGAGACCTTCGCCCTGGACCTGCGGGAGCACGACCTGGTGGTGATGGCCCTCAGCCGCGACCGGTACGGGCTGGACCCCGACGCCTACCACTCCTTCGTGCACGCCTACGGCTGGGACGTGCGCGAGTGGGACGGCTGCGCCGTGCTGCGCGGCGCCCGGGAGACGGCGAGCTGCGCGTGGGTGGCGCAGCACGCGCCGGGCAACCCGGCGGCGCTGGCGGAGTTCGGGCGCCGGGTCGCCTCCCTGCGGGACGGCGACCCGGCGGTGCGCTGGTACCCCTTCTGAGACGCCCCTCCCCGGCAGCCCTCCCCGCTGGCGTCCCCGCCTAGCAAGGGCCGGTGGGGAAGGTGGAGCGGGGGCCGTCGAGGGTGGCGTTCACGCGGACTGCCTGGCCGGTCGTGAACATGAACATGGCCGCGTCGTCGACGTAGTCCATGTAGTTCATGAACATGTCGCCGTGGGGGCCGTTGCGGCAGGAGACGTGCGGGAAGACCGGGCTGCCGAAGTTGGGGCCGCCCTGGTTGGGGGTGTCGGCGACGAAGTCGCTGCCGCTGCAGCCGGTGCCGTCGTCGCCCCAGATGTGGTGGAGGTTCAGCCAGTGGCCCACCTCGTGGGTGGCGGTGCGCCCCAGGTCGAACGGCGCGGTGGCGGTGCCGTTGGTGCCGAAGGCGGAGTGCCGGATGACCACTCCGTCGGTGTCCGCCGGGCCGCCGGGGAACTGGGCGTACCCCAGCAGGCCGCCCTCGAGCAGGCAGACCCATACGTTCAGGTAGCGGTCGGCGGGCCAGGCGTCCCGGCCGCCCTGGGCGGTGAACTTCACCGCGTCGTCGGTGCCGAAACCGGTGACCTGCGTGCGGGTGCGGGTGATGCCCGTGGTGGGGTGGCCGTCCGGGTCCACGGAGGCGAGGCGGAAGCCGACCCGGCTGTCGGCGGCGAGCTCCCGCCAGACCTCCGGCACCGCGGCGACGTCCGGATTGAGCTTGCGGAAGTCCTTGTTCAGGACGTCGAGCTGGCTGAGGACCTGGGCGTCGTCGACGTTCTCCTCGTCGGTGGCGTGGACGACGTGGACGACGACCGGGACGCACGTCACGCCCGTACGGGCCGTGCGAGCGTCGCCTCGCTCGTAGGCGAACGCGTGGTTCTCGATGGCCGTCCGGGCGGTGGCGTAGGCGGCGTTCTCGGTGAGCAGCCTGCGGTGGACCTCCATGGTCCCGCAGAGCAGCCCCTCCGGCGGCCGGGCCGGGGACTCCTGGTGCTCGGGCACGGTGCGCCTCCTCGGATCGCCGCGTGACGCGGCGGAGATGGGGGGTAGCGCGGGCCCGGTACGGAACACCGTAGACCCGGACAGCCCTGACATCCAGGGACATCACAGATTCCGGAACAAGTGCGAAGGCACCCTCCGCATCCACCCACCACCACTCGCCGGCCCTGCTACTCCCGCCCACCCAGCCCCTCTACTCCCGCCCACCCAGCCCTGCTACCCCCGCAGCGGCCAGGACGCGTCGACCACGGCCTCCGCATCCCCCTGTCGTCGCAGCCACGCCTGATATCCGGCCGCCCACTCGCCGTACCACCGGACCTGGTCGCGGTGCAGCTCCCACAGCCCGGCGCCGGCTATGCCGGGATACCGCAGGGCGGTCGCCCGGGCGACGCGGACCGCCGCCAGGGCGTCCGCCTCCGCCTCGTGGGCGCCGTCCAGCACCACGCCGTACTCCCGGCACACCGCCTCCAGCGTCCGCCGGCCCTTGCGGTAGCGGTCGACGTGCCGGTCGATGGTGTACGGGTCGACGACGGGGCCGATGCCGGCTCCGTCCAGCCGCTCACCGAGCGAGCGCAGGCCGTGACGCCGGAGCTCCGCCTCCAGCAGGCTGAGGTCGAAGGAGGCGTTGTAGGCGACGACGGGCACGCCCAGCGACCAGTGCCCGGCGAGGACGGCGGCTATCTCCTCCACCACCTCGGCCGCGGGCCGCCCCTCGGCGGCCGCCCACTCGCTGGTGATGCCGTGGATGGCGGCCGCCTCGGCCGGGATCGGCACGCCCGGGTCGGCCAGCCACAGCCGGCTCGCGGCCACGTCCCCGCCCTTGGTCTCGACGACCGCCGCGGTCACGATCCGCGCCCGCGCCGGGTCCGTGCCCGTCGTCTCCAGGTCGAAGCCGATCAGCGGCTCCTCGTGCCAGGCCATGGCGGTTTCCCCCTTCGGTGGTGCTTCCCCCGTCTGGTGTCACAGCGTCGCACAGCCCACTGACAACCCACCGGGGGCGAGCACCCCTTCACCGGGACCCGATCAGGAGACCGACCGGGAGTCCGCCCAGACCCCCTCGAACTCCTCGCGGTACGTCTCGAACAGCCCGCCGTCCTCGTCGGCCCCCCGGCCCTGGCGCAGCACGTCGCGGCCGCCGCCGCGGAGCACCAGCACCGGGGACTCCATGCCGCGGGCCTTGCGCAGGTAGGACTGCACCACGGCCAGGCCGTCCGCGCCGTCGCCGTTGACGAGGTAGGCGGTGAAGCGCGGGGTCTCGTCGAAGACCCGGATCTCGAAGGCGGCGGTGTCGCGCAGCCGGTCCCGCACCCGCCGCATGTGCATGATGTTCATCTCCACGGACCGGCTCATCTCGCCCTTCTTTATCCCCAGTTCCCGCTCGCGGCGGCGCACGGCGCTGCTGGCGGGGTTGAGGAAGAGCAGCCGGGCCCGGCAGCCGGACTCGGCCAGCCGCACCAGGCGTCGCCCGGAGTAGTTCTGGACGAGCAGGTTCAGGCCTATGCCGACCGCGTCGAGGCGGCGGGCGCTGCCGAAGAGGTCCTCCACGGGGAGCTGGCGCTGCAGCCGCACCCGGTCCGGGTGGACGCCCACGACGTCGGCGAAGCGGTCGCCCACGAGGTCCTCGACGGCGTCCACGGGCAGCCGGTCGCCGGAGCGGGCGTGGGTGCCGGCGCCGCCGCCGAGGATGTCCAGCAGCCGGGCCGAGGCGCGTTCGGCCTGGGCGAGGACGTTCTCGGAGAGCGCGCGGTTGCGGGAGACGACGTTGCGGGTCACCTCCAGCTCGTCCAGGGCCAGCTCCAGTTCGCGCCGGTCGTCCAGGTAGGGCTCGAAGCACGGCCAGTGCTGGACGAGGAGCTCGCGCAACTGGGGCAGGGTGAGGAAGCTGAGGACGTTGTCGTCCGCCGGGTCGAGCAGGTAGCCCTTGCGGCGGCTCACCTCCCGCACGGCCACGGCCCGCTGGACCCACTCCTGGCCGGCCGGCCCCGCGGCGGCGACGACCCATTCCTCGTCGCCGTGCACCGGCTCGTAGACCGGGCGCAGCACGGCGGCGACGACCGCCCGCAGCCGCTGTTCGACCAGGTTGAGCCAGATGTAGGCGCGCCCGGCCCGGCGGGCGCGGGTGCGCACCTCGTCCCAGGCCTCGGCGCCCCAGTCCAGTTCCGCCCCGATCTCCCGCGGACGGGTCAGGGACATCACGCCCGGTGGCGTGTCGGTCGAGCTGTCTCCCTCGGGACTTCCGTCTCCAGGGGGCAGCTCCAGCCCGCCCGAGCTCACCAGTGCACCGCCTTCCGCCCCCGTCCAACGATCAAGGCAGATTACTGTGCGGGCGGGAGCCGGTGCACCCGCGCCCGCCGGGGCCCCGGAACAACTCGGCCGCCGGACGTGGGGGTTGTCCGACGGCGGGGCGCGGGACGTGATCTGATTCATAGCCAGAAGGGTGGACGGGGCGCTGACCTCACCCGGTCGGCCGAGCCGTGGCGGCCGGCGGCGGCTTCCTTCCGGGGTTTTGGGGAAGATCTGCGGAAAGGGCCGCCGGGAGTGGAACACTTTCGCTCATGCAGGTCTGGCCGGGACAGGCGTACCCACTCGGCGCCACGTACGACGGCGCCGGCACCAATTTCGCGGTCTTCTCCGAGGCCGCCGAGCGGATCGAGTTGTGCCTCCTGCACGAGGACGGCTCGGAGACGGCGGTGGAGCTCCGGGAGAGCGACGCCTTCGTGCGGCACGCGTATCTGCCGGGGGTGATGCCCGGTCAGCGCTACGGCTTCCGGGCGCACGGCCCGTACGACCCGGAGCGGGGGCAGCGCTGCAACTCCGCCAAGCTGCTGCTCGACCCGTACGCGAAGGCGGTCAGCGGGGCGGTCGACTGGGGGGAGGCGGTCTACGGCTATCACTTCGGCCGGCCGGAGAAGCGCAATGACATGGACTCCGCGCCGCACATGATGACTTCGGTGGTGGTCAATCCGTACTTCGACTGGGGCGACGACCGGCCGCCGCGGACGGACTATCACCGTACGGTCATCTATGAGGCCCATGTGAAGGGCCTGACGATGCTGCATCCGGCGCTGCCGGAGGAGGTGCGCGGGACGTACGCGGCGCTCGCGCATCCGGCGGTGATCGAGCACCTGACGGAGCTGGGGGTGACCGCCATCGAGCTGATGCCGGTCCATCAGTTCGTCAACGACCACCGGCTGGTGGACGCCGGGCTGGCCAACTACTGGGGCTACAACACCATCGGCTTCTTCGCCCCGCACAACGCCTATGCGTCGTGGGGCGACAGGGGTCAGCAGGTGCTGGAGTTCAAGTCGGCGGTGCGGGCGCTGCACGCGGCGGGCATCGAGGTGATTCTCGATGTGGTCTACAACCACACGGCCGAGGGCAACCACCTGGGCCCGACCCTGTCCTTCCGGGGCCTGGACAACTGCTCGTACTACCGGCTGACGGACGATCCGCAGTACTACATGGACACCACCGGCACCGGGAACTCCCTGCTGATGCGCTCGCCGCACGTCCTGCAGCTCATCATGGACTCGCTGCGCTACTGGGTGACCGAGATGCGGGTGGATGGCTTCCGCTTCGATCTGGCGGCGACGCTGGCGCGGCAGTTCCACGAGGTGGATCGGCTGTCGTCCTTCTTCGACCTGGTGCAGCAGGACCCGGTGGTCAGCCAGGTGAAGCTGATCGCCGAGCCGTGGGACGTCGGCGAGGGCGGCTACCAGGTCGGCAACTTCCCGCCCCTGTGGACGGAGTGGAACGGTAAATTCCGTGACACCTGCCGGGATCTGTGGCGCGGCGAGCCGGCCACCCTGGCGGAGTTCGCCTCCCGCCTGACCGGCTCCTCCGACCTCTACCAGGGCGACGGCAGGCGACCGCTGGCCTCCATCAACTTCGTCACCTGCCACGACGGCTTCACCCTGCACGACCTGGTCTCGTACAACGGCAAGCACAACGAGGCCAACGGCGAGAACAACCAGGACGGCGAGGGCCACAACCGCTCGTGGAACTGCGGCGCCGAGGGCGAGAGCGACGACCCGGCGGTGCTCGCGCTGCGCGAGCGGCAGATGCGCAACTTCATCGCCACGCTGATGGTCTCCCAGGGCGTGCCGATGCTCAGCCACGGCGACGAGTTCGCCCGCACCCAGTGGGGCAACAACAACGCCTACTGCCAGGACAGCGAGATCTCCTGGGTGCGCTGGCCGCAGCCGGAGGACGGCGACGAGGCCGCCGCGCGGGCCCGCCGGATGCTGCGCTTCACCCGCTCGCTGGTCTGGCTCCGCCGCGACCACCAGGTCTTCCGGCGCCGCCGCTTCTTCCACGGCCGGCCCATGCAGGGCACCCAGGACGATCTGTCCGACATCGCATGGTTCACCCCGGAAGGGGATGGAATGCGGGACGGGGACTGGCAGGCCGCCCACGCCAGGTCGCTGACCGTCTTCCTCAACGGCAGCGCCATCACCGAACCCGGCCCGCGCGGCGAGCCGATCGTCGACGACTCCTTCCTGCTGATGTTCAACGCGCACGACCGGCCGCTGGAGTTCGTCGTCCCCGTCGACCACGGCCGGCAGTGGCGGGTCGTGGTCGACACCGCCCGCCCCGACGGCGCCGCGCCCGGCGGCCCCAAGGTCAAGGCCGGGGAGCGGCTGACACTCGCCGACCGCAGCCTGGCGGTGCTCCAGCGGCCCGCCTGACGGCCGGGATGCGGCATGACGCGCCGGGGCGGGTACGTATGTTCCCGTGAAGCGCGACACTTCCGCACCGCCGACCGCCACCTACCGGCTCCAGCTGCAGCCCGGCCTCCCCTTCCGGGAGGCCGAGCGGGCCGTGCCCCACCTCGCCGACCTCGGCGTGTCGCACCTGCACCTCTCCCCCGTCCTGGAGGCCGTCCCGGGCTCCACCCACGGCTACGACGTCGTCGGCCACGACGCGGTACGGGCCGAGCTGGGCGGCGAGGAGGGGCTGCGGGCGCTCGCCCGCACCGCCCACGCGCACGGGCTGGGGCTGATCCTCGACATCGTGCCGAACCACATGGCCCTGCCCGCGCCCGAGCGCCTCAACGGCCCGCTGTGGCACGTCCTGCGCGACGGCCCCGCCTCCCCCTACGCCCGCTGGTTCGACGTCGACTGGGCCGAGCACGGTGGCCGGCTGCTGCTGCCGGTGCTCGGCGGGCCGCTCGGCGACGAGCTGGAGCGCTTCGCGGTGGACGGCGACGTCCTGCGCTACCACGACCACGCGTTCCCGCTGCGGCCCGGCACCGAGCGACTCCCGCTGCCCGAGCTGCTGGACGCCCAGTGGTACCGCCCCGCCTGGTGGCGGCTGGCCCGCACCGAGGTGAACTACCGCCGCTTCTTCACCATCTCCGACCTGATCGCGGTGCGGGTGGAGGACCCGGAGGTCTTCGCCGCCACCCACGCCACGGTCCTCGCCCTGCTGGACGACGGCGTCGTCGACGGGCTGCGCGTGGACCACCCCGACGGCCTCGCCGACCCGGCCGGCTACCTGCGCCGGCTCACCGCCGCCACGGGCGGCCGGTGGACGGTGGTGGAGAAGATCCTCAGCGGCGACGAACGACTGCCCGCCGACTGGCCCGTCGCCGGCACCACCGGCTACGACTCCCTGCGCCACCTCGACGGCTTGTTCACCGACCCCGACGGGGCCGGTGAACTGGCCGCCGCTTACCGCGCCTTCGCCGGCCCGCCCCCCGACCGGGGCGGCGACTGGCAGGCGACCGTACGCCGCGCCGCCTACCGGGTGATCGGACACGAGCTCGCCGCCGAGGTCGAACGCCTGGTCCGCACCGCCGGGCGACTGTGCGCCTCCTCGCACCGGCTGCGCGACCACGCCCCCTGGGCCCTGCGCACCGCCCTGTGCGAGACGCTCGTCCGGCTGCCCGTCTACCGCCCGTACGCCGTGCCCGGCCTGCCCGTCGCGCCGGTGGACGCGGCACTGCTCGACGAGGCCGCCCAGGGGGCCCGTACGGCGTTCGCGGTGCCGGAGGAGGCGCGGGCCGTCGAGGTCGTCCGGGACGCGGCCCTGGGGCGGCTCGGCGAGGACCCGGACCGGCGGGACTTCTGCGCCCGGTTCGCCCAGACCGCCTCCGCCCTGCGCGCCAAGTCGGTCGAGGACACCGCCTTCTACCGCTACGCGCCCCTGCTGTCCGCCACGGAGGTCGGCGGCGCGCCGGACCGCCCGGCCGTCACGCCGGAGGAGTTCCACGCCCACTGCGCCCGCGTCCAGCGCGACTGGCCCACGACCGGCACCGTGCTCTCCACCCACGACACCAAGCGCAGCGCGGACGCGCGGGCGCGGATCGCCGCGCTGAGCGAGTACCCCGGCCGCTGGGCCGCCCTGATGGACCTGCTGTGGGCCCGCGGAGCGGCCCCCGATCCGCACGTGGCGTGGGTGGCGTGGCAGAACGCCTTCGGGCTCGGGGACGCCCACGCCGGCCGACTGGTGCCGGCGGTGCTCAAGAGCGTGCGGGAGGCGGCGCTGCTGACCACGTGGACCGAGCCGGACGCCGCGTACGAGGCGGCGGTGGAGGCCTTCGTCGCGGCGGGCCCCGGCGGGCCCGGGGCCGCGGCCGCCCTGGCCCCGCTCGAGCGGGAGGCCGCGCCGACCGTGCGGGCCAACACCCTGGGGGCGGCGCTGCTGCACCTGACGATGCCGGGGGTGCCCGATGTCTATATGAGGACGGAAGGGGTGTACCGGGCGCTGGTCGACCCGGACAACCGGCGGGTGCCGCGCTTCCCCCCGGGCCCGGAGGACGGGCTCGGCGGGGAGAAGCGTCGCCTGACGCGTACGGCGCTGCGGCTGCGGCGCGAGCACCCCGAGTGGTTCGGGGCACGTGCCACCTACGAGCCGCTCGGCGCGGCCGGGCCGGCGGCGGAGCACTGCGTGGCCTTCGGGCGCTCGGGGCAGGTGGTCGCCGTGGCGACGCGGCTGCCCCGACGGCTGGCGGCGGCCGGGGGGTGGCGGGGGACGGTGCTGGAGCTGCCGGACGGCGGGGCGTGGCGGGAGTCGCTGACGGGCGGGGTGTGGCAGGGGCGCATGGAGATGGCCGAGCTGCTCGAGGCGATGCCGGTGGCCCTGCTGGTGCGGGTGGCGGACGGGACATGAGCGCGGTGAGGGGCGGGCCGTGCGCCGACGGCGGTCGCGCCGGTCAGTGCCCGGCTCAGTGTCCGGCTCAGTGCCCGGCGACGAGGTCCGAGACCCGGACGAACTCGTAGCCCTTCGCCCGCAGCTCCGGCACGATGCGCCGCACCGCCGCCTCGGTCGTCGGGGCGGCGCTGCGCGTGCAGTGCATCACCACGACCGAGCCGGGCCGGACCTGCGAGATCACCTGCGAGGCCACCGGCCCGGCGTCCTTGGCGAAGGCGTCGCCGCTGACCACGTCCCACTGCACCGCCGTCACCTTCGCCGGCCCGAGCTCCTTGAGCACGCCGTCGTCGTGGCAGCCGCCGGGGAAGCGGAAGTACGGCACGATGTGCTCCACCCCGGCCCGCCGGAAGGCGGTGAAGGCGCGCTCCACGTCGGCGCGGGCCTCGGCCCGCGGCACGGTCGGCAGACCGTAGCAGGGCGTGGTGAAGGCGTGGTGGCTGTAGGAGTGGCTGGCGACCTCGAAGAGGGGGTCGCCGCCGATGGACTTCGCCTGGCCGGGGTACTGCTCCGCCCACCTGCCGGTCATGAAGACCGTGGCGGGCACCTTCAGGCGGCGCAGCGTCTCGATGAGCGCGGGGTTGTCGAAGTGTTCGCCGCGCGCCGCGCGCGGGCCCTGGTCGGAGGTCATGTCGGCGTCGAAGGTCAGGGCGACGCGCTTGCCGCCGTCGCGCCGGCCGTGCGAGAAGACGGGAACGGCGCCGCCGGGGCCCGGGGGCAGGGTGGGCGCGGCGGAGGGGGCCCGAGTCGGGGCCTGAGTCGGGGCCGGGGCGGACGCCTTGGGGGATGCCGTCGCGGCAACGGGCTCGTCGGCCCTGTTGCCGGCACAGGCGGTCACGGCGCAGCAGAGGAGGGCGGTCGCGGCGAGTGCGGCGCGCGAGGGTCGGGGCATGAGCCGATTCTTTCCCCCGCCCCGCCCCTTCCCGAAACCGGGGCGCGGCCCCGGGCCCCGGTCCTCGATCGCCGGACGAGCTGATTCCTCAGCCCGGCCAGCGATGGAGGGGCACGCGTGACAGCTACGCCGCCACGAGCGGCTTCGCGTCGCGCGCGAGCGCGGTCAGCCGGGAGATGGCCCGGAAGTACTTCTTGCGGTAGCCGCCGTTCAGCATCTCCTCGCTGAACAGCTCGTCGAAGGGCCGCCCGGACGCCAGGACCGGCACCTCGCGGTCGTAGAGCCGGTCGGCGAGGACCACCAGGCGCAGGGCCGTCGACTGGTCCGGCACCGGTGCGACACCGGTCAGGCACACCGCGCCGATGCCGTCGCACATGGCGCCGTAGCGGCTCGGGTGGACCTTGGAGAGGTGGTCGAGGAGGTCGGGGAAGGCGTCGTAGGAGGCGCCGTCGGTGGCGTGCGCCACCCGCTTGACGGTGTCGTCGTCGTACGGGGAGGGGGCCTGCGGCAGGCCCCGGTGGCGGTAGTCCTCGCCGTCGATGCGCAGGGGGTGGAAGTGCGCGGAGAGGCCCTGGATCTCGCGCAGGAAGTCGGCGGCGGCGAACCGGCCCTCGCCGAGCTTGCCGGGCAGGGTGTTGGAGGTGGCGGCGACCGTCACGCCGGCGTCGACGAGCTTGCCGAGCAGGGTGGAGACCAGGACGGTGTCGCCGGGGTCGTCGAGCTCGAACTCGTCGATGCACAGGAGCTTGTGGCCGCTGAGGGTCTGCACGGTCTGCTGGAAGCCCAGGGCGCCGACCAGGTTGGTCAGCTCCACGAACGTGCCGAACGCCTTCTGCTCGGGGGCGGCCGCGGTGGCGTGCCAGAGGGAGGCCAGCAGGTGGGTCTTGCCGACGCCGTAGCCGCCGTCGAGGTAGACGCCGCGCGGGCCGGCGGGGGCGGCGGCCTTGGCCTCGCGCCGGAACCAGCGCTTGCGGCCCGTACCGCCCGCGGCCGGGCCGCCGAGCCCGGCGGCGAACGTGCCGAGGGTGGTGACGGCCTGGGCCTGGCTGGGCTGGTTCGGGTCGGGGATGTAGTTGTCGAACCGCACCGAGCCGAAGCGCGGCGGGGGCACCATCTCGGCGACCAGGCGGTCGGCGGGGACGTGCGGGGCGCGCGAGGTGAGCGCGACGGGCCCGTCGGCGGTCCGCCCGGCTATGGGGCCGGGGGTGGCGGGGCCTGTGGCGCTGGAGGGGGCTGCGGTGGAGGATGACACAGCCATCCAGCGTAGCCGCGGAAGCGGGCGGGGACCGTCGCGCGCGGGGCGAGCCATGTCACACTGCCGCCTATGCGACGCCTGTTCCCCTCCCCGCTCAGCCCCGCCGACCTCGAGGACCGCGAATGGGGGCTGGACGAGCTGGCCGGGCTCTACGCCTATCCGGACGACCTCCCCGCCGGGAGCGCGTGGCTGCGGGCCAACATGGTCTCCTCCCTGGACGGCGCGGCCCACCACGAGGGCCGCTCCCAGCCGCTGTCCTCGGCGGCCGACATGCGGATCTTCGGCACGCTGCGCGGACTGGCCGACGCGGTGGTGGTCGGGGCCGAGACCGTACGCCAGGAGGGCTACCGGCCCGCGCGGGCCCGCGAGGCGTTCGCGGCGCGGCGGGCGGCGCTCGGCCAGGGGCCCGCGCCCGTGATAGCCGTGGTGAGCGCCGGGCTCGACCTGGACTTCTCGCTCCCTCTGTTCACCTCGCCGCTCGTGCCGACCGTGGTACTGACGGGCGCGGCCGCCCCGCGGGAGCGGGTCGAGGCGGCGCGCGCGGCGGGCGCCGAGGTGATCGTGGCGGGCGAGGGGCGCGGGGTGGACCCCGCGCGCGTCCCCGGCCTGCTGGCCGAGCGCGGGCTGACGCGGCTGCTCACGGAGGGTGGCCCCCGGCTGCTGGGGCAGTTCGCCGCGGCCCGGGTGCTGGACGAGATGTGTCTGTCGCTGGCTCCCGTGGTCGCCACGGGCACGGCACCGAGGATCATGGCGGGGCCGCCGCTGGCGGTGCCCGAGCGGTTCGCGCTGGGTTCGGTGCTGGAGGAGGGCGGGTTTCTCTTCACCAGCTACCGGAGGATCTGACAATCGATCCGGCAATCAACGGAATTTTCTGTTCCGCTTCTGTTCCCGTGGGCAGAATTGAGTCAGACGCTTTCCCGAGGGCAGTGGACCACAACAGGCGGGCTCACGGGAGCACGCGCAGGATGGTTTCTGTTGGGCCCGGTGGCCCAAGGAGAAGAAGGGCGCGCCCACCGTGTTCACGAGCGTATTGATGATCGAACAACCGCTGTCCGCCGCGGATGTCGACTTCGTGACGACCCTGCACGACGACGCCATGTCCTTCGTCGTCCTCATGCGGCCCAGAGGCAACGAGGACCGGCTGTTGCGGGCCATCGACGACGTGGCCCTCGGCGAGCTGGAACAGGCCGTCCACGAGGCGGACGAACCCGAGGGCGACGAGGCCCTGCGGCCCGCCGCCCTGGCCCTGGAGCACTCCCTGCAGAGACTCCGGGCCGCGGGCTGCGAGGCCGTCGGCCAGATCATCGACAACCACCCACTGGACCTGCTGCGGTCCGTCGTCGAGCAGACCCACGCCGACGAGGTGATCGTGCTGACCGCCCCGCACCTGGTCGAGGAGTTCTTCCACCGCGACTGGGCCTCCCGCGCCCGGCACAAGGTCGGCGTGCCGGTCCTCAAGCTCTACGCGCACAACGACGAGGACGAGGAGGAGGTGACCGGCGTCGACGAGTGAGCCGGACCGCCGTCCAGCCGGCCGTCGCGCATCGTCAGCACCCGGTCCGCCCGGCCGAGCAGCGCCCGGTCGTGCGTGACCAGCACCGTCGCGGTGCGGTGCCGCCGGGTGACGTCGGCCAGCAGCGCCATGACGTGATCCCCGCGCTCGTGGTCGAGCGCGGACGTCGGCTCGTCCACCAGCAGCACCGACGGCTCGCCCCACAGTGCGCGGGCGATGTTCACGCGCTGCCGCTCGCCGCCGGACAGCCGGTGCGGGCGGCGGCGCCGCTTCGCGCCGTCCAGCCCCACCGACTCCAGCAGCTCCGCCGCCCCGGCCCGGGACTCCCGTACCTTCTCGCCCCGCAGGTGCGCCACGGCCAGCAGCTGCTCCTCCGCCGTGAGGGACGGCAGCAGGTTCGACTGCTGGAAGACGATGCCGATCCGCTCGCGCCGCAGCCTCGTGCGCTCCGCTGCGCTCATCCCGGTGGTGTCCCGCCCCGCGACGACCACGCGTCCCGCGTCGGGGCGCAGCAGCGTCGCCGCCACCGCCAGGAGGCTCGACTTCCCGGAGCCGGACGGTCCGGCGACGGCCACGAGCTCGCCCGGCGCGACGGCCAGGGACACCCCGTCCAGGGCGGTGAGCCGGCGGTCGCCGTCGGGGTAGGTGAGGTCGACCGACTCCAGCGACAGTGCGGCCTCGGTCTCGGCGGGGACGGTGGTGGGGGTCGGCACAGTGGTCATCGGTGGGCTCCCAGCGCGGTCAGCGGGTCGACGGAGGTGATGTGGCGTACGGCGAGCGCGGCCCCGGCCAGCCCCAGCAGCACCATGGCCGCCACGGGGACGGCCACGGTGGCCGCGCCCAGCTCGAAGGGCACCGCGGCCGAGGCCAGGGCGCCGCCCCCGGCCCCGGCCGCCGCGCCGAGGGAGGCTCCGGCGAGGAGGACCGCGGCGGCCTGTCCCAGGGCGTCCCGCAGCAGGTGGCCGCCGCTCGCGCCCATCGCCTTGAGCACCGCGACGTCCGGGCGCCGCTGCACCGTCCACACCATGAAGAAGGCGCCCACCACCAGCGCGCTCACCACGAACAGAAAGCCCTGGACGAGCTGAAGGGTGCCGTGCTCGGCCGCGTAGCCGTCGATGCCCTCGAGCGCGTCGTCGAGCCCCACGGCCACGGTGGTGCGTGCCGCCTCACCGGAGGGGGCGCCGCCGCCGGTCACCGCCAGCGCGGACGGCCCGGTCTGGTGGCCGAACCGCCGCCAGTCGGCGAGCGTCGTCCAGACGGCCGGCGCGTGTCCGTGGCTCCGGTCGGGGGTGACGCCCGAGACGGTCAGCTCCCGGGCACCGAGCGTGATCCGGTCGCCCGGGCGCAGTCCGTGCTCGCGTGCGACGCGCTCGCTCACGGCCGCCTGCCCCTCCCCCGGTGCCGTGCCGCGCAGCGGCTCCGGGCGCAGCCGCCCGGACGTGCCGAAGACGCTCACCGAGGACGCCGAGCCGTTCGCCGTCAGCCGCGTCATCGCCACGCCCAGCGGTTCGGCGGACCGCACGCCCGGCGCCGATCGCCAGGCGGCCAGCTGCCGCTCGTCCAGGGTGCTGTTGGAGAAGGACACCTCGGGCTCGGCGCCGGCCGGGGCGCCGAAGACGATCCTGTCCGCCGGCAGGGAGGCCACGGCCGACGTCGCCTCGCGGGCGAGACCGTCGGTCAGGCCGTAGAGGAAGACCACCAGCGTGGTGATCAGCGCGACGACGGTGCCCATCAGGGCGAACCGTCCTCGGGCGAAACGGATGTCACGGAGCGCGACGAACAAGGAGGGCCTCCCGGGGCCTGGTGCGGGACGCCCCAAGCCTTCCGGGCCGGGCGCCCGCCGGCATCGGGGCAAGGAGCGGTTGCGGCCTCGTCCGTCCGGTGCACCCGAAAATCAATCGAACGGTTGACTCCCGGGCGGCCGGAGGCCCCCACGCGGGCCCGTACGCTCGAGGGGATGAGACCGACCAGCCCCTCCGCCCCCGCCACGGCCGCCGGACACGCGCGCGTGGCGCCGCGCCCGCCGTCCGGGGCGCTCGCGGCCGGCGGCGACGGCGACGTGCCCTCGCTGCGGCTGGTGCGCCTCGCGCTGCACGCGGCGTTCTACGCCCTGCTCGGCGTGGCCCTCGCCCCGGCCGTCCTCGGACGGGCGCCGGCGGCCGTGCTGCCGGTGGGTGCGGTGCTCGCCGCCGCGTACGGGGCCGGGATCGTCCGGCGCGCCGGACGTCCGGGGGCCTGGCTCGCCGCCGTCACGGGGCTGTGGCTCGTCCTGCTGGCCATGGACCGGGGCTTCTCCTACGTCGCCTTCCCGCTGTTCTTCCTCTTCCTGCACGCCCTGCCGGTGCGCTGGGCGCACCCGGCCGTCGCCGCCGCCACCGCCGCGGTCGTGGCCGCCCAGGGCGGCGCGCCGGGCGGCCTGACCGTCGCCAGGGTGATCGGCCCGGTCGCGGGGGCCTGCGTCGCCATCCTGACCGCCTACGGCTACGCGGCGCTCTACCGCGAGAGCCGCAAGCGCCAGCTGCTGATCGACGACCTCGTGCGGACCCGCGACGAGCTCGCCGCGGCACAGCGGGAGGCCGGCCGGCTCGCCGAGCGGCAGCGGCTCGCCCGCGAGATCCACGACACCCTCGCCCAGGGCCTGTCGAGCATCGTCCTGCTCGCCCGGGCGGCCGAGACGGCCGACGCCGACGCGGCACGCGCGCGTGTCCGCGAGATCGGGCGTACCGCCTCCGACAACCTCGCCGAGGCCCGCCGCTTCGTCCAGGAGCTCACCCCGCCCGCCCTCGAGGACGCCCCGCTGCCCGAGGCGCTGCGCCGGGTCACCGCCCGCACGCTGCCCACGGCCGCCTTCCGCCTCGACGGCGAGCCCTGCCCGCTGCCGGTGGAGACCGAGGTCGCCCTGCTGCGCCTGACGCAGGAGGCGCTCGCCAACGTCGCCCGGCACGCGCGGGCCGACCACGCCGCCGTGACCCTCGCCTACCTCGACGGCCAGGTAACCCTCGACGTCTACGACGACGGCGTCGGCTTCGCCCCCGGCCACGGCCCGGCGGACGGCCGCCGCACCTTCGGCCTGCACGGCATGCGCGAGCGCATCGCCGAGCTCGGCGGCACCCTCGTCGTGGAGTCCGCGCCCGGCGAGGGCACGGCCATCGCCGCGACCCTGCCGACCGGTCCCGGCGACCTGGAGGCGGCGGCGTGAGCGGGCTCATCAGGGTGCTGCTGGTCGACGACCACCCCGTCGTACGGCGCGGCCTGCGCGCCCTGGTCGACGAGCTGCCGGACGTGGAGGCGGCCGGGGAGGCCGCCGACGGCGCCGAGGCGCTGCGCCTGCTCGAGGACGGCGTCCGGCCCGACGTCGTCCTCATGGACCTGCAGATGGGCGACGGCATGCACGGCGTCGAGGCCACCCGGCGCATCACGGCCCTGCCCCGCCCGCCCGCCGTGCTGATCCTGACCACCTACAGCACCGACGCCGACATCCTGGCCGCCGTGGAGGCCGGGGCCACCGGCTACCTCCTCAAGGACGCCCCGCCCGAGGAGCTGGCCGCCGCCGTGCACGCCGCCGCCCGCTGCGAGACCGTCCTGGCCCCGCCGGTCGCCGCCCGCCTCCTGGGCCGCGTACGGTCCGGGGGCCGGCCCGCCCTCTCGCCCCGCGAGACCGAGATCCTCGGCCTGCTGGCCGAGGGCCTGGCCAACCGGCAGATCTCCCGCCGCCTCTTCATCAGCGAGGCCACCGTCAAGACCCACCTCGTGCACGTCTACGGCAAGCTCGGCGTGGACAGCCGCACGGCGGCCGTGGCGGCGGGCCTGGCGGCGGGGCTGATCCGGCCGGTCTGACGGGCGCGGCCCGCGCTGTCGGCGGCGGGTGCAACAATCGGTGCCTGTAGCTGCACCACGACCCCCCAGGGAGCACCGCATATGGCACCGGCCGTCCCCACGACGATGGACCGACCGCACTTCATCGGCATCGGCGGCGCCGGGATGTCGGGCATCGCGAAGATCCTGGCCCAGCGCGGCGCGGCCGTCGCGGGCAGCGACGCGAAGGAGTCCGCGACCGCCGGCGCGCTGCGCGAGCTCGGGGCGACGGTCCACATCGGGCACGCGGCCGGCCACCTCGCCGAGGACGCCAGCTGCGTCGTCGTCTCCAGCGCCATCCGCGCCGACAACCCGGAGCTGGCCGCCGCCGCCGAGCGCGGCATCCCGGTCGTCCACCGCTCGGACGCCCTGGCCCGCCTGATGGACGGCCTGCGCCCGATCGCGGTGGCCGGCACCCACGGCAAGACGACCACCACGTCGATGCTCGCCGTCTCCCTCGACGCGCTGGGCCTGGACCCGTCGTACGCCATCGGCGGCGACCTCGACGGCCCCGGCTCCAACGCCCGCCACGGCGGCGGCGACATCTTCGTCGCCGAGGCGGACGAGAGCGACCGCAGCTTCCACAAGTACGCGCCCGAGGTCGCGATCATCCTCAACGTGGAGCTGGACCACCACGCGAACTAC
Organism: Streptomyces sp. C36; assembly: GCF_040932295.1. Classification (NCBI taxonomy): domain Bacteria; kingdom Bacillati; phylum Actinomycetota; class Actinomycetes; order Kitasatosporales; family Streptomycetaceae; genus Streptomyces; species Streptomyces sp. C36. Next base: position 279,514 of record NZ_JBFQGI010000003.1, on the reverse strand, counting down.
GCCTCGATGGAGGAGATCTACGACTCCTTCGAGACCTTCGTCGGCCGGATCCGCCCGGGCGGCACGCTCGTCGTCTCCGCCGACCAGGCCGGCGCCCGCGAGCTCACCGAGCGCATCTCGGGGCGGCACGACATCGAGGTCGTCACCTACGGCGCGGCCGAGGACGCCGACGTCCGCGTCCTGAAGGTCACCCCGCGCGGCCTGGCCAGCGAGGTCACGGTGATGCTGAACGGCCGGATGCTCACCTTCGCCGTCTCCGTCCCCGGCAGCCACTACGCGCACAACGCCGTCGCCGCCCTCGCCGCGGGCGTCGCCCTCGGCATCCCGGCGCACAACCTGGCCTCCGCGCTCGGCAAGTACACCGGCGTCAAGCGCCGCCTGCAGCTCAAGGGCGAGGCGGCCGGCGTCCAGGTCATCGACTCCTACGCGCACCACCCCACCGAGATGACCGCCGACCTCGAGGCCATCCGCGGAGCGGCCGCCGACTCCCGGGTCCTCGTCGTCTTCCAGCCGCACCTCTTCAGCCGCACCCAGGAGCTCGGCACCGAGATGGGCCGGTCCCTGGCCCTGGCCGACGCGTCCGTGGTCCTGGACATCTACCCGGCCCGCGAGGACCCGATCCCCGGCATCACCAGCGCCCTGATCATCGACGCGGCGAAGGACGCCGGCGCCGACGTGCGCGCCGAGCACGACATGGCGGCCGTCGCGGACGTCGTCGCGGGAATGGCCCGGCCCGGTGATCTCGTTCTGACCATGGGCGCGGGAGACGTCACGGACCTCGGTCCGAAGATCCTGGCCCGGCTGGAGAACTGACACCGGCGGCGAGCAGCCGCGTTCCGAAAGGCGTGACATGGCGTACGAGGTCGAGAAGACGGACGAGCAGTGGCGCGCCGAGCTGAGTCCGGCGGAGTACGAGGTGCTCCGCCGGGCCGGCACCGAGCCCGCCTTCCGCGGCGAGTACACCGACACCCGGACGGCGGGCGTGTACGCCTGCCGGGCGTGCGGCGCCGAGTTGTTCCGCTCGACGGAGAAGTTCGAGAGCCACTGCGGCTGGCCGAGCTTCTTCGACCCCAAGGACTCCTCCGCCGTCGAGCTCCTCGAGGACCGCACGCACGGCATGGTCCGCACCGAGGTGCGCTGCGCCCGCTGCGGCTCCCACCTGGGCCACGTCTTCGAGGGTGAGGGCTACCCCACCCCCACGGACCAGCGGTACTGCATCAACTCCATCTCGCTGCGGCTGGAGCCGGAGGCGGGCTGAGACCGGCCGGCAGGGAGGCTGAGGCCGGCCGCGAGGCCCAGGAGGCCGAGGCAGGTCAGCGCAGCGCGGCGAGGCCCTTCTTCAGGTCGTCCGCGTTCATCACCGGGTGCAGCTCGACCTCGGCCTCCATCTCCGTGAAGAGCTTCTCGCAGACGGCGGGCATCTGCGAGGAGTCCTCCATGTCGAAGACCAGGAGGCAGGTGCGGCCCCCGTCCAGCGCGGTGAAGTAGGCGGCCTCCGGGTGGAGACGCTCGATCAGCTCCTCGACGACCTGCGACATGGTGCCGTTGCGGAGTGCTTCGTTCCCCGCGCGGGTGTCCATGCGGGCCCTGAGCAGTGTGCGCATCGCCCCTCACTCCTTCGGTGCGGCGCGCCGTGCCCGGCGCCGTGGACCCGCGCTCGCGAAGGAACGGTCACGCCCCTCCCAGCGTCTCTCCGGCCCCGGGAGGCCGCAACCGCCCCTCGCATCGCAGGATCGCGGCGGACTCCGCCGGCAGGGTCAGGGCGCCGTCCTCGCCCGGCGGGGCCTGCGGCCGCCAGGCGGCCAGGACCTCCGCGCGGGAGCCGCCCGGTCCCAGTGGCACGCGCACGGGCCGGTCCGTGGGATTGACGGCGACGACCAGCGGGCCGCGGCGGAAGGTCACCGTGCCGCCGGGACCGGCCGACAGGGCGTCGTAGCGCCACGTGGGGTCCGTCAGCGCGGGCTCGGCGTGCCGCAGGGCGATCAGGCGGCGGTACCAGGCGAGCAGCCGGTCGTGCGGGGCGCGGCCGGGCTCGGTCCAGTCCAGGCAGGAGCGGTCGCGGGTGGCCGGGTCCTGGGGGTCGGGGATCTCGGCGGCGGGCCAGCCGTGGGCGGCGAACTCGCGGCGGCGGCCGGTGCGTACGGCCTCGGCGAGGGCGGGGTCGGTGTGGTCGGTGAAGTACTGCCAGGGCGTGCGCGCGCCCCACTCCTCGCCCATGAACAGCATCGGGGTGAAGGGCGCGCACAGCACGAGGGCCGCCGCGCACGCCAGCCGGCCCGGGGTCAGGTGCGCGGACAGCCGGTCGCCCAGGGCGCGGTTGCCGATCTGGTCGTGGGTCTGGGAGTAGCCCAGGAGCCGGTGGGCGGGGGTGGTGGCCGGGTCGAGCGGCCGGCCGTGGCGGCGGCCGCGGAAGGCGGAGCGGGTGCCGTCGTGGAAGAAGCCGCCGCGCAGCGTCTTGGCCAGGGCGTGCGCGGGGTCGGCGGCGAAGTCGGCGTAGTAGGCCTGGGACTCGCCGGTCAGTGCGGTGTGCAGGGCGTGGTGGAAGTCGTCGTTCCACTGGGCGTGCAGGCCCAGGCCGCCGGCCTCGCGCGGGGTGGTGGTGGCCGGGTCGTTGAGGTCGGACTCGGCGATGAGGAACAGCGGCCGCTCCAGCCGGGCGGCCAGGGCGTCGACCGCCGCCGACAGCTCCGCCAGGAAGTGCTTCGGCCCGGTGTCGGCCAGCGCGTGCACCGCGTCCAGCCGCAGCCCGTCGAGGCGGTAGTCGCGCAGCCAGGCCAGCGCGCTGCCGGTCAGGTACGCCCGTACCTCCGCCGAGCCGGGCGCGTCGAGGTTGACGGCGGCGCCCCAGGGCGTGTGGTGGGTGTCGGTGAAGTAGGGCCCGAACGCGGGCAGGTGGTTGCCGGAGGGCCCCAGGTGGTTGTGCACCACGTCGAGGACGACGCCCAGGCCCAGGCCGTGCGCGGCGTCCACGAACCGGCGCAGGCCCTCGGGGCCGCCGTAGGGCTCGTGCACGGCCCAGGGGGCCACGCCGTCGTAGCCCCAGCCGTGCGTGCCGGGGAAGGGGCAGACGGGCATCAGTTCCACATGGGTGACGCCCAGGCCGGCGAGGTGGGGCAGCCGGGCGGCGGCCGCGTCGAAGGTGCCCTCGGGGGTGAAGGTGCCGGTGTGGAGCTCGTAGAGCACCGCTCCCGGCAGTGGGCGGCCGGGCCAGGGGTGACGCCAGGTGACGCGGGTGAAGTCGACGACCGCGCCCGGCCCTTCGGGGCCGTCCGGCAGCCGGCGCGCGCGGGGGTCGGGCAGGACCGGGCCCCCGTCGAGGGCGAAGCCGTAGCGGGTGCCGTCGGCGGCGGGTGCCTCGCGGCGCCACCAGCCGGCGCGGGCCGGGTCGCGTTCCATGGGGTCCGTGCGGCCGTCCGCCCACAGCCCGACGCGGTCGGCGTTCGGCGCCCACACCTCGAACAGCACAGGCAGCTCCTCTCACGAAGGACGCGAGGTTCGTGCCGTCCATGGTGCCGCGCGTCGGCCGCCGGCGGGGTGGGGTCCGCCGTCTTCCGGCGGCCGGCCCGGGCTACTCCCGGCGCCCGCTCATCGCGCAGGTGACCGCCGCGGCGCCCGCCGCCAGCACGGCGGCGAGGGCCAGGTGCGGCAACGGCACGGGCACGAACCCGCCGAGCGAGCCGGCCGTGAGCCTGCTGAGGGCACCCCTGGCCGGTGATCCCCAGGTGAACAGCGCCAGGCAGGCCGCGAGCACGGTGGCCGGAACCGCCCATGCGGTGCTGCGCAGCAGCGGCCGGTTGCACAGCGCGCCCACCGCGACGCCCAGCAGCGCGCAGACCAGGGCGGCCGTGAGGCCGGCCAGGGTGGCGGGCCCGAGCGGGACGGCCACCCGGTGGTCGGCGCTGCGCGGTGCGCCGACGGCGGCGACGAGCGCGGCGCAGACCGTGCCGAGGGCGGCCGAGGCGAGCAACGCGGTCAGCAGCGTGGCGAGATGGGCGCGGCCGGGGCCGGCGGCCGCGGCGGCGACGGCGCGCGCGGCGGGCGGCTCGTTGGTGACGCAGATCCGGGCCAGCCAGGCGGCGGTGGGCAGCAGCACGGCGGCGGCGAACGCGAAGGAGTCCAGCACCGGCTCCCCCGGGCGCACCCCGATGACCAGGAGGATGCCGTGGAAGAGCAGCGGCGCGAGCCACCGGTGCGAGCGGATAAGCAACGCGGTCTGGTAGCGCAGCAGGGCGGTCATCGGTTCGTCTCCCGTGGGGTCACCGCGTGGATGTGCCAGGGCGGCCGGGCCGCGAGGAGCGCGCGCAGCAGCTCGTCGGAGTGCGCGCCGGCGACCGTCAGCCGCAGGGCGCCCGGCCGCCCGCCGGGGGCGGGTTCGCACGTGGGGTCGCCGGGCAGGGCCGGCGGGAGCGCGGCGCCGGGCGGGCCCTCGGCCTCTATCCGCACGCGGTCCGCCGCGACCGGAGCGGGGTGCCCGTCCCGCCGCAGCCGCCCGTCCTCGACGCGGAAGACGGTGTGCGCCGCGTCGGCCAGGCGCCCGGGGTCGTGGTCGACGAAGACGACGGTGCCCCCGGCGGCGACGCGGTCGGTCACGGCCCGGTCCAGGACGGTCCGGGAGGCCGGGTCCAGGCCCGTCCAGGCCTCGTCCAGTACGAGCAGGCCGGGCGCGGCGAGCAGGCCCTGGGCCACGGCGACCTTCTGGCTGGTGCCTTTGGAGAGTTGGGACAGGCGGGTACGGGCGTGGTGGCCGGCGCCGAACCTCTCGAGCCACTCCCCGGCGGACCGGGCGGCGGCGGCCCGTCCCAGGCCGTGCACGCGGCCCATCGCGGTGAGGTAGCCGGCCGCGGTGAAGGGCAGGGCGGCGGGGAAGCGTTCGGGGACGTAGGCGGTGCGCGGCCGGCCCTCGACGCGGCCCGCGTTCGGCGCGTCGATGCCGGCGAGCACCCGCAGCAGGGTGGACTTGCCGCTGCCGTTGGCGCCCGTGACGCGCAGCAGCGCGCCTTCGGGGAGCTCCATGTCGACGTCGCGCACCACCCACGGGCCGCCGATTCCATAGCGGCGCCCGACCCCCGTCAGTCTCATGGGCCCCACGGTAGCGTGGGGGTGTGACCAGCTCAGAGACCGCTTCCGTGCTTCCCCAGGACCCTCGCGACGACGCGCCGCAGTTGGTCCTCCCGCTCGTCGTGCGGGTGGAGAAGACCGCCCCGCCCGCCCGTACCGACGCCCTGGAGACGGCGGCGCGGGCGGTGCTCACGCTGCTGTCGGACGAGCGGGCGACCGCCGAGGACGGCGAGTGGGCGCGGGCCGTACGGGACTGGCAGGACGCGCGGATCCGCAAGGTGGTGCGGCGGGCGCGGGGCGCGGAGTGGCGCAAGGCGTCCGCGCTGCCGGGGATCACGGTGCCGGGCGCGGCCGCCGAGGTGCGGGTCTTCCCGCCCGTTCCGCTGGACGGCTGGCCGAAGGAGCTCGTCAAGCTGCAGGTGTCGGGCACGGATCTGGACGACCCGGAGCCGCCGGCCGCGCCGGACGCCGGGCGGCCGGTGCTGTGGCTGAACCCGGCGCTGGAGATGTCGGCGGGCAAGGCCATGGCGCAGGCCGGGCACGGTGCGCAGCTGGCGTGGTGGGCGCTGGACGACGCGGCCCGCGAGGTCTGGCGGAAGGACGGCTTCGCCCTGTCGGTGCGGACCGCGGACCCGGCGCGCTGGGCGGAGCTGACGGGCAGCGGGCTACCGGTGGTACGCGACGCGGGTTTCACCGAGATCGCGCCCGGCTCGTGCACGGTGGTCGCGGACCATCCCGGGCTGCGGAGCGGTCGCACGGGCCTGTGATACTGGCGCCGATACACATGTACCGGCGCACAGGAGCACGAAGTTGTCGAAGAGGTCTCTGTACGGGGGGACGGCTCTGGGCGCCGCGTGCGTGGCGGCGGCCCTCGTGGCCGCGCTGACGCACGCCGATACCGGCGGGGACGGCCGCAAGGAAACCTCCGCCTCCTCCGCGTCGAAGCCGGACGGCGAGGCGAAGGAGAAGGCCAACGGCGGCAAGAAGACGGAAGAGGTGTGGGACGGGAAGGTCAGGGTCCTCGGGGACGGCTCGACGTCCTACACCGGTCCGCAGCCCAAGGTGGCCAAGCCCGAGAAGCTGAAGCCGGGCGAGAAGCCGCCGCAGTTCGTCGTCTTCTCCTGGGACGGCGCCCTGGAGAACGACGACAAGCTCTTCTCCCACTTCCGCTCGGTCGCCCGGCAGAACAACGCGCAGATGACCTACTTCCTGACCGGCATCTACCTGCTGCCGAAGGCGGACCGGCAGAAGTACCTGCCGCCCAAGCACAAGCCGGGCGACGCGGCCATCGACTTCACCTCCGACGCGCACATCAAGGACACCCTGGCCCAGCTGCGCGGCGCGTGGCTGGAGGGCAACGAGATAGGCACGCACTTCAACGGCCACTTCTGCGGCAAGAACGGCGGCGGGGACTGGACCACCGAGGAGTGGAAGAAGGAGATAGAGCAGTCCTACGCGTTCGTGCAGAACTGGAAGACGAACACCGGCTTCAAGAGCCTGCCCCCGCTGCCCTTCGACTACGAGAAGGAGCTCGTCGGCGGTCGCGCCCCCTGCCTGGAGGGGCAGAAGACGCTGATACCGGCGGCGAAGACCTTCGGCTGGCGCTACGACGCCAGCTCCCCCGGCGACTTCCAGCTGTGGCCCTCGCAGATCGACGGCATCTGGAACTTCCCGCTGCAGCTGCTGCCCTACCCGCAGAGCGAGCGCCAGGTCCTCTCGATGGACTTCAACTTCCTCTTCAACCAGTCCGGTGACAACACCAACGGCGATCCCGCCAAGCGCGCGGAATGGCAGAAGCTGACCACCCAGGGGTACCTCAACGGCTTCAACCGCGTCTACAACGGCAGCCGCGCCCCCATGTTCATCGGCAACCACTTCGAGACCTGGAACGGGGGCATCTACATGAAGGCCATGGAGGACGTGATGAAGGACGTCTGCCGCCGGGACGGGGTGCGCTGCGTCTCCTTCCGGCAGGTGGCCGACTGGCTGGACGCCCAGGACCCGAAGGTGCTCACCAAGCTGCGCGGGCTGGACCCCGCGCAGTCCCCGGACTGGAAGACCTTCATCAAGTAGCCGGCGGGGCCGTCGGCCCCGTCACTTCCCGGCGTGGCTCATGTAGCGCGTCCAGATGGCGAGGGGGTACGTGCTGCCGCGCACCGACGCGGCGGCGCCGCCCAGGCCGTCCAGCTTCAGCGGCTCCTGGGTCCTGGGGTCGATGCGGAAGAGCGAGACGGCGGTCGCGGTCCGGCCGCGGTAGCCGGCGAACCAGGCCGACTTGTTGTCCGGGCCCGTGCCGGGCGTGCCCGCCACGCCGGTCCCGGCGGCCGCGGCCGCCGTCGCGGTGCCGCGCCGGACGGCGTCGTGCAGCGCGTCGTCCACCGCCGCGGCCACGCTCACGGGCAGGGCGCGCTCGGCGGAGGGCTTCTCCACCTCCAGGGGGTCGCCGTTGCGGCTGAGCCGGTCCACGGAGTACGGCTCGCTGTTCATGCCCTTGGCGGCGAAGGTGGCGTAGGCGCCGGCCATGCGGATGGCGCTGGGCGTGCTCGTACCGAGGGAGAAGGCGGGCACCTTGGCGCCCAGGCTCTCGGCGAGCAGGCCCGTCTGCACGGCCACCCTGCCCACCCGGTCCAGGCCCACGTCCATGCCCAGCTGCATGATCGGGGAGTTCACGGACCGGGCGACGGCGTCGTTGAGGGTGATCCGGCCGTAGGACCTGCCGCCGTCGTTGGACGCCTTGACGATCTTCCCCGAGCGGTCCCAGTAGGGGCCCTCCGGGGTGCGGATGGCCACCTTGTCGTCGCCGTTGTAGACGGTCGCGGGCGTCACGGTGACGCGGGGGCCGCCCCGCTGGCGCTGGATGCCGTCGCGCAGGGCGGCCGCGTAGACGAAGGGGCCGAAGGTGGTGCCCGCGGGGACGACGGTGGAGTTGGCGTCGTTGAAGCCCTGCTTGAGGTAGTCGGGGCCGCCGTAGAGGGCGAGGATGCGCCCGTCGGTGGCCACGGAGGCGGCGCCGACGCGCACGTTCCGGTCGCTCTCGCGCCTGTCGGGGTCCAGCCCCTTGCGGACGTCCTCGACGGCCTTGGCCAGCTCCACCACGTCCTGCTTCCGGAAGGTGGTGCGGATCTGGTAGCCGCCGAGGTCGAAGTCGGCGTCGGAGACCTCGGTGTGGGCGCTGACATAGGCGCGGGCGGTGTCGACGAGGTAGCCGGTCTGGCCGCTGAGCCCGGCCGGCTTGGGCGGCGCCTTGGGCTCGGGGAAGCGGGTGTAGCCGGCCCGCTCCGCGGGCGAGAGCTTGCCGATGGTGACCATGCGGTCGAGGATCCAGTTCCAGCGCTCCACGGCGCGCTCGTGGTTGTTGGCGCTGACCGCCGGGTCGTAGAGCCCGGCGCCCTTGAGCAGGGAGGCGAGGAAGGCGCCCTCGCTCGCGTCGAGCTGCGAGACGTCCTTGCCGTAGTAGGCGTGGGCGGCGCGCTGGATGCCGTAGCTGCCGCGCCCGTACCAGCTGGTGTTGAGGTAGCCCTCGAGGATGTCCGACTTGCTCATCTTGTTGTCGAGCTTGATCGCGATGAACATCTCGGTGAGCTTGCGGCTGAAGGTCTGCTGCTGGTTGAGATAGGCGTTCTTCACGTACTGCTGCGTGATGGTGGAGCCGCCCTGGGTGTCGCCACCGGTGAGCATCCGGGAGACGGCGCGCGTCATGCCGCTGACGGAGATGCCGCTGTCGGAGTAGAAGGTCTCGTTCTCGGCGGCGAGCGCGGCCCAGCGCACCTTCTCGGGGACCTTCTCCAGGGCCGTGTCCTGCCGGTCGACCGGGCCCGTGCGGGCCATCTCGGTGCCGTCGGCGTAGTAGTAGACGTTGTCCTGCTGGGTGGCGAAGGCGTTGAGGTCGGAGGGTATGCCGGTGCGGGCGTAGAGGATCGCGACGGTGGCCGTGAGCGCGCCGGCCAGGATGCCGAAGGAGCCCAGGACCTGGCGCCAGGAGGGTATCCAGCGGCGGTAGCCCGTGCGCCCGGGGCGGGGGTAGGCGGGCCGGAGGCGGTTCAGGGCACCCCGGTTCAGGGTGAAGCGGGGCGGTGCGACGCGGCGCGGGGTGCCCCGCTTCCCCCTGCGACCATAAGCAAGTCCGGAGCCTTTGTCCGCATGTGCCCCATTTTTCCCTCGCTTGCCCACCGCTTGCCCCGACCCCGTTCGAACATCCATCGCTGTGCCTGCAGCTCGATTCTGGGGCGAGTCTGCCATAACCGGAATCTGATGCTCAGTCAGATTACCCAGGGTTCCCTCAATACCTTAGGAAGCCTTTACACTCCTGTAGAGGCAAGCGGAAGACTGACAGAAGGATCTCCCACCAGACATGGCAACGCCCACTCCCCCCGTCGTCCCCCACCAGGGCAGACGCCGCGCCAGCGGCGCACTGGAGGGCGAGGTCCTCGCCGCGCTGCAGCGGGCGGGCGCCCCTCTCACCCCGCGCGAGGTGCAGGGCACGCTCTCGGGCGAGCTGACGTACAGCACGGTGGTGACGATCCTGTCGCGGCTGCACGGCAAGGAGGTGCTCACCCGCACCCCGCGCGGCCGGGCCTACGCCTACGCGCCGCTGACCGACGAGGCGGGCCTCGCCGCCCGGCGGATGCACAAGGTCCTCGACGGCCGCGCCGACCGGGAGGTCGTGCTCACCCGCTTCGCCGACGGGCTGAACGACGAGGACGCGGCGCTGCTGCGCCGGCTGCTGACCGGGGCCGTCCCCGGCCCCTGGTAGGCACCGCCGCCCGGCGCCTCACGCCCCGAGCCACACCCGCCGGTTGCGCGCCACCGTGTGGATGCGGTCCACCCGGTCCGGGTGCAGCACCCCGCCCAGCTCGCCGAGGACCGGCACCTCCTCCTCCCGCAGCACCCGTACGTCCTCGAGCGAGTCCGCCCCGTCCACGCCGGCCGCGCCGACGAGCACCAGCACCGGCAGCACCCGCACCGGGAAGCCGCAGCCCCGCGAGAGCACCAGCGAGGACCGGCGCGCGCTGTGCCGCGCGCGGCGGACGTACGGCAGCGGGTGACGCTCCCCCGGCACCAGGACCGAGGCGTCGTCCACCTCGACCCGGCCCCCGCGGATCCGCTCGGCGGCCACGCTGAAGACGCCGCCGGGCCCGATCAGCAGATGGGAGATGACGGCCTCGCCGGGCAGCACGATGGAGTGCACGACCTCCCAGCCGCCCGGTGTCAGCCCTTCCAGCTCCGCCCCGACGAGCTGCTCGGCGGCCAGCGCGCGCCGCCAGGAGTCCTCCACGGGCCGACGCCCGAGGAGCCGGGCGATCGCCAGGCGCACCCGGCCCGCCCGGGAGGCGTCGAGCCGGGCCCGGAGGGTCTCGCCCGGCCTGTTGGGGGCGAGATCGTCGTCGGGGGGCAGAAAGAGCCTTTCGGGGTCGTACCGCTTTCCGTTCGCGCCCCTCTTCGCTTCCGGCCGTTCACGCACGCCCATCACCCCCACCCGCCATACTGCCGCAGAAGTGCGGGAACCAACCCAATCGACCACCCGTTGGGTGAGGTGAGGCCCCGCGGCGTCCCCCCGACCGCGGGGCCTCGCCATACCCCGGCGCCGCCCGCGCACGCCCCCGCGCCCCCAGGGCGAAACCGCACAACGTACCAACCACCCTCACCGCCCCGGGCCGCCTTGCCCGCGCCGTGACGCAGCACACATTCCCCTCCGGTTTTTCTCGGACGCCCCGAACGCGCAGGCCGGCGCGGGAATCGGGGCCACGCCCCCGCCCACGGATCCGCCGAATCCGCTCGCCGATCAGCTCCGGCCCCCTAGCGTGCGGTCGCGCACAAGGAGGCCCCATGCGATCCCTCACCGGCACCGGCCTGATCGTCACCGCCCTCACCGCGACCGTGGCCGCTCTGCTCTTCCCCCTCTGGTCCTACGCCGACCGCACCGGCACGGCCGCGGGCGCGGCCGCCGCCGACCCGACGGCCGGCTCCGCCCCGACGCGGTTCGGCCCGCTGTCCGCGACCGACCGCGACTTCGTCGAACGCGTCCGGCTGGCCGGGCTCTGGGAGACCCCCGCCGGCCAGCAGGCGCTGGAGCGGGGCACCACGGCCGCCGTCAAGCTGGCCGGCCGGCACCTCGTCGACGGCCACACCGCCCTCGACCAGCACGTGCGCGACGTGGGGCAGCGGCTCGGCCTCGAGCTGCCCAGCCAGCCCAACGCCGAGCAGCGCCGCTGGCTGACCCGGCTCGGCGCCGCGCACGGCGGGGCGTACGACCGGGAGTTCGCCAACATCCTGCGCTTCGCCCACGGCAAGGTCTTCGCGCTCGTCGGGCAGGTGCGCGCGAGCACCCGCAACTCCGCGGTGCGTGAACTGGCCGACGACGCGGCGACGACCGTCCTCGACCACATGAAGGTGCTCGAGGACACCGGACTGGTCGACTTCGACGCCCTGGCGTCCGGCCCGCCCCGGCCGGCTCCGCCCGCCTCGGGAGCCGAGCCGCCGCCCGCCCCCGCCGCGCCCCACGCCCACGACGCACCCGAGCCGGCCCCCCACGGCCCGGACCCGACCCCGACCGCGTCCCTCTCACCCCCGTCCCCCTCGTCCCCATCCCCCTCATCCCCATCCCCCTCATCCCCGTCTCCCTCCGAAGAGAGTTGATCCCTCATGCCGGTCAGTCACCGGCGCCGCCTCGGCGCCAAGCACCTGATCCTCATCGCCTTACTGGCGCTGCTCGGCTCGGCGGGCACGTTCGCCGCCGTGACCGGCAGCGCCTCCGCCCACCCCGACTCGTCACCCAGAGTGACACCCCCCACTGACAGTCACGACCACGCGGGCCCCTCCCCCGCCGACTTCACCGACATCCGCCGCGCCCGCCCCGACGCGCCGCCGCCCCGGAACCAGGCCTCCGCCTCCACCGGCACCTTCACCACCCGCTGCGGCCGCAACGAGAACGGCCACCGCAACCCCGACAACTTCATCGTCACGCCGGGCGTCACCAACGGCGCCCACCACCTGCACGACTACGTCGGCAACCGCTCCACCGACGCCTTCTCCACCGACGCCTCGCTGCGCGCCGCGGGCACCACCTGCGCCCAGGGCGACAAGTCCGCCTACTTCTGGCCGGTCCTGCGCCTGACCGGCGAGAAGGGCGGCGAGAAAGGCGGCGAGACCGGCAGCGGGAAGGAGAGCCGCGACGGCAACACCGGCCGCGTGCTGACCCCCGACAGCGCCTCCCTCACCTTCCGCGGCAACCCGGCGGCCAAGGTGGGCGCCATGCCGCCCGGGCTGCGGGCGATCACCGGCGACGCCAAGGCGTTCACGAACGGCCCCGGCAACGCCCGGGCCCGCTGGGGCTGCACCGGCGTCGCCGGCCGGCACCTGACGGACGCGTACCCGCTCTGCCCGGGCGGCAGCAAGGTCGTACGACAGCTGGACTTCCCCAGCTGCTGGGACGGGCGGAACACCGACAGCGGCGACCACCGCGCGCACATCGTCTTCCCGGACGCGCGGACCGGCCGCTGCGCCGGCGGCTTCCGGCCCGTGCCGCAGCTGCGGATGGAGCTGACGTACAGCGTGCCGCGGGGGCCGGTGTTCGCCGTCGACAGCTTCCCCGAGCAGCTGCGCAAGCCCGTCACGGACCACGCCGACTTCGCCAACGTGATGCCCGAGCGGCTCATGGACTCCGCCGTGCGCTGCATCAACAGCGGCCGCCGCTGCGGCTGACGTTCGGACGGGAGGGGCCGGTGACGGGCAACGGCACCGGGAGCGGGCTCTCTTCGGGCGCATTCGCGTCCGACATCGCATCCAGTGCTTTACTTCGCCGATCGATTTCCGAATTATCCCTTTTGCCGTATTGCATATGAAGGGATATATCCCCGTGAGATCAGCAGCCCTGTACGGAACCCTCGGATCTCTGATCCTCACCGGGCTCACCGGCCTGCCGGCCGCCCCGGCCCACGCCCTGGACCCCGGCCTCGTCGAGGCCCGGGGCGTGGCCCTGGCCGCCTCGCGGGCCGCCGCCAAGGGGATCGACTTCGGCGACTGCCCGGCCGTCGAGGGGCTGCCCGAACCCATCGAGTGCGGCACCGTCTCCGTCCCCCTGGACTACGCGCACCCCAACGGCAAACACATCCGCCTCACCGTCAGCCGCGCCCGCGCGGCCGGCGACGAGGACGAGCGCCAGGGGGCCATCGTCTTCAACCCCGGCGGTCCCGGCGGCAACGGCATGTTCTACCCCCTGCTCACCCGCCTGCCGCAGTGGCGCGGCATCTCCGACGCGTACGACCTGATCGGCTACGCCCCGCGCGGCGTCGGCCGCTCCGCGCCGCTGTCCTGCGTCGACCCGGCCGGCTTCGTCAAGGGCCCCACCGACGCGCCCCAGCACCCCTCCGCCGCGTACAAGAAGCGGCAGCTCGCCAAGGCCGAGGCCTACGCACGCGGCTGCGCCCGCCGGGGCGGCGCCGGCCTGCGCCACTTCACCAGCCTCAACAACGCCCGCGACCTCGACGTCCTGCGGGCCGCCCTCGGCGAGAAGAAGCTCACCTACATGGGGGCGTCGTACGGCACCTACTTCGGCGCCCTGTACGCCGAGATGTTCCCCACCCACGTGCGCCGGATGGTCTTCGACAGCATCGTCAACCCCGACCCGCGCAAGGTCTGGTACGGCAACAACCTCGACCAGTCGGAGGCCTTCGAGCGGCGCTGGGGCGACTGGCGGCGCTGGGTGGCCCACCACCACGCCGTCTACCACCTGGGGCGCACCCCCAAGGAGGTGCTGGCCTCGTACGAGAAGGCGAGCAAGCGCCTGGCCAAGCGGCCCGCGGGCGGCACGGTGGGCCCGGGCCAGCTCCAGTCCGCCTTCCTGAAGTCCGGCTACGCCGACAGCCATTGGGCACGCGACGCCCAGGCGCTCTCGGCGTACCTGCACGGCGACGACGATCCGCTGATCGCGCTGGCCGGGCCGGGGGCGGGGGCGGAGGGCGCGCGGGCCGCCGAGAACGAGAACGCCGTCTACACCGTCGTGGAGTGCAACGACACCGCCTGGCCGCACTCCTGGCCGACGTGGGAGCACGACAACGACCGGCTGGCCCGCAAGGCCCCGTTCGAGACGTGGAGCAACGCCTTCATGAACCTGCCGTGCGCGTTCTGGAAGGGCCCGCGGCAGAAGCCGCTCGAGGTCAGGGTCGACCGGAAGGGCGGTCTGCCGGGCGTGCTGCTGCTGGCCGCCGAGCGGGACGCGGCCACGCCGTACAAGGGAGCGCTCGAGCTGCAGCGCAGGCTCGGCGGCTCGGCGCTGGTCACCGAGCGCGGCGCCGGCACCCACGGCATCGGCGGCGGACCCAACGCCTGCGTCAACCGCCACCTGGAGAAGTACCTGCTCGACGGCGAGCTCCCGGCGCGGCGCACGTACTGCGCACCGCGCGCGGAACCGCGCGCGACGACGTGACACCGACGTGACGACGTGACACCGGCGTGACGAAACCCCGGCGGGGCTCGGACGAGCCCCGCCGGGTCCGGCTCAGGCCAGCCCCGCCACCAGGTCGGCCACGGCCTTGCGGCGACCCGTGTAGAACGGCACCTCTTCGCGGACGTGCATGCGCGCCTCGGACGCGCGCAGGTGGCGCATCAGGTCGACGATGCGGTAGAGGTCGTTGGCCTCGAACGCCAGGATCCACTCGTAGTCGCCCAGCGAGAACGAGGCGACCGTGTTGGCCCGGACGTCGGGGTAGCCGCGGGCCATCTTGCCGTGGTCGGCGAGCATGCGGCGGCGGTCCTCGTCGGGCAGCAGGTACCAGTCGTACGAGCGCACGAAGGGGTACACGCTGACGTAGTCGCGCGGCGTCTCGTCGGCGAGGAACGCCGGGATGTGCGACTTGTTGAACTCGGCGGGGCGGTGCAGGGCCATGTTCGACCACACCGGCTCCAGCGCGCGGCCGAGCCGGGTGCGACGGAAGAGGTTGTACGCGTCCTGGAGGGCGTCCGCGGTCTCGGAGTGCCACCAGATCATCACGTCGGCGTCGGCCCGCAGACCGGACAGGTCGTAGGTGCCGCGCACCGTGACGTCCTTCTCGGCGAGCTGGGCGAAGAGCTCCTCGACCTCGTCGGCCCAGCCGGCGCGGTCCTGCGGCAGCACGTCGCGCAGCTTGAACACCGACCAGAGGGTGTAGCGGATGACCTCGTTGAGGTCCTTGGCCTTCTTGCCGGCGTTCGGGGTCTTCCCAGGGGCGTCAGTCATGTCCCTATTCTCCCCCCTGCCCCTCGGCGCCCGGCGCCAGGGTGACCAGTAGCTCGTCGGCGGCCCGGCGGCCGCTGGAGACGCAGGCCGGAATGCCCACGCCGTCGTAGGCCGCGCCGCAGACCCGCAGGCCGGACAGGCGGGCGACGTCCTCGCGGATGCGGGCGACACGGGAGAGGTGGCCCACGGGGTACTGCGGCAGGCCGCCGTCCCAGCGGGTGACGACGCTCTCCACGGGCGCCGCCGCGAGCCCCACGGCGTCGCCGAGGTCCTTGAGCGACATCGCGACCAGCTCGGCGTCCTCGCGCCCGAGGTCCTCCTCCTCGCCGAACCGCCCGATCGAGGTACGCAGGACGAACAGGTCCGGGTCGCCGGCGGCGTTCCAGCCCCACTTGTTGCCGGAGAAGGTGGACGCCTTGATCTTCCGGCCGTCGACCGGGGGCACGAGGAAGCCGCTGCCGTGCAGCAGTCCCTCGACGTCCGGGCGGCGGAAGGCCATGGTGACCAGCGCCATGGAGGCGTACTCCACCGACGCGAGGCCGGCGGCGGCCGCGGGGGCGTGCGGGGCGAGCAGGCGGGCCGTGTGCGGTGCCGGGGTGGCCACGACGACGGCGTCGGCCGTCAGCGTCTGGTCGCCGAGGACGACCGTCCAGCCGTCCGGGCGGCGGTCGAGCCCGGTGACGCGGGCGTTCGTGCGGATCTCCCCGCCGGCCGCGCGCACCGCGTCCGCGACCGCGACCGGCAGCGTGCCGATGCCGCCGTCGATGCCCATGAAGACCGGGCCGCCGGCCGCCGGCCGGGCGGCGGCGCGTGCCTGCAGCTCGCGCACGCCCTCGATCAGCGAGCGGTGGGAGCGGGCGATCTCGAAGAGCTGCGGAACCGCGGCCCGCATCGAGATCCGGTAGGGGTCGCCCGCGTACACGCCGCCGAGCAGGGGCTCCACCAGCCGGTCGACGACCTCGCGGCCCATCCGCCCGGCCACGTACTCGCCGATGGCGACGTCGTCGCCGACCTCGGTGCGCGGCAGCTCGGCGTCCCGGGCGACGCGGGCGACGCCCTCCTCGGAGAGCACCCCGGACGCGGCCAGGGGGGCGAGGTCGCCGGGCACGCCCATCATGTGACCCGTGGGCATCGGGCGCAGGCCGCCGCGCGACCAGATCCTCGCCGTGGCGGTGGCCGGGGGCTGCAGCCGGTCGTCGAGGCCGACCGCGCGGGCCAGCTCGACGGCCTCCGGCCGCCGCGCGAGCATCGACTCGGCCCCCAGGTCGACGGGCACGCCCGCGATCTCGCCGGAGTGCAGCTTGCCGCCGAGGCGGGCCGAGCCCTCCAGGAGCGTCACGCGGGCGCCGCCCTCCAGCAGCCGGTGGGCGGCCGCCAGGCCGGAGATCCCGCCGCCGATGACCACCACGTGCCGCGAAGAGGGGTGCGCTTGGCTCATGGCTCCACTGTCTCAAATCCCCACGAGGCGCCCGTCGGCACCCCATTGACAGGGCCTCGCGCCGCGCCGAGACTCGCGCGCACACGACCGTCCCACCGCCCCACCCGTCACGAACGTTTACGGAGACCCCATGAACGACCGCATCCGGGATGTGTACATCGTCGACGCCGTCCGCACCCCGGTCGGCAAGTACGGCGGCGCCCTCTCCCGCGTACGTCCCGACGACCTCGCCGCGCACGTCGTCCGGGCGCTGGTCGACCGCTCGCCCGAACTGGACCCGGCCCGCGTCGACGACGTGGTCCTCGGCAACGCCAACGGCGCCGGCGAGGAGAACCGCGACGTGGCCCGGATGGCCGTACTGCTGGCCGGGCTGCCGGTGACCGTGCCGGGCGCCACCGTCAACCGGCTGTGCGCCTCGGGCCTGGAGGCGGTCGTCCAGGCCTACCGCGCCATCGCGGTCGGCGACGCCTCCGTGGTGATCGCGGGCGGCGTGGAGTCGATGAGCCGCGCCCCCTGGGTGATGCGCAAGCCCGACCGTGCCTTCCCCGCGGGTCCCCAGGAGATGTACTCGACCACGCTCGGCTGGCGGATGACGAACCCGCGGATGCGCCCGCGCTGGACCGTCTCCCTCGGTGAGGGCGCGGAGCGCATCGCCGACAAGCACGGCATCACCCGGCCGCGCCAGGACGCGTTCGCGCTGGCCAGCCACGAGAAGGCCGCGCGGGCCTGGAAGGAGGGGGCCTACGACGGCGAGGTCGTGCCGCTGCCCGGGGTGGACCTGCCCCGCGACGAGTGCATCCGCGACAGCACGTCCCTCGAGGCACTGTCCGCGCTGCAGCCCGCCTTCCGCATGGACGGCGGCACGGTCACCGCGGGCAACTCCTCCCCGCTGAACGACGGTGCCGCGGCCCTGCTGCTGTGCGACGAGGCGGGCCTCGCGGCCACGGGCCGGGAGCCGCTGGCCCGCGTGCGGGCGTCGGCCGTCACCGGCATCGAGCCGGACCTGTACGGGCTCGGCCCCGTGGAAGCGGTGCGGCGGGCGCTGGCCGCTGCCGGCCGCACCTTCGCCGACCTCGCGGTCCTCGAGCTCAACGAGGCCTTCGCCGCGCAGGCGCTGGGCTGCCTGGCCGAGTGGCCGGAGCTCGACCCGGACATCGTCAACCCGCGCGGCGGGGCGATCGCGATCGGCCACCCGCTGGGCTGCTCCGGCGCCCGGCTGGCGGGCTCGGTCGCCCACCAGCTCGCGGCGGCGGGCTCCGGCACCGGGCTGGCGGCGCTGTGCATCGGCGTCGGCCAGGGCCAGGCGCTGGTCCTCGAGCGCTGACCCGCCCACCACCCCCGCCCGCCATGAGCCGCGAGCCTGACCGATAACGGCCGTCCGGGCGGGGATCGCGGGTGCCGGACCGGGGTAGGGCAAGGCCATGGCAGCGAACGGACCGGCACGTGAACGGCACGGGGAGCGGCGACGGACCGGACGTGAGGCCGGCTTCGGCGAGGCGCCGCCCTACGTCGGCGCCGTCGAGCGCAGACCCCTGCGGCCACCGGTGCCGGTCGTCCTCGGCCCCGGGGCCGTCGAGCTGGCCGCGCCCCTCTTCGGCGCCCGCGACGTGGGCCCGCTGGACGCGGACCTGACCCGGCAGCATCCGGGCGAGCCGATCGGCGAGCGCATCACCGTCAGCGGACGGGTCCTGGACGGCCGGGGCCGCCCGGTGCGCGGCCAGCTGGTGGAGCTGTGGCAGGCCAACGCCGCCGGCCGCTACGCCCACCGGCTCGACGACCGCCGGGCCCCGCTCGACCCCCACTTCACCGGCACCGGCCGGTGCCTGACCGACGACTCCGGCCGCTACCGCTTCACCACCATCAGGCCCGGCGCCTACCCCTGGGCCTCCCACCCCCACTCCTGGCGCCCCGCCCACCTGCACTTCTCCCTGTTCGGCACGGCCTTCACCCAGCGTCTGGTGACCCAGATGTACTTCCCGAACGACCCGCTCCTGCCCTACGACGCCGTCCGCAACGCCCTCCCCGACGCGGACGCCCGGCGCCGCCTGGTCGCCGTCTACGACCCCGACCTGAACGAACCGGAGCTCTCCCTCGGCTACCACTGGGACATCGTTCTGGACGGTCCGGCCGCCACCTGGACGGCCCCCGCCACCCCGGCGCGGGAGGGCCGCTGACATGCCGCTGGACCCCACGCCCTCGCAGACCGTCGGGCCCTACTTCGGCATGGCCCTGCCCTACCCCGGCGGCGACGACCTCGCCCCCGCCGGACACCCCGACGCGATCACCCTGCACGGGTACGTCCTCGACGGGCCGGGCGCGCCGGTGCCGGACGCGCTGCTGGAGTTCTGGCAGGCGGCGCCGGACGGCTCCCCGGCCGGCGCCGCCCGCGGCCCGTACCGCGACGGGGACGCCTTCACCGGCTTCGCGCGCGTGCCCACCGGCGAGGACGGCCACTACGCGCTGCGCACCCTGCTGCCGGGCGGGGCGCCCTATCTGGCGCTGTGTCTGTTCGCCCGCGGGCTGACCCACCACCTCTTCACCCGCGTCTACGTCCGCCCGCCCGGGGACGACCCGCTGCTGGCCTCGCTGCCGGCCGAGCGGCGCGCCACGCTGCTGGCCGCCCACGACGCGGCGCGCCCGCGCTCGTACCGCTTCGACGTCCGCCTCCAGGGCGACGCGCTCCACGAGGAGACGGTGTTCCTCCGCTTCGGCGGGGCCCCGTAGCGTGAGCCGCACGACCGGCGGGACGACGGGAGGCGCGCGATGGCGGGGCAGCGGCGGATGGTGGTCGTCGGGGGCGACGCGGCGGGCATGTCCGCCGCGTCACGGGCCCGCAGGCTGAGGGACCGGGAGCACCTGGCGATCACCGCGTTCGAGCGCGGCCGCTTCGCCTCGTACTCCGCCTGCGGCATTCCCTACTGGACCGGCGGCGTCGTCGACGGCCCCGAGGCGCTCGTCGCCCGGACGCCCGAGGCCCACCGCGAGCGCGGCATCGACCTGCGCATGCTCACCGAGGTGACCGAGCTCGACGTCGCCGGACAGCGGGTACGGGCCCGGGAGCTGACGTCGGGCCGGGAGACCTGGCACGGCTACGACGACCTGGTCCTGGCCACCGGCGCCCGGCCGCTGCGCCCGCCGCTCGAGGGCATCGACGCCCGTGGGGTGTACGGGGTGCAGACCCTGGAGGACGGGCGGGCGCTGCTGGAGGGCCTGGAGCGGACGGCCGCCCGCCGGGCGGTGGTGATCGGCGCCGGGTACATCGGCGTGGAGATGGCGGAGGCCCTCGTCCGGCGGGGCTGCGAGGTGACGGTCGTGGAGCGTTCGGCGCAGCCGATGGCGACGCTGGACCCGGACATGGGCGCGCTGGTCCGCGAGGCGATGTCGGGGATGGGCATCGAGGTGGTCACGGACACGGCCGTGACGGGCGTTCGCACCGGGGCGGACGGTGAGGCGGTGGGGGTGGCGACGTCGGCGGGCGACGTCCCGGCCGACGTGGTCGTCCTCGGCCTGGGCGTGCGCCCCGAGACCTCGCTCGCCGCGGCGGCGGGGCTGCCGCTCGGCGAGTCGGGCGGGCTGCTGACGGACCTGGCGATGCGGGTGCGCGGGCACGCGAACATCTGGGCGGGGGGTGACTGCGTGGAGGTGCTCGACCTGGTGTCGGGGCGCACCCGGCACATCGCCCTGGGCACCCACGCCAACAAGCACGGCCAGGTGATCGGCATGAACGTGGGCGGCGGGTACGCCACGTTCCCGGGCGTGGTCGGGACGGCCGTCAGCAAGGTGTGCGACCTGGAGATCGCCCGCACCGGGCTGCGCGAGAAGGACGCCCGCGCGGTGGGGCTGCGCTTCGTGACGGCGACGATCGAGTCGACGAGCCGGGCGGGCTACTACCCCGGCGCCCGGGGGATGACCGTGAAGATGCTGGCCGAGCAGGGCACGGGCCGACTGCTGGGCGTGCAGATCGTGGGGCGGGAGGGCGCGGCGAAGCGGGTGGACGTCGCGGCGGTCGCGCTCACCGCGCGGATGACGGTGGAGCAGATGACGGCGCTGGACCTGGGGTACGCGCCGCCGTTCTCGCCCGTGTGGGATCCGGTGCTGGTGGCCGCCCGGAAGGCGGCCACCCTGATCCGCTAGCGCGTGTCCGCTAGCGGGCCGAGCGCTCGTGGACGTACTCGACGAGGTGGGTGAGCGCGTCCGGGTCGGTCGTCGGCATCACGCCGTGGCCGAGGTTGAAGACGTGGCCCTCGAGGCCGGCCGCCGCCGCCAGGACCTCGTCGGTCTTGGCGCGCACCGCCTCGCGCGGGGCGAAGAGGACGGTCGGGTCGAGGTTGCCCTGCAGCGCCTTGCCGGGGCCGACGCGGCGGGCGGCCTCGTCCAGGGGCACGCGCCAGTCGACGCCGACGACGTCCGCGCCGGCCTCGCCCATCAGGCCGAGCAGCTCGCCGGTGCCGACGCCGAAGTGGATGCGCGGCACGTCGTAGCCGGCGACGGAGTCGAAGACCTTGCGGGAGGCGGGCATGACGTAGCGGCGGTAGTCGGCCGGGGCCAGGGCGCCGGCCCAGGAGTCGAAGAGCTGGACGGCGCTCGCGCCGGCCTCGATCTGGACCCGCAGGAACGCGGAGGTGATGACGGAGAGCCGGTCCACGAGGTCGGCCCACAGCTCGGGGTCGCCGTACATCATGGCCTTGGTGTTCTCGTACGTCCGCGACGGGCCGCCCTCGATGAGGTAGCTGGCCAGCGTGAACGGCGCGCCGGCGAAGCCGATGAGCGGGGTGGCGCCCAGCTCGGCGGTGAGCATGCCGATGGCTTCGGTGACGTAAGGGACGTCGGAGGCGTCGAGGGGGCGCAGTCGCTCGAGGTCGGCGCGGGTGCGCACGGGCTCGGCGACGACCGGGCCGACGCCGGGCTTGATGTCGAGGTCGACGCCGATGGCCTTCAGCGGCACCACGATGTCGCTGAAGAAGATGGCGGCGTCGACGCCGTGGCGGCGCACCGGCTGCAGGGTGATCTCGGTGACGAGGTCGGGCCGCATGCAGGACTCGAGCATGGGGATGCCCTCGCGGACCTTGCGGTACTCGGGCAGCGAGCGCCCCGCCTGCCGCATGAACCAGACCGGGGTGTGCGGCACGGGTTCGCGGCGGCAGGCCCGCAGGAACGCCGAATCACGGACGGCGGCGGGGGCCGAATCCTGTGCCGCGGTGCGGCCCGTCTGCTGCTGGCTGCGCTCACTCATGCCCCAAATCTTCGCACGGGCCGAACGAGTGACCCGCCCGTGTGGGTGTCCCTACCCGGAACCGGGGGTGGTTCCGCCTAGTCTTCCGGGCATGGCTGCGGCGCAGGGACACCTCTCGGACGGTCCGGACGACGCGGATGGGGAGGGCACCCCGTCCGTCTTCCGGCAGGCGGTCGCGGGGTTGCAAGGGGTGCGCCTGCGGCCCGAGATCGAGCTGGACGCCACCCCGCCGCCCCAGCGGCTGGCCCCGTACTCCTACGCCCTGGAGGCGGCGGTCGTCGTGGACGACGAGGAGCTGGCGGACGGGCGGCTGATCCTGCTGCACGACCCGGCGGGGCATGACGCGTGGGGCGGTACGTTCCGGCTGGTGACGCTGGTGCACGCGGAGCTGGAGCCGGAGATGGCGGCGGACCCGCTGCTGCCGGAGGTGTGCTGGTCGTGGCTCACGGGCGCGCTGGAGGCGCGCCGGGTGCCGTACGCGGCGATCAGCGGCACGGTGACGCGGGCGGGCTCGCACTACTTCGGCGGGCTGCGCGAGCGGGAGCCCTCGACGCGGATCGAGATCCGGGCGTCGTGGTCGCCGGCGGTCCCGCCCGCGGCGCCGGGCGCGGCGGGCGGCGTGCCGGACACGGCGGCCCATCTGTCGGCGTGGTGCGATCTGCTGTGCCAGATCGCGGGGCTGCCGCCGGGCGGCGCGCCCGAGGCGGGCATCGTGACGCTGCCGCAGCGCCGGGGGCCGCACAGCCGCTGAGCTGTGCCTCTCCCCTGGTCTTACGTCCGGTCGTGCGTCCGGTCGCGCGACGCCGCGGCCTGCCGTGTCCCGCCGTGAACATCGCCGCCGCCGGGCCGCGGCCCGTTGTCGTGAAGCGAAGCAAGTTGATCGGTCAACCGTCTGAATTGCCCGAATTGTTACTCACCAATTCGTGATCATTCCCTAAAGCCGGACCGTTTCGCTGCCGAAGGACCTTGTGACCCTTCCCATACGGATCGCCCCGGCTTATCCCCAAGTCGGCACCCGTCCCCGCCACTCCCCCCAACTGGAGGCCCGGTGTCCGTACTCCTCGAGCAACCCGCTAGCCTCGCCTACCGCCCGAACAAACCGACCGCCATGGTCGTCGTCGCCGACCCCCGGGTCCGTTCCACCGTCACCCGCCACCTGTGGGCGCTGGGGGTGCGGGACGTGATCGAGGCGTCGTCCATCGCCGAGGCCCGGCCGCGCATCGGCAACCCGCGCGACATCTGCGTGGCCGACGTCCACCTCCCGGACGGCTCCGGCCTGACCCTGCTCTCCGAGACCCGCGCCGCGGGCTGGCCCAACGGCCTGGCCCTGTCCGCCGCCGACGACATCGGCGCGGTGCGCAACGCCCTCGCGGGCGGCGTCAAAGGCTATGTCGTCACCGGCACCCGCACGAACCTCGGCGTCCCCGGGCGTCCCGGCGCCGCCCCCATCGGTTCCGCCGCCGCCCGGATGCAGCGGCGCCCGCCCGGCGCCCCCGGCCACCCCGGCGGCTACCGCGAGCTGTCCGGGCGCGAGGTCGAGGTCCTGCGGCTGGTTGCGGAGGGCCAGTCCAACAAGGCCATCGGCGTCTCCATGGGCCTGTCGGCGCTCACCGTCAAGAGCCACCTCGCCCGCATCGCACGCAAGCTCGGCACGGGCGACCGGGCCGGGATGGTGGCCGTGGCGCTGCGCACCGGCATCATCCACTGACCGCGCTCCCGGCGCGCCGCGCCCGTCGCCGGAACGTTCCGGCGACGGGCGCTTGCCATCCACGGATACCCTTGAGCGGTGACCGACGCCCAAGAGACCGCAGAAGACACTGCACTGCGAACCACCGGGGGCGGCCCCCCGGACGACGTCGATTCGGCGCCGATCCCCCTGCTGGAGCCGCACGAGGGAATCCCCCCGGTCGTCGCCGACGCCGACGCCCTGGCCGCCGTGGTCGCGGCCTTCGCCGCGGGCACCGGCCCCGTCGCCGTCGACGCCGAACGTGCCTCCGGCTACCGCTACGGCCAGCGCGCCTACCTCGTCCAGCTGCGCCGCGAGGGCGCCGGGACCGCGCTGATCGACCCGGTCGGCTGCCCCGACCTGTCCTCCCTCGGCAAGGCCGTCGCCGACGCCGAGTGGGTGCTGCACGCCGCCACCCAGGACCTGCCCTGTCTGCGCGAGATAGGGATGACGCCGACGCGGCTCTTCGACACGGAGCTGGCGGGACGGCTCGCGGGCTTCGCCCGCGTGGGGCTCGGCGCCATGGTCGAGAACGTCCTGGGCTACGCCCTGGAGAAGGGCCACTCCGCCGTCGACTGGTCCACCCGCCCGCTGCCGGAGCCGTGGCTGCGCTACGCCGCCCTGGACGTGGAGCTGCTGGTCGACCTGCGCGACGCGCTGGAGGAGGAGCTGGACCGGCAGGGCAAGCTCGACTGGGCCCGCCAGGAGTTCGACGCCATCGCCTCCGCGCCGCCGCCCCCGCCCCGCAAGGACCCCTGGCGCCGCACGTCCGGGATGCACAAGGTGCGCCGGCGCCGCCAGATGGCCGTGGTGCGCGAGATGTGGACCGCGCGCGACCTCATCGCCCAGCGGCGCGACGTCTCGCCCGGCAAGGTGCTCGGCGACGGCGCGATCGTCGAGGCCGCCCTGAACATGCCGCCGAACGCCCAGGCGCTCGCCGCCCTGCCCGGCTTCGGGAACAGGATGAGCCGCAAGCAGCTCGAGCAGTGGCAGTCGGCCGTCGAACGCGCCAAGGCGCTCCCGGAGTCGGAGCTTCCGCAGCCCGGCCAGCCCCTGGCCGGCCCGCCCCCGCCGCGGGCCTGGGCGGACAAGGACCCGGTCGCGGCCGCCCGGCTGTCGGCCGCGCGCGCGGCGGTCTCGGAGCTCGCCGAGCGGCTCACCATGCCCCAGGAGAACCTGATCACCCCGGACACGGTCCGCCGTCTGTGCTGGGAGCCGCCGAAGGCTCCGACGCCGGAGACCGTGGCCGCGGTTCTCGATGCGCACGGTGCGCGGCGCTGGCAGGTGGAGCAGGTCACTCCCGTGCTGGTGAAGGCCCTGACGGAGGTTGCCGTCTGAGCACCCCCGGACCGCGCTGACGCGCGGTGTCCTCAAAAAGCCGGACGGGCTGGATTCTCCAGCCCGTCCGGCTTTTTGAGGACCGGGGTCCGGGGCGGAGCCCCGTGCGGCGGCACCGCGGGCGCGCACCCACGGCGGAATGTGACCTTCGCCGCTCCTCCCGAAGGGTCTGGGCAGCGTGGTTACCCGCAAGTAGCATGACGGTTGTCAGCCCGCACCGCGGCGGAGCCGTACCGGCATGCCCGCGCGCAGCGATCCGCACCTGGAGGAGAGCCAACGTGCCTCGTACCGCTAGGGACGTCGTTTTCGTCGACGGCGTCCGCACCCCGTTCGGCAAGGCGGGCCCGAAGGGCATCTACCACGAGACCCGCGCCGACGACCTGGTCGTCAAGGTCATCCGGGAGCTGCTGCGCCGCAACCCGGACCTCGACCCGGCCCGGATCGACGAGGTCGCCATCGCCGCGACGACGCAGATCGGCGACCAGGGCCTGACCCTGGGCCGCACGGCCGGCATCCTCGCGGGCCTCCCGCAGTCCGTGCCCGGCTACTCCATCGACCGCATGTGCGCCGGCGCCATGACCGCCGTGACCGCCGTCGCCGGCGGCGTCGCCCTCGGTGCCTACGACATCGCCCTCGCCGGCGGCGTCGAGCACATGGGCCGTCACCCCATGGGCGAGGGCGTCGACCCCAACCCGCGCTTCGTCTCGGAGAAGCTGGTCGACGAGTCCGCCCTGTTCATGGGCATGACCGCGGAGAACCTCCACGACCGCCTGCCGCACATCACCAAGCAGCGGGCCGACGAGTACGCGGTCCGTAGCCAGGAGAAGGCCGCCAAGGCCTACGCCGACGGCAAGATCCAGGCCGACCTGGTGCCGATCTCCATCCGCCGTACGTCCCCCGAGGGCGGCGAGACGGGCTGGGGCCTGGCCACCGCCGACGAGCCGATGCGCCCGGGCACCACGCTGGCCAACCTGGCCGGCCTGAAGACCCCCTTCCGTCCGCACGGCCGGGTCACCGCGGGCAACGCCGCCGGTCTCAACGACGGTGCCACCGCCTCCCTGATCGCGGCCGAGGACGTCGCCCGCGAGCTGGGCCTGCCGGTCAAGATGCGCCTGGTCTCCTACGCCTTCGCCGGCGTCGAGCCCGAGGTCATGGGCATCGGCCCGGTCCCGGCCACCGAGAAGGCGCTCGCCAAGGCGGGCCTGTCGATCGACGACATCGGCCTGTTCGAGATCAACGAGGCCTTCGCCGTCCAGGTGCTCTCGCTGCTGGACCACTACGGCATCGCCGACGACGACCCGCGCGTCAACCAGTACGGCGGCGCGATCGCCTTCGGCCACCCGCTGGCCTCCTCCGGCGTCCGTCTGATGACGCAGCTTGCCCGCCAGTTCGAGGAGCAGCCGCACGTCCGCTACGGCATCACCTCGATGTGCGTCGGCTTCGGCATGGGCGGAACGGTCATCTGGGAGAACCCGCACTTCGACGGAGGCAACAAGTGAGCACCACCGCTGAACTCCTGAAGGGCGCGGCCGAGCTGTTCCCCGACGAGGTCGTCACCCAGGCGCACGTGCGCCACCTCGACCTCCCCGGCGCCGGGCGCTTCGCGCTCATCACGCTGGACAACGGCTTCGACCACACCAAGCCGACCACCTTCGGCCCGAAGTCCCTCGCGAACCTCAACATCGCGATCGACCAGGTCGAGGCCGAGGCCGAGGCCGGCGAGATCGTGGGCGCCGGCATCACCGGCAAGCCGTTCATCTTCGCCGTCGGCGCCGACCTCAAGGGCGTCGAGCTGCTGAAGAAGCACGAGGACGCGCTGGCCATCGGCAAGGGCGGCCACGACGTCTTCAAGCGCCTGTCCTCCCTGGGCGTCCCGACCTTCGCGTACTACAACGGTGCCGCGATGGGCGGCGGCGTCGAGGTCGGCCTGCACTGCACCTACCGCACGGTCTCCAAGGCGATCCCCGCCTTCTCGCTGCCCGAGGTCTTCCTCGGCCTGGTCCCGGGCTGGGGCGGCTGCGCCCTGCTGCCGAACCTCATCGGCGCGGACCGCGCGGTCTCGGTGATCATCGAGAACTCGCTCAACCAGAACAAGCAGCTGCGCGGCAAGCAGGTCTTCGACCTGGGCATCGCCGACGCGATCTTCGAGGGCGCCGACTTCCTCGAGCAGTCGCTGCTGTGGACGGCCTCCGTCCTCAAGGGCGAGCTCGAGGTCGACCGCCCCGAGGTCGACCGCGGCGAGGCCTGGGACCAGGCCGTCGAGCGCGGCCGCGCCATCGCCGACTCCAAGGTGCACGGCGCCGCCCCGGCCGCCTACCGCGCGCTGGACATCATCGCCGCCGCCAAGAACGGCGACCTGCGCCAGGGCTTCGACGCCGAGGACCAGGCCCTCGCGGACCTGATCATGGGCGGCGAGCTGCGCAGCGGCATCTACGCCTTCAACCTGGTGCAGAAGCGTGGCAAGCGCCCCGCCGGCGCCCCGGACAAGTCCCTCGCGCGCCCGGTCAACAAGGTCGGCGTCGTCGGCGCCGGTCTGATGGCCTCCCAGCTGGCGCTGCTGTTCGCCCGCCGCCTCGAGGTGCCGGTCGTGCTGACCGACATCGACCAGGAGCGCGTCGACAAGGGCGTGGGCTACGTCCACGGCGAGATCGACAAGCTGCTGCTCAAGGGCCGCATCAACCAGGACAAGGCCAACCGCCTCAAGGCCGCGGTGACCGGCTCGCTGGACAAGGCCGCCGCCTTCGGCGACGCGGACTTCGTCATCGAGGCCGTCTTCGAGGAGATGGGCGTCAAGCAGCAGGTGTTCGCCGAGGTCGAGGCGGTCGTGCCCGAGCACGCCATCCTCGCCACCAACACCTCCTCGCTGTCGGTGACCGAGATGGCGTCGAAGCTGAAGCACCCCGAGCGGGTCGTCGGCTTCCACTTCTTCAACCCGGTCGCGATCCTCCCGCTGCTGGAGATCGTGCGCGGCGAGCGGACCGACGACGCCTCGCTGGCCACCGCCTTCGGCGTGGCCAAGAAGCTGAAGAAGACCGCGGTGCTGGTCAAGGACGCCCCGGCGTTCGTCGTCAACCGCATCCTCACCCGCTTCATGGGCGAGATCCAGAACGTCATCGACGAGGGCACCCCGGTCGTCACCGCCGAGAAGGCCGTCGAGCCGCTCGGTCTGCCGATGTCCCCGCTGGTGCTCCTGGAGCTGGTCGGCCCGGCGATCGGCCTGCACGTCTCCGAGACGCTGCACGGCGCCTTCCCCGAGCGCTTCACGGTCTCCCCCAACCTGGCCGCCGTGGTCAAGGCGGGCAAGCGCGGCTTCTACGTCTACGACTCCGGCAAGCCGGAGCTGGACCCCGAGGTGGCCGCCCTCCTGGTGCAGGGCGACAGCGTCCTGACCGAGGAGCAGGTCCGCGCCCGCGTCCTGGACGCGGTGGCGCAGGAGATCGGCCTGATGCTCGACGAGGGCGTCGTCGCCGAGGCGCAGGACATCGACCTGTGCCTGATCACCGGCGCGGGCTGGCCCTTCCACCTGGGCGGCATCACGCCGTACCTGGACCGTGAGGGCGTCTCCGAGCGCGTCATCGGCCGCCGCTTCCTGGCCGAGGGCGTGGCGAGCGTCCCGGCGTAAGGCACGCACCGAACGGACGAGGGGGCCCGGGGCTTTCGCCCCGGACCCCCTCGCGTCGTGTCGGGACGGCGGGCGTGCGGCTCTCAGAGCCGCTTGGCGCTGCGCAGGCCCGTCGCGTAGAAGCCGTTGCCGTCGAGGCGGGCGGTGCCGCCCTTGTCGCCGAAGGTGGGGCCGTTGGCCTCCTCGCGGCTGGAGATGAAGCGGGGCTTGCCGTCCGTGTCGAGGCCCATGTAGATGCCGACGTGGTCGAGCCGGTCGCCGGTGCGCTTGTCGATCTCGAAGAAGACCAGGTCGCCGGGCTGCAGCTTGTCGATGGCGTCGGGGCGCTTGCCGGTCAGCTCCAGCACCGGCACGCCGGGGGCGAGGCGGGCCATGCCGTTGGCGGTGCGGGGCAGGCCGTCGCCCTTGACGTCCTTGCCCATCAGCGGGTAGCGGGCGCGGTAGCCGAAGACGGTGCGGACGAAGCCGGAGCAGTCCATGGCCCGGAAGCGCGGCGTCTCGGGCTTCTCCACCGTGCCGTCGCGGAAGGTGTAGGGGATGCCGAGGTAGTCGTAGAAGTCGGACTGCTCCAGGCGCATGTCGCCGGCCTCGGAGCCCTTGGGGTTCAGCGGGCCGAACTGGGCGTCGCCGGCGTAGGGGACGCCCCGGGCGTCCTTCTTCTGCGGGGCGCCCTCGAGGTAGTCCATGGCGAACGCGAAGATGTCGGGGTCCTTGCCGCCCAGGTTCTTGCCGAACCAGTCCTTGAACCAGGCCGCCTTCTCCGAGCCTTCCTTCCACTGCTCCGGCAGGAGCCGTACCCAGCTGTCGGTGGTGACCTTGGCCGAGGTGGTGCTGGGCTCGGTGAAGGTACGGCTGGGGCCGGTGAGCACGGCGGTACGGGCATTGTCGGTGAAGGTGGCCAGGACCGCGCCGTCGCCGGAGCGGACGACGGTGCGCGCCGGGTTGGCCAGCCGCTCGAAGCGCCGCTCGCCGGAGGGGAGCGCCTTGCCCGCGGCGGTGCCGGAGCCGCCCACGGACTGCACCGGCGGGGCCGTCTCCTGCTGCTTGTCGCGCAGCTCCACCGTCAGGTAGGCGCTGGTGCCCAGCAGGCCGAGGACGACCAGCGTCTGTATCGCGCGGCGGCGGCCCGGGCCCTTGGCCTTCTTCCGGGCGTTCGGCTTCCGTTCCGCTGTCTTCCGGGACATGGATGTGCGCTCCGTGAGGTCGGGGACGGTCAGGCGGTGGGCATGAAGCCGAGCAGGATGCCGGCGGTCAGCACGACGTAGTTGGCGAGCGACACCGTGCCGGTGGCCAGCAGCGTCGCGCCCCGGGGCTGGCGCACCAGCTGGTAGGCGATCAGGCCGGGGACGATGAAGCCCAGCGTCTGGTTGGCGTACATCAGCGGGAACTGCTGCTGGAGGACGACGTACAGGGTCGCCTGCAGCACCACGCCGGTCAGCACCACCGCGGCGAAGAGCCGCTTGCCGTAGAGGATCACGTAGCGCTGCAGCAGCAGGGTGCCCAGGTAGGTCAGCACGGTGATGCCCACGACCATCGCCGCGCGCTGGAGGTCCTCGACCAGGGTGAGGGCCAGCCAGCCGGGGGTGATCATGCCGCCCGGGGAGAGGTTCGTCGTCAGGTAGCAGACCAGGGAGAACAGCAGGCCCAGGGCGATCCCGATGGCGGCGATCTCCGGAGTGAGGACGGCGGGGATCAACGGAAATCTCCTGTGGGCTCTATATACGTCGGGACATACACCGGGGGCTCCTCCGGCTGCTGCGGCTGCTGTGTCTGCGCCGACTCGTCCGCCGGCAGTTCGGCCAGCCGCTCGAGCAGCAGCTCGCCCTGGCCGTGGATGTTGCCGATGGCCACCAGCGAGGCGCCGGGACCGAGCCGGCCCAGGATCTCCCGCTCCAGCTCGGCGGCGTCGCGGCGGTCGCCGCCGAGGTCGACCACGCGGTCGCGCCACTCGGCGGGGATCGCGTCGTGGGCGCTCTTGGTGGGGTGGCCGATGAGGAAGACCGAGTCCGGGGCGAGCCGGGGGATGATCTCGCCCATCTGGCCGTTGCGCTCGACGCGGTCGGGACGGCAGTTGATCAGTACGTGCAGCGGCCGCTCGACGGCGCCGAGGCTCAGCAGCTGCTCGACGTTCATCAGGGTCGACTCGGGGTCGTTGGCCGCGAAGATGTTGGCGAAGCGGAACGGCATGCCCTCGGGGGTGAGGTAGCGCTCCACGGACAGCACGCCCGGGTCCGGCGGCGCGTCGTACATCCCCTGCAGGGCCGTGGCGCGGTCGACGCCGAGCAGCTCGGCGACGGCGAGCGCGATGGCGACGTTCTCCTTGAACGTGAACCAGCTGAAGCCGCGCAGCTCCGCGTCGGTGACCGTCTCCGGGTCCACGGCGATCAGCCGGCAGTCGCGCTTGGCCGCCTCCTCGCGCAGGATGTGCAGCCGGTCGCGCTCGGCGGTCACGCAGATGCCGCCGTGCGGCATGGAGCGGCTCAGGGAGCGCGCCACGTCGTCCAGCGTCGGGCCCATCTCGGCCAGGTGGTCCTCGCGGACGTTGCACAGCACGCCGATGGTGGAGCGGATCAGCTTGGTCTGGTTGACCTCCTGCAGGGCCGGCATCACGGCCATGCACTCGATCACCAGGGCGTCGGGCCGGTAGGCGGCGGCCCGTCGCACGATGCCGATCTGCTCGACGACGTTGGCGATGCCGAACTTGCGGTAGACCGGCTCCTCGGTGGCGTCCGGGTGGATGAAGCGGGCCGCGGTACCGGTGGTCTTGGCGACCGTGACCAGGTCGCCGCCGCGCAGGGCGCCCGCGCACAGCCGGGTGATGGAGCTCTTGCCGCGGATGCCGTTGATCAGCACCCGGGTGGGGATCATCTCGAGGTTGGTGAAGTGCCGGCGCTGTTCGATCACGCCGGCGACCAGCACGATGGCGCAGCAGATCACGAGGACCGTGTAGAGGAAGAGCACGGGGTCAGTTCCTTCCGGCCGTCGGCCGCTCGGCGGACGTCCGCAGCCGCTGCCGGATCAGTTCCAGGTTGCGTACGACCGCGCCGACCTCGTCGTGGTGCTGCGGGAAGAGCACGGTCTTGCGGTCGCCGCCGGCCAGCGCCTCGGCCCGGTCGGCCAGGGCGTGCAGGGGGCGGATGACGATGATGTACAGCCAGCCAAGGCAGGCCACGGCGGCGGTCAGGCCGAGCAGGCCGGCGAGCATGGTGCGCCGCTGGGCGCTGTACTCGGGCAGTTCCAGCCAGGAGGTCGGCTGGGAGCTGACGACCTGCCACTGGAGGTCCTTGACCGCGCCGCCGCCGGTGAAGGGGGCGGCGGCCGCGATGTCGGAGGAGCCGTCGCCGCGGTGGAGGATGGCGGTGCCGGAGGTCTTGGTGGTGTGGTTCCGCGCGGTGACCGCGAGGTCGTCGAGGTGGCCGCCGGGAAGCCTGGAGAAGGCCCGGAAGCCGTGGCCGCGGTCGGCGGCGATGATGCGGTGGCCCTTGTCGATCAGCCAGACCTGGCCCAGGCCCGGCCGGGTGACCAGGGATATCAGGAACTGCGGGTCGTACTCGCCGACCACCGTGCGGTCCTTGACGCCGGGCACGGCGGCGTAGGCGGCGACGGCCGGCTCCTTGCCGGAGGTGTTCAGCTGGGCGACGGAGTCCGGGCGGGGCGGCTTGCCCGCCGGGTGGCGGGGCGAGTCGCCGGCCCGGGAGAGGACCTTGCCCTGGCCGTCGATGACGTAGACCGCGCGGTAGCGGCCGTGCTCGCGCAGGGTCTTGTCCAGGACGGCCTTCTCGGCGTCCTCCTTGGCCTCGCCGCCGGCGAGGGTCTGTGCCACGGAGGCCACGTCGGCCCAGCCCTCGTTGAGGGCCTTGCGGACGCGGTCCGAGGCGGTGTCGGTGCGCCGGCGCTGGTCGTCGACGAGCTGCTGGGGCACGGCCACGGTGCTGCCCGCGCGGTTGACGAGCAGCAGCAGCGGCCCGGCCCAGGCCAGCAGGACCACCGCGCACACCAGGACGGTGGCCGTCGCGCCGATGCCGCCGCGGGCCCGGCCGGTGCGGGTGGGGCGGCCGCCGAGCAGCTGGCGGCGCAGGCTCTCCAGGGCGGCGGCGGTACGGGCCGCCTCGCGGCCCTTGAAGCGGGCCACCGGGCGGTCCAGCTCGCCGCGCGCCAGCCGACGGCTCTCCAGGTACAGCTGGAGCAGCGGCCGCTGGACCGTGCGCAGCAGCACCCAGCCGACCAGCAGGGCGAGGACGAGCAGGACGCCGGCGGCGACGAGGCCGAAGGCCTGGGTGCGGACGACGGCCGGGTCCTCGGTGACGTCGACCGAGGTGATCACCGACAGGCCGAGGGTGCCGGCCGCGCTGCTCTCGCCGGGAAGCCGGCCGGCGGCCGCGTAGCCCACGGCCGTACGGACGTCGCCGCGCTTGTCGCCCATGAGGTGGCCGCTGGCCCCGGGGTGGCCGCCGGCCTCGGGCGTCTTGGCGGAGTCGGCCGCGGCGGTCCTGCGCGCGGTCTTCGCCCAGGCCTTACGGGCCACGGACGGGCCGTCGCTGGCCAGGACGGTGCCGGCGGAGTCGACGACCAGCAGGGAGCGGTCCTCGCCGGAGGAGATGCCGGGGACGTTCAGGGTGCCGGAGGCGACGAGGAGCCGGGGCGCCGCGGCGCCGGGCAGGGCGGCCACGACGAGCATGCGCGTGTCACCGGAGGGCAGCTTCACCAGGCGCGGGCCGAGCGGGTCGTCGTCCTTGCCGTCCTTGCCGGTCCTGCCCTTGAGGACGGTGGCGAGCGGGATGTTCTCGCCGCGCGCGGCGAGCAGGGTGCCGCCGGCCGGGTCGATGACGGCGGTGCCGCGCCACTTGTTGTAGACCTTGCCGAGCTTGTCCAGGACCGCGTCGGGGTCGGAGCCCGCGTAGACGGCGGCGGCGCGCTGGAGGTCGGTGATGCTCTCGTCGAGCGAGGCGCGCAGGGAGAGGGCGCCGTCCTCGGCGACGTGCTGCTGCGAGGTGAGGACGGCCGTGTCGATCGCCGACCGGTCACGGTCGCCGAGGACCAGCGCCGTGGTGCCCGCCACGGCCAGCAGCAGTGCCAGCAGCGCGGCTATCGGCGGCCGGGCGCCGCCCAGCAGGGGCATGTCGGCGCGGCGGCGGACCTTGCGACGGCGGGCGCCGCGCGAAGCGGACAACGGTCTTCCTCTCGGTCACGGCACGCGGGCATGCCGGGACCACGAGGTTCCTGAACTGTCGGCCGCACTGCGTCGTTCTAGCGTGAATCGTTCGGATTGTAGACAATTACTAAAGTCTTGACAAAAGGATTTGTGTGTCCACGGTCAAATTCATCCCTTTAGTCGTGACTATTCTGTGATGGTGAGCGGCCGCAATCCGTCGGCATCCGCCCCACGATTGAGGACGATTCCGCGCGTGCGCTCGTACGCCGTCCGGTAACGCGCCTGCCGCTCCTTCGTGAGGTCCTCGCGACGCAGCGCCGCCCCCACGTCCACCAGGCGGATCTTCGGTTCCAGCTCCACCAGCGTCGGCACGAACCGGGCGTCCGAAACCGACCACTTGCCGTTTTTCCTGCTGAACTCGAACCAGCCCATCACGCCCTCCTCGGTGATCCCGAGGGGTTCGGCGTGCCGCGCCACCTGATTGCCCAGCCCATAGGCGACCCAGGTGTCCTCGACCTTTTCGAAGGGCTGCACCACATGGGCGTGATGGCCGATGACCAGATCGATACCGGTCTCCTTCGCGATGCGCCGGGCCAGCCGCAGCTGTGTCCTGCTGGGCTCGTTGTGGCCCTCGCTGCCCCAGTGCACGCTGGCGAAGACCACCTCGGCACCCGCCGCCCGCGCCGCCTTCTCGTCCGCCGCCATCCGCTTGACGTCGGTCTCGTTGACCAGCCACGGCTTGTCCTTGGGCACGGTCGTGTCGTTGAAGCCGTACGCGTACGACAGCTGCGCCACCTTCACCCCCTTCACGTCGAGGATGTTCGGGGTGGCCGCCTCCTTCGCGTCGCGCGCCGAGCCCGTGTGCTTGATCCCCGCCTTGTCGAGCGTGTCCAGCGTGCGCTTCACGGCCTCGGGGCCGTGGTCGAGGGTGTGGTTGGAGGCCGTCGAGCAGGTGTCGTAGCCGATGTCCTTGAGCGTGCCGGCGATCTGCGGCGGCACGCTGAACTTCCGGTAGCCGAGGAAGGGGCCCTTGGGGTCGGCCAGGACCGTCTCCAGGTGGCAGACCGCGAGATCGGCCTTG
Organism: Streptomyces sp. C36; assembly: GCF_040932295.1. Lineage (NCBI taxonomy): Bacteria > Bacillati > Actinomycetota > Actinomycetes > Kitasatosporales > Streptomycetaceae > Streptomyces > Streptomyces sp. C36. The sequence goes on along the minus strand of NZ_JBFQGI010000003.1, from coordinate 244,653 downwards.
CTGACCACCGGCTTGATCCCGGCCATCACGGCGCCGAAGTCCGGGCCCGGGCGGCCCGCCTCCTTGGCGTCCTTGTTCGCCTGGTCGGTGATCTCCGGGTGGATCAGGACGTCACCGCCCGCCGCGAGCGTGAACGACGCCTCGACGGCGTCGTCGCCCCCGCCGAGGTAGACGTAGCCCGCCGTCCCTGTCGCGACGAGGGCCACAGCGGCGACGGCGGGGACGAGGCGGCGGCGGGGGAAGAGCTTCACCGGGGTAGTTTTACCGCCATGAGGCCCAAGCCGGTAATCGCCGCCCGCGTCGTCCCCGCCCTGCTCGGCGCGGCGACGCTGGCCGCGCTGGCCGGGGCGAGCGGCTGCGCCAAGCCCGGCGGCCCCGTCCGGTCGGCCACGGACGGCTCCTCCCGGCACACCGTCCCACCGGCTCCCGCGGGCTCCGTCGACCTCGCGGCCTGGATCACGTCCTTCACCGACCGCATCACGCAGGGCGGCCGGTACCGGATCCCCGCCCCCGCCGACCGCCGGGCCATCGCCGACGGGGTGCGCTTCCTCCTCGACGGCGACCACGCCGCCGCCGAGCGTTCCCTGGCCGGGGCCGGCTACACCGTACGCACCCTCGTCGACCGCGACGGCGGCCGCGAGTTCGCCGAGATCGCCGACGCCACCAAGGACGGCGAGACCACGCGCGGCTGGGGCCGGGTCTACGTGGACCTGCACGGGCCCGCCCACTGGTCGGTCCAGGTGCCGCACCCCAGCGCCGACCAGCGCACCGAACAGCTCGGCATCGGACTGCTGCGCAGCTCGCCGGGCGGGGTGCTGATCCTGGCGGGGGCCCATCGCGCCGCCGGTTCCGGCACCGACGGCGGTGAGGGCGAGGAGGGGTCCGGCCCCGCCGACGTCGCGCACCGTTCCGACTCGGTCTTCGCCGCCGTCTCCGACGCGCTCGCCGACCGCCGCCTGCCGGCCGTGCAGGTCCACGGCTTCGCCGACAGCAGCCTCCCGGACCAGGACGTGGTCGTCTCGCCCGGCAAGGGCGACGCGGGCCTGCCCGCCGCCCGCCGCCTCGCCTCCGGGCTGCGCAAGCAGCAGCTGCGGGTCTGCGAGGTCTGGCAGCGTTACTGCGGCCGCCTGGAGGGCCGTACCAATGTCGAGGGCGACCACGCGGACGCGGTCGGGGTGCCGTTCCTGCACGTCGAGCACAGCCGGCGGGTGCGGATGAGCGACGACCTGGTGGCGAAGGCCGTACGGGCCCTGACCGAGGTGACCAAGCGCTGGAGCGCGGGCCGCGCCTAGGGCGTGTCCGATGGGTCGGTGCGGGTCCTGGCCCGCCGGTCTCCCCGGTGTTTACGGAGAGACCGTTCAGTGGGGGCCTTACACCCGCGTCCAGGGCCCCAGCGCCAGCCCCGGCTCGTCCACCCGCTGCCGCGCGACGCGCAGCACGCCGTCCGCGCCGAGGGCGGCCACGACCACCCGGTCCTTGGCGTCCAGGGCCAGCGCGGGCGCGCCCACGCACTCCTCGCCGGTCTCGGACCAGGCGGCCTCGGCGGCCTCGTCCTCCTGGCCGGCGTACGCGGCCACGGCGGGCAGGCCGGAGCCGGCGCGCTGGGCCAGGATCGTGCACTCCCGCCCGTCGAGGGTGGTGCGCAGCACGGCCACGGGGCCGCTCGCGTCGCCGCCGAGGGAGGGTACGGCCACGGGCGCGGGGGCCTCGGCGCCCTCCTGGCTGCCGGGGCCGGTGGGCGCGGCGGGGCGCTGGACGTGCAGGACGCGGTCGGCGGAGTCGCGCCAGAGGTGGGCGATGGCGCCGTCGGCGGCGGGGGCCGAGGAGGCCGAGCCGGCCAGCGGCTTGGCGGGGGTGTTCAGGACGCGGCGCAGCGGGCCGCCGGGCTCCTCCTGGCGCCAGCGCAGGACGAACTCGCTCGCGGGGGCGAGGAGTTCCACGCGCCCGTCGGCGGTGACGGCGGCGGACATGGTGTCGAGGACGTGACTGCCCTTCATGTCCGTCCAGGGGCCCCAGATGCCGCGCGCGTCCTGGCGCCGGCCGCAGACGCCGCCGCCGGCGTTACGGACGAAGACGTGCAGGCCGACGCGGTCGACGACCGCGGTGGGGGCGCCGATCTGGTCGGCGCGCTGCCAGTCCTGGCCGTAGGGGGTACCGATCGAGCGCCAGGTGGTCAGCGCGCGGCCGGGCTGGAACTGGGTCGTGTAGACCACGTCGGTCTCGGCGCGGCCGTCGTCGTGGGCGCGGCGGCGCAGGCCGGCCAGGCTGACGTAGCCCTCGGGGCTCTGCGCTATGGACAGGTGGGGCTCCAGGCCCGGCACCACGAAGCGCTCGGGGCCGGTCCATTCGGGGCCGCCGGGGCGCGTCTCGGTCCAGCGGACGAGGCCTCCGGACGCCGGCGCGTAGGCCGTCAGCCGTCCGTCCTTGCCCCGCAGCAACCAGCCGGTGGTGGGGGTGGACGTCCGCACTGCCATGACTCGCTGCCAGCCTCTCTTGGAGCTTTTTGTCGACCCTCGACAATAACATTGCGTTTCCCCGCGGCTGCCGGGCCGTCGGGAGCGCGCCGGGCCGTGCCAGGCTGTCGCCATGACCCTCCCCCTTCTTGTCGTGGACGCCGCCAACGTCGTGGGATCCGTGCCCGACGGCTGGTGGCGCGACCGGGCGGGCGCGGCGCGGCGGCTGCGCGACGCGCTGGCGGCGTACGCGGAGTCCGGGCTGCCGCCGGGGACGGTCGATCCCCCGCTGCCGGGGCCGTTGGAGGTCGTGCTGGTGGTGGAGGGCGCGGCACGCGGGGTGGAGCCGGTGCCGGGGGTGGGCGTGGCGGCGGCCGGCGGCAGCGGCGACGACCGTGTGGTGGAGGTGGTGGCCGGCCGCGCGGCGGGCCGGCGCTGTGTGGTGGTGACCGCGGACCGGGAGTTGCGGCGGCGGGTCGGGGCGCTGGGCGCCGAGGTGACCGGGCCGCGCACGGTGCGGCCGTAGGGAGGGCCGCGGGGCCGTTCGCGTCCCGGGCGGGGCGCGAACGGCGAGGGAACGGACGAGGAGAGGGTCAGACGGTGGGCCGCCGGTCGGCGGCCCGGCTGACCCGGCTCTTGCGGCGTCCGTAGACGAAGTACACGACGACGCCGATGAGCATCCACACGGCGAACCGCACCCAGGTCTCGGTGGGCAGGTTCAGCATCAGCCACAGCGAGGCCAGGACGGACAGCGCGGGGACGTAGGGCACGAACGGGGTGCGGAAGGCGCGGGGCAGCTCGGGCCGGGCGCGGCGCAGGAGGACCACGCCGATCGCGACGACGATGAAGGCGAAGAGCGTGCCGATGTTGACCAGTTCGGCCAGCACGTCGATCGAGGTGAAGCCGGCGACCACGGCGACGATGACGCCGAGGAGGATCGTCGAGCGGTAGGGCGTGCCGTAGCGGGGGTGGACGATGGAGAAGAAGCGGGGCAGCAGGCCGTCGCGGCTCATGGCGAAGAAGACCCGGCTCTGTCCCAGCAGCAGGATCATGCAGACGGAGGTGAGGCCGACGGCAGCGCCGAAGCTGATCAGGCCCGCCCAGAAGGGGTGGCCCGCGGCCTTGAAGGCGTCCGCGAGCGGTGCCTTCACGGAGAGCCGGTCGTACTTCTCCATGCCGGTGACGACGATGGACACGGCCACGTAGAGCACGGTGCAGATGAGCAGCGAGCCGAGGATGCCGCGCGGGAGGTCGCGCTGGGGGTTGCGGGTCTCCTCGGCGGCGGTGGCGACGATGTCGAAGCCGATGAAGGCGAAGAAGACGACGGCGGCCGCCGAGAAGATGCCCATGACGCCGAAGTTGGACGGGGTGAAGCCGAACATCGTCTGGATGAGCGGGGCGGCGAGCCCGCCGCTGGAGGCGGCCTCCTGGGTGGGCGGGATGAACGGGCGGTAGTTGCTGCCCGTGATGAAGAAGGAGCCGACGATGATGACGATGAGGACGACGGTGACCTTGATCCCGACCACGACCGCCGTCACCCGCGAGGACAGCTTCATTCCGGCGACCAGAATGGCCGTCAGCACCAGGACGAGGACGCAGGCGAGGAGGTCGAAGCCGAAGGTGCCGTCGTGCGCCCCGGTGAGCGGTCCGGGCAGGTACCAGCCGGCGTTGGACATCAGCGACTGGATGTAGCCGGACCAGCCGACGGCCACCACGGCGCAGCCCAGTGCCAGTTCCAGGATGAGGTCCCAGCCGATGATCCAGGCGGGGAGTTCGCCGAGCGAGGCGTACGAGAAGGTGTACGCGGAGCCGGCCACCGGCACGGTGGAGGCGAATTCGGCGTAGCACAGGGCGGCGAGCCCGCAGACGATGCCGGCGAGGACGAAGGCGAGCGCCACCGAGGGCCCGGCGTTCTCCTTGGCCACCTTTCCGGTGAGGACGAAGATGCCGGTGCCGATGACGACACCGACTCCGAACACGGTCAGATCCAGGGCGGAGAGGTCCTTCCGGAGCGCGTGCTCCGGCTCCTCGGTGTCCTGGATGGACTGCTCCACGGTCTTGGTCCGGAACATGCCGCTCCTGCCGCGGCCGTTCCGGTCGGAATGCGCTGTGCTCATCGGCTCACCTCCACCTGCTCGGCGTCACTCGTCCTCCTCTGAACTGAGCGAGTGTCCGCGATGTTCGGGGCCGTTCCCGGGCGGCCACAGCCACCCCGTCCAGGATTCACCCGATGGAGGTCCGGCGCACCAGTGCGGAAGGGCCGACCGGACCACCCTCGGAAGGTGGTGCGGCCGGCCCTTCGGCTACGGCGATATGAGTGAGCGTCAGTCCCGGACGGCCCCGGCGGCCTCGGCCGGGTCCTCGGGGGTGCCCTCGGGGGTGTCCTCGTAGCGGCCGTCGAGCTTGGCGACGAGGCCGGTGACCTGACGGGCGATGTCGGGGGCGGTCAGCCCGATCTCGGCCATGATCTCCTTGCGGGAGGCGTGGTCGAGGAAGCGCGGCGGGATGCCGAAGTCGCGCAGCGGCAGGTCGACGCCGGCGTCGCGCAGCGCCTGGGAGACGGCCGAACCGACGCCACCGACACGGCCGTTGTCCTCGACGGTGACGACGACGCGGTGCTTCTCGGCGAGGCCGGGCAGGGCCTCGTCGACGGGCTTGACCCAGCGCGGGTCGACGACAGTCGAGGAGATGCCCTGCTTGTCGAGCAGGTCGGCGATCTCCAGGCACATCGGGGCGAGGGCGCCGACGGAGACGATGAGCACGTCGGGCCGGGCCGTGCCCTCGGCGGGCTCGCGCAGGACGTCCATGCCGCCGACGCGGCCGACGGCCTCGACGGCCGGGCCGACGGTGCCCTTGGAATAGCGCACGACGGTGGGCGCGTCCTTGACCTGAACGGCCTCACGCAGCTGGGCGCGGACCTGGTCGGCGTCGCGCGGGGCGGCGATCCGCAGGCCGGGGACGACCTGGAGGATCGACATGTCCCACATGCCGTTGTGGGAGGCGCCGTCGTCGCCGGTGACGCCGGCCCGGTCCAGCACGAACGTCACGCCGCACTTGTGCAGGGCGACGTCCATCAGGACCTGGTCGAAGGCGCGGTTGAGGAACGTGGCGTAGACGGCGAAGACCGGGTGCAGGCCACCGGTGGCCAGGCCCGCCGCGGAGGTGGCGGCGTGCTGCTCGGCGATGCCGACGTCGTAGACGCGCTCCGGGAAGGCCTTGGCGAACTTGCCGAGGCCCACGGGCTGCATCATCGCGGCGGTGATGGCCACGATGTCCTCGCGCTCCTGCCCGAGCTTGACCATCTCGTCGGCGAAGACGGAGGTCCAGCTGGCGCCGCCGGAGGCGACGGGCAGGCCGGTGTCGGGGTGGATGGCGCCGATGCCGTGGAAGCGGTCGGCCTCGTTCTGCTCGGCGTGCTTGTAGCCGCGACCCTTCTGGGTCAGGCAGTGCACGAGGACGGGGCCGCCGAAGCGCTTGGCGCGCTGCAGGGCGGACTCCAGGGCCTCGATGTCGTGGCCGTCGATCGGGCCGACGTACTTCAGGCCCAGGTCCTCGAACATGCCCTGCGGGGCGATGAAGTCCTTCAGGCCCTTCTTGGCGCCGTGCAGCGTCTCGTAGAGGGGCTTGCCGAGGACCGGGGTGCGCTCGAGGAGGTCCTTGCCGCGGGCCAGGAAGCGCTCGTAGCCGTCGGTGGTGCGCAGGGTCGCCAGGTGGTTGGCGAGGCCGCCGATGGTGGGCTCGTAGGAGCGCTCGTTGTCGTTGACGACGATCACGAGCGGGCGGTCCTTGGCGGCGGCGATGTTGTTCAGCGCCTCCCAGGCCATGCCGCCGGTGAGCGCGCCGTCGCCGATGACGGCCACGACGTGGTCGGACCTGTCCAGCACCTGGTTGGCCTTGGCGAGGCCGTCGGCCCAGCCCAGGACGGTGGAGGCGTGGCTGTTCTCGATGACGTCGTGCTCGGACTCCTCGCGCGAGGGGTAGCCCGACAGGCCGCCCTTGGCGCGCAGCTGGGAGAAGTCCTGGCGGCCGGTGAGCAGCTTGTGGACGTAGGCCTGGTGGCCGGTGTCGAAGAGGACCTTGTCCTTGGGCGAGTCGAAGACCCGGTGCAGGGCGATGGTCAGCTCGACGACGCCGAGGTTGGGGCCGAGGTGGCCGCCCGTCTTGGAGACGGCGTCGACGAGGAAGGTGCGGATCTCCGCGGCGAGCCGGTCGAGCTGCTCCGGGCTCAGCCGGTCCAGATCGCGCGGTCCCCTGATGCGGGTCAGCAGGGCCACCCGTGCCTCCTTCATCGAGCTGTCGTCGCCGTTGTCGAGCTCTAGACGCCGCATGCGGGCCTTCTAGATCCGTCGAGTCTAATGTTCCGCCCGGAGTGGCGGTGAACGGGTGATGCGACCAATGTCACGCGATCGGCGCAGCCACCCCGTAAATCGCCGCAAAGGGGCATGGGTGGGCGCCGGCCCCCACTGGCCGGCGCCCACCCGTTCGCGGGGACGGTCCGTGACGACCGTCCGGCCGCCCCTACGACCGTCCGGCCGCCCTACGCCCGCCCGGCCGTCTTCTGCGTCCGGCGGGAGACGGAGTCGATCACGACGGCGGCCAGCAGCACCGCGCCGGTGATCATGTACTGGACCGCCGAGGCGATGCCCAGCAGGGCCATGCCGGAGGCGATGGACTGGATCACCAGCACGCCCAGCAGCGCGGACCAGGTCTTGCCGCGGCCGCCGAAGAGGCTGGTGCCGCCGATGACGGCCGCCGCGATGGCGTTCATCAGCAGGCTGCCGGCGCCGGAGGACTGGTTGGCGGCGTTGATCTGGGAGGCCAGGAACATGCCGCCGAGGGCCGCCATGGTGCCGGAGAGCGCGAAGACGGAGATCCGGACCGCCGCGACGTTGATGCCGGCCCGGCTGGCCGCCTCGACGCTGCCGCCCAGGGCGAAGACCTTGCGCCCGTAGGAGGTGCGGCGCAGCACGAAGTCCAGCGCGACCACCACCCCGAGGAAGATCACCACGGCCATCGGCAGGCCCTTGTACTCGTTGAACAGCCACGCCACCACGTAGGCGGGCACCGCCAGGGCGGCGGTCCGCAGGACGATCTCGCTGACCGGGCGGCTGGGCACGCCGGCCGCCTCGCGCCGCTTGGCGTCGCGCAGGGACACCAGCAGGAACGCCACGACGCTCAGCGTGGCCAGCCCGTAGGCGGCGGCGACGTCGCTGAAGTAGTGGTTGGTCAGCCCCGCGACCAGACCGGAGTCGTCGAGGTTGATCGTGCCGTTGGAGCCCAGGACCTGCAGCATCAGGCCGTTCCAGCCCAGCAGACCGGCCAGGGTGACCACGAAGGCGGGCACGCCGATACGGGCGAAGAAGAAGCCGTGCAGCGCGCCGACGACGGTGCCGGAGAGGATCGCGACGACCAGGGCGAGCCACTCGGGCATGCCGTGGTTGACGTTGAGGACGGCGAAGGTGGCCGCGGCCAGGCCGCTGACCGAGCCCACGGACAGGTCGATCTCGCCGAGGATCAGCACGAAGACGATGCCGACCGCGATCAGGCCGGTGCCGGCGGCGGTGACGAAGAGGTTGGAGAGGTTCTCGGCGCCGAGGAAGGCGGAGTCCCGCAGCTGGAAGACCAGGCCGATGATGATCAGGCCGACCACCACGGGCAGCGAGCCCAGCTCGCCGCTGCGCAGCTTGCGGCGGAACTCGCTCAAGTAGCCGGCGAAGCCCTCCTGGCGGACCAGCAGGCGCGGGTCGACGGCCGTGACGGCCGCCGCGGCGGCCCGCGGGGTGTCCTCGGGCTCCTGCGGGGTGTCCTGGGGGTCCTTGGACAGGTCGGTGGTCACTTGGTGCCCTCCTCTGCCTTCTCACCTGCGGCGGATCGGGCCTTGCGGCGGGTGACGGCGTTGTCCGTCGCACCGGTGATGGCGGAGATGATTTCTTCCTGCGAGGTCGTCGCGACGTCGAACGTGCCGTTGTTGCGGCCCAGGCGCAGCACGGCGACCCGGTCGGCGACGGCCTTGACGTCGGCCATGTTGTGGCTGATCAGGATCACGCCGAGGCCCCGCTCACGCAGCCGCTCGACGAGGTCGAGGACCTGGGCGGTCTGCTCGACGCCGAGCGCGGCGGTGGGCTCGTCGAGGATGACGATCTTGGGCTCGCCGAGCAGCGAACGGGCGATGGCGACGGTCTGCCGCTGCCCGCCGGAGAGCGAGGCGATGGGGATCCGGACACTGGGGATCCGGATGGAGAGGGTGGAGAGCAGCTCGCGCGAGCGGCGTTCCATCTCGACCTCGTCGAGCACCCCGGCGCGGACGATCTCGCGCCCGAGGAAGAGGTTGCCGACCACGTCGAGGTTGTCGCACAGGGCGAGGTCCTGGTAGACGGTCGCGATGCCCAGTTCCTGGGCGGCGTGCGGCCGGTCCACGGTGACGGGGCGGCCGTCCCACTCGATGACGCCGTCGTCGGCGGGACCGACTCCGGCGATGGTCTTGACCAGGGTGGACTTTCCGGCACCGTTGTCGCCGACCAGGGCGACCACCTCACCGGCGTGAATCTCCAGCTCTACGTCCGTGAGCGCCTGGACGGCGCCGAACCGCTTGGAGATCCCGCGCAACGCCAGCACGGGCGTAGCGGACACGTGCATCATCTCCTTCGCCGCCTTGACCGGCGGACTGCTCCGCCGGAAACCGGCGGGGGGTGCTCCGTCCGGCGCCGGGGGGGAGGGCGCCGGACGGAGTCTCGAGAGGGGGGCGGGGCTGCTTCGGGGGGCTACTTCAGCCCGGCCTTCTCGCACTGCTCCTTGTACTTGTCGGTGCAGATCTCGTCGAGGCCGAAGAAGCCCTCCTTGCCGACGTACTTCCCGATGTCGGCCTTGGTCAGCGCGAAGGGGGTGACGATGACGGCGGGGATCTTCTTCTGGGTGCCGCTGTCGACGGTCGACTTGGCGACACTCTCGGCGCCCTTGCCCTTGGCCAGGGAGACGGCCAGCTCGGCCGCCGCGTCCGCCTCGGGCTTGTAGGGCTTGTAGACGCTCATGAACTGCTCGTCGGCGAGGATGCGCTGCACGGCGGAGAGCTCGGCGTCCTGGCCGGTGACCGGCGGGAGCTTGTCGAAGCCGGCGCTCTTCATGGCGGTGATGATGCCGCCGGCCATGCCGTCGTTGGCGGAGTAGACGCCGACGATGTTCTCCTTGCCCAGCGAGGAGATGGCGCCCTTCATGTTCTCGTTGGCGTTCTCCGGCTTCCACTCCTTGGTGTCGTACTCCTTGCCGACCTTGACCTTGCCGTCGAGTACGGAGTGGGCGCCGTCCTTGTACATCTTGGCGTTCGGGTCGGTGATCGCGCCGTTCATCATCACGATCTCGCCCTTGGAGGCGTTGTCGCCGAGCTCCTTGAGCAGCGACTCGCCCTGGATCTTGCCGACCCGCTCGTTGTCGACGGAGGTGTAGGCCTTGATGGGGCCCTCGGCGAGGCGGTCGTAGGCGACGACCGGGATGCCCTTGTCGGCGGCCTTCTTCACCGAGGAGGCGATCGACTTCGCGTCCACCGCGTCGACGATCAGCGCGTCGACCTTCTTGGTGATCATCGTGTCGACCTGCTGCTGCTGGACCGAGGCGTCCTGCTTGGCGTTCTCGTAGAGGACGACGGTGTCCGCGCCCGCCAATTCCTTGATCTTCTTTTCGATCAGCGGCTTGTCGAACCGCTCGTAACGCGCGGTCTGGTTCTCCGGGAGCAGGAGGCCGATGGTCAGCGGGCCGTCCTTGTCCTTCTTCTTTTCCCCGCCCGCCGCTTCCTTGGCGCTGCCACAGGCGGCCAGTCCGGCGGCCATCGAAACGGCGGCAAGGGCGATCGCGGTCCGACGCAGATGAGAATTCACGTGCAGATACCTCCCTGACGAGGCCGCGTCGTTGCGGCCGAGGTGGCTGGAAGTCAACTCGGCCGCCAAGTGACCGTCAAGAAGTAAATCCTTAACGAGATGGCAACGATGCCATTCGTTATCTGTTTGAACTCAAGAACGACGCAATACGGGCATGCGTCAGCGGCCGAACGAGGGGGCGTGCCCGGCCCCGGCGTCGTCCAGCAGGGTCGAGTCGCCCATCTCGCTGAGCACGAGCGCCAGCGCGCCCAGCACCTCCGACCGGCCGCCCAGCGCGCCCGGTACGACCTCCAACTGCCGCGCCGCGCTGGGAATCGCGTAGCGCGAGACGGACTCGCGGATGGTCGAGAGCACGAGATCGCCCGCCTCGGCGAGGTCTCCGCCGAGCACGACCCGGCTGGGATTGAGCAGATTGCACAGATTCGCCACGCCGCTGCCGATATACCGGCCTACGTCCGCGATCACCCGCCGGCAACCCGGGTCGCCGTCGTGCGCGAGCTGCACCATCCTGGCCATGGTCAGGTCGGCTCCATGAGCCGAATGCAGCAACGGCAGGACATACCGGGCGGCCGTGAACGTCTCCAGGCAGCCACGGTTGCCGCAACGGCACACCGGACCCGACTCGTCCAGAGTGATGTGCCCGATTTCGCCCGCTGTGCCGCCCGGCCCCCGGTAGATCTGCCCGTTGATCACCAGTCCGGCGCCCACACCGCTGGCGACCTTGATGTACGCCAGATCGGCGGCACCCCGGCCGGCACCCCAGACCAGCTCGCCCAGCGCACCCAGGTTGGCGTCGTTGTCCACGTGCACCGGCACGCCCAGGCGGGCCGCGAGGTCGTCACGCGGGTTGGTGCCCGCCCAGCCCGGCAGGATCGCGGTCGAGCCCAGCACCCCGGACTCCACGTCGATGGGCCCGGGCACACCGAGCCCCACCCCGACGATCTTGTCCGGACTGATCCCCGCCGCCGCGATCAGGCTCTTGACCAGGTACTCCGCCCGGGCCAGGCCCTGCGCCGCGGAGGCGTCCACATCCAGCGGCTCGGCCTCCTCGGCCAGCACCCGGTGGGCGAGATTACCGATCGCCACCCGCAGGTGGGTATGCCCGAAATCGACGCCCACGACGATCCCGGCGTCACCGGAGAGCGACACGCTACGGGCCCGCCGCCCACCGGAGGACGTGGGCGTCACCTCCACCGTCCCGCCGTCCTTCAGCTCCCGGACGATGTTGGAGACCGTGGCCGCCGACAGGCCGGTGGCCCGAGCGATCTCCGCCTGCGTGAGCGACCCCGCCATGCGCACCGCGCGCACGACCCGCTCCAGGTTGGCCCGGTGCAGCGATGACTGCGACCCCGGAGTCTCCACGCCCATCCACTCCTGCCTCACCGGGACGGCACGACCACCGCCCCATGGGCCGGACTGCGACTCTGAAGCCCGGCCATCCCTACAACATCTGAACTCTAAGCTCAGCCGTGCAGGGGAGAAGCCGTCAAGGGCTTGAACCACATTGAGGCCTCATCGTAGGACTGGGGCCGGGGCGGCCCGAGCCCGGCCGCCCCGCCGCACCACCGCACCGGCCCGGCGGCCCCCTACTTCAGCGCCCCCGCCGTCAGTCCCGCCTGGACCTGGCGCTGGAAGACGATGTAGGCGCCGAGGACCGGCAGCATGGCCATGACCAGGCCGGCGAAGAGTCCGGACCAGTCGCCCTTGTAGCCCTGGCTGACCGCGAGCGCCACCAGGCCCTGGGGCAGCAGCTTCTTGTCGTCGTCGCCGACGTTCAGCACCGTGGGCAGCAGGTACTGGTTCCACTGCCCCAGGAAGTTGAAGATCCCCACGCTGATCAGGCCGGGCCTGGCCATGGGGAGCATCACCTGGAAGAACGTACGGGTGTGCGACGCCCCGTCGATCAGCGCGGCCTCGGCGACCGAGGTGGGCAGGGTCCGGAAGAAGCCGCTGAGGAAGAAGATGGTGAACGGCAGCGAATAGGCGATGTAGACGAGGATGAGCCCGGGATAGGTGTTGAGCAGCTGCATGTTCTCCATCACGAAGAACAGCGGGACCAGCGCCAGGATGATGGGGAAGCTCATTCCGGCGACGAAGAGGAAATAGACGAAGCGGTTGCCGGGGAATTCGAAGCGGGCCAGTACATAGGCCGCCATCGAACCCAGCAGCATGGTGCCGACCAGCGAACCGGCCACGACGATGAGCGAGTTGAGGAAGTACTGGCTCATGTGGGCCTGGGACCAGGCCCGGCCCCAGGCGTCGACGTGGAGGCCGCTCGGCGGCGACCACGGCGAGGTGAAGATCTCCTTGTCGGTCTTGAAGGCGCTCATCACCGCCCACAGCAGCGGCAGCGTGACCATCAGGGCCCACAGCAGGAGGACGCCGTGCGAGAAGACGTTGAGCAGGCCGCCCTCGCTGCCGACGCGGCCCCCTGGGCCCCGCGCCCGCCGTCCGCGCTGCGCCGGAATTCCGGTGGCCGCGGCATCGGCGGCATCGGTCGCATCGGTGGTCGTACGTACGCGCATCAGTACTCCAGTCGCTCGCGCCGGCCGAGCTTCATGACGATGCCCGCGAAAAGCAGCGTGACGATGAGCAGCGCGACCCCGAGCGTGGTCGCGTATCCGGCCTGGCCGTCGCGGAACGCCTTGGTGTAGAGGTAGAAGGAGAGCACTTCGGTGGAGTAGTCCGGTCCGCCGGGCCCGATGGTCATGATCTGGACCACGGCGAACGAGTCGAGCGCCATGATGCCCATGTAGACCCAGCCCGTCTGCACGGTGTCCCACAGCAGGGGCAGGGTGATCCGGAAGAAGGTCTGCAGGCGGTTGGCGCCGTCCAGCAGCGCGGCCTCGTAGAAGTCCCGGGGAATGGAGCTCATTCCGGCCGAGAAGAGCACGACGTAGAAGCCGACGTTGCTCCAGACCATCACCGCCATCACGCACCACAGGGCCAGGTCCGGGTCGCCCAGCCATTCGGGGCGTACGGAGTCCAGGCCGACGGCGCTCAGAAAGGAGTTCAGGGCGCCGCTGTTGGGGTTGTAGGCGAACTGGAACAGCAGGGCGACGATCGCGATCGAGAGCACCTGCGGGAAGAAGTAGACGACTTTGTAGATGCCGGAGCCGCGGACTCCGGCGACCGCCGCGTTCTTCCTGCGGCGGCCGCCGACGTTGAGCATGAAGGCGAAGAAGAGTCCGAGGCCGATCGTCACCAGCGGCAGCACCAGCAGCAACAGGACGTTGTGCCCGACGGACGTCCAGAACACGTCGTCGTTCCAGAGCCGCCGGTAGTTGTCGGTCCCGGTCACGCGGAAGTCCGGGCTCAGTCCGGTCCAGTCCGTGAAGGAGTAGTAGATGGCCTGGACGAACGGCGAGATGACGAAGATGCCGTAGATCGCCAGCGGGAGGACCAGAAACCCCGCGATGAAACGGTACTTACCGTGCTGCATGGCCGCCACCGCTCACTTGTGCTTGTACTTCTTGACCGAGTCGTCCTTGGCGGTCTCGTCGGCGAAGCGCTGGATCTTCGTGATGGCCTCGTCGGGGGTGAGGCGGCCCGCCATCATCTCGCCGATCGCGGCGACGCCGATCTTCTCCTTCTGCAGGGCGACGTACCAGTCCTGCAGCCGCGGGTTGACCACGTTCTTCCCGGCCGCCTCGAGCACCTGCTGAGAGGAGGCCAGGCCGGACGGGAGGGTGAGGCCCTCGGTGCCGCCGTTGAGGGAGGTGAGCGAGGAGACGGACTTGATGAAGTTCTGGGAGGACTTCTTGCCCAGCATGACGCGGAGCAGTTCCATGCCGCCCTGCGGATTGCGGGCGTTCTTCGGCACGATGAACGGTTCGCCGCCGGAGGCCCAGATGGTGCCGAACGGCATCTTGTCGCTGTTCTTGTCGAGGCTGGACGGGGCCCCCACCGCCATCCGGAAATCCTGGGGCGTGGTCTTCTTCGCCTCGTTCTCCACCCAGGAGCCGTTGGGGAGGAACAGCGCCTTGCCCTGGTTCCAGGCGGTCTGCGAGTCGATGTGGGTCAGCCCTGGGGAGCCCTGGAGGATGTAGCCCTTCTTGTAGAGCTCGTAGTACGCCTCGAATGCGGCCTTGACGGCCGGGTCCTTCCACGCGTTGGGCTCGAGGTTGTCGATTCTCTTGAGCACCTCCACGCCGCCGATCTTGGCGATGAAGGGGTAGAGGCTGAACGGCACGTAGTACGGGTACTTTCCGGCGTACGTCCAGCCGGCGATGCCCTTCTTCTTCGCTGCCTCGCAGACCTTGAGCATCTCGTCCCAGGTCTCGGGGTACTGCGCGTCGAGCTTCTGGAGATTGGTCTTCGAATACCAGACGCCGTAGACGGTGTAGGCGTAGTAGAGGATCCAGGTCTCCTTGCCCTCGAACTGGCCCATCTCCACCACGCCGGGGCGCAGCGTGTCACGCACCTTCTTGGCGGGGTCGTCGTAGGAGGGCGCGTCCAGCAGGGCGGTGAGGTCGGTGAGCTGGTTCTTGCCGACGAGGGTGCCCATGTCCATTTGTTTGGCACCGGAGTTGTCGATGAGGTCCGGTGGGGTGCCGCCGTTGAAGCGGGGCTGGAGCTGGGTCTGGATCTCCTGGGTGGCGGAGTGCTTGACCTGGGCGTCGGGGAATGCCTTGCGGTATTCGGCCTCCGCGTCCTTGGCGTACTGCTGGCCGAATCCGCCGTCGAAGATGACGACGTCCAGGGCCGCCTTCTCGTTGACGGCGAGGGGGTTCTTCTCGCTCTTCTTCCCCTTGTCCACCTGCTTGCCGCCGTCGCCGTCCCCGCCGCTCGCGCAGGCGCTGAGCGCGCTCATGGCCGGCACCGAGATCAGGCCGATCGCCGCCGCTCGCTTGATCAGGTCGCGTCGGCCGTATTCCGGGCGCCGGCCGTGTTCCGGGGTGGATCCCATGCTCAAGTCCTCGCCTTCTCCAGGACTCAGGCGGTGTGACACCTCTCCCCTTGGGCGTTCGCCGTCGACGAAGGGCCCGACACCGCGCGTCGGTTGAAGCTGGATGTGCGTGAAACCGGATGGTGCGAGATGTACGAGATATGCGAGATGTGCGTAGAACCGGATGGTGCGAGACGTACGTGAACCGGATGTGCGGGGTGTACGTGAACCGGATGGTGCGGGGCGTACGCGAACCGGAAGCGCGGAGTGTTGCGCGGACCGCGCGGCGGGCCGGAAAAACCCGTCCCGGACGCCGACAGGTATAGTCCACTTCGATCAACTGGGCAAGATCGCAAGCGGCTTCGACCGCGCATCTTTCCCGAGTTGAGACCTCGTGACACACACCCGGCGGCCCTCTGGCGCACCGCCCGCCACCTCCCGGCGCACACCCGGCGGCCCCCCGGCAGACCGCCCCCGGCCCCCCGGCGCCCGCCCGGCGACACCAGCGCCGAGACCCTTGACACCACTGGTGTCTCACGCCCTACTTAACACTGCGCGGCTTGTATGACAACGTTGTCGGCCTGGTGGAGAGGCAAGGGATGCGACACAGACTCGGGTACCTCCGATGGCGTACGCTCGCCCGCCCCACCGCTCTGTTCGCAGCCACCGTAATGATGACGACCGCTCAGGTCACGCAAGGCGCCATGGGCGTGGCGGCCTCACCCGAAGGGCCCAAAGGGGCCGCGACCGAGCGCTTCGCCTCCTCCTTCGAGAGTGGTGAGCCGCAGCCCGACTGGCGCAACACCGTCGAGACCGACCACGACGGACGGCGGCTTTCCGCCGGGATCGACGGCGACGACTCCAGCGGCATCCCCGGCAATGTGACGGACAAGGTCACCACCGTCCGCGCCAGCGGCGAGCACGCCGAGGCGGGCGAGGTGAAGGAGAACCTGATCGACGGCGAGAGCGCCACCAAGTGGCTGGACTTCGAGCGGTCCGCCTGGCTGGAGTTCGAGCTGTCCGAGCCGGTCAAGGCCGTACGGTACGCGCTGACCTCGGCCAACGACGCGCCCGGCCGCGACCCCAGGGACTGGACGCTCAAGGGCTCCGACGACGGCAAGAACTGGAAGGTGCTGGACACCCGCCATGACGAGAGCTTCGAAAGCCGCCTGCAGACACGGGAGTTCGCCTTCGACGGCGCCGTCCCCTACCGGCAGTTCCGGCTGGAGATAACCCGCAACAGCGGCGAGCCCATCCTCCAGCTCGCCGAGGTGCAGCTGGCCACCGCCGGCGGCGGCACCCCGCCGCCCGCCGACATGCGCAGCCACATCGACCGCGGCCCCACCGGCTCCCCCACGGCCAAGGCCCGCGCGGGCTTCACCGGCACCCACGCCCTGCGCTACGGCGGCATGCACCAGGCGACCGGCCGCGGCTACTCGTACAACAAGGTGTTCGCGGTGAACACCAAGATCGCCCGGAACACCCTGCTGGCGTACAAGGTCTTCCCCGCCCTGCCCGAGGCCGACGCCCGTTACCCCGCCACGCACGTCTCCCTCGACCTGGCGTTCACCGACGGTACGTACCTCAGCCGGCTCGGCGCCGTCGACCAGCACGGGGCCGAGCTGACGCCGCAGGGGCAGGCCGCCTCCAAGACGCTCTATGTCAACCAGTGGAACAACAAGGAGGCGGACATCGGGGCCGTGGCCGCCGGCAAGACCGTCGAGCGGATCCTGATCGCCTACGACTCCCCCGTGGGCCCGGCGAAGTTCCGGGGCTGGGTGGACGACATCTCCATCGGCCCGGCCCCGACGGAGCGGCCCCCGGCCCACCCGGCGGACCGGGTCCTCACCACGCGCGGCACCAATTCCAGCTCCAACTTCTCCCGGGGCAACACCTTCCCCGCCACCGCCGTCCCGCACGGCTTCAACTTCTGGACCCCGGTCACCAACGCCGGCTCCACCGACTGGCTCTACCAGTACGCGGCCACCAACAACGCGGCCAACCTCCCCTCCGTCCAGGCCTTCGCCGCCAGTCACCAGCCCAGCCCCTGGATGGGCGACCGGCAGACCTTCCAGGTCATGCCCTCGGCCGCCGCCGGCACCCCCGACGCCTCGCGCGCCGCCCGCGCCCTGCCCTTCCGGCACCAGCGCGAGAGCGCGCGGCCCCACTACTACGGCGTCACCTTCGAGAACGGCCTCAAGGCCGAGATCGCCCCGACCGACCACGCGGCGATGATGCGCTTCACCTTCCCCGGCGACGACGCGGCCGTCGTCCTCGACAACGTCAAGAACCAGGGCGGGCTGACCCTCGACGCCGACCGTCGCTCGTTCACCGCCTACTCCGACGTCAGGAGCGGGCTGTCCACGGGCGCGGGCCGGCTGTTCGTCTACGGCGTCTTCGACCGGCCGGTCACCGCGAGCGGCAGGCTCAAGGGCGACGGCCCCGGCAGCGGCGAGGGCGTCACCGGCTACCTGCGCTTCGACGCGGGCCGGGACCGCACGGTCACGCTGCGCCTGGCGACCTCCCTCATCGGCACCGAGCAGGCCCGTGCCAACCTCGAGCAGGAGATCCCGGCGGGCGCCTCCTTCGCCCGGGTCCACGACCGCGCCCGTGCCGCGTGGGACGCCGTGCTGGGCCGCGTCGAGGTCGAGGGCGCCACCCGCGACCAGCTCACGACGCTCTACTCCAGCCTCTACCGCCTGTACCTCTATCCCAATTCCGGCTTCGAGAACACCGGCTCCGCCGCCCGCCCGCGCCCCCGCTACGCCAGCCCCTTCTCCCCGCCCGCCGGCCAGAACACCCCCACCGCCACCGGGGCGAAGGTCGTCGACGGCGAGGTGTACGTCAACAACGGCTTCTGGGACACCTACCGCACCACCTGGCCCGCCTACACCCTGCTCACCCCCAAGAGCGCCGGACGGCTCGTCGACGGCTTCGTCCGGCAGTACAAGGACGGCGGCTGGATCTCCCGCTGGTCCTCCCCCGGCTACGCCGACCTGATGACCGGCACCAGCTCGGACGTCGCCTTCGCCGACGCCTACGTCAAGGGCGTCTCCTTCGACGCGGAGGCGGCGTACGAGGCCGCGCTGAAGAACGCGACCGTGGCGCCCGGGAGCCCCGGAACCGGCCGCAAGGGCATGGACACCTCGGTCTTCCTCGGCTACACCAGCACCGCCACCCGCGAGGGCCTGTCCTGGGCGCTGGAGGGCTACCTCAACGACTTCGGGCTGGCGAAGATGGGCCGGGCGCTGTACGAGCGGACGCACAAGACGCGCTACCTGGACGAGTCCGAGTACTTCCTGGGCCGCGCCCGCAACTACGTCCGGCTCTTCGACACCCGGACCGGCTTCTTCCAGGGCCGGGACGCGAGCGGCGCCTGGCGGCTGCAGCCCGGCGCCTACGACCCGCGCGTGTGGGGCCACGACTACACCGAGACCAACGGCTGGAACTTCGCCTTCACCGCCCCCCAGGACACCCGGGGCCTGGCCACGCTGTACGGCGGCCGCACGGGCCTGGCCAAGAAGCTCGACGGCTACTTCACCACCCCCGAGACCGGCGAGGCGAAGTTCGCCGGCTCCTACGGCGGCGTCATCCACGAGATGACCGAGGCCCGGGACGTGCGCATGGGCATGTACGGGCACAGCAACCAGGTCTCGCACCACATCGCGTACCTCTACGACGCCGCGGGCGAGCCCTGGAAGACCCAGGAGAAGGTCCGCGAGGTCCTCTCCCGGCTCTACCTCGGCAGCGAGATCGGCCAGGGCTACCCGGGCGACGAGGACAACGGCGAGATGTCCGCCTGGTACCTCTTCAGCGCGCTGGGCTTCTACCCGCTGGTGATGGGGCAGGGCGAGTACGCGATCGGCTCCCCGCTCTTCACCAAGGCCACCCTGCACCTGGAGGGCGGCCGCGACCTCGTCGTGAAGGCGCCGCGCAACAGCGCCCGCAACATCTACGTCCAGGACGTGCGCCTCAACGGCCGGCCCTGGACCTCCACCGCCCTCCCGCACGTCCTGCTGGCCCAGGGCGGCACGCTGGAGTTCGCCATGGGCCCCCGGCCGTCCTCGTGGGGCTCGGGAGAGAACGCCGGCCCCACCTCCATCACCCGTGACGACAAGGTGCCGGTGCCGCCGGCGGACCTGACCGTGCCGGGCGCCACGGCCCTGACCGACGACAGCTCCCGCACGGAGGCGACCTTCACGACGACCCGCTTCGAGGTCGCCCCCGGCGCCCGCGTCGACTCCTACACCCTCACCTCCGCCGACCGCGCCAAGGCCCCGCACGGCTGGGTGCTGGCGGGCTCGGCGGACGGGCGGAGCTGGCAGGAGGTCGACCGCCGCGCGGACGAGGCCTTCGCCTGGGACCGGCAGACCCGCGTCTTCCGGCTCCGCTCCCCCGGCGAGTACCGCCACTACCGGCTGGAGCCGCTGGGCGGCGGGGAGGCCGTTCTGGCGGAGGTGGAACTGCTGGGGAGCAAGGGGATCTGACGGGGAGCAAGGTATTTGACGGGTACCCAAACCGGTTGACTCGTAAAGGCCGTGTGAAAGGATCGTGCCGATCACGTGGTGCGCCCGGCTTTATCCGGGCGTACCACGACATTTCCTTTCAAACTGATGGAGCAATACATGGCTCGATCTTCCGGCCGTTCGCGTGGGCGCGCCCTGTCGCGTCTCGTCACCGCGGCGATAGCCGCAACCCTGGCCGGTACCACCGCCGGGACCGCCATGGCGGCCACCCCGGCGGGCTCCACCGCCGCTCGCGACGCCGCGCGCGGCCTGGCCAAGGTCTCCACCGCCCCGGCTCAGCAGAGCACCGCCAAGGGCCTGGCGGCCCCCCGCGCGGTGGCGGCCCCCACCGCCAAGGCCCCGGTCATGCCGCTCGGCGCGGTCAACGACGCCGGCGAGCTGTACTTCTACGGCCCCGACGGCAAGGGCGGCCTGACCTCCCGTGAGCTGATCGACACCGGCTGGGACTCCATCCGCGCGGCCACCCACGTCGACCACGACGGCAACGGCGTCGCCGACGGCACGTACGTCCTGAGCAAGGCCGAGGAGGTCTGGTACTCCGACGGCGGCAACGGAAAGCGTGTCGCCGACGACTGGGGCCAGTACGACTCGTTCTTCTCCCCCGGCGACCTGGGCGGCTCGAAGCAGTCGGACATCCTCGTCCGCGACCGCTCCGGCGTGCTCTTCCTCTACGTGGCCAACGCCGACGGCTCGCTGTCCGGCCGCAAGAAGGTCGGCCCGGGCTGGGGCCAGTTCACCGAGATCACCGGCCGCGGCGACCTGACGGGCGACGGCAAGACCGACATCGTCGCCCGCGACAAGGACGGCGCGCTGTGGCTCTACAAGGGCACCGGCGACTCCACCAAGCCGTTCGAGGCCCGCACGAAGATCGGCCCGGGCTGGAACCAGTTCAACGAGCTGGTCGCCACCGGTGACGTCGACCTCGACGGCCGCACCGACCTGATCGCCCGCAACGGCGACGGCTCGCTGTGGCTCTACAAGGGCACGGGCAACGCCTCGTCCCCCTTCAAGTCCCGCGTGCAGATCGGCAACTCCGGCTGGAACCAGTACCGCTGGATGTTCTGAGCCTGACGCGAGGGCCGCACCCCCGGTGAGGGGGTGCGGCCCTTACGCTGTCACCCCTTCTGCGGGCAGGTGGCGCCGACGGCCGCCATCACCAGGTCGTTCACCGCCTTGCTCACAGCGGGCGGGCCGTCGACCTCGGACACCGACAGCGTCCAGCTGAAGCTCAGCTGCCGCCGGCCGTCCGGGGAGCTGAACGACATCGTGCGGTACCCGAACCCGTTGCCGGTGTTCCCCCACAGGTACTCGCCGGGCCGCGCCGGACACAGGTCGCCTCCCGGCGCCACTCCCAGCGCGTACGGCGCCACCGAGAACTCCCGCATCTCGGCCCACCGGGCGGCGGAGAGCAACGTGCCGTCGGACAACGCCCGGAAGAATCGGTTGACGTCGGCGTTGGTCGACACCACCCCCGCCGCCGCGCCCCACACCGACGGCGTGTAGACCGTGACGTCCCGCGCCGGCCGGCCCTCGACGAGGTGGTAGCCGTCGACATGCGGGCCGGTGAGATACGGGTTCACGACCGGGTACGACGTGTCCTTCATGCCCGCCGGGCGGAACACCCGCCGTTCCAGCTCGGTCCCGAGAGAACGACCGGTCTTCTTCTCGATCAGCTGCCCGATGACGAGGTAGTTGGTGTTGGAGTAATGGAATTCCGTACCGGGCTTGGACACCAGCGGCTTTTTCGCCGCCATCTTGATCAGATCGCGCGGGGGGAAGTACCGGTAGCGGTTCCGCTCCATCTCCTCGAGCTCTTTGTCGCCCGTCTCCGAATACAGCTGGTCGAAGTAATTCGGCACACCGCTGGTGTGGTTGAGCAGCTGGCGTACGGTGATCGGTTCCTTGTACGGCAGCAGCCCCGGCAGATGCTGCGACACCGGATCGTCGAGCTTCAGCCGCCCCTCGTCCACCAGTTGCATGACCACGGCCGCGACCATCGACTTGGTCACGCTGGCGATGCGGTAGCGGTCACCGGGCCGGGCGGGACGCTTGGTGCGCGTATCCCGCACCCCACTGGCCCCCGACCACGTCTTGTCCCCCACCCGCACCTCCGCGAGTGCGGCGGGTGCGCCGGCGGCGGTGAGCTTGTCGAGGGCCGACTGGAGTGCGTGGGCGTCCAACTCGGCATCCGGTGCCGGTGCCGCTGCGGCGGTCGCGGGTTGGACCGTCAGTCCGATGGCGAGTGCGGCCATTGCCGCGACGGTGCGGAGCCTCAATTTCACGGATTCCCCCAGGAGTTCGACTGTTCGCGATCCTAAGGGAATGAGCGCAATCCGGCCGCACCCGGGGCTACGCTGGCACGGTGACTCAGCCCAGGAACTCGGACCCGTACGCCGACGCTCGAGCGTTCTACGGATCGGAGCTGCGCCGCCTGAGAGAGGACGCCGGATTTTCTCAGGACCAGCTCGGCCAGCGCGCGTTCTGCTCCGGGACGTACATCGGACAGTTCGAGACAGCGGTACGGCGACCCCAGTTGGAAATCTCGAAGCTGCTCGACGAAGCGCTCGGGAGCGGCGAGCATCTGCAGCGGCTGTGCCGACTCTCCAGGGCATCCAAAGGAGTGGCAAGTTACTTCGCGGACGCGGCAGACCTCCAGTTGCGCGCGAAGACGATCAGCGAGTACTCGCCTGTGCTGATGCCAGGCCTGCTGCAGACGGAGGAGTACGCGCGTGCCGTCGTCCGTGCGGCCCAGCCGTTCGCCGCAGAGGACAAGGTCGAGGAATTCGTCCGTGCCCGGGTAGACCGCCAGCAACTGCTTGACGATACATCGCATCCTTTGATGTGGATCGTTCTTCAAGAGTCGACGCTGTGGTCCCATATCAGCGGTTCTGCCGGGATGCAACGGCAGCTCATGCACGTGATCGAAATGGCACAGCGGCCTCGGATCATCGTCCAGGTGCTCCCCTTCACAGCCATGGCCGAAGCCTTCATGGACGGCATGGTCATGCTCATGGACTTCTCCGACGCTCCACCTGTCGTATACACCGAAGGTGCCCGTAGCGGCCAACTTATCGAGGACACAGCCCTGGTGGAGAGCAACTGGAAGTCCTACGATCTCGTCAGGGCTGCGGCGCTCTCACCAGCGTCTTCCCTCAGCCTCCTTGAGTCGACAGCAGAGGGCTATGGGGCACGATGAGTGCATTACACGACCCGACCACGCTCACCTGGCGGAAGTCTTCCTACAGCGACGGCACCGGCGGTAGCTGCGTCGAAGTGGCGGAATGGCGCACATCGTCCTACAGCAATGGGGACAACGGCCTGTGCGTCGAAGTCGCCGACAACTTGCCAGGCATCATCCCTGTGCGCGACAGCAAAACGGCCCCCCGGGGCCCGGCCCTGGTCTTCGATGCCGCCACCTGGGCCGCCTTCATCCGCACCGTCAAGCGCGGCGGCGGCATCGGCGGATAAGCGCGCGGGCCGCCTGTGCGAGCATCAGGCCCAGGCCGGCGATCGGCAGGGCCAGGAGCAGGATCTGCAGGCACGCGGCGGTCATGGGGAGGACCGGGTCGTCGGCCGCGGTGGCGGCCCGTAGGAGCAGGCCGGCCTTGTCCCAGTCGGCCCGTAGCAGCTGCGGCAGGTTGATCAGCAGCAGGCCCAGCTGCAGGGAGAGTGCCGGGATCAGGAACAGGACCCAGCCCGCCACCACGATCTGCGGCCACCTCTTGAGCGCCTTCAACCGCTCGTCCTGGGGACGGCGCAGCACCACGCGCCTCAGGATCGGCCCGATGTACTTGAAGAGGTCCGGGATGCCGATCAGGTCGGCGACGATGTAGTAGCCGTCGAACCGCAGCGTGGGAAGCAACTGCTGGATCATCTCGAGGTGGACGGAGAGGATCGCCACCAGCAGCGGTGTGAAGCCGGTCGCGGCGTACAGCGCGACCAGGCCCAGGCCGAAGAGCGCGTTGAAGTAGACGCCGCCCAGGTCGGCGCGGATGCGCCCGGCGCGGCCGAGCCGGTACGAGTTGGTGATGTCGGTGTAGAAGGCGGGCCACACGAGGTAGACGCCGCACCCCATGGCGCCGGGTCGCACACCGCCGTAGCGGCAGGCGGCGCCGTGGCCCATTTCGTGGAAGGCGCAGGAGGCGATGGCCAGGAGGACGACGAGGAGCACGCTGGCCGGGGAGGAGAGCACGGACCACAGCGCGGCGCCGGTGTCCTGGGTCGTCCACAACCAGATCTCGCCCGCCACGAAGGCGCTCAGGGCCAGGACCATGACGGCCGGGCGGAACAGCCAGGCGAAGAGGCCGGAGAGGAACCAGGTGGCGTTCTCGGGGAGCACCGCCAGCCGGAACCGGAAGGCGAGGAACGGGTCCTTCCTGGGGGTGGGGGGCGGCGGCGAGCCGTCGCTGTGGGTGGTGACGCCGAGGGGGGCGAGCTTCTTGTCGAGCAGGAAGGCGACGTGCTCGGCGGTGAAGTCGCGGCCGGTCTCGCGGCTCAGTTCGGCGGCCACCCGGGTCATGACCGGTTCCGGTCCGGAACGGTGAGGGTCGTCCAGCGCCCGTACGACCTGGTAGAGCAGGGCGGGGAGGCGGACGATCTGGCCGTCGGGGCGGCAGACCAGCTGGGGCGGTTCCCGGTAGCCGGAGCCCTCGAACTCTCCGACCAGTTCCATGCCGGCCACCAGCGTGGGTTCGTGGGCCATGGGCGCTCTCCGTGACATCGGCGAGGTGGCGGGGAAGGGCCGGAGGGTTTTGGTTCCGGCCCTTCCCCGGGGGCGCGGGCGAGCCGCTAGGCGATCAGTGGGTGGAGATGGCCGTGGGCATACAGGTCATGCTGGTGGTCGGGTTCGTGGACGGCAGGCCGAGCGAGCCGAGCAGGCCCGGGGTGCCCTGCCGGTCGACGGCCTGGCAGGCCGCGAGCATCGTGGTGCCGTGGTGGTCGGCCGGGGGCGCGAACACGCCGCCCACGCCTCCGCCCGACGCGGCGCTGCTGCTGGAGGCACCCGCACCGGCGCCCGAGCCGTTGGGGCCGGGGTCGGCGAAGGCGAGGGGCGTGGCGATGACGCCCATGACGGTCCGCTCGGGCAGCACCTCACCGGCGATGTTGTCGAGTTCCTCGAAGCTGATGGCGTTGACCATGTGCGTTCCCCTTCTCGAATGACGCTCGAATGACAGAGGTCAGCGGCTGGAAATGGCCGCAGGAATGCAGGTGGTGCTGTAGCCGGGAGAGCTGGGAGCGAGTCCCAGCGCGACGAGAAGGCCGGGGCTGCCGGCGTCCTGCCGGTACTGGCAGGCGTAGGCCACCGTCGTTCCGTGATCCGTTCGCACCAGCGTCGGAAACACGGGCTGATCGGTGCCCGCGGGCAGCAACACGCTCGAGAGCGCGATCCGCGGGGGAAGTTCCTCGCCGGAGATCCCGGCGAGTTCCCCGAAGGTGACGGCGGATCCCATCGCTGACAAATCCCTCCCTCTGGGAGGAAGCAGTCGCTCCATCCCGGCGGGGAGCCTAACCGGCCGGGGAATGCCCAACACTTTCCCAACCTCCCGATCACCCGGTCGTGTTGAGGGATGCCCCGGGAGAGTGGTGGGGTGAACGCGCGCCCGGGAGCGCCGAGTTCCTCAAGTCGTCGTGTTCGCAAGGGGAAACGCACGAGGGCCGCACCCCGTACGAAACGGGGTGCGGCCCTCGCCGCTCTGCTACCGGAACCGCTAGCCGCGGATCAGGTTGCGCAGCACGTACTGCATGATGCCGCCGTTGCGGTAGTAGTCCGCCTCACCGGGGGTGTCGATGCGGACGACCGCGTCGAACTCGACACCGGTGTCGGTGGTGACCTTGACCGTGCGCGGCGTGGTGCCGTCGTTGAGCTCGGTCACGCCGGCGAAGGAGAAGGTCTCCTCGCCGGTCAGGCCCAGGGACTCCGCCGAGGCGCCCTCGGGGAACTGCAGCGGGAGGACGCCCATGCCGATGAGGTTCGAGCGGTGGATGCGCTCGTAGGACTCGGCGATGACGGCCTTGACGCCGAGGAGCGCGGTGCCCTTGGCGGCCCAGTCGCGGGACGAGCCGGAGCCGTACTCCTTGCCGGCCAGGACGACCAGCGGGATGCCCTGGTCGATGTAGTTGCGCGAGGCGTCGTAGATGAACGACACCGGGGCGTCGTCCTTCGTGAAGTCGCGGGTGAAGCCGCCCTCGGTGCCCGGCGCGATCTGGTTGCGCAGGCGGATGTTGGCGAACGTACCGCGGATCATGACCTCGTGGTTGCCTCGGCGCGAGCCGTAGGAGTTGAAGTCACGACGCTCGACACCGTGCTCGGTGAGGTACTTGCCGGCGGGGGTGTCGGCCTTGATGGCACCGGCCGGGGAGATGTGGTCGGTGGTGACCGAGTCGCCGAGCTTCGCCAGCACGCGGGCGCCGGTGATGTCGGTGACCGGGGTGGTCTCCATCGTCATGCCCTCGAAGTACGGGGGCTTCCGGACGTAGGTGGACTCGGCGTCCCACTCGAAGGTGTTGCCGGTCGGGATCGGCAGGGCCTGCCACTGGGCGTCGCCCGCGAAGACGTCGCTGTAGGACTTGTTGAACATGTCCTCGCCGATGGCGTTCGCCACGACGTCGTTGACCTCGGCCTCGGAGGGCCAGATGTCCTTGAGGAAGACCGGGTTGCCGTCGGTGTCGGTGCCCAGGGCGTCCTTGGTGATGTCCACCTTCATGGAGCCGGCGAGGGCGTACGCGACGACCAGCGGCGGCGACGCCAGGTAGTTCATCTTGACGTCGGGGTTGATGCGACCCTCGAAGTTACGGTTGCCCGAGAGCACCGAGGTGACGGCGAGGTCGTGGTCGTTGACGGCCTTGGAGACCTCCTCCGGCAGCGGGCCGGAGTTGCCGATGCAGGTGGTGCAGCCGTAGCCGACGAGGTTGAAGCCGACCTTGTCGAGGTAGGGGGTCAGGCCCGCCTTGTCGAAGTAGTCGGTGACGACCTTGGAGCCCGGGGCGAGGGTGGTCTTGACCCACGGCTTGCGGGTCAGGCCCTTCTCGACCGCCTTCTTGGCCACGAGCGCCGCGGCGACCATGACGTAGGGGTTCGAGGTGTTGGTGCAGGAGGTGATCGCGGCGACGGTGACGGCGCCGTGGTCGATCACGTAGGTCGAGCCGTCGGGGGCGGTGACGGTGACCGGGTTGCTCGGCACGCCGTTGGACGCGGCCGGGGCGTCGGAGGCCGGGAAGGACTCCTCGCCGGCCTCGTCGGCGGTGGAGACGTAGTTGAGAACGTCGCGCTCGAACTGCGAGGCGGCCTCGGCCAGGATGATGCGGTCCTGCGGGCGCTTCGGGCCGGCGATCGAGGGGACGACCGTGGACATGTCGAGCTCGAGCTTCTCGGAGAAGTCGGGCTCGGCGGCCGGGTCGAGCCAGAGGCCCTGCTCCTTGGCGTACGCCTCGACGAGCGCGACCTGCTGCTCGGAGCGGCCGGTGAGCTTGAGGTAGTTCAGGGTCTCGCCGTCGATCGGGAAGATCGCGGCGGTGGAGCCGAACTCCGGCGACATGTTGCCGATGGTGGCGCGGTTGGCCAGCGAGGTGGCGGCGACGCCCTCACCGTAGAACTCGACGAACTTGCCGACGACGCCGTGCTTGCGCAGCATCTCGGTGATCGTGAGGACGAGGTCGGTGGCGGTGGTGCCGGCCGGGAGCTCACCGGTCAGCTTGAAGCCGACGACGCGCGGGATGAGCATGGAGACCGGCTGGCCGAGCATCGCGGCCTCGGCCTCGATGCCGCCGACGCCCCAGCCCAGCACGCCGAGGCCGTTGACCATCGTGGTGTGCGAGTCGGTGCCGACCAGGGTGTCGGGGTAGGCCTGGCCGTTGCGGACCATGACCGTGCGGGCCAGGTGCTCGATGTTCACCTGGTGGACGATGCCGGTGCCCGGGGGGACGACCTTGAAGTCGTCGAAGGCGGTCTGGCCCCAGCGCAGGAACTGGTAGCGCTCCTTGTTGCGGCCGTACTCCAGCTCGACGTTCTGGCCGAAGGCGTCCTTCGTGCCGAACTTGTCGGCGATGACGGAGTGGTCGATGACCAGCTCGGCCGGGGAGAGCGGGTTGACCTTCGCCGGGTCGCCGCCGAGCTCCTTGACGGCCTCACGCATGGTGGCGAGGTCGACGACGCAGGGGACGCCGGTGAAGTCCTGCATGATCACGCGGGCCGGCGTGAACTGGATCTCCTGGCTGGGCTGGGCCTGCGAGTCCCAGTTGCCCAGCGCGCGGATGTGGTCGGCGGTGATGTTCGCGCCGTCCTCCGTGCGGAGCAGGTTCTCCAGCAGCACCTTCAGGCTGTAGGGCAGGCGGGCGGAGCCCTCGACCTTGTCCAGCTTGAAGATCTCGTACGACTCGTCGCCCACCTGCAGCGTGCTGCGGGCGTCGAAGCTGTTCGCCGACACGACAGTCTCCTTCATGCATGAATTCGCGTACTGCGGCAATCCTGCCGCCACCCCACCGCGCGCATCCGCTAAGGTGTGCCTAAGTTAGGTACGCCTTACTGGCGCGACAGCGGTACGCCTCTCGGCAGATATCTCGATGTCGAGATAACTCTAGTACATCGAGGCCGCACGGTCATGCCCGGATGGGCCGTCCGATGTCGACAGACCGGGACATACGGCATGTAACCCAACAGTCATGCCCTGACTGGCAGCCGCAAACCGGCCCGAGGATGCTTGAGCGTGGTGTACGGAACACCGCACGGCGAGCACGGCACAGCGGGCACGGCACGCGAGAGCGGGAGCGGCTACGTGAGGGCACCGGGCGCGGGAGGCGACGCGGTCAGGCGCGGATGCCTGAGCCACCTGCAGTGGCTGCCCGTCCTCCTGCTCGCCGGCGGCGCCTTCCTCGACTACTCCACCTCTCCGCACTTCAGCGCCGAGGCCTTCTACACGGCCGCGCCCATGACGGCCGCCGCCCTGCTGTCGCTGCGCGCGACGATCCTCGCGGGCCTCGGCGCCTGCGCCGCCGACGCCGCGCTGCTCATCCACTTCGGCTTCCTCGGGGACTCGGGCGGGCGCAGCGAGCTGGCGGCCGTCGCGACCGTCTCGGCCCTCGCCGTCGTCGTCAACCGCCTCATGTACTACAGCGACCTCCGCCTTCAGTCCGCCCGCCGGGTCGCCCTCGCCGTGCAGCGCGCCATCCTGCCGGAGCCGCCGGCTGCCATCGGGGTTCTGCGGATCGCCGTGCGGTACCAGTCGGCCGTGAAGGACGCGCAGATCGGCGGCGACCTGTACGGCGTACAGGACACCCCGTACGGGATGCGCTGCGTCGTCGGCGACGTGCGGGGCAAGGGGATGGAGGCGGTCAAGGCGGTGGACGTGGCGCTGGGCGCGTTCCGGGAGGCGGCCGACGAGGAGGCCACCCTCGCCGGCATCGCGGCCCGCCTGGAGCGGGCGCTGATCCGCGAGGCGGAGCGGCGGTCGGGGTTCGAGCGGACCGAAGGCTTCGTCACCGGCGTGCTGGCCGAGATCCCGCCCACCGGCGACGAACTGCGGCTGATCAACCGCGGCCACCCGGCGCCGCTCCTGCTGCACGGCGGCACGGTACGCACCGCTGATCCCCCCGAGCCGGCCCTGCCCCTGGCGCTGGCCCTGGCGGAGCCGGGCACCGGCGAGGACCGCGTCCACGCCGTGCCCTTTCCTCCGGGAACGACGCTCCTGCTGTACACGGACGGCCTCACCGAGGCGCGCGACGGCGAGGGCGTCTTCTACGACCCCGTCGCCCGCCTGTCCGGCCGCGACCTCCCCGACCCGGACGCGCTGCTCGACACCCTCCTCCACGACGTGGACCGCCACACCGACGGCCGCATCACCGACGACATGGCCCTGCTCGCCGTGACCCGCGGCGCGGGCGGGGAGGGTGTGTGAGCTTCAGGAGCGGGCGTCCTGCCGGTCCTCCTTGCCCTCGGCTTCGCGCACGAACTCCGGCACCCGGTCGTTGAACAGCGCCACCGGGATGCCGTGACCGGCACCGGGCACGACCTCGACGCGGGCACCCGGCATGAGCCGCCGCGCCCGCTCCCCCGCCCGCCGGGCGTCGTGCACACGGCTCTCGCCGCCGAGCAGGACGAGAGCGGGCACGGTGATGCCGCGCAGTTCCTCGTCGCTCATGTGCTGGGGCGGCAGCAGACGGATGCGGAAGCCGCGGATCGCCTCCAGCGAGAACCGGGCCTGGACCTCGGCCTCCTCCGCCGGCAGGCCCGTGGGGCCGATCAGCTCGTCGAACCAGCGGGTCCGGAAGCCCTCGGGGCCGACGAACTGGGCGAGGGCACCGAACACGAAGCCGGCCTTGAGGGGCGCGAGGGCACGCGGCGGGTCGTACACCGTCACCGACGCGACACGCCCGGGGGCGCGTACGGCGTGATTGAGCGCCACCCATCCGCCGTACGAGTGCCCCACCAGATGCACCCGCTCGAGCCCCAGCCCGGCCAGGACCTCCTCCAGCCACGCGGCCATGTCCCCCGCCGTCCGCACCGGCGCGCTCTGCGTGCTGTACCCGGGCTCCCCCACCCGGTCCACGGCGAACACCCGCCGCCCGTCGGCGAGCGCGGCCACATGCGGCGCCCACTCGACGGGCGCCGCACTCTGCCCGTGGAGCAGCACGACGGGAACGCCGCCGCCCTCCGCGCCGTACCCGTACACCCGGGTGGCCCCATGGGCCGTCTCGACGTCCCGCTCGTCCCGCGGCGCCGGCCAGTACGCCATGGCCCGGTCGTACGCGGCGAGCACGCGCGTACGTGCCTCGTCGCCGGCGAAGGAACCGATCCGCGTGGCCATCAGGCACACCTCCCCCTGCGGGCGGCCACCCGTAGGGCCGCCGATGATCCGATCCTCGCAGGACGGAATTTCCGGAGAACACACGGGTCTTGTTCACCAGTTCGGGTGAGCGTTGGGCCGAACGGGCGGGTCGGCAGCGGCGATTGCGCCCTCACCCCTTCGGCACCCCTCTCCACCTCCCCGAGCCCTTCGACCTCGAACTCGACACGTCCGGCTTCTGACCGCCGTACAGGCGCAGAACCTGTGCAGGAGCCATGGCGCGACAGGCGGGGATCTCATATCTGAGATACCGTCTGTCTCATGACAGACGCCTACCTCAGCCGTATCGGCAAGCTCATCCGTGACGCCCGCCAGCACCGTGGCTGGACTCAGTCCCAGCTCGCGGACGCTCTCGGGACCAGTCAGAGCGCGGTCAACCGCATCGAGCGCGGAAATCAGAACATCAGTCTTGATATGATCGCCCGCATCGGAGAGGCCCTCGACAGCGAGATCGTCTCGCTGGGGTACGCCGGGCCCATGCACCTGCGCGTCGTCGGCGGCCGCCGCCTGTCGGGTTCCATCGACGTCAAGACGAGCAAGAACGCGTGTGTCGCCCTGCTGTGCGCCACGCTGCTCAACGCCGGTCGTACGACGCTGCGTCGCGTCGCGCGGATCGAGGAGGTGTACCGGATCCTCGAGGTGCTCGCCAGCATCGGCGTCCGGCACCGGTGGATCAACGACGGCAACGACCTCGAGATCCTGCCGCCCGCCCAGCTCGACCTGGGCGCGATGGACACCGAGGCGGCCCGCCGCACCCGCAGTGTCATCATGTTCCTGGGCCCGCTGCTGCATCGCATGGACCACTTCAAGATCCCGTACGCGGGCGGCTGCGACCTCGGCACCCGGACCGTACAGCCGCATATGACGGCCCTTCGCCACTTCGGCCTCGAGATCACGGCCACCGACGGCACGTACCACGCCCAGGTGGATCGTTCCGTCGCCCCCACGCGCCCCATCGTCCTGACCGAGCGCGGCGACACCGTGACCGAGAACGCCCTGTTGGCCGCCGCCCGCCACGACGGCGTCACCGTCATCCGCAACGCCAGCTCCAACTACATGGTCCAGGACCTCTGCTTCTTCCTCGAGGAGCTCGGCGTACGGGTCGAGGGCATCGGCACCACCACCCTCACCGTGCACGGCGTGGCCACCATCGACCGCGACGTCGACTACGCGCCGTCCGAGGACCCGGTGGAGGCCATGAGCCTGCTGGCCGCCGCCGTGGTGACGGAGTCGGAGCTGACGATCCGCCGGGTGCCGATCGAGTTCATGGAGATCGAGCTCGCCGTCCTGGAGGAGATGGGCCTGGACCACGAGCGCAGCGCCGAGTACCGCGCCGACAACGGCCGCACCCGCCTGCTCGACCTGACCGTGCGCCCCTCCAAGCTCCGCGCGCCGATCGACAAGATCCACCCGATGCCGTTCCCCGGCCTCAACATCGACAACGTGCCCTTCTTCGCGGCCATCGCCGCGTTCGCCCAGGGCCAGACCCTCATCCACGACTGGGTCTACGACAACCGCGCCATCTACCTCACCGACCTCAACCGCCTCGGCGCGGACGTCAAGCTCCTCGACCCGCACCGCGTCCTCGTCGAGGGCCCCACCCGCTGGCGCTCCGCCGAGATGATGTGCCCGCCCGCCCTGCGCCCGGCCGTGGTCGTGCTCCTGGCGATGATGGCCGCCGAGGGCACCTCCGTCCTCCGCAACGTCTACGTCATCAACCGCGGCTACGAGGACCTCGCCGAACGCCTCAACTCGGTCGGCGCCCAGATCGAAACGTTCAGGGACATCTGACCGTCGCGGCGGGCCGGGGCGGCGTTGCGCCGCCCCGGGCCGGTGGGCCCGCCATCGGTCCCGGCCGGCCACCGCCCCGGCCGGTAGGCGGCTTGTGCAGGGCTCGCCGTTGGTCGCGTGCTCAGTTGCCGCAACCACAGCCGACAGTGACCTCGGCCTTCGCCTCGGCCCTGCTGTCGTCGCCCGCCGGGGCGCCGGCGCAACAGGCGTCGCCGTCGTTCAGGGCGGGGCCAGGGCTGTTGCCGAGAGTGCCGGCGTCGGCCTTGACGACGTAGACCTCCCAGGGCTCGCGGCCGGGGCCGTGGACCCAGACCTTGTCCTGGAGCGCGTAGCAGCAGGAGGTGTCGTTCTCCTCGAAGGTGGCCAGGCCCGCCCCCTTGAGGCGCTCGGCGGCGGCCGTGACCGCTTCGGTGCTCCCGACCTCGACGCCGAGGTGGTCCAGGCGGGTGTCCTGGCCGGGCTCGCCCTCGATGAGGACGAGCTTGAGCGGGGGCTCGGTGATGGCGAAGTTCGCGTAGCCGGGCCGGCGCTTGGCGGGTTCGACGCCGAAGAGCTTGGAGTAGAAGGTCACCGACGCTTCGAGGTCGGCGACGTTGAGGGCCAGCTGAACACGGGACATGACGATCTCCCCGATCGACTTGTATCGATTAACTTCGATTCAAGGTTGCGCCCTGAATCGACGGATGTCAACATAGAGATATGTCGAATCAAGAATTCGTGGTGCTCGGGCAGGAAGGCCCCGACGGCTGCTGCCCCGGCCTGCTGACCGCCCCCCTGGCCGAGGACCAGGCCGTGGAGCTGGCCAGGGTCTTCAAGGCCCTGGGCGATCCGGTCCGGCTGCGGCTGCTGTCGATGATCGCTTCCCGGGCGGGCGGCGAGGTGTGCGTCTGCGACCTCACCCCGGCCTTCGAGCTGTCCCAGCCGACGATCTCCCATCACCTCAAGCTCCTGCGCGAGGCCGGTCTGATCGCCTCCGAGCGGCGCGGGACGTGGGTGTACTACCGGCTGCTGCCGGAGACCACCGACCGCCTCGCCGGCATCCTCACCCGCCCCGCCGGGCAGCCCCTGCCCGAGCCCGCCGAGGCCCCCTCGTGACGCGCTCGACCACCGCCCCGGTGGCGGCCCGGCTGTCCTTCCTCGACCGCTACCTGGCCGTCTGGATCCTCGCCGCGATGGTCGCCGGCCTCGGCCTGGGCCGACTCGTCCCCGGCCTGGGCGACGCGCTCGCGAAGGTCACCGTCACCGGCGTCTCCCTGCCGATCGCCCTCGGCCTGCTGGTGATGATGTACCCGGTCCTGGCCAAGGTCCGCTACGACCGTCTCGACACCGTCACCCGCGACCGTCGCCTCCTGATCCCCTCGCTGGTGATCAACTGGGTGCTCGGCCCGGCGGTGATGTTCGCGCTCGCCTGGCTGTTCCTGCCGGACCTGCCCGAGTACCGGACCGGCCTGATCATCGTGGGCCTCGCCCGCTGCATCGCCATGGTGATCATCTGGAACGATCTGGCCTGCGGCGACCGCGAGGCCGCCGCCGTCCTGGTCGCGCTCAACAGCGTCTTCCAGGTGATCGCCTTCGCGGGACTGGGCTGGTTCTACCTGTCCGTCCTGCCCGGTTGGCTCGGCCTGGAGACCACCGCGCTCAACGTGTCGGTCTGGGAGATCGCCCGCAGCGTCCTGATCTTCCTGGGCATCCCGCTCGCCGCCGGCTACCTCACCCGCCGCCTCGGCGAGAAGGCCAAGGGCCGCACCTGGTACGAGGCGAAGCTGATCCCGCGCATCGGTCCGTTCGCCCTCTACGGACTGCTGTTCACGATCGTCGTGCTCTTCGCCCTTCAGGGCGAGGCGGTCACCTCCAAACCGCTGGACGTCGCGCGGATCGCGCTGCCGCTGCTGGTCTACTTCGCCGTCATGTGGGCCGGGTCCATGGCCCTCGGCCGCGCCGTCGGGCTGGACTACCCGCGCACGACGACGCTCGCCTTCACCGCCGCGGGCAACAACTTCGAACTCGCCATCGCCGTGGCCATCGCCACCTTCGGCGCTTCCTCCGGCCAGGCCCTCGCCGGCGTCGTCGGCCCCCTCATCGAGGTCCCCGTCCTCATCGGCCTCGTCCACGTCGCCCTGGCCGCCCGCCGCCGCTTCCCGTCCCCCACCACCGGCCAGCCGGCCACCGCCCCGGAAGGTTCCACCCGTGTCTGAGACCAAGCCCTCCGTCCTGTTCGTCTGCGTCCACAACGCGGGTCGCTCGCAGATGGGCGCCGCGTTCCTCACCCACCTCGGCGGCGACCGTGTCGAGGTGCGCTCCGCCGGATCCGCCCCTGCCGAGACGGTCAACCCGGCCGTCGTCGAGGCCATGCGGGAGGTCGGCATCGACATCTCCGCCGAGTCCCCCAAGGTCCTCACGACGGAGGCGGTGCAGTCCTCGGACGTGGTCATCACCATGGGCTGCGGCGACGCCTGCCCGTACTTCCCCGGCAAGCGCTACCTGGACTGGACGCTCGAGGACCCCGCCGGGCAGGGCGTCGCCGCCGTCCGACCGATCCGCGACGACATCGAACAGCGCGTCCGCGGCCTGCTCGCCGAACTCGGTATCCAGGCCCGCTGAGCGTAGCCTGGCGCCCGGCCGGGTTGCCGGCCCCGACCTCAGCCTCCACAGCCTCCACGGAGTGAGCTTGACCAGCGCCCGTCGTCTCGTCGGGCCGGGGGTTCCCGGCCGTTCCTCTCGTCCCGGCAGGGTCTGGTACGCCTCCTACGGGTCCAACATGGATCCGGGGAGGCTGCGTTACTACCTGGCCGGGGGGCGGCCGCCCGGGGCGGGGAGGTCGTATCCGGGGAGTCGTGACCGGACGCCCCCGCGGAAATCGGTG
Source organism: Streptomyces sp. C36 (assembly GCF_040932295.1). Lineage (NCBI taxonomy): Bacteria > Bacillati > Actinomycetota > Actinomycetes > Kitasatosporales > Streptomycetaceae > Streptomyces > Streptomyces sp. C36. The sequence goes on along the minus strand of NZ_JBFQGI010000003.1, from coordinate 209,426 downwards.
CCGGTGGAGCTGCCGGGAGCGTTGTACTTCGCGACCGAGTCGCCGGTGTGGACCGGCGGCAGGGCCTTCTACGATCCGCAGGCGCCCGGCACGGTGTGGGCGTGCGCGCATCTTGTCACCGCGCAGCAGTTCGGGGACATCGCCGCTCAGGAGATGTACGAGCCGCCGGGGGCCGACCTCGATCTCGGGGTGGTCCTCAGGGAGGGGCGGCATGTGCTGGGGCCCGGGCGGTACGAGACGTTGGTGTGCCCCGGGTATCTGGAGGGCGTGCCCGTGCTCACCTTCACCGCCCCCTGGGCGCTGTCGGCGGTGAGCCACACCCGCCCGTCCACCGCCTATCTGCGGCACCTCACGGCCGGGCTGCGCAAGGCGGGGGCGTGGGACGACCAGGCGATCGCCGCGTACCTCTGCCGGGCGCCCGGCGCGGCGGAGAGCTGGACCGTGGAGCAGATCACGGCCCTGTTCCCCGAGGAGTGAGCGGAGGGTGCCGGAACCACCGGCGGGCGGACGGAGGGCCATGCGCCCCGTCACGGCAGCACGGCCACCCCGTCCAGCTCCACCAGCGCCTGCTCGTCCCAGAGCCGGGTGGTGCCGATGACCGCCATCGCGGGGTAGTCGCGCCCGGCCAGGCGGCGCCAGACGGCGCCGAGTTCGCGGGCGTGGGAGCGGTAGGCGCCGACGTCCGTGGCGTAGACGGTCACGCGGGCCAGGTCCGCCGGCTCGCCTCCGGCTGCGCGCAGGGCGGCCAGGAGGTTGGAGAGGGCCTTCTCGAACTGTTCCGGGAGGCCGCCGGGGACGATGGCGCCGTCGGCGTCGAGCGCGGTCTGGCCGGCCAGGAGGACCAGGCGGCTGCCGGTGGCGGTGACGGCGTGGCTGAAGCCGGTGGGCGGGGAGAGGCCGGCCGGGTTGAGGCGGTGCAGGGTCATCGGTAGAGCTCCTTGGCGATGATGGCGCGCTGGACCTCGGTGGCGCCCTCGTAGATCCGTGGGGCCCGGACCTCGCGGTAGAGGTGCTCCAGGAGGTGGCCCCGGCGCAGGGCGCGGGCGCCGTGGATCTGGACGGCGGCGTCGACGACGTACTGCGCGGTCTCGGTGGCGAAGAGCTTGGCCATGGCGGAGCGGCGGGCGACGCCCGGCTCGCCCGCGTCGTAGGACGCGGCCGCGGCGAGGACGAGCAGGGCGGCGGCCTCGGTGCGGGTGGCCATCTCGGCGAGCTGGTGGGAGACGGCCTGGAGGTTCTTCAACGGGCCGCCGAAGGCCTCGCGTTCGCCCGCGTGGTCCACAGCGGCGCGCAGGGCGGCGCGGGCCATGCCGACGGCGAAGGCGCCGACGCTCGGGCGGAAGAGGTCGAGGGTGCCCAGGGCGACGGCGAAGCCGCCGCCGACCTCTCCGACGACGTCCTCCGGTCCGACCGGGACGCCGTCGAAGACGAGGGTTCCGACGGGGTGGGGGCTGAGCATCTCGAGGGGGCTGCCGCCGAGGCCGGGCCGGTCGGCGGGGACGAGGAAGGCGGTGATGCCGGAGGAGCCGGGGGCGGGGCCGGTGCGGGCGAAGACGGTGTAGAGGTCGGCCTCGGGGGCGTTGGAGATCCAGCACTTCTCGCCGGTGAGCCGCCAGCCGCCGACACCGCCGGGGTCAGGGGCGGGGTCGGGGTCGGGGTCCGCGCGCAGGCGCAGGGCCGCCGCGTCGGAGCCGGCGTCCGGCTCGCTGAGCGCGAAGGCGGTGACGACGCGGCCCGCGGCGATCTCGGGCAGCCAGCGCGCCCGTTGCCGCGCGGTGCCCCAGCGCAGGAGGGGGTGGGCGCCGAGGCCCTGGAGCGCGAGGGCGGTCTCGGCCTCGGTGCACTCCTGGGCGAGCGACTCGCGCAGCAGGCACAGGTCCATGGCGCTGACCGGGCCGTCGGCGGGCGCCACACGGGACAGCAGCCCGTGCCGGCCGAGCGCGGCGACGAGCGGACGGTTGACGCGGCCGGGGGCGCCTTCGTCGGCCAGGGGGCGCAGGGTGTCGGCGGCGAGCGCACGCAGCTCGGCGCACCACGCGCGCTGCTTTCTGTCCAGTGTGAACGCTGTGGTCACCGGGTCCACCCTTTCCCTTGTGTCCTGCCGCATCCTGCTGCGCGAGGTGCGGAAGTTATCGCGCTCTGTTGACTGCCGTCACCAACTCGCTACGCTGACAGCGGATCCGTATCGCTGGCAAGACCCCCGTTCACCTCCTTCTTCTTTCTCGGCGCGAGGGGGCGCATCCGCGATGGAGCTCAAGCCGTCGGCCCATGCCGACACCTTTGCGCGCGACCATCTCCCGCCCGCCGGGCAGTGGCCGGACCTCCGCTTCGACCTCGCCGGCCCCGGCGCGCTGTCCTATCCGGACCGGCTCAACTGCGGTGCGGAGCTGCTGGACGCGACCGTGGCACGGCTGGGGCCGGACCGGCCGGCGGTGCGGGACGCCTCGGGGCTCGTATGGTCCTACGGCGAACTCTCCGCGCACGCCGACCGGATCGCCCACGCCCTCACCGACGACCTGGGGGTGCTGCCCGGCCACCGTGTGCTGTTACGCGGCCCCACCACGCCCTGGCTCGCCGCCTGCTGGCTCGCGGTGATGAAGGCGGGAGCGGTGGCCGTGACCGTACTGGCCGCCCAGCGCGCCCATGAGCTCGCGACCGTCTGCCGGATCGCGCGCGTCAGCCACGCCCTCTGCGACACCCGATCGGCCGACGACCTGATCAAGGCGGAGGTGCCACACTTACGGATCGCGCTGTTCGGCGGCGAGGCTCCCGGTGACCTTCTGCGGCTCGCGGCAAATAAACCCACATCCTATGTGGCGTGCGACACTTCCGCCGACGACGTCGCGCTCATCGCCTTCACCTCCGGCACCACCGGCCGCCCCAAGGGCTGCGTCCACTTCCACCGCGACGTCCTCGCCATCGCCGACACCTTCTCCGCCCACGTGCTGCGCCCCCGCCCCGACGACGTCTTCGCGGGCAGCCCGCCGCTCGGCTTCACCTTCGGCCTCGGCGGCCTCGTCGTCTTCCCACTGCGCGCGGGCGCCCAGACCCTGCTCACCGACTGGGGCGGCCCCGAGCGCCTGCTCGCCGACGTCCAACGCCACCACGTCTCGGTGCTGTTCACCGCCCCCACCGCCTACCGCGCGATGCTCGGCCGGCTCGGCGCGTACGACGTCTCCTCGCTGCGCAGATGCGTCTCGGCCGGCGAGCACCTGCCCGCCGCCCTCTGGCACGACTGGCACCGCGCCACCGGGCTGCGCGTCATCAACGGCATCGGCGCCACCGAGATGCTGCACATCTTCATCTCCGCCGCCGACGACCTCATACGCCCCGGCACCACCGGACTGCCCGTCCCCGGCTACGAAGCACGCGTCGTGGACCCGGCCGGACACCCCGTCCCCGACGGCGAGCCCGGACTCCTCGCCGTGCGCGGCCCCACCGGCTGCCGCTACCTGGCGGACGAGCGCCAGAGCCGGTACGTACAGGAGGGCTGGAACCTCACCGGCGACACCTACGTCCGCGAACCGGACGGCTACTTCCGCTACGTGGCCCGCGCCGACGACATGATCATCTCGGCCGGCTACAACATCGCCGGACCCGAGGTCGAGGAGGCCCTGCTGCGCCACCCCGACGTCCTCGAAGCGGCCGTCACCGGGCGGCCGGACGAGAGGCGCGGCCAGATCGTCGTCGCCCACGTCGTACTGCGGCCGGGCGTGCCACGGAGCCCGGAAACGGTCGTGGAGCTACGGGAGTTCACCAAAAAGGAGATCGTTCCCTACAAGTGCCCTCGCGAGATCGAGTTCCTCGACGCCCTCCCACGCACGCCCACCGGCAAATTGCAGCGATTCCGGCTGCGCACGGGCCCTTTACAGTTTCCCCGTGACTGACCACCAGCAACCGCTCCACACCCCCCGGTCCCTCATCGTCACCTTCTACGGCGCGTACGGACGCGGTGGCGCCGACACCCCCGCCGGCCCGGTGCCGATCGCGGCCCTGATCCGGCTGCTGGGCGCGGTGGGCGTGGACTCGCCGTCGGTACGGTCGGCCGTCTCCCGGCTCAAACGGCGCGGGCTGCTCGTCGCCGGCCGCACGACGGACGGCGCGGCGGGCTACGGGCTGTCGGAGGCCGCGCGGCAGCTCCTCGACGACGGCGACCGGCGCATCTACGGCCGCTCCTCGGCGCGGCCCGGCCAGGGCTGGTTGCTGGCCGTCTTCTCGGTCCCCGAACAGGAGCGGCACAAGCGGCACCTGCTGCGCTCGCGGCTGGCCCGGCTGGGCTTCGGCACGGCCGCGCCCGGCGTCTGGATCGCCCCGGCGCACGTCCACGAGGAGACGCGGCACACCCTGGACCGGCTGGGGCTGGCCTCGTACGTCGACCTGTTCAAGGGCAGCCATCTGGGCTTCGAGCCCACCGCCGAGGCCGTGGCCCGGTGGTGGGACCTCGAGGCGCTGGCCCGGCAGCACCAGGCGTTCCTGGACACCCACGAGCCCGTGCTGCACCGCTGGTCGCGGCGCAGGCCCATCCCGCCGGAGGCCGCCTACCGCGACTACCTCCTCGCCCTCGACTCGTGGCGGCGGCTGCCGTACGCCGATCCCGGCCTGCCGGCGGCCCTGCTGCCCGAGGAGTGGCCGGGCGGGCGGGCGGCCCGGGTCTTCGCCGCCCTGCACACACGGCTGCGGGACGCCGGGGAGCACTTCGTGCGGCCGGTGCTGGCGTAGCCGGCACGTCCCTCACGCGCTCCGCCCCGTCGGCGGCTTGCGGCTGCCCGCCCGGTACGGCGCGGGCCACGGCGCGCCGGGGCCGGTGTAGCCCTGGTCGGCGGCGGCGTGCAGGGTCCAGTTCGGGTCGTACAGGTGAGGCCGCGCCAGCGCGCACAGGTCGGCGCGGCCGGCCAGGATCAGCGAGTTGACGTCGTCCCACGAGGAGATGGCCCCGACCGCGATGACCGGCACCGACGCCTCGTGCCGGATCCGGTCGGCGAACGGCACCTGGTACGAGCGCCCGAAGGCGGGTCGCTCGTCGGGGACGACCTGTCCGGTGGACACGTCGATGGCGTCGGCGCCGTGCTCGGCGAAGGCGCGCGCGATGGCGACGGCGTCGTCGGCTCCGGTGCCGCCGTCCGCCCAGTCGGTGGCGGAGACGCGCACCGTCATCGGCTTGTGGGCGGGCCAGACGGCCCGTACGGCGTCGAAGACCTCGAGGGGGTAGCGCAGGCGTCCCGACAGGGTGCCGCCGTAGGCGTCGTCACGGTGGTTGGTGAGCGGCGAGAGGAAGCCGGAGAGCAGGTAGCCGTGGGCGCAGTGCAGTTCGAGGAGGTCGAAGCCGGCCCGGTCGGCGGCCTCGGCGGAGCGGATGAAGTCGTCGCGGACCGCGGCGAGCCCGGCGGCGGTCAGCGCCTCGGGCGTCTGGCTGACGCCTGGGTGGTAGGGCAGCGGGGAGGCGGCGACCAGCGGCCAGTTGCCCTCGGGGAGGGGCTGGTCGATGCCCTCCCACATGAGCCGGGTGGAGCCCTTGCGGCCGCTGTGGCCGAGCTGGACGCCGATGGCCGTCCCCGGGGCCTGTTCGTGCACGAAGCCGGTGATCCGGCGCCAGGCCTCCTCGTGCTCGGGCGCGTACAGGCCCGTACAGCCGGGTGTGATCCGGCCCCGCGCGCTGACGCAGACCATCTCGGTCATGACCAGGGCGGCGCCGCCGAGGGCGCGGGCGCCGAGGTGCACGAGGTGGAAGTCGCCGGGGGTGCCGTCCTGGGCCGAGTACATGTCCATCGGCGAGACGACGACGCGGTTGCGCAGGGTCAGCCCGCGCAGCCGGAAGGGGGTGAACATCGGGGGCGTGCCGGGCGGGATGCCCGCCTCCGCCTCGACGGCGGCGACGAACCCGGCGTCCCGCAGCCGGAGGTTGTCGTGGGTGACGCGGCGGCTGCGGGTCAGGAGGTCGAAGGCGAAGCGGTACGGCGGCCGTTCGACGTGACCGGAGAGGTTCTCGAACCACTCCAGGCTGGCCCGGGCGGCCCGCTGTGTGGAGGCGACCGCCGGGCGCCGCAGCTCCTCGTAGGCCCGCAGGGCGTCGGGGAGGGCGGGGGTGTCGCGCAGGCAGCCGGCCAGGGCCAGGGCGTCCTCGACGGCGAGCTTGGTGCCGGAGCCGATGGAGAAGTGCGCGGTGTGCGCGGCGTCGCCGATCAGCACCGTGTTGCCGTGGGACCAGCGCTCGTTGACGACCGTGCGGAAGGCGGTCCATGCCGACTGGTTGGAGCGCAGCGGGCGGCCGCCGAGGAAGTCGGCGAAGTACGCGCCGCAGCGCTCGGCGGCGTCCTTCTCCTCGCACCGGTCGAGTCCGGCGCGCCGCCAGACCTCGTCGCGCATCTCGACGATGACGGTGCAGGCGCCGCCCCCGAAGGGGTAGGCGTGCAGCTGCATGACGCCGTGCTCGGTCTCGGCGATCTCGAAGCGGAAGGCGTCGAGGGGGAGGTCGGCGGCGAGCCATATGTAGCGGCAACGGTGGGTGGTGAGGGTGGGGCGGAAGGCGTCGCGGTGGCTGTCGCGGGTGCGGCTGTGGACGCCGTCGGCGGCGACGACGAGGTCGTGGGTGCGGGCCAGTTCGGCGGCGGGCGGCGCCTCGGTGCGGAAGCGGAGCCGGACGCCGAGGTCCCGGCAGCGTTCGTGGAGGAGTTCCAGGAGCCGGTGCCGGCCGAGGGCGGCGAAGCCGTGGCCGCCGGAGCGCAGGGTGGTGCCGCGGTGGACGACGTCGATGTCGTCCCAGCGGACCAGTTCGCGGCGCAGCGCGGCGAAGACCTCCGGGTCGGCGCTCTCGATGCCGCCGAGGGTCTCGTCGGAGAGGACGACGCCGAAGCCGAAGGTGTCGTCGGGGGCGTTGCGCTCCCAGAGGGTGATCTCGCGCCCGGGCTCGTGGCGTTTGAGCAGGGCGGCGGCGTACAGGCCGCCGGGGCCGCCGCCGATGACGGCGACCCGCCCGGCCACCGCCGGCGGCGCGCCGGTCATCGGCCCCGCCACATGGGGGCCCGCTTCTGGGTGAAGGCCGCGTGGAACTCGGCGTAGTCGGCGCTGTTCATCAGCAGGGCCTGGGTGGCGGCGTCGAGTTCGACGGCGGCCGCGAGCGGCATGTCGAGTTCGGCGGTGAGCAGGGCCTTGGTCTGGGCGTGGGCCAGGGCCGGGCCCTCGGCGAGCCGGCGGGCGAGGGCGAGGGCCGCGTCGGGCGCGCCGCCCTCCTCCGCCAGTTGGCTGATGAGCCCGATGCGCTCGGCCTCCGGGGCGCGTACGGGCTCGCCGAGCATCAGCAGGCGGGTGGCGTGGCCGAGGCCGACGACGCGGGGCAGGAGGTAGGCGGCGCCCATGTCGCCGCCGGAGAGGCCGACGCGGGTGAAGAGGAACGCGAAGCGCGCGGTGGGGTCGGCGACGCGGAAGTCGGCGGCCAGCGCCAGGACGGCGCCCGCGCCCGCCGCCACCCCGTGCACGGCGGCGATCACGGGGAAGGGGCATTCCCTCAAGCCGCGGACGACCTGGCCGGTCATGCGGTTGAAGTCGAGCAGCCGGCCGGTGTCCATGGCCAGGGTGGCGCCGATGATGTCGTCGACGTCGCCGCCGGAGCAGAAGCCGCGGCCCTCGCCGCCGAGCACGAGGGCCCGTACGGAGCCGTCGCGGGCCAGTTCCGGCAGCAGGTCGCGCAGGTCGGCGTAGGCGCCGAAGGTGAGGGCGTTGAGCTTGTCGGGGCGGGCGAGGGTGACGGTGGCGACGCCGGAGTCGAGGGTCAGGCGCAGGTGGCGCCATTTCTCGGTGCGGGACGCGGAGCCGGTGAACGGACTCATGGAGCGCGGCCTCCTTCAGCCTGGGGGCTGGTGCCTGCCCCGTGAAGTTATCACCGTCCTGTGACTGTCGTCACGAGTACGCGATACGCAACAGCGGGAAGAGCGCGCGAAGAAGGGGCGGCGGGCACAGGGCCCGCCGCCCCTTCGGGCGGTGCGCGGGGGTGCTACCGTCCCCAGCCCACCAGGGTCGCCACCAGCACGGCCTTGATGGTGTGCAGCCGGTTCTCCGCCTCGTCGAAGACGACGGAGTGCACCGATTCGAAGACCTCGTCCGTGACCTCCAGCGAGGTCAGGCCGTGCCGCTCGTAGATCTCCCGGCCGACCGTGGTGTCGAGGTCGTGGAAGGCCGGCAGGCAGTGCAGGAACTTCACGGCCGGGTTGCCGGTCGCGTGCAGCACGTCCATGGTCACGGCGTAGGGGGCGAGCAGGGCGATGCGGGCGTCCCAGACCTCCTTGGGCTCCCCCATCGACACCCAGACGTCCGTGGCGACGAAGTCCGCGCCGCGCACGCCCTCGGCGACGTCGGCCGTGAGGGTGATCCGGGCGCCGCTGGTCTCGGCGAGCTGCCGGGCGCGGGCGATGACCTCGGGGGCCGGCCAGAGCTCCTCGGGGGCGACGATGCGCACGTCCATGCCGAGCAGGGCGCCGGTGATCAGGTAGGAGTTGCCCATGTTGTACCGGGCGTCGCCGAGGTAGGCGTACGCCACGTGCTCCAGCGCCTTGGCCGTGTGCTCGGTCATGGTGAGCACGTCGGCGAGCATCTGGGTGGGGTGCCACTCGTCGGTCAGGCCGTTGTAGACGGGCACGTCGGCGTAGGCGGCGAGGTCCTCGACGATGTGCTGGCCATGACCGCGGTACTGAATGGCGTCGAACATCCGGCCGAGCACCCGGGCGGTGTCCCGAACCGACTCCTTGTGGCCGATCTGCGAACCGGCGGGGTCGAGATAGGTCGTACGGGCGCCCTGGTCGGCGGCGGCGACCTCGAAGGCGCAGCGGGTGCGGGTGGAGGTCTTCTCGAAGACGAGCGCGATGTTGCGCCCCGTCAGGCGAGGCTCCTCGGTGCCCGCGCGCTTGGCGGCCTTCAGCTCCGCGGCCAGTTCGACCAGACTGCGGAACTCCTCGGCGGTGAGATCCGTCTCCTTGAGGAAGTGGCGGCCCTTGAGGTCCGTCGCCATGGGTGGCTCCTACGTCGTCAGCACTGCACGGTAAATGGAACTGTATACATCAGTCAGCATCATTATGCAGATGCGTCTCTCCGGCTAAGCACCCGGTACCGGATCCCGCTCGACCGGACAGCTCATGCAGCGCGGCCCACCCCTGCCACGCCCCAGCTCGCTGCCCGGAATGGTGATGACCTCGATCCCGTGCTTACGGAGGAAAGTATTCGTCGTCGCGTTCCGCTCGTAGGCGACCACCACGCCCGGCTCTATCGCCAGAACGTTGCAGCCGTCGTCCCACTGCTCCCGCTCGGCCGCATGCACGTCCTGCCGGGCGGTCAGCACCCGGAGGGAGTCCAGGCCCAGCGCGGCGGCGATGGCGCGGTGCATGTGCTCCGGGGGATGGTCGGTGACCTTCAGGTCGCGCTCGCCGACGCCGGGCTCGATGGTGTACGAGCGGAGCATGCCCAGGCCCGCGTACTGGGTGAAGGTGTCGCCGTCCACCATCGTCATCACGGTGTCCAGGTGCATGAACGCCCGCCCCTTGGGCATGTCCAGCGCCACGATCGTGCGCGCCGAGCCGGCCGCGAACAGCCCCCGGGCCAGCATCTCCACGGCCTGGGGGGTGGTGCGCTCGCTCATCCCGATCAGCACGGCGCCCTGGCCGATGACGAGCACGTCGCCACCCTCGATCGTCGAGGGGTACGCCGACTGCCCGTCGCACCAGACGTGGAAGCCGCCCCCCGCGAACATGGGGTGATGGCGGTAGACCGCCTCGTAGTGCACCGTCTCGGGCCAACGGGCGGGCCAGCGCATCGCGTTGACGCTCACCCCGTCGTAGATCCAGGCGGAGGTGTCCCGGGTGAACAGGTGGTTGGGCAGCGGGTTGATCAGGAAGTCGTCGAGGTCCATCACATGGAAGCGGACGGAGACCGGCTCCGCGTGGCCGGCCAGGAACTCGCGCTTGGTCATCCCCCCGACCAGCAGCGACGCCAGCTGCGGCGCCGGCATCGCCTCGAACGCCGCCCGCAGGTGGTCGGTGGCCAGCGGCCCGTACTCCTTCTCGTCGAAGACCCGGTCCAGCACCAGCGCCCGCGCGGCCGGCACCCGCAGGCTCTCCTCCAGCAGGTCCTGGAAGAGATGCACCTCCACCCCGCGCTCGCGCAGCACGTCGGCGAAGCCGTCGTGCTCGGCGCGGGCCCGGCGCACCCACAGGACGTCGTCGAAGAGCAACGCGTTCTTGTTCGACGGCGTGAGCCGCTTCAGCTCCAGGTCGGGGCGGTGCAGGATGACGCGGTGGAGCCGCCCGGCCTCGGAATCGACATGGAATCCCATCCCCCCATCCTCACCTGAACCCGCCGTGATCACTCGGTACGCGGGGCACGGAGTGCCGCCACGGGCCGGGCGGCCCGGACCGCCCGGCCCCGCGCGGCCCGCCTACAGGCGCGGGTCGACCGGTTCGGACTCCAGCGCCAGCACGGCGAAGACCGCCTCGTGGACGCGCCACAGCGGCTCCCCCTCCGCCAGCCGGTCCAGCGCCTCCAGGCCGAGGGCGTACTCGCGCAGGGCGAGCGAGCGCTTGTGGCCGAGGTGGCGTACGCGCAGCCGGGCGAGGTTGTCCGGACGGGTGTACTCCGGGCCGTAGACGATGCGCAGGTACTCCCGGCCGCGGCACTTGACGCCCGGCTGGACGAGCCGGCCGTCGGGACGGCGGACGTGGGCCCCGAGCGGCTTGACGACCATGCCCTCGCCGCCGGCGGCGGTCAGCTCCAGCCACCACCGGGTGCCCTCGGCGACGGAGACCTCGTCCTCGGTGTCGACGACCAGACGGCGGGTGGGCGCGAGCAGGCCCCGGGCGTCGCCCCCCTCGCCGCCGCCGTCCGCCACGACGAGGCGGTCGATCAGGGCGAGCTGCTCGTCGTGCGGGAGCGTGGCGAGGCTGCGGCCCTGGGCCGCCAGGATCTGGAAGGGAGCCATCCGGATACCGGCCGCCGGGTCGGCGTCGTCGCCGACCGGCGCGCAGTACCGCCCGTACGCCTCGGTGAAGGCCGCGGCGTCCTCGGCGCGCTCGCGCTGGCGGCCGAGCAGACCGGAGACGTCCACACCGCGCGCCGCCGCCGACTCCAGCGCCGCGAGGGCGGCCGGCAGGACCGTGCGGGAGGCGGCGCCCACGGCCGCGTACTGGTGGCGCAGCAGGCCGGTCGCCTTCAGCGACCAGGGCATCAGCTCGACGTCCAGCAGCAGCCAGTCCGTGCCGAGCTCCTCCCACAGCCCGGCCTCCCCCACGGCGCGGCCCAGCCGCTCGAGTATCCGCGCGGTCAGGGCGGCGTCGTCGAAGAACGGCCGTCCCGTGCGGGTGTGCATCGCGCCGGGCACGCCGCCGGTCACCGCGAAGCGCTCGCGGGCGACGTCCGCGTCACGGCAGACCAGAACCACCGCGCGGGAGCCCATGTGCTTCTCCTCGCAGATCACCCGGCGCACGCCGTCCGCCCGGTAGGCCGCGAAGGCCTCGGCCGGGTGCTCCAGATAGCCCTCCTCGGCGGACGTGGCGCACGGGGCCATGGTCGGCGGGAGGTAGAGGAGCTGCTGGGGGTCGACGGCGAAGCGGCTCATGACCTCCAGGGCCGCGGCGGCGTTCTCCTCCTTGACCGCCACCGCGCCCAGGTGCCGGGTCTCCACGACCCGGCGGCCGGTGACGTCGCCCAGGTCGAGCGGGCGGCCGTCGGCGCCGCCGGGCGCCTCGGAGGCCAGCGGCCGCACGGGCTCGTACCAGACCTGCTCGGCGGGTACGTCCACCAGCTCGCGCTCCGGCCAGCGCAGAGCGGTCAGCTTGCCGCCGAAGACGGCGCCGGTGTCCAGGCAGATGGTGTTGTTCAGCCACGTCGCCGCCGGGGCTGGGGTGTGGCCGTAGACAACGGCGGCGCGGCCGCGGTAGTCCTCCGCCCACGGGTAGCGCACGGGCAGGCCGAACTCGTCGGTCTCGCCCGTGGTGTCGCCGTACAGGGCGTGCGCGCGGACGCGGCCCGAATTGCGGCCGTGGTACTTCTCGGGCAGGCCGGCATGGCAGACGACGAGCCGGCCGCCGTCGAGGACGTAGTGGCTGACGAGCGCGTCGACGAACGTCCGCGCCCGCTCCCGGAACGCGGGATCCCGCTGCTCCTCCCGCTCCAGCTGCTCGATGGTCTCCGCGAAGCCGTGCGCGACGTTGACCTGGCGGCCGTTCAGCCAGCGGCCCAGCTTGTTCTCGTGATTGCCGGGGACGCACAGGGCGTGCCCGGCGGCGACCATGCCCATGGCCAGTCGCAGCACGCCGGGGCTGTCGGGGCCGCGGTCGACGAGGTCGCCGACGAAGACGAGGGTGCGGCCCTCGGGGTGCGCGGCGTCGACGGGCCGGCCGGCCTCGTCGCGGACGAGGGCGTAGCCGAGCGCGGTGAGCAGGCTCTCCAGCTCCGAGCGGCAGCCGTGGATGTCGCCGATGATGTCGAAGGGGCCGGTGAGGTGGCGCAGGTCGTTGAACCGGCGCTCGCGCACGATCTCCGCGGCGTCCACCTGCGCGGTCTCCCGCAGGACGTGCACCCTGCGAAAGCCCTCCCGCTCCAGGTGCTTGAGGGAACGGCGCAGCTCGCGCCGGTGGCGCTGGATGACGCGGAGGCCGGCGCCGGCCCGCTCCGGGCGGGCGGCGTTGCGCTCGGCGCAGACCTCCTCGGGCATGTCCAGGACGATGGCGACGGGCAGCACGTCGTACTCGCGGGCCAGCGCCACAAGGCTCTGACGGGCCTCGGGCTGGACGTTGGTGGCGTCGACGACCGTCAGCCGGCCGGCCGCCAGACGCTTGCCGACGATGTAGTGCAGGACGTCGAAGGCGTCCTTGCCGGCGCTCTGGTCGTTCTCGTCGTCGCTGACCAGGCCCCGGCAGAAGTCGCTGGAGATGGTCTCGGTGGGCTTGAAGTGCCGTGCGGCGAAGGTGGACTTTCCGGAGCCGGTGGCGCCGACGAGGACCACGAGGCACAGATCGGGCACGGCGAGGGGCGCGGGGGCGCCGGTGGTGGTGCTGGTGCCGGTCATGCGGCCTTCGCCTCCTTCGCGGCCCCGGTGGTGCCGGTCGTGTCCTGCGGGTCGTGGGGGCCGTGCGGGTCGTGTGCGGCGCGCTTGCGGAAGACGGCCATCTGGGTCGGCGGTCCCACCTCGGGGTCCTCAGGGCCCACGGGCGCGAAGTCCACGGTGTAGGCGTGCCGCTCGGCGACCCTGGCGGCCCAGGCGCCGAACTCCTCCCGGGTCCACTCGAAGCGGTGGTCGGCGTGCCGGACCTGCCCGGCGGGCAGCGTCTCCCAGCGCACGTTGTACTCGGCGTTGGGCGTGGTCACCACCACCGTCCCGGGGCGCGCGGAGCCGAACACCGCGTACTCCAGGGCGGGCAGCCGCGGCGGGTCCACATGCTCGACGACCTCGCTGAGCACGGCCGCGTCGTAGCCGATGAGCCGGCGGTCGGTGTAGGCGAGGGATCCCTGCCACAGGGCCACCCGGGCGGCCTGCCGCTCGGTCATCCGCTCCAGCCGCAGCCGCCGGGAGGCCTCCCTCAGCGCCCGTACGGACACGTCGACGCCGACGACCTCGGTGAAGCGCGCGTCCTTGAGGAGCTCGCCCACGAGCTGGCCCTGCCCGCAGCCCAGGTCGAGCACGCGCGCCGCCCCTGACCTGCGCAGCACCCCGAGGATGGCCTGGCGCCGCCGCACGGCCAGCGGGAGGGGCCGCTCCGCGGTGTCCTCGTCCTCGTCGACGGCGTTGTCGAGCTCCTCGGGCTCGGCGTCGTCGGACTCGGCGAGACGCGCGAGGGCGAGCCGCTCGAGCGCGTCACGGGTCAGGCCCCGGCGGCGACCGAGATAGCGGTCGGCGATCAGATGCTGTTCGGGGTGGCCCTCGAGCCAGCCCTCGCCGGCGCGCAGCAGCTTGTCGACCTCGTCGGACGAGATCCAGTAGTGCTTGGCGTCGTCGAGCACGGGCAGCAGGACATACAGATGCCGCAGCGCGTCCGCGAGCCGCAGCTCGCCCTCCAGCACCAGCGACACATACCGCGAGTCGCCCCACTCGGGGAACCGCTCGTCCAGCGCCACCGGGTGCGCCGTCACCCGCCAGCCCAGCGGCGCGAACAGCCGCTCCACCAGCCCGGCCCCGCCCCGCGCCGGCAGCACCGGCACCTCGATCCGCAGCGGCCGCGCCTGCCCCGGCAGCTCCGGCCGGGCCGCGCACTGTCCCTTGACGGCGCTGGAGAAGACGCTGCCGATCGCCACGGCCAGCAGCGAGGAGGCGGCGTACGGCCGGTCGTTGACGTACTGCGCCGGCGCCGGGTCCGGCGCGCCGCCCCGCCCCCTGTCCTTGCCCTTGCGCACCAGCGCCACGGGATCGACCTCGAGCAGCAGCGCCGCCGTGCACCGCTCCTCGCCCGCCTCCGGGTAGAGCACATGCGCGGTGCCGTACGAGGTGGAGAACCGCTGCGCCTTGTCGGGGTGTTTGTGCAGCAGAAAGCCGAGGTCGGTCGCGGGGCGCCCGGCGTCGCCGGAGGTACTGATCGTCAGGAACACGTGGCCGATTATCCCTTTCCGTACGTCACGGTCGCTGTTGTTTTTCCACCACCCCCGCCAGCTTCGCGATGAGGTCCGGGCCGACGCGGCAGCAGCCGCCGACGAGGCGGGCGCCGTCGGTCCGCCAGGAGGCGGCCCGGGACGGGGCGAAGGCGGGCGGGCCCTGCCAGGTGCGGGTGGGGGCGTGCCAGGTCTCTCCGCTGTTGGGGTAGACCACCACCGGCTTGCCGCCGAAGCGCGCCGCCAGGCGCACGGCGTGGTCCGCGTCGGCCGGTTCGCAGCAGTTCACCCCCATGGCGATGACCTGGTCGTCGTCGGCGGCCAGGGCGAAGGCCTCGGCCAGCGGCTGGCCCGCCCTCGTGCGGTCGCCCGCGACGCTGTAGGACAGCCACACCGGCACCCCACAGCCACGCACCGCCGCGAGCAGCGCGCGGGCCTCGTCGACGTCGGGCACGGTCTCCAGGGCGAGCACGTCGGGGCGCGCCGCGACCAGCGCCTCGACGCGGGGGCGGTGGAAGCGCTCCAGCTCCGCCACGCTCAGGCCGTAGCGGCCGCGGTACTCGCTGCCGTCCGCGAGCATCGCGCCGTACGGCCCGACGGATGCCGCGACCCACACCTCGCGCTCCCCCAGCGCCGCCGCGCCCCGCGCCAGCTCCACGCTGCGACGCAGCAGGGCGGCGGTCTCCTCCCGGCCCAGGCCCCGGCGGGCGAAACCCTCGAACGTGGCTTGGTAGCTGCCGGTGATGAGCACCTGGGCGCCGGCCCGGACGTAGGCCGCGTGGGCCGCTTCGATCTGCTCGGGGGCGTCGGCGAGCAGGCGGGCCGACCACAGCTCGTCGGACAGGTCGCAACCCTGCGCCGCGAGTTGGTTGGACAGCCCGCCGTCCAGGACGAGCGGGCCGCGCGCGAGCGCGGTGACAAGCGGAACGGTGGGGGCGGACATCGCGATGCTCCTCTTTCGGTCTCCGGCCTGCTGACCACCTCCATCCTGCACGCTCGAACACACGTCAACCCGCTGCTGACCGGGCCCGCCGACTCACTCCGGCCGGGTGAAATTCCCCCGCCCGGCCGGGACGACGGAGTAGATGCCAGTGTCCGGCGCCCCCGGTGATCGTTGGCTCGGGCGGAGCCGGACCGCCCGGCCCGCGCACCGGTGTTCGAGGCCGGAGGCGACGATCGCATAGCCGCCCGCCCGCACCGGGAGGGCGAGGGCCGAGGAGGCCACCATGACTCAGGAAGCCGCGCCCGAAGAGGCAGTGCCCGGCCAGGCCGCTTCCCAGCAGCAGGGCGCACCCAAGGGCCTGCTGCAGCAGATGGAGGAGCTGATGGCGGCGCTCAACGCCGATCTGACACAGCTCGACGCCGACCTTCAGTCGTCGGGCCAGCAGCCCGCCGAGCGGCCCCCGGCCGAGGGCGGCGACGGCACGGACTGACCCCCGAAGAACCCTCATGCCGCACCTCCCCGCTCACGCAGGGCCAGCCGTCTGAGGAGACCGCCGACCCGGTCGCTCGTCTCGTCGGCGGCGTCGATCGCTTCCATGCACATCCAGTACACGGCGTCCTCGTCGCAGACGCAGGCCACGCCCACCAGGGCTATGCCGACCTCGCCGAGGAGCTCGCCGAGGTCGGTCAACACCCGCCATGGGTCGCGCAGTTCGGTGAGCTGCGCCGCCCGTAGGCCTCCGGCGTACAGCGCGGCCTGGCGCAGCGCGCCGGAGGCGTTTCCGCCGGCCTCGCTCAGGCCCCGGGCCGTCGCGCGGATCTCGTACGGCCCCTGCACCGCGAGCCGACTGCCGACGGCCTCCGCGAGAGCCTGCGCCTGGCATGCCTCGGCGACGATGTCCGCCACCCCCCTGGCCCGCGCCAGGGCCTGCCTCGTGGCTTCGATGAGCCGCGCTGCGTCCATGACCGTCCCCCATGTTTCCCGCTCCGCCCACTCTCACTACCCAGAGTGATGACTAACCGCCGGAAAAGCCAGGGGAATTCAGAAATCTGTGGATACCAGATGCGGTGTGGACAACTCAATCACTCCGGAGAGTGACGATCTTTTCCTTCACCGCCCCGCGCGTCACCCTGTCCGCCGTCCCGGCCCCCGGGCCGGCCGCCCCGCTCCCCCGGCACCGGAAATCTCAGCTCATTTCGGTCGATCTTCGCCGACAGCGCCGTCAGAACGTCGATCCCCAGGACGTCACAGAACTGCAGCAGGTACGCCAGCACGTCCGCGACCTCGTCCTCGACGCGCCCCGCCGTCTCCGGTTCCTTCATCACCCGGGCCGACTGCTCGGGCGTCATCCACTGGAAGATCTCGACCAGTTCGGACGCCTCCACGCTGAGCGCGCTGGCCAGGTTCTTGGGCGTATGGAACGGCTGCCAGTCGCGCGCCGCAGCGAACGCCGCCAGCCGGCGCTGGAGATCCCCGAGAGCCGGGGCGGGTCCGGGGGCCGGCGCCGGGGCCGATGCCGGTGCCGGGAGGGGTTCGAAGGGCGGGGTGTTCGGTACGTCCAGGGGTTCATCGCTCACCCCTCAAGGTCTACCATCGACGCCCCCTTGGCCTCTTCCGCCGCCTCTCCCACCTCACCCCGCACCGTCCCCACCAGCCTGATGTGGCCCCGCTCGCACATCCGCGCCGCCAGCCCCAGCAGTTCCCGTGCCTGCCGTGCGTCGAGGCACCGGTCGAGGCCGTCCGCCAGGACCGTCAGCACCTGCCGGGCGGGCAGCACCTCGGCCGCCGGATCCACCGCGAGCACCCCGGGCCCCGTCAGCAGCACCAGACACAGCGCCAGATAGCGCAGCTCCCCGTCCCCCAGCCGTTCCAGCGGGGTCACCGCCCCCGCGCTCCCGGCCAGCACGGCCCGTACCAGCCCGCCCTCCAGGGCCTGCGCCGCGAGGCCCTCGACCGGGCCGCGACATCCCGCCCGCGCCGCCGCGACCAGCAGCGCGTGCCGGGTGCCGCACTCGTCGCGGGTGCGCCCCAGGACCGCGGCAACGTTGTCACACGCGGCGCGCAGCCGGCCGTCCCGCGCGGCGACCGGGGCACGCATCAGCTCCGGGCGCGGGTCGCAGGGGAAGACGGAGCGCAGGGCCACCACGAGTTGTTCGGCGGCGTCGAGGACCATGCGCTGCCCGGCCGTCTTGCCCGCGACCCGCAGCGGCAGCAGCGCGGTGCCCAGCCGGTCGTCGGGCAGCGGGGCGCGTGTGACCGGGACGGAGCCGGCGGTGTGCCAGGCCGCCTCGACCCGGGGCAGGCCCGGGTCGCGCAGCGCCGTGGAGAGCAGGGTGCGCCCCGCGCCGGTCAGCCGTTCGCCGACGACGCGCAGCTCCGGCTCGGCCTGCACGGCGACGTCCAGCCGGACCGGACCGGCCGGCCCGTCCACGGTGCAGCCGATCCGGAACCCGCGCCGCCCCTGGGCGTCGGGCCTGGCGGTGTGCGGGACGCAGGCCCTGGCGCCGCCGGGCACGGGGGCCAGGGCCTCCTCCAGGCTGTCGCCGCCGGCGAGCCGGGCGAGCGCCGCGTAGGCGTGCAGGGCGCTGGACTTGCCGCTCCCGCTCGCGCCCCGGAAGAGGGTCATGGGGCCGAGCGGGAAGACGGCGTTGCGGTGCGACTTGAAGGCGGAGAGCCGCAGTTCGGTCACGGCGGGGCGCTGAGGGCGGGGGGCGGCGTCCATGCCCCGGACCGTAGGGGCCCGCCGCTCAGCCAAACCGTTTCAGCTGATCATTCTTCCTACGATCGGGGTACCCGGCGGCCACCTCCGTCCCTTCGGGCGCGAGCAGGAAGACATTGGTGTCGACCCGGTGCATGCCGCTGCCCAGGCCGAAGACGACGCCGCTGGAGAAGTCCAGGATGCGCTTGGCGACGTCGATGTCGGCGCTGGTGAGATCCAGCAGCACCGGAATCCGCGCCATCAGATGCTCGGCGACCTCGCGCGCGTCCGCGAAGACCTGCACGCGCAGCACGACCATCCGCCGCCGGCTCTCCTTGGGCTCCTCCTCGGGCAGGGCCCGGTGATCGGGCCAGGACGGCCATGTCTGGTGACCGCGCAGCGGGACGACCTCGGCCAGCCCCTCCCACTGCTCGTCGGTGGCTTCGGACCTGTTCACCGGATCACCCTTCCGGGGAACGTGCTGGCTATGTACATCCCACGATTCTAGGGACAAACACCCCCCGTTAGGCCGAGTGACACGCCCCGTCCGGCCCAGCCGCCGACGGCCGTGGGAGCCGTCCGTCCGGGCCCGGCCCGCCCTTCGGCCTCTTCAGCATGTACGAACAACTCCGGCGCCCCCCGTTCCCCCTACGCTCGCCACACACGGACGAAGGGAGAGCGCGGATGACGGAGGACCGGGCCCCGCGCGTCGGACTGACGACGCTGGCCGACCTGGCGACACCGATGGCGATACGGGTGGCGGCCACCCTGCGGGTCGCCGACCACATGGCCGCTGGGCGGAGTAGCGCCGCGGAGATCGCCGAGGCCACCGGAGCGCACGCGGACGCACTGGACCGCCTGCTGCGGCACCTGGTCACCGTCGGCCTGTTCACCAGGGACGACGCGGGCGCGTACGCCGTGACGGAGTACGGACGGCAGCTGCGCGACGACCACCCGGCGGGCAAGCGCAGGTGGCTGGACCTCGGCGGGGCGGTGGGCAGGGGCGACCTCAGCTTCGTCGAGCTGGCCCATACCGTGCTGACCGGCGAGGCGGCCTACCCGGTGCGCTACGGCACGTCCTTCTGGGAGGACCTCGGCGCCGACCCCGCGCTCTCGGCGTCCTTCGACGCGCTGATGGGCCACCACATCGAGCTGGACGACGCCGGGATCGCGGACTCCTACGACTGGGCGGCCCTCGGGCACGTCGTCGACGTGGGCGGTGGCAGCGGCGCGCTCCTCGGCGCGCTGCTGACGGCACACCCGGGGTTGCACGGCACCGTCGTCGACCTGCCGGGTCCGGCGGCCGCCGCGCGCCGGATGTTCGACGAGCGCGGACTGGCCGGGCGCGCACGGGCCGTCGCGGGCAGCTTCTTCGACCCGCTGCCGCCCGGGGCGGGCGGCTATGTGCTGTCCGCCGTCCTCCACGACTGGGCCGACGAGCCGGCCGCCGCGATCCTGCGCCGGTGCGCGGAGGCGGCCGGGGAGAAGGGGGTCGTCCTGGTCGTCGAGGCGGTCGGCGGCGACGGCGAGTCACCGAGCACGGCGATGGACCTGCGCATGCTCGCCTACAACGGCGGCAGGGAGCGCGGACTCGCCGAGATGCGCGCGCTCGCCGCGCGGGCGGGCCTGGCGGTCCGCGCGGTGCGCCCGGCCGGCTACGTCTCGCTCATCGAGATGACCCCGGCCTGACCACCGGCCGGGGCGCCCGCCGGCCGGACGCGCTGCTGGACGCGATGCCGGTGCCGGACACGGTGCCGGTGCCGGACACGGTGCCGGTGCCGGTGCCGGACACGGTGCCGGTGCCGGACGCGATGCCGCACCGCCACGGTCCGGCCGGACGTCCCGCCGGACCGGACGCGCACCGCCGGTGGCGGGCGCGCACCGGTCCGGCGGTCGCCGCTCACCGCCCGGCCGTGGCCGGCACCCCCGGATCCTCGGGCGCCGCCTCGGCCACCACGCCGGGCGCCTCCTCCGGCGCCTCCTCCGACGGCGGGCGGAGACTGTCGTAGACGTGGGCGGCCAGGGCGGCCACGGTCGGCTTGGCCCACAGGATCGTCGGCGGCAGGTCGAGCGCGTACCGGCGCTGCAGGCGTACGCGCAGCGCGACGGTCATGACGGAGTCGACGCCGAGTTCGACGAGCGGGCGCTTGAGCTCGACCGCCGGCGCGTCGAGGTTGAGCTCGGCGGCCACCTGCTCGCGGACGTCGGCGGTGACGCGTTCGCGGGCCTCCTCCTCGGGCAGTTCCGCGATGTCGGCCGCGAGGAGGCCGCTCGTGCCGGCGGCCGCGGTCTCCTCCGAGACGGCCAGCTCCCGGAACATCGGCAGCCGCGGGGTGTGCGAGGGGGTCGGGACGACGCGCAGGACGGCCTGGTAGTCCGCCCGGAAGCGGTCGCCGAACGCCCACGCCCGCAGCGCCTCGGCCCCCGACACGGCCTCGAGTCCCCGCGAGTTGGCCTCGAACATGGTGGTGGCGATGTCCGCCGACAGGCCCAGTCCGCGCCATGCCGTCCAGCCGAGGCTGATCGTCTCGGTGTGGCCGCCGGCGTTGCGGTGCGCGGCCAGCGTATCGAGGAAGGAGTTCGCCGCCGCGTAGCCGGCCTGGCCGGAGAGCCGGGCGAACTGGCCGCACGAGGAGAACATGACGAAGAAGTCGAGCCGGCCGGGCGGGAAGAGGCGGTGCAGCACCAGCGCGCCGCCGGCCTTGGGGGCGAGCACCTCGCGCAGCCCGTCCAACTCGACCTTGTCGACCAGGGCGTTGTTGACCACGCCGGCGGCGTGCACGACCCCGCACACCGGCGGCAGCCCGAGCGTGCCCGGGTCCAGCGCGGCCGCCACCTGGCGGGCGTCGGTGATGTCGAGGGCGAGCACCCTCACCGTCACGCCCAGCGCCTCCAGCGCGAGGACGCCGTCGATCCGGCGCCGGGTCTCCGGGTCGGTGACGGACTCCCATTCCCCGCGATCGGGCAGCCCGCGCCGGCCGGCGAGCAGGATTCTGCGCGCGCCCCGGTCGACCAGCCACCGGGCGGTCTCCAGTCCGAGTGCCCCCAGCCCGCCGGTGATCAGTACGGTGCCCGACGGCGAGCAGCGCAGGGGGGTTCCGTCGGCGCTGCGCTCGATCCGGCTCAGCCGGGCGGCCAGGGGGCCGTCCGGGTCCAGCGCGATGACGTCCTCCTGGCCGGCGGCCCCGCGCAGCACGGTGAGCAGCCGCGCGCCGGTGCCGGCGTCGAGCGCCGGGAGCCCGGGGAGATCGACGGCGCCGCCCCACAGCTCGGGGTGGTCGCCGGCGATGATCCGGGAGACGCCCCACAGCGGGCCGTGGGCGACCGACCGCTCGTCGCGTGCCTCGCGGACGCCGGTGGTCAGGCACCACACGCGCTGCGGGGCGAGGCGTCCGGGGGTGTTCGCCTGGATCTCGGCGAGGCGCTGCACGACGCGGATCAGCGTCCAGGTGACGCGTTCGGTGGCCTGATCGAGCGGTTCGCCCTCGCGGGAGAGCGAGGGCGCGACGAGGAGCGCGCCGGGCCGGGCGAACAGTTCCGGCCGCAGGTCCGCTTCCGGCCCCTCGCCCATCCGTACGCACCGCACCCCGGCGGCCTCGAGCTGCTCCGCCAGCGGATCGGTCACGTCCGCCTCGCCGACGAGGAGCACCTGCTCCATGGCGGCGGCGCCCGGCCCCGCGCCCTCGCCGAGGTCCAGCGGCCGCCACACGACCTCGTGCACCAGGTCCCGGGGCAGTACCGCCGTGCCGAGGTGCTCGACGGCCGCGAAGCGCAGGCCGAGGACCTCGCAGACGATGTCACCGCTCTCGTCGGCGACGCGTACGTCGACCGTGTCGTGCGGCGAGCGGGGCGAGCGGGTGCTGTGCACGACGATGCGGGCGGGCGGCTCCCCGCGCCATGTCACCTTCTCGATCGAGCGCGACATCCACAGGACGGAGGCGTCGCCGGGTGCCACCACCATGGCGCTGATGGTCAGCGCGCCGTCGATGACGTGCGCCCAGCTGCTCGCCCGGCGGGCGGGGGCCGGCTCGATCGTGAGGACGGCGAGCTGCTCGTCCTCGTCGTGCCGCAGCTCCTCCAGGTCCCAGGGGAAGGCGTAGCCCTCGACGCCCATCCGCTCGAACATCTCGTCGGCCCTGGTCAGCGAACCCTCCGTCAGGCGCGCGCGGAGCCGCGCGGCGTCGAGGAGGCCGGAGGGCGCGGGGGCGCCCGGGTCGAGGGTGGCCGTGGTGTGGGTGATCCACTCGTCGCCGTCGTCCTCGGTGTCGTCGGCGATGCGGGTCGCCAGCGACAGCGACCGGCCCTCGCGTACGACCTGCACGACGCGGGGCGGTTCGACGGCGAGGGGCGTGCGCAGCACGATGTCGGTCAGCGCCGGCGGCCCGTCCTCCCGTGCGGCCTCGGCGAAGGTGTTGATGATGGCGGCGGCCGGGGTGACCTCCACGCCGACGAGCCCGTGGCTCTGCGGATAGGGGCGGCTGGAGAGGTCCAGCCGCGTCTGCCAGACCTGCCGGGACGGCGCGCCGCTGACCGTCATCCGGCCGCCGAGCAGCGTGTGGCTGTCCGGGTCGTGGCCGCTGCCCAGGCCGGCGCCGCCGGTGTCCTCGGGGAAGATCCAGTACGGGCGGTGCTGCCACACGGTCGCGGGCAGGGGCAGCGGTGCGCCGGCGCCGTGGTCCCGGGTCCAGTCGATCGCCGCGCCGTGGCAGTGCAGGCGGGCCAGGCCGTCCAGCAGTGTGGCCGTCTCGTCGGCGTTCCGCCGCAGGCTGCCGGTGACGGCCGCGTCCTCGACGCCGAGGTGCAGCAGCGTCTCGCCGACCGAGTGGGCCACGACGGGGTGCGAGGAGATCTCGAGGAAGAGCCGGTGGCCGTCCTCGGCGGCGGCCTGGACCGCCTGGGCGAAGCGGACGGGCCGGCGCAGGTTCGCCACCCAGTAGTCGCCGTCGCGGGCGGCCTTCGACCGGGGGTCGTCCAGTGCGGTGCCGTAGAGGGGCACCGTGGGCGGGCGGGGGGTGAGGCGGCGGGCGGCCGCGCCGACCTCGTCGGCCACCTCCTCGACGTGCGCGCTGTGGAACGCCACGTCCGAGTCGACGTCCCGGATCCAGATTCCCGCCTCCCGCCATTCCTCGGCGATCCGGGCGATCGCCGCCCGGTCGCCGGAGACGACCGTCGCACCGGGGTCCGCCGCTATCGCGGCCTCCACGCCGGGCCGTCCGGCGAGCCGCCGCCGGGCTTCCTCGAACGGCAGGCCCGCCATGGCCATGGCGCCCCGCCCTTCCAGGCGTTGCAGCGCGGCCGCCCGGCGGCAGGCGAACCGGGCGGCCTCCTGCCGGTCGAGCGCGCCGGCGGTCACGGCGGCGGCGATCTCGCCGACGGAGTGCCCGATGACCGCGCCCGGCTCGAGGCCGTGGCTGCGCCACACCTCGGCGAGGCCGAGCTGGACGGCGAAGGTGAGCGCCTGGACGTGGGCCGCCGTCCAGGGGCCGCCGGCCTCGAGCGCCTCGCGGGGCGTCCAGCCGAGCTCGTCGCGGAAGACGTCCGCCAGCGCGTCGATCCGCGCCGCGAACGCCGGTTCGCTCGCCAGCAGTCCGCGTCCCATGCCGGACCACTGGGCGCCGTGCCCGGAGAACACCCATACGACCTCGCCCTCGTGGCCGGGGGCGGTCCGCGCCGAGGCGACGCCGGGGCCGGTGCGGCCCGCGGCGAGGTCGCGCAGCCGCTCGGCCAGGCCCCCGGCGGAGTCCGCGACGAGAGCCGCCCGCTGCGCCAGGTGCGAGCGGCGCAGGGCGAGGGTGTGACCGACCGAGGCCGACGCGACGCCGGGGTGGGCGTCCAGCCAGTCGGCGACGGAGTCCGCCAGGGCGCGCAGCCCGGCCTCCGACGCGGCGGACAGGGGGAACACCGCGGGGGTACGGGCCCGCGCGCCGGTGTCCTCGGGTGTACGGCCGGCGGGGCCCTCCTCGCCGGTCGGGCCCTCCTCCAGGATGACGTGGGCGATCGTGCCGCCGACGCCGTAGCTGGAGACGCCGGCCCGCCGGGTCCGGCCGGCGGCCGCGGTCCAGGGCCGCGGCTCGCCGACGAGGCGCAGCCCGGAGGAGGCCCAGTCGACGTCGGGGTGGGGCTCGTCGTGCAGGCTGGGCGGCAGCTGTTCGTGCCGCAGCGCGAGCACGGTCTTGATGACGCCGGCGATCCCGGAACCGCCCTCGATGTGGCCGATGTTGGGCTTCACCGATCCGATCAGGCAGGGGCGGTGCGGCGGCCGACCGGCGCCGAAGACCCTGGCGAGCGCGGTGACCTCCTCGCCGTCGCCCGCCGGCGTGCCCGTGCCGTGCGCCTCGACGTAGTCGACGCCGGCGGGGTCGACGCCCGCCCGCTCGTAGGCCTGCCGCAGCATGTGCTCCTGCGCGTCGCCGTTCGGCGCCATCATGCCCTCGGAGCGCCCGTCCTGGAACAGGCCGCTGCCGCGGACGACCGCCTGGACGGGGTCGCCGTCGCGGCGGGCGTCGGAGAGGCGCTTGAGGACGACCACCCCGGCGCCCTCGCCCCGGCCGTAGCCGTCGGCGTTCTTGTCGAAGGCCTTGCTCCGGCCGTCGGGGGACATCGCCCCGGCGCCGTGGAGGGCGACGTTGAGCGCGGGAGTGGACATGATGTTGACGCCGCCGACGATCGCCAGGGGCGTCTCCCCGGTCAGCAGGGCGCCGGCCGCGATGTGCAGGGCGGTCAGCGCGCCGGCGCAGGCGGTGTCGACGGCCATGCTGGGGCCGCGCAGGTCGAGGAAGTAGGAGACGCGGTTGGCGATTCCGTAGAAGGTGGTGCCATTGACCGCGTACGCACCGGTGAGGGGGATGTCCTCGAGGAGTCGCCGGCCGTAGTCGTTGGAATTCGCGGCGACGTACACGCCCGCGTCGGTGCCGCGCAGGGAGAGCGGGGGAATGCCCGCGTCGGCCAGCGCCTCCCAGGAGAGTTCGAGCATGAACCGCTGTTGCGGGTCGAGGAAGTCGGCCTCCCGGGGGGAGATCCCGAAGAATTCCGCGTCGAAGCCTTCGATGTCGTCGAGGAAGGAGCCGCGCCGAATGGTCGTCCGCATCACGGCGGTGGCCTGCGGGCTGCTCGAGGCGTAGGGCTTCCAGCGTTTGTCCGGCATGTCGCCGACCGTGCTGCGGCCGCTCGCGAGGAACTCCCAGAACCTCTCCGGCGAGTCGAGGTCCGGGGCGAACCTGCAACTCATGCCGATGATGGCGATTGCTTCCTCGGGTGCTGCTTTCTCCGTCAAGTCCTCGCTCCTGTTCGGTTCACCGAGCGGACACGACGCAAAGGGGGCCGGTGATCGCCTTCTCCGGCAGCCGTTTCTGCGGCGGCGTCCGGCCCTTCGCCTGTACGTCAGGAAGGGCTCACGCGAGGGCGGGCCGCCCCACTGAGCGACAGGTTCTGCCCGGCGAGGACCGTCTGACAACTTCTGACGTGCGGCTTCAGGAGGGCGCCCCGATTCAGCAATCACCGAGACGACCGGGGCCGGACGGCGTCCCTAGGCTGCGGGGAGAAAGGCGCGCACGCACGCAGCAGACATGCCCGAAGGAGCAGACATGCCCGAGCAAGCGGTCACTTCCTCCCCTCCGGACGTCGTCCCGTGGCCGGCCGGCGCGGCGGCCCGCTATGCGGCCAAGGGCTACTGGGAGGGGCGTTCGCTGGGGTCCCGTCTCGCCGAGGCCGCGCGCCGGACCCCGGAGGCGGTCTGCCTCGTGGACGGCCCGGTCCGTCTGAGCCACCGCGAGCTGATGGCGCGCGCGGACGGGGCGGCGGCGCGGATGAGCGCGCTGGGGATCGGCGCCGGCGACCGGATCGTGGTGCAGCTGCCCAACCGCTGGGAGCACGTGGTCGTCACGGTGGCCTGCTTCCGGCTGGGCGCTGTGCCGGTGTGGGCGCTGCCGCAGCACCGCCACCACGAGCTGTCCGGTGTGGTGGCGCACGCGCGGGCGAAGGCGCTGGTGGTGCCCGGCACGCTCAAGGGGTTCGACCACCAGGCGATGGCCCACGAGATCGTCGCGGCGGTACCGGGCGCGGAGCACGTCTTCGTGGCGGGCGACGACGTCGCGCCGGGCGGCCTCGCGCTGCGGGAGCTGTGCGCGCCGGCGGAGGACCCCGAGGCGACGGCGGCCCTGCTCGACAAGGCCGCGCCGGACGCCGCCGGGGTCGCGACGTTCCTGCTCTCCGGGGGGACGACCGGGCTCCCCAAGCTCGTCGCCCGGACCCACGACGACTTCGCCTACATGATCACGCGCGCGGCCGAGCTCTGCCGGTTCGGCCCGGACACCGTCTACCTCGCCGTGCTGCCGCTCGGCCACGGCTTCACCAACGCCGGTCCCGGCGTGCTGGGCGCGCTGCTGGCCGGGGGCCGGGTGGTGATAGCGGACTCCCCGGCGCCGGAGGCGGCGTTCGCGGCGATCGAGCGGGAGCGCGTCACCGCGACGTCCGTCGTCCCGGCGGTCGTCATGCGCTGGCTGGAGCACCGCGAGGAGAACCACGACGCCGATCTCTCCTCGCTGCGGCTGCTGCAGGCCGGCGCGGCGCGGCTGACGCCGGAGGCGGCGCGGCGGGTCGCACCGGTGCTGGGCTGCACGCTGCAGCAGGTGTTCGGGATGGCGGAGGGCCTGTTGTGCCTGACGCGACTCGACGACCCGGACGAAGTCGTCCACCACACCCAGGGCCGGCCCATCTCCCCCGACGACGAGATCCGCGTCGTCGGCGCGGACGGCGAGCCGGTGGCGCCGGGCGAGCCCGGCGTGCTGCTCGCCCGGGGCCCGTACACCGCCCGGAGCTACTACGACTCCCCCGCGACCGACGCGCGTTCGTTCACCGAGGACGGCTGGTACCGCACGGGCGACATCGTGCGCGAGGGGCCCGGCGGCAATCTCGTCGTGACCGGCCGGGAGAAGGACGTCGTCAACCGGGGCGGCGAGAAGATCAACGCCGAGGAGGTGGAGGACTTCGCGCTACGGGCCGACGGCGTCGCGCACGCGGCCGCGGTGGCGATGCCGGACCCCGAACTCGGCGAGCGCGTCTGCCTGTTCGTCGTGCCCGACGGCACGCGGAAGGTGGCACTGGCGGACGTACGGGCGGTGATGCTGGCGGCCGGCGTGGCCGCGTTCAAGCTGCCCGAGCGGCTGCTGACGATCCCGTCCCTGCCCATGACGCCGATCGGCAAGATCGACAAGAAGGCGCTACGGGCCGAGGCCGTGCGGCGGGCCGGGGCAGGCCCCATGGACAGTCCGACGGGTGGTGAGCAACCGTAGAGATGTGACGGCCGGTTGCCGCGGCGCATCATCGGTCGAACTCACCGAAAGGGGCGACGACATGGGCGGCTCGGCGCACTGGAAGGACCTCTCGGCGCCGGTGGCCCCGTTGTCCTCGCACGCGGTGCTGATCTTCCTCGGATCCCTGCTGCTGCTCCTGGCCCTGGCCCGGTTGCTGGGCTCCCTCGCGCAGCGGGTGGGCCTGCCGGCCATCGCCGGCGAGCTGGCCACGGGTGTGCTGCTGGGCCCCAGCCTGCTCGGGCACCTGGCGCCGGGCCTGTCCGCCACCGTGTTACCCGGCCCGGCCGAGCAGATGCACCTCCTCGACGCCTTCGGCCAGGTCGCGGTGCTGCTGCTGGTCGGCGTCACCGGCACCCACCTGGACCTGCGGATGCTGCGCACGCGGGCCAGGACGGCGGTGCTGGTGAGCCTGTTCGGGCTGCTGATCCCGCTGGGCCTGGGGGTGGGCCTGGGTCTGCTGCTGCCCGCCTCGATGGCGGGACCGGACCGGGGGGTGTTCGCCCTGTTCCTGGGCGTGGCGATGTGCGTCACGGCCATCCCGGTGATCGCCAAGACGCTCTCCGACATGCGCCTGCTGCACCGCACCATCGGGCAGCTCACGCTGGGCGCCGGGATGATCGACGACGCGGTGGGCTGGCTGCTGCTGTCGGTGGTCTCGGCCGCGGCGACCACCGGCATCACCGGCCGGGGCGTGGGGCTGTCGGTGGCGCTCCTGGCCGGCTTCGCGCTGTTCGCCGCCACCGCCGGCCGGGTGCTGGTGCGCCGGGTGATGGAGCGCGCCGCTCGGAACCCCGAGCCGGGCACCGCCGTGGCCACCGCCGTGGTGCTGGTGCTCGCCGGCGGCACGCTCACCCATCTGCTGGGCATGGAACCGGTCCTGGGCGCCTTCGCGGTCGGCATCCTCATCACCGGGGCCCCGGCCGCCCAGCCCAAGCTCGCCCCGCTGCGCACGGTCGTCCTGTCGGTGCTCGCCCCGCTGTTCCTGGCCACGGCGGGGCTGCGGATGGACCTCACGGCGCTCGCCCACCCCACGACGGCGCTCGCGGCGTTCGTCCTGCTCGCGGTCGCGGTGCTGGGCAAGTTCGCGGGGGCCTACCTGGGCGCGCGGCTGAGCGGGCTGAGCCGCTGGGAGGGGCTGGCCCTGGGCGCGGGGATGAACTCCCGGGGGGTCGTCGAGGTGATCATCGCGATGGCCGGCCTGCGCCTGGGGGTGCTGGGCACCGCCGAGTACACGATGGTCGTCCTGGTCGCCGTCTTCACCTCGCTGATGGCCCCGCCGCTGCTCCGGCTGACGATGGGCCGCGTGGCCCGCACCGAGGAGGAGCACCTGCGCCTGCTCGACCACCAGTCGTGGCAGTCGGCCGACGGCGCGGACCGGCCCGCCGGCCACCGGTCCGGCGACTCCACCTGATTCCTCCCCTCCTTCTGCGCCCCGCCCCGGCCCCCGGCATGAGCAACCTGGAGTATGGATTCCGCGGATCCGCGCACGGATTATCGGCCCTGACCGACGTCAATCCGTGGAGGGCGCTCGCAATGCCACACATCGCAGTGGACCCCGAAAAGCCCGGCATCATCGGCCTGTTCGACTTCCGCCCGGAGACCGCGAAACCGCTCGGCGAACTGGTGGAGGTACTGCTGCGCGGCCCGAATTCCCTCAGCCGCGGGGAGCGGGAACTGATCGGCGCGGTGGTGTCGCGGAGCAATGACTGCTCCTTCTGCTCCCAGGCGCACGGCGCGTTCGCCGCGGCCCAGCTCGAGGGCGGCTCCGATCTGGTGGAGCGGACCCAGAAGGACCCGCACAACGCCCCGCTGTCGGACAAGATGCGGGCCCTGCTCCGGATCGCGCTGACCACCCGGGACAGCGGGAAGGCGGTGACGGCGGAGCAGATCGCGGCCGCAAGGTCCGTCGGCGCCACCGAGACCGAGATCCACGACACCGTGCTGATCGCGGCGGTGTTCTCCCTGTTCACCCGCTACGTCGACGGTCTGGGCACCGAGGCTCCGGACGCCCCGGAGTGGTACGCGGGGGCCGCCCAGCAGCTGGTCCAGGTGGGCTACCCCGGTCTCGCCGGGGCCCCCGGGGGCCGGTGAGAGGCACCGCAACGCCGAGAGGGAGGGGACGCGGCCGCCCGGCCGCGTCCCCGCCGGCCGACCGTCGCTCGTAAAGGAGATCCGTCCGTGGCACGCCCCATCCAGAAGATCGTGATCGTCGGCGGCGGAACAGCGGGCTGGCTGTCCGCCGCCTATCTGAACCGCGCGTTCGGCGGGAAAGTCGGGATAACGCTCGTCGAATCGGCCCGCATCGGCCGGATCGGGGTGGGCGAGGCCACGGTCCCCACCCTGCGGACGACATTCGCCTTTCTCGGCATGAAGGAAGAGGACTGGATGCCGCGGTGCAATGCGGCGTTCAAGTCGGCGGTCCGGTTCAACGACTGGCGGAAACCGCGTCCGGACGGCAGCCGGCACACCTATTTCCATCCCTTCTTCACCGTTCCCGAACCACCGGTGCCGAGTTACGAGCAGCCCTTTCACAAGCGCTTCGGCCGGGGCGTCTCCCTGGCCCATTTCTGGCTGAAGCAGCGGCTGGCGGGGGATCCGCGCGTCCGCGCCACGTTCGGCGACGCCGGCATGGCCCTGCAGCGGCTGTGCGAGCTCAACAAGGCCCCCAAGCCCCTGCCCGGCACCGACGCGCCCGACCCCGGCTACCGCTACGCCTACCACTTCGACGCGGCCCTCGTCGCCGAGTACCTGAGGGACCTCGCGACGGGCCGGGGAGTGCGCCACGTGGTGGCCGACGTGAAGGCCGTCGCGCTCGACCCCCGGGGGCACATCGAGAAGGTCGTGACGGACACCGGCGCCGAACTCCACGCCGACCTCTTCCTCGACTGCTCCGGATTCCGCGGGCTGCTGATCAACGAGGCCCTGCACGAGCCGTTCGTCAGCGAGCGGGACACGCTGCTGTGCGACTCGGCGATCGCCCTGCCGGCCGACCACCACCGCGACGGGCTACGGCCCTACACGACGGCCAACGCCCGGGGCGACGGCTGGATCTGGGAGATCCCGCTCTACCACCGCGAGGGCACCGGCTACGTCTATTCGAGCCGCACCACGACCCCGGAGAAGGCCGAGCGGGAGCTGCGCGACTTCCTGGGCCCCCGGGCCCACGACGTGCCCGCCAACCACATCCGGATGCGGGTGGGTCACAACCGCCGTTCCTGGGTGAACAACTGCGTCGCGGTGGGCCTGTCCAGCTGCTTCGTCGAGCCGCTCGAGTCGACGACCATCGCGTTGATCGAGTACCAGCTGGCGCTGCTCGTCCTGCACTTCCCGGACAGCGACCTGGACGAGCGCCGGGTCACCCGTTACAACGAGCTGATGACGAGCGCGTTCGAGGACCTGCGCGACTTCATCGTCATGCACTACTGCCTCACCGACCGCGACGACACCGAGTTCTGGCGGGCGGTCCGCGAGGCGCCGGTTCCCGACAGCCTGGCGCGGAAACTCACCGAGTACGCGCAGAGCGTGATCATCCCCGACGGCAGCCAGCTGCGGCTGTTCGAGACGCGCAGCCTGTGGGCGATCCTGTCCGGCATGGAGTTCGACTTCACCAAGGCCCCGCCGTCGGTGGAGCTGATGAACGACGACGCCGCGTGGGAGATGTTCGAGCACATCGACAAGGAGCGCGACATCTACGCGGCCGCCCTGCCCGACCACCTCGAATACCTCAAGGCCGTGCACGGCGCCCACGGCACGCGCGCGTGAGCGGCACCCGGGCGGGACGCGAAGGCCATCGAGAGGACGGGACATCCATGCACTGGTACGAGAACGACGGCCTGTGGTCGGGATTCGCCGAGTTCATGTTCTCCCCGCGGCGGGCGGCCGAGGCGGCGGAGAACGTGGCCTTCTCGCCGCTGCTGGCGTTCCCGGCCGGCTCCCGGGTGCTGGACCTGTGCTGCGGGCCCGGCCTGTACCTGGTGCCGCTCGCCCGGCAGGGGTACCAAGTGACTGGCGTCGACCTCAGCGCCGCCATGCTGGAGCGGGCCAAGGAGGCCTGCGCCGCCGCCGGGACGTCCGCCGGGCTCGTCGAGGCCGACATGGCCGAGTTCGCGCGGCCCGCCGCCTTCGACGTGGTGATCAACATGTACACGTCGTTCGGGTACTTCGCCGACCCGGAGAAGAACCTCCAGGTCCTGCGCAACGCGCACGCGAGCCTCGCCCCGGGCGGACGGCTGCTCGTCGACGTCCTCGGCAAGGAGGTGCTGGCCCGGCGCGTGGGGCGACCCCAGGTCGTCGACCTGCCCGGGGCGACCGTCCTGCTGCGCGACACCGTCCTCGACGACTTCACCCGGCTGCGGACCGACTGGACGCTCATCCGCGACGGCCGGTCCCACTCCGCGTCGCTGACCTCGTACGTCTACAGCGCGGCCGAGCTGCGGGCGATGTTCGAGCGGGTCGGCTTCACCGGCGTCGAGTGCTTCGGCGACTTCGACGGCCGCGGCTACGACCCCCGCGCCAGGCGGCTGATCGTCCGCGGCGTCCGGGAGTGAGCGCTCAAGCCCGCCCCGCCCCCGGCCGCTGCCCGGCGCCCTAGGGGGTGTCCGGTGGGGAGCGGCGCAGCAGGGCGAGCGCCGGCACCAGACCGAGCGCGGCGCAGGCGGCGCACGCGAGGAAGGCGGCCCGCAGGCCTGCCGTCAGCCCGTCCGGGCCGCCCGGCGCGGCGGTGAAGGTGGTGGCCGTCGAGGTGATCACCGCGACGCCCAGCGCCCCGCCGATCTGCAGCGAGGCGACGTTGAGCCCGGAGGCCACGCCGCTGGCGTGCTCGGGGACGCGCGCCAGCGCGGCCACCGACGCCGCGGCCGTGCCGGCGCCCAGGCCGGGGCCGAACACGACCAGCCCCCACAGGATGTCGGGCACGTAGCTCCCGTCCGCCGGCACCCGGGACAGCAGCAGGGAGCCCGCGCCCAGCAGGAGCAGGCAGGCCACGACCACCGGCCGTACGCCCGCCCGGGTCACCACGCTCTGGCCGGCGTAGGCGCCCACGAAGGCCAGGGTCGGCATGACGGACTGCAGCAGGCCGAACTCGAGCGGCCCGTAGCCGAGCACGACCTGCCCGTACTGGGAGCTCGCCACCGACAGCCCGAAGGCCGCCATGCCCATCGTCAGCGTGACGAGGTCGCCGCCGGCCAGAGCGCGGCGGCGCAGCATGGCCGGTGGCAGCAGCGGTGAGGCCGACCGCCGTTCGACGGCCGCGAACACCGCGGCGAGCAGGGCGGCGACGGCGAACAGGCCGAGGGTCCGCGGGCTCGTCCAGCCGGTGGCGGACGCCCGGATGACGGCGAGGACGACCGCGAAGAGCGCGGCGGTGCCGGTCACGGCTCCGGCGACGTCGTACGAGCCCTGCCGCTCGGCGGCACGGCTCTCCGTCAGCAGGGCGGGGGCGAGCGCGAGCACGAGCAGGCTGACGGGCACGTTGATGAAGAACACAGGTCCAGCCGAGCGCCTGGGTGAGCAGGCCGCCCACGAGCAGGCCGGCCGTGGCGCCGATGCCGCCGATGCCCGCCCAGCCGGCGAGCGCGGTGTTGCGGCTCCTGCCCTCGGGGAAGGTGTTCACCAGGATCGACAGGGCGGTGGGCACCATCAGGGCGGCCGCCACCCCGCCCAGCGCCCGGGCGCCGATGAGCACCGCGCCGTTCGGGGCCAGGCCGCAGGCCGTCGAGCTGACGAGGAACAGCGCCGTGCCGGTCATGAAGACCCGGCGGCGCCCGAGGCGGTCGGCGGTCCGGCCGCCCAGCAGGAGCAGGCCGCCGAAGGTCAGCAGCTTGGCGCTGAGCACCCATTGCGCGTCGCCGGCGGACATGCCGAGGTCGGCGGTCAGCCGGGGCAGCGCCAGGATGACGCTCTGCGAGTCGAGGAGGACCGCGAAGTTGGCGAAGCACAGAAGGACCAGCGCGCCCCACCGGAAGCGCGCGGCGGGCGGGCCGGCGGACCCGGGTTCGTCGGTGCTCCCGGTTCCGCCGGCCCCTGTCGTGCCGGTCGGCCGGGGTCGGGTCACCTGAAGGCCGCCGGGGTGTTCGCGGGGACCCCGGAGCGGGACCGTGCGCCTGGTCCGAACAGCACCCGCCCGATCACGGACGGCTTCATCAGCCCCTGCGGCGAGTCGATCAGCGAGATCGTCCGGATGAACTTCCGTGCCACCACGGGGTCGTTGGCGGCGGCGGCCTGGACGCGGGGCATGAAGACGTTGGCCATCCGGGTCGCCATCGTCCGTCGGCCGCGCACCTGGGGGTAGCCGAGGTCGGCGGCGGCCGACATGCTCCAGGGCGCGTCGGTGACGCGGGCGAGGTCGCGGAAGTAGGCGTCCGCGCGGGGCCCGCCGGGCGTCCGGAGGTGCCGGGCCAGCACGGTCGCCCCGAGGGCGGCCACCGTCATCCCCTGGGCGTAGACGGGGTTGAAGACGCAGGCCGCGTCCCCGATGACCAGGTATCCCGCCGGGAAGCGCCGCAGGCGCTCGTAGCGGCGCCGGACGCTGGCGGGGAAGCGGAAACTGCCCGCGGGGGCGCGCTGTTCGGCGTCGCGGACGGCCGCGTGGACCTGGGGTATGGGCAGCGTCGCGGCGTAGGCGAGGAAGCCCTCGCGGTCGGTGGGCGCGCGGTCGCCGTTGATGCCGGTGAGTGTGAGGGCGTACCGGTCGGCCAGCCGCGCGAAGATCGCCCCGCGCGGGAACGCGGGGGTCGCGGTCGGGACCAGCGCGATGTCCTCGCCGAGCGGGTCGTCGGGCAGCGGGCCGACGAAGTCCATGGTCGTGTACGTCAGGTCCATGTGGACCTTCTCCTCGGGCGGCGGGGCGTAGCCGAGCTCCTCCAGCCAGCGCGGCGTGCGCGACGCCCGTCCCGTGGCGTCGACGACCAGGTCGGCCTCGAGGGTCTCGGCCGCGCCCGCGGCGTCGCCGTCGCCGTGCGGGCGGACGGTGACCCCGGTGATGCGGCCGTTGCCGGCCGAGGCGCGCAGGCCGGTGATGTCGGTGCCCTCGCGCAGGACGACGCCGGGCAGGGCCGCGACGCGGGTGCGGAGGAAGTGTTCGAGCACGGGGCGGTTGGCCGCCACGCACGCCATCCCGGTCTCGGTCTCCGCGAGCATCCGGCCGTTGAAGTAGTAGTGGCAGGTGGTTCCGTAGTCGCCCACCGGCACGTCGAGGGCGAGCATGTCGTCGACGAAGCCGGGGAACAGCTCCTCGATGATCTGCCGGCCGCGCTCGAGCAGGGCGTGGATGTGGACGGCCCAGGACACCGAGCGGCGCACGTCCGCGCCCGCGCCCGTGAGGTCGTCGCGGTCGATGACGGTGACCCGGTCGTAGGCGTCGGAGAGCACGCGGGCGGCGAGCAGGCCGCCGATGCTGCCACCGAGCACGACGGCGTGGTCACCGATCTTGGCTGCCATGAGGTACGCCTCCCCGTGATCCGAATGAGCAAGCGGTGGGGGAAACGCTAGTGCGACGGGCGTGAACTCCTCTTCTCCCACGTTGCGGCGTACGGACCGGACCGCGGCCGATTTCTCCGGGACTGCTCGATCCGTCCCGGACCGTAGGCGGCCGGCGGCCGGCCTTGTAGCGTCCGGGCTCGACCCCTCACGGCGGAAGCAGAAATGAGGACCAGGTGATACGCCCGTTCCGCGTCGCGACCCCGCAGGCAGCCCTGGACGATCTCCGCGCGCGGCTGGCGTCGACGCGCTGGCCCGCCCCTGTGCCCGACACCGGCTGGAGCCGCGGGGTGCCGCGGCCCTACCTCCAGGAGCTCGCCGACTACTGGCGCGAGGAGTTCGACTGGCGTGCCACGGAGGCGCGGGTCAACGCGTTCCCGCAGTTCGTCGCCACCGTCGACGGCGCCGACATCCACTTCCTGCACGTCCGCTCCCCCGAGCCCGGCGCGATGCCGCTGCTGCTCACCCATGGCTGGCCCGGTTCGTTCCTCGAGTTCCTGGACGTCCTCGGCCCGCTGAGCGACCCCCGCTCCCACGGCGGCGATCCCGCGGACGCGTTCCACGTGGTCGTCCCCTCGCTGCCCGGCTTCGGCTTCTCCGGCCCCCTGACGCGACACGGCTGGTCCGTCGAGCGGGTGGCGGGCGTGTGGGCCGCGCTGATGGCCTCGCTCGGCTACGACCGCTACGTCCCGCAGGGCGGCGACCTCGGCGCCTTCGTCTCCCTGCTCCTCGGCGCGACCGACAGCGAGCACGTCGTGGGCACGCATGTGAACTTCCTGCTGACGCCCCCGGAGGAGCCGGACCCGAAGGCGGCCGAGGGCCTGGGCTACATGGCCGTCCAGACCACCCGGCCGCAGACCCTCGGCTACGGCCTGACCGACTCGCCCGTCGGCCAACTCGCCTGGATCACCGAGAAGTTCCTGGAGTGGACCGGCGCGGACAAGGCGCCCGAGGAGGCCGTGGACCGCGACGCGCTGCTCGCCGGCGTCACGCTGTACTGGCTGACCGGGACCGCCGGCTCGTCGGCCCACTTCTACTACGACAACGCCGCGTTCCTGCCCACGTCGGCCGCCCCTCCCCGACCGCTGCCACCGGTCCCCGGGCCGCTGGGGGTGGCGGTGTACCCGCACGACATCGCGCGGCCCGAACGGCGCCTCGCCGAGGCCGCGTTCCCGGACGTCGCGCACTGGAACGAGCTCGCGCGGGGAGGGCACTTCGCCGCCCTGGAGGAGCCCGGGCTGTTCACCGACGACCTGCGGGCGTTCCTGCGCACGCTCCGGGCCCGGTAGCCGGCGACAGGCGAGCGGCCGGGGCTCCCAAGTCGGCAATCTGGAGGAAGTCACGGGCCGGTCCGGGATCTAGCGTGGTGAGCGGTCGTCACAGGCCCGTACGACCGCGACCGCGAGGAGAATCCCGATGGAGAACCCAGAGACTGCGGCCAACCTCGACAACGTCGGCTTCGGGTTACGCGGCATCGAGCTGGAGAGGGTGCCGTCGGCCGACGGCACCCCGATCGCGTTCGAGCGGTCCGGCAGCGGGCCGTCCGTGGTCATCCTCGGTGGCGGCCTCAACGAGAAGGCCATGTTCGCCCGGCTCGCCGAGGCGCTCTCCGAGCGGTTCACCGTCTTCAACTACGACCGTCGCGGCCGGGGCGGGAGCGGGGACGCGCAGCCGGAGCGGTGGTCGGTCGAGCGGGAGGTCGAGGACCTGGCGGCGGTGCTCGAGGCGGCGGGCGGATCGGCCTCGGTCTTCGCCAACTGCACCGGCGGGATGATAGCGGTCCGGGGCGCGGCCGCCGGGCTGCCCATGGCGAACCTGGCGATGTACGAACCCCCGTACGGCGGCCCCCGCGTCCCCGAGGGCTACCACGACGAGCTGCGCCGGCTGATCGCGGCCGACCGCAGGGGGGACGCGGTGGCCCTCTTCCTCAAGGTCGACATCGGCTTCGGTGCGGAGTCGATCGAGCGGTTCCGGGAGCACCCGGTCTGGCCGTCCTTCGAGGCGGTCGCACCCACCGTCATCTACGACTCGGTCATCAGCGACGACAGCACCGAGGTCCCCCTCGACCTCCTGCCGAAGATCGCCGTTCCCACCCTCGTCATCGGCGGCGACGACAGCCCCGAGTGGATGCTCGCGCCGTGCCGGGCCCTGGCCGCGGGAATTCCCCACGGCCGGTTCGTGAGCATGCCGAGCGAGGGCCACCTGTTCAACCAGAAGCTGGGCGCACCCCTGCTGGCGGAGTTCTTCACCTCCGTCTGACCCCTGGTTCCGTCTGACCCCTCGTTCCGTCTGACCCTTGGTTCCGTCTGACCCCTGGAGGAGACACCCGATGGAGAATCGTTGCCCCGTCGTCCTGGACACCACGGGCCGGGACATCCACGCGGAAGGCGCCCGCATCCGCGAGCGGGGACCGGTCGCCCGGGTCGAGCTGCCCGGCGGCGTCGAGGGCTGGTCGGTGACCGGCTAC
Organism: Streptomyces sp. C36; assembly: GCF_040932295.1. NCBI lineage: Bacteria > Bacillati > Actinomycetota > Actinomycetes > Kitasatosporales > Streptomycetaceae > Streptomyces > Streptomyces sp. C36. The sequence continues at coordinate 171,972 of NZ_JBFQGI010000003.1, read as the reverse complement.
GAGATGGCCAAGCAGGTGCTGTCGGACCCCCGCTTCGTCAAGGACCCGCAGAAGTGGCCGGCGTTCGCGGCGGGCGAGATCCCCTCGAACTGGCCGCTGATCGGCTGGCTCCTGATGGACAACATGACCACCAACGACGGCGACGACCACATGCGGCTGCGCAAGCTGATCCAGCGCGGCTTCACCACCCGGCAGGTCGAGGCGACCCGGCCGCTCATCGAGAACATCGTCCGCGACCTGCTCGACCGCCTGGCCGACACCCCGCCCGGCGAGGTCGTCGACCTCAAGGGCCGCTTCGCCACCCCGCTGCCCGCCCGGGTCATCTGCGACATGTTCGGCGTACCGGAGTCGGCCCGGGCCGCCGCCCTGCGCGGCGCCGGGGTGAACGTCAGCACCTCCATCACCGGCGACGAGGCCGAGGCCAACGTCGAGCAGTGGCACCGCGAGCTGTACGAGCTCGCCGAGCTCAAGCGGCGCACGCCCGGCGAGGACCTGACCAGCCTGCTGCTCGCGGCCCGGGAGGCCGACGGCACCCATCTCAGCGACGAGGAGATGGTGGGCACCCTCCACCTCATGCTCGGCGCCGGCTCCGAGACGCTGATGAACGCCCTCAGCCACGCCGTGCTCGCCCTGCTCACCCAGCCCGACCAGCGCGAGCTGCTGGTGCGGGGGAAGGTCTCCTGGGACGACGTGATCGAGGAGACGCTACGGGTGCAGGCGCCCGTCGCCCAGCTCCCGCTGCGCTTCGCGACCGAGGACGTCACGCTGGGGGACGTCGTCGTCCGCAGGGGCGACCCGGTGCTCATGGGCTTCGCGGCGGTGGGCCGCGACCCGGAGGTGCACGGAGCGAGCGCCGGGGAGTTCGACGCCACGCGCGCGGACAAGACGCACCTCTCGTTCGGTCACGGGGTGCACTTCTGCCTCGGCGCGCCGCTGGCCCGCCTGGAGCTGAAGATCGCCCTGCCCGCCCTGTTCGAGCGCTTCCCCGACCTGTCCCTGGCGGTGGCGCCCGAGGAGCTGGAGCCGCAGGGCACCTTCATCATGAACGGTCACAAGGAGCTGCCGGTGCGTCTGGGCGAGCCGGCCCCGGCTGGCGCGTGAGGCCGGGCGACAGCTCCTCGATCCTGGCCTCGAGGTAGCGCCGCTCCAAAAGGCTCGTCGTGCGCCGGGCCGCCGTCTCGAAGGCGGCCCGCGCGCCGGCGGCGTCGCCGGCCATCGTCAGCAGGTGGGCCCGGACGGCGTGCAGCCGGTGGTGGCGCGCCATCCGGGCGTCGGCCCCCAGGGTCTCCAGCAGCTCGAGCGCGGCGTGCGGCCCGCGCACCATGGCCAGCGCCACGGCCCGGTTGAGCTGGACGACGGGGCTGGGCCAGACCGTCTCGAGCAGGTGGTAGAGCGCCAGGATCTGCTTCCAGTCGGTGTCCTCGGAGGACTTCGCCTCGTCGTGCAGCGCCGCGATCGCGGCCTGCAGCTGGTACGGGCCGACCGGGCCGCGGGCGAACGTCCGGTCCAGGAGCGCGGTGCCCTCGTCGATCAGGTCCTGCCGCCACCGGCCGCGGTCCTGCTCGGCGAGCGGCACCAGGATGCCGCCGGGGCCGGTACGGGCGGGGCGGCGGGCCTCGGTCAGCAGCATCAGGGCCAGCAGCCCCGCCACCTCGGCGTCGCCCGGCAGCCGGCCGTGCAGCTCGCGGGTGAGCCGGATGGCCTCGCGGGTCAGGTCGCCCGGGCCGGGGTCGGCGCCGAACGAGGCGGTGTAGCCCTCGTTGAAGATCAGGTACAGCACGTGCATGACGACCGGGAGGCGTTCGCGTTCCTCCTCCGGCGGCAGCGGGAAGTCGATGCCGGCCTCCCTGATCCGCTGTTTGGCCCGGCTGATGCGCTGGGCCATCGTGGCGTCGGGCACGAAGAACGCCCGGGCCACCTGCGAGGTGGTGAGCCCGCCGACGGCGCGCAGGGTGAGCGCCATCCGGGACGCGGGCGACAGCACCGGGTGGCAGCACAGCGACAGCAGGGTCAGCGTGTCGTCGCCCCGGGCCGCGGCCTCCTCGCCGGGGCCGGGCGCGCGCAGCTCGTCTGCGGGCGTCAGCGCGAAGACCGTGCTCTCCCGGTTCTGGCGGGCCGAGTCGCTGCGCCAGGCGTCGGTGAGCCGCCGGGTGGCCACGGTGACCAGCCAGCCCTTGGGGTTGTCCGGGATCCCCTTCTCGGGCCACTGCACGAAGGCGGCGAGCAGCGCCTCCTGGACGGCGTCCTCGCAGGCGTCGAACTCCCGGTGCCGCCGCACGAGCAGGCCGAGGACCTGCTGCGCCAGCTCGCGCAGCAGGTCCTCGATCGCGAGGGAGGCCGTCACATCTCCGAGCCGGACTGGTCCATGATCGGGCGGACTTCGGCGACGCCGTCACGGGTGTCGGGGAACCGGGAGGCGATCTCGACCGCGCGGTCCATGCTGTCGCAGTCGACGACGAAGTAGCCCGCCATCTGCTCCTTGGAGTCGGCGAAGGGCCCGTCCGTGACCGCCAGCGCCCCGTCGCGCATCCGCACGGTCCGGCCCAGGACCGGGTCGGCCAGCGGCTGCGCGTCGACCAGTTCGCCGGACTTGGAGATCTCCTCCATCAGCATCCCGAACTCGGCCATGCGCGCGTCCCGCTCCTCGGCCGACAGCTCCTTGTCCTGATGGAGGAACATCGGGTGCTTCCAGCTGGTGGGGTTGTTGTGCAGCAGGATCAGGTACTTCACGTCACTCTCCCTCGGATCGCGGGTGCCGGTGGCGGCGCCTCACCAAGGGGTCGGAGCGGCGGGGCGGATTTCGACATCGGCGCACGGCCGCCGGGAGCGTGACGCCGATCACGCGGCCACCCTCGCACATATGGCACACAGCGAGAAGCGGGCGGAAGGCCGGGGCACGTAGTTTCGAGACACCGATCGTGCGCCGGCGTCTTCCCCTGGGAGCAACCATGTCTGAGGCACCACTGGCGATCGTCACCGGGGCGTCCTCCGGTATCGGCGCGGAGTTCACCCGCGTCCTGCTCGCGCGCGGCCACCGGGTCCTGGCCGTGGCCCGGCGGGCCGACCGCCTCGCGGCCCTCGAGGCCGGTTCCGACGGACGCGTGGTCGCCGAGGTCCGCGACCTGACCGCGGACGGCGCGACCGAGGCGGTGGCCGCCCGCGCCGAGGAGCTCGGCGGCGCCGGGCTGCTCGTCTGCAACGCCGGCCGGGGCATCCGCGGGAGGTTCACCGAGACGGATCCCTCCGACACGCTCGCCATGCTGCGGCTGAACGTGATGGCGAGCGTGGACCTGACCTCCCGGGTCGTGCCGCGGATGGTCGCGCGCGGCTCCGGCGGCGTCATCGTCGTGGCGTCGACGCTCGGCTTCGTCACCACGCCCTACCTGGCGGCGTACGGGGCCAGCAAGGCGTTCCTGCTGTCGTTCGCCGAGGCGCTGTCGTGCGAGCTGCGGGGCACCGGCGTACGGGCCATGGCGCTGTGCCCGGGGCCGACCGTCACGGAGTTCGGGGACGTGGCGGGGCTCGGCGACCGGGTGGAGAAGACCCCGGGGCACACCACGGCCGAGGAGGTGGTGGCCGGGGCGCTGCGGGCGTGGGACGCCGGGCGGACGGTGACCGTCCCGGGCACCGTCACACGGCTGATGACGGCGGCGCTCGACCACGCGCCGCGGCCCGTGGCCCGCAGGGTGATGGAGCGCGTCTTCCGCTGAGACGCGGTGCCGGCATGTCCTTCACGCGTCCTCGGCAGTGACCTGAGCGGCTGCAGAAACGTTGAGCTGCGTGACGAACGGGAGTTGGACGGGCCCAACGGCCCCCTCCCCCGCCGTCGCCACGACCGCTCACGGAAGGACCACCGGCCATGACGATGACGCGGACCCTCGGCGTCCCGGGAGCGCACCTGCGCTACGAGGTGCGCGGGGCGGGACCGGTGCTGCTGCTCCTGGGGTCGCCCATGGGCATCGCCGCCTTCGCGCCGCTGGCCGACGCGCTCGTGGGCGACTACACCGTCGTCACCCACGACCCGCGCGGCATCGCGGGCAGCGCCCTCGACGACCCCGAGCAGGACTCCACCCCCGAGCTGCGGGCGGACGACGTCGCCGCCCTCCTGAACGTGGTGGGGGCCGGCACCGCCGACGTGTTCGGCAGCAGCGGCGGCGCTGTCACCGGGCTCGCGCTGGTGGAGCGGCACCCCGAGCGGGTGCGGACCCTCGTCGCGCACGAGCCTCCGCTGCTGGAGCTGCTGCCCGACGCCGCCGACCGACGTGCCATGGTCGACGACATCGTGGAGACGTTCCACCGGGAAGGCGCGGAGGCGGCCTGGTGGAAGTTCATGGCCGGATCCGGGCTCGCCGGCGATGGGGACGGCGACGCCCCGGCGGCCGCGCCGGACGAGCCCTCGCCCATGGACCTCGTCGACGGCGCCCGCTTCTTCGCCCACGAGCTGCGGCACACCACCCGCTACGTGCCCGGGACGCGCGCCCTGGCCTCCGGTCCGGCGCGGGTCGTCGTCGGCATCGGCGCCGACTCCGGCGCCCTGGAGACGTACCGGACGTCCATGGCGCTGTGCGAGCTGCTCGGCTCGCTGCCGGTCGAGTTCCCCGGCGAGCACGTCGGCTTCCTCGAGCGGCCCGAGGAGTTCGCCGACGTACTGAGGAAGGTGCTGAACAGCCCGGTGGCGTAGCACCGCGCGAGCAGGGCCCCGCCGTCACGGGACGGCGGGGCCCTGCGTGCGACCGGTCAGCTGAAGCGCTGCTCGAGGTGCACGGTGATCTCGTCGCCCTGGTCCTTGGCCAGGACCTTCCGCAGGGCCGCCTTGAGCGGGAGCATGTGGACTCCGTTGCCGACCGGCAGCATGGTGGCCTGGAAGGCGTGCCCGTCGACCGTGCCGGCGACCTTGACGGCCCTGCCCGTGCCGAAGAACTCGCTGGATCCGGGCATGAGCACACAGGTCCAGCCGCTGTTGTTGTCCTGGGTGATGGGCGCAGTGAACTTCGTGTCGATGGTCTGGGCGGTCTTCGGTGCCTCGGGCATGGTGCGTTCTCCTTGTTCCGTCGTTCTCTGTGGCGGGGTCATGGCGCGGGCGTCGCCGCCGCCGACACGGCGGCCAGCAGCGCGGTCGCTATCCGCTCGGTCTCGTCCCGGGTGACGATCAGCGGCGGGGCGACGAGGACGTTCGGCCCGGTGCGCCGGACGAGGACGCCGCCGTCCTTCATGTGCGCACGCACGCGTGCGGCGCGCCGCGAGCCGTCCAGTTCGAGGGAGACCAGCAGCCCGCGGCCGCGGACGTCGCGGACGTACGGCAGCGGTCGCGTCTCCTCCAGGGCGGCCAGCAGCTGGGCGCCGCGGGCCTCGGCGTTGGCGACCAGGCCCTCGGACTCGACGACGTCGAGCACCGCCAGCCCGGCCGCGCAGGCGGCGGCGTGGCCGGAGTGGGTGTGGCCGTGGACGAAGCCGGCCTTCGTCTTGTTCGCGTCGAAGACGTCGAAGACGTGCTCCGTCGTGGTGACCGCGGCCAGCGACATGTACCCGGCCGTCAGCCCCTTGCTGGTGGCCAGGAGGTCGGGGCGGACCCCGGAGTGCTGGTGGCCGAACATCCGGCCCGTTCTGCCGAATCCGGTCGTCACCTCGTCGAGGACCAGCAGGACGCCGTGCCGGTCGCAGAGCTCCCGTACGTCGCGCAGGCAGGCGTCGGGCAGGAGGTGGCCGCCCCGTGACTGCACCGGCTCGACGAGCACCGCGGCGGTGCGGTCGCCGTGCCGGGCGAGGAAGTCCCGCAGGGCGCCGGCCCCGTCGGCGGCCCGGGCGGGCCGGGGCAGGGTGACGAAGCCGGCGGGCGTCACCTCCTTCGCCACGGGCGACGAGCCCGCCGAGCACGCGGCGGCGGCCATGGTCGCGCCGTGGTAGGCGTTCTCGAACGAGACGACGAGGTGGCGCCGGGGCGCTCCGAGGACCGCGTGGTAGAAGCGCGCGATGCGGATGCACGTCTCCATCGCCTCGGACCCGCTGTTGCAGAAGAAGGTGCGGGTCAGCGGCGGCCCCGTCAGCTCCGCGACGCGCCGCGCCAGCCGGATGGCCGGCACGTTGGCGCCCTCGCCCATGTCGTAGGTCATCAGGCGGGACAGCTGGGCGTTCACCGCGTCGATGACGGGACGGCAGCCGTAGCCGAGCGTGGCGTTCAGGCCCGAGGACTTGGCGTCGAGGTAGCGGCGGCCGTCCGCGTCCCACACCTCGCACCCCCGCCCGGACACCGCGACGACGGTGTCCGGGCTGACGCGGCTCGGCGACCAGGGGTGCCACAGGTGGTCGGCGTCGACGGCGAGCAGGCCGGCCCGGCTCTCGACGGCCGGGTCCGTGGGGAGCGCGTTCATCCCTCGTACCCCTTCCGGCTCGGTTGGGCAGGCCGCCGAGCGGTCGCGGACCTCCCGGCGGCCCTCATCAGCGGGCGTCCGCGAGGCGCTCGGCCGTCGGGTCCCGCAGTGTGGTGTCGACCTTCTCCAGCAGCGCCGCGAGGAGGATCCCGCCGAAGACGATCAGCGCCCCGCCGATGCGGATGGCCAGGGCGTAGCCCTCCGTCGTCGCGATGTCGGGGCGGGTGCCGCCGCCGATGGCGTCGCCGGCGTGCCGGATCGCGAGGGCCACCAGGATGGCCACGCCGAGCGCCCCGCCGATCTGCTGCATGGTGCTCTGCACGCCCGAGGCCAGGCTGGAGTCCTGGACGGTGACCCCGTGCAGCGCGGCGTTGGTCGCGGCGGGCATGCTGGCGCCGGCGAACAGGCCGAACACCACCATGCCCGGCAGGATCCCGCCGAGGTAGGAGCTGTTCACGTCGATCGTGCTGGTGATGAAGAGGCCCACGCCGGCGCCGACGTATCCGACGGCCGCCACCGGGCGGATGCCCACGCGGGGGATCAGCGCGGTGCCCACGGCGATGCCGGCGCCGATGGCGACGCTCAGCGGCAGCCAGGCCAGCCCGCTGACCAGCGGGGAGTAGTCCAGCACCTGCTGTTCGAAGAGGGTCAGCATAAAGCTGTAGGAGATGAACGCGGCCATGAAGAACAGCGTGGCGGCGTTGACGACCGACCTGGTGCGGTTGGCGAAGAAGCCCAGCGGGATGAGGGGGTTGCGGGCGCGGCGTTCGATGAGGAGCATCGCCACGAGCAGCGCGGCGCCGGCGACGAGCGGGACCACGACCGTGGTGGAGCCCCAGGAGTGGTCGGCCGCGTGCAGCAGGCCGTAGACGACGCCGGTCAGGCCCAGGGTGAGCGTGATGCCGCCGACGACGTCGAGCGCCTGGCCCTTCTCCCGCACCATCCGGCTCTCCGACACCAGCCGGGGAACCATCACGAGGACGAGGAGGGCGACGGGGAGGTTGATGAAGAAGATCCAGCGCCAGGACGCCAGGTCGGTCAGCAGGCCGGAGATGACGGAGCCGACGGTGCTGCCCAGTCCGATGATGCCGCCCCAGACGCCGAGCGCCTTCGTGCGCTCCTTCGCGTCGGTGAAGAGCAGGGCGATCAGGCCGAGGGAGGCGGGGGCGGCGAGCGCCTCGGCGGTGCCCTGGCCGACCCGGCCCACGATCATCATCCAGGGGTCGACGGCGGCCCCGGAGACCGCCGAGGAGACCGCGAAGACGACGACGCCGGTCACCAGCAGCCGCCGCCGGCCGAAGACGTCGGCCAGCCGGCCGCCGAGCATCAACAGCCCGCCGGCCGCCAGGACATAGCCGTTGACGACCCAGGCCAGGCCGGCCGGGGAGAAGCCGAGCCCGTTCTGGATCTGCGGTAACGCCACGTTCACCGCGGTCATGTCCAGCAGGATCATGAACTGCAGACCGGATAAGAGGGCCAGCACCAGCCATCGGCGGGGGTCCGCCGCCGTGCGGGGGACCTCGGCGTCATCCGCCGCCGCACTCGAATTGACCGTGGTCACGCGATTTCTCCCTTGATCAGCGTTGTGCGCCTGCGAGATGACGCTCGGCCGGCCGCGCGATGAGGACGGGAGTTCACACTGTCCACATCAGCTGTGCCCACACGGTATATCGCATCGATGAGCGAGGCAAACACCCAGATGGGAACGGAGCGACCCCCGCACTACGGTGCGATGCGGGCCCGAACCGGAATCGAATCCCAGGCCCGCAGCGTGTTGTTGAGGCGGCGTCGGGCGGGCCCGGCGGCCTCCAGCTCCGCGACCCGTTCGACGAGGGCGGTGAGCAGGCACTCGGCCTCCAGGCGCGCCAGGTTCTGGCCCACGCACTGATGGATGCCGAAGCCGAACCCCACATGCCCGGAGGGGTCGCGGGACAGGTCGTAGGCGTGGGGTTCGGCCCAGCGCCGGGGATCGCGGTTGGCGGCGCCGAGGAACAGCAGGACCTTCGCGCCGTCGGGCACCGCCACGCCGTCGACCCGCGCGGAGGCGGTGGCGGTACGGAAGAACGTCTGCACCGGCGACGCCCAGCGCACCGCCTCCTCGAACGCCACCCGCGCCAGGCCCGGTTGGGCGCGCAGCCTCCGCCACTGCGCGGGGTGGGTGGCGAGCGCGTACAGCACCGCGGCCAGCGCGTGCACGGTGGTGTTGACGCCGGCCGCGAACAGCGAGCGCACCACGGAGGGCGCCTGTTCGGGGGTGATCTCGCCGCGGTCGGCCGCCGCCCAGATCTCCGCCCCGAACCCGCCCTCGGCGAGCGCCTCGCGCTCGCAGTGGGCGACGACCCAGTCCGACAGCTCCCTCGCCCGCGGCGCGTCCCGGACGACGAGCTCGTTGCGCGGGCCGAAGGCGTTGAGCAGGAAGTCGCTGAAGGGCAGGAGCTTCTCCCGCCCGTCCTCGGGAAGGCCGAGCGCGTCGGGGAACACCCGCAGCGGGAACGCCTCCGCGAGGCGGGTCACGGCGTCGAACTCCACGACGGAACCGGCGCGCCCGTCCCCCGCGCCCGTGGTCAGCAGCCCGTCGACCATCTCCCGCGCCGCCGCCGTCCACTCCGCGCGCAGCCGGCGTTGCGTACGGGGCCCGAGCAGGGCGGACAGCACCCGGCGCGGGGCGTCGTGGTGCGGCGGGTCGGCCTCCACCAGCGCGCTCAGCGGCCGCCAGGCCTTGTGGGTACGGAAGTTGTACAGGCCCACCCCGGCCCCGGACTGGAAGCCCTGCCAGTCGCGCAGCGCCGCGTACACGTGCTCGTGGCGGGCCACCGCGTAGATGTCGTGCGCGCTCAGGTACACCAGCGGCCCGGCCTCGCGCAGCGCGGCGTCCAGCGGCAGCGGGTCCGTCAGCACCTCGTGGCCGAAGGGGTCGGTGTCGATGACGGGCAGGGACGGCCCGCCGGCGGGTGCCCCGCCGACCGGGGTCTCGGTCATGGTCGCGACCTCCGTCGCCTCGGGGGCCGGTTCTCCGGCCGGTCGTGGTGTCCGTCGCGGGCGCGGTCGTCCCACGGGTCCGGGTCCCACCGGGCCCGGCCTCACAGGTCCAGTACGAGCCGGGCGCCGCAGGAGCGGGACACGCAGGGGTACATGCGGTCCCCGGCGGCGCGTTCGTCGTCGGTGAGCAGGGCGTCGCGGTGGTCCACCACGCCGTCGACCACGGCGGCCTCGCAGGTGCCGCAGGTGCCCTCCCGGCACGACGACAGCACGTCCGCGCCGGCCGACCGCACGGCGTCCAGCACGGTCGTGCCGGGGGCTACGGTCACCCTCGCCCCGGTGCGCGCCAGGACGACCTCGAACGGCGCGTCCCGTACCGGCGCCCGCCGCTCGCGGGCGGTGAACCGCTCGGTCCGCAGCGTCGCGGCGGGCCAGTGGGCGCACGCGGCCTCGGCGGCGGCGAGCAGCCCGGCCGGCCCGCAGCAGTACACCCGCAGGTCGTCGCGCACTTCTCCCAGCCAGGCCGCCAGGTCGGGTCTGCCGCGCTCGTCCTCGGGCAGGACGTGGACGCGGTCGCCGTAGCGGGCCAGTTCGTCGAGGAAGGCCATCGACCGGCGGCGGGGGCCGCCGTAGAGGAGGTGCCAGTCGGCCCCGACCAGCCGCGCCTGGTGGATCATCGGCAGCAGCGGGGTGATGCCGATGCCTCCCGCGACGAACAGGTAGTGGTCGGCGGGCACGAGCGGGAAGTTGTTGCGCGGGCCGCCCACGCCGACGCCGTCCCCGACCCGGAGCCGGTCGTGCACATACGCCGAGCCGCCCCGGCCGTCCGGCTCGCGCAGCACGGCGATCCGGTAGCGGTGGGCGTCCCAGCGGTCCCCGCACAGGGAGTACTGGCGGGTGACCCCGCACGGCAGGACGAGGTCGATGTGCGCGCCGGGCGTCCAGTCCGGCAGCCGGTCGCCGTCGGGGTGGGCGAGGTGGAGGACGACCACGTCGTCGGCGACGGCGTCCTTGGCCGTCACGCGCAGCGTCAGCTCGCGCGGCTCCAAACCGGGCTCCCTCCCTCGGTGTTCGAACATTCGAAAAGTAGTGATTCCGCTCCCGTCAAACGCTTCCATGCCGACCTCCGCGCCGTCTTCTCCTGACGTGCTCAAACACCCGCCGCATCACGCCAGTACGGCCCCCCGGGCACCGGCCGGGACCCGCCTCGGGCCGCTGACCAGCGATGTTCACCCTGTACACTGGGCCGGGGAGGAATTGCGGACCATGAGCCAAGACACGCGCTCGCGCTCGTACCACCACGGCGACCTGCGCGCCGCGCTGGTGGAGGCCGGGGTGAAGCTCGCGCGCGAGGGCGGGGCCGGAGCGCTGGGCCTGCGGGTGGTCACCCGCTCCGTGGGGGTCACCCCGAACGCCGCCTACCGGCACTTCGCCGACCGGCGGGCCCTCGTCCTCGCCGTCGCCGCGGAGGCCCAGGACCGGCTCGCCCACGCCATGCGCGACCGGATGACCGCCCTCGGGGACGACGCCGGCGCCGACCGCGCCGCGCGGGCCGTACGGAACCTGCGCGGAGTGGGCCTGGGCTATATCCACTTCGCGCTCAGCGAGCCCGGCTGGTTCGACGTCGCCATCCTGACCCGGGACGAGTCCGACGGCGACGCCCCGCCCGCCACCGTGGGCGACCGCGTCGCGCCGCCCTACCAGCTGCTGCTCGACGCCCTCGACGAGATGGTCGCCGCCGGCGCGCTGACCCCCGAGCGGCGGGTGAACGCCGAATGGGTGTGCTGGTCGATGGTCCACGGCTTCGCCGACCTGGCGACCCGCGGCCCGCTCAAGGGGCAGGACCGCGCCCTGGTCGACGGGCTCGCCGCGCACGTCGTCGACACCATCGTCGACGAGATCAAGTCGTAGGCGGCGTACCCGAGGTCACCCGCGCCTCGTGGAACGCGGTGGGCGCGGTGTAGCGGACGCCGCCCACGGCCGCCGCGGCCTCGCGCAGGGCCTCGTTGCCGCGCAGCATCCGTTCGAGGGTGTCCGGATCCCCGCGCCGCGCCGTGCGCTGCAGCCCGAAGAGGACGGTGACGGCGTCGCCCGCCGCCTTCGGCGCATACGGGGCGACGATGCGATCGGTGGGCACCGGGTAGAGCAGGACGCCGCCGCCGGGGCCGATATCGGCCGCCGTGAGGCCGGCGAGCGTGGCGGCGATGACGTCCTCGGCGTGCCGGCCCGGCAGCAGCACGTTGCAGCGGGGATGGGGGTCGTCCTGCCACGATCCGGTGTCGCGCAGCCGGGCCTCCAGCGGCGCGGCCCGCCGCAGGAAGTCGCCGTAGCCGGTGGTCTCGGTCTCCTCGGCGCCGCGCCGGTGGGAGAGGCCGGCGAGCAGCGCGCGGTCGTCGGGCGCGTGCGGCGGGTCGAAGGCGGCCATGGCCTCGAGGACGAAGAGCCAGCCCGCCCCTTCCCCGTCGCCGGCGGGCCGGGCCTGGCCCTCGACGTGGTGGAAGCGCCCGTCCTCGATCAGCCGTCGCTGGTCGGCGAGGAACGTGCCGAGGTCGCGGTACGGGAGCAGGTGGCGGCGGGCCGCGCCCGGGGCCCGTGTCAGCGCGAGGGTGGCGCGGGTGATGATCCCGTGCTCGCCCTGGGTGCCGCGCACCGCGTCGAAGAGCGCGGCGTTCCCGGTCGGCGAGCAGGTGACCCGTTCCCCGGACGGGGTGACGACCTCGAGGTCGCGCACGGTGTCGGCCACGCAGCCGTGGCGGTGGCTGGTGCCGCCGAAGCCGCCGGCGGACAGCGTCCCTCCGACGGTCAGCCCGAGGTGGTCCGGCAGCACGAGGGGCGTGAGCCCCGCGGGCAGGACGGCGTCGGCGACCGCGTCCCACCGGGCTCCGGCGTCCACCGCGACGGCGTCGGGGCCCGCCTCGCCCACCCCGTCCAGGGAGCTCAGGTCGACGACGATGCCGTCCCGCGCCTGGGCCTGCCCGTCGACGGCGTGCCCGCCGCCCCGGGGCACCACCGTGATGCCGTGCTCCCGGCCGAACCGTACGACCGCCGCCACGTCGCCCGCGTCGGCGGGACGCAGCACGGCGAGCGGACGCCGTCGCACCCGGTTGCCGAAGTCCCGTGCAGCGGCGTCGAGATCGGCCTCACGGGTGCTGAGGACACCACGGAGACCCGGCACGGCCTCACCGACGATCGTCTTGACCACCATCACTCCGAATACGTCGACCGCTTGACCGTGCGGGGCCGATCGTCCCCGCCGGGGCCGCCGGAACGACATATCGCGGCGTGCGCACTTCCGCGGGCGCTCCGGGCCGGGCGCTCGCGCGTACGGCCCGGAGCGCCCGGCGTCACATGTTGATCATGTGACCGGCGAGGCCGTGCACGGCCTCCTTCACCGCTTCGCCCAGCGTGGGGTGCGCGTGGATGTTGCGGGCGACCTCGTGGACGGTCAGGTCCCACTGCTGGGCCAGGGTCAGCTCGGGGAGCAGCTCGGTGACCTCGGGACCGATCAGGTGGGCGCCGAGCAGCTCGCCGTGGCGGCCGTCGCTGATGACCTTCACGAAGCCGGTGGGGTGACCGAGGCCGTGGGCCTTGCCGTTGGCCGAGAAGGGGAACTTGACCACCTGTACGTCGAAGCCCTGTTCCCGGGCCTGGGCCTCGGTCCAGCCGAAGCTGGCGATCTGCGGCTGGCAGTAGGTGGCGCGCGGGATCATGGTGAAGTCCAGCTCCATGGTCTCCGCGTCCGCGATCGTCTCGGCGGCCACCATGGCCATCGCCTCGGCGGCGTGCGCCAGCATCAGCTTGGCGGTGACGTCGCCGATGGCGAAGATGTGCGGCACGCTGGTGCGGCCGCGCGCGTCCACGTCGATCGCGCCGCGCTCGGTCAGCCGCACGCCGGTGGTCTCGAGGCCGTAGCCGGTCACGCGCGGGGCGAAGCCGATGGCCTGGAGCACCTTGTCGGCCTCGAGCACCTCCTGCTGTCCGTCGCGGGTGACGGTGACCCGGACCTTGGCCGCCGGGTCGGTGTCGTCGATCGACTCGACCCGGGTGGACGTCAGGACCTTGATGCCCAGCTTGCGGTACTGCTTGGCGAGTTCGGCCGAGACGTCGGCGTCCTCCAGCGGCACGAGCCGGTCGAGGAACTCGACGACGGTGACCTGGACGCCGTAGTTGTGCAGGACGTACGCGAACTCGACGCCGATCGCGCCGGCGCCCGCGATGATGATGCTCTCCGGCAGCCGGTCGGTGAGGATCTGCTCCTCGTAGGTGACCACGCGCTCGCTGAGGGAGGTGCCGGGCAGCAGGCGCGTCGAGGCGCCGGCGGCGATGACGCAGTGGTCGAACGTCACGGTCTCGGTGCCGCCGGCCGTCAGCGCCACCTGGAGCGTGCGGTCGTCGGTGAAGGTGCCCCGGCCGTCGTACTCGGTGATGCCGTTCTTCTTCATCAGGTAGTGCACGCCGCTGACGCGGCCGTCCGCCACCTTGCGGCTGCGCTTGAACGCCTCGGCGTAGTCGAAGCTGATGCTGCCCTCGACCTTGATGCCGTAGGTCTTCGCCTCGCGGGTGACGGTGTGGGCGAGTTCGGCGTTGCGCAGCAGCGCCTTGGAGGGGATGCAGCCGACGTTGAGGCACACCCCGCCCCAGTACTTCTCCTCGACCACGGCGACGCGCAGGCCGAGTTGGGCGGAGCGGACCGCCGCGGTGTAGCCTCCCGGGCCCGCGCCCAGGACGACGACGTCGAAGTGTGTGCTCATGATCCGTGCTCTCCCATGGAAGTGATCGGCAAGCCGCTACGGCGACCTTAGATCACCAGGCGGCGCGGGCCGGGGTCGGCCCGGCTGCGCACCACCCTCACGCGCACCACCCGCACGCGGACCGCCCGCCCGCCGGATGGGAGTCCGGCAGGCGGGCGGTATCGGTTCGCGGTCGTCCCGCACGCGCCGGGCGCGAGGGCCCGGCCTTCAGACCCTGGGCACCTTGAGCTTCGTCCAGCTCGTCTCGCCCGGCATGCCGTCGGCGTCCGAGCCGGAGTAGCCGAGCTTGCGCTGCCAGGCCGCGTACGAGGCGCGGTCGGTCTCCGTCCACTCCGGGCCGGGGCCCTCCTCGTAGCGGCCGCAGCCCTCCTCCACGAGCCGTACGCCCATGGCGGTGATGAGGGCGCTGCGCCGGCCGGCGCGGAAGAAGTCGCTGCCGGGGAAGGGGGCGTACTGGCCCTGCGGCGGGTTCGGCAGGGGGCCGTCCGGCTTGCGCCGCAGGCGGGCGCCGATCCGGGAGCGCATGGAGGCCATGGTGAAGCCCAGCGGGTCGTTCTTGGTGTTGGTCCACTCCTTGTGGCCGATCACCGAGCGCTCGGTCCAGCCGTGGGCCCGGCAGATGGCGGCCGACGCCTTCTCGATGGCCTCGAGCTGGGCGGCGGGCCAGGGGTCCTTGCCGTCGCCCAGGTTGACGCACTCGAAGCCGTAGAAGCGGGCGTTGCCGTCGGTGTCGTTCTCGTCGGGCTCGGGCAGCGGCCGCTCGGCGATGACCGCGTCGAGGACGTCGCCGTCCCCGAGCCCGGCGTGGTTGGATCTGCCGTTGCCCACGAGGTAGACCGTGCCGTCCTTGACGATGACGCCGTGACAGAGCGGGCCGGGCAGTTCGTCGTAGCCGTCGTAGCAGAGGTCGACCGAGCTCATGGTGCCCGAGGAGACGGTGTGGTGGACGACCACTCCGTTCATCGGGCCCCACGGGCCCTTGCCGTTGCGGTTGTGGGTGCGCCAGCTGCGGTGCTCCACGACCCTCAGGCCCTCCTCGCGGAGTGCGGCGACGAGTCGGTCGGCGGATAAGGGCTGTGCCATGGTTCTCCTCCTTGGGATGTGCACGCGTGTGATCCGCGCCCGCCGGGCGGCCGTGCGCCCGGCGGGACGGTGGTCCGGAACGGGTCGTTCACCCGTCGGCCGGGAACGGGTCGTTCACCCGCCGGTCGTGGCCGCCTCGACGGGTGCCGCCAGCGGCCGGAAGGTGTACCGCAGGTCGGTCACCGCCCCGTCGGCCCCCACCCAGGCGAGCGGGGCGTAGTGGACGTCGATGCCCGCCGGGGGCTGCAGCAGTGGCCGGCGGTCGGCCGCCGCCGGCCACTCCACCGCGCCGGTGGCGGTGCGGGCGGGCGCGCTCCAGTAGTCACCGGGGCGGTAGCGGCCGCCGGGCTCGAACCACACCTGCAGCCCGTCCTCCAGGTCCAGCCACGTGCCCTCGACGACCTTCAGCGCGCCGTCGCGGTGCTGCCGGGCGGTGCCGCGCGCCCCGGGCGCGCGGTGGTCCCAGCGGCGCAGGAAGGGGTGCAGGCCCGGCAGCCTGCCGGTGCCCGGGCCCGGTTCGGCGTTCAGCCGCACCCGGCGTCCGGGGACGTCCACCTCCTCCACCCGCAGCAGCTCGGCGCTCTCGCCGCGGCTGGTGTAGGCGGAGTCGGCGAGCTCGACCCGGTCCCCGGCGTTCAGGTCCAGCTTGTCGTCGCCGCCGAGCGTGGCGAGCTCCACCCAGGTGCCGTCGAGCGCGGCGACGGGGAAGACGACGGAGCCGTTCTCCCGGGACCACTTGAAGGTGGCGGTCTCGGCCGTCCCCCCGGTGTGGATCTCCACGCGGTACAGCTGGTTCTCCGGGCCCCGGTAGCGGTACTCGGGCCGGGTCAGGCACGGCTCCTCGTCGGTGCGCTCCGGGCGCTCGGCACGGAACGCGGCCGAGGCGGCCGGGGCACGGCGGGCGTCGGCCCAGGTCCGGAACGCCTCGCGGACCTGGGCGGCCGTCGGGCTCTGGGGCACGGTCAGCTCGGCGGCGGGCAGGGGCAGCACCTGCCAGACCGTCTTGATCCTGGCCGCCGTGTCCGGGAGGGCGGGGCCGAGGGCCACCTCCCGGATCTCGGGGTCCTCGGCCGCGGTGACCGCCCGCTCCCACACCGTGAGGCAGACGAGGTAGGGGAACTGCGTCGGCAGCCGGTCGGCGGGCTTCTCGGGGTCGCGGTAGGCGTCGGGCTGGTTCCAGTACGTCCAGACGGCGGGGTCGTCGCAGGGGCTCTGCCCGCCCTCCGGCTCACCTGCCGGCTCGCCCTCGGGCGCGGCGCCGTCGGCGGCCTTCGGGTCCGAGCCCTCCCCGGCGGGTATCCCCGCCGGCGGCAGGCCGGCGTCGCACAGGATGCCGTCCACGTAGTAACGCCCGCCGTGGATCGCCAGGTTGTCGAGCGTCTTCTCGCCCCGGCAGTAGGCGATGCGGAAGCCGGCGGCGCCGTACGGGCCGCCGTGCTGCCCGATCAGGTCGGCGGCCAGGGTGCGGGCCTGGTGCTGCTGGATGGCGTGCTGTTCGTTGGCGTCCGCGTCGAGCTGGACCCGGCCCTGCTGGGCGAGCACGCCGGAGTAGTGCTTGGCGGGCCGGAAGGTGATACGGGAGAGGTCTGCGTGCATGTGTGGGTTCCTCTGGGAAGGTGCCCGTCGGGCAGGGTCAGGTGACGTGGATGATCCCGGCGTCGGTGCCGGCCGGGGAGAACTCCTCCAGCCGGGCGCGCAGGCTGTCCTCGCGCTGCGGCTGGAAGAGCTCGTGGAACGCGCCGAGTTCGGATCCGTCCTCGGCGCCCCGGCCGATCTCCGGCGCGCAGCCGTCGGCCAGCTGGCCGTAGGCCGGGGTGCCGTAGCGGACGCTGGTGAACACCGGCCGGACCCGGGCCGCCTCGGCGTCCTGCAGGGCGGGAACGTCCTTCCGGTCGATCTCGCCCTTCTCGGCCCTCTCCCGCACGGCGGCGCGCACGCCGTCCGGCTGGCAGTGGTAGCGGCGGGGCGTGCGCGAGCCCGGGGGCACATAGCTGAAGCGCACACAGCCGATGCCGCGCCGGGCGGCGCTGACGCGGCCGGTGAAGACGCAGTCCTCGGCGATGTCGACGGCGTGGACGTGCACTTCGCCGATCACCGTGGTGCGGTGGGCGTGCAGCACGGCGTGGGCGTGGCGGCACTCGGGCCCGGAGAGGGCCTCGCGGTCGGAGCCGGTGGCGTCCAGGACGCTGTCGGAGATGTGGACGCGCAGCGGGTCGGTGCCGGCCTCGTCGCCGACGACCTCGATGGTGCCCAGCACGCTGCGCTCGATCTCCACGCAGGCCGTGGTGCATTCCAGGACCAGGCTGGGCTCCTGCGGCGAGTGCGGCTCGCAGCGCGGCTCCAGCGACCAGCCCGGCACCAGCGTGCAGTGCCGGATGACGACGGACCCGACGGGGCCGGTGACGTTGATGCCACGCCCGGTGACCAGCAGCCCGTCCAGGACGACGCGCGGCGGCGGCCCGTCGCCGGGGTTGCCGTGGATGTTGAGCGCGTCGGGCCGGTTGCTGTACCAGTCGAGCAGGCGGATCACCGGCCGGGCGCCCTCGGCCGCCCGCACCTCCAGCCGTTCCCCGGGCGAGAGGTCGAAGTCCAGCTGTTCCTGGTGGGCGCCGCTGTGGGTGATCTCGATGACGGCCTCGGCGCCGCCGTCGGAGCGCCACTGCTCGTAGGCGTCCATGATGCGCTCGTGGGGGCCGTCCGGCCCGACCCGGTAGACCGTGGCCCGGGGCGGGGTGTCGCGTTCGCGGGGGTATTCGCCGCCGCCCGTGTCGTCGCTGAACGCGTAGTGGTAGCTGACCCACGCCCCGTGCCGGGGCGCGGTGCGGGCGCCGAAGGCGATCCGGCCGAGCTCGGGGTCGACGACGACCTGGCCGCGCCGGGGCCGGTAGTGCCAGCCGGAGAGGTCGGCCACGACGATGTCGGCGGGCGGCACCGGCTCGTCGCCGCCGTCCCGCCAGATGGTGAACGACCGGCCGGGGCCGTAGTGGTCGGTGAGCCGGTCGGCGAGCTGCCGGCGGCGGATGAAGGCGGGGACGTCGTCCAGGGTCGCCAGGTGCGACGGCGAGGGCTCCGGCTCGGGCTTCACCACCAGCGGGCTGTCGTTGCCGAGGATGGAGAAGGTGTAGAGGTTGCGGGCCCGGTCGATGCAGTAGGCGGGGGCGTGGGTGACCGGGTAGGCCCCCAGCCGCCATACGAACAGGCCGACGCCGGCCGGGGTGTAGCCGCTCTTGCGGCGCGCGGAGCCGGCCCGCCGCACGTCGGCGGTGTGCGCGGCCGGGTCGAAGGCCCCGCCGAGCAGGTCCAGGGCGGATCCGTCGCGGACGTCGAGCAGCCGGCCCCGGGCCGGGCGGGCCGCGCCCGCGGCGTCCTGGCCCGCCCCGAACAGCCGCACCGGCTGGTGGGCGGACAGCAGCCGGGAGAACTCCACCGCCCGGGCGGGCCATTCCGCCACCGACGCCGACAGCTGTTCCAGCAGCGCCGGGGTGCCCTTGCGCCGCCGGTTGGCGACGGTCTCCGCGACGTCGCGGCGGGGGGCGAGCCGGGCGGCGAGGCGCCGCCGCGAGGCGGCCGTGCCGCCGCCGGGGCCGCCCGGGGACAGGCCGGTGGTCAGCACCTCCTCGTACCCGGGCAGGACGCGGTAGCCGACGAGGTCGCCGAGGTAGGGCACGGCCCAGTCGGCGCAGGTCTCGATGAACCAGTCCTCGTAGCCCTGTTCCACGCCCGAGCGCACCAGGTCGACCTGCTCGGCGATCACGGCGAGCAGGGCGCGCAGCGGCTCCCCCGCCTCGGCGTCGCGCAGCCGGTGCCACTGCGGGAGCAGCTCCAGCAGGCCGTCGGGCTCACGGTTCACGCCCGTGCCTCCTTAAGGATCAGTGTGTCCGGCACGTCCGGGGAGAGCAGCGCGAACTGCGCCGGGCGGATGCCGCGGAAGACGAACACCGTGCGGCCCTTCGGCAGCGGCCTGGTGTCGGTGATACCGGGGTTGAGCCGCAGCAGTTCGGCGACGGTGATGCCGTTCTTCGCTGCCACCTCGGTGAGGGTCTCGGTGGTGTGCGGGGCCGGGGGCGCGACCGTGTAGCGGTCCTCGTGGTACGCGGCGAGCCGGGCGTCCACCGCCGCCTGGGGGCGCCTGAGCCGCTCGGGCAGCTCCTCGAGCCCCCGGGGGGTCAGGCTGCCGGGCACCCCGGTGAACGCGTCCACGTCCACGTACTCGACGCCCGGCACGGACTGGGCCGTGGCCAGCACCTCCGACAGGTAGGCGGGCCGGCCGAGCTCGCGCGCCGGGTAGCCGAGCCGGGCCGCCAGCGCCCGGCGCACCGCCGGTTCCACCAGGTCCCACGAGTGGTCGGGAAGCACCTTGACGTTGGCCGCGACGACGAGCAGCACCAGCTCGCGCACGGCCACGGTGACCGGCACCCGGGGGTCGCCGTGGGAGGCGAGGGAGGTCCGCAGGGTGCGCACGATGTCGGAGTCGTCGCCGAGGGCGATGTCGTCGACGCCCGCGACGGTGACGTGCACGCGGCGCCGGGTGCCGTCGAAGACCTCGCGGGCGCTGGCCCGGCCGATGCCCGCCCGGGAGCGGGCGAAGTCCTCGTAGTCGGCGACGGAGACGAGGCGGTCGAGCGCGGTGACGGCCAGCGGGATGTTGCGGCGGGCGAGGCCGGGACCGTCCGGGTCGGCGCCGCCGGTGGCGGGCAGCGGGTTGACGACCGCGCTGACGCCCAGCGGGCGGGTGGTGGGCTGGGTGACGCGCCCCGCCTTGACGTTGGCGGCCCTGCCGACGCCGATGCGGTAGCGGGCGCGGACGTTCTCGTGGCCGGTGGGCAGGCGCGCGCCGTGGGTGCCGTCGCCGAAGGTGACGGTGACCCGGCCCGCGGCGGCCGGGTCGGCGGTGCCGGTGGTGTCCGTGGTGCCGGTGACGTAGACGCGTTCCCGGGGGCCACGGCCCGCGAGGCTGTCCACCTCGTGCCAGAGCACGCCGTCCACCCTGATCTCCAGGGTGCTGCGCGCGCCCGACGCGTTGTCGTCGGCGAGCCAGGTCAGCGGGGACTGCCACAAAACGAACGACTGGCCGGCCTTCCCGGCGTCGCCGCTGCCGATCGGCTCGTCGCGGGTGGCGCCGTGGGTGGCCCCGACCACGTTGCCGAAGACGCGCAGGCTCTCGCGCCGGTAGCGGTGGGCGAGGTCCGCGGTCAGGACGAGCAGGGTGTGCACGGCGTCGCCCGGCCGCGCGGGGTCGACGCGCTGCTCGACGCCGGCGATCATGGCGAGCTCCGTGCCGCGTACTCCGGTGGTGCCGGGGATGTCGGTGCGCTCGCCGCTGAACACCACCCAGCGGCCGGGTGCCAGCCCGTCGTACAGCCCGGCCAGTTCGATCTCGTTGCCGTCGACGTCGTCCGTGACCGTCTCCTCGGCGAGGCGGAGGGCGTCGCCGCGGGCGTGGACGGTGGCGTCCCTGATGTGCGAGAGGTTGACGTCGTAGGCGTCGAGCCAGTCGTCCTTGAGGGTGAGTTCGGTGACCTTGCCGGAGATGCCGAAGGCGGCGCGGGAGAGCACGCGCACATCGGTGACCCGGGTGACGACCTGGGCGAACTCCTTGCCGCCGGGGATCTGTCCGGGGCTGCCCTTGCGCGGCCGCTCGACGGCGATCCAGCTGCCGGGGGCGATGCCCTCGTACACGGCGTCGAGGGCGAGCTTGTTGCGGTCGGTGACCTCGAGCTGGGTGGCGATGGTGACGCTGACGGTGGCGGGCAGGTCCTTCGGCTTGCGGCGGGCCGCGGTGACCTTGAGCGTGCCGAGCGTCTGCTGCGGGCCGAGCTCGTCGGGGCCGAGGGTGACCCGCACCGTGTCGGCGCCGTCGGTGACCGTCACCAGCACCTTGTTCCGGTCGTCGGGCCGGGAGACGAACACCGTGGCCCGGGGCAGCTTGGGCAGCATCTCCGCGGAGACGCCGAGCTGGTGCGGGTCCGGGGGCTCCGGGGGCGCGGCGGCGCCGGGGTCCTTCCCGGCGGGCGCGGGCGGGCGGGGCGGCAGCTTGGTGCGTACCCGCACGTCGCCCGGTCCGACGTCGGCGACCTTCTCGTTCATCTCCCGGTCGGTGCGGAGGGTGAGTTCCCTCGAGGGCGAGGCGCCCTCGGCCACCGAGTAGGTGAACGCGATGGACGCCGGGACACCGCCGTCGTTGTCGTAGGTGACCGTCGTGTCGAGCGAGATGTTCCCGCTGAGGGGCCAGTCCTCGTAGTAGGCGATCTGGTTGTCCTTGTAGCGGGGGACGAGCGGCGCCGTCGCCCCGAAGGGGGTGGCGGTGACCCTCATCACCTGCACCGTGGCCAGCGCCGACGGCGCGGTGAGGTCCACCTGCCGCCAGGCGTCGTTCAGGCCCTCGCGGAGCCTGGGGTCGAGCGCGGCCAGCAGCTGGGCGCCGATGTCGGAGCCGGGGGCGTAGAGGCGCTCGGGGTCGCGGGCGAGGTGGCGGGCGTTGACCGGCGGCCGTACGGGGGTGGTGCGCAGGGCGGGCAGCAGGGCGCCCAGGCCCTTGACCGCCGCGTGGAGCGGACCGGCCGGCGCGCCGGCCTGCCCGCCGTCCTCCCGCGCGGGGTCGTTCCCCAGGCGCAGCCCGTCGTAGAGCGGCGTCCGGGAGCCGCCGGGCGGCAGGGGCGTCAGGGGCGGCTTGGGTGCGGCGTCCGCCGGCTGGGGCGGCTCCAGGGCGCGGGCCTGCCGGATCAGCGTGGTGAACGTCGCGGCCAGGCTACGGAACCAGGCGGCGATCTCCCGGTAGGGGCGGGCGAGTTCGGCGGCCTCGTCCGCCCGCCGCACGTCGGCGCCCAGCCGGTCGGCGAAGGCGCTCGCGGTCTTGAGCGTCTCGAGGTCCCGGCGCAGCGGGGCGAGGACGTCCTCGTCGAACCGGTCGACCAGGCGGCTCGCCTTCGGCCGGGGGTTGGGCGGCTCCTTCTCGGACGGGTCGATCCACTTCGCCAGTTCCTCGCGCAGGCCCTTGAGCGACGGCTGGGCCGTCACGGGCAGGCCGATCACGGTCACGTCGTTCTCGCGGTCGAGCCGGACGTGGGGAACGGTGCGCAGGAACCTTTTGTCGCGGGCGGACTCCTCGGCGCTGAACACGAACAGCAGCTGATCGCCGGGCTTGACGTTGTTCGCGGTGCCCTGGACGAACAGCTCGGTGCGCTCCGCCAGCAGCCGCGGCGTCACCTGGTAGGGGCGGCGGCGCCGCACGGCGAGCTCGTTCCACGACCAGCGGGCCGTCAGCTCCTCCGACGTCTCGAACGACTGCGGGTCCTCCCCCGGCCCGGGCACGCTCTGGCTGCGGGCGCCCCGGGGGATCACCACGGGCGTCTCCTGGCCGGGCCGCGGGTCCTGGTCGAGGGTGTAGGCGAGGAAGGTGCCGGCGGCCACGCCGGGGCGGGGCCGGTGTCCGACGAGCCGGCCGAGCAGGGTGAGGGAGCCGTCCTCGGTAGCGGTGCGCAGATAGCCCTCGTTGGCGATCCGCTCGGAGTAGAAGGTGAGCAGGTCGCCCAGGACGGCCCAGGTGTCGAGCAGGGCGACGGCCGGGTCGTCGGGGGTGCGTACGGTCAGGTCGCGCAGCGCCGGGTAGGCGGGCCCGGAGAGCCGGGCGAGCATGGAGGACAGGAACTCCCCGTGGGTGCCCACCCGGTAGCGGATGGCGCCGAGGCCGGGAGGGTTGGTGACCTCGGCGGGGGTGGCCGTCCCGGTGCCCCGGCAGCCGCAGTCGCATCGGCCGCTCATCGGCCGCCTCCGATCTCGATGGCGAGCCGGCCGTTCTCCGGCCGGTCCGGGTCGTTGTCGCACTGGGCGATCTCCAGCGGGCCCAGCCGCAGGATTCCGGCGTCGAGTTCGCCGTCCTCCTGGTGGTGCAGGCGGCGCAGCCGGGTGGCCTGGACGCTCACCACTCCGGGTACGGCGGCGGCCGCGGCGACCAGCCGGCTGACGCGGACGGGTTCGCCGAAGGTGAGGGCGTCCGGGTGGAAGAACCCGAGGCGGCCGTCCGGGAGGACGCCGGTGCCCAGCACCCGGCGCAGCTCGGCGAGGACGTGCCCGCGCTGGTGACCGGGGGCGACGCACACGGCCAGGGCGATGTCGAGCGGGATGAGCAGCGCGGGCAGGACCACCACGTCGTGGCCGATGCGCCGGTAGCCGCCGAGGACGTGGCCGACCCGCTCCAGCAGGACGGGTCCGGGCGCGGCGGCGCCGAGCGGGTCGACGGCCACATGGACCTCCTGGGCGGCGCCGGTCCAGCGGATGTCGGCGGCGGCCCGCTGGACCCCGGGGACACCGGCGGCCAGCTCGGCGTAGTCCTCGGCGGTGACGGCCCGCAGCCGGGTCCTCCGCAGGGCCAGGGGCGCCAGCCGGCGTACGTCCTCCAGGGACTCGGGGCCGGTGCCGCCGGCGGCGGGCAGCGGGTTGCGCACCCGGACGACGTCCGGCGAGCCGGAGCCGCACAGCAGCAGGTGGTTGACGGCCTCGGCGCCGACGTTGCCCGCCGGGCCGCCGCCGATCCGGTACGCGATCTCCATCCGGGAGCCGGGCGGCGGCGCGGCGCCGTGCGCGCCGTCGCCGAACCGCAGCGCGAGCGTGCCGTCGTCCTCCAGCTCGCCCACGAAGTGCCGGTCCCGGCGCCCGCTGGAGAGCAGATCGCGGCGGGGCCGCCAGGTCTTCCCCCCGGCCCGGGCGGTGACGGCGGGGAGGGCGGAGCGGGGGTCCTGGACGATCGCCGTGGCGGGCCCGGCGAGGCGGGGGTCGTCCGGGTCGATGCCGTCGGCGTAGGCCTCGCCCCAGCTGTGCCGCAGCTCCCAGGCGACCCGGCGGTCGAGAACGCCTCCGGCGCGGGCCCGGGCGAGCAGCACGGACAGCCGGCGCAGCTTGCCCGCCAGCAGCCGTTCGCGGCGGGCCGACAGGGCGCGCAGGGCCTGCGCGGGCCGCTGGCCCAGGTGCAGCCTCTCGAGGGTACGGGCGCCGAAGACGACCGTGAGCTCGTCGACCTGCTCCGGCGTCAGCTCCTCGCCGTCGCACACCTGCCGCCACAGCTCCTCCAGGCGCAGCCGCAGCCGCTCCGGCACGCCGGCGAGCAGATCGGCCTGGCCCTCGGCGACGTGCCCGGGCGCCGGGTACGGGGTGGCCTGGGTGACCGGCGCGTACCGCAGGACAGGGCGGAAGCGGGCCGGCACGTTCGGATAGCCGGTCTGGGCGAGCAGGGTCTCCAGGACGGCGGCCTGCGCGTCGGCGCCGGGCGGCGAGACCCGCTCCTCGCCGCCCTGACCCGGGGCCAGGTGGAGGCCGAGCCCGGCCCGGGCCACGGCCGGCTCGCCCACGACGTGGTACAGCTCGCGCACGTCGTCGGGCTCCAGCTGGTACCCGGCCCGGGTACGGTCCAGCAGGCGGTGGACCGCCGCGGCCGGCCCGGTGGGCTCGGCGCGGTCGCCGCAGCCGAAGGAGGGCGGCTCGCAGCCGGGCGCGATGACGGGGCCCGGCGGCACGGGGACGACCTCGGGTGCGCCGTCGCAGTGGGTGAGCGAGCGGCCGTGGTCGACCAGGACGACGTTGGCGCGGGCGAGGCTGACGTCGCTCAGCGGCGCGCAGTCGGTGCCGCCACGGCTGGAGAGGCACACCGGGAAGGTGAGCGCGTCGGCCCGGGACCAGGTCACCTCGACGACGGGCTGGTCGTACAGCTCGTCCACGAGGGGGGTGACCGAGGTGAGCCGTACGGCCTGCCGGTGGGCCGGGTCGGCGTCGGCGGGGGCTCCGGTGCGCGGGCCGAGCACCTCCTCGATCAGCAACACGTCGCCGGGGCTCAGCGCGAGCGCGCGTTCCCGCTCCCCGCCGTCGTCCCCCTTCTTCCCGCTCCCCCCGCACCATTCGTCGCGCAGGGTGGCCGCGGTCGCGCCCCTGGGCAACGAGCATTCCTCGTCGCCCCAGGTCCACAGGCGCACGGCGTTGTGTTCCGGGCGCAGGCCGACGTCGCACCCGCCGAGCGGTTCGAACACCTCCACCAGGGCGTTCTCGGTGAGCGCGTCGAGCTCTCCGTCGGGTACCACCGGCCCCAGGTCCGGCCGTTCCTGCGGCCCGAGCCCGCTGACGTCCACGGCGGCGAAGCGGAACGTTCCGGCCTCGAGGGTAAGGGCGCTGTCCACCTCCAGGGCCACGAACGCGCGGGCGTTGCACCCGTCGTGCATCGGGTAGTCGATCAGCCGGACGTGGCGTCGCACCGAGACCCTGCGCCGGGCGGTGTCCAGGTAGGCCTCGGTGGCGACCGCGTCCTGCTGGTAGCCGATCCGGTCCGCGGTGTGGGCGAGCAGCTCGACCAGCGTCACCCCCAGGTCCGGGACGTGCCGCTCGACCCAGTCGGGAGCGGTGAGCGTCATCCGGTCCAGGGCCAGGCGGCGCAGGCTCTCGTAGTCGCGCGCGGTGTAGTCGATGACCGGGCGCGGCGCGGCCTCCGGCAGGCACGGTTCGACGGCCCGGCAGTCGAACGTCGTGGGGCACGAGCCGTCGAAGCCGAACTCGGCCCGGTGGTAGCGCGGGTCGAAGCCGCGGTAGGGCTGCTCGCCCGGCCGCCCGTACGGATCGGCCTCGACCACGCCCAGGCGGTAGCGGGAGGTGTCCCCGGCCCGGTCGAGCGTGACGAACATCCGGTCGTCGAGCTCCGGGTCCTCCTCCGCCTCGACGGTCACCTCGACGGCGCGGATGCCGGTGATCCGGCGGCCGCCGTCGATGCGGATGTTGTGCGGGCCGATGTGGCACGGCGAGGGCGCCTTGCCGAGGAACGTGACGGTGAGCGTGCGGCCGTCGTCGGACACCTCGATCCCGTCGACGCCGTTGAGATGTGCGTGCCGGACGTCGGCGCGTCTGCGCTCGGTGGCGCAGTTCTCGGTAGCGCACTTTCCGGTGGCGCTGTTTCCGGTGGCGCTGTTTCCGGTGGCGCTGTTTCCGGTCGTCGCCCCGCCCGTCACGCCGCTCCCCGCCCTTCGAACTCCTCGACGCGGCGCGATCCGGTACGGCGCACCACATAGACCAGGTGCACCCGCACCACGTTCTCCTCGCTCTCCACGTCGAGGGACTCCACCTCGATGACGTCGCCGAGCCAGCGCTGAAGGGCCGCCTGCACCGTCAGCCGCAGCGCGGAGGCCAGCTCGGGGCTGTTCGGGGCGAAGACCAGGTCGAGCAGCCCGCAGCCGAAGTCGGGGCGCATCACGCGCTCGCCGGGGCTGGTGAACAGCAACTGCTCGATCAGGTCCCGCACATGGTCGTCGTAGCCGGCCTCCGCGGTGCGGCCCCGGCTGCCGATCCGGAACGGGAAGGCGATGTCGGTCCGGCGCGGACCGGCGCCGGGCGTCCTCAGCCCCGCGATGCCACCCGGCCCCGTCATCGTCCCACCGCCCTCTGCTGGACCACGGACACGTTCGGCGGCCCCTGCGGCACCTGCTCGGGGCTCTGGCACAGGCCCGTGGAGGAGCGCAGGACGGCCGGCGAGCCGTTGATCCTGATCCGGGTGGACGGCGCCACCCAGCGGATCGTCACGCACGGCTGCGGCTTGTTCGCCACCGTGAACGGGCAGCCGGTGACGGTGTACTGGTCGGCCACCGAGGCGGCGAAGTTCCCGCTCACGACGACCCGCGCCTGCGCGGGCAGGACCGTGGCCCGTGCTCCGTGCGGGCAGGTCACCGTCGCGTTGACGTGCAGGAGATTCCCGGACACGGAAACCCTCCCCTCTCAGGTCACGCTCAGGGCGTCCTGGTTGATGGTCACGGTCGGGCCGATGAGCGTGATCTTCGCTCCCTGGCCGTTGTCGATGTGGATCCCGGCGTCGTTGATCACGATGGAGGCGCCGGACGCCGCCTTGAGGGTGAGCCCGGTGACCGGGTCGTCGGAGAGCACCACCGTCTGCCGGCCCAACTGCGTCTGCAGCAC
Source organism: Streptomyces sp. C36 (assembly GCF_040932295.1). NCBI lineage: Bacteria > Bacillati > Actinomycetota > Actinomycetes > Kitasatosporales > Streptomycetaceae > Streptomyces > Streptomyces sp. C36. Next base: position 144,851 of record NZ_JBFQGI010000003.1, on the reverse strand, counting down.
CTGGTTGGCCACGCCGGGAAGGCCGGCGAGCGCCTGCGGCGGCAGCTCCCGCTCGTGCCCGTACCAGCAGCCGGACCAGATGGGGTCGCTGGGGTTGCCCTGCTCGAACTCCATCCACACCCCGGCCCCGACCGGAGGCACCGCGAAGTGCCCCATCCTCGGGCCGGCCACCGGGAAGCAGGGCATGGCCCAGTTGGACGGCTGGTCACCGAGGACGTCGGTCACCGTCGCCGTGATGCGGCCCTTCCGCTCCGGATCGATGTTGTTCACCACGGTGCCCCGGTACTTGCCGAGGTAGCGGGTCGGTTCAGTGGCCATGCGTCTGCTCCTGTGCTCCTTGCTGTGCCGGGCTCTTGCGGCTCGTATGCGGCTCGTACGGTGACGGCCGTCGTGTGCGCCTTGGCCGTCGTGTGCGCCTCTCGCTACGGGCGGACGACGGGCGTAAGGGAGATCAGGCCCTCGCGGGCGAGGGTGAAGTTCTGGGAGTAGGCGCCCCGCTGGAGGTTGTGGGTGACGCTCTTGACGAAGTACAGACCGTCGTACGTGATCCCGGCCCCCCGTACGCCCACCAGCTCACGGGGCCGCAGCACGTACCCGTAGCGGGCGACGTCGAGCTGACCGGAGCCGGAGACCGCGTCGGCGGACTCCATGGCCTTGGCGAGCGTCTCCGCCAGGGCCTTGCCCGTCTCCTTCTTCGCCGCGTCGTTGACCGAGGTCTTCTTCAGCGCGGGCGCCGGCTTGAGGGCCAGCGGCGGCCGCAGGATGCTCACCTCGGGGATCGGCAGCAGCGTCGAGATCTTGGTGGCCGGGATCTGCACCCGCGCCCTCGGCTCCTCCCGCGCGGTGCCGTCGAAGGCGAAGGTGAGCTGGTCGACGTTGGACAGCGCGTCCATGTTCACGTTGAGCGCGTGCTGCGGCAGGCCCAGCCGCACCTCCGGCCCCCAGTACGCCCGGCTCATGCCCGGCACGGGTCCCGGATCGAGGTAGAACACATAGCCGTTGGCCTTCGCCAGCTCGCTGATGTAGGCGAGATCGGTCCCGTTCTGGGCCTCCACCCGCTGCGTCGGCAACGACATCTGCGGAATCAGCTCCGGGACCACCAGCGGCGTGATGCCGTACTGCGCGTACCGCGTGAGCATGACGTTGACGCGCGCGGACGGCGACATCGCCGGGAAGCCCGTACCCGTCCTGTCCTCCAGGTCCATCAACACCGTCAGGTCCTCGCCGGTGACGGTGAGGGTGGACTGGCCGGGCTGATTGCTGACCCCGACCTCCTGCCGGATGAGCACGCCGTCCATGAGGACGGTCGGGGTGCCCTGGACGGTGACGACGAGCACGACCCGTATCTGCGGATCGAAGAAGCCGCCGGGGAGCAGGGCGGTGTTGATCAGCCCGTTCTTCGACAGGTCGAAGGCCAGCTGGAACCCGCTGCGCTGCCCGCTGGCCACGGTGACCTGCGCCGACAGCAGCGCATCCGTCACGGGCTGCGGCACGGGAACGGGAATCCGGGGCCCCATCATCAGCGTCAGATGAATCGGTCCGGTGGTGACCGGGGTGTCAGCCATTCGCGGCTCCGGGTATGCCCGCCGGCAACGCGATCCTGACCCTGCGGCCCGGCGTCCGGGTCAGCTCCCTGGGGTCGAGCACCGGATTGGCGTCGGCGATCTGCCACCACTGCTCGGCACTGCCGAGATAGCGGTGCGCCAGCAGATCCGGCCGGTCCCCCGCACTGACGGTGTGCTCGGCCAGCACACTCAGCCGCGCCGGATCCGGCAGCAGCCGCCTACGGAGATACGGAACCTGCCGCCCGTCCGCCTCGGTGTGCACGGCCACCGGAACGCCGTAGTACCGGCTGGACCGGGGATAGGCCGACGGCGCGGGAATCGCGTCCAGCGCCCCGGCGTTGCCGTTGATCCCACCGCTCTCGACCGTCATCAGAAACCCCCCGCATTCCCCAGCCCGAGCGCACCCCGGCTACCGGCAGCCGCCCGACCCACCGACTGCTCCTTCTGCGACAGATGCGCCAGATACAACTCCGCCCCCCGGTGCCCGGTCGGCAGATCGTTGACCGTCAGCACCCGTAACCCGATCCCGACGGCGGCGCGTATCGGATTCAGCTCGACATCGAACGCCTCCTCGGTGATGGTCAACTCGGTGAGCCGAACGGGCAGTACGCGCTTGCGCCCCCACGTGAACAACGTCAACGGCGCCTCGACGGGCGTGATCTCCAGCGTCCCCAACCCGGCGAGCGCCTGATTGCCGCGCAACGTGGCGCTGGGCGGATGCAACAACATCTCCAACGCCGCCAACTGCGGCTGAATCCCATCAGGAGCCGGCGCCTCCAACTGATCGGTGGCATCCACCTCCGCCGTGAACTTCCACGTCTCGGCCGCAGGCCCCTTCAACCGCAACGCCTCGGTCCGATCCCCGGCCCCCTCCGCCCCGGCGGCCTGCGGCGCGAGCGAACGCTCCAGGGAATCGGGATTGAACTGCAACACGATGATCCCGCGGGGGGTGCCGCGCCGGGGGTCGATGATGACGATGCCGGAACGGATGGGCTTGGGGATGTCGGCGTAGCGGGTCATCCGACCTCCCTATTTGACCGCTGCTTCGATATCGGCACGATGGTGATCTCCGCTTCCTCGGCTCGGGATCCCCGCATCAGCCACCGTCCGCCAGGTCGAGCCCCTCCAGCAGGAATCCGGCATCTCGCCGCACGGCAGGAGCCGGGTCCTCGCGTTGGATGGTCTCTGCGAGTTCCCTCAAGGCCGGCCAGGACGCGAGATATCCGATGGCCACGAGCAGTGCATGACGAGCATCCACTTCGCCGTCCTGCGCTACCCGCCGAAACGCTGCCACGATCTGTTCGTCCTGATCGAATGACGCAGTGAGCGCGACCAGGTAGATCGCGTGGATCTTCGCGTCCCTTCCGGAGGCGTGCGTCAGCAGCCCCAACGTCTCGTCGATCGACCACACGGCGAGCGCTTCACGCACATCCCGGGCGACGGCCCTCGCCTCGGGCCCTCGCATCACAAAATAACGGAGCTGTACTACGGGGTCCTCGATATATGTGATCGAGACGTCACCCTTCGACCAAAGGTCGCGCAGCGGCGAACTCCCTTCACGCCCGATCGCGTCCAACTTCCAGCCGAGGTTCCAGCCCAGCGTAGCGGTGTCATCCCTCGACACTTCCGACTTGAGTACGACTCGAATTTCCAGGTCCACCGCTGTTACACCCATCATTTCGGAAGCATCCCATGGTGCTGCATGATAAATCGCTTGATGTACTGCACGACGTCCTTACGGGTACTTCCCCAAACTCCTCCACCCATCTCCAACTTCATGGTGACCCACCGGGTAATGATTTCCAGCTTTCGCGACTCGAGTTCGCGGCGCTCGTCGTGGCTTCCGAACTCCGCCTGTGCGTCGTCCAGTCGTCGCTTTTCCTCTGCGTCGCCATGGGCCTTGACCCGCTCTTCCTCGGCCCGGTCGGCGAGCGTCCGCCCACTGTCCTCCGCCTCGAGACCGCGCGTGGCCCGATAGGCCCCCTCCATAGAAGCAGGGTAGAGCCCGCCGCCCCCCACCCTGGGTTGGGAACCGGGCCTGGCGCTCGGATCTGCGAACGACTGGAAGGCATCGTCGACGGTCAGGCGCTGATTGGCAATGAGATCGAGCGTCATGGGCGCCAGCGCCACATTCTCCGGATCACGCACGGATTCGCGGACATGCATGAGCCAGGCGAGGCGACCCAGACGCCTTTCCTCCTTCTCCGACAGCCCCGCCGGCCACTTCCCCGTGGCCACGAACGTCGATACCGCATTAGCGATGAAAGGACCGCCCAGCCGCATTGCTTTGAGATCCCGTGCGGCACTGCGGCTGACACTGGGGTCCTCCAGCGTCTCGGTTGCGTATCGACTGAGGCGGTCGGCCGTCGTATTCGTCTGCTTGGCGATGGCCGGATACTTACCGATGTGATTCACCATCGCGTTTCGCGCGTCGGCCGCGTTCTGCTTCGCACCCGGATGGAACTCGCTGACATGCATCCCGTTCTCGCCAAAGGTGAATCCCATGTAAGCCTGCGGGATGTTCGCCCCCCGTCGCTGCATGTGTCGAACCGTGCCCGGAATGTCTGCGCCGCCGGCGACGTGCGGCCATGGCGCTGTTCGTGGGCGAGTGGAGGAGGCCTTTTCCTCCCTTCGTATTCGGCGCGACGCACGTTTCACTTCGGTGTTGGCGAGGAACTCGCGCACCGCCTCGCGGACGATCTCCCGGAGCTCACCTTCAGCCGGCTGATACGGCCGTCCGGCCGAACCACCCGGGTTCAGAACCGCCCAGACCTCACGGGAGCCCTCGGCGCCCCTGACATTCAGGGATGTCAAGCGGTACCACAGACGCATTCCTCCGAGGAGGGCTCGCAGCGGGACCCCGGCCACTCCCTTGCGGAGAAGGCGTTCCAAGCGTGGTTTGATGCGAGCGAGAATCACGTCCAAGCGCGCCTGCTTGGCCTGCGGCGAGTTCTCGCGCTTGTTGCGCTCGTCCCGCTGCCGCCGGCGCTGCTCCTGCCGCTTCCTCCACCGGTCGCGCAAGCGATCCCGCTGCCGCCCGAACGCGTCGCGAATCTTCTTCGCCCCGTTCGCCAGCGCCTTGCCCAGCCGGCTGTTCTTGAGCTTGCGCCCCAGCGCCTTCGCCGCGTTGCCGACCTTCTTCAGCGCGCCCTTCACCGCGGCCTTGGCGCCATGAAGGGCGCGCCCCGCAAGCGACGGGCCGGGGCGGCGGGTCGTCGACGGCTTGGGCTTGGGGGTGGTCTGGCGGGATGTCGGCCGCTCCGGGGGCCGGTGGGCGGGGCCCGGCTTCGTGGGGGGCCGGTGGGGACCGGGGCGGGGGCCCGCTTTCGCCGTCGGGCGGCGGCGACCGCGCCCCGTCAACGCCTCCCCCGCACGGACCAGCGCGTCCTTCGCCCGGTTCACGGCCGCCCCCGCGGCCTTCCGCGGGCCCTTCGTCGCCTTGGCGAGCCCCTTCATGATCTTCTGGGCCATGGCCTTGAGCCGCCCGCCGACCCCCTTCGCCGCCATCTTCAGGCGGCTCAGCAGGAAGTTGGTGATGAAGTCGAGGAGGGCCACCACCCCGGACGCCACCGCCGCAGCGAAGAGGCATGCCGCGCCGACGCCCGACTTGACCGCCTTGAGGAAGGTCATGAACTTGCCGAACGCGGCGATGATCTTGCTGATCGTCCCCCACGCCGCCATCAGGCCCTGAATGATCGTCATGATCGCGCCGGCGGCCGGGACGATCAGCGAGACGAGCTTCTCGACGACGATCGAGATGATGATGGCGGGCAGTGACTGGACGAGCGCCTGCCAGGCCATCCGGCCGATCTGGGCGGTCGAGACGCAGCCCTTGACCAGGATGTTGATGATGGTCTTGCCGAGGCCGAGCACCGACTCGACCTTTTCGTTGAACCACGACTTCACCGCCGTCTTGACGGCGCCCCACAGATGGTTCTGGATGCCTTCCTTGGCCGCGCCGCCCAGCTTGGCCAGCCAGCCGCCGGGGTCGGGGGCGATGTCCGCGACCAGTGCCGCGAACTGGCCGAGCATCGCGATCGCCTTCTGCGCGAAGTCGATCGCGGCCAGCACCGCGCCGCGCGCCGTCTCGATGGCGGCCTTGAGGCCCTTCTCCAGGGCGTCGAGCAGTTTGTTCAGGCCGGCGGCCAGCAGGTCGAGGAGCTTGTTGACGGCGGCCTTGAGCTTGTCGGCCCACTCGTTGACCTTGGCGATCGCCTTGTCGCGCCACGCGCGGATCTTGTTGCGGAACTTCTCCCGCAGCTCCGGGAACGCCGCCAGCAGCACGTCGCCGATGGCGATCAGCGCGTCGGCGAGCTTCTTGATGAGCTCGACGGCGAGCTTCCTGGCCTGCTCGATCGCCCAGTTGGCGAACTCCCGGAACTTCTCGATGATGCCGTTGACGATCTTGCGGAAGAAGTCGAAGATCCCGGTGACCGCGCTCAGCAGCGCGTCGAACGCCGCCTTCACCTTCGACTTGACCCAGCCCCACCAGCCGGAGGACTCCTCCTTCTTGCGCTCCTTCTCCTTACGGGCCTTCTCCTCCGCCTCCTTCCGGTTGTCCTGGATCTTCTTGTTGTCGTCCTCCTGGCGCTTGCCGACCTCCTTGTCGGTGTCGGTGCGCTTGGTGTCGATCTCCTTGTTCTTCTCGCCGTGTTCCTTCACCGCGTCGGCGTCGGCCTGAGTGATCTTCTCGTCCTGCTCGGCCTGCCACTGCGTACGTTCGGCCCCCACTTGCTCGGCGGCCCGGCCGCGCTCGCCGGCCTGCGCCTCGGCGTTCTCGGCGACGGCCTGGTCCTGGGCCTCCTGGCTCCTGCGCCGTTCGTCGGCCTCGGACTGCTTCTGCCGCGACTGCTCCTCGCCCATGCGGCCCTGCGCCTGGCCCACCGCCGTCTGGATCTGCGGCCCGCGCTCCTGCTGGGCGACGACGGCCACGCCGGGCTTGGCCGCGCCGGCCCCCGCGCCGCCCCGGCGGCGCCTGCCCGTACCACCCCCGCCACCGCTCCCGGGCACCTCGCCCCGGAGGGTCTCGCCGGGCACGTCCGGGTAGATCCGGTCCTCGCCCATCGGCTTGGCCGCGTCCTCGCGGCCGACGCCGAGGATCTTCTCCGAGGACTTCTTGAGGTTCTCGGCCTGCCTGTCGGTGCGTTTCGGGTCGCTCTCGCCGGTGAGCTGCACCTTGGGGGCCGTGCCGACCGTGGTGTTCAGGGACGGGTCGGTGGTGGGCACCTCGCCGACGGCGTGCTGCACGTTCTGGACGTCCTGGGCGCTCACCTGGTTCGCCCCGTCGTCCGCGACGTGGGGCCGGGCGACGTCGGCCCCGGGGTTGTGTCCCTCGACCTTCTCGCCGTCCGCCTTCTTCTGCTCCTTGCCGCCCTCGGCGCCCTCCCGCTCGACGTGCTCGGTGACCTGCTGGGCGGGAGCGGCCTCCTCCGGAGCGCCGGAGAGCGTACGCGGCGCGCCCGAAGGGCGTTGCGCGGTGGGGGCATTGGCCTCCAGCGCGGCGTGCTGCTCACCGACCGAGCGGTCCACCGCGCCGTCCACGCCGTCGAGCGTGTCCGCCATCTGGTCGGGCGGCAGGGCGCCGGCCGTGGCGAGGGCGCTCTGCGGGTCCTGGCCGGAGACGTCGGGGGGTGCGGGCTTCTCGGCCTCCTTCTCCTTGCCGCCCGCGGCCGCGCCGCCGCCCTCGCAACCGCCCTCGCCGCCGCCCGCCTCCTCCGTGGTGGGCTGCGGCGCCCCCGCGCAGGCGCCGCCGCCCTCCTCCATCGAGGCGTCCGCCCCGGGCCCGGCGCCGGGGGCGCCGAGTCCGCCGGGCGCGTCGGCCTGTTCGGCGGCGGGCCCCATGGCGCCGAGCGCGGGCCCGCGCTCCCCGTCGTCCGCCAGCTGGCCGGGGCCGTCGAGGGCCGCCCCCGGCCCGGTGCTGGGCGCCATGTCCGCGTCGGCGGACCGTCCGGCGGCTACGGGACCGGCCACAGCCGACGGCTCCTCGTGCTGCGGGCCGGCCCCTTCGTCGTACGACGGCTCGGGCTCCGCCCGCCCGGTACCGGCACTCGCCGCCTCCGGCTCCGGGCCGACCTCCTGCTCGACCGGCTTGTCCGGCGTGAGGTCCCGCGCCGTACGGTCCTGCGACTCCCGGTCGGCCTCACGCCGGGCCGACGCCTCGGCCTCGGGTGCCGACGCGGGCTGACCGGCGTCGGCGGGCTGCTGGGGAACGGGCGCCTCCTCCGCGTCCTCCCCGGCTTCGTCGCGCCGGTCTTCCTGGATCTCGTCCGCCTTGGTCCTCGGCGGCTCGGGGAACGACGGCGCCTCCTGCGCCGCCGCGCCCCCGTCCGAGGGGTCGAGCCGGTCGGCGGTGGGCACGGACGAGACGTCGAGGTCGGTGCCGGGGACGAAGTCCTCCGGGCGCAGCTCGGGCCCGGCCGGCTTGGCGGCCTCCGGCTCGTCGTCCTTCGGGGTCTCGGGCTCCTTGTCGGCTCCCGCCTCCACGCCCAGCGGCTCGTCCTCGGCGGTGCCCTTGTCGTCGTCGAGGAGCCCGTGCCGGGCCAGGGAACCGTCCTCGGCCTCGGCGAGCCTGTCCACCCGCTCGGGCCGTACGGGCCCGGGCTGCCGCTCCGCCCGCCGGTCGACGGCGGTGGGCCGCGAGCCCTCGGCGGGCGCGCGCCGCATGGCCTTCTGCTGCTGCTCGGGGGCGCCGGGAGCCTGCGCGGCGGCGGCCGCGAGGGGCGGTTCGGCGCCGGCCGCGGGTCCGGGTCCGGGTCCGGCGGCGGCGCCGACGACACCGGCCGCCGCCACAGCACCCGGCTGCGGGCGCCCGGGCTCCTCGCCGTGCTGCCGCCCGTCCTGCTCCTCGCCCTCGCCCTTGCCCTTGCCCTTGCCCTTCTCCTGCTCCTTCTCCGCGTCCTTCTCTTCGTCTCCCCCCTTCTCCTCGCCCTTCTCCTCGCCCTTCTCTTTCTCCTTCTCCTTGCCTTGTTGCTCGTCCTGCGGCGTGTCCCGCGGTTCGTCCTTGGCCGGCGGCGGCTCTTCCTTCTCCCCGCCCTCGGCCGGATCCTTCGGCGGGGTCCCGGGCTCCTCGGCCTCCTCGGCCGGCACCCTGGGCGCCGGCTCGGTCACGGGGCCGGGTATCAGGCCCGCGTCCGTGTCCGCCGGCCCGTGTTCGCTGATCTCCACCAGTTCCAGCAGCCGCTCGTGGTCCGGCGACGGCAGACGGTGGGAGAGCCGTTCCAGCACCGACGCCTTCAGCTCAGGGGCGAAGCGGGTCAGCTGTTGCCGTACCCGTCCGGCCGCGTCGGCGGGGTCGCCGCGCAGGGAGCGGAGGATGCCCGCCGTGAGCCGGTCCACGAGCGTCGCGGGGTCGAGCAGCTCGGTGCGGAACTGGTCGGCGCGCACGCGCGCGTACCGCAGCCAGCCCGGCGTGGCGCTCCGTGTCACCTCGGGAAGCGGCTGGTCCGAGCGGGCGCCGGCCTCGGCCTGCCGTTCCACCGCGTCCTGCGGCAGGCTGACCGCGCCCAGATCGCGTCCGGCCGTCAACGCCCCCAGCGGGTGCGGCGCCTGGACGGTGTGCAGCAGCTCGTGGGCGACCAGCCGCCGCCCGTCCTCCGTGCCCGGGCTGAACCTGCCCTCGGCGAAGAAGATGTCCTCGCCGACGGTGACGGCGTCCGCGCCCAGCAGGTCGGTCAGGAGTGCCGCGTCGCGGTCGGTGTGGACGCGGACGCGGCCGAAGTCATGGCCTAATCGTTCCTCCAGCTCGCGCCGCAGCCCGAGGTCGAGCGGCTGACCGGCCGCGGTGATGATCTCCTTGGGCTCCGGGGTATGGGCCTTGGGCGCCCGGGCCTTGCGCCTGCGCTGCTCGCTCTCGGCCGCCTGTCGCCGGTCGGCGGACACCTGGGCCCGGCTCATGCGCCCCGCCCCCCGACGTCCGTACCGGAGGCGTCCGTACGCCCGTGGCCCGCACGACCAACGTCCCCACGATCACCGTCGCCACGACCGCCGTCGCCACGACCGCCGTCCGTACGACCGCCCCCCGCCAGCCCCGCGTGCACGGCGCGGGCGAGCGCCGCGCCGAGCCGGTGCGGGGTGGTGGTGGCGGGCAGCGGCGGGAGGCCGCGGAGGAGGTCCACGGAGACGTCGGCGTTCTCCGCGAGCGGGACGCCGCGGTCGCGGACGAGCCGGTGGAGTTCCCGGCGGAAGGCGTCGACGACGAGGTCGTGGTCGACGTGCTCGAAGCCGCTCAGCACCAGCTCGCCGATCTCGATGTCGACGCGCCGGGGATCCGTCACACCCATCCGCGCACCTCCGACGGCGTCAGCGAACGCTCGAGCTTCACGTACTCGGTACGCGCCGCGGCCAGCATGTGCCGCATCCGCAGCGGGCTTCCCTCGTCGGCGGCGAGGAACGCCGCCGACAGCGCGATGTTCCTGATGGAGCCGCCCGCGACCGTGAGCTGGGCCAGCCGGTCGGGGTCCAGGTCCTCGCGCGGGGTCTCGCGAGGGATGACGCGGCGCCAGATCTCGGCGCGTTCCGGTACGCCGGGGAAGGGGAAGTCGACGATGAAGCGGATCCGGCGCATGAACGCCTGGTCGAGGGCCTGCTTCATGTTCGTGGTCAGGATGGCGAGCCCCCGGTACGCCTCCATGCGCATCAGCAGATAGCTGACCTCGAGGTTGGCGTACCGGTCGTGGCTGTCCTTGACCTCGCTGCGCTTGCCGAACAGCGCGTCGGCCTCGTCGAACAGCAGGAGCGCTCCGCCGCGTTCGGCCGCGTCGAAGACCTTGCGCAGGTTCTTCTCGGTCTCGCCGATGTACTTGCTGACGATCTGGGAGAGGTCGATGACGAACAGGTCGACGCCCAGCTCGCCCGCGACGACCTCGGCGGCGAGCGTCTTGCCCGTTCCCGAGCCGCCGGCGAACAGGGCGGTGACCCCGAGGCCGCGCCGCAGCACCGACTCGAAGCCCCACTCCTGGTAGACGGTGGCACGCCGCCGCACGTGGGCGACCGCTTCGCGCAGGATCTCGTGCTGGCGGTCGGCGAGGACGAGGTCCTCCCAGCCGGCACGGGGTTCGATCCGGCGGCCGAGCTCGTCCAGGGACATCCGGGCCTCGGCCAGTCCCGCCCGCCACGCCTGCCGCCTGGCGTCGCCTCCGGGGGCCCGGCGCACCGCCGCTCCCGCCGAGCGGATGACGTGGGCGGGCAGCGAGAACTGGGCGACGAGGTCGCGTACGTCCTGTTCGCCGATGCCGTCGACGCCTTCGAGTGCCCCCGTCCACAGGTGGAGTTGTTCGTCGGAGGTCAGGGGCGGGACGGTGACGCGTTCGCGCTGGGCCGTGCCGCCCGGCCGGGGCTCGTCGCCGGAGAGGATGACGGGTACGGGCAGCTCGGCGAGGAACCCCTCGGCGCCGTCGCGGCGTTCGCCCGTCCGGTCGCCGTCCTCGATCAGCAGGGCGGCCGGGATGAGGATGGCCTCGCGCTGCCAGAGCCGGCCGAGCCGGTCCCGTTCGGCGGGGTCGGTGGGCAGGTCGTCCGCGGCGGCGGTGTACAGCGCGAGGCCCGCGTGCTCGGCGGCGGTGGCGGCGATGTCCCAGCGGGTGGCCCGGTCCGCGCCGACGAGTTCGGCGTGCGGGGGGCCGTCGAACCCGGCGCCGGTCCACACGCGGGCGACGCTCTCGACCGCGTCCCGGTGGCCGGGGGGCGGCGTCTCCTGCCGGGGGGCCCGGCGCCGCAGCAGTCCGTGCAGGCGTACGTCCAGATAGGGCACGCCGACCAGGAAGTGCAGGATGCGCTCGTCCACGCGCAGCCGCGACGTCGTCGGCGACGTCTCGTCGTCGAGCTCGATCAGCCGCCAGCGGCGCAGCGGGCCGACGGGGGTCAGGGCGCTCCAGTGCGGGTCGTCGAGGGCCGCGAGGGCGAGGGCGAACGTGGGGTGGGGGCGGGCCGGGTCGCCGCAGGCGGCGGCGCACCGGGGGCCGGTGGTCGGGTCGGTCTGCTCGGCGGCGGCGAGGACGAGGACGTCGCGTTCGAAGGGAGTGAGGCCGAAGCAGGAGACGACGACCGCCAGCGCGTCCAGGGGCGCGCCGACTTCGGCGGCGGGGTCCTCGGGCGCGCCGCCCTCGGGAGCGGGGGCCTCGGGAGCGGGGCCGGAGGTCGGTTCCTCGCCGGGGGCCGGTTCCACGTCCGGCCCGGGGTGCGGTCGTGCGGACGTGTGCGCGTGCGCGTCGAGGCGCCGCAGTACCGCCTCGACGGCGGTGGCGAGGGCCTGCTGGTGTGCTGCTCCGTACCGCTCGCTCATACCCTCCCCCGACATCCGGCGGTCCCCCGCTTCGTCATGACTCCGGCTCCGTCCCTGCCCCCGCCCTCGCCCCCGCCGCCACTCAGTGCGGCGCGCCGAGGTCGACCACCGGGCCTTCGAACGCCCCCTCGTTGGAGAAGGTCAGCGCGCTCTGCACCCCGTCGGCCTGGACGCGCGCCAGGTAGACGGCGGGCCGTACGCCCTTGACCGCGATCCGCACCCGTTTGGGGTCGGGCCGCGGGCCCAGCGGGAACGGGGCGCGGAACTGGTATCCGTACGCGGGTCGGCCCGCCGGCGGCCGCTTCTCGTCGAGCAGGAGGAGCACCCTCTGGTCGTCGCGCAGCGGCATGTCGAGGTCGAGGACGATCACGGCCGACACCGTCCCGTCGCCGGCCCGGTCCTCCACGCGGATGGGGCCGGTGATGCCGGGGCGGCGGGCGAAGGCCACTGCGTTGGACTCGAGCCCCCAGTGGGGTGTCGCCGGGATGCCCAGGTCGACGCCGTGCAGCAGCTGTACGCCGTGGACGCCGGGCGGCAGGTCCTGCGGGACGCGGACGACGGCCTGGTCGTCGCGTACCCGGCCGGCGTCGAGCGGCAGGTCGCGTCCGCCCAGCCGGGCGGTGACCCGGTCGGCGCGCAGGCCTGTCCCCTGCACGACGAGTTCGTGGTCGGCCGGCACCGGGCCCTCCACCGGGTCGGTGCCGGGCGGCGAGCCGGCGGGGCGGGAGAGCACGCGGTGGATGAGGGGCTGCCGGGACGGAACCGCGCGCACGGTGCGGCGCAGGACCGGCTTGCCGGCGGCGGGCTCCTCCCGGCCTTCGATGAGGACGGCGGTGCCCTGGTAGGTGAGGGACAGCGCGTAGGGGGTCTGGAAGAGCATCGACCAGAGCTTCGAGGCGTCGTCCACGTCCATCTGCGAGGGCGTGAACCGCACCTTCTGGGGCCCGGCCGCGAGGTCGCTGCCCACCAGGAACGGCGCGGCCGCGGCGGCGTCGATCAGTTCCTTGGGCAGGTTGGGCGTCTCGTGCAGGGTGCGGACGACGGAGCCGAGCAGCCGCTGGGCGACGAGTTCGCGTTCGTCGCCGTAGAAGCTGATGAGGTAGTGCAGGTCGAGGGCGGCGGTGGGTCGGGTGCGGAGGGTGCCGTCGCTCGCGCGGGTGGGGGTGTCGCTGTTGCGCAGCGACGCGTTGGGCGTGACCTGGTAGAGGAAGACGGTGATCGTGGGCTGGGCCGGCGGCTGGGCGGGCGGTTTGATGGCCGCGACGTCGACGGCGAAGGGGACGTCGAGGGCCACCGCGTTCGCGACGAGCAGGCGCAGCGCCTCGGTGACGGTGGCGATGGCCAGCGAGTTGCTCATGCCTGCTGTCCCTTCTCCCGCGCCAGGTACCGGTCGAGCGTCATGGCGGGCTTCGGCCGTCCGCCGTCGCCGGTTCCGGTCCCGGCCGCGGGGCGCCCGGACGGTTGCGCCGGACCGGGTCGGCGGCCGGCCGTGACCTCCAGGCGGCCGATGCTGACGTGCACCACCCGCTCGGGCGGCTGCCGGCGCCGCTCGCGCCGGTTGCCGCCGGTCGCGTTCTCGGCGGACCTCCGGGCCGACGCGGGCGCAGCGGCGGGGGCGGCCGGGGTGAAGGGTTTCGCCGCCGTGTTCCGGGGGGCGGGCGCGGCGGTCCGCCGGGGGGCCTCCCCCGAGGGGCGGCCGGGTGCGTCCGGTCGTAAGGAGCCGCCCGGGGGCTGTCGCCGTGTCCGTTCCCCGTCCGGGGAGGGGGCGGCCGGCGGCAGCGGCGGTGCGACGAGCAGGGGCCGGGCGGGGACGAGCCGTGCCGCCGGCGCGGCCGGCCGGACCGGTCCCGGTGCCGTGGCTGCGCGGGGTGCCGTCGGGGCGGCGGCCTCCGCCGGCCGGCGCGAAGCCGGAGAGGGAGGGGGCGTGGTGCCGTGGGCGGGGCCGGGCGCGGGCGAAGGCCCGTCGGCGGGGCCGGGGGCCCCGGCCCCGGTGGTCTCGACGCGTTCGAACGGCCCCGGCAGGCGCGGGCGAAGACGCGCCAGGGGCGGCCCGCCCCGGCGGCCCGGGGCGTGGCGCGCCAGCAGGCGGTCGAAGAAGTCAGGCATCCGCACACAGCTCCAGGTAGTAACGGCGCCGCAGCGGGCTGAGCGCCAGGATCTCCGGTTCGCTCCAGCCGTACGCGGTGGCGAGCAGGTGGACGTCCAGGAGGGTGTCGCGGGCCCAGGCGTCCAGCTCGGCCCACAGGTAGGAGGTGATGTCGAGTTCGGCCCGGGTCGCCTTCCCGCAGGCCGGGCAGGCGACGTTGAGGGTCACGTCGGCCAGCGGGTCGGACTCCGCGGAGACGGCGGCGATCCGCCGCTGCACGTGGTCGGGCAGCGGACGGTCCGCCACCGGCCCGCCGGCGTGCTCGGCCCGCAGGACGCAGCGGGCGAGCAGCGCCGCCCTGGCCTGTCCGGGCGCCTCGTCGTCGGCGGACTCCACGGCGGCCACGGCGGCCAGGTCGGCCGGGGTGGGCAGCCTGAACTCGACCGTCCACTCGCCGTCCTCGACCCGGAGCGGTCCGTCCGGCGCCGCGCGGGCCGTGCCCAGCCCGTCGGCGTCGAACTCGAACTCCATGTCCTCCCCGCACTCGGCGCACTCGGTGCGCACCTCCAGCCGCGCCCCGAACAGGGCCCGCCGCACGGCGAACAGCTCGGCGTCCCGCCGTCCCAGCGGGACCGAGAGCAGTTCCCCGGCGTCGGCTCCGGGGCGGGCGAGAGCGTGCAGGAGGAGGGCGCGCCCACCGTCGTCGGACGCGAGGCCCGCCTCCCACGCGGCGAGCAGCGCCCCGGCCCCCAGGTGTTCCATTCCCGGCCGGCCTAGGCCGGCAGCTGGTACGAGGGCTCTTCCGGCTCGGGGACCTCGTAGTCCCGCTCCCAGCCCTCGCATTCGAGCTTCAGGCTCTGGATCGCCACCGCGTTGGCGTTGGCGTCCAGTTCGCCCACGATCTGGTACTCGCTGATCCAGGTGCGGTAGAGCTTGTGGGAGACGGCCACCTGGCCCGCCTCGTTGAGCACCTGGATGACGATGTCCTTGCGGAAGTCGGCCAGCGAGACCTCGGACCCGCGGCCCGCTCCGACCATCCACACCTTGTTCGCCCAGCGGTCGAACTCGGCGTCGTGGGTGACGCCGCGCTCCAGCGTGACGGCCTCGAACTCGGTGCGGCCCGGGGACTTGCGCGGCGAGCTGGCGTCGCCGCCGTTGCGGTGCTTGACCACCTCGGTGGTGCGCTTGAGTGGACTGATCTTGCTGACGCCTGCGACGACGCGCCCGTCCCAGACGACCAGGAACTTGAAGTTCTTGTACGGGTCGAACCGCTGCGCGTTGACCGTGAACTCGGCCATGGAGCTCCTATACCTCGATCTGTCCGGCCATCTGCTCGATCTTGACGATCACGAACTCGGCGGGCTTGAGCGGCGCGAATCCGACCACGACGTTGACCACGCCCCGGTTGATGTCGTCCTGCGTGGTGGTGTCCCGGTCGCACTTGACGAAGTACGCCTCCCGCGCGGACGTCCCCTGGAACGCCCCCTGTTGGAAGAGGGTGTGCAGGAACGCGCCCACGTTGAGCCGGATCTGCGACCACAGGCGCTCGTCGTTGGGTTCGAAGACGACCCACTTGGTGCCGCGGTACAGGCTCTCCTCGAGCATCAGCGCCAGGCGCCTGACCGGTACGTACTTCCACTGCGAGGCGAGGGCGTCCGCCCCGGCCAGCGTCCGCGCGCCCCAGGCCACCGGGCCCACGACCGGGAACGACCGCAGGCAGTTGAGCGCCAGCGGGTTGAGCAGCCCGTTCTCCCGGTCCGTCATCGGCACGGTGAGCCCGCGCACCCCGGCGAGCTTGGTCTCGGTGCCGGCCGGCGCCTTCCACACGCCCCGCTCGCTGTCCGTGCGGGCCATCACACCCGCGACGGCACCCGACGGCGGGAAGGCCCGCAGCCGCCCGGTGAGCGGATCGACCATCTCCAGGTGCGGGAAGTACACGGCGGTGTGGGTGCCGGGTACGGACTCGAACGCGGCCAGGCCCACCCGTGCGGCGTCGATGCTCCGCCACGCGGCGGGGGCGTCGGCCACCAGGAACATCCGCTTCTCCTGGCACAGGGCCGCGGCGGCGGACAGCACGGTCGCGATGTCGTCGACGTTGCTGTACCCGGCGACCTCCGGCAGGACCAGGAGGTTGACGTCCTGGACCTCGCGCAGCGCGTTGATGCCCGTCTTCCCGGCCTCGCTGCCGATCAGGTCCATCGGCCCGGGCGGACCGGCATCGACGCCGCCCTCGAACCCGAAGACCGGCGGCCGCGCGAAGTCCTCCAGACCCAGCGGCCCCGCCGCCTCGCCGCTGAAGCGCACGACGTCGGCCTTGTCGGTGGACCCCGCCACGACCTGGAGCCGCTGCCCGAACGCGGTGACCCGCAGGCCCGCGAAGGCGCGCCTGCCCGGAGCGTCGGGAAGCGCCCGCAGTTTGCGCTCCAGCAGGAGGGCGAGCTGCGGCACGGATTTCGGCGCCGAGTCGCCGTCGGCGGCCGGATCGTAGATCTTGAATTTGTGTTTGACCGATCCGATTCCGACCTCGATCACCGGGGTCAAATCCGGAAGTTGTTCCCCGAACGGCTTCGAAACCGTCCCCACGGGGTCAGGACGGCCACCCGACGCCGACGTCACCTGGACCAAAGAGGAAGCGGAATCCACCAAGGCCTTGACATACCGGGGGTGGGCCGGATCCATCGAGATACCGGTATACGACTCCCGCGCCCCGCCGGCACTGTCGAAGACATGCAGGTTGAACGTTTCTTTCGGCTTCGGCGTGTCATAGTCCACGGCGACGCGCAGCCCCGAGCCCCACACCCCCGGCTCCTTGGCGGCCAGCCCCAGCGTCTCGGCGGCGGCCTCGCGCTCGCTCGACGTCAGCGTCACGGCCGCCGACTTGCCGGTCCCCGCGGCGCCCACCCGCACGACGACCGCGATCGATCCTCCGTTGAGGAAGAACTGCTGAACGGCGTACCCCACCGCACTGTCCGAGGCCAGACCGCCGAACCGGCGCTCGTAGTCCGCGAAGCTGGTGATCGTCACCGGCCGGTTCACCGGGCCCCGGCGGGTGTGCCCGAGGAAGGCGGCCACGGACGTACTGACCGCCGTGATGGTACGGACGCTGCTGGGAAGTTCTTCGATGTAGACGCCGGGATAGGTCGGTTGCACCGGCATTGACCCTCCATTTCCTCCAGAGGTCAAGAGATAGGGAGGGGAATTGATCTTCTTAAGCCGTCCGGCGCGCCACACATCACCGCGCATGCGAATGCAAAAGAGGACGTTCCCCGCCATACACCTCGCAACTCCGTGTCGCGAGGGACTCAAGCATCCGCTTGGGACTCCTGGCGCCTCTGCGCCTGACCATCATGAGGAGTACTTGACTGGGAGTCAAGTTTTAGAAATGGATAGCCGCATTCCCCAAAGAGGCGCGGATAAAGATCAATTGCCGGTCTGTTTTCCGCCCACCTTGATCGATCTATCCGGAAAACCAAATTCCGGCGCCGGGGGCCGGGAGGCCGGGGATGCATGGACACGGCTGCCCGCTGCAGGATGGTCACCGGCACCGCAGATCGATCACTTCTCCTCCCGCCGGGCCGTCGCACCGTACGTGGCCTTCCGCGCCCGGCTCCCGGGGCGCGAACGCTTTCGCGAGGCGGACACAAGAAGGGGAGGGGGCCGCGGAAGGCGTGGCCCGTGGAAGGGGAGGTCCGTGGCGACGGACGAGGAACTGCTGGCGCGCTCGGGAACCGACGCGTCGGCCTTCGAACCGCTCGTGGAGCGCCATTCAAGGGCGCTGCACGGCTACTTCGCACGCCGGGCACCCGGCGCGGCGGACGATCTGCTGGCCGAGGCGTGGCTACGGGCCTACGCGGGGCGCGGCACCTACGACGCGGCCCGCGGGCCGGTCCGGGCATGGCTCTTCGGCGTGGCCCGCAACGTGCTGGCCGCGCACTGGCGCGGGCTGGAACGACCCGGGGCCGTCGCCACGCTCGCCGGCGAGGCGAGCAGCGACCCGTGGCACGCCGTCGACCGGAGGCTCGACGCGGCGGCGGTCGCTCCACTGATGCGCCGGACCCTGGCCGAGCTGCCGGCCGTGGAACGGGAGCTGCTGCTCCTGATCGCGTGGGAGCAGCTCAGCCCCACCGAGGCCGCGGCCGTCGTCGGCGTCCCCGCGGGCACGGCCAGGTCCCGTCTGCACCGGGCGCGCACCCGGCTGCGCGCGGCACTCGCCCCCTCCGCCCCGCTTCCCTTGACAGGAGACCTCGCATGACCGGGCAGCAGGACATGAACGACAGGGATCTCCTCGACTTCCCCGGTGCCCGACGGCTGAAGGCCGCGGGCAAGGTCGCGCCACCTTCGGCGGACGCCGTCGCCGCGGCGCTGGCCGCCGTGCGGCAGGCGGCGGCCGGCCAGGCGGACGGGAACGGAGGCGGGCCGGCCATCGAGCTCGAACGGGAGCCGGTGGTCGCGGTCATCCCGATGCGGACATGGCGGCGGCGCCTTCCCGTGCTCGCCTCGGTGGCGGCGGTCGTGGCGGTCGCGCTGGGGGTCGCGTCCCAGCCCTGGTCAGGCTCCGAGAACGGGCACGGCAGCTCCCCGGCGGCGGAGCGGACGGGGGAGGCTCCGTACTGGAAGGTGCGGACCTTCCAGTGGAACCGGAGCAGCGAGAAGGACCGGCGGGACGAGTCGTACGAGACCGTCTGGCTGAGCCGGAACGACAAACGCGGGCAGTTCGGTGACGGTCCGGTCCGGGAGCACTCCGAGCCGGGGATCGCGGGGACGGCCTTCTGGATCGACCGCAATCCGATCATGTGGGACGAGCTGAAGAAACTGCCCACCGACCCGGCGGCACTGCGGGCCCGACTCCTCGGAAAGGCCACCGGGGAGTCGGCCGAGGAGGGGCTCTTCAACGGCATCGAGGAGCTGCTCGCCCGCTCACCCGCCGAACCGCGACTGCGGGCCGCACTGTTCAAGGTCCTCACCGGGATTCCCGGGGCACGGGTGACGGAACAGGTCAAGGACAGCACCGGTCGCCCCGGGACCGCCGTCGACCTGGACGCCGACACCTGGCGCCTGCGACTGATCATCGACACCGGGACATTCCACACCCTGGAGGCCGCGACCACGGCGCGAAACGACGACCTGAAATGGGGAACCCAGAAGCTCCGGGCAGGCGACCTCCTCCTCCGCACCACCTACCTCTCGGTAGGCCCCGCCTGGGAGGCCCCGACGCCGTCCCCGAGGCCGTAGCACCCCACCCCTTCTGCCGGGGCCGCCCACCCCGGAGGGACACGGAGCTCCGTCACGGCGCCGACCCTCCGGGGTGTGAGGGTTCAGGCGCCCGTGGCCACCGGTTCATCGTGAGTCTGAACTCCTGCGCCAGTCGCACACTTCAAGCCAACATCAAGCATATTTTCAGAATTCGAAGTCCGGCTACCCGCCCTCGTGACTAGCGTCGTTTCCCCGTGCGTCCGCTGCACGGTGGATCAAGGGGGCAGGCGTGAGCATCACTCAGGAGAGTCGGGCTCGGTATCGGATCTCGATCATCGACGACGACCCTCTACGGGCGCGCCGCGAAGCGCGAGAGCTGCTGAGTGAGATCGTCGGCACCGACCCCGCTGCCGCCCTGGACACGCCCCGGCAGCAGGCGCCCAGCGACACGGGCAAAGGTGTGGACATCGTCGGCACCATCGGGCTGGTGTTCAATGCGGGCTCGCTGGTCGCTGCCGGCGTGCAGATCTGGCTGGCCCGCGTTCCCCAGCGGACCATCGTCGCCACCCGGCCCGACGGCTCGACCTTGCGCATCACCGGCCGCGAGGCCCGCGCGGACGACGAGCGGATCGAACGGTTCCTCGCAGGCGGCGAGGGTGGGCACAACCACGGCAGTGGTGACGGCGCCGACGGCTCGATGGGCTGATCACGGGATGAGCCACAACGATCGTTACGCCATGCTCATCGGCGTATCCACGTACGACAGCGATGCTTACCACGACCTCCCACCCGTCCGCTCAGACCTCCACTACATGCAGGCGGTGCTGGAGAGCACCGAGATCGGCATGTACAACGACTGCGCGATGATGGCCGAGCCGACGCGCGCCGAGATGCTGCACGCCATCGAGTCGTTTCTGGAGGAGCGGCAGCCGAGCGAGACGGCACTGCTGTACTTCAGCGGACACGGCGAGTTCTGTGAGGCCGACAGCCAGCTGTACTTCCTGACCCGCGACACCGACCCCGACGACCTGCCGGGCACGGCCGTGCCTGCGGAGTTCCTGGAGCGGATGCTCCAGTCCTGCCGGGCATCCTCGAAGATTGTGCTGCTGGACTGCTGTTCCAGCGGCTCCGTCGTGCAGGGCTGGACAGCCAAGGGTGCACCGGACGCGGACGAGCGGCCCGCGCCCAGCACCTTGCTGCGACCGACCGGCGTGTACTTCATCACCGCATCGGACGCCCTGCAGAGCGCCTCCGCAATGGCACCGGCCGGGTCCTCGCTCGGCACGTCCCGGTTCACCGGAGAGATCGTGGAGGGCCTGCGCAACGGGCGGATCAAAGACAGCGGCTGGATCACACCGGACGACCTCTTCGAGTACCTGACGGCACAGATGGTGAGGAAGGGCGTCCCGGAGGAACAACGTCCTACCAAGTCCACGATCCGTGCGACACAGAGCCTGCCCTTCGCCCGATCAGTGGCACGCCCGGTCCACCTCCCGACCCTGCCCGGCGATGCCGCCGAGACCGCGCAGCGCTCCTCCGCCCTGCTCAAGGCGCAAGAACTGGCCGCCCTCGATATGCGGAACGGCATCGACTGGGAACGGTTGCTGCGCTACTACGCCTACTGCCTCACCGCAGAGGCGGCCGCCGGGATGCTCCCCGACCGTGACAGGGGCCGCGATTCCCAATACTTCCTGCTCAAGAGCGGCGAGGAGACGATCCAGTCGGGGCGGGCCGCAACGCTGTCCGCCCCTCCACTGCTGCCCAGACCGAAGGTCAGGGCGGCCGGGACGAACGGAACCTCCTCCGGGACAGGCTCCCAGCACGAGTACTGGTACGGCTATCCGGCGATCACCCTGCCCGTACGCGGCGGGGCAGGTGGGCGGGGCACCACCGTGCAGGTTGCGCCGTTGCTGATCCAGCAGATGGAACTCGCGCCGGACGAGGACGGTCGCGACGTGCTCCGCCCGAGCGGGGTGCCTTCTCTTCACACAGGTGTCATCACTCAGCTCCTGGCGGAAGACGAGGCCGCCGACCTCATCGCCCACTGGCAGCCGACATGGCAGGAGGGCAACGACACACAGATGGTACGAGCTGTACGGGAGCTGCTCCAGAGACTGGGCCTCCCGGAGCTCGAGCCTCTGAACCCCTCCGCCCTGAGCGACCAGTCGGTGATGCAGGCGCTTCGACCGGGCGCGCACAATGCGGCCGTGCTGCTGGCCCCTTCAGGCGTCGAGCGCTTTGCCACCGACGCCCTGGTGGGGAACCTGCTGGAGATGTCGGCGCGCACCGGGGAGATCCCCGGAACAGCACTGGACGCGCTGCTGGTCGGCAGTGGCGAGGGCACGGAGGAACCGGCTCCTGTCGTGGTGGCCGCGGGACCGTGCAATGAAAGCCAGGAGCTGGTCGTCTCATCCGCGATGACGAGAGCGCTCACCGTGGCCACCGGCCCGCCGGGCACGGGAAAGAGCGAGGTCGTCACGGCCGTCGTCACCACCTGTGTGGCCGCGGGTCAGTCCGTCCTCGTCGCATCGACCAACAATGAGGCGGTGAACGTCGTCGCCGAGCGCTGCGACAGCATCGCACCAGGGCTGATGTTGCGCACCGGCAATGCCGAGGCTCTGGAGCGGGAGGCCGCGAAGCTGGAGCAGATCATCAGCGAGGCCGTGCAGGCTCCGCGGCGTGGATCGGCGACCGTGGCGGGAGACCTGCGCAACGCCCGCGGACGGGCACTCCAACAGCAAGAGGAAGCGGCACGTCTCGTTCAAGAGGAGGGGCAGCTGCTGGAGCTGCTCGGGGAGCGGGCGGAACAGGCGAACACGCTCGGGCTGCCGGTGACGGGTCTGGCGGAAGTCTGGGCAGACGAGGACACCTCCGCACTCGCCCGTTGGGAGGCGCGCACCCACAAGGCGGCGGCAGCACGCGGGTGGTTCGGACGCTGGCGCAGGGGCCGGGTACTCAGGGCATTGACCGCGGAGCCGACACCCGGGACTTCGTGGCCGACGTGGGCCTCCGAGCGACCGGTGTCCCCCGAGCTGCTGATCACGCTGGCCGAGGCGCTCGGCACCGAGCGGGAATTGCGGGAGCTCACGCCCGTGCACCTCGGCCGGGACGAAGAGGCGCTGAAGCGTTCACGGCTGGAGACCTCGCACAGACTGTCGGAGCTGTCGACGGAGCTGTCAAAGGCGGCGTCTGCCGAAGCACTCTCACAGGCCCGCGCGCTCATGACGCAGCGGCTGCAGGCGCTACGACGCCGCTCGGGGTTCCAGAAGAGCCAGAAAAACCTGATGGCGCACATCAAGGCATGGGCCATCAGCACCCACTCGGTGCGCCAGCTGGAGCTGACGCCGAAGCTCTTCGACCTCGTCGTCATCGACGAGGCGAGCCAGTGTTCCATTCCGTCGATCCTGCCGCTGCTCTTCCGCGCCCGGCGGGCACTGATCATCGGTGACCCGATGCAGTTGGGGCACATCGCGGGCGTCTCACCACAACAGGAGCACCAGGCAAGGGCCCGGGCGGGGCTGAGCGCGGCCCAGTTGGAGGACCACCGGCTCGCCCATCACGTGTACTCCTCGTACCACGCCGCTGCTCAGCACGGTGATTCCGCACTGCTCCTCGACGAGCACTACCGTTGCCATCCGGCGATCGCGGACGTGATCAACGGGTACTGCTACGCAGGGCAGTTGCGGGTACTCACGGACGTGCGACGGCAGGTTCCGGCGCTCGATCCGGTGGGAGCGGCCGATCCGGCGCCCGTGCTGGGCTGGGTGGACGTACCGTACGGCGAATCGGCGCGGGGATCCGGTGGTAAGTCGTGGCGGAATGCCGAGGAAGCCGAGGCCGTAAGGCGCGTTGTGGACAGGCTGCTCGTAGAACTTCCCCAGGACGCCACGGTGGGAGTCGTCACGCCGTTCCGGGCGCAGAAAGAAGCCCTTGAAAAGGTGCTGAGAGACGACCGGGTACGAGTGGGTACGGTGCACGCCTTCCAAGGCGGACAACGGGACGTCATGCTCCTGAGCCCCGTGGCAACCGACAACATGCCCCCTGGCACGACCCATTGGGTGTCGAGCCAGGTCAATCTGTGGAACGTGGCTGTCACGCGAGCGAAATCCCAGCTCATCACGGTAGGCAGCAACACCTTCTGGCAAGAGCGGGCCGGTCTGCCCGCGCTGCTCGCGCGACGGTCAGCGCTGCTCCAGATGGAGGCGCACGAGGGTGCTGGCACTTCCGCCGGCGAAATGCCGGGTCGAGCAGACCCGTTCCAGGTAGAGCTCGCCGACCGGCTCCAGCAGTACCTCAGCACACGCGGGATCACGGACATGGAACGGGCTGCCGTGGTCGGCGGGCACCCGGTGGACCTGCTGTTCACCGAAGGCGGCCGCAACACCGCGGTGCTGATCGACCAGGGCCCGCTGCCCGGACAGGACCCGGCACGGCACCTGCGCTTGACACACGCACGAGGTGACCTGCTGGCCGGGTTGCCATCCGGCGGGCATGGGGCGAAGTCCTACCCGGTCAATCGGACGGTGCGGCTGGCGGCGTGGCGGATCCTGTCCGGTGAGGACGGCTTGGAGCCGCTGTTCAGGTGAGCGGCGGGGCGCTGGGCGCCCGCAGTGCAATGAGGTTTCCGCAAGCCGAGATCCGTGCACTCCGTGCTCATCGCATCAGCGAACGCGCGGGGGGGATCGGCAAACAGGCGTGCAGGCGCGTCGGAGAAGAAAGAAAAAGAGGGGCGGAAGTGGTCGAGCGGTTGATCGGGGGACGGTTCCGAATCGTGGGGGCCATCGGGGCCGGAAATATGGGCGAGGTCCACAGGGCCGAGGACCTGCATCGGGCGGAAGGTGATCCCGCTCGGACAGTTGCTGTGAAGACCATCCTCCGCCACCGCTCCGGAGCGCTGATCGATAGCGGCGCGGACCAGAAGGCCGTCCAACGATTCGCTCGCGAAGTGCGCATCATGCGGCGTCTTGAGCACCCGAACCTCACCCGCCTCGTCGACGGCGGTATCGACGAAGCCGGCGACGGTCGTCCTTACCTCGCCATGGAGTTCCTGGACGGCGAGACCTTACGCGACCTGATCGAGGAGGAGCGACAGCTCC
Organism: Streptomyces sp. C36; assembly: GCF_040932295.1. Taxonomy (NCBI): domain Bacteria; kingdom Bacillati; phylum Actinomycetota; class Actinomycetes; order Kitasatosporales; family Streptomycetaceae; genus Streptomyces; species Streptomyces sp. C36. The sequence goes on along the minus strand of NZ_JBFQGI010000003.1, from coordinate 120,632 downwards.
CGCTCGACTGGGCCGCTGCCATCGGCGCCCAGATCGCAGCAGGTCTGGCGTCAGCACACGCGGCAGGCATTGTCCACCGTGACTTAAAGCCGGCCAATGTCATGCTGACCAGGGGCGGCACGGTGAAGGTGCTCGACTTCGGCATGGGGCGGATTGCCGACGATCCGGACGACACACGGCTCACCAGTACCGGCGTCAGCGTGGGAACGGCCCGCTACATGGCGCCGGAGCAGTTCGAGGCCAAACAGGCCACACAGGCGGCGGACCTCTACGCACTCGGCTGTGTGCTGTACGAGATGCTGGCCGGCGTTCCACCCTTCACCAGCGGATCCGCGTACGAGCTGGGGCGCCAGCACATCAACCAGGACCCGACTCCCGTAGAGATCGTACGACCCAGCGTTCCCGCTGAATGGGTACGTCTGCTGGACCGGCTGCTGGCCAAGGACCCTGCCGAGCGTCCCGCCGACGCTGTCGCGGTACGCGATGCTCTGCGGTCCCTGATCTCGGCAGACCGAGGGGAGAGCGAATCCGGGCTCCCGCACTGGAGTGCCCTCGACCCTGTCCGCGCCCTGCGCGCCGCGATGCCTTCAACCGCCTTGGCGCCGACTCCGGCCTCCGAGGATCGTTCCCGTCCGTCCTCGGTCGGCACCGGCATGGACGTCTTCGGTGTCCACCGTGCCTTGATCGACGAGTACCGCGATTTCACCAAGGGCGGCACCGTCATCCGAGACGACCGGATCGCTGCGTTCGTCGAGGATGACCTGAACGACAAGTCGCAGTGGCCCGACCCATGGCTGTCGCTCAACCCCTTCTTCAAGAGCGGCGGCACGGTCGAGGAATTGTCCCGGCGAGGCGTACTGCATGAGGAGTGCGCTCGGATCTTCCAGGCGAACAAGACGGAGCACGGGACCATTCCCGATGGCCGCCCTCTCACACTCCATCAACACCAGAGTGAAGCCGTTGAAGCCGCCAGGACGAGGGCGTCGTATGTGCTGACCACCGGCACCGGCTCCGGCAAATCGCTCGCCTACATCGTCCCGATCGTGAACAAGGTTCTGCACGACCGGGACGCCGAGGGCTCCAATGCCGCCAAAAAGGTACGCGCGATCATCGTCTATCCGATGAACGCGCTCGCCAACAGCCAGCTCAGGGAGCTGGAGAAGTACCTCCGCGACGGATACCCGGCTGGGCGGGAACCGGTCACCTTCGCCCGGTACACGGGCCAGGAGGACGATGAGAAGCGCAAGGAGATCCGCCGCAACCCGCCGGACATCCTGCTCACGAACTACGTGATGTTGGAACTGATGCTGACCCGTCCCGCCGACCGGGACAGTCTCATCGAAATGGCCCGCGGTCTGCAGTTCCTGGTCTTCGACGAGCTGCACACCTACCGCGGCCGACAGGGCGCCGATGTGGCGCTGCTCATCCGCCGGGTCCGTGAAGCCTGTCAGGCCCCGGAACTGCAGTGCATCGGCACGTCGGCCACGATGTCGACGGAAGGCTCGCTCGACGACCAGAAGAAGGTCGTCGCCGGAGTGGCGAGCACCCTCTTCGGCACGCCAGTCCGCCCTGAGCATGTCATCGGCGAAACCCTCGTCCGCGCGACGGAGGAAGCGCCCAGTGCCGTCACCTCTCCGCGCCTCACCGCACCCGCCGCCCCGCGCTCGTACGAGGATCTGGTGCGTGACCCTCTGGCGCGGTGGATCGAGACCCGCTTCGGGCTGGCAACGGACGAGGCCACGGGCAGGCTGGTGCGCCGGCGTCCCACGAAGGTCGAGGTCGCCGCCAAAGAACTGGCCGATCAGGCCGGGGTGAGCGAGGAACAGTGCGTGGCCGCGATCCGCGCCACTCTCGAGGCCGGCTCCCGTGCCCGGCACCCGGAGACGGAGCGGCCGCTGTTCGCGTTCCGGCTGCACCAGTTCCTTTCCAAGGGCGACACCGTCTACGTCACCCTGGAGGACAAGCTCTCCCGCCACCACACCCGCTCCTACCAGCTCGAGCAGCCGGCCAGCGGCGGCAAGCTGCTGATGCCGCTGGCGTTCTGCCGCGAATGCGGTCAGGAATACCTGACGGTGTGGCGCAGTGAGAAGGACGGCGGGGTCCGCTACGAAGCGCGACGTGACACCTCCGCGACGGGCGGACGTCAGGGAGACGGCTATCTCTACATCGACCACGAACGGGAGTGGCCGTCCAATCTCCAGTACGCGGTGGACGACCGCCGGCTGCCCGAGTCGTGGCTGGAGCTGGACGACAAGGGTCAGGAGGTCGTGAAGAACGCCTACCGCGACCGGGTACCGCGAGCCGTCACGGTCGACCCCTTCGGCTACGAGGGCCGGGGTGAGCTCAAGGCCGCGTTCGTCCCTTCCCCTTTCCTGTTCTGCCTGCACTGTGGTGTGGCCTACGAGCAGACGCGTGGCAAGGACTTCGCGAAGCTCGCGACGCTCGACCAGGAGGGCCGCTCGTCGGCGACCTCGCTGATCTCCGCCTCGGTGGTGCGCTCGCTCAAATCGGTGCCGGAAGAGGCCCTGGCCAAGGAGGCGCGCAAGCTCCTCACCTTCGTCGACAACCGGCAGGACGCGTCCCTGCAGGCGGGCCACTTCAATGACTTCGTCCAGGTCACGCAGCTGCGCGGCGCGCTGTACCGAGCAGCCTTGGAAGCGGGCGCGGAGGGCGTCCACCACGAGGAGCTGGCCTCGGCGGTGACCAACGCGCTTGCCTTGGATCCGGCCGACTGCACGGGGCAGAACGACCTCCCTCCATCGCTCGCCCGCGCCGCTGCCAAGACGCTCCGCGATGTGATCGCGTTCCGGCTCTACATCGATCTGCAACGCGGCTGGCGGATCACCATGCCGAACCTCGAGCAGACGGGCCTGCTCAAGATTGACTACGCGGACCTCGACTGGTTGGCCAACAATCCGGACAGGTGGGCCCGTACTCACCAGGCATTGCGTGACGCGGATCCGGCGCTGCGTGCCGAAATCTCCAAGGCACTGCTCGACGAGATGCGCCGCTCCCTCGCGATCGATGTCTCGTACTTCCGCGAAGACTTCGACTCTCTGCAGCGGGCGAGCGAGGAGCGGCTCGTGGACCCATGGGTACTGTCCGAGTCCGACAAGCCACGTGTGGGAACCGCATACCCGCACCCGTCCCGGCCCGGAATGGACCGCTCGGCCCTGTTCCTTTCCGCACGCGGCAAATTCGGCAAGTACCTGCGGCGTGCCGACCGGTCCTTCAGGGACCTCGGTCCCGTCGATCTCCAGCTGGTCATCGAGGAATTGCTGAAAGTGCTGGCGTCGGCGGGACTGGTGAAGGAGGTGACGGACACACCGCAGCGCGCCGACCGCTACCGCAGACCGGCCACCCCGTCCGCAACCGGCTACCGGGTGGCCGCACAGTCGCTCATCTGGCGTGCGGGCAAGGGCGAAACGGGGGCGCATGACCCGTTGACGCGCACTTACCAGAGCGGTGACGGTCCCCGCGTCAATGCGTTCTTCCGCGACCTCTACCAGGACGCGGCGGGTTCCTTGGCCGGACTGTTCGCGCGCGAGCACACAGCACAGGTTCCGCCCGAGGAGAGAGCGACGCGCGAGGACGATTTCCGGACGGCCAAACTGAAGCTGCTCTACTGCTCGCCCACCATGGAGCTGGGCGTCGACATCTCCTCGCTCAACGCGGTGATGATGCGCAATGTGCCGCCCACTCCGGCCAATTACGCGCAACGTTCCGGCCGGGCTGGCCGCAGCGGCCAGCCCGCCTTGGTGACCACGTACTGTGCGACGGGCAACAGCCACGATCAGTACTACTTCCGTCGGTCGGAGCGGATGGTCGCGGGCGCGGTCGCTCCGCCCCGCCTGGACCTGGCCAACGAGGACCTGGTCGTGTCCCACCTCCAGGCCATCTGGATCGCCGAGGCGGGCCTGAAGCTGGGCCGCGCCGTCCCCGACGTTCTGAACGTGACGAAGCCGGAATCGGGTGACCGGCCGGATCCGGCCCTGGAGCTGCGGCCCGGCATCCTCACCGGCTCCCGCGACCCGGGAGCACAGCGCCGCACTGTGGACGCCGCACTGCGCGTCCTCGGCCCGCTGCTGCCCGACTTCGTCGAGACGACGTGGTGGCACGACGACTGGATCCTGGACAAGGTCCGCACGGTACCGGAGCGGTTCGACCGTGCCTTCGACCGCTGGCGCCAGCTGTTCCGGGCGGCACTCGACGACCAGTACATCCAGAACAAGCGCCGCCTCGACTACAGCCTCACCGAAGGAGACCGAAAGCGGGCCAACGCCCGTCGCCGTGAGGCGGAGACGCAGCTGAACCTGTTGATGAACGAGAGCGTCGACAGCAAGTCCGTGCTCTCCGACTTCAACCCGTACCGGTACCTGGCCTCGGAGGGCTTCCTGCCCGGCTACAGCTTCCCGCGCCTTCCCCTCGCCGCTTACATTCCGACGTCGGGCCGGCGTCGCGGCGACGGTGACTACCTCCAACGACCCCGCTTTCTGGCGATTCGTGAATTTGGTCCGGGTTCGCTCATTTATCACGAAGGTGCCCGCTATCAGGTCACGCGCATCCAGCTGCCGCCGGACTCCTCGGGCGATCCGGCCACCGGCTCGGCCTGCCGCTGCGCGGGCTGCGGCTACCACCACGACCCGAAGGATCTGGAGGACCGCTGCGCGATGTGCGACGCGCCGCTGGTCGGCAAGACCACCGGCCTGCTGCAGCTGCATACCGTGTACACCACCCGCCGTGAGCGGATCTCGTCCGATGAGGAGGAACGGCGCCGGGCCGGCTTCAAGCTGCAGACGTCCTACCGTTTCCATGACCACGGAACCCGCAAGGGACGTCTGAACGCATCCGTCACAGACGCCGCCGGAGGCCCGCTCGCCGAGCTGGCGTACGGCGACTCGGCCACCGTCAGGGTCACCAACGTCGGCCGGGTGCGCGCCAAGGAAGGCGAACCGCCGGGCTACTGGCTGGACCTGGCAGACGGCCGCTGGATGAACGACAAGGATGCCGCCGATGCGTCCGGCGACTCCGGCGAGCTGCCAGTGATCGACCGGAACGGCAATGAGCGCCGTCGCAAACAGCGTGTCATCCCCTATGTCGAGGACCGCCGGAACATCCTCGTGATGACCCTGGCGGACCCGCTGCCCGAGCCGGTCGCGCTGTCCCTCATGTACGCCCTCGAGCGGGGCATCGAGGCCGCGTTCGAGCTGGAGGACGCCGAGCTGTCCAGCGAGCTGCTGCCGCCGGACGACGGGCCTCGCAACCGCGTGCTGTTCATGGAGGCGGCGGAGGGCGGAGCAGGCGTGCTGCGGCGCCTGCAGGCGGAGAAGGGCGCTCTGGCCAAGGCAGTACAGCACGCCCTCGCCATCTGTCACTTCGCCCCGGACGGCACCGACCTGGGCGGCCCGCACCCGGCCCGCCCCTGCGCACTCGGCTGCTACGAATGCCTGCTGACCTACGGCAACCAGCTGAACCACGCGTCGATCAACCGGCATACCGTGCGCGATCTGCTGGTGCGGCTCGCGTCGGCTTCGGCGCACCGGGAGTCCCGCGGGGAGTCACGTTCGGAGCAGTACCGCCGGCTGCTCGACCACTCCCCCGCCGAGCCCACGGCCCTTGAGCTGTCGGCCGCCGAGCTCGCGGCGCAGGGCGACTTCCTGGGCTGGGCGAAGGCACGGGGTTTCCGGCTGCCGGACGCGTCCGGCACGTTCCTCACGGAGGCGAACGCGGCCCCGGATTTCGTCTACCGACTGCCCGGCGTGAAGCTGGCCGTCTTCGTGGACACCCCGGACAAGGAGCAGGACGTCTTCCGGGACGAGGACGCCGAGGAACGTCTGATCGACGCCAGCTGGGACATCGTCCGTTTTCCGCACGACGGGGACTGGGACGCCATCGCCGCCTCCCACGTCCGCTACTTCGGCAGCCCGGCTGCCAACTGACCACAGGACTTGACGACTGACATGGCACTGACCTACTCCACGGGTTCCCTGGTGACCGCTCGCGGCCGCGAATGGGTGGTACTCCCCGAGAGCAAGCCCGATCTGCTCGTGCTGCGCCCGCTGGGTGGCTCGGACGACGACCTCGCCGCGGTGTTCCCGGCATTCGAAGAGGTGAAGGGCGCGCAGTTCGCACCGCCGGAGCCGAGTGATCTCGGCAACCAGCGAGCGGCGGGCCTGTTACGTACGGCTCTGCGGATCGGCTTCCGGTCGGGAGCCGGCCCGTTCCGGTCAATCGCCGGCATCGCGGTGGAGCCCCGTGCCTACCAGCTCGTACCTCTTCTCATGGCGCTGCGGCAGCGCACCGTACGCCTGCTGATCAGCGACGATGTGGGCATCGGGAAGACGATCGAGGCCGGGCTGATCGCGAGCGAACTGCTCGCTCAGGGCGAGGCCACGGGGCTCGCCGTCCTGTGCTCCCCCGCCCTCGCCGAGCAGTGGCAGCAGGAGCTGCGCACCAAGTTCGGCATCGATGCGGAACTGGTCCTCGCATCGACCGTTTCCCGCCTGGAGCGGAGCTTGGACCTGGGTCAGTCGCTCTTCGACAAGTACCCGAACGTGATCATCTCGACGGACTTCATCAAGTCCCCCCGGCACCGGGACGACTTCGTGCGGCACTGCCCCGACCTGGTGATCGTGGATGAGGCCCACACCTGTGTGGCCACGGACGACCCTTCGACCGGCGCGCAGAACCAGCTCCGGTACGAGCTGCTGCGCCGCGTGGCCGAGGACGCGGCCCGTCACCTGGTGCTGGTGACGGCCACCCCGCACAGCGGCAAGGAGTCCGCATTCCGCAATCTTCTGGGCCTGGTCAAGCCCGAACTCGCCCACGTGGAGCTGGATTCCGAGGCGGGCCGGAGACTGCTGGCTCAGCACTTCGTGGCACGCAAGCGGGCGGACGTACGCCAATACCTCACCAAGGAGGACGGCCTCGGCGACGACTCCCTGGCCGAGCGGACGGTCTTCCCTGCGGACCGCTACTTCAAGGACGAGACGTACAAGCTGTCCCCGGAGTACCGTTCCCTGCTCGACGACGCCATCGCCTACGCGCGCGAGCGCGTGGAGGAGGCCGACGGCCAGGGCAAGCGGGAGGCGCGGATCGCCTGGTGGTCGGCCATCGCACTGCTGCGCTCGCTGGTGTCGTCACCACGAGCCGCCGCCCAGACGCTGCGGACCCGCTCCGCCACGGCGGTGGCGGCCTCGGCCGAGGAGGCCGACCGGCTCGGTGCACCGCTCGCAAGCGATGCCGCCGACAGCGACGCCATGGAGGGCATGGATGTCGCGCCGGGTGCGGAGATCTCGGATGGGGGCCGCCGCAGCCGGCTTGCCGAGCTCGCCGACCGTGCGGAGCGGCTGGAAGGGCCGGGCACGGACCTCAAACTCAAGGCGCTCATCAAGCACCTGAAGGCACTGCTCGCGGACGGGTACAACCCGATCGTCTTCTGCCGCTACATCCCCACCGCCGAATACCTCGCCGGACAGTTGGAGGGCAAGGACGGCAAGCGCGGCCCGCTGGGGGCGAAGACCGTCGTGGCGTCCGTCACCGGCACGCTCTCCCCGCAGCAACGCATCGAGCGGATCGAGAGACTCGCCGAGGAGGCTGGGGAGGAAACAGCCGCGCGCCGCGTCCTCATCGCCACAGACTGTTTATCCGAGGGCGTCAACCTTCAGCACTATTTCGACGCCGTCCTCCACTACGACCTGGCGTGGAACCCCACCCGCCACGAACAGCGCGAGGGCCGGGTCGACCGCTACGGCCAGCGCAAGGACCAGGTTCGTGTCATCACGCTCTACGGCGATGACAACGGCATCGACGGCAAGGTCCTCGAGGTGCTCATCAAGAAGCACCGCCAGATCAAGAAGGACCTCGGTATCTCCGTCTCCGTGCCCGACGAGCTGTCGACGGGCGTCACGGACGCGATCGTCGAGTGGCTGCTGATGCGCGGCCGGGAGGACCAGGACGCGCTCTTCAGCGCGGACGCGTTCAAGGTGAGCACCACCAAGCTGGACAGCGACTGGAACTCGGCGGCCGAGCGCGAGAAGGCATCGCGCTCGCGGTTCGCGCAGCGTTCCGTACACCCCGAGGAAGTGGCCCGGGAGGTCACCTCGATCCGGGAGGCGCTGGGCGGCGCAGGGGAGATCCACGCCTTCGTCCGCGAATCCCTGAGCGCGCTCAATGCCGTACTGCGCGAGGACGGCACCGACTTCACCGCCCAGGTGGGCGGCACACCCGCCGGCCTCAGGGATGCGCTCGCGCAGGCCGTCGGCCCGGAGGTCATCGAGCGGGACCGCCCGATCCCCTTCCGTGCGGACCCGGCGGTGGGGCGCGGCGAGGCAGCGCTGGTACGCACCGATCCGGTCGTCGGCTCCCTCGCCTCCCACGTCCTCAACGCCGCACTGGACTCCCAGGTCGAGGGAGCCCGCCCGGCCCGCCGCTGCGGCGTGATCACCACGGAAGCGGTCGGCACCCGTACGACTCTGCTCCTGGTCCGCTACCGCTTCCACCTCACGCTGCCCTCCCGCCATGGCGAGAAGCAGCTGGTGGCGGAGGACGCCCGCCTGCTGGCCTTCGAGGGCTCTCCGAAGAAAGCCGAGTGGCTGACACCGCAGCAGGCCATCGAGCTGCTCGACGCGACCGCGTCCGAGAACACGGACCGGTACTTCGGGGAGCGCACGATAAGCCGCATCCTCACCCAGCTCCCGGACACATCCGGTTATCTGGAGTCGTACGGCGACCGGCTGGCCGCCGAGCTGGACGCCTCCCACCGCCGCGTCCGCACCGCGTCCGGCGAGATCGTCCGTGGCCTGTCCGTCACCGCCCAGAAGCCCGCCGACATCCTCGGCGCGTACGTCTACCTGCCCGCCGAACCGGCCGGGGCCCCTGCTTCCGCCACTCCCGCTGGAGAGTCCGCCTGATGTCCGCCACCACCCGCAATCAGGTGTTCTCCGCCGTACACACGATCGGTGGACTGCTACCGGCCGACATGCTGGTGCGGATCTCCGACGACAGGATCTCCAAGGACCTCAAGGGCCTCGCCCCTGCGGACTATCGCATCCCCGGTTCACGCTCCGTGCGCGACGAAGCGGAGCGTCACTGGGACAATCTCAAGTCCCTGTGGCGCGAGCTGCGCGAGCGGCTGCCCGCCGCGCCGGAGTCCGCAGCGCCCGCCGACAGCACCGGCTATGCCCGGGTCAACTGGGTGGAGCCCCTCTTCGAGGCTCTCGGCTTCGGCCGTCTCACCGCGCTGGGCGCCGCAGGCATCGCCGCCGACGACGGCACAAAGGCCTTCCCCGTCAGTCACCGGCGCGAGAACACGCTCGTCCACGTGACCGCCTGGAACGCCGCCCTCGACAAACGCCAGGGGCCTGGGGCGCCGGCGCCCCAGTCACTCCTGCAAGAGGCGCTCAACCGCACCGAAGCCCATGTGTGGGCACTGCTGACCAACGGCCGTCAGCTGCGTCTGCTGCGCGACTCCAGCGCACTGGCCACGACGTCGTACATCGAATTCGACCTGGAGGCCGTCTTCGACGGCGAGCTGTTCAGTGAGTTCGTGCTCCTGTACCGGCTCGTGCACGCCTCCCGCTTCGAGCCCCCGGAGGGCGGCGGGCCCTCCCAGCGGAGCTGCTGGCTGGAGGTGTGGCGGGACACCTCGATCCGCCTCGGCGCGCGATTCCTCGACGACATCGGCGAGGGCGTCCGCCTGGCACTCAGAGAGCTCGGGACGGGCTTCCTCCGGCACCCGGCCAACGCCGCGTTACGCGAGAACCTGGACGCCAACGTCTACCACGCCGCCCTGTTGCGGCTCGTCTACCGGCTCCTCTTCGTCTTCGTCGCCGAGGACCGTGCCGCCCTCCATCACCCGGAGGCGGACGACCGCGCGCGCGAGCGCTATGCGCTGTACTTCTCCACCGCGCGCTTACGCGAACAGGCCCGCCGCCGGCGGGGCACCTCGCACTCGGACCGATGGGAGACCTTGCGCCTCGTTCTCCACGCCCTCGGTGACGTGGCGGGCCGCCCCGAGCTCGGCCTGCCGGGCCTCGGTGGTCTGTTCGATGCGACAGAGGCTGACGCCCCGCTGGAGGGGCTGTCCCTCGCGAACGAACACCTGCTGGCCGCCGTACGGCACCTGTCGGTGGTCCGCGACACGGATGCCAAACGCTGGCGGTCCGTCGACTACCGCACTCTGGACGCCGAGGAACTGGGTGCGATCTACGAGTCGCTGCTCGCGCTCGTCCCCGAGTACAGCATCACGGAACGCTCATTCGAGCTGGTGACGCGGGCGGGCAACGAGCGCAAGAAGACGGGTTCGTACTACACGCCCAGCTCGCTGGTCGACGTGCTCCTCGACTCCACTCTGGACCCCATCCTCGACGAGGCGGAGAAGCGGGGCGAGCAGAAGGCTTCGAAGACTGGGCAGGTGGATGCGGCGGAGACTGTTGCCTCAGAGCTGCTGTCGTTGAAGGTCTGCGACCCGGCCTGTGGGTCCGGGCACTTCCTGGTTGCAGCGGCGCGACGCATCGCCAAGCGAGTGGCGGCGGTGCGGGAGGGTACGCCGGAGCCGACGGCGGACGGCGTCCGCCATGCGCTGCACGAGGTCATCGCGCAGTGTGTGTATGGCGTGGACCTCAATCCGATGGCCGTCGAGCTCGCAAAGGTGTCGCTGTGGATGGAGGCTCTGGAGCCGGGCAAGGCCCTGGGCTTCCTCGACGCCCACATCAAGCTCGGCAACGGCCTCATCGGCGCGACGCCGGCGCTGCTGCGGGGCGGGATTCCGGACGAGGCATTCAAGCCGGTCGAGGGTGACGACAAGTCGGTGGCTGGGAAGTGGCTGAAACGGAACAGGGAGGAACACCAGGGCATCGTCACCCTGGATGCGGCGGTGGAGGAGGCGGTGAGCGTGACGAACGCCGTCTTCGCCGCGGAACTCCGCGACCTCGTGGACAGCTCGCCAACGGACAATGTCGCCCAGGTCCGTGCTCTCGCCAAGCGCTACCGCGCTTGGCTTCAGTCACCTGCGCGGCGCGACGCCCTTCACGTCGCCAACGCCTGGTGCGCGGCGTTCATGTGGGAGAAGGCCGCTTCCGCCCCGCCCCCAGTGACCGAGCGCGTCTTCCGGGCACTCGAATCGCCCAAGGGGAAGGGTGCACTTGAGGGGACTCATCGCGAGATCGTCCGCCTGAGTGGGGAGTACCACTTTTTTCACTGGCACTTGGAGTTTCCTGAGGTCTTCAACGTGCCGGATGACGCTTCGGTGTCGGGGGTCGACCCGGTGACGGGGTGGGCGGGTGGCTTTGACTGCGTATTGGGGAACCCGCCGTGGGACAAGGTCGATTTCAAAGACCCAGAATATTTCAGCGTCGTAGAGCCGTCACTTGCTCAGCTACCAGGACAGAAACGGCGCGCAGCAATCACCCGATGGTCCATTGAGAACCCGATGGAGGCTCAGAACTACCGCGCCGCTAGGCGCAGAGTGAAGTCCTCCTTCCTGTTCCTTGGGGCATCAGGGGCATACCCGCTACTGCGGAAAGGGCTTGCAACCAAGGGCGTCAACTCCATTCAGACGGATCAGCTGTTTACGGAGCGATTCGTCTCCATCACTGCACCCACGGGGCGTTGCGGCATAGTCGTGCCCACGCAGATCGCCACAGGCGCTGGGGCACAGTTCCTCTTCCAAGATCTGACTCGCCGAGGCACCGTGAAGCATCTGTACGACTTTGAGAACGGAAAAAGGGAGAAACTGTTCCCAGCAGTAGATTCCCGCTACTCGTTCTCCCTGCTCTCTCTCACAGGCCGGGGTCTGACAGAGCCTGCTGCTCGCTTTGCGTTCTTTCTGGGCCACCCTGACGAACTCACCCAAGCAGTGTTCGAACTATCTCCGGAAGAAATCACCCTAATCAACCCGAACACTGGGACGCTGCCCATCTTCCGCACCCGACGGGACGCCGACCTCGCCGCCGCTATTCACCATCAGATGCCGGTGCTAGCAAACGAGAATTACCCAGATGGTAACCCTTGGCGAATCACCTTCAAGCGACTCTTTGACCTAACAGATGATTCCGATCTTTTTCGTGATCAATTAGAGCTGGAATCGGAAGGTTGGCAGCTAGAAGGGAATACCTTTGTTCGAGGCAGTGAACTCATGCTGCCGCTGTATGACGCAAAAATGGCCCACCTCTTCGACCATCGCTGGAACCGTTACTACGACCTCGGCAACGACGACTACGAAAATGTTCCGCTGGCCGTGAAGCAAGACCCGCACGGCGTGGCGAAGGCACGCCAGTGGATCCAGGACAAGGGACGCGTTTCAACCACACGAACCGGCAGGAAAGTCGAGATTCCTGGTGTCACGGAGCGCCTAAATGACCTGGAGTGGGACCACGGCTGGCTGATGGGGTGGCGCCGCGTGGCTCGTGTAACAGACGAGCGCACGGCAATCCCAGCCTTTCTCCCTAGAGCCGCAGTGGGAAACACTTTTCCATTAATGTTCCCCGATCAACCTGCCGAGCTCAGTGCGGCTCTCATTGCTGCACAGAGCTCGCTGGTTATCGACTATGTAGCGCGCCAAAAGGTCGCTGGCGTCGATGTCGGTCTGAGGACCTGGAAGCAGCTCCCTGTCCCCCACCCCGACGACCTCGGCAGGCATACCAGCTTCCTCACCCCCCGCACCCTAGAGCTCGTCTACACCGCATGGGATATGGAACCACTAGCCCAGGACCTTGGCGGCGCTGGCGCCCCCTTCACTTGGAGCGAAGACCGCCGCGCCCAGATCCGCGCCGAGCTGGACGCATACTTCTTCCACCTCTACGGCGTCTCCCGCGACGACACCGACTACATCCTGGAGTCCTTCCAGACCGAGAACGGCGGTCTGAAGCACAACGAAATCGCCAAGTACGGCGAGTACCGGACCAAGCGGCTGGTGCTCACCGAGTACGACCGCATGGCGGCAGCCGGGCTCAGTCTGGAGAGTCCGCTCACAGACGGCGAGAACTACACCTCCGCGCTGACCCCACCCCCAGGCCAAGGACCTCGTCACGAGGTCCTTGCAGGGAATAACTAGCGCACCGATGTGGCATGGCTGAGCCCTCGCAAGGCTCAGCCATGCCCCAGTCACCCGCGGCAGCAACGAACCCCGGAGCCCCAGCGGCCCAACCTCGTGAGGGACGTTTCCCATGCCTTTCCCGCCTGGCGACATGGTCGCCGCCTTCGGTCGGTACCTGCACTTTCAGCGCTTGGAGCAGATGCTGATTGAACGCCACCCAGAACTGACACACCTCGTAGACCTCCCCTCCACTGAACCGCTGTACCTGAGGGTGAAGCTGTCCAGCGAGAAGTCGACAATGCTGGCGCTGACGAAGTTCAGACACAGCTTCGCCTGGGCCGTGGTCGATCCCGTACTGCACACCGGGCCCTCGGTATGGCCGCTCGACACACCCGGCGAGGTCCTGGTCGACGCTCTGCACGCATACGCTTCGGCCTATCTCACCGGGTCCCCCGTACCGTCGCCGTGGCGCTGGCAGGAGAGCGAGCTCTCGGAGATAACCGAGCTGGCCGATCACCTCGACGGGCGGGGCATACGTGTACAACGGGTCGTGGCCCAGAACCGATACAGGGCAGACGGCCCGTTCTACGAACCGCACCTCACCATCGCGGATCGCAGCGCCGGCGCGTACGCAGAGATCACGTTCCCCGATGCCGAGGTCAGGGTCTCCCTCAAGCCGCACCTCGGCTGGATAGTCGACATGTACGCCCCGGAATGGGATATATGGAGCCGAGTCGACATTGGCTGGTCCCTCGGGCACGGGATCTCGCCGCGACCCGGCGGAAGGCTGCAGGACTTCCCTGTGTCAGTCGTGGCCGATCTGCTCAGCGCGGGACGTAAGGCGTGGCAGATACACGAAGCGTGGGAGACGCCTGAAGTTTCCCAGCCGCGTCACGCATCCCAAGAGGCGCTCTTCACCCTGGCCATGCCGAGCCCGATGACCTTGGATGAACTCTTCAGCGATTCCACATCACGGCCGCAGAGACGCACGGGCCTCCAAGACATCGTGGAAGCCGTGCTCGGTCAACTGACCACGTTCGGCTTCGGGGATGTCAGCGAGGGGGATGGCGACGCGCCCATCCGCTCGGACCACTTCCACATCGAATGGCGCCACCAGGCCAAGGATATCTCGACCTCCGAGATGCAGAGGCTGAACGGCGTGGCAGCCGCAGCCGCAGCCAGTGAGGAGGTTCCCAAGCGGCTGATCGTGATCACCAGTGGGGGCATCAGCCGACCCGCCTCCGCGTTCGCAGACAAGGCCAAGGCGTTCGTGTTCTACCTCGACCGCAAAACCGGGCGACTTGGCGCCCACAACGCACGCGCCCAGGAGGTGCTTCTGCCCCGGCAAGCGCCTCGAAACCAGCCGTGAGTTCATAGCTACTGTCGAGACGGGCTCTTTTGGTCATCTATGAATGCCTGCCAGGCAATGGCGGTAAAGTAGATGGTTATTCGGCGACGGGGATCCTTGGTGTCCCGGATGGCGTGACGGCCGTTATCAAGACGGGAATGTTCTAAGCAGTTATTGTCTTTGCCGCTGTAGCTGCTCGTGTGCCATGCCCCCACAAGGGGCGGATCCTGATTGGATATCATGGTCTAACTTCCTTCACGAGGTCATCGATGTATGACCGGGAGTCGGAAGGGGGCAGTGCCGCAGCTGTCAAAGCAGCCCACGCCTGAGCGTAGTTCTGCACGTCGTGCCGCTGCTCCAGCAACGTACCACCGGTCGTGTGTTCCAGCCATGCCACATCGATCGAGGCCTCTCCGCGCAGCGTGAAGAGACAGAACGGCACATACTGATCAACCGGCAACCGGGCCTTCAGAGGGAGAACTTGCAGCATGACGTTCGGCCGCTGACCTGCTTCGATGAGATACATGAGCTGCTCGACAACCTGCTCCAGGTTTCCCGGAATCCTGTGCAGAGCCAGCTGATCGACGATTGCACAGAGCCTGAAGTCTGGATGCCGTTCAAGTAGATCCTTCCGCTTCATCCGGGTATCCACCAGCGCGTCTACGCGTTCCGCTGGCCGCACAAGGGTGAACAGCTGCCTCATGTACGCCTCGGTTTGGAGCAAACCGGGAATCACGGTCGGCTCGTAGCTGCGAACCAACTCGGAATCGGACTCCAGAGTCAGGTAGTCGCGCAGCGTGTCGTGGATGAGTGGCTCTTGCGAAGACCACCAGTCAACCTTGTGCACATCCCGTGCCAGCTGCTTCAGGCTCCGCCGGTATTTTTCGTCTGTCACACCATACTTGTCCAGCAGGAGCGTCAGATCGATCTGCCGAATGCCGCGTTTGCCGTTCTCGATCTGCGAAATCTTGGGCTGGCCGCACTCCAGCAGCTCTGCGACTTGGGAGACCTTGAGTCCACTCGCAGCGCGCAGACGACGTAGTTCGCTGCCGAGGCGCTTGCTTCGCATGGTGGGCATGTCGCTCTGAGGCATGACCGCATGATGGCGCAGCCGTGCGAGCGGTCGCCCTCACCGTGCGATTGTTCACTCGATAGTGCACTTCATCGTTAGGAATACTTGCCTACGCGATATTTCCCGGTTCAGGATCCCCTTCATCACACGGCGCATCCGGATGTCGCGTAAGACGATCTATCCTGCCGGGCGGCGCTCCGCTCGGACTTGGAGGGGACATGGCCATCCACACCCAGCACTCCGACCGGCAGCTCCGTATGGAGCTCGTACCGAGACCGTCGGAGCTGGCCATAGTGCGCCGGATCGCACGCACCCACCTCCACGGCTGGGGCCTGGAAGCGGAAGCCGCCGACGTGCTGACCGTGGTCAACGAGCTGCTGACCAACGTCATGAACCACGCCCCAGGCGCCGGCTGCAAGCTGACCCTGACGCGCAAGGCATACCTCCTGGACCTACGTGTCAGCAACACCAGCCGCGCCATGCCGGTCAAGCAGCGGCCGGGTGCCGACAGCACAACCGGTCGCGGTCTGGTCCTGGTTGACGTGCTCACCCACGGACGCTGGAAGGTGATGCCACCGCCACCCGGCGGTAAGGGCAAGGAGATCCACTGCCTGTTCGACATCTCACGGGCAACACCGCCCACCGCGATGGTGAAGGGAGCAGACGTCGTCCGTGAGATCTTCTGCTACGGGCTCGCCCATCCCGAACACCTGTCGGACGTCATCCGCTACACCCGCGGCGCCTGCAACCACCTGGCGACTGGTGAACCCTGCACCCACCGCTGCCTCGACATCACCATCGGCTCGGTCGTACGCTCCGGCGACCAAGCACGTCTCCTCCATGGACCGCTGACGCGACAGGACGGCTCGCCGGCGGCCGCAGCTCGGAGGATCGCAGCCAAGGGGACGGGGCTTTGGCTGGAGCCCGGGCCGACGGCTCCGCCGCTGTGGATCGAACAGCGTCGACCTGTTCTCCGAGACCAGCAACGCCCAAAGGCCCGGCTGCAGTTCTGGTACCTCTTCGAGGCTCCACCCGGTCTTCCTGATCCACAGCGCGACGGGAGCCCATGGACACCCATCGCCGATCTCTCGCCCATTCCACTCCGGGATCTGATCCCCACGACTTCGCTCGGGAGGCACTGATGCGCAGCGTAGGGCGCCTCGTCGGCAACTGCCCGCACACGTCCGGCTGGGACTCGGCCAACGGCGAAGAACGCTGCCGCGCATGCGGAACACGCCGCTTCACCAGCTACGGCGCCCTGCGCCCACCCGGGCTGCCCGTAGCACTGGCCCCGTCACCGCGCAACAAGGCCCGGGCGGACCGCTCCGCCGCCTACGCGATCTCGCGCACAGCGGCGTACCACCGCCTCAGTCGCTGGGCACTCGGTCGCGCAACGCTCTGCCCGAGCGTCTGACCGCCTGACCACCGGCCGGCAGCACCGGTCGATCGGAGAGTGACAGCCACCGCAGGGACCTACGCCGAACGGCCACCGGTCCCTGTCAGTGGTCCGCAGTAGGCTCCGGCCTGTCACAGGATCCGACCGACCCAGGCATGCGAGGAGACCATGGCCGACGACTACCCTGCCTTCCGCCTGCGGCTGCCGAACGGTGGTCCGGAGGCTCACGGACGGCAGACTGACGAGATGGGGACGAACGGCAGCCGGAAGTTCGTCGTCGGCCCGGGTCAGCCCGTACGCCCAGAGGTCGTGCCGTCCTTTGCCAGGAGAGTGTCCTCCGCCCACAAGCTGCGCGAACAGCTCATCGCCGACGGTCGGATCAAGGAATCCCAGACCTGGCCCGGCTGGCTGGAGACGACAGAGGAGATCACGTTCAACTCCTCCTCCGAGGCAGCCGCCGTCCTCACCGGACGCAACTCGAATGGATGGGCCGATTGGAAGGCAGAGGACGGCCGGCCCCTCAGCGACTTCATGCCCGGCGTCTGGTGGGGCCCCAACCGCACCTGGCTGGTACGCGGCTCCAACGTCGCCGGTCTCGACCTCGTGCAGCGTCTGTGGCTGCCCGAGGGGCGAGTGAGCCTCGCCGCCTCCCGGCTGCGGCAAGGCGTCACCCAGGGCACAAGCAAGGACGGGCTGCGCACTCTCATTCAAGAGGACTACGAGTCCGCGGCGACGTACAGCCAGAAGCAGGACCTGGTGGAGGAGCTGCACGCCTTCCTCTCCCGGATGAAGCCCGGTGACACCGTGTGCACTATTTCCGGCGGTCGGCTGTACACCGGTGAGATCACCGGTGAAGCGGAACAGATCGAGTCCGAGGACCGAAGATCCAACCTTCGGCGTCCGGTGACCTGGCAGGACACCGGCTACTCCTACGATGAGCTGCCCGAGGAACTCCAGCAGAAGCTGTCCATCCAGCATGACGTCATCGACCTCACCTCCGTCCAGGCCGTCATCGACGGCCTCGGACTGACGGATGAGGAGCTCGCGGACGCGGCCGAAGCCATCGAACGTGACCCCAGCGTGGAGATTCCGGCGATCACCGCACTCCGCGAACTGGAGCTTCCGGAGCCGACGGATGAATTGGCCGGCCAGCTCCTCGTGCACAAGACCGAGTGGCTGCGGGAGGTGCGCGACCTCCTCTGCGACGAGCAGCAGCTCGTGCTGTACGGGCCGCCAGGCACCGGCAAGACGTACCTCGCGCTGAAGCTGGCCGAGTTCCTCGGCGGCGGGCCAGAGCAGGTGAAGCTGGTCCAGTTCCACCCGTCGTACAGCTACGAGGACTTCTTCGAGGGCTTCCGGCCGCAGGAGGACCCCGAAACCCGCGAGGTCGCCTTCCGGCTGACGGCCGGGCCCCTGCGCGAACTGGCCGACCTGGCATCGCGCGAAGGCAACCGGCACATCCCGTATTTCCTGATCATCGATGAGATCAACCGGGCCAACCTGGCCAAGGTCTTCGGCGAGCTGTACTTCCTCCTCGAGTACCGGAACAAGTCGGTGCGGCTGACCTACTCGGGCGACGACTTCCCCCTCCCTCCGAACGTGTTCGTCATCGGCACGATGAACACCGCGGACCGCTCGATCGCCCTCGTGGACGCGGCGATGCGGCGCCGGTTCGCGTTCGTGGAGCTCTCGCCGCGCACCGAGCCGACCAGAGGGCTGCTGCGCAGATGGCTCAAGTCCCAGCACAAGGACGTCGAGCCCGCCGACCTGCTGGACGCTCTCAACGCCCGTATCGACGACCCCGACTTCAAGATCGGCCCCTCGTACCTCATGAAGAAGGGCGTCTACCGGGACGGCGGCCTGGAGCGGACCTGGCGAACGAAGATCCTCCCCCTGCTGGAGGAGCATCACTACGGCGAGGACGTCGACGTCGAGAAGCGGTACGGGCTCGCCGCACTGCGGCAGTCGCTGCCAAAGCCGCCGGAGCAGCCCGCGTGACCCCGGTCGTCGAGCTCGTCGAGCACGCCCCCGCTGTCGGCCTCACCCTTCCGGAGGTCGTGGGCAGGGCACTCGCGGCCACTCGGATCGTGGATGCCTCCCCGGATCCGTACACACCGGGCCAATGGCTGTTGCGGGCAGGCAGCAAGGTCGGGGCAGTCACCATCACCGTGCCCGGCGACGGCAGCCGGTCCGTCACGGTCCGGATCACGCCCAAGGTGCCCATCACCCGGCTGTTCTTCCTGCTCGGCTACAGCCTCGATCCGCGCGGCGGCTGGCGCGACGGGCAGGTCGACATGGCCGAGCAGCGGGACGTACTCCCCGCCCTCGCCCATGCCGTCGAGCGGCAGATAGACCGGGCACTGCGCCAGGGGCTGATCCAGGGGTATCACTCGACTGACGAGACCGCCGCGGTCGTCCGGGGACGGATCCGGGAAGCCGACCAGATGCGGCGCCGCTTCGGCGCGACGTTCCCCGTAGAGGTGACCTACGACGAGTTCACCACCGACATCGCGGAGAACCGTATCCTCCGCGCCGCGGTCGAGCGATTGCTGCGCCTGCCGGGCGTGCCGAACGACGTACGCCGCCGACTGCTCCGTCAGCGAGCCCGTCTCGCCGACGTCACCTCTCTCGTACAAAGTCAACCGCTGCCCGTCTGGCACCCCACCCGCCTCAACGCGCGCTATCACCCGGCCCTGCACCTCGCCCGGGCCGTCCTGGACGGCGCATCGGCGGACCACGCACCCGGCGGTCTGCGCATCGACGGTTTCCTCTTCGATATGAACAAGCTCTTCGAGGACTTCGTGACGGTCGCGCTGCGGGAGGCGCTGCGTGGCACGGCCCTCACCGGCCGTCTCCAGGACGCACACCACCTCGACGAGGCCGCCGCGATCCGCATGAAACCGGACTTCGTCCTGTACGGCCCGCAGCGCACGCCCCTGGCGGTGGCCGATGCCAAGTACAAGGCGGAGAAGCGGGGTGGTTTCCCGGATTCCGACCTGTATCAGATGCTCGCCTACTGCACGGCGCTCGGGCTGCCGGCGGGCCACCTCATCTATGCGAAGGGGAACGCGCCGCACGCCGCCCACCGGGTGCGGCACGCCGGCATCGTGATTCATCAGCACGCACTGGATCTCGACCAGGAACCCACAGGCCTCCTGAACAGCGTCACAGCCATTAGTCAGCAGATGCACACCAACTAGCCCGTACATTCGACAGTAGAGCACCCATCCACGACTGAGGCTCGATGCCCCCAGCCGCAGTCAACCGGCATGGGTAATGTCCCGCCCTCCCTGTTGCTGTGTTGACGTCTTTCTCCATCGCAGTGCCGGCCATGGAGGATCGTTTGGCTATCGCGACCGAGCGTCCCTACCAGGGAGGCTCGCGGCCGCCTTCTGAGCAGGCAGAGGAGATATCCAGATCTATTCAGTGATCTCTCATAGTTCACGCTTAGTGACGCATATACCGGCGAGTGAGGATGATCTCCCTCCATACCGGGAAGTCGCCTGCCGAAATCGTTTCGCCAGGAGGCGATCCCATGTCCTTGCTGTGTTCGGTAGATGTGTTCAAGGCCATTGACTCACAAGTTTCGCGGCTCTTCCGCGGACAGTTGATCTGCCCCCACGCACGAGGCGAGATATGTTCGGCGAGTGAGCACCTCACGCTCTCGGAGGCAAAGGAAGCAGCAGCGCGTCACGCCGATGACACCGCCCTGCGCGATGCTGTCTGGCGGTGTGTGGAGCGCTACGCCCACAGCGACAGCCCCGACATGGCCCACCGTGGCCAGCTGCTCGCCCTGTGGTTCGTCATTCCCTATCTGCGGAAATCAGCGGCGAAAGTGTCGAGGACGCTCTACGCCGACGTTGCTGACGTGAGGTCCGCCATGATCTACGGGGCCTTGTGCGAACTGGCTGTTGTCCAAGACGGTGATGATGTCCGCGAGAGGGTCATGCGGGCCGCCAACGCCGCCGGGTGGAAGGTCGAGCGGGTGAGCCTCCTAGAGCACACGACGGATCCCCACACTCTTGGTGATCACAGGTGGCAGCAGGATGAAGGCCACAGCTTCGCCCGAGACGAGTCCGGCGTCCAAGCAGTCGGCAAGGTGGATCCTTCATTGTGGCAGCGCATCCGCGGTGAAAGCCTTGGCGCGACCCTGTATGGCATGGGCCTCTTGAACGAGTTCCTTTCCCCGGCCTGGGAGCAGGAGACCTCCGAGGCCGAGTCTGACGCACCGAAGGAGGAAGACTCCGAGTGAGCGTGAACGGATTCCGACTCTCGGACCGGCTCCCTGCGATCATGCCGCTGCGCAAAGCTGCCGAACTACTCAGCCTCGACCCGTCAAATGCTTCCGCCCTAGTGAGAGCGGGCCGTTTCCCCTGCCGGGCGTGGAAGGTACGAGGAAGGTACGCGGTCTCCGTCATGGACGTGATGGAGGCCATGGGGATCGAGGACCACGTCGTTCGAGCCGATGACCTCTTGGCAGGAGCCGAATTCGCGCAGCGGTGGGACTGACCTGCTCCGTCTCCAGCCGCGTCGAGCTCTCAAGCTCAAGCCGTCGACTCCTCTGACCGCTCGAGCTCCGTGTGCCACTCCGGTTCGGCAGCGGGGCGGATCAGCACCCGGGTTCGCCCGTGCCGTCGTGGACGACGACGGCACGGGCGAAGAGAGTCCGGCCATCCGCCGTCACCTCGGGAACGCCCAGGGCCCGCCCCAGCAGCAACTCCCCATGGCCCACAAGGGGGTAGCCCAGATCCCGGCTCCGGGCGAACTCCGCCAGGTGGCCGGGGACGTGCGCGCTGACGCCCACGACGCGGGTGTCAGCGCGGGCGAAAGCGGTGGCGTCGTCACGTACTGAGCACAGGCCGGTCGTGCGGCCGGCTAGCTCCGGGCCCCCGATGCCGGGCACGGTAATGTGCAACGCGGGCCCTCGGCTGTGGTGGGGTGGATGCCGGTGGCATGATCAACGATCTCTGCACACCGGTCAATCCCCCGGGCTCAACGCTGCCGGCTGAGGCCGTACTGAGTGGTCAGGCGTCCTTCTCCACCCGCTTCAGGATCGCCACGCACTCAACATGGTGCGTCATCGTTTACATGTCACCCGGCTGAAGACGAGACAAAACCGCAGGTCAGGGGCACTACTCGACTCCATCCGGGAGGCACCAGGCGCGCCGAGCGTCAAATGAGCGTCACGGCGGACAACAGAATGGCGCGCCGATGAGGCTATACAGCAGACGCCAGCGACCGTTGCCAAATCCAGCCCGTCGCCAACTTGCTCCGCAAGAGCGCGGCGGCTACTGATGCTTTGTGCGTCCTGCGGACCCAGAGTCGGCCACGTCACGGTCAATCAGCCCAGGTCCTGGCGAAGGCGGCGGAGATAGGTGTCGATCTGCGCCAGTCCAGGCCAGTCGCTTCCCCGTAGACGGGAGGTTTCCGACCTGAGGCGTTCTCCCATGTCCAGTGCCTGGTGAAGACTTTCCGTTGTGGCATACAGGCTCATCAGCCGTGCGAGAGCATCGAGGTGGCGGTTGACGGCGTCCTCGTCGCCCTCGTCGGGCGCGGTCTCGCTGATTCGGTCGAAGGCTTGGATGGCGGCGGTCGCTTCGCCGAGTTCCATCCGGCACTGCGCAGCGTAGTACCAGCACAGCTGAGCTTGCTCGTCATGGACGCCGTAGCGGTCGGTGTACTGGCGGGCGAGCGGCTCGAAGAGCGCGACGGCCTCTCGGTGGCTTCCGGCCAGGAACCTCACCTGGGCGAGACTGAACTCCATGCCTTCTCGGAGCTCCAGGTCAGCGGCTCTTGCGATCGCCTCGGCCAGCGCGTCGGCTGCCTGGGTGAACTGGCCCTGCTGAGCCAGCCCCGCTGCCCGGTCGGAGACCGCGTCCGCCTCCTGCTCGGTCAGTGCAGCAGGGCCTGTCGCCGGCCCCTGCGACGCGCCTGCCGCTGGGGGCGCCCACGGTGAGGGAACGACGACTGTGGGTGTGTACGAGGCGGAGACACTAGGGCTGGGCGCCCGGCCGCCGAAGGGTCGCAGGAACGGCAGACGGGGGTCGAGCATGCCCTCGTCGGTCGTAGCAGCGGTGCCGGTGGAGGCGTGGACGAAGGGCAGAAGGGTGTCGTAGACCGCCATCGCATCCATACGCTGCTCGGCTTCCTTAGTGAGCATCGCGAGCAGGAGCTTCTCGATGTCGGCTGGCACGTCCGGGCGCAGGGTGCGGATGGACGGGGGCGGGGTGTGGACGTGGTGCCACATGTGGGAGCGGCTGTCGTCAGGGGTGAACGGCGGCTTGCCGGTGAGCAGTTCATGGAGCACGCAGGCGAGGGCGTAGACGTCTGCGGCGGGGCCGACGGCGTTGGCCAGGCTCTGTTCGGGGGACATGTAGGGCGGGGTGCCTACGGTCATGCCGACCTGGGTGAGGCGGGGCAGGGTGCCGACTCCGCGCAGGGCGGCGACGCCGAAGTCGAGGACCTTGACGACGCCTCCGGGGGTGAGCATCAGGTTGGACGGTTTGATGTCGCGGTGAACGACGTCGTGGCGGTGGACGGTGTCCAGGACGGAGGCGATCTGGGCGCCGACGGCCGCGGCCCAGGAAACGGGGACCGTCTCGCTTTCGTAGTCAGTTTCGTCGATGAACGTCTGCAGTTCGCGTCCCTGTAGGAGCTGCATGACAACGAACAGCCGTCCGCTGGCCTCGTCGGTTCCGGTGTCGTAGACGGCCGGCACACCCAGGTGTTCGATGCCGGCGGTGATCTGGACCTCACGCAGGAATCGGGCGCGGCGGGTCTGCAGGGTCTCCTCGAAAGCCGCGCCCTGGAACCCGGGCGGGACCGGGCTCTCGGCCAGCATCATCTTGACCGCGACCCGGCGGTCCAGGCGCTCGTCGTACGCCTGCCAGACCTCGCCCATGCCGCCCGCGCCGATGGGCGTGTGCAGCCGGTACCGGCCCGCGATCACGCGGGCCGGTACGCCGGCGTCGAAGCTCGGCGTGCCGCCCTGCATCATGCGAGGTCCCCCTCTGTGTGGTCGGAGCGTGACCACCCCGTCCCTCTTGTCTGACGTGCTGCAAAGCACAGGCTATGCGGTCGGCGGTTCCGCCCGACGGCTTCCAGACGACTTGAGCTCGGCGGCCCGCTGCTCGGTGGCCCGGCGCTCGGCCTCACGTCGGACCGGGCGTCGAATGAGCTGGTACGCCTGCTGGGTTGCGACCTGCTTGAACAGGCGGTTGACGTCGGCGTCGTCGAAGTAGCGGACCATCAGGGCGTCGTTGGACGCTGCCTGGTCGATAACGATCCGGTCGAGGTCCTTCTCCAGTTCCCCGCCGAAGACGTCCTGGTCCTGGTGCAGGGCGATGGCCCGGAGTTCGGGGTCCTCGCTGACGGCGACAACGAGCTGGCCGAGCAGGATCTGGTCGGTGGTGGACAGCCCGGTCCCGTACTCCTCGTTGACAGACTGGATCACCTCGGCCAGCGACATCTCTTCCGCCTCAGCCACCGCTCCGGCCGCTTCGGGTACCAGGCCAGGCAGGACCTGCGCGCCCGCTGCCTCCAGGCGCAGCTCCGGGGTGCCTGTCTGAGCGATGCGCATGTGACTCGGTGCAGCGGTCCCTATGTCGGCGCCGGCGCTGCGGGCGGGCGCGGGCAGGCGGCGCAGCAGGAAGCGTCCGTACTGGTAGAGCCGTTCCAGTTCGAGGTTCTCGAATCCGATGACATGGGAGAGCCAGCCGTACGCCTTGGTGTAGGAGTCCAGGGCGCGGCGGAACTCGGAGGCCGTGTCCGGTTCGGTGGCGTTGAGGGCGTTGAACCGGTCCAGGGCGGGCTGCAGGTAGCCATAGAGGCGTGCGTGGGCCTTCATGATGGCGGTGTCGGTGGCCGAGCCGCCCTGGAAGGCAGCGAAGTACGCAGTGACGAAGGCGTCCATCTCGGCTTCCACCAGGAGCTGGTAGGCCATCACCTCGCGTTCGCGGTCAAACAGGAGGTTGGGGTCGGTGGGCTCGCTGACCGACGCCTCGTAGTACTGCTGGAACGCCTGCTCGATGTCCTCGGGCCGATTGGCGAAGTCGAGGATGAACAGGTCTTCGGTGGCCTTGAGCCGGTGAGTGCGGTTGAGCCGGGAAAGGGTCTGTACCGCGGCCAGGTTCGCCAGGATCTTGTCCACGTACATGGTGGTCAGCAGCGGCTGGTCGAAGCCGGTCTGGTACTTCTCGGCGACGACAAGGATGCGGTACTCAGGCTTGGGGACGGAAGGCGGGTTCGGGTCGTCCGCGCGGGTGTAGCCGAAACGTGCTGGCAGTTCCCGTTCGGGGAAGCCGTTGAGCTTGGCCTCGGTGTACTCGATCCCGTCGAGGCTCAGCGCCCCGGAGAACGCGACCAGGGTGCCGCAATCAGTGAAGCCTCGCTGGTCGATGTAGGCCCGCATAGCCTGGTACAGCCGTACGGCGTGGTCACGGCCGGAAGTGACCACCATCGCCTTGGCCCGGCCGCCGAGGCGCGGGCTGGAATGCGACCGGAAGTGGTCAACAATGATCTTCGCACGGGAGGCCATCGACGCCTCCGACATCAGCGCGGCCCTCACCAGCCGCGAGCGCGCCTTACGCGGGTCCACCTGCTGCTCCGCCTCCTCAGCGGCAGCTTCCTGGAGCTTGAAGTACGTGGCGTAGGTGATGTAGTTGCCGAGTACGTCGAGGATGAAGCCCTCCTCGATGGCCTGCCGCATCGAGTAGACGTGGAATGGTCCCTTCTCCTGCTCCCCCGAGCCGGCATTGGCGTAAGGGGTGCCGAAGAGGTCGATCGTCTTCGCCTTGGGGGTGGCCGTGAACGCGAAGAAGGACAGGTTCGGCTGCTTGCCGCGCGCCAGGGCCGCGGCCGTCAGCGGGTCACCGTCCTCGTCCACCGCGTCCGAGCCGAGACGTCCCAGCGCCTTCTTCAATGCCGCCGCGCTTTCCCCACCCTGCGAGGAGTGCGCCTCGTCGATGATCACCGCGTAACGCTGACTGCCCAGCCCCGCGACCTTGTCCAGGACGAAGGGGAACTTCTGCACCGTGGTGATCACGATCCGGGCCGTCGGCCCGGTCAGCGCGTCCGCGAGCTGCTGGGAGTTCTCGTCGATCCGCACGACCACGCCGGCCTTGTGGTCGAACTGGTAGATGGTGTCCTGGAGCTGCTTGTCCAGGACCCGCCGGTCGGTGATGACGATGACCTTGTCGAAGACCAGCTTGTTCGCCCCCAGACCGGAGGCGAGCGCAGCGGGTGCGATCTGCCCACGGTCGTGGGAGGTGTGCAGGCTGGACAGGTGGTGCGCGAGCCAGGCGATGGTGTTGGACTTGCCCGAGCCGGCGGAGTGCTGGATCAGGTAGTTCTCCCCCGCCCCGTGGCGGGCCGCGTGCGCGATGAGCTTGCGCACCGCGTCCCACTGGTGGAACCGCGGGAAGATCAACGGCTGCGTGTGCGCGCTCCCCGGCTTGTGTGACGGTGCCCGGCCGGCCTTCGCGGCGGCGTCCTCCACGTGCAGGAACCGCTGCAGCAGCTCCAGCCAGTTGTCCCGAGCCCACACCTCGTCGAAGAGGTAGGAGGTGGGGTACTTCCCATCAGTCGAGGCCGGGACGTTGCCCGCACCGCCGATCTGGCCAGGCCCACCGGAGCCAGTGTTGAAGGGGAGGAAGCGGGTAGCGTCGCCGGCCAGGCGGGTCGTCAGAAAGGCCAGCGTCGGATCGACCGCGAAGTGGACCAGGCTGCGCTTGGCAAAGAACAGCTCCTTCGGGTCGCGATCGCGGCGGTACTGCCGCTTGGCGTCCTCGACAGTCTGGCCGGTCAGTCCGTTCTTCAACTCCACCGACGCGACGGGCAGTCCGTTCAGGAAGAACGCCATGTCGAGGGTGTCAGCCGGGCGCGCGGCGGAGTAGTGGAACTGGCGCACGAAGGTGAGCCGGTTGGCGTCGTACTCGACCAAGGCGTCGGCGGCGAGGGTATGCGCGGGACGGAAGTAGGCAAGCTGGATCTTCACGTTCCGGTCGTTCACGCCCCGCCGCAGCACATCCAGCAGGCCACGCGAGTCGATCTCGCGCGCCACGCGCTTCGCGAACCGGCCGATGGCCTGCTCTTCGTCCTCACCGTACGCGGCCTGCAGGGCCAACCACGCGTCATTCTGCGACGCCCCGAGGAACGCGGACAACTCAGAGGTGTCGATGCCAAGCCTGGGATTATAGGTGTTCGACAGCCCGCGCTGCCAGCAGCTGCGCAGTAGCGCCGCCTCGACGGCGTTTTCAAATGCCTTCTCGGTGTATACGCGGGCGTCGTTCATCTGAATCCCCCTCAGAGATCGCGGTCGTGCACGGGGCGGGCGGTGGTGACGTCGAGCTGACCGGTGACGGCAGCGGTGATGAGCGCTTGGCGGCGCTCCTTGAGCAGCCGGTCCTGCACCGCCAAACGCCTGGAAAGGGCGTTCATCTCCCCAATTCTCCGATCAAGCAACGCAACTTTCTTGACCTGCTCGTCGCGCGAAACATTCGGGATCGGGAGCTGCTTCATGGCACCGACGTTGAAGTGTGCCTGGATACTCCCCACCGAGTTGAGCCCGACCTCCCGCATAGCATAGTCGGAATTAAGTACGTACGTCAGGTAATGCGGATCGAGCGCATCTCCGGAGCGGATAATGATCAGATCGATGCAGTTTGCCCCATCAAGTTCATGGGGGACCACAGCAGCGACTCCGGCTTGACCTGTGCGTACCACCACAACATCACCCGCGCTGAGCCTTGATTTACGATTCTCCAGGTTCCCGCTATCACTAATGCGAACGAGATCTTCCGCGAGAATTCGACCAGGCTGGACGTTGAGCCCTCGCAACGCAGGCACGCCGCCATCGTCGACATACCATTTAGCTGGCGTGACTACAATTCCTACAGATACCTCGCGCACGAGATACTTGAGTGGAACAAGTCGCGCGCCATGGCCTTCTCCCAGGCCGAGTACCTGCTCGGTGATGCGCTCCCGCCTCAGAGCCAACAAGCCGTTCATACGTCTACGCTTGGCAAGAAGCAATTCGATGCGCACGGTCTCGGCATCGAGGAAGTCTGCGATGCGACGCTGCTCGTCCAATGGGGGAAGTGGGACTGGAGCCTCTCCAAGGCGTTCACGGTTGAGCTCAATCTGGTTTGTTGCCCCCACAACGAGGGCCGCGTAGACGTACTCCTGGAATGGCTTAGAGGAGAGCCAATAGTAGGCGAATCGTGGATTTAGTACACGAATATCCGCTCGCGCAATTGTGACATGCCCATCAGCCATGCAGGGAATTCCATCAGGCGATCCCATGAACTGACCCACGCGGCCCAGCGTGCCCGTGCCAGTGGAGTTTATAATCACGTCCCCTGCATGCAAGTACCCTTTCAATTTTTGCGGATCGCCCGAAAACTCATGGAACCTTGTGCGGGACCAATCAAGCCCACTCGGCTGGTTGGCTGCCTGACTTACAGCCCTCACGGGTCCGTCGTCTACATAGTCGGGAGCTGATCCTCTATTCAAGACTGTGGTGACGTGCTTTAGGGGTGAAGAAGACCAGTCGCTGGGAATCGGCATGCCGAGCATAGAGGTCACTTCGCAACCTCCCCCAGCAGCGCCTGGATCTCGGCTTCCAGAGACTTCAACTCTGCGTCGATCTCGGCCAGCGGCTTCGGCGGCGTGTAGACGTAGAAGTGGCGAGTGAAGGGAATTTCGTACCCCAGCTTAAAACGCTCCATCTCCTTGGTCTTCGGATTGCGAGTCTCGGCGATCCAGGCATCCGGGACGTGGGGAAGTACCTCACGAGCGAAGTACTCGTCGATGTCCTCATTCAGCGGGACGTTCTCGTTGTCGCGCAGGGCAGAGTCAGGCTCAGGCTTGCCCTTGACGAGCTGAACCTCGCCCTCCGGGTCGGTCACTCCCACAGCGTCACGCAGGGCCTTCTGGAACGGTACGGCGGAGGGCCACAGCACGCCGCCGGCCACCATCGCCGCCCTCAGTGCGTCCCACGCCTCAGTCTTGGTCGACCACAGCGACCCGAGTAGCGGCTTGAGAGCGGCCAGCAACAGCTCGACCGCCGTCTCGCCCCCGACCGTCTTCCTCACGGCGGCCGAAGCGCCCAGCTGAGCGAGGCTGTCATCGGTCAGCTCGAAGCGGAGCTTGAGCGGACGGTCCACGGTGATGCGCTGGTAGCCAAAGTCTCGGTTGGCGAAGACCTTCACCCGCCCGTGATCCGGATGGGCTTCGTCGCCGGCGATGCTAAGCGCATCGCGGTAGGTCGCGCAGATGTGCCCGATCTGGGCCCGAGTCATCCTCTTGCGCTTCTCACCGAGAGACTTGCGCATCTTGGTCCACTGGTCGCGAGCGTCGAGCAGGATCACACGGCCCTTGCGATCGGCTGGCTTGCGGTTGGTGACGATCCAGAAGTACGTGGAGATGCCCGTGTTGTAGAAGAGCTGGTCCGGGAGGGCGATGATCGCCTCCAGGTAGTCGTGCTCGATGATCCACCGGCGGATCTCTGACTCGCCAGACCCAGCGCCACCGGTGAACAACGGGGAACCGTTGAAGACGATGGCAAGGCGGGTACCGCCGACCTCATCGCCCGCCTCGTCCTTCTTAAGCGGCTGCATCTTGCTCATCATGTGCTGCAGGAACAGCAGCGAACCGTCATTGATCCGAGGCAGGCCCGCTCCGAAGCGGCCGTCGAATCCGCGGTCCTCGTGCTCCTGGCGTACGACCTTCTCGACCTTCTTCCACTCCACACCAAAGGGCGGGTTGGCGAGCATGTAGTTGAAGGTCTCGCCGTCGTGGCCGTCCTGGCTGAAGGAGTTGCCGAAGCGGATGTTCTTGGCCGTGTGGCCCTTCAGAAGCATGTCGGAGCGGCAAATCGCGTACGACTCGGCGTTCAGCTCCTGTCCGAACAGGTTGACGCGCACGCGCGGGTTCAGCTTGCGGATGTGCTCTTCAGCTGCCGAGAGCATGCCGCCCGTGCCACAGGCGGGGTCGAGGATCTTGACGACCTGGCCCTCTCCATTCAGCCGGTCGTCGTCCGGGGCGAGCAGCAGCTCGACCATGAGCTCGATGACCTCGCGCGGCGTGAAGTGCTCACCGGCGGTCTCGTTGGAGGCATCGGCGAACTTGCGGATCAGCTCCTCGAAGACGTAGCCCATGTCGTGGTTGTCCACGGCCTCGAAGCTCAGGTCCAGGCCGGCGAACTTCCGCACCACCTGGTAGAGCAGGTCGGCGTTGTCCAGTCGGTCGATCTGGAGGTGGAACTCGTAGCGGTTGATGATCTCGGTGGCCTCCGAGGAGAATCCCCGGATGTAGTCCTTAAGGTTCTTCGCCACGTTGGCCGCATCGCTGCTGATGGTGTCGAAGGTCTGCTCGGAGAGGTTGTAGAACTTGAGCTTGGAGGCTGCCAGCAGCAGTCCGTCCTTGTTCTCCCCTGTGTAGGAGGCCGCCCTGTCCCACACCGCCTGGCGGGTCGGAGCCATGACGCAGTCCAGCCTGCGCAGCACCGTCAGCGGCAGGATGACCTTTCCGTACTCCGAGCGCTTGTAGTCACCGCGCAGCAGATCGGCCACCGACCAGATGAAGTCGGCCAGTTCCTGGTTCTTACTCAAAGCGTCCTATCCTCTCGCCCCACTGCGGCGTCTCCGTCGGTCATCGTGCTCTGGTGTTCAACTTTGCCGCCGTCACCGGTCGGCGGCGGATCGAGTGCGCCTCCGGTGAGGCCGTCGCGGGCGAGCCGCGCAGCCCGGTCGCCCATGCTGGCGAGTTCGGCAAGTTCGCGCTCGAACGCACCCAACGAGCGAAAGGCGTCGCCGTAGCGGTGCTGTCTCTCAACGTCCATGCGGGGTAGGCGCGCCGCCTGCAGGTCCGCTCGGAACGTACCCGAGGAGGATGTGCTACGACGGGCGTTCGCCGCGCTACTGGCGAATCCACGCACATAGTCGGGGTCCAACTGATCGCTGACGGAGACGAGCTCGTCACCATCCAAGCTGACCAGGCCGGCGGCCAGCAGGTCGCTCACCGCGACCGGGACTCCATCGGCCAGGCCGTCGGCCTGGCCACGCGGTGGCAGCTCGGGGAGCAGCGCCCGCAGGCGACTCAGGCGCGTGTCGAGATCCTCGCGCAGCTTGGCGTACTCCACCGCATAGTCGGGTTCCGGCTCGCGTACATAGCGGCTGGGCGTGAGGTCCACTTCGTTGTCCAGCAGATCGATCAGTTGCACCTCCGTTTCCTGGTGCGGCTGAGGGTCCCACGGTCCGTCCGGGCTATTGGTGCTGAGATCCACCATGCGCACGGTCCCCGTCGCCCGCCTAGGGTTGGAGGGACGGCTCAGCAGCCACAGGTGTAGCGGAAGTGCATGACTAGCGGCGAGGCCCGGCGGTAGAGCCACCACCGCGGCGACGCAGCCGCGACGCACCAACTCCGCCCGGATTCTGCGACCGGAGCGGCGATGGGCGACCGATGCCGGCAGGACCACCACGGCTCGCCCGCCGGGTGCCGTGTGGTGGTAGCAATGCTGAAGCCAGGCGAGTTCACTCTCTCCTCGCGAGGGCACACCCGCCTCCCAGCGCGGATCGACGAGCAACCGCTCGCGACCCCAGTCGGCCACGGCGGTCGGCGGCTCGCACACGACCAGGTCCGCGCGGAGATCGGGGAACGCGTCAGCCCGCAACGAGTCGCCCGCCACGACCTGAATCTGTGCCGCCACCCCGGTGGCGGCCAAGGCCGCGCGCACCCAGGCCACGCGCGTCGCGTCCGCGTGTGCGTCCTGCCCCAGCCTGCTCTGGACCGCTCTACCGCCCACCGCAACGAGAAGCGAGCCGATGCCGCACGCCGGGTCGAAGACGGTGCCAGAGGTCTCACCAGCGAATTCTCGGACAGCGCTAGCCAGCCGCAATGTCGAGGTTCCGTCCAACGCGGCACGCGCGGTGGACGCCAGCAGCCGGGCGACCAAAGCGTCCATCACCTCGGTGGGCATCCGGTCGACGGCCAGCCCGTCCACCGCCTCGCGGGCGGTCTGGTCGGTCAGCTGTTCCGCATCGCCCCGGAGATGGCCCCCGACAGCAGCCAGCGCCCTGACCATTTCCTCGCCGTAGGCGCCACGCAGCGCCTGCCAGAGTCGAACCTCACCACTGACCTCTCGCCCTTCGCGCTGCCCTTCCAGCCACTGCCGTACCTCGGCGAGCGAGAACAGGGGACTCGCCGAGGTGCCGCCGACGGGCGCGGGGAAGTCCGAACGGCGCCTGCGCCAATTAGACACCGCGGCGCGCGTCACGCCCGCCAATCGCGCGATCTCCGCAGCGGTCACCGCGGCACCGGGCACCTCGTCTTCTGCGGTCATGAGGCGACCGTACACCAGCAACACCGCGATTCAAAGTTACATCGTGTTGACGCCGCCAACGAAATAATGTTGACTTCGACGCCAGGCGTCGGCGATGCAGACGCCCGCGCCACATACCCCAACGCGCTTCGCGGGGGGGGCAAGTGAGGGGAATCAATCATGGCTGCTGATCACGAGCACGACGAAGAAGAAGACCGCGAGAGCGTCGACACCCTCTATCGCAACTGGGAGCATCTGGTCTTTCGGCTGCGCAGAA
Source organism: Streptomyces sp. C36 (assembly GCF_040932295.1). Classification (NCBI taxonomy): domain Bacteria; kingdom Bacillati; phylum Actinomycetota; class Actinomycetes; order Kitasatosporales; family Streptomycetaceae; genus Streptomyces; species Streptomyces sp. C36. The sequence continues at coordinate 88,184 of NZ_JBFQGI010000003.1, read as the reverse complement.
CTGGCGACGAGATCCGTGCTCTCCACGCGCGCATGACACCGTGGCACGGGTCGGGACCGCGGCGCGCGGCCGATTGGGGCTGGATCATGAAAGCATTTATGCGGGAAGCCTCAACCGCCAGCAAAAGCGACTTTGAGAGCTTGATCTTCCGGACCGCAGAACTGCACCACCGTGGTACCGAGATCCTCAATCCGGACCGCGGACCCCAGCCCATTCCGTCACCGTTCGTGCGGCAAATGCCCGAAGATCAGGCCAAGACCGAAGCCGAGCGCTACCAACGCCAGGGCCGACATGTGCTCGCCTACCAAGAGCACATCCGCTACTGCCTCGACCACTTTGTCATCGCTTGGATGGCACTCGTCGACGGCTGCTCGATTTGCGACTGGGAGATGATCGACGACGAGTTCCCCAAGCTCGCCGAGTTGACCACAGAAGCCCAGAGGGCTTTCGATATCTGGGTATCCCTCGACCGATAGCTGCACATCATCATGGTTGGGAGATTGGGGCGGTGTGATATCAGGCGCTGCTCCCCTCTGCTCCGAGACCTACCGGATGAGCGAGGCGGCGGCCGAAGTTCCACCAGCCCGAGGCCGTCCCGGTCCAACGCGCAAGGGGCCCACCCGAAGATCATCACAGATTGCAACTCGTGACGGCATTCTTACCGGCACCGCGACTCGAAGGAGCACTACGTGGATGTCAAGAAGAAGAGCAACACCGGTACCCGCAGGTCCACGCTGCACCGGCTCATTGTTCCCGACGGCGGCGGGGTCGAACTCCGCGCCCTGGTGCGCCCCCACTATCTCGACAGACCCGGTTACCAAGTCCGCAAGTTCGCTCGGGAGGGAGTCACCGGCCTGCTGGTGAACGGGGGAATCCCCCGGGACCGCGCCGACTGGTGCCCGGCCGTCGAGCGGATCACCGGTCTGGAGGTCAACGAACGGAATCACTCTGCTGCGGGCCTGGTGCTCATGCGCACCGAGCGCGGCCTGTACGCCCTAAGTTACGGGGTCGGCCAGCACATGCTGGACCCGTACTACCGTGATGATGAGTTCGGCCTGGAGTTCGCCACCCGCTGCCTCGACGACGACGGCATCATCAAGGTGCGCAACCAGATCATGGACGGACGTGGGCGTGTCGACGAGTACTCCGTCGCCCGCGGGGAGCGTATCGACGGCTTCGGCCTCGACCGGTTCGGCGCAGTCGTCCGCCGCATCTGCGGAACGGTCAGTGGCATCCCGTTGACTTCACTGCCCTCCGGTACCTCCAAGCATGTTCGGGTCGAGTGTTCCGAGTCGACCATCAAGCTGCCGCTGGCCACGACTCCAGACGAATTCCTCAACGACCTGCGCGCGATAGAGGAGGTCTGCTCGCGCCCGGATCCGCTGCCCGAACTGGGCTTCGTCGATCGGCTCCGCACGCTGGACAACCGCAGTCGCAAGGCGGTAGACGCCCAGGCAGTCGTTGAGCGTATGCTCTCCGACCCGAGTCACCCGCGACTCACGCTGGGAGTTCCGGAGAGCTGCCAGGAGGGCTTCGGCTCCGCCCAGGCATTCCGGATCAGCTCGGGCAGCCGCAGCGTGGACGTCACCGACCTGGACCTTCCTGTCCTCCTCGAGTTCGTCTCGGACAAGACCGAGGGCGAGCGCCTCAAGGCGCTCGGCCAGGTCCGGGTCGTCATGTTCAGCGACGACGACCTGAAGACGCCGGCCAGCGCCGCGACCACCGGTAAGGAGTGGCTCATCGCGGACGTCCCCGTGGGAACGGCGCGGTACTTCTACGGCCACGGAAAGTGGTACGAGGTGGGAGCCGGATTCCTCGAAACGTTGGAGGAAGAGCTCCGGGAGCTACTGGGCAAGTCGTCCAGTGTCCAACTGCCCGCCTGGCCGAAGGGAGTGCCGAACGCCAAGGGGCGGGACTCTCACGATGAGGACTGGTACAACAAGCAGGCCGCAGACCGGGAGGACTACCTCCTCTTCGACAAGAAGAACATCGTCACGGACAAGTTCAACGGTGGCGGACTGGAAGTCTGCGATGTCCTCGGCCCGGACAACCAACTGATCTGCGTCAAGAAGGCCACCAGCAGCAACGGCACCGCGCCGCTGAACCACCTCTTCGCCCAGGCAGTCACCGCCGTCGAAACGCTGCGCAGCGACGAAGCGGTCCGCAGCGCCTTCCTGAGGCAGGTTGCGGACCGTACTCCCGACCACCGCCTCCTGAGCGACTTCGGCACGCTGAAGGTCGTGCTCGCCATCCTCCTCAAGGACGGAAAGGAGATCACCGTCGACTCCCTGTTCGCCTTCGCCCAGGTCTCCCTCCTCCAGTCAGCACGTCGCTTGCGCGCCATGAACGCAGAAGTCGAGGTCGTCGCAATCCGACGCTGAACCCGCACTGCTCAGAGTGCTACAGCGACTGCGGACAACGAGGGCGGCCTGGAGCCTCCCCAGCGGAGGTCAGCAGCAGTTCTGAGCGCTGCGCACGCAGTCCTACCGTTGGCCGGTGCGCTGGCAGGCCGACCGGGCGACGGCATCCGATGCCGCTACAGTCCGCGCTGAGCACTCTCCTACCCGCACACCATCACGCAAACATCTGCACCCGATTCTTGCTAAATCGGGGCCACACCCCAAATATCCGGTGCTGGTCTGTATTCGCGAGATGCGGAGCCCTTCACATCCGAGTTTTTACGGGAGAGTACTTGTCTCGTTCCGGGGCGGGCGGCCGCGATCTTGACTTCCCTAATGAGGCCGTCCCAGAACTCCATTCAGGGCGACCAGAGCAGCGACTAATTTCCATTGATGGCCCGTCAATGATGGTGCTGGATGAGCGTCAAGGCACTGAGCGATCCAGCGGGACTACGGCCGCGCCCCCTCCTTGACCATCCAAAACCGCAGGTCAGAGGGCCGTGGCTGCGAGCATCGTTGTCGGTCCGAAAACAGGTGGGGTTCCCCACCGAAACCAAGAAGGCACAGGTCAGGCGTCCTTGCCCACCGGCTTCAGGATCGCCACGCACTCCACGTGGTGCGTCATCGGGAAGAGGTCGAACGCCCGCAGCTTCACCGGCTTGTAGCCCTCCTCCGCGAAGTAGGCGAGGTCGCGGGCGAGGGCTGCCGGGTCGCAGGCTACGTAGGCGATGCGGCGGGCGCCGAGGGAGGCGAGGTGGCGGACCGTCTTCTTGCCGGCGCCGGCGCGCGGGGGGTCGAGGACGATGATGTCGGCGCTGTCGATGCGGGTGCGCGGGAGGACGTCCTCGACCTTGCCGTGCTCGATGCGCACGCGGTCGAGGTCCTGGAGGTTGTGGCGGGCGTCCTCCACCGCGCGCTTGCCGGACTCGATGCCGAGCACCGCGCCCTTCTCGCCGATGCGCTCTCCGAGGGCGCCGGCGAAGAGGCCCACGCCGCAGTAGAGATCGAGGGCCATGTCGCCCTTGCGGGGCATGAGGCCCTGCATGACGGCCTTGACCAGGGTGTCGGCCGCCTGGGGGTGAACCTGCCAGAAGCCGCCCTCGCCGACGCGGTAGGTGCGCTCGTCGGCGCGCTCGCGGACGAAGGGGCGGCCATGGACGCGGTGGATGCGCTGGTCCTTCTCGCCGACGCGCATCACCGAGACCGGCTTGTCCAGTTCGACGATCGGGAGGCGGCCGCCCGGCTTGGGGGTGAGGATCACCTGGCGGTCGGCGGAGCCCGAGGCCGCGATGGCCTCGACCGTCGCGATCTGCGGCCACTCGCGCTTCTCGATGCCCAGCTCGGTCACGCCCGGCGCGGCGATCATGCAGTGGTCGATCACCTGGACGTCGTGCGAGCGGTGCTTGCGCAGGCCCGCGTGGCCCTCGGCGTCCACGGCGTACTGCACGCGGGTGCGCCAGGCGGGGACCTCGCCCGCGGGGAGCTTGTCGCCCTCGGCCGGCATCACGGTGCCGTCCCAGCCCGCGTCCTCGGGGGTGAGGCCGGCGAGGCGCTGGAGCTGTTCGGCGATGACCTCGCCCTTGAAGCGGCGCTGGGCGCCGGGCTTGGCGTGCTGCCAGTCGCAGCCGCCGCACTTGCCGGGGCCGGAGAAGGGGCAGGGGGCCTCGACGCGGTCCTTGGAGGCCGAGAGGATCTCCACGGCGTCCGCTCGCAGGAAGCGGGAGGTCGACTCGCCCTCGGTGATCCGGGCGGTCACCCGCTCGCCGGGGAGGGCGTGGCGGACGAAGAGGACCCGGCCGGACTCGGTGCGGGCGACGCAGTGACCGCCGTGGGCGACCGGGCCGACCTCGACCTCGTACTCGTGACCGACCAGCGAGTCCTGCGATTCCTTGTGCATGCGGGTCGGCTCCAGATACGTCAAACGGGGTGAGGCGGGACAGCCGTCCAGTCTACGTCCCGCCTCACCCCGCGCGCGCATCCGCTACTTCTTCGTCGCCGCCTTCTCCTTCTTCGGCTCCGTCACCGGGCCGCGCCGCACCGAACCGGGGGCGTTCCACTCGGCGCGCTTGCGGGCGCGCAGCTTGGCGGCCTCGGAGGAGTCCAGCTGCCAGGGCACGGAGGTGACCATCACGCCGGGCGTGAAGAGCAGGCGGCCCTTGAGCCGCAGCGCGCTCTGGTTGTGCAGCAGGTGCTCGTACCAGTGGCCGACGACGTACTCGGGGATGTAGACGCTGATCACGTCGCGCGGGCTCTCCTTGCGGAGGCGCTTGACGTAGTCGATGACCGGGCGGGTGATCTCGCGGTAGGGCGAGTCGAGGACCTTCAGCGGTACGTCGATGCCGCGCCGCTGCCACTCCTCGCGCAGGGCCTTGGTCTCGTCCGCGTCGACGCTGATGGTCAGGGCCTCGAGGGTGTCGGAGCGCATCAGCTTGGAGTAGGCGAGGGCCCGCAGCGTGGGCTTGTGGATCTTGGAGACCAGGACGATGGCGTGCACCCGGGAGGGGCGGACGGTCTCGTCGCCGGGCTCGTCGCCGGCGGCGATCTCCTCGGCGACCCGGTCGTAGTGCTTCCGGATGGCGGTCATGGTGGCGTAGAAGATCACCATGCCGAGCAGGGCCACCCAGGCGCCGTGCGTGAACTTCGTGATCAGCACGACCACGAGCACCAGGCCGGTGAAGAAGGCGCCGAAGGCGTTGATCGCCCGGGAGCGGACCATGTGGCGGCGCTTGGCCGGGTCGGTCTCACCGGCCAGCAGGCGGTTCCAGTGCCGCACCATGCCGGTCTGGCTGAGGGTGAAGGAGACGAAGACGCCGACGATGTAGAGCTGGATCAGCTTCGTGGAGTCCGCGCCGTAGATGTAGACGAGTATCGCGGCGGCCGCGGCGAGCAGGACGATGCCGTTGGAGAACGCCAGCCGGTCGCCGCGGGTGTGCAGCTGACGCGGCAGGTAGCGGTCCTGGGCCAGGATCGAGCCGAGCAGCGGGAAGCCGTTGTAGGCGGTGTTGGCCGCCAGGAACAGCACGAGGGCGGTGGCGGCGGCGAGCACGATGAAGAGGAACGAGCCGTTGCCGAAGACCGCCTCGGCCACCTGCGAGATGACCGGGTTCTGGGTGTAGCCCTCGCCGACCGGCGTGCCGTTCTTGAGCAGGTCGGTGGCGGGGTGCTCGGCCATCCGCACGTCGGTGGCCATGGCCAGCGCGATGATGCCGCAGAACATGGTGACGGCCAGGCCGCCCATCAGGGCCAGGGTGGTGGCGGCGTTCTTCGACTTCGGCTTGCGGAAGGCGGGGACGCCGTTGCTGATCGCCTCGACGCCCGTCAGGGCGGCACAGCCGGAGGAGAAGGCCCGCAGCAGCAGGAAGACCAGCGCGAAGCCGGCCAGGCCCTGGTGCTCGGCGTGGATGGTGAAGTCGGCGGTGGGGGCCTTCATGGTCTCGCCCATGAGCAGGCCGCGGACGGCGCCCCAGCCGATCATCACGAAGACGCCGCCGACGAAGACGTACGTCGGGATCGCGAAGAGCTTGCCCGACTCCTTGACGCCGCGCAGGTTCATCAGCGTCAGCAGGACGATCACGGCGACGGCCGAGAACGTCTTGTGCTCGATGACGAAGGGGACGGCGGAGCCGAGGTTCTCGATGCCGGAGGAGATCGAGACGGCGACGGTCAGGACGTAGTCGACGAGCAGGGCGCTGGCGACGGTGAGGCCGGCCTTCGGGCCCAGATTGACGTTGGCGACCTCGTAGTCACCGCCGCCGGAGGGGTAGGCGTGGACGTTCTGTCGGTAGGAGGCGACCACCGTGAACATCAGCACGACGACCGCGAGGGCGATCCACGGGCTGAAGTTGTAGGCGGACACGCCTGCCACGGACAGGACGAGCAGCACCTCGCCCGGCGCGTACGCGACGGAGGAGAGGGGGTCGGACGCGAAGACGGGTAGGGCGATGCGCTTGGAGAGAAGGGTCTCCCCCAGCTTGTTGCTGTGCAACGCCCGGCCGATGAGGATCCGTTTCGGCAGGTCGGTCAATTTGGACACGCAGAGGATCGTAAGGGTTCGATATCGATGGCGCCCACCCGGCTACCCGACGGCGCCGGATTCCGTTAAAGGGGCGTTAAGACGAGCGGTTCCCCGCCCCGGCCGGTGCCGGGACGGGGTATGGGGCCGCCGAGGGGCCGCGCGAAGCGGCAGGTCGGGGCCGCGGTCGTAGCCGGAGTACGGGTCAGGGCCGCAGCCGGACCGGCAGCGTGCGGTGGCCGTTGGAGATGAAGGAGTCCACCTGGACCAGCTCCTTCGGGTCCACGGCCAGGGCCATGTCCGGGAAGCGCTCGAAGAGGGCGGGCAGGGCGACCTCCGCCTCCAGCCGGGCCAGCGGGGCGCCCAGGCAGAAGTGGACGCCGTGCCCGAAGGAGAGGTGGTCCTTGGTGGCACGAGTCACATCGAAGCGGGCGCCGTCATCGCCGTACACGGCGCGGTCGCGGCCGGCCGCGGCGTAGGCGGCGAGGATCGCGTCGCCCTGGCGCAGGGTGACGCCGCCGTCGAGCTCGATGTCCTCGACCGCGTAGCGCAGCGGGAGGCTGGCGACGGGCGCCTGGTGGCGCAGTGTCTCCTCGATCACATCGTTCCAGCCGGCCTTGCCGGCGCGGACGAGGGCGAGCTGCTCGGGGTGGGTGAGCAGGGCGTGGATGGCGTTGTCGAGGAGGTTGACGGTGGTCTCGTGGCCGGCGCCGATCATCAGCAGCAGGGTGTCGACGAGCTCCTGCTCGCTCAGCGGCGTCTCCGCGTCGTCGTCGCGGGCGGAGATCAGGACGCTGGTCATGTCGTCGCCGGGCTTGGCGCGCTTGGCGGCGACGATGCCGCCGAGGAGGCCGTAGAGCTCGGTGTAGGTGGCGGTGACCTCCTCCGGGTCGGCGGAGGTGTGGAAGATCGAGTCGACGCAGCGGCGCAGCCCCTCCCGGGTGGCCTCGTCCTCCACCCCGAACAGCTCGCAGATCACCTGGATCGGGATGGAGTAGGCGTAGTGCTCGCGCAGGTCGACGCTCTCACCGGGCGCGGTGGCGGCGAGGCCGTCGAGGAGGGCGGTGGCCATCTCCTCGATCCGGGGCCGCAGCGCGGCGGTGCGGCGGGCGGTGAAGGCCTTGGCGACGAGGGTGCGCAGCCGCTTGTGCTCGCTTCCGTAGGCGGTGAACATGTTCGTCACCGACACCCAGGTGTACAGCGGCCATTCCGGGGAGATCTCACCGTTGATCCAGGCGGGCCAGTGCCGGCGCGGGTCCTTGGAGACGCGGGGGTCGGTGAGCAGCCGCTTGAGCAGCGGCTGGCTGGTCACCGCCCATGCCACCACGCCATCAGGGAGCTCCACGGGGACCGCCGGGCCGTGGGCGCTGATGCGGGCGGCCTCGCCGTGGATGTCGGCGCCGGCGGGATCGATGGCGACGGGGCAGGTGGGGCGGTCCATCGTCTGTCTCCAGGGGTCGTGGCCGGCGGCTGCGCGGCCGGCCGAGGGTGTGCCCCACCGGGGTGCGGGGGCTGGGGCGCCGGTACGGGCACGGGGACGGGCGGGAAGCACACGGGCAGCGCGGTCAGGGCACGGTGGAAGGGGCCCGGCCGCCACACCAGGCGCTCGGCGGGCACCGCCAGCTCCAGGTCGGGGAGCCGGTCGAGGAGCTTCTCGACGGCGACGGCCGCGATGAGCCGGGCCGGGTCCTTGGCGGGGCAGTGGTGCGGGCCCGCGCTCCAGGCGAGGTGGGCGCGGTTGCCGGTGCGGCGGTCGGAGCGCAGCGCGGGGTCGGTGTTGGCGGCGGCGAAGCTGACCACGACGGGCTCGCCGGCGCGCAGCGGCACCCCGCCGAGGTCGAGGTCGGCGGTGGGGTAGTGGACGGCGTAGTTGGCCATCGGCGGGTCGAGCCAGAGGACCTCGTCGAGGGCGTCCTCGACGGGCATGCTGCCGCCGGCCAGGTCGCCGGCGAAGCGGTCGTCGGACAGCAGCAGCCGCAGCGCGTTGGCGATGAGGTTCTGCTGGGGCTCGGTGCCGGCGCCGATGAGGACGACGAGCTGGTGGAGCATCTCCTCGTCGCTGAGCTGGACCGGATGGGCCATCAGCCAGGAGGTCATGTCCGCTCCGGGGAGCTCGCGCTTGAGGGCGATGAGCTCCTGGAGGCTGCTGGTGATGAGCGCGTCGGCGCGTTCGGCGTCGACGCCGTCGAAGATGCCGGAGAAGCCCTCGACGAGGCGGTCGCCGATCTCGGTGGGGCAGCCGAAGAGCTGCTGGAAGACCAGCAGCGGGAGGATCTTGGCGTACGAGCCGAGCAGGTCGGCCTCGCCGAGCGCGGTGAAGCGGTCGATGAGGCTGTCGGCGCTGCGCTCGACATAGCCGCGCAGGGCGTTGGGGTCGATGCGGGCGAGGCTGTCGTCGACGGCCTGCCGGTAGCGGCGGTGGTCGTCGCCGTCGGAGAACAGGCAGTTGGGCCGGTAGGCCATCATCGGCACGACGGGGTTGTCGGCCTCGACGCGGCCCTCGGTGAAGGCCCGCCAGTGGCGGGCGTCCTTGACGAAGGCCTCCGGGGTGCGGAGTACGTGGAGGGCGGCCCGGTAGTCGGTGACCAGCGTGGCCCGCACGCGGGGTGCCAGCTCGACGGGTGCGGCGGGCCCGTACTCCCGCAGTCGCTCGTAGACGGCCTGCGGGTCGGCGGCGAAGTCCGGCCCGTACAGCGGGGTGCCGGGGCCCTGGTGCGCGGGGCAGACCGCCGACGGCATGGCGGACGGCGGAGGGCCGGCGTCGGGGCGGTGGGTCACACGTGCTCCTGTACGGCGGTACGGGTCTGCAGGTACTCCACCAGGCTGATCAGCGCGCGGGTGGAGGAGATCCGGTCGCGGGCGTCGCAGGTGACCAGCGGGGTCTCGGGGAGCAGGTCGAGGGCCTCGCGGATCTCCTCCTCGGGGTGCGTGGGGGCGCCGTCGAAGTGGTTGACGGCCACCGCGTACGGCAGGCCGTGCTCCTCCAGCAGTCCCATGACCTCGAAGGACTGCTCGAGACGCCGGGTGTCGGCCAGGACGAGCGCACCGAGCGCCCCCTGCGTCATGTCCTGCCACAGCCGGGTGAAACGCTGCTGGCCCGGCGCGCCGAACAGGTAGAGGACGAGGCTGTCGCTGAGGGTCAGCCGGCCGAAGTCCATGGCGACCGTGGTGGTGGTCTTGCCCTCGATGCCCGCGAGGTCGTCGACGAGCGCGCCGGCCTGCGTCATCGTCTCCTCCGTGCGCAGCGGCCGGATCTCCGAGAGCGACCCGACGAAGGTGGTCTTGCCGACGGCGAAGTGCCCGACGACGAGGATCTTGGCGGCGGTCCGTACGGTCCGCCGCAGGTAGACGCCGCCGTCGGGGTGGGCACCGTACGCGCCGTGGTCAGAGGCGAGCGCGGAGTCCATCCAGCACCTCCTGCAGGATCTGGGCCTCGGGCAGCTGTGCCGAGGGGATGGGGGCCCGGGTGGAGAGGTGGCCGCTGTCGACGAGATCGCCGAGCAGCACCTTGGTGACGCTGACGGGCAGCATCAGGTGGCCGGCGATCTCGGCCACGGACAGCGCGCCGCCCAGGCAGAGTTCCATGAGGGCGCGCTTTTCCGGGCTGAGACCGCCCAGCGGCCGGTCGTCGTGCGCCATGACCAGGGTGACCAGGTCGAAGGTGTTGCGCGTGGGGTGGGAGCGGCCGTCGGTGACGACGTACGGGCGCACCAGCCCTCTGTCGCGTCCTGGCGCCGGCGGGGTCACGCCGGGCCCGTACCCTGCCAGCCGTCCTGCCGCGGCGGGCTGGTCAGTTCCTTGCCGAGCCGGTCGACCGTCTTCTGCATGCGGTAGGTGACGGCCTCCATGTCGACGTTCTCGCCGGCGGAGACGGCGAGGTAGGCGCCGGGCCCGGCCGCGATGAGGAAGACGTAGCCGTGCGCGAACTCCACCAGCGTCTGCCGCCAGGGGGTGTCCTGGTGCTGGGGGTGGGTGCAGAAGTCGGAGGTGGAGCGGCTGATGGACTGCAGCCCCGACAGGGCGGCCGCCTGACGCTCCGCCTCGTCGCGGTGGATGCCCTGCGAGTGGGCGCGCAGCATGCCGTCGGCGGAGAGCAGGATCGCGTGCCGGGCCTCCGGCATCTTGACGACCTCGTCGAGCATCCAGCCCAGCTCTTTGTTCATGTGGTCCATCACGCGTACGGGTTCCCTTCGTCTTCTACGGGGGCATGGCCGGGGCGCCGGCCGGGCGGGGGGACGGAGCCGCTGCCGCTGGGCGGCACGGGCGGGGGCGGCCCCTGAGGAGTGCCTCCGAGCGGGGGCCGGGGTGGTCCCTGCCGGGTTCCGGGGCCGGGGCCGGGGCCGGGGCCGGTGGGCGGCTCGTGCCGGGGCGGTCCCTGCGGGACGTCTCCGAGCGGGGGCAGCGGGGGCATCTGGTGGCTGCCGGTGCGGCCGGTACGGGTACCGCGCGCGAACGCGCCCATGCGCCGGGCGTTCTCCTCCGCCGTGCGTTCCTTGGGCATCTCGGTGGGCGCGGGCGCCGGGGGCCGCCGGCCGTGCGGCCCGCCGGCGGGCTGCCGGCGCCGGCGCTTGGGCAGGCCGCCGGCGGTGGAGCCGATGACGTGCGAGGCGGCGCCGGGGTCGCCGGAGACGCCGGGCGTCTCGGGGGTGCCGGCGAGGCCGGGGGCCTCGGGGGTGCCCGGGAAGCCGGCGATCTCGGGGGCGCCCGGGAAGGCGGGGATCTCGGGGGCGCCCGGGAAGGCGGAGGCCTCGGGGGCGCCCGGGAGGCCGGGGACCTCGTGGGCTCGCGGGGTCTCGGAGGCGTCCGAGAAACCGAGGACCTCGGGTACGTCCGAGAAGCCAGGGGCCTTTGGGGCGCCCGGGAAGCCGGGTGTCCCGTGGGCTCGCGGGGTCTCGGAGGCGTCCCGGAAGCCAGGGGCCTGGTGGGCGTGCGGAGTCTCTCGGGTGCCCGAGAAACCAGGGGCCTTGGGTACCTCCGGGAAGCCCGGGGTCTCCGGTACGCCCGGGAAGCCGGGGGTCTCGGGGGTATCCGGGAAGCCAGCGGTCTCAGGGGTATCCGGGAAGCCCGGGGTCTCAGGGTTGCCCGGGAAGCCAGCGGTCTCAGGGGTATCCGGGAAGCCCGGGGTCTCAGGGTTGCCCGGGAAGCCAGGGGTCTCGGGGGTATCCGGGAAGCCAGCGGTCTCGGGAGTACCCGGGAAGCCAGGGGTCTCAGGGGTGCCCGGGAAGCCAGGGGCTTCGGGAGTACCCGGGAAGCCAGGGGTCTCAGGGGTACCCGGGAAGCCCGGGGCGGTTTTCCCGGCCCCCGCGGACGCGGGAGCGCCGGCCGGCCCGGCAGAGCGCCCGGCTGACGGCCCAGCGGTGGGCCCACCCGGCGGTCCACCGGCCGGCCCTGCCGGCGCCTCCGGAGCCTGGTGCGCCCCAGGCGCCCGGTGCGCCGCAGGCGCATGCGGCGCATGCGGCGCGTGCGTGCGCTCCGTGTGGCGGCCGGTGCGTGGGCGTGAGGGGCGGCGCGGTCTGTCGGAGGCGTCGCGGCCGCGGCCGCCGCGGCCCGCGAGCGGGGTGGTGCCGGGGCCGTCGATGTCGAGCTGGGTCAGCAGCGCGCCCGGCAGGAAGAGCACGGCCCGCACGCCCCCGAAGGGGGAGCGGGTGTCGACCGAGACGCTGAAGCCGTAGCGCGCGCCGAGCACCCCGATGACGGGGTGTCCGAACTGCGGCGGGTCGCCGAGCCGCGAGACGTCCACGACCCGGCGGCCCGACAGCATGGCCGTGGCCTGCTGGATCTCCTGGTCGTCCATGCCGACGCCGGCGTCGTCGATGACGATGCAGGCGCCGTTGTGCACAGGCTGGATGCTGACCTCGACGGTGGTGTTGGGCTGGGAGTGGCGGGCGGCGTTGTCGAGGAGCTCGGCGACGGCGAGCACGACCGGCTCGACGGCCCGGCTGACGACGGCGATGTCCGCGTGGCTGTGCACGCGGACGCGGCGGTAGTCGCGGATGCGCGAGGTGGCGCCCCGGACGACGTCGGTGAGCTGGGAGGCCACGCGCTGCCGGCCGGGCCAGGAGCCGCAGAGCACGGCGATGGCCTGGGCGCGGCGCCCGAACTGGGAGTTGGCGTGGTCGATCTCCAGCAGGTCCCGCAGTACGTCGGGGTTGTCGTGCCGCTCCTGCATCTCGGAGATGGCCAGCTGCTGTTCGTGGGCCAGGCCCTGCAGCGCGCGCATGGACGCCTTGAGCGCGGCCTTGGCGGACTGGTCGGCACGGCTCTGCGCCTTGTCCACGGCCTGGGTGAACAGGTCCATCACCGACTGGAGGTTCTGCGCGAAGGCGGTGCCGGCGAGCCGGTCGTCGAGCGGGCCGGGCAGCGGAACGTCCTGGCTGACGGCGTCGGAGACGGCCGGCAGCCGGACGCCGACCAGGTGGGCCAGCTCCTCGTCACGCGCCCGGAGGCTGTCCTCCAGTTGATCGACGCGTCTGCGCACTCCGGTGGTGATCGTCCGCTGGCGTGCGAGCAGGACCGATACGACGGTCGATGCGATGGCCAGACACCAGATCACCACCTCCGGTATGTGATGTGACATCAATTCCTCTTGGACGACGGCAACATGTGGTGGGGGACCACCCAGTGGCGACTGGGCGAGGGACAGGTCGGTGTCCTGACGTCCCGTCCGGAAGCGGAATACATCGATCATCCTAACCGCGCCCGTGACCGTGTGTCCGATCTTCGTTACGAAACTCGAACAGACATGCGCGATCGATTCCCGGCCATGTGGCGAGGCGTCAGACGCCCCTGGACCCGCCGTCCTCGGCGCCGAGAACACAGGGCGTGACCGTCGCACGCAGATCCCAGCCCAGCGCGCCGTACAGCGCGAGGCCCTCGCGCGTGGCGACGAGCACGCCGTGCTCCGCGCCCCGCTCCAGCGCGGCCGCGCCGAGGGCGCGCATCACGAGGCTGCCCAGCCCCCGGCGGCGGTGGGCGGCGTCGGTGGCGATCCGGTCGAAGACGACCACTCCCCCGGTGCGGCCGGTGCGGCCGCTCGCGGCGAGCGAGCCGTCCGCGGCCCTCACCTCGGCCTCGGTGACGCCGCCGGCGGTCACGGTGCGGACCGTGTAGCCGTCGGGGGCGGTCACGTCCGCCGGGCGCAGCGTGGTGGTCATCATGAATTCCGGGTCCTGCACCTCCCATCGGGGCGTCAGCGCCGGCGTGACGCGCCCGGCCGGGGCGCAGACCTTGATCCAGGTGCCCGGCTCGGTGGCGGCGGCCACCAGGTCGCGCAGGACGGCCGGGTCCGCCTCCGGCAGGACGTAGCGGCGTACGTGCCCCGGCAGCCCCACGTCGATGCGATAGCCGCCGGGCACCTCGACGGGGGCCGGGGCGCCCCGGGAGACCGACCAGCCGGCCACCCAGGCCCGTACCGCCTCGGCGGGCGTCAACGCGGACGAGTCGTGCGCCGCGGTGGACGAGTCGTGCGCCGCGGTGGGCGAGTCATAAGTCTTGATCATCGGGCGAGCTTATTGCGAATCGTTCGCAACAAGGAAGGGCCGTCCTGGGCAGGGGCGCCCACTCGGCGGTCCGGGGCCCGGTCCCCGGGGGGTTGCGGATACGGTGGTGCCGTGCGCCTGACGCGGGCAGCGCCCGTCGAGGGCGCCTCGCGTCGGACCCGCGAGTCATCCCTCGTGGGGCCGTGAGTTTGAGAAGGAAGATGTGAGCAGGGTGTTGGTGCAGGTCAGCGCGGTAGTCCGGAGCATGGGGTAGGCGTTGTGCACATCGTGATCATGGGGTGCGGGCGAGTGGGCTCCGCCCTCGCGCAGACCCTTGAGCAGCAGGGCCACACGGTCGCCGTGGTCGACCAGGACCCGACGGCCTTCCGCCGCCTGGGCTCCGGGTTCGGCGGCCGCCGGGTGACCGGCGTCGGCTTCGACCAGGACACCCTGCGCGAGGCAGGCATCGAGGAGGCGGGCGCCTTCGCCGCCGTCAGCAGCGGCGACAACTCCAACATCATCGCCGCCCGGGTGGCGCGCGAGATGTTCGGCGTGGAGAACGTGGCGGCCCGCATCTACGACCCCCGCCGTGCCGAGGTCTACCAGCGCCTGGGCATCCCGACCGTCGCCACCGTGCGGTGGACCGCCGACCAGATGCTGCGGCGACTGCTGCCGTCGGGCGCGGAGCCGCTGTGGCGCGACCCCAGCGGCGGCGTCCAGCTCGCCGAGGTGCCCGTCTCGGAGGGCTGGGTGGGCCGGAAGGTGAGCCTGCTGCAGGACGAGACCGGGGTGCGCGTGGCGTTCCTCACCCGACTGGGCGAGGCCATGCTGCCGACGTCGGCGACGGTGCTGCAGGAAGGCGACCTGGTGCACGTGATGATGCGCACCGACGAGGTCGAGAAGGTCGAGGCGGCGTTCTCCGCTGGTCCCGAGGAGGCGCACTGATGCGGGTTGCTATTGCTGGTGCCGGTGCCGTCGGCCGCTCCATCGCGGGCGAGCTGCTGGAGAACGGGCACGAGGTGCTGCTCATCGACAAGGCCCCCTCGGCCATCTCGGTGGAGCGGGTGCCGCTGGCGGAGTGGCTGCTGGCCGACGCGTGCGAGATCACCTCGCTCGACGAGGCCGCGCTGCAGCGCTGCAACGTCGTGATCGCGGCGACCGGTGACGACAAGGTCAACCTCGTCGTCTCGCTGCTCGCCAAGACGGAGTACGGCGTGCCGCGGGTCGTGGCCCGGGTGAACAACCCCAAGAACGAGTGGCTGTTCAACGAGTCCTGGGGCGTGGACGTGGCCGTCTCCACCCCGCGCCTGATGTCGGCGCTGGTCGAGGAGGCCGTGAGCGTCGGCGACCTGGTGCGCCTGCTGCGCTTCAGCCAGGGCGACGCCAACCTCGTCGAGCTCACCCTGCCGCCGGAGTCGGCCCTGGCCGGCACCCGCGTCGGCGACGTGGACTGGCCGGAGGACACCTCACTGGTCACCATCATCCGCGGCACCCGCGTGCTCACCCCCAACCGGGAGGACGCGCTGGAGGCCGGCGACGAGCTGCTGTTCGTGGCGGCCCCGGCGCGCGAGGAGCAGCTGGAGGACCTGCTGTCGGTGCGCCGCGAGGGCACGGCGGGCTGACCGCCACCACGCGTACGAGCGCCTACGAGGAGGGCCCCCGGGACGATTCCCGGGGGCCCTCCTCGTATGTGCGGCGGCGCGGTCAGCGCGTGGCGGCCTTGGCCTCGCGCTCGGCGCGCTCCGCCTCCTCCATCTCCGCGAAGACGTCGATCGGCGGCGGCGCCTTCGACAGGAAGATCCAGGTCAGGTAGACGGAGAGCAGCATCGGCGGAATGCCGAGCGCCACCTTCACCCAGCCCAGCTGGGTGACGTCGCCCCACCAGTAGAGCGGGAAGAGGACGGCCGACTTGGCGAGCAGGATCAGGCCCCACGCCCAGCTGGCCTTGGTGTAGGCCCTCTTGCGGCCGGGGTTGCGGGTGCGCCAGGAGAGGTTCTCCTTGAACACCGGGCCGAGGATCAGGCCCATCAGCGGATAGCCCGCGACGGCCGAGACGATGTAGGCGACGGCGAGGCCGAGGCTGTAGAGCATGCCCGGCAGGTAGAAGTTCTTGGCGTCGCCGGACATCATCGCGAAGACGGCGCCGAAGGCGACCCCGAAGACGCCGCTGAAGGCGTGCTTGAGGGTGTCCTTGCGGACGAGCCGGGCGAGGCCGAGCAGCAGGGAGAGTCCCAGCGCGGCGATCGCCGCGACGTGGATGTCCCGCTTGACCGTGTAGATCGCGACGAAGACCAGGCCGGGAACGGTGGTCTCCACCATGCCCCGCACGCCGCCGAAGGCCTCGAAGAGGGCGGCCTCGGTGGCCGCTCGGGAGTCCGCGTCCCGCGCGCCGTGGGCGGCCTGGTGATCCGTCGGCTTGTCGATGGACGACAAGGGCTACTCCTGTCCGAGCGGTCGGAGTTCGTATCGGGGGTTGAACAGCACTCTCCGGCCGCGGCTCATGGAGATCCGGCCGGAGGCGATCAGCTTACGGCCGGGCTCTATCCCGGCGATGGAACGGCGCCCGAGCCAGACGACGTCGAGCGCGGCGGAGCCGTCGAAGAGCTCGGCCTCCAGCGCGGGGACGCCGGCGCGCGGGCGCAGCGTCACGGTCCGCAGCGTGCCGGTGACCTTGACGATGTCCCGGTCGTCGCAGTCGCAGATCGGCGTGCAGCCGACGGCCGCCGCGTCCTGCTGCAGCTCCGCGTGATGGAGCTCCTCCTGGGAGGTGGACAGCCGGTCCAGCATCCGGCGGAAACGCCCGGTCGGCTTCTCGGGACGGGGTACGGCACTCATGTCACCAGCGTAGCGGGACCGGGGAGGGCTGGGATCAGCCCTCACAGCTCGCCGCACCGCCCGGGGGCAACCCCCGGACCCCCGGCCGGCTGCCCCAGCCGGCTGCCCGCCCTCACCCCTCGAACCGGTACCCCATCCCCGGCTCCGTAATGCTGCATCTCCCGGGGGCAACCCCCGGGCCCCCGGCCGGCTGCCCGCTCTCACCCCTCGAACCGGTACCCCATCCCCGGCTCCGTGATGAAGTGCTTCGGGTGCGAGGGGTCCAGCTCCAGCTTGCGCCGCAGCTGGGCCATGTAGACGCGCAGGTAGTTCGTCTCGGTCCCGTACGACGGGCCCCAGACCTCCTGCAGCAGCTGCTTCTGGCTGACGAGACGACCCGTGTTGCGAACGAGCACCTCGAGCAGGTGCCACTCCGTGGGCGTGAGGCGTACGTCCTTGCCGCCCCGGTTGACCTTCTTCGCCGCGAGGTCGACGGTGAAGACCTCCGTCTCGACGATCGCGTCGGCGCCCGCGGCCGCGGACCCGGTCGGCTCCGCGCGCCGCACGGCGGCCCTCAGTCTGGCCAGCAGCTCGTCCATGCCGAAGGGCTTGGTCACGTAGTCGTCGGCGCCCGCGTCGAGCGCCTCGACCTTCTCGTCGGAGGTCTGGCGCGCGGAGAGGACCAGGATCGGCACCCGGGTCCAGCCCCGCAGGCCCTTGATCACCTCAACGCCGTCCATGTCCGGCAGGCCGAGGTCGAGGATGACCACGTCGGGGTGGCGGGCGGCGGCCAGCTGGAGGGCCGTGGCGCCGTCGGGCGCGGCGTCGACCTCGTACTTCCGCGCCTTGAGGTTGATCACGAGCGCGCGCACGATCTGCGGCTCGTCATCCACCACGAGCACCCGGTTCATGCTGAACCACCTCTACTGTCGTGCGGGCCCCGGCCTGGGGCCCGGAATCCTGGTCCGGTTCGTTCTGCGGTCCGTACGGCCGCGGCGGGCGTCACGTCGTGGCCTGGGCCGGCAGGTCCGGTCGTACGGGCGGCCGCCCGGGCGCGGCGCGAAGGGTGAGGACCATGGTCATGCCGCCGCCCGGGGTGTCCTCGGCGGCCAGCGTGCCGCCCATGGCCTCGGCGAAGCCCCGCGCGACCGCGAGGCCGAGGCCCACCCCGGCGCCGCGGGGCGCGTCGCCGTACCGCTGGAAGGGCTCGAAGATGCGGTCCTTGGCGCTGTCGGGCACGCCGGGCCCCCGGTCGGCCACCCGCACCTCGACGCGCTCGCCGAGGGCGCTGGCGGCCACCAGGACGGGGGCGGCGCCGGGCGGGTTGTACTTGACCGCGTTCTCGACGATGTTCGCCACGCCGCGCTCGAGCAGCCCCGGGTCGACGGCGACCATCGGCAGCGTCTCGGGGATGTCGAGGGCGACGCTGCCCTCGGGGACGCCGCCCAGCGCCATCGGCACCACCTCGTCGAGGTCGATCTCCCTGATCAGCGGGGTGACGGTGCCGGTCTGCAGCCGGGACATGTCGAGCAGGTTGCCGACCAGGTGGTCGAGCCGGTCGGCGCCGTCCTCGATGCCGGCCAGCAGCTCGGCCTCGTCATCCGCCGACCAGGCGACGTCGTCGGAGCGCAGGGAGGTCACGGAGGCCTTGATGCCGGCCAGCGGGGTGCGCAGGTCGTGGCTGACGGCGGCCAGCAGGGCGGTGCGGATGCGGTTGCCCTCGGCGAGCCGGCGGGCCTCCTCCGCCTCGCCGACCAGCCGCTGGCGGTCCAGGACGACGGCGGCCTGCGCGGCGAAGGCGGCCAGCACGCGGCGGTCCTCGGCGGGCAGCACCCGGCCGGAGAGGGCGAGGGCCATGTTGTCGCCGACCGGCATGTCCACGTCCGCGTCCTCGGGCCGCAGCAGGGGCTTGCCGTCGCTGGTCACGACGCTGCTGGCGCAGGTCCACGGGTCGACGTCGCTGACGCGCTCGAGCAGGGCGACGGATTCCATGCCGAAGGTCTCGCGGACCCGTTCCAGGAGGGCGTCCAGGCTCGTCTCGCCGCGCAGCACGCTGCCCGCGAGGAAGGAGAGGATCTCCGATTCCGCCCGCAGCCGGGCGGCCTGGTGGGTGCGGCGGGCCGCGACGTCGACGACGGACGCCACGGAGATGGCGACGAGGACGAATATCGTGATGGCGACGATGTTCTTGGTGTCGGTGATGGTCCAGCGGTGGACCGGCTCGACGAAGTAGTAGTTCAGCAGGAGCGAGCCGAACGCCGCCGACGCCAGGGACGGCAGCGCGCCGCCGAGCAGGGCCGCCCCGACCGTGGTGCACAGGAACAGCAGCATGTCGTTGGCGAGCCCGAGGTCCGGGAGGACCCGCGTCAGGAGCAGACTCAGCAGCGCGGGCCCGCCGATGCCGACCAGCCAGCCGGCCACGATCCGGCCCCGGCCGAGCCGGGCGCCGCGCGCCACGGGCAGTCCGCGGCCCTTGGCGGCCTCCTCGTGGGTGACGATGTGGACGTCGAGGTCGGGGCCCGAGTCGCGGGCGACGGTCTGTCCGACGCCGGGCCCGAAGACGTACTGCCAGGTCTTGCGGCGGCTGGAGCCCAGCACGATCTGGGTGGCGTTGACGCCGCGCGCGAACTCCAGCAGCGAGGCCGGCACGTCGTCGCCTATGACGTGGTGGAACGTGCCGCCGAGGTCCTCCACGAGCGTGCGCTGGACCGCCAGCTCCTTGGGCGAAGCGGAGGTCAGGCCGTCGCTGCGGGCGATGTAGACGGCGAGGATCTCGCTGCCCGAGCCCTTGGCGGCCATGCGGGCGGCGCGGCGGATGAGCGTACGGCCCTCGGGCCCGCCGGTGAGGCCGACGACGATGCGCTCGCGGGCGTGCCAGATGGTGGAGACGCTGTGCTCGGTGCGGTACTGCCGCAGGTACTCGTCGACGCGGTCGGCGGTCCACAGCAGGGCCAGCTCGCGCAGGGCGGTGAGGTTGCCGGGGCGGAAGTAGTTGGAGAGGGCGGCGTCGACCTTGTCGGGCTTGTAGATGTTGCCGTGCGCCATGCGGCGGCGCAGGGCCTGCGGCGACATGTCGACCAGCTCGATCTGGTCCGCGCGGCGGACCACCTCGTCGGGCACGGTCTCGCGCTGCCGGACGCCCGTTATCGACTCGACGACGTCGCCGAGCGACTCCAGGTGCTGGATGTTGACGGTCGAGACGACGTCGATGCCGGCCTGCAGCAGTTCCTCGACGTCCTGCCAGCGCTTGGTGTTGCGGGAGCCGGGGACGTTGGTGTGGGCGAGCTCGTCCACGCACACGACGGCGGGACGGCGGGCGAGGACGGCGTCCACGTCCATCTCGGTGAAGGCGGCGTCCCGGTAGGCGATCTCGCGGCGGGACACCTCCTCGAGACCGTGCAGCATCACCTCGGTGCGCGGGCGGCCGTGGTGCTCCACGAAGCCGACCACGACGTCCGTCCCGCGCTCCACCCGGCGGTGGGCCTCCGAGAGCATGGCGTAGGTCTTGCCGACGCCCGGTGCCGCGCCGAGGTAGATCCGAAGGTTGCCGCGTCCCATGGCCCCATTGTCTTTCAGGAATCGCGACGGTGTTCGGGGCGGTTGTCCGCCCCGAGGTGCCACACCGTCGCGCACCGTCGACCTTACGGCCAAGGATTTGGACATTTCGGGCCGGAGGCGGCCGACCGGCAGGTATTGACGCAGCTCTGACGCCTGCGGGCGTAACGCGCACCGTCACCCCCGCGGCAGGCTCCTTGACACCCCTGTCGCCCCGTTGCGAGGTTGATCCGCATGACGGACACACGCACCGCTCACACCTCCGACCTCGCCGACGCCGAACTCGCCGCGATCCGCTCCCTCCTGACCGACGCCTTCGAGGGCGACTTCACCGACGAGGACTGGGACCACGGCATCGGCGGCATGCACGCGCTGGGGTACGAGGACGGCGAGCTCGTCGCCCACGGCTCGCTGGTGCAACGGCGCCTGCTGCACGACGGCCGCGCCCTGCGGGCGGGGTACGTCGAGGCCGTGGCGGTACGGGCCGACCGGCGCCGGCGGGGGCACGCGTCGGCCGTGCTGGAGGCCCTGGAGCACGTACTGCGCCGGGGCGCGTACGAGCTGGGGGCGCTCGGCGCGGCCGACGAGGCCGTACCGCTGTACACCGGCCGCGGCTGGCGGCAGTGGCGCGGCCCGTCGTCGGTGCTCGCCCCGACGGGCATCGAGCGCACCCCGGACGAGGACGGCTTCATCCATGTCCTGCCCCTGGGAACGCCGCTCGACCTGGACGGCGAGCTGACGTGCGACTGGCGCCCGGGCGACGTGTGGTGAGCACCCCCGGACACGCTTCCGCCCCCGCCCCGGTACACCGGGGCGGGGGCGGAAGCGGCTAGCCGACCGGGGTCACGGCCGGCTGCGGGGTGGAGGGGGCCCTCGTGGGCTGCGGGGCCGTGGTCGGCGGCACCGAGGGCTGCGCGGTGGGCCGCGGCGCGGTGCTGGGGGCCGTGGTGGGCGGCATCGAGGGCTGCGCGGTGGGCCGCGGGGTGGGCGCCGAGGTCGGCGGCACCGAGGGCTGCGGGGTGGGGTTCGCGGTGCCGGGGACCTGGACCGAGCGCCACACCTGGCCGGGGACGCCGGCGTACGACCACTGCTGGACGCGCGCACCGGGCTTGATGGAGGAGTTCTCGACCTCGAGGACCTTGGCGCTGTTCTTGTTGAAGATCAGCCCGTTGTCGTTGGCGAACTCGAAGGCCCAGGTCTGGGTGTCGAGCTTGTCGACGCAGGTCCACTGCTGGGCGGGGGCGCCGTTGTCCTTGCGGGAGTCGGCTATCTCCAGGCACTTGCCGGTGACGACGTTGACGATTCTGAAGTCGCGCGTCGTGCCGATCCGCTCGGCGCGCCACTGCGACTTCTGCCCGTTCTCGCAGAACCCCTGAACGGCGGGAGCGCCGTTGCCGGCGCTCGGGTCCGCGATCTGCAGGCACTGGTTGCTGTGGTTGTTGACGAAGAGCTGACGGGCGCCCGGCGCATCGGCGGCGTGGGCCGCGGCCGGGGTCATGGCGACGGCGGCGGCACCGACGACCGCGACGGCAGCGGCACCGGAGGCCGCGATGGTGGCGAGCTTCGTGGTGATCTTCATGTCGGCGATCGTAGCCAGCCCAAACCTTGCCGCACGCGGAGATAGACGGACAATCAGCTCAAGGCTGAACAAGCGGAAGGACCTCTACCCGAACGTCGGCAGGCAGGGCGATGAGCCCCGCCCGCCGACGTTTCCCCCCAAGGCGGTCAGCCCTTCGCTGTCGGACGGCACGATCCGTCAGAGGTGCCGTCGGCGCGTCTCGGGCCTCTTCGCGCTCCAGGCCCCGCATGGGCTCGGGTGGCTCGACTCGGGCCCGAAACCTCATCAGGACGGCGTGGGGGCGAGCGACGCGGCAGCCTCCCAGGCGAACCCGTCCGGGTCGGTGAAGGCGTCGGCGGTGCTACCGAGGACGATGCGGTGCGAACCCGTGCCGTCGGCGGGGACGCCGAGGTCCTTGGCCAGGGCGCGGCGCTTGTACAGCGCCAGCTTGACGGGGCTGTACTGGCCGGGGGCGAACTCGGCGTACTTGCCACCGAAGCTCTTGGCCACGGTCATGCCCCGGCCGGCGTAGAGCTGCTTGGTGGCCTTCACGTCCTCGACGCCGATCAGCAGGACGACCTCGTCGATCTCGCGCGTGGCGGGGCCGGTGTCCTTCTTCGCCGAGGTCGCGATCTTCCAGATCGTCCCGTCCGGGGCCTGGACGACGCCGCTGTAGCCCCACAGCGACTTCGCGGCGGGCTTCAGCACCGTGGCGCCGGCGTCCACGGCGGCGCCGACGAAGCTGTCGACGGTGGCCGGCCCGGCCACCGTGAGCGCCAGGGTGAAGCCGCGGAATCCGGTGGAGTGCGCCTCGGACGCCCGCAGGCGTATGTACGTGTCCACTCCGAAGGCGCTGTAGAAGCGGCGAGCGGCCTCGGGGTCGGCCACCTCAAGGGTGACGGACGCGATGGACGTGTCGGCTGCGGTGGAAGTGGTGGTTGCCATGACCATCACGCTAGGGGCTGCGCGGCGGCCGGGGCTTCTCCATTCCTGACCGGTCTTGAGACGTGCTTCGCCACGCACGCCGGCATCCCCTCCACCTTGATCGCCGACCTCGCGTCGCGGGCCGTACCCGCGGCATCGGCATGGTCGGCCGCCGCATCCGCCGCCTGGCGCCGGAAGGCCCCGGGCGGCATGCCGGCCGGCTCGGGGCAACGCACCAGCGCCCGGCTCCTCGTCGGCGAATCGCTCTGCGTGACGAGGAGCCGGGCACTGAGATCTTTCCTGCCGTCCTACATCGCGGCCAGCTTCTTCAGCGCCACGTTGAGCCTGAGCACGTTCACGCGCTCCTCGCCCATGAAGCCCAGCACCCGGCCGTCCACGTGGTCCTCGACCAGCTTCTCGACCTTCGCCGCCGCCAGGCCGTTGGCCTTGGCGACCCGCTTGGCCTGCAGGCGGGCGTAGGCCGGCGAGATGTCGGGGTCGACGCCGGAGGCGGAGGCGGTGAGGGCGTCCACCGGGACCGAGGACGGGGAGACGCCGTTGAAGGCCGCGACGTCCGTGCGCCGCCTCTCGACGTTGTCCAGCAGCACCTTGCTGTCCGCGGCGAGGTTGGAGGCGCCGGAGACCAGCAGCTTGTGGCGCGTGTTCTCGGTGTTGGGGCCGGCCGCCGAGGGGCGGGGCTGGAAGAACTTCGGGTCGGGCAGCGGGTTGCCGTCCTGGTCCTTCTTCGCCAGGTCGTAGGTCTGGCCGAGCCGCTCGGAGCCGACGGACCTGCCGTCGGCCGTGATCTCCGAGCCGTTGGCCTTGTCGTGGAAGGCGGCCTGGGCGATGCCGGTGACGACCAGCGGGTAGATCACACCGCAGACCACCGTGAGGACGAGCAGGGCGCGGAGCCCGGCGCCCAGCAGGCGGGCCGTGCTGCGTACGGAGATGTTCATGACGTCACCCGATGCCAGGGATGAGGGAGATGAGCAGGTCGATGATCTTGATGCCGATGAACGGGGAGATCAGGCCGCCCAGTCCGTAGACCAGGAGGTTGCGGCGGAGCATGGCGTCCGCGCTCATCGGCCGGTAGCGCACGCCCTTGAGGGCGAGCGGCACCAGGGCCACGATGATCAGCGCGTTGAAGATGACGGCCGACAGGATCGCGGACTCCGGGGAGGCCAGGCCCATGACGTTGAGCTTGTCCAGGCCGGGGTAGGCCACCGCGAACATCGCCGGGATGATGGCGAAGTACTTCGCGACGTCGTTGGCGATCGAGAAGGTCGTCAGGGCGCCGCGCGTGATGAGCAGTTGCTTGCCGATCTCGACGATCTCGATGAGCTTGGTGGGGTTGGAGTCCAGGTCCACCATGTTCCCGGCCTCCTTGGCGGCCGAGGTGCCGGTGTTCATGGCCACGCCGACGTCCGCCTGGGCGAGCGCGGGCGCGTCGTTGGTGCCGTCGCCCGTCATCGCCACGAGCTTGCCGCCGGCCTGCTCGCGCTTGATGAGCGCCATCTTGTCCTCGGGCGTGGCCTCGGCGAGGAAGTCGTCGACGCCGGCCTCCTCGGCGATGGCCTTGGCCGTCAGCGGGTTGTCGCCCGTGATCATGACGGTCTTGATGCCCATGGCACGCAGCTCGTCGAAGCGCTCCCGCATGCCCTCCTTGACGACGTCCTTGAGGTGGATGACGCCGAGCACGCGAGCACCCTTGTCGTCCTCCACAGCGACGAGCAGCGGGGTGCCGCCGGCCTGCGAGATGTCGTCGGTGAGCCGGGTGGCGTCGTCGGAGACGGTGCCGCCGTTCTCCTTGACCCAGGCCACGACCGAACCGGTCGCGCCCTTGCGGACCTTGCGGCCGTCGACGTCCACGCCCGACATACGGGTCTGCGCCGTGAAGGGCACCCACTCGGCGCCCACCAGCTCGCCCTCGTGGCGCTCGCGCAGGCCGTACTTCTCCTTGGCCAGGACGACGATCGAGCGGCCCTCGGGCGTCTCGTCGGCGAGGGAGGAGAGCTGGGCGGCGTCGGCCACCTCGGCGGCCGTGGTGCCCTTGACGGGCACGAACTCGGCGGCCTGGCGGTTGCCGTAGGTGATGGTGCCGGTCTTGTCGAGCAGCAGCGTCGAGACGTCGCCCGCGGCCTCCACCGCGCGCCCGGACATCGCCAGGACGTTGCGCTGCACCAGCCGGTCCATGCCGGCGATGCCGATCGCGGAGAGCAGCGCGCCGATGGTGGTCGGGATGAGGCAGACCAGCAGGGCCGCGAGGATGATCATCGACTGCTCGGCGCCCGCGTAAATGGCGAACGGCTGAAGGGTGATGACCGCCAGCAGGAAGACGATGGTGAGCGAGGCCAGCAGGATGTTGAGGGCGATCTCGTTCGGCGTCTTCTGCCGGGCGGCGCCCTCGACCAGGTTGATCATCCGGTCGATGAAGGTCTCGCCGGGCTTCGTCGTGATCTTGATGACGATGCGGTCGGAGAGGACCTTGGTGCCGCCGGTGACCGCCGAGCGGTCACCGCCGGACTCGCGGATGACCGGCGCCGACTCGCCCGTGATGGCGGACTCGTCGACGGAGGCCACGCCCTCGACGACGTCACCGTCGCCCGGGATGATGTCGCCGGCCTCGCAGACGACCAGGTCGCCCACGCGCAGCTCGGTACCGGGCACCGATTCCTCGCTGTCGCCGTTCAGGCGCCGCGCGACGGTGTCGGTCTTGGCCTTGCGCAGGGTGTCGGCCTGGGCCTTGCCGCGGCCCTCGGCGACGGCCTCGGCGAGGTTGGCGAAGAGGACGGTCAGCCACAGCCAGACGGTGATCGCCCAGCCGAACCAGTCGCCCGGGTCCTTCAGCGCCAGCACGGTGGTGACCACCGAGCCGATCAGGACGACGAACATCACCGGGGCCTTGACCATCACCCGGGGGTCGAGCTTGCGGAACGCGTCCGGCAGGGACTTCATCAGCTGCGCCGGGTCGAAGAGGCCACCGGAGACCCGGCCGGCCTCTGGGGAGCCCTGCGGGTGGGTGTCCTTGGGGTCCTCGGACTCCGTACGGACAGGGGTGGTCGTGCTCATGAGAGTCCCTCCGCCATCGGGCCAAGGGCCAGGGCCGGGAAGTAGGTCAAGCCGGTGATGATGAGGATCGCGCCGACGAGCAGGCCCGCGAAGAGCGGCTTCTCGGTGCGCAGGGTGCCCGCGGTCTCGGGGACGGGCTTCTGCTCGGCGAGCGAGCCGGCCAGCGCCAGGACGAACACCATCGGCAGGAAGCGGCCGAGCAGCATCGCGAGGCCGATCGTGGTGTTGTACCAGGGCGTGTTGGCGTTCAGGCCGGCGAAGGCGGAGCCGTTGTTGTTGGCACCGGAGGTGAACGCGTACAGCACCTCGGAGAAGCCGTGGGCGCCGCTGTCGTGCACGGAGTTGCCGGCCGTGTTGAGGATCGACTCCGGCGGCGAGGACAGCGCCATGGACAGCGCGGTGAAGCCCAGCACCAGGGTGGGGGTGATGAGGATGTAGCAGGCGGCGAGCTTGATCTCGCGGGTGCCGATCTTCTTGCCGAGGTACTCGGGCGTCCGGCCGACCATCAGGCCCGCGATGAAGACCGCGATGATCGCCATGACGAGCATGCCGTAGAGGCCGGAGCCGACGCCGCCCGGGGCGATCTCGCCCAGCATCATGCCCAGCAGGGTGATGCCGCCGCCGAGACCGGTGAAGGAGGAGTGGAAGGAGTCCACCGCGCCGGTGGAGGTCAGCGTCGTGGTCGTCGCGAAGATCGCGGAGGCGCCGACGCCGAAGCGCTGCTCCTTGCCCTCCATCGCGCCGCCCGCCGCCTGCAGCGCCGCGCCGTGGTGGGCGTACTCGGTCCACATCATCAGCGCGGTGAAGCCGAGCCAGATCAGGCCCATGGTGGCCAGGATCGCGTAGCCCTGCTTGACGTTGCCGACGAGCCGGCCGAAGGTCCGCGTCAGCGAGAAGGGGATGACGAGGATGAGGAACGCCTCGAAGAGGTTGGTGAAGGCGTCGGGGTTCTCGAAGGGGTGGGCGGAGTTGGCGTTGAAGTAGCCACCGCCGTTGGTGCCCAGCTCCTTGATGACCTCCTGCGAGGCCACGGCGCCGCCGTTGACCTGCTGGGTGCCGCCGGTGAGCTGACCGATCCCGTGGATGCCCGCGAAGTTCTGGATCGCGCCGCAGGCCACCAGGATCAGCGCGCCGACGACCGAGAGCGGGATCAGGATGCGCACGGTGCCGCGCACCAGGTCGGCCCAGAAGTTGCCCAGGTCGCCGGTGCGGGAGCGGGCGAAGCCCCGTACGAGGGCGATGGCGACGGCCATGCCGACGGCGGCGGAGACGAAGTTCTGCACCGCCAGGCCGAGCGTCTGCACGGCGTGGCCCATGGCCTGCTCGCCGGAGTACGACTGCCAGTTGGTGTTGGCGACGAACGACGCGGCGGTGTTGAACGCCTGGTCGGGGCTGATCGCGGTGAAGCCCAGCGACAGCGACTCGGGCAGGACGCCCTGGATGCGCTGCAGCAGGTAGAGGAAGAGGAGGCTGACCGCGGAGAAGGCGAGGACGCCGCGCAGGTACGCCGGCCAGCGCATCTCGGCGCTCGGGTCGGCGCCTATGAGGCGGTAGATCAGCTTCTCCGAGCGCAGGTGCTTGTCGGAGCCGTAGACGCGGGCCATGTGGTCGCCGAGCGGGCGGTAGGCGAGGGCCAGGGCACCCATGAGCGCGACGAGCTGGAGAATTCCGGAGAGGACGGGACTCATGTCTGTGCTCAGAACCTCTCCGGGAAGACGAGGGCGAGGATCAGGTAGCCCAGCAGGGCGACGGCCACGACGAGGCCGACGATGTTCTCGGCGGTCACAGCTTCGTCACCCCCTTGGCGACGAGAGCCACCAACGCGAAGACCGCGATCGTGGTGACGACGAAGGCCACATCGGCCATCGTGTGCTCCTAGAGAGGTTCGGATGAACGGACCTCTAGAGGAAACAACCGCTACCGATCGGTAGGAGGTTCGTTGACGTCTCCCTTACGGCCATTAGCGCCCCCTTGACGGGATCCATACGCACGCCGCCCGGACCTGCGAAAACGCCGCTGGGCCGGAACCCCTGTACGGGGTTCCGGCCCAGCGAAACGGCAGATTCCGGCCGCCCGGCGGCCGGTTGGCCGCCTGGTGACCGGGCGGGTGGGTCAGCGCACCTCGGTGGTCTCCGGGCCGCGGTTGAGGCGGTCGACGCCGCCCGCGAAGCGCGAACCCTGCTCCTCCTGCTGCAGGCCCTCGGCCACCATCTGGGCGTCCTCCGGCAGCTTCAGCACGATCGGGTCGCGGGGCGCCATCGGCGAATCGCCGCGCACCACGACGGTGTCGCGGAAGATCTGCTCCAGCAGCCCGGCGGTCTGCGGCTGCACCGCGCCCTGGCCCGAGATCACACCGCGCAGGAACCAGCGCGGCCCGTCGCAGCCGACGAAGCGCACCAGCTGTACGCCCTGGGTGCCGTCCGGCAGCGCCACGGGCACCTGGGCCCGCAGCTCCCAGCCGAGCGGCCCCTCGACCTCGTCCACGACACCGCCCTGCTGGGTGATGCCGCCGGCGATCTCTTCCCGGACCTCGTGCCAGATGCCCTCGCGCTTGGGAGCGGCGAACGCCTGGAGCTGCACGGCGCTGTCGCGCAGCACCACGGTCGCGGCGACGATCGCGTCACCGGCGACCTCGACCCGCAGCTCCATGCCCTCGACACCCGGCACGAACAGCCCGCCGAGGTCCACGCGCCCGTCGCCGGGCTCCCTGACCTCGGAGATGTCCCACGGCCCGTCGGGGCGCGGCTCCGGCTCCAGCCGGATCCGGCTCGCGGCCGCGGTGGCATATGCGTCCTCGTCGGCGGGGGCGTCCCCGGCCGACTCATCGGAGGTCACGTCGTCGAGGCGGTCGGCGCTCTCGACGACGTCCTCGCTGCGCTTGCGGCGACGACCGAACACGTCACTGTCCTTCCCGGTCGCTGGCGACCGAAGCGAATCCATTCCCCACGGCAGCGTGGCCACCGGTGGACCCGAAGCCCCCTTCGGCCCGTGCCGAGCCGGGAAGCTCCGCCACCTCGTGGAAGCGGACCTTCTCGACCTGCTGGACTACCAACTGGGCGACGCGGTCGAACCTCTCGAACCGGACGCTCTCGCGCGGGTCCAGATTGACCACAATCACCTTGATCTCTCCACGGTACCCGGCATCGATGGTGCCCGGGGCATTGACCATGGACACCCCGCAGCGGGCGGCGAGGCCCGAACGGGGATGGACGAACGCGGCGTACCCGTCGGGCAGCGCGATCGAGATGCCGGTGGGCAGCACCAGCCGCTCACCGGGAGCGAGCTCGGCGGCCTCGGTGGTGACCAGATCGCACCCGGCGTCGCCGGGGTGACCGTACGAGGGAAGGGGCACCTCGGGGTCGACCCGGCGGATGAGGACGTCGACGGGCGGACGCATCAGTGCTTGCTCCTGTTCGCTTCTCCGCCCGCGGGGCGAACGTGCGGCTCGTACGCCGACTGCGGCCCGGAGGCCTCGCGTGCGACGCTCACGGGTTCACCTCGAAGGCTCGGGCGACCTTCACCTGGTCGGGGTCGGCGAGGACGGCCTGGATCTCCTCCTTGCGGCCGTTCTCGATGAAGTGGTCGATCTTGACCTCGACGAACAGCGCGTCCGCGCGCACGGCGACCGGCCCGTCGGGGGCACCGATGCGGCCCGTGGCGGTGCAGAAGATCTTGCGTCCCGCCACCGCGACGACCTCGGCCTCGAGGTGGAGCACCGCGCCCACCGGCACCGGGCGGACGAAGTCCGTCTCCAGCCGGCCGGTGACGGCGATGACCCTCAGCAGCCAGCCCAGGCCGCCCAGCGTCTCGTCCAGGGCCGTGGCCAGCACTCCGCCGTGCGCCAGCCCGGGAGCGCCCTGGTGGGCCTCCTTGACCTGGAACTCGGCGGTGACGCTGACGCCCTCGCCGGCCCGCGTCTGAAGGTGCAGGCCATGGGCCACTCCACCGCCGCAGCCGAAGCAGTACTCGTAGTGCGACCCGATGATCTCGCCGGGTGCCGGGGCTTCGGGGTGCCGCGCCGGAGGCGCGGCGCCGGGCGGCGGTGTCGCCGCTGTCGTTCGTCCACTCACAGGGGCTGACCTTACCCGCGACGGCGGCACCCGGTCCCGCCCGTGCCAAGCTTGTGCGTATGCAGCCTTACGAAGAACGCCTGACCGCGCCCCGTTCCTGGTGGTTCATCGCGGTTCTCGCCGGGATCGCCATGGCGCTGATCCTGCTCCCGCTGGGCACGCTGCCGATGCTCTGCGGCCTGATCGGCGGCGGAGCGCTCACGGCGGTGGCGGTCAGTTCGTACGGCTCGGTGCGGATCCGGGTGGTGGGCGACGCCCTCATCGCCGGGGACGCGCGGATTCCGGTGGAGGCGCTGGGCGAGCCCGAGGTGCTGGACGCGGAGGAGGCCCGTGCCTGGCGTACGCACAAGGCCGACACCCGGGCGTTCATGCTGCTGCGCGGCTATGTGCCCACGGCGCTGCGGATCGAGGTCACGGACCCGGCGGACCCCACCCCCTACCTCTACCTCTCCACCCGCTCCCCCGAGCGCCTGGCGGCCGCTCTCGCCGCCGTTCGGGCGTAGGGCCTAGGCCAGGCCCAGGCCCTGCTCCGGCGGCCCGGAGGGGGCGGTGGGCAGCTCGTGCCAGGGCACCTGGCGGGTCCGCAGGTCCTTGCGCACCTTGCCGGCGACCCGCTTGGTGTCGCGGCGGTTCATCGCGGCGCCGACGACGGCGCCGATCATGAAGGGCGCGAGGTTCGGCAGGTTGCGGAACGAGCGCCTGAGGATCTGCTGGCGCAGCTCACGCTTGAGCTGGACGCCGAGCGCCGCGTTGACGGTCAGGGGGGACATCACGTCGATGCCCCGCTCGTCGGCCCAGGCGCCGAGGTACGCCATGGCCCGCTGGCGGGTGTTCCCGGGCGCCCGCACGCCGTAGAGCTCGTGGAGCTCGGCGATGAGCTTGAACTCCACGGCGGCGACGCCGACGATCTCCGCCGCGAGCTCGGCGGGCATGGCGGGCGGTACGGGCAGCATGGCCGCCGCACCGACGCTCGCGCCGACGGTGGAGGTGCCGTACGCGGCACCGGCCACCAGCTTGTCCGCGATCTGTTCCGGGCCGAGGCCGGGGAACTGGGCGCGGAGGGTGGCGAGGTCCCGCACGGGGACGCGCGGGGCGTTGATGATGATCCGGTCGACGACGGCGGTCAGTCCCGCCCTCGCCCCCCGGCCGCCCCGCCTCGCCGTCTCGGCGCTACGGCCGACGACCGCGGCGGCGAGCGAGGCCGCACGGCCTCGCTCGACGTTCGCGTCGACCATGTCGCCGGGTGCGTCCGCGGCCGGCCCGGCGGTCAGCCCGGGCTGCCGGGAGCGCCGCTTCCGGAACGGGGTCGAGCCTGCCATGGCAGACCCTCGCCTCACTCGCAGTCGCGGCAGATCGGCTGGCCGTTCTTCTCACCGGCCAGCTGGCTGCGGTGGTGCACGAGGAAGCAGCTCATGCACGTGAACTCGTCGGCCTGCTTGGGCAGGACCCGGACGGCGAGCTCCTCGTTCGAGAGGTCCGCGCCGGGCAGCTCCATGCCCTCGGCCGCCTCGAAGTCGTCCACGTCGACGCTCGAAGCGGACTTGTCGTTCCGCCGGGACTTCAGTTCCTCGATGCTGTCCTCATTGACGTCATCGTCGGTCTTACGTGGGGTGTCGTAGTCCGTTGCCATGTCGCTCTCCCCCTCTGGGTGTCTGCGGTGTCTCCAGCGCACGTAACGCGTGAGAGGCCGGACTTGTGCCCGACCCGAGGCGGAGATTTTGCCTCACATCAAGGTCTGTTACTCAATCGACACCCAACCGCACACCTGAAGAGGTGATCGGGATGGGTGGCGATGGGGACCGTACACGGTCCGAAAACCGTGTGCGGCCATGCCATCCCGTGTACTTCCCGTGATCAGGACCCCCGGAAACCCCCATTTTTCAGGCGCCTCCCGGCCGGTTCCGACTACGGAGAGTAGATGGCTTGAAGTCTGCGCATGTGACTGAACACACACAGCCACGGTGACGGTCGGAACGGGAAAATTCCGCCCAAAGCGAACCGATGGCCGCCCTATTCTCTCAGACTCCGCGACGCGGGTCAGGCGGGCAGCACGACCCGCATGACCAGGCCGCCCCCCTCACGGGGTTCCGCGGTGATCCGTCCGCCGTGCGCGCGGGCCACCGAGCGCACGATCGACAGGCCCAGCCCGACGCCCTTGTCGCTGCGCGTGCGCTCCGTGCGCAGCCGGCGGAAGGGCTCGAAGATGTTGTCCACCTCGTAGGCCGGGACCACCGGACCGGTGTTCTCCACCACCAGCACGGCCTGCCCGGGCCGGGTCAGGGTCGTGACCTCCACCCAGCCGTCCGGGGTGTTGTAGCGCACCGCGTTCTGCACCAGGTTCAGCGCGATGCGCTCCAGCAGCACGCCGTTGCCCTGGACGACGGCGGGCTGCCGGGTGCCGCGCAGCTCCACGCCCTTGGCCTGGGCCTCCGTACGGGCCTGGTCGAGGGCCTGGGAGGCCACCTCGGCGAGGTCCACGGGCTTGCGGTCCACGATCTCGTTGTCGCTGCGGGCGAGCAGCAGCAGGCCCTCCACGAGCTGCTCGCTGCGCTCGTTGGTGGCCAGCAGCGTCTTGCCCAGCTGCTGCAGCTCCGGGGAGGCGGCGGGGTCGGAGAGGCTGACCTCGAGCAGCGTGCGGTTGATCGCCAGCGGCGTGCGCAGCTCGTGCGAGGCGTTGGCCACGAACCGCTGCTGGGCGGTGAAGGCCCGCTCAAGCCGGTCCAGCATCTCGTCGAAGGTGTCGGACAGCTCCTTCAACTCGTCGTCCGGCCCGCCCAGTTCGATCCGCCGGGTCAGGTCCGTGCCGGCCACCCGGCGGGCGGTCCGGGTGATCTTGCCCAGCGGCGAGAGGACCCGGCCGGCCATGGCGTAGCCGAAGGCGAAGGCGATCACGGCGAGGCCGAGGAGGGCCAGCAGGGAGCGGCGCAGCAGGGACTCGAGGGCCATGGCGCGCTGGTGCTGCATGCAGGTCTCGAGGATGCGGTTGGCATCCTCGGCGGTCAGGCCGGGGGACTTCAGCTGGGGGCAGGTGGTGCCGGTCACGGTGACCTTGCTGCCGTCTATCAGTCTGATCAGCGGCTCACTGCCCACGCTCAGCGCGTTGGCGGCCAGCAGGTAGATGATCGTCAACAGCAGCACACCGGCCATCAGGAACATCCCGCCGTAGAGCAGGGTGAGCCTTATGCGGATGGTCGGCCGCAGCCACGGGAAGGGGCGTACGACCGGCTGCCGGGGATCCCAGGTGGGCTTGGGAGGTGCCGGTGGGGCCGGCGGGGCGGGAGGCGTGGGGGTGGCGGGGGAGGACATCGGGGATCAGATCCGGTATCCGGAGCCCGGCACGGTGACGATCACGGGGGGCTCCCCCAGCTTGCGTCGCAGCGTCATGACGGTGACCCGGACGACGTTGGTGAACGGGTCGGTGTTCTCGTCCCAGGCCTTCTCCAGCAGCTGCTCGGCCGACACCACGGCTCCCTCGCTGCGCATGAGCACCTCCAGCACCGCGAACTCCTTGGGTGCCAGCTGGACCTCGCGGCCGTCGCGGAAGACCTCGCGCCGGTTGGGGTCGAGCTTGATGCCGGCCCGCTCCAGGACGGGCGGCAGGGCGACGGTCGTACGCCGGCCCAGCGCCCGCACGCGCGCGGTCAGCTCGCTGAACGCGAACGGCTTGGGGAGGTAGTCGTCGGCGCCGATCTCCAGGCCCTCCACGCGGTCGCTGACGTCGCCGGAGGCGGTCAGCATCAGCACGCGGGTGGGGATGCCGAGCTCGACGACCTTGCGGCAGACGTCGTCGCCGTGGACGAGCGGGAGGTCCCGGTCGAGGACGATGACGTCGTAGTCGTTGACGGCGATGCGCTCCAGGGCGGCCGCCCCGTCGTACACGACGTCGACGGCCATGGCCTCCCGGCGCAGTCCGGTGGCGACGGCGTCTGCGAGCAGCTGCTCGTCCTCGACGACGAGTACGCGCACGGCGTTGGTCCTTCCCTTTGAGCCCTGACGGGCAGCCTCGATGACCCCGGTGGGTCACTCCATCCTGCCTCGGATGTCGATAAACCGGCCGTAAGGGGTATCCGGAGGCCGGCCAGGGAAGGGATTCCGGATTACTCCGCGATCGAAGGTTTCCGCCGGGACGAGGGTGGGGAAGACGTCTGCACACCCGCGATCACGCTTCTCCGTACGCCTTGGCGTACGCGCAACACCCTGCGCGTGATCGTTTCGCCGTGGCACACCCCCGTGCCGCCGACCCACGACGAGGGGGCGCACCACCATGGACGCATTCACCGCCGGCCTTCTGCAGCGCATAGAAGCCGCCCGGTCCGACCTCGACCACGCCCGCCGCACCGGCGACGACTTCCTCGCCGAGGTGGAGCAGGGCGAGCTGGAGGACCTCCAGCGACTCGCCGCCGAGCACGGCGTTCCCGTCAACGCGGCCTGATTCCCCGTTCCGCGACGCCCCGGTGCCGGCTCCGGCACCGGGGCGTTGCGCCGTCCGGGGGCAATACGCGGGCCCGGTGCGGCCGGCCTCTAGTCGTGCCAGGCGCCCAGCGCCTCCAGGCGCTCCCGCAGCGGCTCGAAGAGCCCGGGCGGGGCCGCCACGGTCAGCTCGCCCGACTCGCGCTGCCCGGGGCGGCCGCCCGTGAGGGCGCCCGCCTCGCGCGCGATGAGCGCGCCCGCGGCGAAGTCCCAGGGGTTGAGCCCCCGCTCGTAGTAGCCGTCGAGGCGGCCGCAGGCCACGTCGCACAGGTCGATCGCGGCCGAGCCCCCGCGCCGGATGTCGCGCACCTGCGGCAGCATCGAGCGCAGCACCTCGGCCTGGGCGGCCCGCCGGGTCTGCAGGTAGCCGAAGCCGGTGCCGATCAGGGCCTGGTCGAGGCCGGGCGCCGGGCGGACGGTCAGCCGCCGCTCCCCCAGGAACGCCCCCTCGCCCCGCACCGCCCGGTACGTCTCGCCGCGCTCCGGCGCCGCGACGACCCCCACGACCGCCTCGCCGTCGATCTCGGCGGCCACGGACACGGCCCAGGACGGCAGGCCGTAGAGGTAGTTCACGGTGCCGTCGACGGGGTCGACGACCCAGCGCACCCCGCTGGTGCCCTCGACGCTGGCGCCCTCCTCGCCCAGGATCCCGTCGTGCGGGCGCCGCTCGGCGAGGATGCCGGTGATGAGTTTCTCGGCGGCGATGTCCATCTCGGTGACGACGTCGATGGGGCTGGTCTTCGTCGCGGCCACGCCCAGGTCGGCGGGGCGGCCGTCCCTGAGCAGGGTGCCGGCCCGGTCCGCGGCCTCGAGGGCCACGGCCAGGAGTTCGGCCTTGAGGGTGTCGGTCACGAGGTGCTCGCTCCTTGGGCGTACGGACTGTCGGCCCCGGCGGCCGCCGGGCGGGGGGCCCGCGCCGGGCAGCAGCCGACGGGGCAGAGGTCGTGGCTGGGGCCGAGCGCGCCCAGGGCGCAGCGCTCGGGGCGCTCGCCCCGCTCGCTCGCGGCGCGCTCGAGCACCAGGTCGCGCACGGCGGCCACGAAGCGCGGGTCGGCTCCGACGGTCGCGGCGCGGGCCACCGGCAGGCCCAGTTCGGCGGCCTTGGCGGTGGCTTCGGTGTCGAGGTCGTACGCGACCTCCATGTGGTCCGAGACGAAGCCGATCGGGACCATGACGACGGCGGGCGCGCCCTCGCCGTGCACGGTCTCGAGGTGGTCGCAGATGTCCGGCTCGAGCCAGGGGATGTGCGGGGCGCCGCTGCGCGACTGGTAGACGAGGTCCCAGGGCCGGTCGGTGCCGGTCTCCTCGCGGACGGCCGCCGCGACGGTCCGGGCGACGTCGAGGTGCTCGGCGACGTACGCGCCGCCGTCGCCGTGCCCCTCGGCGGGCCCGGAGGCGTCCGCGGCGGAGGTGGGGATGGAGTGGGTGGTGAAGGCCAGCCGGGCGCCGGCCCGCACGTCGTCGGGCAGCCGGCCGAGGGCGGCGATCGTCGCGTCGACCATGGGGCGGACGAAGCCGGGGTGGTTGAAGTAGTGCCGCAGCTTGTCCACGCGCGGGGGCGTGAGGCCTTCCGCCGTCAGGGTGGCCAGGGCGTCCGCGAGGTTCTCGCGGTACTGCCGGCAGCCCGAGTAGGAGGCGTACGCGCTGGTGGTCAGGGTGAGCACACGTCGGTGCCCGGCGGCGGTCATCTCGCGCAGGGTGTCGGTGAGGTAGGGCGCCCAGTTGCGGTTGCCCCAATAGACCGGCAGGTCCACGCCGTGGGCGGCCAGGTCCTCGCGCAGGGCGGCGAGCAGCTCACGGTTCTGGTCGTTGATCGGGCTGACGCCGCCGAAGAGGAAGTAGTGCTGCCCGACCTCCCTCAGCCGCTCCCGGGGGATGCCCCGGCCGCGGGTGACGTTCTCCAGGAACGGGACGACGTCCTCGGGGCCCTCGGGCCCACCGAAGGAGAGCAACAGCAGGGCGTCGTAGGGGGCGTGAGCTGGCTGATCCGACATGCGTCCGATCCTGCCACCCGCCACCGGCGGCCGGGAAATGACGATGCGCCGCGCAAACGTGCGCACGTAAGCTGTATCAGCCACCTACGTCCCTTACGGCACCCTCGTCCGCGTCCCCTCCCCCGAACCCTCCGGGAGCCGTCCTTGTCCAGTCCCTACAGCGCCATATTCGCCGCCCCCGGCTCCAAGGGATTCTCGGCGGCGGGCTTCCTCGGCCGGCTGCCGCTGTCGATGCTGGGCATCGGCATCGTCACGATGATCTCCCAGATCACCGGCCGGTACGGGCTGGCGGGCGCGCTGACCGCGACGAACGCGATCGCGGCGGCCGTGCTCGGCCCGCAGGTCTCGCGCATGGTCGACCGGCACGGCCAGCGCCGGGTGCTGCGCCCGGCGACG
The DNA here is from genome assembly GCF_040932295.1 of Streptomyces sp. C36. Lineage (NCBI taxonomy): Bacteria > Bacillati > Actinomycetota > Actinomycetes > Kitasatosporales > Streptomycetaceae > Streptomyces > Streptomyces sp. C36. Next base: position 51,445 of record NZ_JBFQGI010000003.1, on the reverse strand, counting down.
GTCCTCTCGCTCGTGTCGCTGGCGGGGCTGCTGCTGTGCGCGCACCAGCGGTGGCCGGACTGGACGCTGTACGTCTTCGCGGCGGGCGCGGGCTGTGTGCCGAGCGTGGGGTCGATGGTGCGGGCGCGGTGGGCGGCGATCTACGGCGGCTCGCCGCGCGAACTGCACACCGCCTACGCCGCCGAGTCGGTCATCGACGAGGTGGTGTTCATCATCGGGCCGATCCTGTCGATCGGCCTGTCGACCGCGTGGTTCCCGGAGGCGGGCCCGCTGCTGGCCGGCTGCTTCCTGGCGGCCGGGGTGTTCTGGCTGACCTCTCAGCGGGCCACCGAGCCCCGGCCGCATCCCCGCGAGGCGCACGAGAGCGGCTCCGCCCTGCGCTCCCCCGGGCTGCAGGTGCTGGTGGCGACGTTCGTGGCCACGGGTGCGCTGTTCGGCTCGATCGAGGTCGTGACCGTGGCGTTCGCCGAGGAGCAGGGGCACAAGGCGGCGGCCAGCGTGGTGCTCGCCGTCTACGCGCTGGGCTCCTGCCTGGCAGGGGCGGTCTTCGGGCTGCTGCACCTGAAGGGCGAGCCGGCCCGGCGCTGGGTTGTGGGCGTCTGTGCGATGGCCGTGAGTATGATCCCCCTCCAACTGGTCGGGAACCTGCCGTTCCTGGCCGTGGCTCTCTTTGTCGCGGGCCTGTCCATCGCGCCGACGATGGTCACCACGATGGCCCTCGTCGAGCAGTACGTACCGCGCGCGCAGCTGACCGAGGGCATGACCTGGACGAGCACCGGGCTCGCGGTCGGCGTGGCGTTCGGCTCGTCGGCCGCCGGCTGGGCGGTGGACGCCGCCGGAGCCGCCGCGGGGTACCTGGTGCCCGGCACGGCGGGGATGCTCGCGGCCGCCGGCGCGTTCCTCGGGTACCGCCGGCTGCGGCCGGCGCCTGAGCGGGTGGGGGTTGGCGCTGATGACGGCGACGACGAGAGCGAGCAGGCCCTGGCGTAACTGGGCGGGGAACGTCACCGCCCACCCGGCGCGGACCGTGGCCCCGGCCACGACGGAGGAGCTGTCCGCCGCGATCGCGCGGGCGGCCGGCGAAGGACTGAAGGTGAAGGCCACCGGCTCCGGCCACTCCTTCACCACCGTGGCCGCGACGGACGGTGTGCTGATACGCCCGGACCGGCTCACCGGGCCGCTCGCGGTCGACCGGACCGCCGGCACCGTGACGGTCCGCGCGGGCACCACACTGCGGGAGCTGAACCGCGCGCTGTCCGCCCACGGCCTGTCGCTGGCGAACATGGGCGACATCATGGAGCAGACGGTCTCCGGCGCGGTCAGCACCGGCACCCATGGCACGGGCCGGGACTCGGGGGCGATCGCCGCCCAGATCCGGGGCCTGGAGCTGGTGACGGCCGACGGTTCGGTGCTGACCTGCTCGGCCCGGGAGAACCCGGAGGTGTTCGCGGCGGCCCGGGTGGGGCTGGGGGCGCTGGGCGTGATCACGGCGGTCACCTTCGCCGTGGAGCCGGAGTTCCTGCTCAGGGCGCGCGAGGAGCCGATGGCCTTCGGCCGGGTGACCGAGGACTTCGACGCCCTGGTCGCGGAGAACGAGCACTTCGAGTTCTTCTGGTTCCCCCACACCGACAGCTGTGTCACCAAGCGCAACAACCGCAGCGCGGGCCCCGCGGCCCCCACCGGTCGGGTGAGCGGATGGGTGACCGACGAACTGCTGTCCAACGGCGTCTTCGGGGCCGCCTGCGCCCTGGGCCGGGCCGTGCCCGCCACCGTGCCGGGCCTCGCCCGGCTCTCGGGCCGGGCCCTGTCGGCCCGTACGTACACCGACATCCCGTACAAGGTCTTCACCAGCCCCCGCAGGGTGCGCTTCCTGGAGATGGAGTACGCCCTGCCGCGCGAGGCGGCGATGACGGCCCTGCGGGAGCTGCGGGCGATGATCGAGCGCCGGGGGCTGCGGATCGGCTTCCCGGTGGAGGTACGGACCGCGCCCGCCGACGACATCCCGCTGTCCACGGCGTCGGGGCGGGACACCGCCTATATCGCCGTGCACATGTACCGGGGGACGCCGCACCGGCCGTATTTCACGGCGGCCGAGCAGATCATGACCGCGCACGGCGGGCGGCCGCACTGGGGGAAGCTGCACAGCCGGGACGCGGCGTATCTGGCCGGGGTCTACCCGCGCTTCGGGGAGTTCGCCGCGGTGCGGGACCGACTGGACCCGCACCGCGTGTTCGGCAACGACTACCTGCGGCGCGTCCTGGGCGAGTGAGCCGCCGGCCTCAGGAGGCCGTGCCGGTGGTGGGGCTCGTTCCGGTGCCGGCCGCGGCGTTCTGGCCCGGCGCGGGCGGCGTGGACTGACCGCCGGTGCCGGTGCCCTGGCCGCCGGCCGCGCCGCCCTTGTCGTCGGCGCCCTTGCCCGCGTCCGGCGACGTGCTCGGCCGAGGCGTGGGGGCCGGGGAGGGCGTGCCACCGCCCGAGGACGGGGAGGTCTTCGGGTCCGGCGACTTCGTGCCCGCATCCGTGCCCGGTCGCGACACGCCCGGGGACGGCGCGCCGCCCCGGCCCGGGGTCTCTCCCCCGTCGCCGCGCGAGGAGCCGGGCTCCGGCGTCCGCCCGGGGTCCGGGTCCTCGTGCCGCTCCTTCTTCTCCGGCTGGAAGAGCCGGGTGACCGTGACGCCGTCGCCGCCGTCCGCGCTGGAGCCGGAGACCAGCTCCCAGGCGGTCACCGCGCCCATGGCCACGGCGAAGACGAGGCCGGCGGCCAGCGCCGGGCGCTTCCAGCCCCGCAGCCGGGTGCCGTGGGTGGTGCCGGAGGAGAATTCCTCGGAGCAGCCGTCGAAGTGCGCCTGATCATGCGCGCCGGTGTACGCACCGGCGTGCGCCCCGGAGGGCGCCGGACCCGCTCCGGACGGTGACGCCTGGTGCAGCAGTTGCGTACGGTCCTCAGCGCTCGGCAGCACCCGCGTCGCGTCGTCCGCCGAGCGGGCCCGGTCCACGGCGCGGCCCGCGTCCCGCAGGGGCACCCGGCGGAGTCCGGGCTCCGACTGCACGGTGGCCGCCTCACGGATCTGCTCGCCCGTACGTGTGAACACGTGGTGAAAGACTGTGCCACCGGTCGTGGCCACCACGCTGACGACGCCCGCGCCAATGACCGTGCCGTATACACCGAGTTTGCCCGCGAGCAGGGCGGCGACCACCGCCGCCAGGGCGCTGCCGGACACCTGTGCGATGCTCAGGTCGAGACGCTTGCCCTTCGCTTTTGCCTCGCTTTCGGCTTTGTCGTCCATCTCCAGCCCCTGTTGGTGTTTTCCGTCCCTCTTGCAGCAAGAAGAGACATTCGAGCGTAACCAACAGTTCCGAATCGGGCGATTGTGTGAACCTCGACACTGCCTGCCATCACGTTCCCGCCCCACGCGCAAGCCCCCCTCTCAAGGGGCGCATTCCAACTCCCTTGTCGCAGGTGAACTTCCCTGGCGCGCCGATCCACGCCCAGTGGCCCAAATGGAGTACTGTGACGAGCCCTGGCCCCAATATCCCGTCCGGCTGCCCGGATCCACGGGACGGGGGCCCGGGCGGCTCTCGCCCCGTCAACTCGGCAATGTTGTGGCAGGCTGCTACCCGGGCAGGCCACACTCGACTAGCGGAAGCAGCGACGCAGGTGACGTCGGCAGGCACCACCCGGGAGGTCCCCATGCCCGAACTGCGTGTCGTGGCAGTCTCCAACGACGGCACACGGCTGGTTCTCAAGGCTGCGGACAGCACGGAGTACACGCTCCCCATCGATGAGCGGCTCCGTGCCGCAGTGCGCAACGACCGCGCGCGTCTGGGTCAGATCGAGATCGAGGTGGAGAGTCACCTCCGCCCACGGGACATCCAGGCCCGCATCCGGGCCGGCGCCACCGCCGAGGAGGTCGCGCAGCTCGCGGGCATCCCCGTGGAGCGGGTGCGGCGCTTCGAGGGCCCCGTGCTCGCCGAGCGCGCCTTCATGGCCGAGCGGGCCCGCAAGACGCCCGTACGCCGCCCCGGCGAGAACACCGGCCCACCCCTCGGCGAGACCGTGAACGAGCGGCTCGTGCTGCGCGGCGCCGACAAGGACACCGCCCAGTGGGACTCCTGGCGCCGCGACGACGGCACCTGGGAGGTTCTGCTCGTCTACCGCGCCTCCGGTGAGCCGCGCGCCGCGAGCTGGACGTACGACCCGCCGCGCCGGATCGTTCAGGCGCTGGACGACGAGGCCCGCACGCTCATCGGCGAGACCGACGACACGCCCGAGCCGAGTTTCCCGTTCGTGCCGCGGATCGCGCGCCTGCCGCGCGACCGGCCGCTGGATCGTTCCCTTGACCGGGACCGCCAGGGCTCCGGCGCGCCGACGGAGCCGGAGGCCTCCTCCGGCGAGGCGTCGGCGGACGAGCCGGGCAAGGAGCGGGACTCCCTGACCAGCCTGCTCGAGGCGGTGCCCAGCTTCCGGGGCGACATGATCGTCCCCGAGCCGCCCTCCGCGCCCCCGTCCGTCGCCGCCGACCCTCCAGCGGAGGAGACGGAGGCGGTGGAGCCGCCTGCTCCGGCGGCCAGCGCGGGGTCCGCGTACGCCGATGTGCTCATGCCGCGTTCGGTGGCGGGCCACCGGGACCGCCTGATCGGCACCACGGACCGCCAGGCGGAGGCGGACGGCGTCCGCCCGGGCCGCCGGGCGGCGGTGCCGAGCTGGGACGAGATCGTCTTCGGCACGCGCCGCAAGAAACAGGAGTAGCGCCTCCCTTGACCCGGGCTGTGCCCCCGGCCCCCGCATCGGGGCCGGGGGCACAGCCGCGTGGGCCTCAGCCCGGCAGGGCCCCCGTCGCCACGGGACGGCTCGGGTCGGACGACCATTCGCTCCACGAACCCACGTACAGGGCCGCCGGAATGCCGGCCACCGCCATCGCGAGCACCTGGTGGGCGGCGGAGACGCCCGAGCCGCAGTAGACGCCCACCTCGGTGCCGTCGGCCGCGCCGAGCTCCCCGAACCTCGCCGCGAGGTCCTTCGCCGGGCGGAAGCGGCCGTCCGCGCCGACGTTGTCGGCGGTGGGCGCGGAGACGGCGCCGGGGATGTGACCGGCCACGGCGTCCAGCGGCTCGACCTCGCCGCGGTAGCGCTCCCCCGCCCGCGCGTCGAGCAGCAGTCCCCGGCGCGCCAGCGCCGCCGCTTCGTCGGCGTCGAGCAGCGGCAGCGCCCCCGGGCGCGGCGCGAAGTCGCCCTCGGCCACGGCCGGCTCATCGGTCGTCAGCGCCCCGCCCGCCGCGGTCCAGGCGGCGAGCCCGCCGTCCAGAACCCGTACGAACGGATGACCGGCCCAGCGCAGCAGCCACCACGCCCGCGCGGCGGCCCACCCCAGTCCCCCGTCGTAGACCACGACCGGGTGGTCGGCGCGGACTCCCGCGCGGCGCATCGCGGCGCCGAACTCCGCGACGTCCGGCAGCGGATGACGGCCGCTCGCCCCCGGAGCCCCGGCGAGCTCGGAGTCCATGTCGACATAGACGGCGCCGGGGAGGTGCCCGGCCCGGTACTCCGGCCGCCCGGGCGGGCCCCCGGGTACGTAGCGGATGTCCAGGAGCGTGGGCGGCCGCTCGCCGGCCGACTCGCTCGCCCATTCCGTTGCGCTGATGATGGCGTCCATACCCCCATCCTGGCGTACCCGGCGTTGCGCCGAACGGCCCCCTGGCCAGACGCCGCGATGCTGATCGATACTGAACGGCGACGGCGCGGACACAGAAGCGGAACGCGAATTCGGGCATCCTCCTGCGGGGAACCGCCAAGCCCGCGGCCGGAGCGGGAGCGCGGCCACCACGACGGTGCGAGGAGCGACTGACGATGACCGAGGTATGGGGATCCTCCGGGACCAGCGAGGAGGAGACCCGGCGCCAGACACCGGGCACCCCCTGCTGGACCAGTCTCCTGGTGCACGACCTGGAGACGACCGAGGAGTTCTACGGCGGACTGTTCGGCTGGGACTACTACACCCCCGGGCCGCGCCACATGGGCCCGTACGTACGGGCCACCCTGGACGGGCGGGACGTCGCCGGCATCGGGGAACTTCCGCCGGACCGTCAACTCGAGGGCGCCTGGACCACCTATCTGGCGAGCGACGACGCGGACGTGTGCGCGGAGTGGATCCACTGCTGCGGCGGCACCGTGGGCGTGGGGCCGCTGGCGGCCGAGGACGCCGGGCGACTGGTGCTGGCCACGGACCCGGCGGGCGCGGCCTTCGGCGTCTGGCAGGGGCGCAGACTGACGGGATCCGGCGCCCAGGGGATGCCGGGGGCCCCGGTCTGGCACGAGCTGGTGACCTACGAGGCCGCCGTCGTACTGAAGTTCTACCGTGCACTCTTCGGATACGAGAGCAAGGCGGCGGGCTCGGTCGACACCGACGCGATCACCCTGCACGTGGACGGCCGGCCCGTGGCCGCGATCCGCGGCGCGGGGCCCGCGCTGGAGCGGCCGCACTGGATGACGTACTTCGAGGTGGCGGACGTCGACGCCGCGGCCCGGCGGGTCACCGAGCTGGGCGGACGGGTGCTGGGCGCCCCGGCGCCGGGCCCGGCCGGCCGGGTGGCGAAGGTCGCCGACCCCGAGGGCGCGGTCTTCTCGCTGCTGCGGTCGGCGCCCTGACCGCGCGGCCCCTCGTCCGGCGCTAGCGGGATCCGTCCGGGTCCACCGGCAGTACATCGGGCGACAGGGCGGCGGCGCGTGCGGCGGCCGCCGTCAGCCGGCGGCGGTGATGGCGCCGGCACAGCACCTCGTAACCCACCACGGTCTCCGGCTGGTTGACGTCGCCGACGACGACCTGGGCGCCCTCGACGACCATCTGTCCGCCGATCGTACGGGCGTTGTGCGTGGCCCGGGCCCCGCACCAGCACAGCGCCTCGACCTGCAGCACCTCCACCCGGTCGGCCAGCTCGATCAGCCGCCGGGAGCCGGGGAAGAGCCGGGTGCGGAAGTCGGTGGTGATACCGAAGGCGAAGACGTCGAGCTCGAGGTCGTCGACGACCCGGGCCAGCTGGTCGACCTGCTCGGGCTCGAGGAACTGCGCCTCGTCGGCGATCACGTAGTCGGCCCGGCCGCCCGCCGAGAGATGGCCGACGAGGTGGGCGTAGAAGTCGAAGCCCTCGCCCGCCTCCACCGAATCGGTCACCAGGCCGAGCCGGGAGGACAGCTTGCCCTCGCCCGCGCGGTCGTTGCGGGTGAAGATCCGGCCTTGCAGGCCGCGGGCGGAGCGGTTGTGCTCGATCTGCAGAGCGAGGGTGCTCTTTCCGCAGTCCATCGTTCCGGAGAAGAACACCAGCTCGGGCATGGGAAGGCCAATGCCTTTCGTTAGTCGTCGGGGCGTTAGTCGTCGGGGCGTTTGTCGTGGGGGCGGGAACGCACGTCGGGGGGAGCGCCCGGGTCAGGGGCGCGCTTCGGTCACGAGCTCACGTCGGTCAGGTGCGCACTTCGAGGAGCGGCACGAGCTGCTCGACGGGCGTCATCGAACCGTGCAACCCGACCATCTTCGACTCGTTGGGCTCGGTCTCCGTGGCGACGATCGCGATGTCGTCGCGGGCGGCGGCGACCACGTCGCCGATCCGTGCGTACACCCGGTCGTCGACGCCCTCGCCGGGCGGGCCGAACCAGCCCGCCTCGATCGCCTCGTCGCGCCCGGCGACCCACATCTGCTCGCCGAGCACCTCGCGCCAGACCGCCAGGACGTCGTCCGCGGCACCCGGAACCGCGTAGACGTGCCGGGCGCGGGCCTCGCCGCCCAGCAGCGCCACGCCCGCGCGCAGCTCCCAGTCCTCGTCGAAGTCGATGCGCGACTCCGGGTCGAACGGGATGTCGATCATGCCGTGGTCGGCGGTGACGTACAGGGCGGAGCGCGGGGGCAGCCGCTCGGCCAGGCGCCGGGCGAGCAGGTCCACGTACATCAGCTGACCGCGCCACTCCTCGGAGTCGACGCCGAAGCGGTGTCCCTTGCCGTCCACCTCGCTGTAGTAGGTGTAGACGAGCGAGCGGTCGGCGGCGCCGAGCCGGTCGGCGGCGAAGTCCATCCGCTCCTCGCCGGAGAGGCGGCCGTGGAAGGTGCCGCCGCTGAGCGCGACCTTGGTCAGCGGGGTGTGCTCGAAGTCGGGGGCCGAGACCTGGCAGGTGGCGATGCCGGCGGCGTCGGCGCGCTGGAAGACCGTGGGGTAGGGCTGCCAGACGTGCGGGTCGGTCCAGGGACGCCAGCGCAGCTGGTTCATCAGCTGGCCGGTGGCCGGGTCGGCGACGGTGTAGCCGGGCAGGCCGTGGGCGCCGGGCGGCAGGCCCGTGCCCACCGAGGCGAGCGAGGTCGCCGTGGTGGAGGGGAAGCCCGCGGTCATGGGCTCGCCGGTGCCGTTCATGGACGTCGGCAACAGCGAGTGCAGGAACGGCGCCTCGTCGGGGTGGTCGCGCAGCAGCTCCCAGCCCAGGCCGTCGATGAGGAAGACGCACACCCGGTCGGCGGGCGCCAGCTCCATGCCGCTCGGCATGCCCGGCACGCCCAGGCCCGCCGCGATGGTGGGCAGCAGGTCGGCGAGGGAGCCGGTGCCGTAGCGGGGCAGCGGGGCGTCGCGCGGGTCGAGCGGGGCCGGCTCGGGCCAGGCGGAGCCGGCGAAGGCGGGATAGGACATCAGCGGGCGGTCGCCGCGGTGGCCTCGGAGAGCGACTGGGCGAACGCCAGGGCCTGGCGGACCGTGTCCGGCCCGTCGCCCGCCTCGCTGACGCGCAGGCTCAGGTCGTCGGCGGTGGAGGAGCCGGTGTACCCGTGGTCGGCGTCGCAGTTGGGGTCGCCGCAGGCGGCGGGCTCCAGGTCGATGCGGGACACCGCGCCCCAGCCGATGGTCAGCACGACCTCGCGGGGCAGGGTGCCCGGGGTGTAGGACTCGGGGTTCGCCACGACGCGGCTGAGCACGACCGAGGAGATGCGGTCGAGCTTGACCGACTCGGTGGAGGTGGTGGCGTAGGGCGACGGGGAGGTGTTGTCGGCGGCCTGCTCGTCGGTGTGGCTGACGATGAATCGGGTGCCGGTCAGGACGAGGACCGTGACGTGACGGCGGACCTCGTTGGAATCGAAGGTCGTCTCCTGGTGGACCAGGTACGACACGACCGGCTCCCCGCCCACGGCGGCCTCCACCGCCTCGGCCACGAGAGCCGGGTAATAGCCGCTGCGCTCGATAGCTGCGCGCAGCCCCTGGGTCGTCGTACCGGTCTTCGCCATACGCCCCATTCTACGGGGCGTATGGGGCCCTCCTGCCGGGGCCTGTTCCGGCGGTAGGGACGGATCCGGCCGGGGTCAGATCGACGGCAGGCTGCGCGGGCCCACGTCGGTGCGGGCGGGCGGCGGCGCGAGGCGCAGGGACGCGCCGAGCACATGAACGCCGTGCGGGGCGACGATCACGGGCTCCAGGTCGGCGCCCACGACCTCGGGATGATCGTCGACCAGCCGGGACACGCGCAGCAGCAGCTCCTCCAGGGCCGGGGTGTCGACGGGAGTGGAGCCGCGCCAGCCGAAGAGCAGGGGTGCGGTGCGCACCGAGCGGATCAGCTCGGCGGCGTCGCGGTCGGTGGCCGGAACGAGGCGGTGGGCGGTGTCCCCCAGCAGCAGGGAGGGGGCGCCGGCCAGCCCGAAGGACAGCACGGCGCCGGCCGCGGGGTCGATGGCGGCCCGCACGACCGTGTCGACGCCGCGCGGGGCCATGGACTGCACGACCAGGCGCAGCTCCTCGGGACCGCCGAGCAGCTCGGTCAATTCCGCGTACGCCCGGCGCAGTTCCGCCTCGCCGCCGAGGTCGAGGCGGACTCCGCCGAGGTCGGCGCGGTGCCGCAGGTGGGGCGCGGTGGGCTTGAGGGCGACGGGGAAGCCGAGCCGGTGGGCGGCGCGGACGGCGCTGTCGGGGTCGGGCGCGGGCAGGGCGGGCAGCACCGCGATCCCGTACCGGGCGAGCAGGCGCTGGGTGTCGGGGGCGGAGAGCGTCACGGCGCGCGGGCCGGTGGCGTTGTGGGCCCGCAGCAGCACGTCGATGTCGGCGGCGGCGCCGCCCTCGTCGATGTCCTCGTACTCCGGCACCCGCCCGGGGTCGGCTGCCTGGCGGCGCCAGCGGGCGTAGCGCACGGCCTCGGTCAGGGCCCGTACGGCCCGCTCGGCGGCGGGGAAGGCGGGGATGCGGACGGCGGGCGCGGGGTCCTGCTCGCCGGCGGTGTCCGGCGGGGCGGCGAGCGCCTCGGCGAGGCCGGGGATCTCCAGGTGGACGACGGCGACGGGCTTGGGGGTGTCCGGCGAGGACTGGGCGACCGCCTCGCGGACGGCGGCCGCGAGGTCGGCGGCCGAGGCGCCGCCGACCCAGGGGATGGCGGTGACGACGACGGCGTCGCAGGCCCGGTCGGCGAGGGCCTCGGCCAGGGCGGCGCGGAAGTCGGCCGGGGCGGCGGAGGTGGTGAGGTCGCGGGGCAGCAGCGGGCGCAGGCCGTCCGTGAGGCAGGCGTCGTAGGTCAGCAGGGACAGCGACTGGGAGTTGCCGAGGATGGCCACGCGGGGGCCGGCGGGCAGCGGCTGCGAGGCCAGCAGCAGCCCGGTGTCGGCGAGCTCGGTGACGGTGTCGACGCGGATGACGCCGGCCTGGCGCAGCAGGTCGGAGACGGTGGTGTCGGGGATGCGGGTGGTGCGTACGGCGTGGCCGGCGGGGGCGGCGGCGCCGTGCCGCGCGCCCTTGACGACGACCAGGGGCTTGCGGGCGGAGGTCCGCCGGGCCAGCCGGGCGAACTTGCGGGGGTTCCCGATCGACTCCAGGTACATGAGGGCGACGTCGGTGTCGGGGTCGTCGTGCCAGTACTGCAGGACGTCGTTGCCGGAGAGGTCGGCGCGGTTGCCGGCGGAGACGAAGGTCGACAGGCCCACCAGTCCGGCGGCGCGACGGTGGAGGCCGGAGAGCAGGGCGATGCCGATGGCCCCGGACTGGCTGAAGAGGCCGACGCGTCCCGCGGCGGGGAGCTCGGGCGACAGGGAGGCGTTGAGCCGGACGCCCTCGGCGGTGTTGATCACACCGAAGGAGTTGGGGCCGATGACGCGCATGCCGTAGGAGCGGGCCTGGCGGACCAGCTCGCGCTGGCGGTGGCGGCCGGCGGGGCCGTTCTCGGCGTATCCGGCGGACAGGACGACGAGCCCCTGGACACCGTGCTCGCCGCACTCGGCGACGACGGAGGGCACGTGCTCGGCGGGCACGGCGATGACGGCGAGGTCCACGGGCTCCTGGATGCCGAGCACGGAGCGGTGGGCGGGCACGCCCTCCGGCTCCAGCACCGAAAGGTCCTCGGGGAAGGACCGGTTGACCGCGTACGCGCGTCCCGTGAAGCCGCCGGCCAGGAGGTTGTCCAGGACGGTCCGGCCCATGCCGCCGGGGCGGCGTCCGGCGCCGACGACGGCGACGGAGCCGGGGGCGAGCAGGCGCTCGACGGAGCGGGCCTCGGCGAGCCGCTCGCGGGCGCGCTGGACGGCGAGCGACTTGTCGGTGGGCTCGAGGTCGAGCTCGAGGCGGACGACGCCGTCCTCGAAGCTGCGCTTCTGGGTGTAGCCCGCGTCCGTGAAGACCTTGATCATCTTGCTGTTGGCGGGCAGCACCTCGGCGGCGAACCGCCTGATGGAGCGCTCGCGGGCGACGGCCGCGACGTGTTCGAGGAGGGCGGAGGCCACGCCCCGGCCCTGGTGGGCGTCCTGGACGAGGAAGGCGACCTCGGCCTCGTCCGCCGGGGCGGAGGAGGGCATGCCGCGGGCGTCGATGCGGTCGTAGCGGACGGTGGCGATGAACTCGCCGCCGACGGTCGCCGCCAGGCCCACCCGGTCGACGTAGTCGTGGTGGGTGAAGCGGTGCACGTCCCGGTCGGAGAGACGGGGGTAGGGCGCGAAGAAGCGGTAGTACTTGGACTCGTCCGAGACCTGTTCGTAGAAGCTGACCAGGCGCTGGGCGTCGTCGGGTGTGATGGGGCGGATCCGTGCGGTGCCGCCGTCACGGAGGACGACATCCGCTTCCCAGTGGGCCGGGTAGGCGTGCTCGGACGGCGAGTGCATGGGGCCAGGGTAAGGCCGGGCGCGGGCGGTCAGGAGGCGGCGTCCGGCCCCAGCTCACGGGGCCGCCCGGCCCTGCCCCGGGCGCGCGCCGGGGCACCGCGCGCCCCATGCAACAATGGTCTAGACAACCTCTCCCGACTTGAAGGGCAACACCATGGTTGAGCGCCGCGTAAACGTCGGTTGGGCCGATGGCCTGCACGCCCGCCCCGCGTCGATCTTCGTCCGTGCGGCGAACGCCGCCGGCGTCCCCGTGACGATCGCGAAGGCGGGCGGCAACCCCGTCAACGCCGCCTCCATGCTCGCCGTGCTGGGCCTGGGCGCCCAGGGTGGCGAGGAGATCGTGCTCGCCACGGAGGCCGAGGGCGCCGAGGCCGCGCTCGACCGTCTGGCCAGGCTGGTCGGCGAGGGGCTCGAGGAGCTCCCGGAGACCGTCTGATCCACCCGGATCCCGTCCCGCCGCCGCACGGTGGGTGCACGACGGGGCCGCGACCGCCCCGAGGGCGCCGCGGCCCCGTCGTCGTATGCGCGGCCGGGGACCGCCACGAATTCCCGGCCGCTATTTCTCCATGAATAGCGGCGGGTTGTTAAGAACGGGCGATCGCGGTGTTTACGGATTGTTTCGGCGGGCGCACCTGCTGGGCGACCTGCGCACGGCGCGAGCGGAATTCACCGGCGCCACGGTCCGCGCGGGCCGCGGCGAGCGCCCGGGCCCGCTCGGCGTCACCGCGGGCCACGGCGTCCACGAGCGCACCGCACGCCTCCCATGCCTCCAGGGGCCGCGCGGGCGGCTCGGCCACGTAGACCCAGGCGATCTTGCGCCGCAGCTGGGTGAGCAGCGTGGCGAGGCTGGGGCTGCCGGAGGCCTGGGCCAGGGTCTCGTCGAACCAGTCGCCGAGCGGCCGCAGCTCGCCCGTGCGGCCCGCGCGGGCCCGCTCCTGGCCCAGGCGGACGAGGCCGCGCAGGACCTTCAGATGGGCCTCGGTGCGCCGCTGCGCGGCGCGTGCGGCCCCCAGCGGCTCCAGCAGGGCGCGGACGTCGAGGAGGTCCGCCGCCTCCTGCTCGGTGGGTTCGGCGACGCAGGCCCCGGCGTGCCGGCGGGTGGTGACGAAGCCCTCGGAGGCGAGGGTGCGCAGCGCCTCGCGCACGGGCACCCGGGAGACGCCGTAGCGGCGGGCGAGGAGTTCCTCGATGAGCCGGCTGCCGGGCGGGAAAACCCCGGAGACGATGTCGTCGCGAATCGCCGTGCACACGGCGTGCGCGGAAATACGGCGGCTCCCCTGCGCCGCTTCACCACCGCCGTTCACGTACGGCCCCGCATGGCTGTACCTCCGCCTTACGACTTAATCTCCCGCGATGCGCGGCCGATTGACACCCGTTCAGCGACTCTATGGCAATCCCCGGCGATTTCCGATGGCGCCGGGGATTCATGGATATTTTTTGGCCAACGCCGGTGGGCGGGACGACGACAAGGCCCCGGCCGGGGGCCGGGGCCTTGCGTGAAGTGCGGTGCCGCGAAGGCGGCGGGACCTACAGGCTGACGCCGTGCGCGCTCATGTAGGCGATCGGGTCGATGTCGGAGCCGTAGCCGGCGCCGGTGCGGGCCTCGAAGTGCAGGTGCGGGCCGGTGACGTTGCCCGTGGCGCCCGAGAGGCCGATCTGCTGGCCCGGGGTGACCGTCTGGCCGACGGAGACGTCGAGCGACGACAGGTGGGCGTACTGGGTGTAGGTGCCGTCGTTGTGCTTGATGACGACGTTGTTGCCGTACGCGCCGCCCCAGCCGGCCTCGACGATGGTGCCGGCGGCGACCGCGTGGACCGAGGTGCCGGTCTCGGCGTGGAGGTCGATGCCGGTGTGGCTGCCGGAGGACCACAGGCCGCTGGAGGCCTTGTAGGAGGTGGAGACGTAGGAGCCGTCGAGGGGGCTCACATAGGTGCCCAGGCGCTTGCGCTCCTCGTCGCGCGCGGCACGCTCCTTGGCCTCGCGCTCCTCCTTGATCTTGCGCTCGGCCTCCGCGTGGCGCTCCTTGGCGTCGGAGGCCTTCTTCTGGGCGGTCTCCTCGGCCTGCAGGCGGGCGGCGGCCTCGTCGGCGGCGCTGCGCTGGGTCTCGGCCTGGGCGCCCACGTTGTCGGCCATGACGTCACTGATGACGACGGCCTGGGTCAGCCCGGTGTCCTCGGGACCACGCGAGTCGTCGGAGGCGGCGAAGGCCGGGGCGGCGACGCCGGCGACCACACCGGCGGCAGTGAGGGTGGCTATGCCCGCGACGTTGGCGCTGACGCGCGCGGCTCGGCTCGGACGACGGTGCTTCCCCATGGCTGGGCGAATCCTTTCCTTCCCTCTCGCCTACCGGGTTAGCTGACGGGTTCGGAGCAGGAAGGTCTCCTACGGCTCCCTCGTGAAAGGGGGCCGATTCACCCCAGGGACATGTGGGTCCCCGGCTCCCCTCGCTGGTGCTTCGGGGACTCGGCGATGGCTGCCCGGGACCGCGGATGCGGCTCCGATCTGACGGACTGCCGCCCTGACGCTAATCGGCGTCAGATTCGAACGGCAAACAGATCCGGGCTTTTATGACGTACGCCACACGACCAACATGCAACCACTGCGCGAAATCGGGCATAAAGGAGGCGCGTGGGTCTCACTCGACCCACGCGCCTCACTTGTCCGGCAATGTCCGGCTCAGCGGCCGGACGGAACAGGGGGGTTGAGCCCCTGTCAGCGTCCGCCGAAGGCCGCTGGGCCTGGCCGGTCCTGGCCGGTCAGGCCGGGATGACCGTCACCTCTCCGAGGCCCAGCGCCTTGACGGGCTCGGTGATCTCGGAGGCGTCCCCGACGAGGACGGTGACGAGCCGGTCGGCCGGGAAGGCGTTCACGACGGCCGCCGTGGCCTCCACCGTGCCGGTGTCGGCGAGGCGTTCGTACAGCCGCGCCTGGAAGTCGTCCGGCAGATACTGCTCGACCTGGTCGGCGAGGGTGCCCGCGACGGCGGCGGCCGTCTCGTACTTCAGCGGGGCGACGCCCACCAGGTTCTGCACGGCCACGTCCCGCTCGGCCTCGGTCAGGCCCTCGGCGGCGAGGGTGCGCAGCACCGCCCAGAGGTCCTCGAGCGCCGGACCGGTGTTGGGGGTGTCCACGGAGCCGCTGATGGCCAGCAGCGACAGGCCCGTGCTGTCGGGGGCGGAGCGCAGGACCTGGCCGAAGGAGCGCACGCCGTAGGTGTAGCCCTTCTCCTCGCGCAGGACGCGGTCCAGGCGGGAGGTCAGCGTGCCGCCCAGGCAGTAGGTGCCGAGCACCTGGGCGGGCCAGACGCGGTCGTGCCGGTCGGGACCGACGCGGCCCAGCAGCAGCTGGGTCTGGACGGCGCCGGGGCGGTCCACGATCACCACGCGGCCGGTGTCGTCGGCGGTGACCGACGGCACGGGGCGGGGCTGGGCGGCGGACCCGGTCCAGGCGCCGAGGGACTCGGTGAGCGCCTGGTCCAGGTCGACGCCGGTGAAGTCGCCGACGACGACGGCCGTGGCGGTGGCCGGGCGGATGTGGGCCTCGTAGAAGGCGCGCACGGAGGCGGCGTCGATGCGCTCGACGGTCTCCTGGCTGCCCTGGCGCGGCCGCGACATCCGGGAGTCCGCCGGGAAGAGCTGGGCGGACAGCGCCATGGCGGCCCGGCGGGCGGGGTTGGCCAGCTCGTGCGGGATCTCGTCGAGGCGGTTGTTGACCAGGCGCTCGACCTCGTTGTCCGGGAAGGCCGGGGCGCGCAGGGCGTCGGCCAGCAGGCCCAGGGCCTTCGGCAGGCGGGAGGCCGGGACCTCCAGGGACAGCCGCACGCCCGGGTGGTCGGCGTGCGCGTCGAGGGTGGCGCCGCAGCGCTCCAGCTCGGCGGTGAAGTCCTCGGCGCTGAGCTTGTCGGTGCCCTCGGAGAAGGCCCGGGCCATGATCGTGGCCACGCCGTCGAGGCCCTCGGGCTCGGCGTCCAGGGGCGCGTCCAGGCAGATCTCGACGGCGATCACCTGCTGGCCGGGGCGGTGGCAGCGCAGCACGGTCAGGCCGTTGGACAGCTGCCCGCGCTCGGGGGCCGGGAAGGCCCAGGGAGTGGCCTGTCCCGGCTCGGGCTGGGGGTGGAAGACCATCGAAGGCGCGGTCCCCGGGATGCTCGCGGCTGCGGCGTCGCTCACTGAGCCGTCTCCTCTTCCTCGTTCTTGTCGGCGCCGGCGTCGGCCTGGGGCGCGGTCGGCTCGTAGACCAGCACCGCGCGGTTTTCGGGGTGCAGCCGGGCCTTGGCGACCGCCTGCACCTCCTCGGGGGTGATGTCCAGGACGCGCTGCACGGCGGTGAGGGCCAGCTGCGGGTCGCCGAACAGCACGGCGAAGCGGCACAGTTCGTCGGCGCGGCCGCTGACGGTGGCGAGCCGGTCCAGCCACTCGCGCTCCAGCTGGGCCTGGGCGCGCTCCATCTCCTGCGGGGTGGGCCCCTCGACGGCGAAGCGGGCCAGCTCCTCGTCGACGGCGGCCTCGATGTCGGCCACCTCGAAGCCGCCGGACGCCTTGACGTCCAGCCATCCCAGGGAGGGGGCGCCGGCCAGGCGCAGCAGGCCGAAGCCGGCGGCGACGGCGGAGCGGTCGTGGCGCACGAGGCGGTTGTGGAGGCGGGAGGACTCGCCGCCGCCGAGGACGGTCAGGGCGAGGTCGGCGGCGTCCGCCTCGCGCGTGCCGTCGTGCGGCAGGCGGTAGGCGGCCATCAGCGCGCGGGAGGGGACCTCCTCGCGGACGATCTCGCGCAGCTGCTCACCGACGGTGTCCGGCAGGGAGCCGTCGCGGGGCGGCTGCTTGGCGTCGTGCGCGGGGATGGAG
This sequence comes from Streptomyces sp. C36, assembly GCF_040932295.1. Lineage (NCBI taxonomy): Bacteria > Bacillati > Actinomycetota > Actinomycetes > Kitasatosporales > Streptomycetaceae > Streptomyces > Streptomyces sp. C36. The sequence goes on along the minus strand of NZ_JBFQGI010000003.1, from coordinate 34,506 downwards.
CCGAAGTACTTCTCGATCCACGCGAGCGTCTGCTCCGGGTCGATGTCGCCGACGACCGAGAGGACGGCGTTGCCGGGCGCGTAGTACGTGCGGAAGAAGGCGCGCGCGTCCTCCAGGGAGGCGGCGTCCAGGTCGGCCATCGAGCCGATGGGGGTGTGGTGGTACGGGTGGCCCTCGGGGTAGGCCATGGCGGTCAGCTTCTCGAACGCGGTGCCGTAGGGCACGTTGTCGTAGCGCTGGCGGCGCTCGTTCTTGACGACGTCGCGCTGGTTCTCCATGGACTCGTCGTCGAGCGCGGTGAGCAGCGAGCCCATCCGGTCCGCCTCGAGCCACAGGGCCAGCTCCACCTGGTGGGCGGGCATGGTCTCGAAGTAGTTGGTGCGCTCGAAGCTGGTGGTGCCGTTGAGCGAGCCGCCCGCGCCCTGCACCAGCTCGAAGTGGCCGTTGCCCTTGACCTGCGCCGAGCCCTGGAACATCAGGTGCTCGAAGAGGTGGGCGAGGCCGGTGCGGCCCTTGACTTCGTGGCGCGAGCCGACGTCGTACCAGAGGCAGACCGCGGCCACCGGCGTCAGGTGGTCCTCGGAGAGGACCACCCGCAGGCCGTTGGCCAGGCGGTGCTCGGTCGCTTTCAGACCGCCGGCGGCGGCCTGTTGCGTGGCCGTGTGACCCATGGGCATGTACGTCCCTTCGATCTCTTGAGATCCCGCGGTGCCTCGCGACGACTCGCGTGATGAACAGTGCTGTCACTGTATGCAAGCGCACCGACATCCGGAGAAGTTCCCGGCCCCCGCCACCCTTCCCGGACGGGTCGCGGTCGGGGTTGTCAGTGGGGCGGTCCACAATGGTCGGCGTCAGACCCGCCTCGGCAATCGATCGAAGGAGCAGCAGCCGCGATGGCCCGCCGCAGCACGAAGACCCCGCCGCCGGAAGACTTCGAGGAGCGCATCCTCGACATCGACGTCGTCGACGAGATGCAGGGCTCCTTCCTCGAGTACGCCTACTCGGTCATCTACTCCCGCGCCCTGCCGGACGCCCGGGACGGCCTCAAGCCGGTCCAGCGCCGCATTCTCTTCCAGATGAACGAGATGGGCCTGCGGCCGGACCGGAGCCATGTGAAGTGCGCCCGGGTCGTCGGCGAGGTGATGGGCAAGCTCCACCCGCACGGCGACGCCTCGATCTACGACGCCCTGGTGCGCATGGCGCAGCCGTTCTCCATGCGGCTGCCGCTGGTCGACGGGCACGGAAACTTCGGCTCCCTCGGCAACGACGACCCGCCTGCGGCCATGCGCTACACCGAGGCCCGGATGGCGTCCCCGTCGTCGCTGATGACGGAGTCGATCGACGAGGACACCGTCGATTTCGCGCCGAATTACGACGGCAGCGAGCGGGAGCCCGTCTCCCTCCCCGCCGCCTACCCGAACCTGCTGGTCAACGGCGCGTCCGGGATCGCGGTCGGCATGGCGACGAACATGCCGCCGCACAATCTCGGCGAGGTCATCGCCGCCGCCCGGCACCTGATCCGGCACCCGGCCGCCGATCTCGACACCCTGATGAAGTACGTGCCCGGCCCCGACCTGCCCACGGGCGGCCGGATCGTCGGCCTGAACGGCATCCGCGACGCGTACGAGACCGGCCGCGGCACGTTCAAGATCCGTGCCACCGTCTCCGTGGAGAACGTCTCCCCCCGCCGCAAGGGCCTGATCGTCACCGAACTGCCCTTCACGGTCGGTCCGGAGAAGGTCATCTCCAAGATCAAGGACCTGGTCGGCTCCAAGAAGCTGCAGGGCATCGCCGACGTCAAGGACCTCACGGACCGCGCCCACGGCCTGCGCCTGGTCATCGAGATCAAGAACGGCTTCAACCCCGAGGCCGTCCTGGAGCAGCTCTACAAGCTCACGCCGATGGAGGAGTCCTTCGGCATCAACAACGTGGCGCTGGTCGACGGCCAGCCGCTGACGCTGGGCCTCAAGGAGCTGCTGGAGGTCTATGTCGACCACCGCTTCGAGGTGGTGCGACGGCGCAGCGAGTTCCGGCGCGGCAAGCGGCAGGACCGGCTGCACCTGGTCGAGGGCCTGCTGGTGGCGCTCGTCGACATCGACGAGGTCATCCGAATCATTCGATCGAGCGATAACGCCGCGGCCGCCAAGGCATCACTCGTGGAGCGCTTCTCGCTCTCCGAGACGCAGACGCAGTACATCCTCGACACCCCGCTGCGCCGCCTGACGAAGTTCGACCGGATCGAGCTGGAGTCCGAGCGCGACCGGCTGAACTCGGAGATCACCGAGCTGACCCGGATCCTGGAGTCCGACGCCGAGCTGCGCAAGCTCGTCTCGTCCGAACTGGCCGACGTGGCGAAGAAGTTCGGCACCGACCGGCGCACGGTGCTGCTGGAGTCGGCGGGCGTCCCGGCGGCGGCGATGCCGCTGCAGGTCGCGGACGACCCGTGCCGGGTGCTGCTGTCCTCCACCGGCCTGCTGGCCCGTACGGCCACGGGCGAGCCGTTCGACGGCGCCGCCGACACCAAGCGCGTCAAGCACGACGTGATCGCCTCGGCGGTCCCGGCGACCGCGCTGGGCGAGGTGGGCGTGGTGACGTCGACGGGCCGGCTGCTGCGCCTGCGGGTGATCGACCTGCCGCAGCTGCCGGAGACGGCGGCCCCGCCGAACCTGGCGGGCGGCGTCCCGGTGCCGGAGTTCCTGTCGCTGGCGGACGGCGAGCGGGTGGTGTGCCTGACCACGCTCGACGAGTCCTCGCCGGGGCTCGCCATCGGCACGGAGCAGGGCGTCGTCAAGCGCGTGGTCCCCGACTACCCGGCCAACAAGGACGAGCTGGAGGTCATCTCCCTCAAGGACGGCGACCGCGTCGTCGGCGCGGTGGAGCTGCGCACGGGCGAGGAGGACCTGGTCTTCCTCACGGACGACGCCCAGCTGCTGCGCTACCAGGCCGCGCAGGTGCGCCCGCAGGGCCGCCCCGCGGGCGGCATGGCGGGCATCAAGCTGTCCTCCGGCGCGAAGGTCATCTCGTTCACGGCCGTCGACCCCGCCGAGGACGCGGTCGTCTTCACGGTGGCCGGCGCCCGGGGCGGGCTGCCCGGCGCGACCTGGGAGGCGACGGCGAAGCTCACGCCGTTCGACCAGTACCCCCGCAAGGGGCGGGCCACGGGCGGCGTGCGCTGCCAGCGCTTCCTCAAGGGCGAGGACTGTCTGGTGCTGGCCTGGGCCGGGGCCGCCCCGGCCCGTGCCGCGACCGCCAACGGAACGCCTGCCGCCCTGCCGGAGCCCGACCCGCGCCGCGACGGCTCGGGTACGCCCCTGGTCATTCCGGTGGCCTCGGTCGCCGGCCCGGTCTAGGACCGGCGCTCCGGGTCCTGGGCCCGGCCTCACGGGCCGGGCTCAGGACGTTCGTACCTCAGGACCTTCGTACCTCAGGACGTGCGTACGTCAGGACTGCGCGTACCGCAGGACGCCCCACATGCTGTGGTCGTCGGTCTCCTGCGGTGCGGTGTCCCGGCAGGCCTCGATGCCGTCCCGCAGGGCCCGGGCGTCGATGCCGCTGCCGATCATGACGAGCCGGGTGGCGCGCTTCTCGGAGCGCGCCCACGGCGAGGGGTAGAAGCGCAGGAAGTCGCCGACCGCGTGCAGGGTGAACTTCTGCCGGTGGCCGGCCACCCCGAAGTGCACGAAGCCCTTGACGCGGTAGAGGCCCTTCGGCCTGCTGTCGAGGAAGTCCATCAGTCGGCGCGGGTGCATGGGCTCGTCGGAGACGAACTCGACGCTCTCGTAGCCCGCGTGCAGATGACCGTGGTGGTCCTGTCCGTGGTCCTCGTCGCCGGTGCACAGGTCCTCGAACGACAGCTGCCGGATCGCTTCGACGCGCTCCTCGCGCGGCTTGCGGTCGAAGAGGAACTCCGGGTCGACACGGCCGTACGAGGCGGGGACGACGGGCGTACCGGGCGCGAGGGCGGCGAGCGTCGCGAGCAGGTCCTCGCGCGCCTCGTCCCCGATCCGGTCGGCCTTGTTGAGCACCACGAGGTCGGCGATGCCCACATGGCGGTCGAGCTCGGGGTGCCGCTCGCGCGTGGCGTCGAACTCGGCGGCGTCGACCACCTCCACCAGTCCGCCGTAGACGATGCTCTTGTTGTCGCTGGCCAGGATCATGCGAATGATCTCCTGCGGCTCGGCCAGGCCGCTGGCCTCGATGACGATGACGTCGATGCGGGCCGCCGGGCGGGCCAGCCGGTCCAGGAAGACGTCCAGCTCGCTGGTGTCCACGGCACAGCACAGGCAGCCGTTGCCCAGCGACACCATGGAGTCGACCTGGCCGGCGACGCTCATCGCGTCGATCTCAATGCTGCCGAAGTCGTTGACGATCGCTCCGATCCTGCTGCCGCCGCTCCTGCTCAGCAGGTGGTTGAGCAGGGTGGTCTTGCCGGACCCGAGAAACCCCGCGAGCACGATGACCGGGATCTGTCGCTTGGCCAAGGGGGCGCCCTCCGTCGTCGCATCGGTGCGGTGGCCGATCCGCTCGCCCGTCCGGCCGTCGGCGTGGTCCGGCCGTTGCCGGGGTCCGTCCGGGGTCCGTCCGGGGCGACTCCTCATACGAATCGACCGGCTCAAGTGTCGCATCGGCCCGAGGTCAGGTTAGGCTCACCTATGTGAGCACGTGCGCGACCGCCTCCCGACTGCTGACCGAGCCCCTGGCCGGTACCGCCGCGACCGCGCGGACATGGCTGCTGATCGAGCAGCCCGGCCCCTGGGGCTCCGACGCGCTCGTCTCCAGCCACCTCGACGCCGCCGTCGGCCGCGACCTGGACCGCGCCACCAAGGGCAGCGGCGTACGCGTCCAGCTCATCCGGCGCCCCGGGCGGCACGCCGACTGCCACGAACCGGGCGGCCGGCGGGTCTTCGTCGCCCACACCGCCCCCGGCCGCTCCTGGATCCGTACGACCCGGATCGCCGACCCCGCCGCGCTGCTCGAGCTGGACTTCGCGGCGCTCGGCGCGGGCGAGCACGGCGGCCTGTGGGACGCCTACGAGGGCGCCCCCCTGGCCTTCGTCTGCACGAACGGCAAGCGGGACCGCTGCTGCGCCCTGCTCGGCAGGCCGCTGGCCGCCGAGCTGGCCGCCTCGGGCGGCGCCGAGGCCTGGGAGGTCACCCACATAGGCGGTCATCGCTTCGCGCCGACGCTGCTCGTCCTGCCGTACGGCTACGCCTACGGCCGCGCCACCGCACATGACGTCAAGGACGCGCTCGAGGCGGCCCGCGACGGCCGGATCGTCACCCGCAACTGCCGGGGCCGCTCGGTCTGGGACCGCCCGGGCCAGGCCGCCGAGCTCGCCGTGCGCGCGCTGACCGGCGAGGAGGGCGCCGACGCCCTCGACGTCACCGCCACCGACGGCGAGGCGCCCCGCTGGACCGTGACCGTCGCCCATCGCGACGGGCGCGCCTGGCGGGTGGAGGTCGAGCAGGGCGCGGCCGAGCCGCCGCGCCCGGAGTCGTGCGGCAGGGCGCTCGGCACGCCGGCCCGGATGGACGTCGTCGCCGTCACCCCGGCCGCCTGAGCCGGGCCGGCCGCCGGGACCGCTCTCAGCCCGCGGCCTTCTCCACGAACTCGGTGGTGTAGGTCTTCTTCAGGTCCACCGTGGCGTCCTTGAGGTTGGGGTTGAAGGACTTGAGGACCTCGTGGACGGTCTTCGGCCCGTCGGCGGGCATCACTCCGTCCTTGGTGAACATCGGCAGGGTGTTCGCGATCGCCTTGACGTAGAGCTCCCGGCCGCCCTGGGCGTAGTCGCCGGGCATCTCGTCCGCGATCTCCTCCGGCGAGTGCTCGGACATCCACTTGAGGGTCTTGACCATGGCGTTGGCCAGCTTCTGGACGGTGTCCTTGTGGCCGTTGACCCAGTCGGTGTTCATGTAGAGGCTCGAGGCGGGGTAGAGCCCGCCGAGCGCGGCCCTGGCGCCCTCGGGGGTGCGCATGTCGACGAGCACCTTGCCGGAGTTCTTGGCGAGGATCTGGGCGACGGTCGGGTCGGTGGTCATGCCCCCGTCGATGGAGCCCTTCTCGAGCGCGGAGATGAAGGTCTGGCCCGCGCCGACGGCCACGGGGGTGAAGTCGCTGACCTTCACCCCGTTCTTCACGGCCAGGTACTTGGTGAGGAAGTCGGTGGAGGAGCCGAGCCCGGTCACGCCGAGCTTCTTGCCCTTGAAGTCCTTGGGCGAGGCGATGCCGGCGGCGGCCTCCCGGGAGACGACCTCCACCTCGCCCGGCGTCTGGGCCAGCTGGACCACCGACTCCACCTGCTTGCCCTTGACCTGCAGGTCGAGGGTGTGGTCGTAGAAGCCGACCACGCCCTGGACGTCGCCGGAGACCAGGGAGGTGGTGGCCTGCACGCCCGCGGGCTCGGAGAGCAGCTTGACCGTCACCCCCTCCTCCTTGAAGTAGCCGAGTCTCTGGGTGAGCACCGCCGGGAGGTAGATGACCTTGTCGAGGCCGCCGACCATGATCTTCACGGTCTCGCCGGAGGACGAGTCGTCGGCCGCGGCGCTCTTGGCCGCGGGGGACGACTCGTCGGCGCAGCCGGAGAGCACCAGACACATCACGCCCGCGAGGGCCGTCGAGGAGACCTTGGCGAGGGTGCCGAACGTACGCATCATCGATTCCTTGGGTGAGTGGGCGAGGGGGGGTGGGAAACGGGGTGGGATCGGTGAGGGACGCGTCACCGCTCGCCGCCGGGCGAGCCGGTCTTCCAGCGGAAGAGCCGCTTCTCCGCGAAGGTCAGCAGCCCCTCCGCGAGGAGGGCGACGACGGCGAGGATGGCCATCGCCGCGTAGACGCCGGCCGAGTTGAAGGTCCCCTGCGAGGTGGCGACGAGCAGGCCGATGCCCTTGGTCGCGCCGATGTACTCGCCGACGATCGCGCCGATGAGCGCGAAGCCGAAGCTCACATGGAGGCTGGTGAAGATCCACGAGGTGGCGGAGGGGATGACCACCTGAAAGGTCACGCGCCGGTTGCTCGCGCCGAGGATGCGGGCGTTGGCGACGAGATGGCGGTCCACCTCGCGGGCGCCCTGGAAGGCGTTGAAGAAGACGGGGAAGAAGACCAGCACCACGGCCGAGGCGACCTTGGAGGCGGGGCCGAGGCCGAACCAGATGAGGAAGATCGGCGCGAGCACGATCCGCGGCAGCGCGTTGAGGACCTTGATGTACGGGCCGAGGACGTCGGCCAGGAACCGGACGCGGCCGAGCGCGATGCCGAGGACCACTCCGCCCGCCACCCCGGTCACCCAGCCGAGCAGGGCCTCGTAGAGCGTGTACCAGATCTGCTCGCCGAGCGAGCCCTGGGCGGTGCCGTGCAGCGTCCACTGCACGATCTGGTCCCAGACCTTCGACGGCATGGAGAAGTTGAACGGGTCGATGACCTTGGTGCGGGCCAGCACCTCCCAGGCGCCGAGCAGCACGACGAGCAGCAGCGCGCGGGCGCCGAGGACGAGGAGGCGGCGGTGGCGGGCGGCCTTCGCACGGGTCTCGGTCCGGGTGGCCGCCGTCTTCAGGGCGGTCGGCGCGCCGACGGACTCGATCGACTCAAGCGACATGGGAGGCACCCCTCTCACGGGTGATGCGGACTTCCTCGCCCAGGCAGGACCAGATCTCGCGGTAGATCTCGACGAACTCCGGCTCCAGGCGTACGGATTCGACCTTGCGCGGCCGGGGCAGGCCGATGGGGAAGATCTGCTTGACGGTGGCCGGGCCGGCCGTCATCACCACGACCCGGTCGGCCAGCGCGATGGCCTCCTCCAGGTCGTGGGTGACGAAGACCACGGAGGCCTTCCTGCCCTCGGAATGCGAGCCGCCCCACAGCTCCAGCAGCTCGTCGGACATCAGGGCGCGGGTCTGCACGTCGAGCGCCGAGAACGGCTCATCCATGAGCAGAATCGCTGGATCACCGACGAAGGTCTGGGCGAGGGCCACCCGCTTGCGCTGGCCGCCGGACAGCTGGTGCGGGTAGCGGTCCTCGAAGGCCGCGAGGCCCACCCGCGCCAGCCAGTCGCGGGCCCGCTCGCGCGCCCGGGCCTTCGGCTCGCCGCGGAAGCGCGGCCCGGCCATCACGTTGGACAGCACGGTCCGCCAGGGGAAGAGCGCGTCCTGCTGGAAGACGAAACCGACCTCCGGCCTGATCCCCTCGACCGGCTCGCCACCGACCAGGACCTCGCCCTCGGTGGGCTCCTCCAGGCCGCTGACCAGGGTGAGCGTGGTCGACTTGCCGCAGCCGGTCGGGCCGACCACGGCCACGAACTCACCCTGCCCGACCGTGAGATCAAGATCGCGTACGGCCGTGTGCAGCGCCCCGGAGGGCGTACGGAACGTCTTGCTCGCGCCGCGCAGCTCGATCGCCGGGGCGCTTCCCGGTGGATGGGCGTTCGCCGTGTCGTTGTTCATCCGTCCGCCTCCGCTGCCGGCCGTCGTTCGGGGGTCCCGGCGCCGCGCTGTCGTGCGGGGCGACCGGTGGTGGAGGTTAGGAGGGGCCCGGGAGGCGGGGGCAGTCTTGTGAGCGCTGTGCGAGTTGAGCGCACGAAGTCTGTTCTGCTCGTTTTGCTCGCGATAGAACAACAAAAGTGACACGAGGGAGACACAAACGGCCATCTCCCGGCTACGTTCAGTGCGCGTCGTTGGTTCGCGCGCCCGCCGCGCCACGTCCCTCGACGGCCCGCACATCGGAAGACGAAAGGCACCCGTATGCGCCCCCGGTGGCCCCGTCGCGTCTTCGCGCAGGTCCTGTCGGTCCAGCTCCTGATCACCACCGGCGTCACCGCGCTCACCGCCGGGCTCTTCCTGGCGCCGCTCGGCGCCCAGCTCGACCAGCAGGCCGAGCACCGGGCCCTGGCCATCGCCGAGGCGACCGCCGCGCAGCCCGGCATCGCCCGGGCCCTGCTGGCGGGCCGGCCGGACCCCGACGGACCGGTCCAGGCCGCCGCGGAACGCATCCGCCTGGCCACGGACGCCAGTTACGTCGTCGTGGTCGACACCCGGGGCATCCGCTTCTCCCACACCACCCCGTCCGCGATCGGCCGGCACGTCAGCACCGACCCGGGCCCGGCCCTGGCCGGCCGCGAGTGGACGGGCATCGAGAACGGCACCCTCGGCCGGTCGGCGCGCGGCAAGGTGCCGCTGCGCGACACCGAGGGCGCCATCGTCGGCGCGGTCTCCGTCGGCATCGCCTACGACGACGTCCGCGACGTCCTGCTGCACGCCCTGCCCGGCATCCTCGTGTACGCGGGCGCCGCGCTCGGCGTCGGCGCGCTCGCCGCGTTCGCCGTCTCCTGGCGGCTGCGCAAGCGCACCCACGGCATCGAGCTGTCCGAGATCTCCTCGCTCCTGCAGGAGCGCGAGGCCATCCTGCACGGCATCCGCGAGGGCGTGGTCGCCCTCGACCGGCGGGGCGGGCTGCGCCTGGTCAACGATGAGGCGCAGCGCCTGCTCGGGCTGGGCCCGGACGCCATCGGCCGGCCGCTCGACGCGGTCCTGCCGCCGGGCCGGACCGCCGACGTCCTGGCGGGGCGCGTGAGCGGCACGGACCTGCTCACCGTCCGCGACGGGCGCGTCCTGGTCGTCAACCGCATGACCACCACCGGCGGCGGCGCCGTCGCCACGCTGCGCGACCGTACGGAGCTGGAGCAGCTCGGCCGGGAGCTCGACGGCACCCGGGGCCTGACCGAGGCGCTGCGCGCCCAGGACCACGAGCACGCCAACCGGATGCACACGGTGCTCGGGCTGCTGGAGCTGGAGCTGTACGACGAGGCCGCCGAGTTCGTGGCGGAGGTGACCGGGGCGCACCGCACCACCGCCGAGCAGGTCACCGAGCGGGTGCGCGAGCCGCTGGTCAGCGCCCTGCTGGTGGGCAAGGGGGCGGTCGCGGCGGAGCGCGGCGTGGCCCTGCGCGTCAGCGCGAGGACGCGGCTGCCGGAGCGCGTGGTCGATCCCCGGGACCTGGTCACGGTGCTGGGCAATCTCGTGGACAACGCGCTGGACGCGGTGGCCGGGCGGCGGCGTACGGAGGGTTTCGTGGAGGTGGAGTTGCGGGCGGTGGGCGGCACGGTCGTGCTGACGGTCTCGGACAACGGGCCGGGGGTGCCGGCCGGGTCGAGGGAGTTGGTGTTCGCCGACGGCTGGTCCACCAAGGAGGCGGCGCCCCACCGCCCCCGGGGGCTCGGCCTCGCGCTCGTACGGCGGCTGGCCGAGCGGTACGGCGGCTCGGCGCGGGTGGGTGAACGGCACGGCGGCGGGGCGGTGTTCACGGTGGAGCTGCCGGAGGCGCTGCGGCCGCGGCCGGCGGAGGATACGCGCGTACCCGAAGGAGTGAACCGGTGATCGAGGTCCTGGTCGTGGACGACGACTTCCGCGTCGCCGAGATCAACGCGGCGTACGTCGGCAGGGTTCCGGGCTTCCGCGTCCGGGCGACGGCCCACAACGCCGCGCAGGCCCTCGAGGCGCTCGAGGGCGGCGGCATCGACCTGATGCTGCTCGACCACTACCTGCCGGACGAGACGGGGCTGTCGCTGATGCGCCGCGTCCGGCAGCTGGGCCATCACACCGACGTCATCATGGTCACCGCCGCCCGGGACGTCACCACCGTGCAGACGGCGATGCGCTACGGCGCGCTGCAGTACCTGGTGAAGCCGTTCGCCTTCCCGGGGCTGCGGGTGAAGCTGGAGGCGTACGCGCGACTGCGCCGGACGCTCGACGGCGCCGGCGAGGCGGGGCAGGACCAGGTCGACCGGATCTTCGGGGCCCTGCGCACCGCCTCGACGACCGCTCCCCTGCCCAAGGGGCACTCCGCGCCGACCGCCGACCTGATACGCCGGGTGCTCGCGGACGCGGCGCGGCCGCTGTCCGCGCACGAGGTGGCGGAGCGCTCCGGACTGAGCCGCTCCACCGCCCAGCGCTACCTCAAGCGGCTGGAGGAGTCGGGCAGGCTCAGCCTGACGCTGCGGTACGGCGAGACGGGCCGGCCCGAGCACCGCTACGCCTGGGCGGCCGGGCGCTGAGTCCTGACCCGGGGGCCCGCCGCGAGGGGCGTCAGGCGGCTCCGGCGCCGGTCAGCGCCCGGACCTCGGTCTCCGCGTGGGCCGCCGGGTCGGCGGGGCGGGGCGAGAGCCGCGTGCCGAGCCAGCCGGCGAGGAAACCGGCGGGGACGGAGACCAGGCCGGGGTTCTCCAGCGGGAAGAGCGCGAAGTCCAGGCCGGGGAAGATCGCGCCGGGTGCTCCGGAGACCACCGGCGACAGGACGACGAGGAGCACGGCCGGGACCAGCCCGCCGTAGACCGACCAGACCGCGCCGCGCGTGGTGAACCGCCGCCAGAAGAGCGTGTACAGCAGCACGGGGAGGTTCGCGGAGGCCGCGACGGCGAAGGCGAGTCCCACCAGGAAGGCGACGTTGAGGTGCTGCGCGAGGAGCCCGAGCCCGATGGCGACCGCTCCGGTGCCGGCCGCGGCGAGGCGGGCGACCGCCACCTCGCCGTGCGGCCCGCGCGCGCCGCGGCGGCTCAGCGAGGCGTAGAGGTCGTGGGCCACCGAGGCGGAGGAGGCGAGGGTGACTCCGGCGACGACGGCTAGGATGGTGGCGAAGGCCACGGCCGCGACCACGGCGAAGAGGATCGTTCCTCCGGTGGACCCGGCGCCACCGCCCAGGTCGAGGGAGAGCAGCGGGACGGCCGTGTTGCCGGCGGAGCCGGCGGCCCGCACGGCGTCGCCGCCCAGCACGGCGGCCGCGCCGAAGCCGAGCACGATGGTCATCAGGTAGAAGCCGCCGATGAGGCCGATGGCCCAGACCGCCGAGCGGCGGGCGGCACGGGCGGTCGGCACGGTGTAGAAGCGCGCGAGGATGTGCGGCAGCCCCGCGGTGCCCAGGACGAGGGCGAGGCCGAGGCTGACGAAGTCCAGCCGGGAGGTGAGGTCGCGGCCGTACTTCAGGCCGGGTGCCAGGAAGTCGCGGCCGTGGCCGCTGCGGTCGGCGGCGGTGGTCAGCAGGGCCGAGAGGTCGCCGTGGAAGCGGACCAGCACGAGCACGGTCAGGGTGATCGTGCCACCCATGAGCAGCACGGCCTTGACGATCTGGATCCAGGTGGTGGCCCGCATCCCGCCGAGCGTGACGTAGAGGACCATCAGCGCCCCGACGCCGACGACGGTCCAGCCGCGCGCCCGGTCTCCGGTGCCGCCCAGCAGCAGGGCCACCAGGCTGCCCGCGCCGACCATCTGGGCGACGAGGTAGAGCACGGAGACGGTGACGGAGGAGACGCCCGAGGCGATACGGACCGGCCGCTCGCGCAGCCGGGCGACGAGGACGTCGGCGAGGGTGAACCGGCCGCAGTTGCGGACGAGTTCGGCGACGAGGAAGAGCACGACCAGCCAGGCCACGAGGAAGCCGACGGAGTAGAGCATGCCGTCGTAGCCGTAGAGGGCGATGAGGCCGGAGATCCCGAGGAAGGAGGCGGCCGACATGTAGTCACCGGCGATGGCGAAACCGTTCTCCAGGGGGGAGAACAGCCGGCCGCCCGCGTAGAACTCCTCGGCCGAGCCCCGGCGTTCACGCCCGGCCCAGGTGGCGATGGCCAGGGTGACGACCACGAAGACGCCGAAGAGCACGAGCGCCGTGCTCTGGTGGGTGCCGGTCATCGCAGGCCGTCCCGCCCCCGCGCGGCCGCCCGGGGCGCCGCCGGGAGCGCGAGCGGCTCCGGCCGGGCGGCGGGCAGCGTCCCCAGCGTGACCGCCCAGCGCAGCTCCATGGCGGCCGGATCCCGGCGCAGCCTCGCGTGGCGGGCGTACGCCCAGGTCAGCAGGAAGGTGGAGGCGAACTGGGCGAGCCCGGCCACCATCGCCACATTGACCGCGCCGGCCACGGGACGGGCCATCAGGCCCGGCGCCAGGGTCGCCGCCAGCACATAGGCCAGGTACCAGCCGAGGAAGGCGGCGGTCGCGGGGAAGGCGAACCGGCGGTAGCGGCGCCGCACTTCGCGGAAGGCGGGGCTGCGGTGGACCTCGTGGTAGATGCCCGCGGCGTCGCGCACGGGCGCGGCCTGCGGCGGGGCCGCCGCCCGCCGGACGGTCTCCCCCGGCGTCCCGGCCCGGCGGCCGCCCTTTTGACGAACCGTTACGGCAGCGCGCCCGTCGCTCTCGTCCACTTCAGCTCTCCTCGGTCGCCGACCCGGTTGGCCGCGTGCCCAAGGATGGACAGACCGGAGAGATCCGGCCCCGTTCCCAGGGGGACGTTCACTCCATCAGGTGATGGCCGAATCCGGCCGGATCCGCTCCCGGGAGCGGTCGACGGCCCCGGGCCGCCGCGCGACGCCCCGCGCGGGGGCGTTCCGCGCGGCCCGGGGCCGGAGCGCCGTCAGGCGTCGATGCGGGAGCGGTCCAGGGTGGCGGCCGAGTTGGTGATGAACTCCTTGCGCGGGGCGACCTCGTTGCCCATCAGCAGGTCGAAGGCGCGCTCGGCGGCCTCCAGGTCGCTGATGTTGATCCGGCGCAGGGTGCGGTGGCGGGGGTCCATCGTGGTCTCCGCGAGCTGGTCGGCGTCCATCTCGCCGAGACCCTTGTAGCGCTGGATGCCCTCCTTGTACGGAATGTTCTTGCGCCCCAGCTCCAGCAGCGTCTGGCGCAGCTCGCTGTCGGAGTAGGTGTAGATGTACTTGTCCTGCCCCTTCTTGGGGCGGGTGAGCTCCACCCGGTGCAGCGGGGGCACCGCCGAGAAGACCCGGCCCTCCTCCACCATCGGCCGCATGTAGCGCTGGAAGAGCGTGAGCAGCAGACAGCGGATGTGGGCGCCGTCGACGTCGGCGTCGGCGAGGAAGATCACCTTGCCGTAGCGCGCGGCGTCGATGTCGAAGGTCCGGCCGGACCCGGCCCCTATCACCTGGATGATCGCGCCGCACTCGGCGTTCTTGAGCATGTCCGAGACCGACGACTTCTGGACATTGAGGATCTTGCCGCGGATGGGCAGCAGCGCCTGGAATTCGGAGTTCCGCGCCAGCTTCGCGGTGCCCAGCGCCGAGTCGCCCTCGACGATGAACAGCTCGCTGCGCTCGACGTCGTCGCTGCGGCAGTCGGCGAGCTTGGCCGGCAGCGAGGAGGACTCGAGCGCGGTCTTCCGGCGCTGGGCCTCCTTGTGCTGGCGGGCGGCGATGCGCGTCCGCGCAGCCGCGACGACCTTCTCCAGCACGGCCCTGGCCTGCTGCTTCGCGTCCCGCTTGGTGGACGTCAGGAACGCCTTGAGCTCCTTGGCCACCACATTGGCCACGATCCGGGAGGCCGCCGAGGTGCCCAGGACCTCCTTGGTCTGGCCCTCGAACTGCGGCTCGGCGAGCCGTACGGTCACGACCGCGGTGAGCCCCTCCATGGCGTCGTCCTTGACGACGTCGTCCTCGGCGACCCGCAGCAGCTTGGACGAGCGCAGCGCCTCGTTGACGGTCTTGGTGATCGACCGTTCGAATCCGGCCACGTGAGTGCCGCCCTTGGGGGTGGCGATGATGTTGACGAAGGACTTCACCGAGGCGTCGTAGCCGGTGCCCCAGCGCAGCGCGATGTCCACGCCGAGCTCACGGGTGACCTCGGTGGGCGTCATGTGGCCGCGGTCGTCGAGGACCGGGACGGTCTCCTTGAAGGTGCCCTGCCCGGAGAGCCGCAGCACGTCGCAGACGGCCTTGTCCTGGGCGAGGTACTCGCAGAACTCGCTGATGCCCCCGTCGTAGCGGAAGGTCTCCTCGGTGGCCTCGGCGCCGTCGATGCCCCGCTCGTCGCGGACGACGATCGTCAGCCCCGGCACCAGGAAGGCGGTCTGCCGGGCCCGTCCGTAGAGGGTCTCCAGCGAGAGCTTGGCGTCCTTGAGGAAGATCTGGCGGTCGGCCCAGTAGCGCACCCGGGTGCCGGTGCGGGTCTTGGGCACCTTCTTGCCCTTGAGCAGCCCGTTCGCGGGGTCGAAGGGGGCGTCGGGGCCGGACTCGGTGAAGATGCCGGGGACGCCCCGGCGGAAGCTGATCGCGTGGGTCCGGCTGTTGCGGTCGACCTCGACGTCCAGGCGCGCGGAGAGGGCGTTGACGACGGAGGCGCCGACGCCGTGCAGACCGCCGGAGGCGGCGTACGAGCCGCCGCCGAACTTGCCGCCGGCGTGCAGCTTGGTCATCACGACCTCGACGCCCGACAGCCCGGTCTTGGGCTCCACGTCCACGGGGATGCCGCGGCCGTTGTCCCGCACCTCCACCGAACCGTCGTCGTGGAGGATCACCTCGATGTGGTCGCAGTAGCCGCCGAGGGCCTCGTCGACGGAGTTGTCGATGATCTCCCAGAGGCAGTGCATCAGGCCACGGCTGTCGGTCGAGCCGATGTACATGCCCGGCCGCTTGCGGACGGCTTCGAGTCCCTCGAGGACGAGCAGGTGCCGCGCGGTGTAGTTGGATCCGTCCCGGTCTGCCCCGGTCAGCAATGCGGTGGACGGCACGGACGTATCGGCGGTCACGCGGTTCGCTCCTCGCTGAATTTCTGTCTGGCCCGAGTGCGGGCACATGGGTGGCTCGTTCGCCGTTCAGAGGGTACCGAGGCCTGGTAGAGCCTTTGTGCCGCGACCCTTGAGAACAACCATGCTAATCGAGCATCGATCAGATGTTCGATACCTCGATGGAGTGACATGCACATCACGTTCCCTTCGAGGCATGAACCATTTAGGCTCCGGGCACGTCCTCAAGAACAACCCGGCAAGCCGGCCGGGAGGACTACAGCCCCCAGCGACGTGAAACCGTAAGCCCACGCAATACGGCTCATTCGCCGCCAAACGTCAAGATCCGGCCCGACTCGGAAGGAACTTTCGAGGAAAAGCCACGAGCGGGAACGTTTTCGGCCTGGTTGGATGTTGACCCTGGTACGACAGCTC
The DNA here is from genome assembly GCF_040932295.1 of Streptomyces sp. C36. Classification (NCBI taxonomy): domain Bacteria; kingdom Bacillati; phylum Actinomycetota; class Actinomycetes; order Kitasatosporales; family Streptomycetaceae; genus Streptomyces; species Streptomyces sp. C36. The sequence goes on along the minus strand of NZ_JBFQGI010000003.1, from coordinate 18,591 downwards.
GTCGAGCTAGAGAAGAGGCGACGTGACTACTGTTCTGACCCCCGCGAGCCCGCTGACGGCCGCAGACCGCTGCGACCGGTGCGGCGCTCAGGCTTACCTGCGCGTCGTTCTCATGAGCGGCGGTGAACTGCTCTTCTGCGCCCACCACGGTCGCAAGTTCGAGCCAGAACTCAAGAAGATCGCCGCGGAAATACAGGACGAGACGGAGCGGCTCACGGCCGTCCCGGCGTCCGCGTCCGACGAGGACCGCTGAGTCCCCGGTCGTACGCCGACCCATCGCATCCACGACGAGCGAGGTCCCGCCACCCAGGGCGGGACAGCCGCGGGCGGCTCCCCCCGAGGGGGAGGCCGCCCGCTCTCGTACCCGCCTCCGGCCACCGGCGTCACGGGAGCGGTCGCCGCTCTCACCGCGCCACCCGGCCCGGGCGCGGCACCGGTGACGGCGCGGGAACGGTCTGCGGCGCGGGCGGCGAGGCGGCCGGGGCCGCCGGAGGCGGCGGTTTCGCCGGAGGGACGTTCTCGGGCAGGGCTTCGGCACTGTGGGCCCGGACCAGAGCCGCGACGGCGGAGATGCGCGTATAGACCCCTGGATGGCCCGGCTGAGCGCAGCCGCTCCCCCAGGACACCAGGCCCACCAGCCGTCCCCGGGCCACCAGAGGGCCTCCGCTGTCCCCCTGGCACCCGTCGCGGCCGCCGCCCCGCAGTCCCGCGCAGAGCATCGTCTCCGGGCTGTACGTGCCCTCCGGGCCGCCCGGGTAGGCCTTGCGGCACAGCGCGTCCTCCAGCACGAGCACGCGCGCGGCCCGCAGCGTCTGCGAGTAGGAGCCGCTGCCGGTCGTGTCGCCCCAGCCGTAGACCCCCGCCGCGGTGCCCGGCTCGTAGGCCGGGTCGCCCTGCCGCGCCAGGCCCAGCGGACGGCTGCCCGGCAGTTGCTCCGCCAGAGTGAGGACGGCCACATCGCCGGCGTTGGTCTCCATGTTGAACTCCGGGTTCACCCACGAGGACCGCAGCGGCACCTCCACGCCCCCGGAGCCGTGCATGTCGGCGCGCCCGGCGATCACCCGGAGGTCCTTGGCCTCGGCCGCGTCCACGCCCAGGACCTCCCGGCTCAGGCAGTGGGCCGCCGTCACGATCGTCCTGGGCCCCACCACGACCGCGCCGCAGAACTGGCCGGACCGTACGTCCCCGAAGCGCTCCCGGCTCCCCAGGGCCACCATCCAGGGCACGTCGGACACCTTCACGGCCACGCCCCCCACGACCTTGTGGTCCCTCGCTCCCATCGAGGCGGGTGCCGCGAGCAGCAGCACGACCGCTCCGACGAGCAGGTACCTCAGGGCGCGCATACGGATCTCCCCACGCAGTGGAGTGCTGAGCCTACCCAGCGTCACACCTCGTGTCCGTGAGCGCATCCGGAAAGCCGCCGGGCCCGGCCCCTCCGAAGGAGGAACCGGGCCCGGTGAACCGGTCTGCCGGACGAGTCCGGGCCGTGCCGGATCAGTCCAGGTAGTCGCGCAGGACCTGCGAGCGCGACGGGTGACGCAGCTTGGACATCGTCTTGGACTCGATCTGACGGATGCGCTCACGCGTCACGCCGTAGACCTTGCCGATCTCGTCGAGGGTCTTCGGCTGACCGTCGGTGAGACCGAAGCGCATGGAGACCACGCCGGCCTCACGCTCGCTGAGCGTGTCCAGGACGGAGTGCAGCTGCTCCTGCAGCAGCGTGAAGCTGACCGCGTCGGCCGGAACGACGGCCTCGGAGTCCTCGATGAGGTCACCGAACTCGCTGTCGCCGTCCTCGCCCAGCGGGGTGTGCAGGGAGATCGGCTCGCGGCCGTACTTCTGGACCTCGATGACCTTCTCCGGGGTCATGTCGAGCTCCTTGGCCAGCTCCTCCGGGGTGGGCTCGCGGCCCAGGTCCTGGAGCATCTGACGCTGGACACGCGCGAGCTTGTTGATGACCTCGACCATGTGCACCGGGATACGGATGGTGCGGGCCTGGTCGGCCATCGCGCGCGTGATCGCCTGGCGGATCCACCAGGTGGCGTACGTGGAGAACTTGTAGCCCTTGGTGTAGTCGAACTTCTCCACGGCGCGGATCAGACCGAGGTTGCCCTCCTGGATGAGGTCCAGGAAGAGCATGCCGCGACCGGTGTAGCGCTTGGCCAGGGAGACCACCAGACGGAGGTTGGCCTCCAGCAGGTGGTTCTTGGCGCGCCGGCCGTCCTCGGCGATGATCTCCAGCTCGCGCTTGAGCTTCGGGGCGAGCTTGTCGGAGTTCGCCAGCTTGTCCTCGGCGAACAGACCGGCCTCGATGCGCTTGGCGAGCTCGACCTCCTGCTCGGCGTTGAGCAGGGGGACCTTGCCGATCTGCTTCAGGTAGTCCTTGACCGGGTCGGCGGTGGCACCGGCGACCGCGACCTGCTGCGCGGGAGCGTCGTCCTCGTCCTCGTCGGACAGGACGAAGCCCTTGGTCTCGCCGCTCTCGTCCTCGTCCTCACCCTTGCCCGGGGTGGGGGTCTCGTCGAGGAGCTCGTCGTCGAGAAGCTCGTCGGAGTCCTTCTTGGCGGCGGTCTTCTTGGCCGCCGTCTTCTTCGCGGTGGTCTTCTTGGCCACCGCCTTCTTCGCCACGGCCTTCTTGGCCGCGGTCTTCTTGGCGGGCGCCACGGCCTCGTCGGCCTCGTCGTACGCACCCGAGGCGGATGCCGAGGACGCGGTGGACGCCGAGGAAGACGACTGCCGCGACGTGACCGTCTTGGAGGAGACGGCCTTGGTGGCGGTGCGCTTCGCCGGGCTCTTCGCTGCGACGCTCTTGCGGGTGCGCTTGGGCGCCTCTGCGGCACTGACCATCAGCGTCACACCCTCCTCGTCGAGGACCTGGTTGAGGCTGCGCAGAACGTTCTTCCACTGGGTTGGCGGAATCTGGTCAGCCTCGAAGGCCCGACGCACGTCGTCGCCGGCGATCTGCCCCTCGGCCTTTCCCTGCTCGATGAGCGCCATCAGAGACTCGGATTCGGCGATCTCCGGCGGGAGCGTACGGGATGTGCTGGCCGACACGAACAACCTCTCGGAACGATGGAAACGGCTTCCGGACCCGGAGCCCTGTGAACGGGCGACCGGCTCCGACGACCGCCGGCAATGGATGAACCGACGGCGCGGGCGATAGTGCAGAGCAACACAGCGTCTCGAGCGAGACCTGTATTCCCTCCGCGGCTACCACCTCTTTAGTCATCGCGCTGCCTCAAGGAGCGTTACGCCCAATCCCCGTGGCCCGAGTCACACCGCATAACGGAGCGAAGGCCACGGATGTGGACAGATCGCCGATACGGCCGTCACGCACGGCCGTGCGGAACGGCCCGTCCGGCTCGCGCGTACGGCCGCACGCGCGCGCCGGACGAGCGGTCCCGCACGAACCGCCCCGGTGTCCTGCGACCCGCCCGCGCTCAGTGCTCGCGCGGGGCGGGCACCACTCGCTCGACCTCGGGGTGGGACACGAGCAGCTGCCGCATGGCCGCCTCCGCCCCGGTGCCGTCACCGGCCCCGACGGCGTCGACGATCCGCAGATGCTGACCGACGCCCGCCTCGGTGGGGCGGTCGCAGCCGCCGGCCGAGGCCCCGGAGACGTGCAGGGCGGCGGAGACGATGCCGGACAGGTGCTCCAGCATGCGGTTGCCCGCGACCTGCAGCAGCAGGGAGTGGAACTCGGCGTCGGCGCGCGCGAAGGTGAGCGAGTCGCCCTGAGCGAGGGCGTGGCCCATGATCTCGGCCATGTCGGCGAGCCGCTGCTGGACGTCCTCGCGGCCGTGACCGGCGGCGAGCCGGGCGGCCAGCGGCTCGATCGTCCAGCGCAGCTCGCACAGCTCACGGCGCTGGTCTTCGCGCTGCGGCCCGAAGGCCCGCCATTCGATGATGTCCGGGTCGAGGAGGTTCCAGTCGCTGACCGGACGGACCCGGGTGCCGACGTTGGGGCGGGCGCTGACCAGGCCCTTGGCCTCGAGGACGCGCAGGGATTCACGGACGACGGTGCGGGAGACCTCGAAGCGCTGCCCGATCTCCTCGGGGACCAGCGGACGGTCGGCCCCCAGGTCGCCGGAGACGATCATCTGGCCCAGCTGCTGCACGAGCTGGCCGTGCAGCCCTCGGCCCCGGCTGCCGGCGGCGCGGCGGCCGGCCCGGCTCAGCTCCGTGTCGCCGTCCCAGGCGGGCACGGCACCGCGGTCGGCCCCGGAGGCCTCCGCGTAGGAGTAGCGGTCTAGCTCGCCCGGACCGGCGAGGCCGGAGTCGGCGGGACGAGCCGCGGTCATCATGGTGTGCGCAAGGGTACTCACGCTTCCTTTGTCGGCGACACCTCCAGGCCCCTTGAGGTCTTTGGTGAAAAGCACACGAAAGGGTGATCGCCCATTACCTCACAATTGACGCCCAAACGGACAGAAAAGGGCACCCTACGGGGCCGGACAACTGCGGAGCGTGACGGTATCGGGTTTTCCCCCGCTCCCCCTCCAGGCTGATTGTCACTCTGCGTTCCCTCGCGTCCGGCATGGCGCAATAGCACAGCCATCACCTCGGGCGGCCACGGAAGACCGTCAGGACATAGGCCCCGAGCAGACCCGTCAGGCACAGGGCGAGCGCCCAGCCGATCGGCTGGGACATCAGCCGCAGCGCCGCCGAGACGCCCTGGTCCAGTCCGGCCGGCCACTGCACCACGGCGGCCGACCGCAACCGCTCCGGAAGCCCGATCAGCGACCGGGCGGCCGGCTGGGAGAGCACGCCGCCCAGCACGGGCACCACCACCGTCGGCACCGCCAGCACCGCCACCACCCCCAGGGCGGTGGACCGGAACAGGCCCGCGGCGAGCAGGCCGGCCCAGGCGCAGCCCAGGGTGAGCCCGGCCCACCCGGCGAGCATCGTGCCCCAGCCCGCGGGCCGAAGGACGACGGATCCGCCGAAGAGCAGCCGGAGCACCGCCGCGTCGAGGGCGACGGCCGCGAGGGCGAGGAGAAGGGCGACGGCGGCCGTGACGGCGAGCTTGGCCCCGAGGAGGCCCAGCCTGCGGGGCACGGAGCCCTGGTCGGGCGCGAGCGCGGGATAGCGGAACTCCTGGCCGAAGGCGAGCGCCCCGAGCAGCCCCGCGCCGAAGGCGGCCGGCGGCAGGGGCAGCCACGAGGGCCAGCCGGTGAGCAGGCGCAGATCGGCGGCGGCGCCGGTGCGCGCGAGGAGCACGGAGGCGAGCAGGGAGGCGGTGAGGGCCAGCACGGCCACCGTCCAGCCGGTGCGGACGCCCGTGGCGCGGCGCAGTTCGTAGCGCAGGGGCCAGGCGGGACCGGGGGCCGGGAGGGGCGGCTGCGGGCGGGCGGGGGCTCCCGCCGCGACCTCGGAGGCGGCTCCGGAGGCGGCCTCGGAGCCGGGAGCCTCGCCCCGGCCGTCGGCGCGCTCGAGCGGGGTCACAGGCCCGGTGTCGGCGACCTCCTCCACCAGGCGGTGCACCAGGATGCCGTGGCGATAGGCGGTCTCCCCCACGGCGGCGCAGCTGCTGCCGTAGACGCAGATCCGGCTGCCGCCCTCGTGCACCACCTCCACGGGGGGCGCGCCCACCTTCTCCTGCGCCGTGTCGGCCTCGGAGGCGAGCACATGGGCGAGCCGGTTGGCCAGGGGCGACTGGACGGCGACGCGCGGCCGCAGCCGGGAACCCGCGAACGCCGCGGCCTCCTGGTCGGCGATCAGGCGGCCCTGGTCGATGGTGACGACCTGGTCGGCCAGGCGGGCCGCTTCGATGGGGTCGCCGGAGCTGACGAGGACGGCGCCGCCCTGGGCCGCGTAGCCGCGCAGCAGCCCGTGCAGCCAGGCCGTCTCGCGGGGCGAGAGGTCGCGGGCGGGCTCGTCGAGCACGAGCGTGTGCGGGTCGCCGAGAAGGGCCGCCGCGATGCCGAGGCGGCGGTCCATGCCGAGCGAGAAGTCGCCGAGACGCTGGTCGGCGAGGCCGCTGAGGCCGACGACGTCGAGCACCTCGTCGGCGCGTTCGGCGGGGACGCCGGAGGCGGCGCTGAGCATGCGGAGATGGCCGCGGGCGGTACGGGCGGGGTGACCCGGGACGTTGCCGAGGAGGACGCCGATCTCGCGGGTGGGGTGGGGAATCCGGTCGAGGGCGCGGCCGCGGTAGAGCGTGACGCCGCGGCCCGGGTCGAGCCTCAGCATCAGGCGCAGGGCGGCGGTCTTGCCCGCTCCGGGCGCGCCGAGCAGGGCGGTGACGCGCCCCGGGCGCGCCTCGAAGGTGAGGTCGTCGACGGCGGGGGGCTGGTTGCGGCGGGGGACGCTGGTGAGTCCGATGGCCTGGATCATGGCTTCACTCACGGGACGGCGGGACCGTACCGCAGCACCGTAACCCGATATGTCCTATTTGCTACGCAACGTAGGTCTCTTCCCTCACGCGTGTCCCGCCCGACGCGTGAACGAGCCCCGTGACCCCGCCCGGGCCGCCAGGCCTCGGTCCGCTACGCCTCGGGCCGCAGCATGGGCGGGTTGAGGAGCGTGGCGCCGCCCGCCCGGAAGAGCTGCGCGGGGCGGCCGCCCTGGCGTGTCGTGGTGCCGCCGGTGGGAACCAGGAAGCCCGGGGTGCCGGTGACCTTGCGATGGAAGTTCCGGGGGTCCAAGGCCACGCCCCACACCGCTTCGTAGACCCGGCGCAGCTCGCCGACGGTGAACTCCGGCGGGCAGAAGGCGGTGGCGAGCGAGGAGTACTCGATCTTGGAGCGGGCCCGCTCCACCCCGTCCGCGAGGATGCGGGCGTGGTCGAAGGCCAGCGGGTCCTCCGGCTCTCCGTCGCGGCCGTACCCAGCCTCCTGGTCCAGCAGGTCCTCCACGGGCGCCCAGCGCACGCTGCGCGCGTCGCCGCCGGGGCGCGGGGCGGGCAGGTCCGGCGCGAGCGCCAGGTGGGCGACGCTGACCACCCGCATCCGGGGATCACGCTTGGGGTCGCCATAGGTGGCGAGCTGTTCGAGGTGCGCGCCACCGGCCACCACCGGGCCGACCGGGTCGTGCGCCTGCAGGCCCGTCTCCTCGGCGAGCTCACGCGCCGCCGCGGTCGCCAGGTCCTCGTCGCCCCGTACGAATCCGCCGGGCAGGGCCCAACGGCCCTGGTACGGCGGCTCACCACGGCGAACGACCAGCGCGCACAACGCGTGGCGCCGCACGGTGAGCACGACCAGGTCGACGGTGACAGCGAAGGGCGGGAAGGCCGACGGGTCGTAGGGCATGACGCGATCATAGTCGTCTGCCTGACGATAAACAGGTGCTTGTCCGACACCCGTCAGCCCCTCGCCGGGCAGCCGGGCCCGCACGACGCTCACACCCCCAACTGCAGGCCGTCGGCGGCCTCCTCGACCATGCCCAGCCCCAGCCTGCTGACGCGTACGGCGAACGGCTGGTCGGCGACGCGCAGACCCGTCAGCCGCAACTCGCCGAGCGGGGCGCTGCGCGGCGGCCGTACGGCCACGCTGCCGGCGGGCACGTCCGGGCGTATGCCGGCCAGCGACGTCAGCAGCTGCACCGCGCCCGCCGCCGCGACGGCGGCCGGCCGGCAGGCCGCCGGATGCGGCAACGGAGCGCTGCCGGCGGTGCGCTGCTCCCCCGCGTACATCTCCGGCAGCCGGTGGCCGAAGGTCTCGGCGGCGTCGAGCACTCCCCGCAACAGGCCCTGGGCCTCGTTCTCGTAGCCGGCGGCGAAGAGACCGGCCACCGCGACGGCCGTCTCGTGAACCCGGACGGCCCCGCTGCGGTGCCCGAACGGATTGTGGCCCGGCTCCTTCGCCCCCAGACTGCGCAGGCCCCAGCCGGAGTCGAGGGCGGGGCCACCGAACAGCCGGGCGAGCTGCTCGGTGCGGACCGCGTCGAGCAGCCCCGGGGCGTGGCCCCCCGCCCCGAGCAGGCCGGTGTCCAGCAGGTGCGCGGCGGCGGATCCCAGGTGCGGTATCCGTCGGCCGTCGGGGGCGAGGGCGGCCAAGGGGCGGCCGCCGGCCATGTCGTCGACCCAGAAGTCCTCCCGGAAACGGCGTCGCAGGGCGCTCGCCCACTCCCGCAGGCCCTCCACGCCGGGCCGCCCGTACGCCTCGAGGAGGTCCGCGCCGAGCAGGGCGGCCCGGTGGGCATGGGCCTGGACCTCGCAGCGGTACGGGCCCGCCGGGGCCGGGTCCGGCAGGTACTCCCCGTCCCCGACAGCCGTGCTCAGCCAGTCCAGGCATCGCTCGGCCGCGGGAAGCAGCGAGCGGGTCTCCTGCTCCGGTAGCCCCCACCGCCGGGCCTCGGCCAGCACCACGGGGAAGAGCAGCGTCGCCTCCACCCCCGTGCAACCGGGCGGCAGATGGGCTCCCGAGTGACGCAGCGCGCCGGGAATCAGCCCACGGTCGGGGCCGGGCCCGGGCATCTGCGTACGGGCCAGCGCGCGCAGCGTCCCGGCGGCCAGCCGCACGCCCAGGGGGAGCGTCATACGGGCCGCCCACAGCGCCTCGGCGGGCGCGAGGTGCCCGCAGCGCCAGGGGATGCCCCCGGCGAGATGCACCTCGCCCGGGTGGGCGGGGTCGCGCACCAGCAGCGCCCGCAGGTCCTCGAGGCTCGCCGCCAGCAGGGCGGCGGACCGGGGGTCGTCCCCGTCGGCCTCGGCGTCCCCCCAGGGCGGCGCGACGCCCCCGCCCTGGGCGGGCTCGGGCCCGCGCGGCCTGCCGGGCCGCTCGGCCCGGACCCGCAGCTCGATGCTCCGGGAGCCGCCGGGCGGCAGGTCCATCTCCCAGCAGAGCAGGCCGGCCGAGGCCAGAACGTCCCCGGGCGCGGGCTCCGCGCTGACCACCGCCCGCAGTCCGGGCGCCGACCAGCGCAGTCCGGAGCCGTGCACGGCGGCCGGGATCTCCGGCCCGGCCTGCCCGGCGGCGACGGCGCCCAGCTCGGCGAGGTCGGTGCCCAGGGACACCTCGAGCACGAGCCGGAGCTCCCGGACCGCCGCGCTGCGCAGGGTGATGCGCTCGACGCCCGCGGCCTCGCGCAGTCGTTCGACGGTGACGGCCGGATCGGGTCCGGCATCGGCGGCGGTCCGCACCGTGCCGACGAAGCGGGCCCGGTCCGCCGCGAGCATCCGGCCCTGCACGGGCACCGGCTCGATCCCGCCCACCCGCACCCGGCACCGGGCGAGCAGCCTGCGTCCACCCCGGTAGAAGCCGTCCAGCCCTCCCCCGGTGAGCTGCCCCTGGGCACCGGAGATCGCGAGAGCGGGCAGTGCGACGCAGATCAGCGCCTCGTGCACGGGCCGCGGTCCCTGGGGCCGGCCGGGGGCGGTGCGCTGCGGCGGGACGGGGCGGCTGAGCGGAGGACCGTGGGGGGCGATGCCTCGCATCTGTCTGCTCCCTTGCGCGTCGCGGACCTGGACGACCGACAACGAGTGAGGGCCACTCAGGTGAACGTCGGCGGCCCGGGCGAGGTCACGGCGGTCGGCCCGGAGTCGGCTCATTGCCGTCCCCGCACGCCCCGCTGCCCGGCGCGGCGGCGCGTACGCGCCTTCCCGGCGGGCCCCTTCACTCCGGCCGGCGCGCTCGGGCCCCCGGGCCGGGCGGGGCCGCCCGGCCCGGGGGAGGCGGCCCCTGCGGCGGGAACGACGGGGTCCGGGCCGACCGGGCCCACCTCCTGCGGGATGCCGCCCGGCACGCCATCCAGGTCGCCATCCCGGATGGTGTCCCGGACCACACCCGGCTCGTCGGCTCCCTCCGTCCCACGGGTGATCGCCGCGGCGTCCGTCCTGGTTTCCGTCCCCGTGTCCGTCCCTGTGTCCGTCCCTGTGTCCGTCCCTGTGTCCGTCCCAGTGGCGGCGGCCGGGGGCTCGGCGCGTCCGCGGCGCTCGCCGCGCAGGCAACGGCGCAGGGGCTCCGGGTCCATGCCGTCGTTGCAGGCGCGGTGCAGGAGCTGTGCGAAGAGGTATTCGGGGTCGGCGGTCAGTGCCTGGCTCAGGGCGACCCGCGCATCAGGGTGGTCTCCCATGGACCACGCCACCCAGCCGGCGAGGGTGAGCGGCGCGGCCGCGTGCTCGGTGTACGGCGGCACGCAGCGCCGGGCGAGGGCCCGCCAGAGGCGCAGCACCGCCGCGGCCCGCGGCCCCTCCATCCATTCCGCCGCCCGGTCACGGGTGACGCGGTCCTGCAGGCCGAGGATGATCGCGGCCGCCTCGTCGCAGGCGAGGAGCCCGTCGTCCCGGGCATCGGCCTCCGGCGGCGCGGCGAGCGGCGGCGCCGCGCGGAACCGTTCCACGATCAGGTCCGCGAGGTCCAGCGTCTCGCGGCGCAGCATCTCGCCGCCCGTGCCGCTCAGAATCCGGGGAACGAGGTCGGCGGCCGCGGCGTCGAGGGCGGACTCCTGCTCCCGGCCGCGGTCGCCCTCGAGCGGGGCGTACCGGGCCTCCATCTCACGCAGCGTCCCGCGCACCTGGATCCCCGCGTAGGCGGCGGCCGCCGCCATCACCGAGGTGCCGGGAAGGGCTAGAAGGGTGCCCTCAGCCGGGCAGCAGCGCTCATCGGGGCAGCAGTAGGACCAGAACCGGCCGTCGGACAGGCACAGCGCTTCGTACACGGGCACGTCGAGCCCTCCGCAGGCCAGGCGCAGGCTCTGGGCGAGCGGACGAAGGCGCTCCATCACCTCGTGCCCGCTCTCCCCCGTCCTGGGGTCCTGGCACAGGAACAGGACGATGCCGTCGGGGCGGGCGCCCCGCTTGACGCACCCGGCGACGAGGGTCTCGGCGAGCTGGTCGCTGACCTCGGGCCACTCCTCGCTGTTGCGCGGAATGCCGAGCCTGAGGCGGCCGCCGAAGCGGCCGCGTTCGCCGTGCAGCGCCAGCAGGACCACGCTGTCGGTGGGATGAAAACCCATCAGGTAGGGCAGGGCGTCGGCCAGTTCGCCCGGGCTGCGGAGGGTGATCTGCGTTTCGGGCCTGGCGTCCCAGGCAGGGGACGGGGCGGCGGGCGAGACGGACGGACGGGCTGATTCATCGCGCTGTGTCATGGCCCGAGAGTCCCGTGGATCCGGCCGGGCCCGCCAGGCCTGTGGATAACTCCGGAATGATGATCCGATCGATCCTGTGGATGACGTCGCCTCCCGGGTTTTCCACAGGTCGCGGCCGCCCATTCGCGCTTTGTCAGTGCCCTCGTGTTGCATGGGGGCATGACCAACGAAGCCCTCCGCACCTCGGCGGACCACGTCCTCGCCCGTCTCGTCGGGGACACCACGGGCACGGCGAAGCTGCGCGAGGACCAGTGGCGCGCGATCGAGGCCCTCGTCGCCGACCGGCGCCGGGCGCTGGTCGTCCAGCGCACCGGCTGGGGCAAGTCGGCGGTGTACTTCGTCGCCACCGCGCTGCTGCGCGAGCGCGGCAGCGGTCCCACGGTGATCATCTCCCCGCTCCTCGCGCTCATGCGCAACCAGGTGGAGGCGGCCGCGCGCGCGGGCATCCACGCGCGCACGATCAACTCCTCCAACACCGAGGAGTGGGACACGGTCCAGGCCGAGGTCGCCGCGGGCGAGGTCGACGTGCTGCTGGTGAGCCCCGAGCGGCTCAACAACCCCGACTTCCGCGACCAGGTCCTGCCCAAGCTGGCCGCCGCCACCGGTCTCCTGGTCGTCGACGAGGCGCACTGCATCTCCGACTGGGGCCATGATTTCCGGCCCGACTACCGCCGGCTGCGCACGATGCTGGCCGACCTGCCGCCGGGCGTGCCCGTGCTCGCCACGACCGCCACGGCCAACGCGCGTGTCACGGCCGACGTCGCCGAGCAGCTGGGGACGGGCGAGGGAGCGGAGCAGGCGCTGGTCCTGCGTGGGCCGCTGGACCGGGAGAGCCTCAGCCTGAGCGTGCTGAGCCTGCCCGACGCCGCCCACCGGCTGGCCTGGCTCGCCGACCATCTGGACGACCTGCCGGGCTCCGGAATCATCTACACCCTGACCGTCGCTGCGGCCGAGGAGGTCACGGCGTTCCTGCGCCGGCGCGGGCACGTCGTGGCCCCGTACACCGGCAAGACGGAGAACGCCGACCGGCAGCAGGCCGAGGAGGACCTCCTCGGCAACCGGGTCAAGGCGCTCGTGGCGACGTCCGCGCTGGGCATGGGCTTCGACAAGCCGGACCTCGGTTTCGTGGTCCACCTCGGCTCGCCCTCCTCCCCCATCGCCTACTACCAGCAGGTGGGCCGGGCGGGACGTGGCGTGCGGCATGCCGAGGTGCTGCTGCTGCCGGGCCGCGAGGACGAGGCGATCTGGAAGTACTTCGCCTCGCTGGCCTTCCCGCCGGAGGAGCAGGTCCGCCGCACGCTGGACGTGCTGGCCGCCGCGGACCGGCCCCTGTCCCTGCCCGCCCTGGAGCCGCAGGTGGAGCTGCGCCGCTCGCGCCTGGAGACCATGCTCAAGGTCCTCGACGTCGACGGCGCGGTGCACCGGGTGCGCGGCGGCTGGACGGCGACGGGCGCGCCGTGGGTCTACGACGCCGAGCGGTACGCCTGGGTCGCCCGGCAGCGTGAGGCCGAGCAGCAGGCGATGCGCGAGTACGCCACGACCACGCGATGCCGTATGGAGTTCCTGCGGCGGCAGCTGGACGACGAGCAGGCGGTTCCCTGCGGGCGGTGCGACAACTGCGCGGCGCCCCGGTTCACCGCCGAGGTGTCCTCCGGGTCGCTGGACGCCTCCCGGGGAGAGCTGGGCCGTCCGGGCGTGGAGGTGGAGCCGCGGCGGATGTGGCCGACCGGTATGCCCGCGGTGGGCGTGGATCTCAAGGGCCGCATTCCCGCCGGCGAACAGGCCGCTCCCGGCCGGGCGCTCGGGCGGCTGTCGGACATCGGCTGGGGCAACCGGCTGCGGCCCCTGCTGGCACCGCAGGCACCGGATGCGGAGATTCCGGATGACGTCGCGGACGCCGTGGTGACCGTGCTCGCCGACTGGGCTCGCGGGCCCGGCGGTTGGGCTTCGGGAGCGCCCGACGCGCCGGCCCGCCCGGTGGGCGTCGTCACCATCGCCTCCCGCACCCGGCCACGGCTGATCCGCTCCCTCGGCGAACGCATCGCCTCGGTCGGCCGCATGCCGCTCCTGGGCACCGTCGAGTACGGGGACTGGGATGCCGACACTCGTGTGCCGCGCAGCAACAGCGCCCAGCGTCTGAGGGCGTTGGACGGAGCCCTGACCGTTCCTCCCGCCCTCGCGCAAGCGCTGGCCTCGGCCAACGGGCCGGTGCTGCTGGTGGACGATCTGGCCGACACCGGCTGGACGCTCGCGGTGGCCGCCCGCATGCTGCGACGCTGTGGTGCGCCGGAGGTGTTTCCGCTGGTCCTGGCCGTACAGGGGTGAGATGGGGCGGGGTGTGCCCGAGGCCGGGGCGGAATGCGGAGGAGTGACCGTCGGATACCGGTCAGTGGCGCCAATCGATCGTTGCCGCAGGGGCGGTGGTGCCGGGAGAATCGAAGCGGCTCCCCGCTCACGCCCGTCGCCGGCCCGCCGGGACCGTCATCGCGGCACACGCCCCGCCTGACCTCCAGCCCAGCGCCGTGGGCGTGCAGACGAAGGGAGAATCATGGCCCTCGGCTTCGCCCCACCGCTGTCCGCCGATTCCGCTTCCCCTCTCGGCAGGCTGCTCGAACCCGCCGAATGGGCCGCGTCCGGCATTCCGCCGCTGTGTAATCCGCGCGAGCTCGTCACCGGCCTGTGCGACCGTCACCTGCCGGCGCCGTCCACGGCGGTCGTCGCGGTCCTCCATCCGGACGAACGACTCGCGGCGAGTGCCTCCTTCGTCCGCCGGGCCGGATCCGCCGACGGCTGGGAGCTGCGCAACGCGCTTCTCTCCCAGCTCCGCCGGGTCATCCCGCACGACCTGCGCAGACGGTCTCCGGTCCGCACGACCGTCCTGCTCTACTGCCGCGAGGGCGAGGCCCATTGGACCGAGGAGGACGGCGCCTGGATGTGGGGACTGCGTGACGCCTGCACCCTGCACGGGCTGCGCTGCGGCGCGTACATCACCCTCACCGCCGCCGGCTGGCGGATCCTCGGCGAGGGTCGCAGCGGGCGTCAGCCGCGCTCGCCCGTTCGCCACTCCCCGCGCACCGGTTCCGGCGGCGGGGTGAGCGAGGCGTACCGCCGCGCGGCCGCACGGTGACGGGACGGGACACGGTGGCCGACCGGCCCCGTACGGGACGGCCGGCCACCGGAACCACTCGTCAGACGCCTGCGGCCAGGAGGGTGTTGACCCGCTGGGGGTCGCCGCAGACGATCAGCAGCGCGCCGGCGCGGGACATCGCCGCGGGCAGCGCGTCGGCCACCTCGGCGTCCGTGCCGCCGTTGACGGCCACGACCACGACCGGGCGCGGGCAGGCCCGCTCCGCGTCGGCGGCCGCGTAGAAGACGTCGTCGCCGGCGTCGTGCTGCGCCCAGTAGGACGCTTCGCCGAAGGACAGCTCGTGCGCCGCCCACGGGTGGGGGTCGCCAGTCGTGAGCACCAGCACCTCGCTGGGCGCCCGGCCGGTGTCGAGCAGCAGGTCGACGGCCTCGTCCGCGGCGTCCAGGGCACCGTCGACGGACGCGGGTATCAGCTGGATCTGCGGGGTGGGCTCCGCCGCGCGCGGGGCGGGCCGGGGCGGGGCCGGCACCGGGCCACGGGGGCCGGGACCGGGCCGGGGGGCCGGGCGGGGACCAGGAACAGGGCGGGGGGTCGGCGCGGTGCGGCCGGGGGCCGGAACTGCGCGGGGACCCGGGACACTCTCGTGAATCTGAGGCTCCTCGGGGATGAGAGGCATGAGTCGATATTTATCAAACGCCGGTGCGAGTCGCGTCGGCGGGTGGCGTTTTGGGCCACTCAGAAGTCGAAGCCGAGCTGGCCACCGGCCTCCAAAGCCATGTTGTCGGGGGTGATGCGCACCCTCTTGAGATGCTGCCACTTCGGCAGCGCGTCCAAATAGGCCCAGGACAACCGGTGGTGCGGGGTCGGGCCCAGTTCCTCCAGCGCGGCGCGGTGCACCGGGGAGGGGTATCCGGCGTTGTCCCCGAATGCGAAATCCGCGTGGACCGCACCCAGTTCCGCCATCATCGCGTCGCGCCGGACCTTGGCGATCACGGAGGCCGCCGCGACGGCCACACAGGACTGGTCGCCCTTGATGACCGTACGGACCCTCCAGGGATCACCGAGGTAGTCGTGCTTGCCGTCGAGGATCACCGCGTCGGGCCGCACGGGCAGGGCCTCCAGCGCACGGGTAGCGGCCAGCCTCAGCGCCGCCGTCATGCCCAGCTCGTCGATCTCCCCCGGCGAGGCTTCGCCGAGGGCGTAGGCGGTGACCCAGCTCTCCAGGGTCGCGGCGAGAGCGGTGCGTCGCTTGAGGGTCAGCAGCTTGGAGTCGGTGAGACCCTCCGGCGGGCGACGGAGGCCGGTGACGGCGGCGCACACGGTGACCGGACCGGCCCAGGCCCCTCGGCCGACCTCGTCCACACCGGCGACGATCTTTGCTCCGGTCGTCGCTCGGAGAGAGCGCTCGACGCTGTGGGTAGGCGGTTGGTAGGGCATGGCGCCAGTAAGGTTACGCCCCTGGCGCCGGGCTGTCCCGCCCCGCCCCCACTCCTCGTTCCCCGGCCGCCCTCCGGTCAGCGCGGGCCGTCGGGCAACCAGGAGGGAAGCGCCTCGGTGTCGCGCAGCCAGCTCTCCGGCGGAGCGCCCCGTTCCGCGGCGGCGACCACGCCGCAGGCGATGGCGGACGTGGTGTCCACGTCACCGCCGGCCCGCGCCGTCGTCCAGAACGCCTTCTCGAACGAGCCGAGATGGCGGGCCGCCGCCCACAGCGCGAACGGCACCGTGTCATGGGCGCTGGTACGGCGCCCGCAGCCCAGCACGGCGGCCACCGTGGTGACGTCCGCGTAGTCGAGCATGTCGCGGGCGCGGCGCAGCCCGGCATGAACCGCGCTGCGGGGCACCAGCGCGATCACGCCGTCCAGCAGCGCCTCGGGGGCGACGGTCCGGGAGGGGTCTCCCGCGATGGCCGCCGCCGCGGCCACCGCCATGGTCCCGGCAACGGCCTCGCGGTGCTGGTGGGTGGTGTAGGCGGAGATCTCGGCCTGGTGCGTCGCCTGCTCGGGGTCGTCCGCGTACCAGGCGCCCAGCGGGGCGATGCGCATGGCGGCGCCGTTGCCCCAGGACCCCTGCCCCTTGAAGAGCCCGGCGGCCAGCTCACGCCAGTCGCCGCCCTCCCTGACCAGGCGCAGCATCCGGTTGACCGCCGGACCGTAGCCGCGGTCGAAGTCGTGGCGCTCGGCGAAGGACCGCGCGAGGGCGTCCTGGTCGATGCGGCCGTGCTCGGCGAGGACGGCCAGCACGGAGCAGGCCATCTCGGTGTCGTCGGTCCAGCACCACGGGGCCGGCGGCAGCTCGTGGCGCTTGAGCGACGGATAGTTGGCGGGGACGAAGAACTGGGAGCCGAGGGCGTCACCCACGGCCAGCCCTCGCAGACTCGCGAGGGCTCGGTGGAATCGGTCAGCGGTCATCGCAGCGAACTCTAACCGGTGAAGCCATACGATTCAGGGGTGCACCAGCGCTCGAACGGCCGGTCAAGGTGATAGCGGCCGTCCGACCCGAGCACCAGCATCCGTGTCTCGGCGTTGCCGGGGTTCGACAGCGACTCGAACTCGGCGACGCTCCAGTGCAGCCACCTCATGCAGAACAGCCGCATGGTGAGGCCGTGGGTGACCAGGAGAACGTTCGGCGGATGGCCGGGGTCGTCGAAGCTGCGCCACAGGCTCTCCAGGAAAGCACCCACCCGGTCGTACACATCGGCACCCGACTCGCCCTGGGCGAAGCGGTAGAAGAAGTGGCCGTAGGCGTCGCGGTAGGCCTTCTGGCGGCGGACGTCGTCGCGGTCCTGCCAGTTTCCCCAGTCCTGCTCGCGCAGTCGCGGCTCCTCGCGGACCCGGATGCGGCGCGGGTCGAGCGCCAGCGCCTGGAGGGTCTGGTGGGCGCGCCGGTACGGCGAGACGTAGACGGAGACCTCCTCGTCCCCGAAGAGCTCCCGCAGCCGGACTCCCGCCTCCTCGGCCTGCTTGCGGCCGGCCTCCGTCAGGCTCAGGGCGTGGTCCGGCTCCCGTTCGTACACCGTGTCGTCGACGTTTCCCTCCGACTCTCCGTGCCGAATGAGGACGATGCGCCGGGGCCGTGACATGCCGCCACCCTAATTCGAACGGAGGTCGGGCGCCTCACGCCCCCGACCCCGCGGGCGTGATCAGCGCCCGGCCGTCGCGGATCTCGCACCGGCCGCCGACGAAACGCCTGCTCAGGGCCCTGTCGTGGGAGACGATCACCACGGCGCCCGGCCACGCGGCCAGAGCCTGCTCGAGCTCCTCGACCAGGCCGAGGGCCAGGTGGTTCGTGGGCTCGTCGAGGAGCAGCAGATCCGCCGGGCGGGCGAGCAGCCGGGCGAGGCCGAGGCGGCGCCGCTGTCCGACCGAGAGGGAGCCGACGGGCACGTGCAGGTCGCGCTCCCGGAAGAGGCCGTAGGACAGCAGCAGCTCCCGCTGCTCCTCGGCGTCGCCCGGCAGTCCGCGCCGGAAGGCGTCGGCCAGGCGCTCCGACGGCCGGTCCACGGGTATCTCCTGGGCGAGGTATCCGATGCGTCCTCGGCGGTGAACGGTGCCACTGTCGGGCCGGCCGGCGCCGGCCATCAGCCGCAGCAGCGTCGTCTTCCCCGCGCCGTTGGTGCCATGGACCAGCAGTCGCTCACCGGCGCGGACAGTGAGCGCGTCGACCGCCAGCCGGTCGCCGACGCGTATCCCCTCGAGCGTGACCAGGTCCCCTTCGGCGGCGCCGGCCTCGGGCCGGGCGGCGAACCGCAGGGGCTCCGGCGGGCGGGGCACCGGCTCCTCCCGCAGTCTGCGCAGGCGCTCGCGCGCGTTGCGCACGCGGCTGGAGACGGAGGACTGCACGCGGCCCCGGTCGCGGTCGTAGGCCATCTTGTTGCCGTCCTTGATGGCGCGGCCCACGGCGACGTCGCGGGCCGTGGTCTCGGCCGTCTCGACGAGCGCCCGTGTCTCGGCGCACCAGCGTTCGTAGGCCTGCTCCCACCGGCCCCGGGCGGCGGCGCGCTCGGCCACGTACCCGGTGCAGCCCCCGCCGTAGCGGACGAGCGTGCGCCGGTCGGCGTCCACCTCGATCACGGCGGTGGCGACGCGTTCGAGGAAGACCCGGTCGTGGGAGACCGCCACGACCGTGCCGGAATGCGCCCGGAGGCTGTCCTCGAGCCAGGTCAGCGCCGCGTCGTCAAGATGGTTGGTGGGCTCGTCCAGGAGCATGACCTCGGGCGCCGCGGCGAGGAGACAGGCGAGGCCCAGCCGGGCCTGTTCTCCGCCCGACAGGCTCCCCAGCCGCCGGTCGCGCGCGATGTGGGCGACGCCCAGTCCGTGCAGGGCCTTGTCGACCCGGGCGTCGGCCTCGTACCCGCCACGGGCCTCGAAGGCGGTGAGGACCTCCCCGTACTCGGCGAGAGCCTCCGGACCGCCGACACCGAGACCGGCCTCGAGATCGGCCTCGAGATCGGCTTCGAGCTCCCGCAGTCTGCTCTCCAT